>NZ_JACIIX010000012.1 GCF_014205675.1 Novispirillum itersonii
GACCAACTCGTCGGCGCTGGAAAACCAGCAAAAGTCGCCATCACCGCCATCATGCGAAAGCTCATCGTCATGGCAAACGCCCTGCTCAAGGCAGGCCGTCCATGGATCCGAAAAAACGCTTGATCAACACGGATACTCTAGCAGGCCGGTTTCAACCCCTTGCCAAGAAACCGACCGGGCGGTATGTTTTGCCCTCCCCGCCGCCCGGAGCAATCCGCCATGCCGCCCTCAACCCTGACCCCGGCCCTGTCGTCCCTGCCCGCCACCGTGCCCTATGGCTGGATGCTGGCGGCGCTGGCCCTCGGCGTCGGCAGCGTTACCCTGCTGACCGCCCCGCTCCCCCTGCATCCGGCCCTGCGGGGTGGGGCCGGACTGTCGGCCCTTGTCCTCGGCCTGACCTGCCTGTCACAGGCCCTGTCCCGCCTGCCCGCCGGTGGGGCGCAAATTCTCGGCTTCGGGCTGGGCGGCGGCCTGCTGACGGTGCTGATCGGGCTGTTGCTGGCCGCCCTGCCCACACCGCCCCTGCCTCTGCCCCTACCCCTGCCCCTGAAAGACCCCGCCCGATGAGCCTTGCCCACACCCGCCGCAAGCAGCCGGAACTGGTCCGCCGCGCCATTCTGGACTGTGCCAACCGCCTGATCGCCGAACGCGGGGCTACAGACCTGAGCATTCAGGCGGTTGCCGATGCCGCCGGGGTCAGCAAGGGCGGGGTCTTTCACCACTTTCCCAACCGGCAGGCGCTGATTCTGGCAATGCTTCAGGATCTGCTGGATCAGAGCGATGAGCGGGTTGAGGCCCTGATGGCCGCCGACCCGGTGGCCCATGGCCGCTTCACCCGGGCCTATGTCAAACTGCTGAGGATGGATGATGACCCGGAGCAGATCCGCACCTGTACCGCCCTGATGCAGGTAACGCTGTTTGACCCGGACACCGGCACCCTGTGGACCAACTGGCTGACGGACCGCCTCGCCCGCCATGCCGCGACCGACAGCGATCCGGCGCTGGAGGTCATCCGCCTTGCCGCTGACGGGGCGTGGCTGGCGGCCCGCACGCAGGACACCCTGCCCGACTGCGACGACCCCGACCTGCTGCGCAACCGCCTGCCTGCCCTGATTGAGCGGCTGACGGCAATGACCTACCCCACCCCGGGCTAAGCGCAAAGAAAAGGCCCGGTCCCCAAGGACCGGGCCAGATGCATCCTGCCTTCATCAGCTGAAGGTCAGAGGACCCCTTCCATCCGCACCGCATGGGCTTCCAGCCAGCGGGTGAAATCCGGGGCCGACATCGGTTTGGCGAACAGGTAGCCCTGCCCCAGCGCACAGTCCTGCTCCAGCAGGAAGGCGGCATGGGTATCACTTTCAATCCCTTCCGCCACCGCTTCCAGCCCCAGCGTCTGCGCCATGGCGACAATGGTGCGGGTCAGGGCGCGGTCATCGGGGTTGGTGTCCAGATGCCGGACGAAGGACTGGTCAACCTTCAGGGTGTTCAGCGGCAGCTGACGCAGATACGACAGCGAGGAATAGCCGGTGCCGAAATCGTCGATGGCGATGGCAACGCCCAGCTCGCGGATTGCCGTCAGCACCTGCTTGGCGCGGCCAAGGTCGCGCAGCTGGGCGGTTTCGGTGATTTCCACCTCCAGCGCCCGCGACGGCAGGCCGGTCTGGCCAAGCACATGCGCCACGGTTCCCGGCAGGTTGGGTTCATCAAACTGGCGGCCGGAGACGTTGACCGCCACTGTCAGGTCATAGCCCAACTTCCGCCAGATCAGGCAGTCGGCGCAGGATTGCCGCAGCACTCATTCGCCGATCGGCACGATCGCGCCGGTTTCCTCGGCCACCGGAATAAACTGCACCGGGGAGACGAACCCCAGCTCCGGGTGGGTCCAGCGCAACAGCGCCTCCATCCCCACCACGCTGCGGTCGGCCAGCCGCAGCTTCGGCTGATACACCACCTGCAACTGGTTGCGCTCAATCGCCTTGCGCAGTTCCCGCTCCAGCACGTGCTTGCGGTTGGCGGTCTCTTCCAGCGCCGTGGTGTAGGCGGCAAAATCGTTCCCGCCCCGGCGGGCGGTGATCATCGCCAGACCGGCGCGCTGCACCAGACGGTCAGCGTCACTGCCATCCTGCGGATACTGGCAGGTGCCGATCCGGGCATCGAGGATCAGCTCCACCGCGTTGCAGCGCATCGGCACCCGGAAGAAATCCATGATGCGGCGGGCCCACTGATCCGCCACCCCATGCGGGATGACGATCATGAATTCGGTGCCGCCCCAGCAGCCGATCCGGGCATCTTCCGGCAACAGGTCCTTCAGGGTTTCGGCGCACTGGCGCAGGGCGGCCTCGCCCAGCACGGTGCCCAGCGCATCGACCACGCCTTCCAGCCGCTCCACCGATACCAGCAGCACGCAGCCTTCCCCGGCGGCGGCCATTTCCACCATCCGCTCGCGCAGGGCGGCGCGGTTGGGCAGGCCGGTCAGCAGATCGTGGGTGGCCATGAACGCCAGTTCCCGGGTGCGCTCGATCACCACCTTTTCCAGCTGGGCCGCCTGCTCCCGCCGGTCATTGAACAGCAGCTTGGTTTCCAGCGTGTTGCGGATGCGGTGCAGCACCTCCGCCTGATCAAACGGCTTGGACAGGAAATCCCGGGCCCCGCCGGCCAGCGCCCGCATCCGGGTCTCGCTGTCGGTCTGGGCGGTCAGCACGATGACGGGAAGATAATCGTCCACCCCGCTCATCAGCCGGGCGAGGACCTGATGGCCGTCCAGCACCGGCATCCGGATATCCAGCAGGACCAGATCCGGCGGTGCCTCCAGCATCGCCTCCAGCGCCGTGACCGGGTTGGTATAACCGGTGACATTGGTGAAACCGTCTTCCTCCAACATCGCTTCCAGCAGAAGAACGTTGGTCGGGTTGTCGTCCAGAACGACAATCCTTGCGTCTTTCACCACCAAACCGGTTGCAGCCATCCCGGCTCTCTCCCTGCCGTATTACGCAGGCTCAGCGGAGCAGCCTTCCGCACCGCCGGACCCCCGACCGCTACGGAAACCCTGGGCCAACCCCCGGCCCCCCTGACCTGCCGCACACCACCGTTTCATTCGGGCACATGGTAATCCGGCTCTCATTCCGGACCCTTGCCACCCACCCTGAGCACGGCCGTTTACTGTTATACCGATATTTTTGTCACAGCCGACGCCCTTCTGTCTATGGACCAATCCCACAGACACAAAAAACATCCCGCCCGGGGAGACGGGCGGGATGTGATTATTCAAAGATCTGTATCCGCAGGGGATATTCTACCAAAGGGCGTTTCAGCGCCGTTCCGCCAGCAACTGGGCTTCCACCACCGCCAGCGCCGTCATGTTCAGCAGCCCCCGCACCGTGACCGACGGGGTAACAATATGGGCCGGATAAGCCATGCCCAGCAGCATCGGCCCGACGTTCAGGCCATCGCCCAGCACCTTGACCATGTTGAAGGCGATGTTGGCGGCATCCGCCGACGGCATCACCAGCAGGTTGGCTTCACCCTTCAGGCGGCTGCCGGGGAAGATCCGGTCACGCAGGTCGGCCGACAGCGCGGAATCCGAATGCATTTCGCCTTCGATTTCCAGATCCGGCGCCCGTTCCCACACCAGATTGAGGGCATCGCGCATCCGTTGTGCCGACTCGCTGTTGTCTGACCCGAAGTTGGAATGCGACAGCATGGCAATCTTCGGCTCGATCCCGAAGCGGCGGACTTCTTCCGCCGCCATGGTGGTGATGGCCGCCAGCTCCTCGGCGGTCGGCTCGTGGTTGACGTAGGTATCGGTGATGAAGAAGGTGCCCTTCTCAAGGATCACCGCATTCATCGCCGCACAGACCGAAACACCCGGACGCAGGCCCAGCACATCCTTCACCTGCTTCAGGTGACCGCTGTACTTGCCGGCGGTGCCACAGATCATCGCCTCGGCCTCGCCCCGGCGGACCATCAGCGCCGCGAAAATGGTGGCGCTGGCCCGCACCGCAACGCGGGCATGGTCCGGCGACACCCCACGGCGGCGCATCAGGCGCCAGTAGGCATCGGAGAAGTGGTGATAGCGCGGATCGCGGATGATCTCGACCACCTCGACATCCTCATCCGGGCGCATGCGCAGGCCGAGATCGGCAATCCGCTCGACGATCACCGCCCGGCGGCCGATCAGGATCGGACGGGCCACGCCTTCATCCAGCGCCGCCTGCGCCGCCCGCAGCACGCGTTCGTCCTCGCCCTCGGCGAACACCACCCGCTTGGCGGCCTGACGCGCCTTGTCCATCACCGGGCGCATGGTCTGGCCGGAGCGGAACACGTACTGGCCCAGCTGCTCGCGGTACAGCTTCAGGTCGGCGATCGGCCGGGTGGCGATCCCGCTGTTCATCGCCGCTTCGGCCACCGCCGGAGCGATCACCTGAATCAGGCGCGGGTCAAACGGCTTCGGCAGCAGGTACTGCGGCCCGAACACCAGATGTTCGCCGACATAGGCGCTGGCCACCACGTCAGAGGTTTCCGACCGCGCCAGTTCCGCAATCGCCTCGACACAGGCCAGCTGCATCGCCTTGTTGATGTCCTTGGCCCCGACATCCAGCGCGGCGCGGAAGATGAAGGGGAAGCACAGCACATTGTTGACCTGATTGGGGTAATCAGACCGTCCGGTGGCGATGATGGCATCGTCGCGCACCTTCAGCACTTCATCCGGCATGATTTCCGGGGTCGGGTTGGCCAGCGCCAGCACCAGCGGCTGCGGCCCCATCGACGCCACCATCGGGCCGGTCAGCACCCCCGGACCGGACAGGCCGAGGAACACATCGGCCCCCTCCATCGCCTGCGCCAGCGTGGTTTCGTGCGACAGATCGGTGCGGCCATAAACCGCCTTATGCGGGTTCATGTCCTCATTCCGGCCGTCGTAGACCAGACCGAACTTATCGAACAGGGTGACGTTCTCGCGCTTCAGCCCCATCTCAACCAGCAGGTTGAGGCAGGCCAGACCCGCCGCGCCGCCGCCGGTGGACACCAGCTTGATCTGCGAGATGTCTTTGTTGACCAGATGCAGGCCATTGCGGACCGCCGCGCCCACCACAATCGCGGTGCCGTGCTGGTCATCGTGGAACACCGGAATCCCCATCTTCTCGCGCAGGCGGGTTTCCACCTCGAAACATTCCGGGGCCTTGATGTCCTCAAGGTTAATGGCCCCGAAGGTCGGCTCCATCGCCGCGATGATCTGCACCATCTCGTCGGCGGTTTCGGCCTTGATTTCGATGTCGAAGGCATCAATCCCGGCGAACTTCTTGAACAGAACCGCCTTGCCTTCCATCACCGGCTTGGCTGCCAGCGGGCCGATCGCCCCCAGACCCAGCACCGCCGAGCCGTTGGTGACCACCGCCACCATGTTGCCCCGGCCGGTCACCTCATAGGCGGCGGCCTCGTCATCGACAATCGCCCGGCAGGCGGCGGCAACACCCGGAGAATATGCCAGCGCCAGATCGCGCTGGGTCGCCAGCGGCTTGGTGGCGGCAATGGCGATCTTACCCGGACGCGGCTGGCGGTGGTACTGAAGGGCCAGATCGTCAAGGTTCTCGCTGTGGATCTTCATGGTCGGGTCGCCCGTTACGGAAGGGAGTCAGAAGGATGTGCGCAGGCCCCCGGTCGCCCCGCATGACACGGGATGCAGGCCGGAGCGCCCTGCAATGCCGCAGGAACCCTGCGGAAGCAAAAGGATGGGCAGAGTAATGAGATATCGCGCCCCTGAAAAGCGGGCAGTTCAAAAAACGATGGCAGCCATTGCGCCACACCCCCTGCCCGGCGGCGCGGACCCCATCTGGCGTACCTGTTTTCAACGGTTTGGGAAATATGGGAAAAGCCGCATTTTGCGCCTGCAACATTCTGCGGCAGCGCACTGGATCACCCCCCTTAAACCGCAAGAGATGCTGCGACTCGATCTCCGCGCCGAATCTTCTGCAACGAAAAAGGGCCGGATCAACTGACCCGGCCCTTCGTCCACCCCGTTGACCGGGGCACTTTCTGGATTCCGTTTCCTCACACCCCGGCGGCAGAATAACGCCGGAGATCTGTATACTCTGTTAGCCCCTCAGGCGGCGGGCGGGGGCGTCCGCCCCCTTGCCTCACGCGCGAATGGTCGCGCGGGCCCTCAATGGGCCAGTCAGCCCGCATGGCGGGCTTCCGGTACCTGCCCCTCAGGCGGCGGGCGGGGGCGTCCGCCCCCTTGCCTCACGTCCGCATGAGCGGACGGCCCCCCCTTGATAGATTTTTGGGGGCCAGTCAGCCCGGCAGGCCGGGCTTCCGGTACCTGCCCCTCAGGCGGCGGGCGGGGGCATCCGTCCGCTTGGCTTACGTCCGCATGAGCGGGCGGGCCTTCAGGCCGAGCGGCGACGCAGGGCCGACCACGCGGCAACCATCACCGCCATCCCCAGCGCGCTCTTCAGCACGGTGGCGGCGATGAACGGGGTCACGCCGACGGCAACCGCCTTTTCCAGCCCCATCAGGGTCGACAGCCACGCCACCCCGAACACGAAGATCAGGGCATGACCGGCAGACATCGCCGCAAAGGCCTTCAGCGGCGAACGGTCCCAGCCCCGTTCAGCCAGCAGACCGATCATCCCGGCCGCCACCGCGAAGCCGACCAGATACCCGGCAGTCGGCCCCATCATATACGCCGGACCCGCCATCGCCCCGGCAAACACCGGCAGACCGGCCAGGCCCTGCGCCAGATAGGTCAGCACCGAGGCAACGGCGAGGCGGGAGCCATAGGCCATCCCCAGCACCAGCACCACGAAGGTCTGCATGGTCATCGGCACCGGCCAGAACGGCACCTGCACCTTGGCAGAAGCCGCCAGCAGCAGCGAACCGAGCACCACGGCGCCCACCTTGGCGGCAACGCCGGAGGACGGCAGCACCGCCGACAGCAGCGACGGAGACTTGGCAACGGCAAGGGTCATTTCACACCTCTCGGGGGAGTCTTGAACAGAAAACAGGAACACTCTTGAAACCATGGGCCCGGTCGATGACCGGACAGCACTTTTTAAAACCACGGGCCCGGTCGATGACCGGACAGCACTTTTTAAAACCATGGGCCCGGTCGATGACCGGACCCCGGAAGCCGCAGAGTGCCGCTTCCGGGGCCGGAAAAGCCTGACGCATCCGGCGTGTCAGGCTGACCGCAACCCTCAGGCCAGATCAGGCAAACTCGATGATGATCTGGTCCACCGCCAGCGACCCGCCCGCCGAGGCGTGGATCTTCTTGACGGTGCCGTCCTGCTCGGCGCGCAGCACGTTTTCCATCTTCATCGCTTCGATGACGGCCAGCTTCTCGCCCGCCTTCACCTCCTGCCCGTCCGCCACGTCGATGCTGACCAACAGGCCCGGCATCGGCGACAACAGATACTTCGACATATCCGGCGGCAGCTTGACCGGCATCAACTGGTCATAGGCGGCAGCCTGCGGGCTGAACACCTTCAGGTCGGCCAGCGCGCCCTGCGTGGACAGCACATAGCCGCTGCTGCCCTTGCGGTCCACCTGCACCACCACATCGCGGTCATCGACGGTGCCCAGCCACAGGAACTCGCCGAAGGTCCAGTCGCCCGCCACCTTGTGTTCGGTGCCACCGACGGTGACGATGGACCCCCAGCCGTCGCCGTCCAGATCATCGGCGATGCTGACCGGCTCGTAACGCTCCTTGGAGAAGCGGACCACATACTCGGTGCCGACCTCGCGCTCGTAACCGCGCATCTGGCCGGAGATCATCGCCTCGCGTTCCTGCACCTGCTTGTGGATCACCGCAGCGACGCAGGCCAGCACGGTCGGATCTTCCGGCGGCAGGTCAGCGGCGTTGAAGCCGTGCGGATATTCCTCAGCGATGAAGTTGGTGGTCAGACGGCCATCAACAAAGCGCTGCTTGCCCAGCAGGGAGGCGAGGAACGGAATGTTGTGCGACACCCCGCGGATATAGAACTCATCCAGCGCCCGGCGCATGGCGGCGATGGCGGAATTCCGGTCCGGCCCGTAGGTCACCAGCTTGGCGATCATCGGGTCGTAGTACATGGAAATCTCGCCGCCGTCATAGACGCCGGTGTCAACACGCACGGTGTCAGATTCATCCGGCGGCTGATAGTGGACCAGACGCCCGGTGGACGGCAGGAAGTTGCGGTACGGATCTTCCGCATAAATGCGGCTTTCCATCGCCCAGCCGTTCAGCTGCACATCTTTCTGCTGGAGGGTCAGCTTTTCGCCGTAGGCGATGCGGATCATCCATTCCACCAGATCGAGGCCGGTGATCAGCTCGGTCACCGGATGCTCCACCTGAAGGCGGGTGTTCATTTCGAGGAAGTAGAAGTTGCGCTGGCCGTCGACGATGAATTCCACGGTCCCGGCAGACTTGTACTGCACCGCCTTCGACAGGGCGACGGCCTGTTCACCCATCGCCTTACGGGTGGCGTCATCCAGAAACGGCGACGGCGCTTCTTCGATCACCTTCTGGTGACGGCGCTGAATCGAGCATTCACGCTCGTTCAAAAAGATGCAGTTCTCGCCGTCCGACAGCACCTGAATTTCGATGTGGCGCGGCTGATCGACGAACTTTTCGATGAACACGCGGTCATCGCCGAAGGAAGAGCGGGCTTCCGAGGTGGCACGCTCGAAGCCGTCGCGGGCCTCGTCGGCGTTCCACGCCACGCGCATCCCCTTGCCGCCACCGCCGGCGGAGGCCTTGATCATCACCGGATAGCCGATGTCATCGGCGATCTTCACCGCTTCCTCGGCATCCTTGATGATGCCCATGTAACCCGGCACCGTCGAAACCCCGGCGGCAGCCGCCAGCTTCTTCGAGGTGATCTTGTCGCCCATCGCCTCGATGGCGTGGGCATCCGGGCCAATGAAAGCGATGCCGTTGTCGGCCAGCGCCTGCTGGAACAGCTTGTTTTCCGACAGGAAGCCATAGCCGGGATGGACGGCTTCGGCCCCGGTGTCCTTACAGGCCTGCACGATCCGGTCGATGACCAGATAGCTCTGGGCGCTGGGGGCCGGGCCGATGAACACCGCTTCATCGGCCATCTGCACATGCAGGGCCTCGCGGTCGGCTTCCGAGAACACGGCCACGGTCTTGATGCCCATCTTGTGGGCGGTCTTGATGACGCGGCAGGCAATTTCGCCACGGTTGGCGATCAGGATTTTCTTGAACATGGTTTGCTTCACCCTTTGCGCATCAGGCCGTTACAGCGGAATGTTGCCGTGCTTTTTCCACGGATTTTCCAGCTTCTTATCGCGCAGCATCGCCAGCGAGCGGCAGATGCGGCGGCGGGTGCCATGCGGCATGATGACGTCGTCGATGAAGCCACGGGCCCCGGCGACGAACGGGTTGGCGAACTTCTGGCGGTATTCCTCGGTGCGCTCGGCGATCTTCTCGGCATCGCCGATATCCTGACGGAAGATGATCTCCACCGCGCCCTTCGGCCCCATCACGGCGATTTCCGCCTGCGGCCAGGCGAAGTTGACGTCGCCGCGCAGGTGCTTGGACGCCATCACGTCATAGGCCCCGCCGTAGGCCTTGCGGGTGATCACGGTCACCTTCGGCACGGTGGCTTCGGCATAGGCATACAGCAGCTTGGCACCGTGCTTGATGATGCCGCCGTATTCCTGCGTGGTGCCCGGCAGGAAGCCCGGCACGTCCACGAAGGTGATCAGCGGAATGTTGAAGGCATCGCAGAAGCGCACGAAACGGGCGGCCTTACGGCTGCTGTCGATGTCCAGACACCCGGCCAGCACCATCGGCTGGTTGGCAACGATGCCGACGGTCGAACCGTCCATGCGGCCGAAACCGGTGATGATGTTCCTGGCATAATCCGGGGCGATTTCATAGAAATCGGCCTCGTCCACGACCTTCAGGATCAGTTCCTTCATGTCGTAGGGCATGTTCGGGTTGGCCGGAATCAGCGTATCCAGCGACGGATCATCGCGGTCAGCCGGGTCCGAGGTCGGCCGCACCGGCGGCTTGTCCTTGTTGTTGGCGGGCAGGAAATCGACCAGACGGCGGATTTCCAGCAGGGCATCAACATCGTTCTCGAACGACAGTTCCGACACGCCGGACTTGCTGGAGTGGGTGACGGCACCGCCCAGTTCCTCGGCGGTGACCACTTCGTGGGTCACGGTCTTCACCACGTCCGGCCCGGTGACGAACATGTAGGAGCTGTCCTTGACCATGGCGATGAAGTCGGTCATCGCCGGGGAGTACACCGCCCCGCCCGCGCACGGGCCCATGATCACGGAAATCTGCGGGATGACGCCCGACGCCATCACGTTGCGCTGGAACACATCGGCATAGCCGGCCAGCGAGTCCACGCCTTCCTGAATGCGGGCCCCGCCCGAGTCATTCAGGCCGATCACCGGCGCGCCGACCTTCATGGCCTGATCCATGATCTTGCAGATCTTCTGCGCGTGGGTTTCCGACAGCGAGCCGCCGAACACGGTGAAGTCCTGACTGAACACAAACACCAGACGGCCGTTGATGGTGCCATAGCCGGTGATCACGCCGTCGCCCGGCACCTTCTGGTCGGCCATGCCGAAGTCGGTGCAGCGGTGCTCCTTGAACATGTCCCATTCTTCGAAGGAGCCTTCGTCGAGGAGCAGATCAATGCGTTCCCGCGCCGTCAGCTTGCCCTTGGCATGCTGCGCGTCGATCCGGCGCTGGCCGCCGCCCATCCGGGCCGCGGCCCGCTTGTTCTCAAGCTGCTGAATGATGTCGTACATGCAGGCTCCGTCCCCTACCGTGATCCCGCCCGCTTTTCTGCCGCCGGGGGCTGCCGTCAGGCAGCGGGGCGGGATGCGGGCGGATGTTGTGTCAGCCGCCTGCGGGCGGGGGTCTTCCCGTCATACGCAGGCCGTTGCGTAACCGTTGTATTCGCAAACGCAGGCAAGGAACAGTGCGCCCTTGACCGAAAAAGGGTAACATTGCAAAACTCTTTGCAATTGCCGTTGCGTATTTTGCAAAGTGTGTGAATTCCCGGGGGCCGTTTCCCCCGGTATCCCGCCGGAGCCCTGCCATGAAAAAGAAGCTGTTCCTTGGCTATAAACTGCGCCGCCTGCGGGAACAGCGGAACATGAGTCAGGCCGCCATGGCCCGCCTGCTCGACCTGTCGCCGAGCTACCTCAACCAGCTGGAAAACAACCAGCGCCCCCTGACGGTGGCGGTGCTGCTGCGCATCGCGCAGGAACTGGAAGTCGATGTCGCCACGCTGGCCGAGGACGAAGAGGCCCGTCTGGTCTCCGACCTGCGGGAGACCCTGTCTGATCCGCTGTTCAACGGTGATCCGCCCAGCACCACGGAACTGCGCACGCTGGCCAGCATGTCGCCGGAGGTGGCCCGCCGGGTGCTGTCGCTGTATCAGGCCTATCAGCAGCTGAACGAACGGCTTCAGGCGATGGCCGATGACCTGCACAACCACGGGCAGGACGAAACCACCGGCAACCCCCACTTTCCGTATGAGGAAGTGCGGGACTATTTCTATTACTGCAACAACTACTTCTCCCCCCTCGACGAGGCGGCGGAAGCGCTGGTGGAGCGCGAGGGCTTCACCATCGGTGACATGACGCAGGACCTGTCGCTGTACCTGAAGATGAAGCATGACGTGCGGGTGCGGCTGGTGTCGGAGGATGATCTGGCAATGCGGCGGTTTGATCCCGCCACCGGCACCCTGCACATGTCGGCCCTGCTCGACGGCCCCAGCCGCACCTTCCATCTGGCGCACCAGATTGCCCTGATCGGCTTCGGCGGGGTGATCGAGGATCTGGTCAACGCCGCCAACCTGTCATCGGATGATGCCCGCTCGATCTGCCGGGTCGGGCTGGCCAACTACTTCGCCGGGGCACTGGTGATGCCCTATACCCGCTTCCTGCGGGCGGCGCGGGAGGTGCGGCACGATATCGAGGTGCTGCAAAGCCGCTTCGGCACCAGTTTTGAACAGGCCTGTCACCGCCTGTCCACCCTGCAACGCCCGGGGCATAAAGGGGTGCCGTTCTATTTCGTGCGCGTTGATATGGCCGGCAACATCACCAAGCGCCATTCCGCCACCCGGCTGCACTTCGCCCGCTTCGGCGGCACCTGCCCGAAGTGGAATGTCCACGAGGCCTTTGCCCAGCCCGGGAAAATTCTGGTGCAGATGGCCAAGATGCCCGACGACACCCCCTATGTCTGCGTTGCCCGCACCGTCACCAAGGGCGGCGGCGCCTTCCTGAAGCCCAGCCGCCAGTTCGCGGTCGGGCTGGGGTGCGAGGTCTCCTACGCCGCCGAAGTGGTCTATGCCGACGCGGTGGATGTCAACGCCGTGGCGACGGCGGTGCCGATCGGCGTTAACTGCCGGATCTGCGAACGCACCGACTGCCAGCAGCGGGCCTTCCCGCCGATCGGCAGCCGGGTCAGCGTGGACTCCAACAACCGCAGCTTTGTGCCCTACCTGTTTTCCTGACCGGATGGTTGTCGGCCCGGATTGCCGGACAATCCGGGACCTTCACGGAAATACCGCAGTCCTGCGGGTGCGTAACAGCATTATCGTACGACAGATTAAACCAAGGATTGCCTAAGGTTTACGCTATTACCGCGCTGCGACAAATATGTAAAATCCGATGCTTTCATGCGCATTATCTGTAAGACGACGAAGCAATGAATCACCGGTTTCCAATATAAAAACTCTATCACTTAGGCCCTTTGACAGAGCCTGCGCGTCGGCTATATCGAGTATAGTAAGAAGCCACTGACGAGTCGTACATCCCAACGATGGCGGCCCGGACAGAACGAACTGCCGAAACAGGCAGACAAAACAAAATAAACGTCCTCAGAGATTCAAAACGTTTAAGGGTCGGCAGGCAGGCAGGCGGATAAAGAGGTCTCCCCCTACCGGTCGGTCCGAACAGGAGAGGCCGCCGAATGGTCCAGTGGATGTCACGCTTTAAGGTCACGACACGCATCGTGGCCGCTTTTGCCGCTTTGCTGCTGTTCATCGCCGCTCTCGCCGCCCTGTTCTATGGGGTCGGGACCCGCACCAGCCAGCAGATGGCCATCTATCAGGCCACCTCCCGCGATACGCTGGCGGTGGCTGAAGTGGCCGGGGATGTCGGGCAGATGCGCCGCGACGTGCTGTCCTTCGTCTTCGCCAACGTCAACGCCGATGCTGAAAAGGTGCTTCAGGGCCGCGTCCGCATCGAGGAACGGCTGAACGGCCTGATCGCCGACAGCACCGATGATGCCCGCAAGGCCCGCTATCAGCAGATGCTGGATCTGCTGAACACCTACACCAACACCTTCATCGAGGCCCGCGACCTGAAACAGAAGCGGGAAAAGATGTTCGAGGACGGCATCGGTGCCCTTGGCCCCCGCACCACCAAGCTGCTGGGCTATCTGGTGGACGGCAGCATTCAGGCCTCCGACATGACCAACGCCGTCACCGCCGCCCGGGCCCGCGAGGCGTTCGAGCAGTCGCGGGTGGCGTCCCTGCGCTTCATGAACAATCCGGGCCGCGGCCTCAGCGAGGTTGCCCTGCGTCAGATCGGCGATTTCAACGAGCGGACCACCCGCCTGACCAAGGATCTCGCCGAAAACTCTAAAATGCTGAAACTGGCCGCCGACGTGAACGAGCTGGCCGAGCGGTATAAAACCCAGTTCGCCGAAATCTCGGTGATTGCCATCAAGGGGCAGGATCTGGTCACCGGCCCGATGATCCAGCTTGCCGACCAGTTCAACGCCATCGCGCAGGAAGCCCTGCAGGACGGCACGGCGCGGATGGAACAGGTGGAGCAGGAAACCACCCGGGTTCTGGCCTCGACGCTGGTGCTGGTGCTGGTGCTGGCGGCCTGCGCGCTGGCGGCAGGCACGGTGTTCGCCGCCGTGATCGCCACCGGTATTGCCCGGCCGCTGAAGGCGATGACCGCCGCCATGAAGCAGCTGGCCGCCAACGACCTGTCCACCCCGATCCCGGCCACCAAGCTGCGGGACGAAATCGGCGAAATGGCCGCCGCCCTGCTGGTGTTCAAGGAAAACATGACCGAAACCGCCCGCCTGCAACGCGAACAGAAGCGGGAGAACGAGGCCCGGCTGGCCCGCGCCAACCGGATGGCGGAGCTGACGCAGGGGTTCGATTCCGCCGTCGGTGGACTGCTGGAAGGGATTGCCACCGCGACCGCGGCGCTGGACACGACTGCCCGCGGCATGTCCACCATCGCCGATGAAACCAGCCAGCAGGCGACCTCCGCCACCGGCACCGCCACCGAAGTGTCGGTCAACGTGCAGACGGTGGCCAGTGCGGCGGAGGAACTGGGGGCCTCGATCCGCGAGATCAGCCGTCAGGTGCAGGACTCTTCCGACAAATCAGCCGCCGCCGCCGAGCGGGCGATTGAGGCCAGCACCGTCATCGAGGGGCTGGAATCCGCCGCCGCCTCCATCGGGCAGGTGGTGGACCTGATCACCGCCATCGCCGACCAGACCAACCTGCTGGCCCTGAATGCCACCATCGAGGCCGCCCGCGCCGGGGACGCCGGCAAGGGCTTCGCCGTGGTGGCCAACGAGGTCAAGTCCCTTGCCAACCAGACCAGCAAGGCGACCGACCAGATCCGCAGCCAGATCGGCCTGATTCAGGAAGAAGTCACCCGCGCCGCCCACGCCATCGACGACATTGTCGAAGTGGCGCGGGAGGCCAGCGCCATCGCCTCCTCCATCGCCGGGGCGGTGGAACAGCAGAGTGCGGCAACGCAGGAGATTTCCTCCAACGTCCAGCAGGCGGCGTCCGGGACCGGGGTTGTGTCGGACACCATCCAGACCGTCAGCCGGGCGGCACGGGAAACCGGCGATGCCTCCGGCGAGGTTCTCGGCGCGTCACGTAACCTCAACACCGAAGCAGACCGCCTGCGCACACTGGTGATGGATTTCCTCCGCGACGTCCGCGCCGTCTGATTCTCAATCCGGTTCTGTTACGACTGCCCCGCGACGGTGTTGCGGGGCAGTCATTATTTTGACGCATCCATTGAGTGTATTCATCAGAACGCAGATACTGGCAGGGCTTCCCCCTTTCGGACAGGAACCGATGCCATGCTGCACTGGATGTCCCGCTTCCGGGTGACCACCCGGGTCATCACCGCCTTCGCGTCATTGCTGATTTTCATCGCCCTGTTGACCGGCCTGTTCAGCTGGACCGGGCGTGAGATGCGCTTTCAGGTCTCTGAATATCAGCGCGTTGCCCATAATACCCTGACCGTGACCCGGACGGTTTCCGACACCGGACTGATCCGCCGCAATGTCCTGTCTTATCTGTATTCGGGCAACGAGGCGGACGCCAAAGCCGTTGACGACCTGCGCCGCAAGGTCGATGAAACCCTGACCGAACTGATCTCCACCACCCGCAGCGAAACCCGTAAAGACCGATACCGGCGGATGCAGGCCGACATGGCCGCCTATACCGCCGCGTTCTCGCAGGTCCGCAGCCTGAAGCAGAAGCGCACTGCCCTCTATACCGACAGTCTCCGGCCGATGCTGGCCCAGGGGAATGACCTGCTGGTGCGGCTGGCCGGATCTGCCCTGACCTCGGGGGATGCCGGGGCAGCTCTGGCGGCACTGACCCTGCGGGAGCATTTTGAACATGCCCGGGTGGCAACGCTGGAGTTCTGGGCTGGCCCCACTGCGGCCCTGAACACCACAGCCACGGAGGAAATCGCCGGTTTCCGCGAAGAAGTGTCAAAAGCCATGGAGCAGATCAGTGATCCCCAGCTCAAGGACACCGCCAGCGCCCTTCTGGCCCTGACCCGCCGCTATCAGGGGGCCTTCAGCGAATTCGCAGGAATTGCCCTGCGGGAACAGGTTCTGGCCACCGGAACCATGGTCGAAATCGCCACTGAATTCTATGCCATCGGGGAAGAGGCCTTGGCGGATGGAATCAGCCGCATGAGCGAGGTAGAACAGCAGACGACGGACATGCTGGGTAAAGCAGCCGCACAGGTGCTGGTTCTGGCGGCGGTCTCGTTGATCCTCGGCACCGTTTTCGCCACCACCATGGCCATCGGCATCACCCGGCCCCTGCGGGCGATGACGGCCGCCATGCAGCGGCTGGCCGCCCATGACCTGTCAACCCCGATCCCCGCCACCGATTACCGCGATGAGATCGGCGACATGGCCGCTGCCATGGCGGTATTCCGTGACAGGATGATCGACGCCGACCGCCTTCAGGCCGAACAGCAGGCCGAGCATGAAAAGCGCCTGAGCCGTGCAGCCCACCTGTCGGATCTGGCACATACCTTTGATACATCGGTGGGCGATCTGCTGAACACCATCGCCGCCGCCGCCGGAACACTGGACGTGACCGCGCAGGGCATGTCCAGCATCGCCGAGGAAACCAGCAGTCAGGCCCATGCCGTCTCCGATTCCGCCGGGGAGGTGTCGGAAAACGTGCAGACCGTCGCCAGTGCGGCGGAAGAGCTGGGGGCGTCAATCCGCGAAATCAGCCGTCAGGTGCAGGAATCCTCGAACCGCTCGGCGGATGCCTCCGCCCGCGCCGCCGAGGCCAATACGGTGATTCAGGGCCTTGAGTCGGCAGCCAAGGAAATCGGGCAGGTGGTGGACCTGATCACCGCCATCGCCGATCAGACCAATCTGCTGGCCCTGAACGCCACCATCGAGGCCGCCCGCGCCGGGGACGCCGGAAAAGGCTTTGCCGTCGTCGCCAATGAGGTCAAGTCGCTGGCCACCCAGACCGGCAGGGCCACCGACCAGATCCGTGGCCAGATCGGCCGGATTCAGGAGGAAGTCACCCGCGCCGCCCACGCCATTGACGATATTGTCGATGCCGCCCGCGATGCCAGCACCATCGCCTCGGCCATTGCCAGCGCCGTGGAGGAACAGAGCGCGGCAACACAGGAAATCTCGCTGAATGTCCAGCGGGCCGCCAACAGCACCGGCACGGTGTCGGAAACCATCCGCTCGGTCAGTCAGGCGGCGCAGGAAACCGGCAAGGCGTCCTCCGACGTGCTGGGGGCCTCCCGCAATCTGCATGCCGAGGCGGAAGCCCTGCAAAAGCTGGTGATGCAATTCCTACAGGATGTCCGCGCGGCGTAACCCCTGCTGCTCCGGGTCAGGCGGGATCACCGCCTGACCTCCTCCCCTCCACCGAACAGGCGTTCGTCCGCCACTTTTTCCCCATCCACCCACAGGCCGCGCAGGGCCGGGGTGCCGTCCGCCGCCACAGCCGCCTCGACCGACAGGCGACCGGCGCGGACCTCCCCTTCCATGGCCTTGGCCGGATCCGGGGCCAGATAATAGCGTTCCAGCGACGGCAGGGTCACGGTCAGCCGTTCCCCTTCGTCCCGGTCCACCCAGACCGCCAGAGCCACGGTGCCCGCCGCCGGGGCGGCAGGGGGCTGCGGCAGCAGATCCAACGGGTGGTCCGGCGCATCGGCCGATACCACCAGCCACGCCGGGCCATCATTCATCGGGCCGATCGCCGCCAGCACCGCCGGGGTGCCGGGCAAAGCGGTCAGATCGGCCTGAAGCACCGCGTAATTCAGGGTCACATAGGCCCCCCGGAACAGATCCCACGGATCCACCGGCACCGCCTGAAGCCGCACCACCGTACCATGGTGCAGCAGCCATTCCCGCCACAGCGCCTGTGCCGGAATTGCCGCCGTCAGGATCGCCACCACAGCCGCCAGAGCTTGCCAGCGCCGACGGTCCAGCCAGCCGGAAAAAGCCTGAAGCACACCGGTCATGCCCGCTCTCCCGCATCGGTCGCCGTGGTCCGGCTGCGGCTGCGCCGGGCCAGAATGACCGCCAGCACCGCCAGCCCGCCGCCGACGATCAGGAAGAACAGCGCCCCCAGACCGGTCATGCCGATCCCGGTGAAGGTCAGGGCGAGAAACGCCAGAACCGCCAGCCCGGTCAGACCCCGCCGCCCCCGCGCCACCCCCAGCCCGAGGAATCCGGCGGTCAGCGCCAGCCCCAGCCCGAGAATACCCCACACCGCCAGATCCCCGGCGTCAGCGGCATGGCGCTGCATTTCCCCCGACAGCAGCACCGGCAGCACCGCCACCGCCGTTGCCAGAAGACCGTCCCCGGACAGCGCCCGGCGGCGCAGGGTCTGAACCACCAGCAACGCCCCGGCGGCCACCGCCAGCACAATCAGCACCGACACCAGCCCGACCGGCGGCGTCAGCCGCACCCAGTCATTCAGCCATGCCTGTATCAATCCGGCGGGAATACACAGGGCCGCCACCTGCTGGGCTTCCGCCAGCCGGGCCGCCGCCCACCGCCAGCCCCGGGTCTGCCCGGCCTCCGGCGGCGGAACCGTCAGCAACGCCGCCCACAGCACCCCATGCAGCACCGGCAACAGCATAAAGGCCTCATCCCCGCCCAGAAACCGCAGGGCCGGGGCATCGCCGATCACCGACACATAAAGCCACAGCCACAGGCCCAGATGCCCCAGCCACAGCTCCAGCGCCCAGCCCCGCTTCAGGGCCGTCACCAGTGCCACCGCCAGCGCCGGAGCGAACAGGGCATTCCAGCCCATCGCCATGCCGGAGAAACCATCCCCCGCCAGCGGGGCCAGCCCCCAGCCGGACAGCAGCACCACCGCCAGCGTCAGGGTCAGCCGGGCCGTGCCCGCCACCAGTGCCAGCAGCAGGGTCGCCAGCCCCCACACCGCCATGAAGCCGGTCAGGTCGCCGCCAAAATGAAACATCTGGCTGACCAGCAGCAGCCCGACACCAAACAGCCCGGCACACAGCACCAGCGCCATCTGGGCGGGCAGGTCCCGCCCGATCTCCGCCGCCGGAACCGTCCGCCACCGCAGCACCGCCACAGTCCCGCTGCCGCCGACAGTGGCGCAGATCAGCCCCAGCCGCAGCAGGCGGGGCATCTCTTCCCAGTTGGAGGCCAGAAACGACAGCGCCGCCGCCAGCAGCAGCAGCACCGCCACCACCGCCAGAACAGTCACCGGGCGGGCCAGCCGCCCGGCGCTGTCAAGATCGGACCGCAGCCGGGGCAGATGCTCCGGGGCGATCAGCCCATCCGCCGACCATTGATCGAGCAGGGCATGAACACGGCTGTGGCGGAGCATCGGGTTACTCGCCGTCGTCGAAATCGTCGTCGTCGTCATCCATCAGCGCATCGCCGATGGCCGGGGTGATCAGGCCAAGGGCCGCACCGTTGATGTCGGCAACAATGGCGATACGGCCAACGCCGGTGACATCCACCGGCGGCCGCAGCAGCTTGCCGCCGTTGCTGGTGGTCATGCCGACGCGGCCATCAACATCATCCACCGCCACATAGGCCAGCCAGTGTTCCGGCACGCCATCGTACTCCGGGCCGGTCATTTCAAAAATCCCGCCGGCGGGCAGATCGTCGCCATCCATGGCGATCCAGTACCGCCCCCCGGTCGGGCCGGGAAATTCGCTGAACGACCAGCCCAGCGTCTCGCCATAGAAGGCCAGCGCCTTCTCTGCCGAGCGGGTCATCAGTTCGTTCCAGTAAAATTTGCCGTGCAGGCCGGTCATCGCTCATCTCCGGGGGAAAATACAGGGATTCCGCACGTTACTCCATTTTCCGGCGGCCCGTCACAGCAGAAACAGCGTCGCCAGCCCCAGCACCGCCAGAAAGCCCAGCATATCCGTCATCATGGTGACGAACACGCTGGAGGCGACCGCCGGGTCAACGCCAAACCGTTCCAGTGCCAGCGGCACCCCCATCCCGACCAGTGCGGCAACGATCATGTTCAGCAGCATCGCCGTCGCCACCACCCCGGCCAGCGGCAGGTCGGAATACCACAGCCACGCCGCCGCCCCGGCCAGCACCGCCAGCACCACGCCGTTCATCAGGCCGACCATCAGTTCCTTGCCGGTCTGCCGCCAGGCATTGTCCGCCGACAGATCGCGGGTGGCCAGACCACGCACCGCCGCCGTCAGGGTCTGCGTGCCTGCATTCCCCCCCAGACTGGACACCATCGGCATCAGCACCGCCAGCGCCACCAGCTTTTCCAGCGTCGCCTCAAACAGGCCGATCACCGACGATACCAGCATCGCCGTGCCGAGATTGACGGTCAGCCACAGGATGCGGGTGCGGGCGGTGGCGAAGGCGTCGGCATAGGTCCCGGTCTCCGACAGACCGGCCAGACGCAGCATGTCGTCCTCGGCTTCCTCGTCGATCACGTCCACCACGTCGTCGATGGTGATGCGGCCGACCAGCCGCCCGGCCCGGTCGGTGACCGGGGCCGACAGCAGGTCGCGGCGGCGGAACAGCAGGGCGATCTCTTCCTGATCCATCCCGACATCCACCGGCTCCAGCCCGGTGTCCATCAGGGCCTCCAGCCGGTCCTGCCGCCGCGCCCGCAGCAGGGCCGACAGCCGCACCAGCCCCAGCGGACGGTGGCGCGGATCGACCACAAACAGTTCGGTGAACTCCTCCGGCAGGCCCGATGCCCCGCGCAACCAGTCAATGGCATCACCGACCGTCCAGTACGACGGCACCGCCACCAGCTCCCGCTGCATCAGACGCCCGGCGGAGTCATCGGCATAGGACAGGCCCTGCTCAATCACCGTCCGGTCGGTCTCCGGCAGGCGTTCCAGCACCGCCGCCCGCTCGGTTTCATCCAGATGGTCAACCAGATAGACGGCATCGTCGGAGTCCAGCTCCGCCACCAGCGCCGCGTAATCGGCATAACCGAAGGCATCCAGCACCGTCTCGCGGACGTCATCATCCAGTTCCGGCAGGATTTCCGGATTGAAGCCCCCTTTCAGCAGGGACAGCAGCACCGCCCGGCGGTCCTCATCCAGCCGCTCGATCAGGTCCGCCGCATCGGCGTAATGCAGGCCCTGCACCTGCTCCCGCGCTTCGGTGGCGCGGTCAGGATCATCCAGCGCCGCGCGGATGTCCTGCACGAACTCCGGGGCGAGATCGAAGGTGGTGTCCTCATGGCTGGAGGCGGGGCGGCCGGGCCGGGCCTGCTGCGGGCGGTTGGTGGTGTGCATCGTCGGCACCTCCCTCACGCTGGGGCGTTTTCAGTACACGGGGATTGCGGTTTTGCCGCTGAAAACGCTCTGACATCTTAAAAACAAGGCATTTTCCGATTAACCGGACTCCCCTTAATCGAAAAATGCCCCGGGCCAACCCGCTGCGGGCGGCCAATGCTGCTACTGAAAGTCAGGGACACCGCTTTTGCCAGTGAAAGATCCGATACATCCCGGATCCCGCAGAGAAAAACAGCCCCCTCCTTTAGGGATGCTGAACAGGGCGCATGCCTGCATGGACAGCCCCGTTCCGCCGGGGGCTGAAAACAGGAAACCCATAAAGGCAAAAACCCTGAAGCCGGAGCTTCAGGGTTTTCAGCAGGATTTTCATCCTGAAAACTTGGTGCGGTCGAGAAGACTCGAACTTCCACGGCCTTTCGGCCACAACGACCTCAACGTTGCGCGTCTACCAATTCCGCCACGACCGCACAGTCACTTCCCTTGGCGCTTCCGGCTTCCTAAGTTCTGGGCCTTACAGATCAGAACCTTAAGTCCGCCCTTGCGTTTGCGGGAGCAGTGAAATAGCACTTTGCCTGAGACCGATCAAGAGGTGTTTTTGATGGCTGATGAAAATTTCTCTCCCGCCGATCCCACCACCCCGCCCCTGTCGTGGCCGGACCCGGAGTGGCGGATCGCTGACGGCTATACCCGCTACCCCGAGGCCCTCGCCACCATGGAAGACCGGGTCACCGCCCTGACCAAGGGGGATCCGCAGGACCGGGAACTGGTGTGGCTGGTCGAACATCCGCCGCTGTACACCGCCGGAACCAGCGCCCGGCAGGAAGACCTGCTGGGCGGCAACAGCTTCCCGGTTTACGATGCCGGGCGCGGCGGCCAGTACACCTATCACGGCCCCGGCCAGCGGGTCGGCTACCTGATGCTGGACCTGAAGCGCCGCAGCCCGGATGTGCGCTGTTACGTCCACGCCATTGAGGAATGGCTGATCCGCACGCTGGACTGCTTCAACGTGCGGGGCGAGCGGCGGGAAGACCGGGTCGGCATCTGGGTGGCCCGGGGCGGCGGACGGGAAGACAAGATCGGCGCCATCGGCGTGCGGGTGCGGCGCTGGGTCACCTTCCACGGTTTCGCCCTGAATGTGGAGCCTGACCTGTCGCATTTTGGCGGCATTGTCCCCTGCGGCATCCGCGAACACGGCGTCACCAGCCTGTGGGATCTGGGCATCCACGTCACCATGGAAGAGGTGGATAGTGCCCTGCGCCGCACCTTTGATGAGGTGTTTGGCCGCGACGCCTCAGGGCCGATGCGTCTCGGCGGTGGCGGCGGTGCCTGCCAGGGGATGTAACGGCGCCCGGAACGGGGTGGCCGGATCTGTCAGCACCGCGGCCACCGTTTCCAGCAGCGCCGGAATATCCACCGGCTTGGTCAGATAGGCGGCAAAACCGGATTCCCGCGCCCGCTCCACCGCCGAGGCCAGCGCATTGGCGCTGAGGCAGATCACCGGAATCGCCCGCGTCATCGGGTCCGCCCGCAGCTGACGCTGGGCGGCAAACCCGTCAATCCCCGGCAGGTTCAGGTCCATCAGCACCAGATCCGGCGGCAGTTCCCGGATATGGGCCAGACCGATTTCCGCTGTCGGGGCCATCTCCAGCCGCACCTGCGGCTGGCTGCGGAACACTTCCTCCATCAGGATGCGGTTGCCGGAATTATCCTCGATATACAGGATCCGGCAGGGGGGAATGCCACCCACCCCGGGGACAGTCTCCGGCTCTTCCGCCCCGGCAGGCGGCGGCAGACCCCGGGGCACCCCGGGCGGCGGCAGAGTGGGATCAAAGCAGGAAATCTCGCCGGACAGCGGCAGTTCAAACCAGAAGGTGCTGCCCTGCCCTTCCGTGCTGGAATAACCGATCTTCCCGCCCATCCGCTCCACCAGCGCTTTGGTAATGGTCAGGCCGATCCCGGTGCCTTCAATCGGCGTCTGCTCCTGCCCCAGCCGGTTGAACGGCTCGAACAGGTGGACCTGCTTGTCAGCCGGAATCCCGATGCCGGTATCGGCGATGGTAAAGCGCATCCGCCCCGCATCATTACAGTCCAGCAGCAGGGTGACGGAACCACCCTCGGTATTGTACTTGACCGCGTTGGACAGCAGGTTGAGCAGCACCTGACGCGCCCGCGTCACATCCGCCAGCAGCATGGCGGTATGATTGGCCCCGGGGGTGTAGAGAATGCGGACATTCCGCCCCTTGGCCAGCACCCGCGCCACACCAAGGCAGTGGTCCACCAGATCGGCAACGCTGATCCGCTCCACCGACAGGCCCAGACCGCCGCTTTCAATTTTGGCCAGATCCAGCACTTCGTTGATCAGGGTCAGCAGCAGTTCGCCGGACTGGGCGATGTGATCGACATATTCCTTCTGGCGCGGGGTCAGGGCGGCATTGCGCCCGGTGCGCAGCAGCTGGGCAAAGCCAAGGATCGCATTCAGCGGGGTGCGCAGTTCGTGACTCATGCTCGACAGGAAGTCGGATTTGGCGCTGTTGGCGCGGTCCGCCTCGTCCTTGGCATGGCGCAGGGCTTTCTCATAGGCCAGCGTCGCCGAGATATCACGGCAGAACGCGAACGATCCCAGCAGCTTGCCATCAGTATCAAACAGGCTGGAAGCGGCAACATCGGTGGTCACCACCGATCCGTCACGGTGCAGGAAATCCAGCCGGTAGGTGCGGTGGGCACTGGTGCCCCGGCTGTCCAGCTGCGCCCGGATGAAGGCCTGCGAGGACGGGGCAATAATATCGGTCAGCCGGGTGCCGAGCAGATCCTTTTCCGTCCATCCCAGCAGCGCCGTCACCGCCGCGTTGACCTCGATGATGATCTCGGTGGCATCAACCTGAAAATAGGCCTCCCCGGTGGTGGTGATGATACCGCGCAGGCGGCCCAGCATCGCCTCCCGCTCCCGCCGGGCCTCCATTTCCGCCGTGATGTCCAGCAGCATGGTACAGATCGCCGGTTCCCCGTCCCAGTCGAGGGTGAAGGAGACGTTTTTGCACCAGAAATCTTCGCCGGTATCCTGCCGGATGCAGTGCAGCGGATAATGGCGTGGCCCTTCTTCCCCCCGCAGGCGGCGTTCATGCAGGTCACGCACCCAGTCGCGCATTTCCGGGGCCAGAATCTCGGCGGTGGAGGTCAGGGCGGAAAACTCCGCCCGCGATTTCAGACCGAACATGTCCAGCATGGTCTGATTGGCAAACAGCGGATGAAAATGCCGGTGCACGTAAATACCGATCGGCGCGTTTTCGGTCAGCACCCGGAAGCGGCGGCGGATCCGCTCCAGCAGGTCCTGCTCCAGCCGCGACGAGGTCACATCGCGGATCAGCCCGATAAAGCCATCGGGCACCCCTTCCCCGGCAAAGGGCAAAACCTTCAGGGTGATTTCAAGGTCACTGCCATCGCGGTGCCGGGCCTCCAGCGGGCGGGAGGCGGAAATGATCCGTGGCTCATACAGCCGCGAGCGGTCGAGGAAGGCGTCATGCGGGGCCTGCTGCTCCGGCTTCAGCAGAATGTTCAGGTGCTGGCCGGAGAGTTCCGCCGGGTCATAGCCGAAAATCGCCGCCGCCGCCGGATTGACCCCGACAATCCGGCCGTCACGGCTGATCACCAGAACCCCGTCCTGCTGGGCATCCACCACCGCCTGCGTCACCGCCGGATCCAGAACCGGACCACCCTGCTTCCGCCCCCGGCGGGCCGCCCGGCCGAGCCACAGGCTGACCCCGATCAGGGCAATGACTGACGCGGCAACACCGGCATCCAGCAGGGTCGGCAGGCCCTTGACCTCCAGCGCCGGACCGGGGGATAGCACGGCCATCGGCACCCCGGCCGGGGTGGACAGCACCACATCATAGGGATTGACCACCCCCGACGGCGGCGCAACATCAAGTGTCTGCACCCCCAGCGCAGCGCGGCTGCGTTCCAGCCACGCCGCATCCAGAGACTGGGTCAGGACCACGGCATACGGGCGGGAGGACGGGGCACCCGGCTGACGAAACACTTCTGCCGCCGCCGCCATCTCCAGCGCCCGGCTGTCTCCCAGAAAGGCGGTGGCGGAGGCCGGCATTCCGGCCCGCCGTCCCCGTTGCCCCGGAGAAGGGCTGCCCCCGGCGGCCTCCGACCGGCGCAGATGATCTGCCAGAGCCTGAACCTGCAAAACCAGCCGGGCATCCTCCACCGGCGGCGTCACCGGGGTCTGATCGCGGATTTCCCGCACCATCCCGGCCTCGCTGACCACGAAAATCCGGCTGACCCCGGCCCGGACCAACAGCGGCAGTGACGGGACCGGAACCCGCTCCGCCAGCAGTTCGCCGGGTTCGGCGACATCCGGGTGCAGCGAACTGCGCGGATCAAGAACCAGATCCGCCGCCAGATCGGCCAGCTGGTGGCGCTGCTGCTCCATCTGCGCCACCAGCCGGTCGTGAATGAACAGCCGCAGGCGGTTATCCAGATCCCCGGCGGACTGACGGATCAGCAGCAGGGCCGACATCACCCCGGCAGCGGTGACAAACAGCAATACCCACCAGACCGGACGCCCGACCCGGTGAATAAGGCGTTCCGCCAGAAGGTTCAGACGCTGCGGCAAAGAAGGGGGTTCCGTCCCGGGAGATTGGAATTATCACACTATTTACCGTACTATACCTGAGGAGGCACCAGAGCCATAAGGACCATTTTCATAATGAAACAGGCATATGCGCCTGCGGGCACCCCCTTTCCCCCCGATGGTGCATTTTTGCTTCCCGGTCAGGCTGGAATGGTCTATAGATCCCCGACACTTCTGCATCGTTTCCGGCCCCGGGTCACAACCCCCCATGGCAACACCACCGGAAACCGCGCCGGGGGCCCATAGCTCAATGGTTAGAGCCGACCGCTCATAACGGTCTGGTTGGGGGTTCGAGTCCCTCTGGGCCTACCACTTTTCTTTCCCCAGTCTCCTGATATTGCTGAACTGTGTCCCGGAAAGCGGCAAACTTGTCAGCCGACATCCGAACGGGCCAGATCACAACATATCCCGGGCCGCCAGAATGGCGCCTGCCCGATGATGACTTCAGGAGAAGAAAGAATGCGCTTTCAGTCTGGACTGTTTGCCGCCGCCCTTCTGGCTGCCGCTGCCGCAGCCCCGTCTGCCCATGCCGGCAGCTGGAAGTTTGAGCTGACCAACAAGACCAAAGAGGCCATCACCGAATTCCGCACCAAGGAAGACGGCCAGTGGAGCAACAACTGGCTGAGCGAAGCGGTCAAAGCCGGTGATGTGTTCGAGATGGATTTTGGCACCGCCGAAGGGGACTGCGTGGTCCGCACTCAGGTGATCTTCGCAGACAAGAGCTATTTCGACTACGACGTCGATTACTGCAAGGTCAATAAGCTGGACGTTTACAACAACGAAATCAAGCTGCGCTGATCCTTAAGGCCACACGGCCCCCGGCCTGTCCGGGGGCAGTCCTCCCGTCTGCAAGAAACCGCTCCACCCGGTGGGGCGGTTTTTTTCATCTTTTTATTATACTGTATATTGGATACAATTATTCATCCCTTCCCGGTCCGAGGAAACCGATGAGCAAGACCGCGCCGTCCGCCACCGTTCCCCGCCTGCATCCCTCCTGGCACTGGACCCGCCGCAGCCTGCCTCTACAACCGGGGTCTCCACCTGCTGACCGGCGGACCGAACCCGCCATTGCCATGAGCCTGATCCGCCGCCAGCCGGACGGCAGCCTGTGCTGGATTGATCTTCCGGCCCCGGCCTGAGTTACCCTACGGTAACCTGATTCTTAAAAGTTGCGGATCTCCGCCTGTTGCAAAACACATCCGCGTGCCTTTGATCGGTGGAACAAATTTCTCCGTTCAGGAAGACCGCTATGTCCAAGACCCTTGACCTTCTCGCCTGGCGCTATGCCGCCAAGAAAATGGATCCGTCCCGCGCCGTGCCGGAAGACGCCGTCGCCCGCATTGTCGAAGCGGTGCGCCAGACTGCCAGCTCCAGCGGCCTTCAGCCCTATGAGCTGCTGGTGGTGACCAACAAGGACCTGCGGGACCAGATCCGCGCCGTGGCGTGGAATCAGGCGCAGGTGGTTGACGCCTCGCACCTGCTGGTGTTCGCGGCGTGGGACAATTACACCGCCGACCGCATCAATGCCGCCTTCGATCTGGTCAATGACGAACGCGGCTTCCGCAATGAAGGCTGGGAAGCCTACCGTCAGCAGCTTCTGGCCAATTACACCGCCCGCGATGCCGAGACCAACTATCAGCATGCCGCCCGTCAGGCCTATATCGGCCTTGGCACTGCCCTGCTAGCCGCCGCCGAAGAACAGGTCGACAGCACCCCGATGGAAGGCTTCGACCCCGACAGTGTCGACAAGATCCTCGGCCTGCGCGAAAAGGGCCTGCGCTCGGTGATTCTGCTGCCGCTGGGGTATCGCGCGGCGGAAGGCGACTGGCTGGTCAACCTGAAGAAGGTGCGCCGCCCGCTGGCTCAGTTCGCCACCACGGTTGCTTAAAACCGGCAAAGCCGGTTTTAAGCTGTTTTTTTCGGTTCCTCAGGCGGCGGGCGCGGGCATCCGCCCGCTTGCCTCACGCGCGAATGGTCGCGCGGGCCCTCAATGGGCCAGTCGGCCCCAAGGGCCTCCGCTTCTTTGATGGGTCCTTCAGGCAGCCGTCGGTGCGAGCGTCCGTGCTTTACCCCTCTCCCCGACAGGGCGCCCCGTGGCGCCCTGTTGACCTTTTGATCCAGCACCGGCACAGTTTCTGCCCCTTTCTGCCCGACCGGAGTCCCGATCATGGCGCTTGACCTGTGGCTGGTGTTCATCCCCGCCGTGTTCCTGCTGAACATGGCCCCCGGCCCCAACAACCTGCTGGTGATGAACAACGCCGCCCGCTTCGGTCTGGGCACCGCCACACTGGCCGGTATGGGCCGGATGCCCGCCTTTGCGGCTCTGGTCGGCCTGACCGCCGTCGGGCTGGGCGCGGTGCTGGCCGCATCGGAACTGGCCTTCACCGTCATCAAATGGGTCGGGGCGCTCTATCTGGTCTATCTGGGCATCAAACTGTGGCGGGCCCCGGTGGAGGACACCGTTCTGGCTGAACGCAGCACCGAGGCAGTCAACATCCGGGCGCTGGCGACGCAGGAATTCCTGTCGGCGATTGCCAACCCCAAGGCGATTCTGGTGTTCACCGCCTTCTTCCCGCAGTTTATGGATGCCAGCCAGCCGCCGACCGGCCAGCTGCTGATCATGGGGGCCACCTTTCTGGTGCTGGAAGCCGTCGCCCTCGTGCTGTACGGGGTCGGCGGGGCCGGAATGGGGCGGTTTTTCGCCACCGCCCGCGGCCGCCGGATCATGAACCGGGTGAGCGGCGGCGCGCTGGTGGCGGCCGGTGCGGCGCTTGCGGCCGCACGAAAGTAAAACCACCGGCGGCGCTTGCGGCCGCACGGAAGTAAAACCAACAGCGGCGCTTGCGGCCGCACGAGAGTAAAACCACTGGCGGCGCTTGCGGCGGCACGAAAGTAAAACCACTGGCGGCACTTGCGGCGTATGGCGGAAGGTCTGCGAACCGGCCCCGCACCCCCGCCCCCGCAATTTCCTTCCCCTTCCCGGTGCGGTGGGGTAAAACCGCCGCAACCCTGATTCCGTTTTTTCGATGCCGGAGGACCTATGGCCGCCTATCAATACATCTACACCATGCGGGACCTGACCAAGATCTATCCCGGTGGCAAAAAGGTGGTGGAAGGGGTGTACCTGTCGTTCCTGCCGGGCGCCAAGATCGGCGTGCTGGGCTACAACGGCGCCGGTAAGTCGACCCTGCTGCGCATCATGGCCGGTGTGGACAAGGAATACAGCGGCGAAGCCTGGGCGGCGGACGGCGTGCGCGTCGGCTTCCTCCAGCAGGAACCGCATCTGAACGCCGCCAAGACCGTTCTTGAGAACGTCATGGAAGGCGTCGGCGAAGTCTACGCCCTGCGTCAGCGCTTTGACGAAGTTTCCGCCAAGTTCGCCGACGTCGCCGACGACGACGAAATGAACGCCCTGCTGGAAGAACAGGGCAACCTTCAGGAAAAGATCGATGCCTGCGACGGCTGGGATGTCGAGCGCAAGGTCGAGATCGCCATGGATGCGCTGCGCTGCCCCGATGGCGCCGCTGATGTGACCAAGCTGTCCGGCGGGGAAAAGCGCCGGGTGGCGCTGGCCCGCCTGCTGCTGTCCCGCCCCGACATGCTGCTGCTCGACGAACCGACCAACCACCTTGACGCCGAATCGGTGTGGTGGCTGGAACGCTTCCTTGAGGAATACGAAGGCACCGTCGTGGCCGTCACCCACGACCGTTACTTCCTCGACAACGTCACCGGCTGGATTCTGGAACTGGACCGTGGCCGCGGCATCCCGTACGAGGGCAACTACTCCTCGTGGCTGGAACAGAAGCAGAAGCGTCTGGAACAGGAACAGCGCGAAGAAGCCGCCCGTCAGCGCACCATCACGCAGGAACTGGAGTGGATCCGTTCCAACCCGAAGGGCCGTCAGGCCAAGCAGAAGGCCCGTATCACCGCGTTCGACGATCTGGTGGCCAAGTCCGCCGACCGTCAGCCGGGCACCGCGCAGATCGTGATCCCGACCCCGGAACGTCTGGGTGGCGTGGTGATTGAGGCGGAAAACCTGACCAAATCCTTCGGCGACCGCCTGCTGATCGAAAACCTGACGTTCCGTCTGCCGCCGGGCGGCATCGTCGGCGTCATCGGCCCGAACGGGGCCGGTAAGACCACCCTGTTCAAGATGCTGACCGGGGTGGAACAGCCCGACAGCGGCAGCATCCGCATCGGCGAGACTGTCAAGCTCGGCTACGTTGACCAGAGCCGCGACGCGCTGGACGACAACAAGACCGTGTGGGAAGAAATCTCCGGCGGGAATGACGAAATCGACCTCGGCAAGCGCAAGATCCAGTCGCGTGCCTATGTCGGCTCCTTCAATTTCCGGGGCGGCGACCAGCAGAAGAAGCTGAGCCAGCTGTCCGGCGGGGAACGCAACCGCGTCCACCTTGCCAAGATGCTGAAGTCCGGCGCCAACGTCCTGCTGCTTGACGAACCGACCAACGACCTTGACATTGATACCCTGCGTGCCCTGGAGGACGCCCTGCTCGACTTCCCCGGCTGCGCCGTGGTCATCTCCCACGATCGCTGGTTCCTTGACCGCGTTGCCACCCACATTCTGGCCTTTGAAGGCAACAGCCATGTGGAATGGTTCGAAGGCAACTTCGAAGACTACGAAGCGGACAAGAAGCGCCGCCTCGGCTCTGACGCCGAGCAGCCGCACCGGATCAAATACAAGCCGGTTCACCGCTGATCTGTCACAGAAGGCCCGCCCTCACCGGCGGGCCTTTTGCTTTAGGAGAGACGCCGATGGGCACCCAGTACCCTGCCCTGACTGAAGAGCACCGCAGCTTCATCGCCGCCCAGAAGATTTTCTTCGTCGGCACCGCCACCGCCGACAGTCTGGTCAATATTTCCCCCAAGGGCATGGACAGCTTCCGGGTCCTGTCCGACACCCGGGTGGCGTGGCTGAACGTCACCGGCAGCGGCAACGAAAGCGCCGCCCACGTCCGGCTGAACCCCCGCATGACCCTGATGTTCTGTGCCTTTTCCGGAAAACCGGTGATCCTGCGCCTGTATGGCCGGGCCCGGGTCCTCCATCCGCATGATGCGGACTGGACGGAGATGGCCGCCCTGTTCCCGGCCCTGCCCGGGGCCCGGCAGATTTTTGACGTTCAGGTCGATCTGGTACAGACCTCCTGCGGAATGGCGGTGCCGTTTTATGAGTATGCCGGGGACCGCAGCGCCCTGAACGACTGGGCAACCCGGCAGGGGGAAGACGGCCTGATCAAGTACCGGGACAAGAAAAACCGCCTCAGCCTTGACGGCCTGCCAACCGGAATTTTCCCCGAACCTCCGGATCTGGACGGTTGAATGATAAAATTTCATCGATCCAGACGATGTGTCCCCCTTCCGCAGTGCAGAAAACAGGCGTAGCGTCGGTCTCCGGATTTAGAGCATTTTCCGATTGTACGAAAACAGGTGTCCACTGTTGCTGAAAGCGCTCCAGTCTTATCCTCAATTGGGTTCAGGGGGTCCCCGCCATGGGTTTCATGGATGCCGTCAAGGTCTGCTTTTCCAAATATGTCAGCTTTTCCGGCCGGGCCTGCCGCTCGGAATATTGGTACTTCATGCTGTTCAACCTGATTGTCAGCGTGGTGCTGAGTGTGGTTGAAGGCATCGTGGATATGCCCGGCCTTCTGGTCGGACTGTACTCTCTGGCGGTCACGCTGCCGGTTCTGGCCGTCACCGCCCGCCGCCTGCACGACACCGGCCGTTCCGGGTGGTGGATGCTGATCCAGCTGATCCCGCTGGTTGGCTTCATCATTCTACTGCTCTGGCTGGTGAAAACCGGCGGAGACACCGAAAACGCCTATGGCCCCAGCCCGGTCGCTGCGGCCTGATTGCGGCCCCCGCCCTTTTCCCCGGTCTTCCAGCCGGGGAAAAGGGCGGCTATTGTGCGCCTGCGGTCCCGGAACCCCGCCCTGCGGGGTTTCGCCGTTTCTGTGCCCTCTTCTCCCGGATGAAAGCGCCCCATGAAAGCGATTGAAACCGTCATTGAACGCATCCTGTTTGCCAGCCGCTGGCTGCTGACCCCGATGTATCTGGGGATGACGCTGCTGCTGGCGCTGTTTGCGGTCAAATTCTTTCAGGAGCTGATCCATCTGGTTCCGAACATTCTGGAACTGGCGGAAACCGACCTGATTCTGGTGGCTCTGGCGCTGATTGACCTGACGCTGGTGGCCAATCTGATCATCATGGTGATCATCTCCGGTTACGAAAATTTCGTCAGCCGGATTGATCTGGACGAAAACGCCGAGAAACTGTCGTGGGTCGGCAAACTGGATTCCGGCACCCTGAAGCTGAAGGTTGCCGCCTCGATCGTCGCCATCTCGTCGATCCACCTGCTGAAAGCCTTCATGAACACCACCAAAACCGACACCACCACCCTGATGTGGCTGGTGATCATCCACATGACCTTTGTGGTGTCGGCCCTGCTGCTGGCGTGGCTGGATAAGATGGCCTTCCGCCACGACCACTGATCCCCGTTCACATCCAATGCCTTAGAAGGCCCCACCAGTCCGGCGGGGCCTTCTGTCATCCGGGGATCCGGTTATCCTTCGGCCTTGCACGGCGTCAGTTCCGGCACCGCCCGCCCCTGCCTCCGCCCCAGCCACACCAGCCCAAGGCCGGACGCCGCCAGCAGCCCACCCGCCACCGGCACGGCGGCATAGCCCAGACCGGCGCTGATTACCGCCCCGCCAACCGCCGCCCCGATGGCATTGCCAAGGTTAAAGGCCCCGATGTTGATCGAGGAGGCCAGCCCCGGCGCGTCTGCCGCCACCTGCATCACCCGCATCTGTACCGGCGGAACGATGGCGAAGGCCGCCGCCCCCCACAGCAACAGGACTCCGGCAGCCCCGGCCGGATTGCCGATCACCAGCGGCATCGCCAGCATGATCAGCGCCAGCGCGCCAAGAAACAGTGCCGTCGCCCCATCCAGCGACCAGTCCGCCACCCGGCCCCCCACACCGTTGCCCACCGTAAAGCCAAGGCCGATCAGCACCAGCGCCACGGTCACGAACAGCCCGGACGCCTGTGTCAGCGTCTGCAACAGCGGCGCGACGTAGGTGTAGAGGGTGAACATGGCGCTGGAGCCCAGCACCGTGGTCAGCAGGGCAAGAAGCACCGGCGTGCGGGTCAGCACTGCCAGTTCCCGCCGCACCTGCGGCCGCTGGCCACGGTTACCCTTCGGCAGGGCCAGACCAAGGGCAACAATCGCCATCAGGCCCAGCACGGCGGTTCCGGCGAAGGACATCCGCCAGCCGATCTGTTGCCCGACCCATGTCGCCAACGGCACACCGCCGACGTTGGCGATGGTCAGCCCCATGAACATGGTGGCCACCGCACTGGCCCGCCGCTCCGGGCGGACCACACTGGCCGCCACCACCGCCCCAAGGCCGAAAAAGGCCCCGTGGTTCAGGCTGGTGATCAGGCGGGAGGCCAGCAGGCTCCAGTAATCCGGGGCCAGCGCCGACAGCAGGTTGCCAAGGGTGAAAATCGCCATCAGCCCGATCAGGGCGCTGCGGCGGCCAAACCGGCTGAACAGCAGGGTCATCACCGGGGCACCAAGGGTAACGCCGATGGCATAGGCGCTGACCAGCAGCCCGGCGGTGGGAATCGACACCTCGACCCCCTCGGCGATGACCGGCAACAGCCCCATCGGTGAAAATTCGGTGGTGCCGATCCCGAAGGCCCCGATTGCCAAGGCCAGCAGCGACCAGCGCCCGGAGTCCGGGGTGCCAGCGGCGGCGGCACTGGCGGCGGGGGTATCCTGATCTGTCTGCATCCTCGTCTTCCTCTGTCGTCCTCTGATCCTGCCGGGCGACACAGCCCCGGCCCATGCGTGGGAAAACAGATAGGCCCCCTGACAGACCTTGATAATTCAGTGCCGCGCCACATTATCTATGAAACCAATTCACAGATGAGGGGCCAGATGGACAACCGCGCCGGGGAAATGGACGTGTTCCTGCGGGTGGTGGACAGCGGCAGCTTCTCCGAGGCCGCCCGCCAGCTGCGGATGACCCCGTCCACCGTCTCCAAGCTGATCGGCCGGATTGAAGCCCGCCTCGGGGTCCGGCTGCTGGAACGGTCTACCCGCCGCCTGTCGCTGACGGCGGAGGGGCAGATTTACTATGACCGCAGCCAGACCCTGCTGGCCGATCTGGCGGAGATTGAACGCGATCTGGCGCACGGAGCGACCAGCCCCGGCGGCACCGTGCGTGTCACCGCCTCGGTCGGCTTTGGCATGGTGGCGGTGGAACCGCTGTTGCCCGCCTTCTGGCAGGCTTATCCCAACATCGTCGTCGATCTGTCGCTGTCCGACGAGATCATCGACCTGTATCTGGACCGCACCGATATCGCTTTCCGGGTCGGGGCGCTGTCCAGTTCCGCCCTCACCGCCCGGCGGCTGGGCACCGCCCCGCGCAAGTTTGTCGCCGCCCCGGCCTATCTGGCCCGGCATGGCACCCCGCGCAGCCTGCACGATCTGGCCGGGCACCGCTGCCTTGGCCTGAATTTCCGCCGGTCGGTGCCGCTGTGGGCCGGATATGCCGACTCCTGCCCGCTGCTGGCCAACAATGGCGAGACAGTCCGGCGGCTGGCGCTGGCCGGGATGGGGCTGGCCCGCATGGGCGAATTCCATATCCGCGAGGATCTGCGCTCCGGGGCACTGGTGGAGATCCTGCAAGGCGACAGCGCCGGGGACAGTATAGGCGACAGCGAGGATGTCCACATGCTGTTCCTTGGCACCGACCGTATGCCGCACCGGGTCCGCGCCTTCATCGACTTCATGGCTCCCCGGCTGAAGGCCTTTCTCGACGGCGGCCCCCTGACGCCATAAAGCAACAGGGCGGGATCCGGAGACCCCGCCCTGTGTCACGCCGACCGATTACCAGCTTCTGAACCGCGACGGCCGCCCGGCGGTCAGGCAGTCGGCGGCATCAACAATGCTCTGCACATCAATGTGATGATGGGCATACAGCTGGGCGATGGTGCCGCTCTGACCGAAATGCTCGACCCCCAGCGGATGCACGGCATGGCCGCCGACCCCGCCGATCCAGCTCAGCGTCGCCGGGTGGGCATCGATCACCGTCACCAGTCCGGCGTGGCGCGGCACCTGTGCCATCAGGGTATCAATGTGGCTGCGGGCCTCGCGGTCACCACGCATCCGCGCCCGGCGGGCGGCATGCCACGCCGCGCACAGGCGGTCGGCGGAGGTGACGGCCAGAACCGCAACATCGCGGCGGTCCTGCGCGATGCGCCCGGCGGCCTCAATCGCTTCCGGGGCGATACAGCCCTGATAGATCACCACCACCTCGCAGTTGGGGCCGGGGGCGCGCAGCCAGTAGGCCCCCTGAATCATCCCGTCCACCATCTCCGGCGTCAGGGTGCGCTGCGGCTGGTCCAGCTGGCGGGTGGTCAGGCGCAGGTAGACACTGCCGCCCTTCTCGTCGCGCAGCCAGGTGTTTTCCCGCTCCTCATCCCCTTCCCGCTGCACGTATTCAAACGACCACCGCATGATTTCCGCCAGTTCATCGACATAGGCGGGTTCAAAGCTGGCCAGACCGTCCTGCGCCATGCCGATCAGCGGCGAGTTCATCGACTGGTGCGCCCCGCCTTCCGGGGCCAGCGTGATCCCCGACGGCGTGGCGACCAGCAGGAAGCGGGCATCCTGATAGCAGGCGTAGTTCAGCGCATCCAGACCGCGGGCGATGAACGGGTCATAGACGGTGCCGACCGGAATGATCCGCTGCCCGAACACGCTGTGCGACAGGCCAAAGGCCGCCAGCGCGGTGAACAGGTTGTTTTCAGCGATCCCCAGTTCCAGATGCTGGCCGGTCAGGCTTTTTGCCCACTTCTGGGTCGATGGCACCTTCTGTTCGCGGAACACATCGGTGGTTTCCACGGTGCCGAACAGACCGCGCCGGTTGACCCAGCCGCCGAGGTTGGTGGAGACGGTCACATCCGGACTGGTGGTAATGATGCGGTCGGCCAGCGGCTCCTGCGATCCAGCCAGATCGTGCATGATCCGCCCGAAACCTTCCTGCGTCGAGGCGCGTTCCGGATTCTGGTACGACAGCGCCGCCGGAACCGGAATGCGGTCGCCCCGGAACCGGCGGGTGCCCCGGCTGTTGAACGGCACGGCGGACAGGAAGCGCTGAAGCTCCGTCGCCGCCACGTCAGATCCGGCGAACGGCTCCCACTCCAGCCCGGACGGAACGCCCATGGCGGTGCGGAACCCGGCCATCTGCGCCTCGTTCATCAGCCCGGCGTGGTTATCCTTATGGCCCTGCAACGGGGTGCCATAGCCCTTGATGGTATAGGCGATGAAGCAGGTCGGGCGGTCATGGTCGATGCCGTGGAAAGCCTCCAGCAGGCTCTTCAGGCAATGGCCGCCCAGATTGGTCATCAGGGTGTGCAGCTCGGCATCGCTGCGCCGCCCGATCAGGTCCAGCGCCGCGTTGTTTCCGGCCAGATCGGCGGTCAGGCGGGCGCGCCACGCGGTGCCTCCCTGCCATGTCAGGGCCGAGAACAGGGCGTTGGGGCAGCCGTCAATCCACTGCTTCAGGGCCTCGCCGCCCGGTTCGGCGAAAGCGGCCTGTTGCAGGGCCCCGTATTTCAGCTCCACCACCTCCCACTCCAGCGAGCGGAACACGGCGCGGATGCGGTCACTCAGGCCTTCCGACACCACGCCGTCAAGGCTCTGGCGGTTGTAATCGACGATCCACCAGGTGTTGCGCAGGGCGTGCTTGTGGCCTTCCTGCATCGCCTCGAAGATATTGCCTTCGTCCAGTTCAGCGTCGCCCATCAGGGCGATCATCCGGCCCTTGGGGGCGTTGCCGGTGGCGCTGCGGTCCCAGCCGTGGGCATGAACATAATCCTGCGTCAGGCTGGCAAAGGCGGTCATCGCCACCCCCATGCCGACCGAGCCGGTGGAGAAGTCGACGTCGTCCTTGTCCTTGGTCCGCGACGGGTAGGACTGCGCCCCGCCGAAGTTGCGGAAGTTTTCCAGCCGGTCGCGGGTCTGATGGCCCAGCAGGTACTGAATGGCGTGGAACACCGGGCTGGCATGCGGCTTGACCGCCACCCGGTCTTCCGGCCGCAGGACATGGAAGTACAGCGCCGTCATCAGCGACACCATCGACGCCGACGAGGCCTGATGCCCGCCGACTTTCAGGCCGTCGAGGTTGGGACGGATGTGGTTGGCGTTGTGGATGGTCCAGCAGGCCAGCCACAGCACCCGCTGTTCCAGCGCCTTCAGCACCCGCAGGGTGGTGGCATCGGGGGGCGGCGGAGCGGCGGCAACGGGCGGGCGGGTGGCGGTGGCAGGCATGCGGGGTGTCTCCGGGCTGGACGTGTCTTTCTTGGGACGTCAGGCACCGGGGGGACTTCTGCCCGTTCCGTACTTGTTGTTTTGTTGCGCTGACGACCCGGAAAGACTAACGAACTTTTCCGGAAATCTGGTTTCGATGTTGGGGCCGCTTTTCGCAGAGGCTGCGAGAAAGCCTCCCCCGCCGGTAATTTTCGGAAAGGCAGCCGTTTTTGTGGCTTACCCGGAGCGGTAGGGAAAGCCCATCCCGGCCAGCTCCGCCTCTTCGCCCGCCTGCTCCGCCGCTTTTGCCGCTGTTTTCGCCGGGCTGGCCGGGGCATCGGCACCGTGATCCTCTGGCTGTGATGACGGGGCCGCCGTCACCACGGTCTCAGACGATACCGCCGCCTCTTCCGCCGGGGCGGCCATCTCCTCCGCCGGATCGGCCCCGCCGCCCTCATCGCGGGCCAGCCGGGACAGGATATCCATTTCCAGCGCGAACAGATCAATGTCGGCGATCACCTCGACATCGGTGGTCTCATTGGAAAAACTGCGCAGCCACGGCGATTCCCGGTCGCGGGAGGTCAGGCGGTTGATCCCTTCCGCCGAGGCCCGCAGATCGTTCAGATGTTGGTCACTCAGCCCCGCCGCCAGCGTGCCGAGATAGGTGACATAGCGCATGAAGCCTTCCCGCAGGGCCACCGACTTGCCCAGCGGGTGGGCCGCCTGCGCACAGTGGGCCTCCGCCGTGGCCCGGATTTCGCGGATGCGGTCCAGCGCCACATCCAGCCCGACCCGGGTGACGTAGCGGCGCACCCGCTCCACTTCCCCGGCAATGCGGACCCGGGTCTCCGGGGTGATCGGCGTATCGGCGGTGCTTTGCAGCAGGGCCATCAGATTGGCCAGACGGTCAATATCGGCGATCAGCTCATCGGTCAGGCGCGGGCGGTCAATCGCCGGGCTGCTGAGCATGTGATCACGGCGGCGGCGGAACCGCCGGGCCGCATCATGCATGGCGGAGATCACTGTCTGCGCCTGCGCATCGGGGTTTTGCCGCGCATGCCGGTCTGCCATCGGCTCACCTCACTGTCTGCCTGCCATCGAATGCATACAGAATACAGGCAGACCACCGGTTTTTCACCTTATTCCGGCCCGGAAACATCATCAGCGGCCCCTCCCCTGAATGGAAAATGCCCGGGAATTGATCTCCCGGGCATTTCCGATCATCGCAGCAGAGGACCGTTACAGCGGCGCGGTGGCCTCTTTCAGCCAGTCCTGCGCCTCCGGCGGCACCTGCGGGCCGATTTCCTGCGCCACCCGCTGGTGGTAGGCATTCAGCCAGTCGCGCTCGTCCGCCGTCAGCAGGCTGACATCGATCAGCCGCTTATCGATCGGCACCAGCGTCAGGGTCTCGAACCCCAGCATGGTCCGCTCCGCCCCGTCCGGCTGCGGCTTGACCGGGCGCACGGCCTGAAGATTCTCGATGCGGATGCCGTATTCGCCATCCTTATAGTATCCCGGCTCGTTGGACAGGATCATCCCCGGCCGCAGGGCAATGGTGTTCGGGGCCTTGGAAATCCGCTGCGGCCCTTCATGCACCGACAGATAACTGCCGACGCCATGGCCGGTGCCGTGGTCGTAATCAACCCCGTCGGCCCACAGGAACTGCCGGGCCAGCACGTCCAGCTGGCTGCCGGTGGTGCCTTCGGGGAAGCGGGCCACCGCCAGGGCGATATGCCCCTTCAGCACCTGCGTGTAGCGGCGGCGCTGTTCCGCCGTCACCTTGCCGACGGCAATGGTGCGGGTGATGTCGGTGGTGCCGTCCACATATTGCCCGCCGCTGTCGAGCAGATAGACCGGACCGGAGGACAGCGGAATATTGCTGTCTTCCGTCGCCCGGTAATGGCAGATCGCGCCATGTTCCCCGGCACCGGAGATGGTGGCGAAGCTCTGATCGCGGTACAGGTTGATTTCCTTGCGGATCGCTTCCAGCCGGTCCGACACCGACAGTTCGGTCAGCGGCTCGTCCGCCGCCACCGCCGCATCCAGCCACGACAGGAAGCGGATCATCCCGACCGCATCCCGGCGGTGGGCCGCCCGGGCACCGTCCAGTTCCACCGCATTCTTGCAGGCCCGCGGAATCGCGCAGGGGTCATCCGCCTGCACCGCCACCGCCCCGGCCTGCGCCAGACGGTCGGAAATCGCCCAGGCCGCCGACAGACGGTCCAGCCGTACCACCTTCCCGGCCAGACGGTCCAGCGCCGGCAGGAAGGACGGCGGGGCATGGAAATTCACCCGGGCATCGCGGGCCAGATGCGCCCGCACATCACCGGTGATCTTGGCCGGATTGACGAACAGATCGATCAGTCCGTCAGCATGGACGATCACATAGCCCAGCAGGAACGGGGTGAACGGCAGGTCGGTGCCGCGCAGATTCAGCAGCCAGCACAGGCTTTCCGGCGCACTCAGCACCACCGCGTCCTGCCGGGCATCGCGCAGCACCCCGGCGATCCGGGCCAGTTTCTGCGCCACCGTCTCGCCGGTGTAGTCAAACGGCTGCACTTCCGCCGGATTGGTCTGCGGCTGCGGGCGGTCAGTCCACACCGCATCCAGCGGCGAGGACCCGACGGCGACCAGAGTCGCCCCGGCGGCTTCCACCGCACCGCGCAGGCGGGCCACCCCGTCCAGCGTATGCAGCCACGGATCGAACCCCACCACACTGCCGGTGCCGGTGGCTTCCAGCACCTCGGCCAGCCAGCGCTCCGGCGGCTGATCAATCAGGTGGCGGTATTCATACAGGGTGCCATCGGTCTGCTGGCGGACCTGAATCGTATAGCGGCCATCGGTGAAAATGGCGGCACGGTGGGTGGTGACCACCGCTATCCCCGCCGATCCGGTGAAGCCGGTCAGCCACGCCAGACGCTCATCTTCCGGCGGAACATACTCGCCCTGATGCTGATCGGACCGGGGCACCAGAAAGGCATCCAGTCCGCGGCGGGCCAGTTCGTCCCGCAGGGCTGTAAGGCGTTCGGCCTGAGCACGGCTATCCATACCAACTCTCTCCAGTGTCATCCCGTCCGCCATCCCGGCGGCAGCGCATCGCAGACCCGCCCGGACAGGACGGGAAGTCAGCGCCCGTCCTTCTCTATATCACATATCAGATGGATACGATGAAGGCACAGGCGGTCCTCCGGCGGGGACGCGCATCTTTTTGTCATGTATCCCCTTACCACCGCTCCGGCAAGGGTGGTCAGACGGATAATCCGCATGGCCGGACATATTCGGGTCCCCGGGGCCATACCGGGGTCCGGCAGGTGCCGGCAGTAGAGAAGCCCTGAAAAGCCACCCTGACCGGAAGGTCAAAAAACAGGCATCTGGACAAAATGCCCAATCCATGCGCAAATTGCATAGCTCATCGCCCAAACTGGGCCGGAATGCGGTTAACAAACCGCTAACCATGCATGACTCGCATTGCTGCACCGCAAAAGCTGCGCAACTATCTTTCGACGAGATCCTCTATACACTTGGACATCCCGATGACGCGACGGCGACGCCGCAGACCGGAGATACGGAATACCCCGGCCGCCCGGGGGTCCGCGCCGCGATGACGGTCCGCCAGATTTACCCACCTGACGGACAGCCGCAGCGCCAAGACCGGCGGAAACAGAAAAACACCTGCACGTCTGATCTTAATTCAAACGCTGCGGCACCCTATCGCTGATCGCCCCGCTTACCCACGGATGGCGTTCCGGCTTGATCCCGTGCCGCCGCACACACGGAGAATACCGATGTCTAACGTTTCTTTCATTGGCAACCTCGTCAACCGTTTCCACTCCTGGCGTGAACAGCTGCGCGAAGCTGACCTGCTGCGCAGCATGTCCGACCGCGAACTGTCCGATCTGGGCCTGACCCGTGGCGATGTGGAACGCGTGATTTCCGGCACCTACCTCGACAAGCGCGCCGCCAACGACGCCCGCCGTCTGGCCGCCTGATCACCTGACCGAGGGATTGCCCCCCCGCTGCCCTTAGAGCGTTTTCAGCAAAAGTGGACGCCGGTTTTGCGGTTGAAAACGCTCTAACTTTTTAAAAAGAGAGCATTTTCTTCGATTGACCGGCTTCCACTCAATCGGAAAATGCTCTAGCAGCAGGACAGACCTTACGAAAAACACCAGGGATGCCCCCGCATCCTTGGTGTTTTTTTTATTTCCACCCCCCTTTTTCCACCGGGATCCTGCTCCCGGCTATTGATCGCATACATCATAGCCAAACGCACTGTAACCCGCATGAAACCATGCACCCGGCGCAGCGCTGCACCGCGAAAACAGCGCAGGAAAGGTCACGGACTGTGACCTATATTCTTTCCAACGACAGATCCCGGCGCGATGCCAGACCCGGTGATGACGAACGGCGGATCCTCCGCCCCGCCACCGGCCCGATCAGCGCCAAACCCCGGAGTTTTGACCATGTCCATTTTCTCTTCCCTGATCTCGGCCCTCGTCCGTTGGCAGGAACAGCGCGCCGAACAGGTGCTGCTGCGCACCATGTCCGACCGTGGTCTGGCCGATATCGGCCTGACCCGTGGCGACGTGGAAAGCGTGCTGAACGGCTCCTACGAAGATCCGCGCGACGCCATCTTCGCCGCCCGCGCCGAAGCCCGTGCCCGCCGCGACGTCAAGGTTGACCAGATGCCGCAGCGTCTGGCCGCGTAATCCGCGCCCAACGGCTGTTTTTTCCCGTTTCCGGCACGCCGGAGCGTCGGGAGCGTTTTAAGCGGGCATCCGATCCGGTCCCCCGGTATCGCTGTCGGCTGAACCGCACCGGCCGGAGACGGGTTCCGGCGGGTTCCCTGCCCGTCCGGCCCTACTCCCGTTGCCTGCGCAGGCCGCAGAAACGGTGACCTCCCCCCACAAAAACGCCGGACCGGCCCTGCCGTCCGGCGTTTTTGCGTCTGCCTCTGGCCTTGCAAACCTTATGCAATCGGCGCTGTTTTTCCGCCTCCGCCCGCCGTATAGTGCCGCCGACGGAACACAGCAGACGCCCCGATCATGACTGCCCTGGCAGAACAACTTGATAGCGCCATCGCCATCACCGGCATCGCCCAGAGCATTTTCTTCATCGGCCTGTTGCGGGCCGAGGGACCGCGCGCGCATGCCGCCAACCGATGGCTGCGCCTGTTTCTGTCCGCCACCGCCCTGACCATGGTCGAGGTGGTGATGGCCGGACAGAAGCTGTACGGTAACGCCCCGTGGATGTTTCTGCTGACCCTGCCGCTGACTTTTGCGCTGGCACCGTCCATCATCCTTTACCTGAAGGCTCTGGCCGGGGAACCCAGCCGCCATCCGTGGCAACACCTGTTCCATGTGCCCCTGAGCATGCTGTTCACGCTGCCGATCCTGCTGCTGCCGCCGGAGATCAAGCTGAACATCATCAATGACGAATCGATCCCCGATGCTGATGCCACCCTGTTCCTGACCTGCATCCTGACCCTTGTGGTCTGGCTGCTGGTACAGACCACCGGCTACACCCTGCTGGGATGGCGGCTGCTGGCCCGCTACCGGCGGCGGCTGCGGCGGGATTTCGGCAATACCGACGAGACTCCGCTGTACTGGATGCGCTGGATCATGCTGTGCCTGACCGGGGTCTACGGCATCTATGCCATCAGCCAGATCGGATCCCTGCTGGAACTGTATTCCTCCCGCTGGCTGGATGTGGCGGTGACCTTCACGCAGGTGCTGATGGTCTTCCTGCTGGGATACCGCGGCCTGCGCACCCCGCTGCTGTTTACCGGGTCAGCCGATCAGGATTGCCCCGAACTTGAACAGCAGAATGCCCTTCAGGCCGCCGGTCCTGATGCCTCCCCCCTTCCCGCCGCGCCCCGGCGGCGGCGCAGCGTCCCCCTGCCGTCCACGGCGGCAATGACGGCACCCCGGAAACCCGCAGCCTGATTGACCCGGAGCTGGCCGCCAGCATTGCCGCCCGCCTGCTGGAGGCGATGACGCGCGACACCCCCTATCTGGATCCGCTGCTGACCCTGCCCCGGCTGGCCCTGAAGACCGGCACCACCGCCAATACGCTGTCAGCGGTCCTCAACCAGCATCTGGGCGTCAACTTCTTTGATTTCGTCAACGGCTACCGCGTCGATGATGCCGCCCGTCTGCTGCTGGCCTGCCCGGACCGCACCGTCCTCGACATTGCCATGGAGGTCGGCTTCAACTCCAAATCGACTTTCAATGCCGCTTTCAAGAAGCACACCGGCACCACCCCCAGCGCGTGGCGAAAAACCGGATCGGTCGTCAACGCCTGATCGGGGTGAAATCAATTCATTGTTTTAAAACACAAAAATGACCATCCGGACGAATTTCGCACTGTCCGGATGACCATTCGGACGCCGATTGGCGCGTCTGGACGTCCGAATGCATTGTATCGGACGCCACCTGTCTGAAAGCACGGCACTGTCTGCCCCGTCATCTTCCGGCCTGCCACCCCGACCGTCCCATCCGATGGGTCCGGCGGCTGAACCGGTCACCGATGGCCCCCTTGATGCCCCCTTACAGCGGCCTCTCACGGATCACTCCGAAGGACAGTCCCATGTCGCTTTCCCTTCCCACCCCTCCCCGCTTCATGACCCTGCCGCCCCGCTCCGCTGCGGCGGAGGGTGCCACCCGGCAGCCCTCGCTTCTGGGCGGCCTGATTCTGGCGGCCGGAATCGGGGCGCTGGTCGGTGCCGCCGTTCTGCTGCTGGCCGCCCCGGCGCAGGCGGCATCGGCACAGGTGCAGGCCCCGCCGGTCAAGCCGGGACAACCGGCCCCGGCCGGGCAGCAGCCGCCGATGACGTTCCCCTCACTTCAGGCCCCGCCGCCAACCGCCAACCCGTGGTTTGACGGGCAGTGGACCGCCGGCGCCGGGGCCGGGGTCTCCACCACCCTCTACAAGGGCGATGATGACAAGATCAGCCCGCTGCCAATCGTCAGCTTCGACAGCGAACGCCTGCACATCGGCACCGATGGCCTTGCCGTAACCGCCCTGACGCTGGGCGAGGCGTTTTCCATTTCCGCGCTGGCGGGATATCAGGACAAACCCTTCAAACAGAAGGACAGCCCGATGCTGCGCGGCCTGCACACCCGCAAGGCGGCGATTGAGGGCGGGGTCAGCGCCGAATACGCCACATCCCTCGGGGCGATCAGCCTGACCTATAAAACCGCCCTCAACGGCGCTTACCACGGTGGCAGCGTTGATCTGTCCTACGACTGGCAGATGGAACGCGACCGCTGGCGGCTGGGGGCCGGGGCCGGGCTGCTGTGGCAGAGCGCCGATCTGGTCGATTACTACGTCGGTGTCCGTAAGGACGAAGCCCGGACCGATCGCCGCGCCTATGACCCCAAGGCCGCCATCCTGCCCCATGTATCGTTGTCGGCGGGCTATGCCCTGAACCCCGGCAAGACATGGTGGCTGAACGCCGGGCTGGAGGTGACCCAGCTGCCGAAGGAATACACCGACAGCCCGATTGTCGATGCCGACGCCATCATCGGCGGCATGCTGGGAATCACCTACACCTTCTAAAGATTGTTACCGCTGAAGGGCTCAGCGTCCGATCGTGCCCATGACCTCAAGCGGGTAGCGGGCCCCGGCGGCCACCTGCGGCGGAAAGACCCGGTCCAGCCGGATCCGGTCTTCCCCTGTCAGGCTCAGCCCGGCGGCGGCGATGTTGTCCCCCAGCCAGCGGCGGCGCTTGGTCCCGGGGATCGGCACCATGTGCGGGTCCTGCGCCAGCACCCACGCCAGAGCAAGCTGGGAGGCGGTGACGCCGCGCTCTGCCGCCATCTCCCGCAGGGTGTCAACCAGACGCAGGTTGCGGGTGAAGTTCTCGCCCTGAAAGCGCGGGCTGTGGCGGCGGTAATCATCCGGGGCGAAATCATCGGGGCTTTTCAGCTCCCCGGTCAGGAAGCCCCGGCCCAGCGGGGAATAGGGCACAAAGCCGATGCCCAGTTCCCGGCAGGTATCGAGGACGCCGTCCTCTTCCGGGTCGCGGGTCCACAGGGAATATTCGCTCTGGACGGCGGTGACGGGATGAACGGCATGGGCGCGGCGGATGGTCCCGGCAGAGGCCTCCGACAGGCCGATGAAGCGGATCTTGCCGTCCGCCACCAGCCCGGCCAGCGCCCCGACGGTGTCTTCCACCGGCACGGCGGGGTCGATGCGGTGCTGGTAGTACAGGTCGATCCGGTCGGTGCGCAGGCGGCGCAGACTGCCTTCCACCGACTGGCGGATGTACTCCGGGCGGCCGTTGACACCCCGGACCTGCGGCCGGGCCGGATCGCGGAGGATGCCGCACTTGGTGGCCAGAAACACCCGCTGCCGGTGCGGGGCCAGCACCTCTCCCACCAGCTCTTCGTTGGTGTAGGGGCCATACATGTCGGCGGTATCGAACAGGGTGATCCCCTGTTCCACCGCCTGTTCAAGGGTGGCAACCGCTTCCGGGCGGTCCTGCCCGGTGGAGTAAAAGTCGGTCATGCCCATGCAGCCCAGCCCGATGGCGGAAACCTGCGGGCCGGACGGGCCCAGAGTACGTGTGTGCATCAGAAGGCTCCTGCGTCGTCTTCCTTCAGAAAGACCGGTGATCAGGCCCTGACGATGACTGTTTCCCGGGGACCGATAAATCAGGAAATCGGTTCCTCATTGTTCAAAGATCGTTTCTAATTCCGGTACGGATACAGGTGAGGATCATGGACCGTATTCAGGCGATGCAGATTTTCGTTCAGGTGGTGACTCAGGGCAGCTACAGCCGCGCCGCCACCCTGATGGGCGTGCCCCGCGCCGCCGCCACGCAGGCAGTGCAGCAGCTGGAGGCGCGGCTGGGCGTGCGCCTGCTCAACCGCACCACCCGCCACGTCAGCCTGACGCTGGACGGTGACCTGTACTTTCAGCGCTGTCAGGTGATTCTGGGTGATCTGGAAGACGCGGAGTCCACCTTCCGGGCCGGGCGCAGCCTGCCGAAGGGGCGGCTGCGGGTGGATCTGCCGGGCTCCCTCGGGCGGCTGCTGGTGATTCCGGCCCTGCCCGACTTCTCCCGCCGCTACCCGGACATCACGCTGGAGCTGGGAATCCGTGACCGGCCGGTTGATCTGGCCCGTGAAGGGGTGGACTGTGTGCTGCGGGCCGGGGATATCAGCGATACCTCGCTGGTGTGCCGCCCGATCGGGGTGCTGGAGCAGATCACCGCCGCCAGCCCGGACTACCTGAAGCGCCACGGCACCCCCGCCACCCCGCAGGATACCGCCGGGCACCGCATGGTCGGTTACCCGTCCAGCCGCACCGGCCGCCCGTATGAGCTTGAGTTCGTCGAAGGAGGCATCCTGACCCAGATTGCCGCCCCCACCAGCATCACCATCAACGATGCCGGGGCTTATATCGCCGCCGGGGTGGCCGGGTTCGGGCTGGTACAGGGGCCGCGCTATCACCTCGATCCGCTGATCGCCTCCGGTCAGATGGTGGAGGTCCTGCCCGGCGTCCGGCCCCCGGCAATGCCGCTGTCGGTGCTGTATCCGCCGGGGCGCCACCGCCTGCCGCGCCTGCGGGTGTTCATCGACTGGCTGTGTGCGACGCTGGCCCCTTCAGCCGTCGCGGTGGCGGCGGAGTAAAGGCAACGCCTGGAACGGGCCGGATCACTCCGGCCCGTGCAGGTGCCGTTTCATCCGGCGCAGGCCATAGGCCACCGCCAGCACCACGGCGGGGATCGCCACCAGTGCCGTGATATCGGGGTCCAGCGGCAGACCCGCCGCCTTGCCGCCCTTCAGCAGATAGCCGATCAGCCCCCATGCATAATAGCTGATCGCCACCACCGACAGGCCTTCCACCGTCTCCTGAAGCCGGAGCTGAAGCTGGGCGCGGCGGTTCATACTGCGCAGCAGGTCGCGGTTGTTTTCTTCCAGCGCGATATCGACCCGGGTGCGCAGCAGGTCGGAGGCCCGCGCCACCCGGCGGCCCAGCGCATCGGCCCGGTTGGCCATCGCCTCCACCGTGCGCATCGCCGGGGAGAAGCGACGGTCCATGAACTCGGTCAGGGTCTGCAACCCCGGCAGCCGGTCCTGCCGCAGATCCAGCAGGCAGCGGCTGACAATCTCGGCATAGGCCCGCGCCGCGCCGAAACGGTAGGAATGTTCGGCCATCAGCCATTCCACCTCCGCCGCCACCGTGGTCAGGGCTGACAGCACCTCGCGGTCCTCGCCTTCCTTCAGCGGTCCGGCCATGCGGGCGCTCAGGGCGGCCGTACTGTGTTCCAGCCGCGACAAGGTGCCGCCGAGGTCCCGCGCAATCGGCAGCGCCAGCAGCGCTTTCATGCGGTAGGTCTCAATTTCCAGCAGCCGTTGCAGGTGCCGCCCGATCTGGCCCGGGGTCAGCTCCCCCGCCGTCATCAGGATGCGGGCGAAACCGTCGCCATGCAGGTGGAAATCGCTCCATGCGGAGGCCGCCCCGCCGCCGATCCGTGCCCCGGTCACCAGATGCCCGGCGAACAGCGCCGGAAGATCCGGCACCGCATCGCCCGGCAGCACCGCCGCATGCACCGCCACCAGCACCTGCCCCGGCAGGTCGCGCAGCCAGTCGGCCGGCACCCGCGACAGCGCGGTTTCGGCAAAGGGATCTTCCGTCAGCGGCGCGAACAGGTAAAAGGTGAAGCTGGCAAACTCGGTATGCTGCTCCCAGCGCAGGCGCAGCCCGCCGCCGAGATCGCGCGAGGCATGGGTGGCTCCTGCCCGGGGGGGTGGGACGCCGCAGCTGTCCAATAGCCGGTGCAGATGGTCCAGCGCCATCCCGGCCCCGCTGACCCCGTCTTCCAGCATGACGGCGATATGGCTGACCCGTACCGGGGCCGAGACCACCTCGTAGGGCCGGGCGTGGACTTCCCACGCCAGCGCCTGCCGCAACGGATGATCCGGCATCGCCCCCGGACCAGCCTGCGGTCTTGTCTCTGGCATGATCGCTCCTTCCCTGTTTTTATTCCCGGTACCGGGAAACACTGGTCAGGCTTCTGGAAAGGCTCCATAGTGCCAGACCGCCCCATCGCCTGCGGTTGCGGATGAGGATGGGTGACCTTAGGTAAACTGACAACCGCCCACAGGAGTAGGAGCGCCGCATGGCCGACCTCGCCGTTACCGAAGATCTGTTCTTCACCCGCGCCGGACTGGACAAGGATGGGGCGCTGCGGTCCCTGACCTCGGCGCTGGAGGGCATGGACGACGGCGAGCTGTATCTGGAATACCGGCAGTCCGAGGCCGTCAGTCTGGATGACGGCAAGATCCGCTCCGCCACCTTTGACACCGCACAGGGCTTCGGCCTGCGGGCGGTGGCGGGGGAAACGGCGGGCTACGCCCATGCCTCCACCCTCGACAATGCCTCGATCGAGCGCGCCGCCGAAACGGTGAAGGCCGTGCGCGGCGGCCATTCCGGTACGCTGGCGGCCGGGCCGGTCGGCACCAATCAGGCGCTGTACACCGACCTTAACCCGATTGCCCCGGTGCCGTTCGAGACCAAGGTCAAACTGCTGTCGGAAATTGACGCCTATGCCCGCAGCCGTGACCCGCGGGTGAAGCAGGTGATGGCCTCGGTGGTCGGCTCGTGGCAGGCGGTGCATATCCTGCGTCCGGATGGGGCGGCGGCGGACATCCGCCCGCTGGTGCGCCTGAACGTGACGGTGATGGTGGAACACGGCGGGCGGCTGGAAACCGGCACCCATGGCCTTGGTGGCCGCACCGGCTTTGACATGATCCTCGACGAGGCGACCTGGAAGGCCGCCACCGACGAGGCCCTGCGGCAGGCGCTGGTCAATCTGGACAGCATCGACGCCCCCGCCGGGGAAATGCCGGTGGTGCTCGGCCCCGGCTGGCCCGGTGTGCTGCTGCACGAAGCCATCGGCCACGGTCTGGAAGGCGACTTCAACCGCAAGAAGACCTCAGCCTTCTCCGATCTGCTCGGCAAACGGGTGGCCGCCCCCGGCGTAACGGTGGTGGATGACGGCACCCTGCCCGACCGCCGGGGATCGCTGACCATCGACGACGAAGGCACCCCGACCAGCCGCACCGTGCTGATCGAGGATGGCATCCTGACCGGCTATCTGTTCGACCGGATGAATGCCCGGCTGATGGGGATGAAGCCGACCGGCAACGGCCGCCGCCAGTCTTACGCCCACAAGCCGATCCCGCGCATGACCAACACCTTCATGCTGGGCGGCAAGGATGACCCGAAGGACATCCTCGGCAGCGTCAAGAAGGGCCTGTACGCGGTGAACTTCGGCGGCGGACAGGTGGATATCGTGTCGGGGAAGTTCGTGTTTTCCTGCACCGAAGCCTACCTGATCGAAGACGGCAGGATCACCGCCCCGGTGAAGGGCGCAACCCTGATCGGCAACGGGCCGGATGTGCTGACCCGCGTCTCGATGATCGGCAACGACATGGCGCTGGACCCCGGCATCGGCACCTGCGGCAAGGATGGTCAGGGCGTTGCCTGCGGCGTCGGCCAGCCGACCCTGAAGGTGGACCTGCTGACCGTCGGCGGCACCAGTGTTTAAGCCTTCGGCTTAAACACTGGGTTTTGGGTGGTCCCTCAGACGGCGGGCGCGGACGTCCGTCCGCTTGCCTCACGCGCCCACGCGGGCGCGGGGCCTCAATGGCCCAGTCGCTGCGCTCCGTTGTTTTGTGGAGTCCTTCAAACGCAAGACTCGGGCCTTCTTCAAATGCCCCACGCAACAAGAACGGCGGCAGGCCCTTTCCGGCCCGCCGCCATTTTTCTGTCTGACCTGTCCCTGCCTGATTACTGCGCGGTCCAGCCGCCATCCACCGGCAGGGTGGTGCCGGTGATGTTGTGGGCGGCTTCCGAACACAGGAACGCCGCCAGCGCCCCGATGTCTTCCGGGGTCGAGAACCGCTTCGACGGCTGCTTTTCGCCCACCAGAGACCGTTCCCCCTCCAGCAGGCTGCCGCCCACAAGCGCGGCGCGGGCCTCGATCTGTGGCTGCACCAGCGGGGTCTTCACCCAGCCGGGGCAGATGGCGTTACAGGTGATGTTGGCCTCGGCATTTTCCAGCGCCACCACCTTGGTCAGGCCGACCACGCCATGCTTGGCCGCCACATAGGCCGCCTTGTGGATCGACCCCACCAACCCGTGGACCGAGGCGGTGTTGATGATCCGCCCCCAGCCCCGCGCCTGCATCCCCGGCAGGGCGGCGCGGATGGTGTGGAAGTACGACGACAGGTTGATAGCCAGAATCGCATCCCACTTCGCCACCGGAAAATCCTGCGTCGCGGCCACATGCTGGATGCCGACATTGTTGACCAGAATATCCACCCGGCCAAAGGCGGCCTCGGTCTCGGCAATCAGGGTGGAACAGGCATCGGCCTGCGACAGGTCCCCGGCGTTGAAACGCACGTCAACCTTGAATTCCTTTTCCATCGACGCCCGCAGCCGTTCCAGATCCGCCGGATCGCCGAAGCCGTTGATCATCACATTGGCGCCCTGTGCCGCCAGCGACCGGGCAATACCCAGACCGATGCCGCTGGTGGACCCGGTGACAACGGCGCTCTTGCCTTTCAGCATTGTCTCACTCTCCTGTTCGGTTCTGTTGGCCCCGGTCAGCGGGGCTTGAAAAACGCCTCGGCGGTGCTGCGGGCGGTGGTCTTGCGGGCAATCGCGTCGCGGGCGCGGGCAATTTCCGCCTCCAGATCGGCGATATACTCGTTGAGTTGGTCCAGCCCCATCACCTCCAGATCGCGTCTGGCGGCGGGGGCCGGTCCCAGAAAGCTGCCTGCCAGCGGGCGGGGCGGATCAAGGTCGTCGGTGTCCATCGTCGTCTCCTGCGGGTGCCGGGTACGGGCCGGGTGGAAAAAGACCCTTGCGCCCAAGGGTGCCGGGTCAGAGACTGTCTGGCAAGCTTTTCAGACTGTTCCGCCCAGACCGGGAGACCCCTGCATGACCACCGCCCTGCCCCCGGCCCCCGCCGCCACCATGGCCTGCATCACCATCACCGGCCCCGGCGGGCCGGAGGTTCTGGTTCCGGCAGAGCGGCCGGTGCCGCAGCCCGGCCCGGGGGAAGTGTTGATCGCCGTGGCCGCCGCCGGGGTCAACCGCCCGGATGTGATCCAGCGGCAGGGCAGCTATCCGCCGCCGCCCGGCGCGTCGGACCTGCCGGGGCTGGAGGTGGCGGGCACCGTGGTTGCCGTCGGCCCGGATGTCACCGCCCCGCAGGTGGGCGACACCGTCTGTGCCCTGCTGACCGGCGGCGGTTACGCCAGCCATGCCATCGCCGCCGCGCCGCTGTGCCTGCCGGTGCCCGCCGGGCTGTCGCTGACCGAGGCCGCCGCCCTGCCGGAGACCCTGTTCACCGTCTGGCATAATGTGTTTGAACGGGCCGCCCTGAAGGCCGGGGAAACCCTGCTGATCCACGGCGGATCATCCGGCATCGGCACCACCGCCATCCAGCTGGCGGCGGCGCTGGGGGCGCGGGTGATCGTCACCGCCGGCAGTGCCGAAAAATGCGCCGCCTGCGTGGCGCTGGGGGCGGACCGGGCCATCAATTACCGCGAGGAAGACTACGTCGCGGTGTTCAAAGAGGCCGGTCTGAGCGCCGATGTGGTGCTGGATATGGTCGGCGGCGACTACATCGGCCGCGACCTGAAGCTGATGGCGGTGGAAGGGCGGCATGTGAACATCGCCTTCCTCAACGGGTCAAAAATCCAGATCGACATGATGCCGGTGATGTTGAAGCGCCTGTCGCTGCTGGGCTCCACCCTGCGGCCGCAGCCGGTGGCCAACAAGGCACGGATGGCGGAGGGGCTGCGCGCCACCGTCTGGCCGCTGATCGAGGCCGGAAGGCTGAAGCCGCAGATCCACGCCACCTTCCCGCTGGAACAGGCCGCCGCCGCCCATGCGATGATGGAAAGCAGCACCCATATCGGCAAGATCGTGCTGACGGTGGAATAAAAAATTTACCGCCCGCAAACCCGCATAAACAGGCTGTTTTACCCTTGAAGGGCCATCGCAACCCTTGTTTGAGGGCGCAATTTACCGTAAAGGAACAGGTCTGAATATGTTTACAGGTTTTTTCCGAAAGGGATTGTGACATGGCGCTGCCGCTCATGCCGAAGGCAACAGCCGTCTGGCTGGTGGAAAACACCGCTCTGACCTTCGAACAGATCGCCGCCTTCTGCGGCATGCATGAACTTGAGGTGCAGGCCATTGCCGATGGCGAAGTCGCCGCCGGGATCGTCGGGCTTGACCCGCTGGCCAACGGCCAGCTGACCAAGCAGGAACTGGAACGCTGCGAGAAGGAACCGCGCTTCCGTCTGGTGCTCAGCGCATCCGATATTCCGCGCCCGCAGGCCCGCGCCAAGGGGGCCCGCTACACCCCGGTGTCCAAGCGTCACGACCGCCCCGACGCCATCGCATGGCTGCTGAAGCACCACCCGGAACTGACCGACGCCCAGATTTCCAAGCTGATCGGCACCACCAAGCCGACCATCAGCACCGTGCGCGACAAGTCGCACTGGAACGCCGCCAACATCAAGGCGCGTAACCCGGTGACGCTGGGCCTGTGTTCGGAAATGGATCTGGAAAAGGAAATCGCCCTGGCACCGCGCCGTGCCGGTGTGGTGGTTGCCCCGCAGGTCGATTATGCCACCGAAGCGGAACAGACCTTTGATCACGAGCGGGAGCGCGAACGTGAACGCGAACGGCAGGAAGAGGCCGACAGCGCCGTTCCGGCCTTCCTGCGCACCGGCCCGGTCAAGCGGGACGAAAACGAGGACGACGGCTTCTGATCCAGCCCGCGTCAGCGTCAGGATTTATGAAAAACCCCGCTGTTCCGGCGGGGTTTTTTCATGCCCGCCGCTGTATTGCGTAGGATCGGACGGAAAACCGCTGTAGGATCCGCACCGGACATATTACCGTGGTCACACCGCGCTTTTGGATCCCTACAGACAAATCCGGATCCAGCCGGATCAGAGGGGATTCTCATTATGGTCAGCAGCATCCGTCCGTCCGCCCCGGCCCGCCCGCCCGTGCTGACCGACCGCGACCGCGAGGCCCTGACCAACGGGCGGCTGGATCTTCTGGCCGCTCTTGATCCGGCGCTGGACGCCTTCTATCAGACGCTCTGCGACGACCCCGCCCTGTCCCCGGTGCTGACCGCCGCCACCGTGAGCAGCCTGTGTGAGGCCCAGCGCGCCCGCTGGGTGCGGATGCTGGATGGTGAGAGCAGCGAGGCCCCCGGCTGGCTGGGCGAAGACTGCTCCGCCCTTCCGGCAGACAGCGGGCTGGCCGCCTATCAGGCCTTTACCGAAACCCTGATCCTCCGGCTTCAGGCCGGGGTCCGGCTGTTTGGCACCGCCCGCGCTGCCCTGACCGCCGTGGCGGTCAAGCTGGCGATGGCCGACCTGCTGCGGGCCTGCCCGCCCGGTTCCGGCACCGGTACCAACCCCGGCAGCAGCGGGCCGCAGGAAGACGGGCAGACCGCCGCCCTTGAAGGGCTGCGCCACAACGCGCAGGTCACGATCTACACCAACGATGCGATGGTCACTCTGGCCCGCCTGACCCGCGATTCCCGCGAGACCAGCACCCGGGGCGGTACCATCGCCGCCGCCGCCGAGGAACTGGCGGCCTCGGTCACCGAAATCTCCCGCACCTCGGATTCCGCCTCGCAGGATGCGGTCCATGCCGAGGAAACGGTGCAGAGCGGCATCACCGCTGCCGGGGATGCCATCCAGCGCATGCAGGAAATCACCGATGCCGTGCGCGACACCCAGACCAGCGTGGAGGATCTGGCCAAAGCCGCCAACCAGATCGCCGACTTCATGGGGGCGATCAACGCCATCGCCGACCAGACCAACCTGCTGGCCCTGAATGCCACCATCGAGGCCGCCCGGGCCGGGGACCTTGGCAAAGGCTTCGCCGTGGTCGCCAACGAGGTGAAGACGCTGGCCAACCAGACCAGCCGCGCCACCGAGGAAGTCGCCGCCCGCGTGAACCTGCTGCAACGCGGCGTCAGCAGCATCCGCCGCGCCATGGAGCGCAGCGGCACCGCCGTCGCCATCGGCGAACAGGCGATTTCCGCCACCAGCAACCACATGGACCAGATGGGATCACAGGTCCATGCCGTCACCGCCAAAATGCGCGACATTGCCGAGATCCTGCACCAGCAGAGCAGTGCCTCCACCCAGATTTCGGAAGGGATCGGCATGATCGCCGAAATGGCGGAGGCCAACCGCCAGCACCTGACCGACGTCGCCCGCAGCATCGAACGGTCGAATGACCAGATCGCCGCCCGCGCTGACCGCTGGGCCAGCATCGGCACCGCCCGCGCCCTGTGCGAAATCGCCAAGATCGACCATGTGGTGTTCAAGAAGCGGGTCACCGATGTGGTGATGGGCAACCTGCCCGCCGGGGATGCCGCCCTGAGCAGCCACCAGAGCTGCCGCCTCGGCCGCTGGTACGAGGGGATCACCGACCCGGCCCTGCGGACCCACCCGGCCTATATCGCCCTGCTGGATCCGCACCGCCGGGTGCATGACTGCGGGCATCAGGCGGTGGCCGCCGCCGCCGCCGGGGATACCGATGCCGCCCTGAACGCGCTGGATGCCCTGAACGAGGCCTCCCACGAGGTGATCGATAAACTGGATGCCCTGTCAGCGGTGATTGCCGCCAGCGGCAAGGCCTGATCCGGCCTGCCGCGTCCGCCGCCGGTGTGATCAGCCGCCGATGACAGCGGTGCTGTGCTGCGGCCACGGGTTGTGTCCGTCGCGCAGCCAGCGCAGGGTATCGGCCCAGAACCCGGCGGCATGGCTGTCATGGAACAGGGTGAAATGGCCGATGCGGTCCCGCCCGTAATCGGCGGGCGACAGCCGGACCATGGTCCGCTCCGCCCCCCGGTAATAGGCCAGCGTGCGGGTGATGGCGGGCACGGTGCCGAATTCATCATCGGCCATCGTCACCGCCAGCAGCGGCGCTGTCACCGCCGCCATCGACGCCAGCACCCCCGGGCGGTCCGCCGGGGGATGGCTGCGTTCAAACCGCCGCCCCCGGAAGCTCCAGTCCCGGGCCACCCCGGCGGGCAGGTCTTCCAGCCAGCCGAGCCGCCGCCCGGGAAAATAGCCGTACAGCAGCGTCAGCAGCGGCATCGCCAGATGCCATTTCAGCAGCAGTCCGGCGCGTTTGTCCGCAGCGTAATCCCCGCACCACGCATATTGCGCCCCCATGGTCAGGATCCGGTCCAGCCGCGAGGCCGCCGGAGCCAGACCCGGCAGAAACCCGCCGATGCTGTGGCCGACCAGCATCAGCGGCCCGCCCCGGTGCTGACTGTCAAGGAACCGCAGGGCGGCATCGCAGTCCAGCGTGCCCCAGTGGTCCCAGCGGATGCCGCTGCCGCGCAGCCGCGCCGGGCGGGACAGGCCGATCCCCCGGTAATCATAGGTCAGCACATCAAAGCCGTGCCCGGCCAGAAAGCGGGCGTAACGGTGATAGTACCGCGCCAGCACACCGGTGGCGCAGTTGATCAGGATGCTGCCGGACGGCGTAAGGTCGGCCGTCCGGAACAGGTGCCCGCCGAGGGTGACGCCGTCACGGCAGGGAATGCCGACCGGCTGGCCTTCGACGGCGGCGGGGGGTGTCGCGGTCTGGGTCATGACCCCACGATAGCCACAGGCCCGGCATTGTGTATATACATTGGTCGGTATACATAGGTCAGGTCTATAGGGGAGCAGCCTTCCCGGAGGAAACGATGCCTGAGACATCCGCGACAGAAGAACCGGCCAACCAGAAACCGACCCCTGACCGCATTCTCGCCGCCGCCTCGGCGCTGTTTCAGGCACAGGGAGTGCGGGCGGTCAGCGTCGATGCCATCGCCGGACAGGCCGGGGTGACCAAACGCACCCTGTATTATCACTTCCGCAGCAAGGATGACCTGATTGCCGCCTACCTGACGGCGCGGGATGAACCCAATCTGGCCGCGTTCCGGCGGTGGGCCGACGCTGCCGGATCCGATCCGGCGGCACGGGTGACGGCGCTGTTCCATGGCCTGTCGCGGGCGGTCCGGCATCCGAAGTGGGCAGGCTGTGGCTTCCTGCGCACGGCGGTGGAGCTGAACACCCTGCCCGGCCACCCCGCCGTGGTCGCCGCCCGCCGCCACAAACAGGCGGTGGAAGACTGGCTGACTGCCGGGTTCTCCGCCCTGCCGCCGGAAGCGGCGCGGACGCTGGCCCGGCAGGTCTGCCTGCTGATCGACGGCGGCTTCTCTCTGGTGATGCTGCACCGGGATCCGGCCTATATGGACCGCGCCGGGGAGGCTGCCGCCGCCTTGGTGCGCGGCAGCCTCCCGGCTCAGGCCGGTGGTCAGAACCGGACCTGACCGCGCAGCCAAAGGGTCCGCCCCGGCTCGTTGACCCGGGTGGTCTGCTGGTATCCGTCCCCGGCCAGCGAGGCCGTGCCCGCCTTGCTGATGTATTCGGCATAGGTCTTGTCGAACAGGTTATCGACCCCGGCGGTCAGGGTCACCGCCTCCAGCGGCCGCCAGCCGACACTCAGGCCGACGGTGGCAAAGCCCTTCGACGATCCGATATCGGTGCCGACAATGTTGCCCCAGCCGACATCGGTGCGGTCCTGTTCCGACACCGCCCGCATCTGCACGCCACCCATGAAGGTGCCGTCGTCATAGCGCAGGCCGAGGCTGCCTTCCAGCGGGGCAATCTGTGCCAGCGGCTTATCTTCGGTGGTGTTTTCGCCGTAGGTATAGGCCAGCGACGTTTCCACCCGCCACGACGGCAGGAAGCGGTAGGCCACTTCCGCCTCGCCGCCGTAGGTGCGGGCATCAATGTTCTTGCCGGTGGTGGAAGACAGCAGGACGTAATCCGCCGTCTGCGAGGCAAAGCCGGACAGACCGACCCGCCACGGGCCGCTGTCATGCACCGCGCCGACATCCAGCTGGCTGGTGCGTTCCTTGGCCAGCGCGAAATTTTTCGACCGTTCCCAGTAATCCGGGGCGCGCTGGGTGTGCGACAGCGCCCCGTAAACGGTCACCGGCAGGCCGGGATCAATGTCCTGCTCGTACCGCAGCAGGGCGGAATGCAGAGTATCGCTGTCGGTCGGGGTGCCGACGCCGTCGTCATCGGTGACATCGACCTCGGTCAGGCGGTATCCGGCGATGCCCCGGCTGGTGGCTGACAGATCCTGCGTCAGTTCCGCATAAACGCTGTGGCTGTTGAAGGTCATATCGGTGACCCGGGCCTTGGACTGGTAACTGACCCCGGCCAGATACTCCGCCCGGCTCAGGCCACGGGCGGTGCGGATATCCTGATTGTAATCAAAGCCGACCTTCAGCAGCGTCCCGGCGAAGGGGTCAAAATCCCCCTGAAGGCGGAAGCCCTGATTGGTGCGTTCCGGGTTGCTCAGGGCCGCCATCATCGACGCCGCATCAAACTTGCGCAGCGAGAAGCGGTCCATCACGTGGTCAACGTAGTTGTAATACAGCTGGCCCTTTACCTGCGCCACACCGGGGGCGACATTGCGACGGGTGACATCCAGCTTCAGGTCCTGCCGGTCAAACACCGTGCCGTCCATCATGCGGTCGGCATAGGCGGCCTCGGCCTGACTGACATCCACCCCCAGCTCGATGGTGGTGTCGTCGTTGGGGGTGAACCCCAGCAGCGCGGTGCCGCTGGTGCGTTCATACTGCGAATGCACCGCCCGACCGGCGCCATCCTTGTAATCATCGGACTTAGAATGGGTGCCGATCGCCCGGATGTAGCCCTCTTTCGCCCCGCCGGTGGCATCCAGCATCTGGTCATTGCGGCCATAACCGCCGATCAGGGCGCTGGCGTTGCCGCGCATCCCCCAGTCGTCGAACCGCTTGGTATCACGGTTGAACAGGATGGTCCCGGCGCTGGCCCCGCCGCCATAAACCACCGACTGCGGCCCCTTCAGCACGGTGATGCTGTCGTAGGATTCCGGGAAGGCGTAGGTGGTCGGCGGATCCATGCGCCCGGCACAGCCGCCCAGCAGCGGCGTATCATCCAGCAGGATGTTCAGGCGTGATCCGGTCTGACCGCGCAGAACCGGCTCGCCGCCGGTGCCGCCCTTGCGGATCATGGTGAAACCGGGCACCGATTTGAGATAGGCCCCGCCATCGGCCGCCGGAATCGGCGTCTGGGCCGCCTTGGGGTCAAGCTGAAGAACCATCGGCTCGCTCAGCTCCGGCGCGGTGATGACCAGCGGCGCCAGTTCCGGCTCAGCCGGGGTCGAGGGGGTGGTCTGGGCGAAGGCAGTGCTCAGGGCCAGCAGCGACACGGCACAGCCGGCGGCACCGCGCAGCAGCACGGTGCGGGAAACATGAAAAGCGGACATGGAGAACGTCCCCGGACTCTCGGGTGATCAGCGGTGATCCCGCCTCCCCCGGATCAGCCCCGGGGCGGGATCAGACGATACAGCGGCAGGAAAGCCCCGGCGGCGGGGCCCGGCTGGGGCACACCGCCCGCCACAGCAGGCGCGGCGGCAGCGTGGCCCGGACCGCCCATCCGGCCGGGATGATCCGCCCGGCATACGGCACCAGCAGCAGCACCGCCGCCAGCACGGTCAGCGCCAGCGCCGACACCCCGCTCATCCACCAGCAGCAGTCATGGGCCGATGACAGGAGATCACCCCCGGCCATCACCCCGCCATCCCCCGGCATCGCCACACAGAGTTCCGCCGTCAGGAAGGCCGGACCGTCCGACGCCGCCAGCATCAGCGACCCGCCGACCGGGGAGATAATCCGCCCGGCCACCACCAGCACCAGCAGCAGCGACAGCACCGCCAGCCGCAGACGCGGCGGCAGCAGGCGCAACAGGCTGGAAGGGCTGCGGACGGACAGCATCGGGGGTCCCGGATCGGTCATGGATCGGGGCACCGTAAACCCACATAAAAATAATTGCTATCGAAAATCGGCCACCGCCGCCGCCAGCCGCCGCACCGCGTCCGGCAGGTCCTCCGGCCCGACACTGCCGACACTCAGGCGCAGCGACGACGCATAGCCCCCAACCGGAGAGAACAGCGGCCCCGGCACCACCGACAGGCCATGGTGCCGGGCGGCGGCCATCACCGCCATGGCCTCCAGCCCGTCCGGCAGAGTCAGCCACAGGCTCATCCCGGCGCGGGGTTCGGCAATCACGGTTTCCTGCGGCATCTGGCGGCGCAGTTCGGCCACCAGCACCTCCTGCCGCCGCCGGTATTCCGCCGTCGCCCGCCGCGCCAGCCGGGCATGGCCGCCACTGTCGAGAAACCGCGCCACCACCGCCTGCGCCGGGGCGGGGTGCGACAGATGACGGCGGAAACTGGCCTGCAACACCGCCTCGTGCCAGCGGCCCGGCACAATCCAGCCGATCCGCAGGCCCGGCCCCACCGTTTTCGACACCGACCCACACAGCAGGCCGCCGTCCCCCGCCCCGGAAAACGCCAGCATCGGCCGGGGATCGGACAGCGGGCCATGCAGAAAGCCGAAGCAGTCATCCTCGATCAAAGGCACCCCTGCCGCCAGCAGGTCCTGCCGGATTTCCTGCCGCGCCGCCACCGGCACCGATCCGCCGAGCGGATTATGCACCAGCGGGCTGAGCAGGCAGGCCGCCAGTGCCCCCCCGGCCCCATCCCCCGCCGCAAGGGCCGCCCGCACCGCCGCCGGGGACACCCCGGTCTGGCTGTCCGCCGCCAGTTCCACCACCCGCAGGCCATGCCCGGCCAAGGCCAGCAGCACCCCGTAATAGGCCGGGGTTTCCACCGCCACCACCGCCCCCGGCGCGGCCAGCACGGACAGGGCCAGATCCAGCGCCTCCATGCAGCCATTGGTGATGATGATGTCGTCCGGCCCGCAGTGCAGGCCGCGGTCTTCCAACACCCGCGCCACCGCCCGCCGCAGCCCGGCTTCCCCCGCCGGATCACTGTACCGCCCCAGCAGATCGGCCCCGCCCTGCCGCAGGGCACTGGCATGCAGGCGCGACAGCGTGGTGATCGGCAACAGATCCGGCCCCGGCTGGGCCGCCCCCATGGCAATCAGGCCGGGCTGAAACCGCTGGGTCAGGATCTGCCGGGCCAGCTCCGGCAGGGCCACCGGCTGCGGGGTTCCGGCCCCCGGCTGCGGCGTCACCCCGGCGCGGACCGAGCGGACAAACCAGCCGGAACGGGGGCGCGGTTCGGCCAGACCGGCATCTTCCAGACACTGCAAGGCCCGTACCGCCGTCTGCGGGTTAACTCCCTCCGCCCGCGCCAGCCCCCGCACCGAGGGCAGCCGGTCGCCGGGGCGGAACACCCCCGCCCGGATCCGCGCCGTCAGCACTGCCGCCAGCCGGTCCGCCATGGTTTCGCCGGGTGCCATGTCTGTGATCATCGCCGCCCCTCTGTATTGCTCAAATTTCACGCCAACTGTATCTGTGTCGGTTGCGGGGGATCAACTACCGTCTGGGTCTCCCCACCTTCTCCCCCGGAGACACCGCCATGTCCGCCGCCTTTCCCTCCTCCGCCCCCGTGCGCACCGGCCTGCTGCTGGGCACGCTGGGGGTGGTCCTGTTCTCGCTGACCCTGCCGGTCACCCGGCTGTCGATCCTGCTGTCCGGCCTGTCGCCGCTGGGTGTGACCCTGATCCGGCTGGACGTCGCCATCGTGCTGGCCGCCGTTTTTCTGGCCGCCGCCCGCGCCCGCCTGCCCGACCCGGCCCTGCTGCGCGACCTGCTGGCCGTCGCCGGTGGGGCGGTGATCGGCTTTCCACTGTTCATGGCCTATGGCGTCACCCTGTTCCCCGCCGATCAGTCCCCGGCCAGCCATGCCATTGTCGTCAACGGGCTGCTGCCGTTTGCCACCGCCGTTGCCGCCACGGTGCTGTGCGGCGACCGCCCGTCCCCCGGCTTCTGGCTGGTGGCGCTGGCGGGCAGCGGCTGCGTGGTGGGCTACGCCCTGACGCTGGGCGGCGGGGCGTTCTCGGTCGGGGATCTGGCGATGGCGGCGGCGGTGCTGTCGGCGGCCACCGGCTACGCCTGCGGCTCCCGCCTCAGCCGCCGCCTGCCGAGCTGGCAGGTGATCTGCTGGGCGGTGCTGCTGTGCGCCCCCGTCGCCCTGCCGCTGACGCTGGCCCTGCCGTGGATTGACGGCCCGATCCCGGCGCAGGCGTGGAGCCTGCCCAGCGTTACCTCCCTGCTGTATCTGGGGGCCATCAGCCAGCTGATCGGGTTCTTCGCCTGGTACCGGGGCCTGTCGCTGGGCGGCACCGCCCGGGTCAGTCAGGTACAGCTGCTGCAACCGTTCCTGTCCCTGCTGGGGGCGGCGGTGCTGCTGAACGAAGTGCTGACCCCGCTGACCCTGATCATGACCGTGGTGGTCGCCACACTGGTGATGATCGGCAAACGGATGCCGGTGCGGGTGGGGTAATGTTTGGTTTTTTTTGGGGCCCCTCAAACGCCGGGCGGGCGCATCCGCGCCCTTGGCTTACGTCCGCATGGGCGGACGGGCCCTCAATGGGCCAGTCGCTGCGCTCCATTGTTTTTACCCCCCTCAGGTGCCCGGCATTGCCGGGCCTCCGACGCCCTGCGCCACACAGCGCCCGACCACCCGGCGCAGCCACTGGCTGGCCGGGTCGGCATCCAGATCCTTCCGCCACAGCAGCGACACCGTATAGCCCCCCATCGGCAGCGGCGGCGGGGAGACCGCCAGCCCGGCAAAGGCCGCCAGCCGCGCCGCCGCATGGGCGGGCAGGGTCGCCACCGCCCGCCGCCCCAGCAGGAACGGCGGCAGCGCCGCAAAGTGGGTCAGCGCCGTCTGCACCCGCCGCGTCAGGCCCAGCGGGGCCAGCACATCATCAACAATGCCGGTCCGCCCGTTAAACGACACCAGCACATGCGGCAACCCCAGCCATGTCGGCACATCCAGCGGTGCCGCACCCCCGCAGGCCGCCGCATCAAACACAAGGGCGAAGCCACCCTCCGCCACCGCCTGATGGCACAGTCCGGTGCCCTCCGGCGCATGGGCAATCACCGCCAGATCGGCCTCGCCGCCCGCCACCATCGCCTCCACCGTCGCCCGGCTGCTCTGGCGGAAACGGACCACCGCCGCCGGGGCCTCGGCATCCAGCGTGCGGGCAATGTCCGGCCCCACCGCAATCTGGAAATCATCGGACATCGCCAGTGTGAACGCCCGCTGCGTCCGCGCCGGATCAAACGGCGGCGGCACCAGAAAGGCCCGCTGCACCTGCTCCATCCCCGCCTGCACCGCTGCCGCCATCGCCTCCGCCCGGGGGGTCGGCTGCATGGTGCCGCCAAGGCGCACGAACAGCGGATCCCCCGTCACCGCCCGCAGCCGCGCCAGCGCCGCGCTGACCGCCGACTGCGACAGCATCAGCCGCCGGGCGGCGCGGGAAACGTTCCGCTCCTGCCACAGCGCCAGAAAGGTCACCGCCAGATTGAAGTCCAGCCGCGCACTATCATTCAGGTCAATAGTTTCCATCACCAATGACACCTTTGTTGATAGTGCAGACCCTGCCATCCTTGGTCCACACCGGCAACTCCCCACAGCCCTCCCCCTCCCTCTTTTCCGGAGTCTTTCCCATGACCCAGCGCCGCGTCGCCGTCGTTCAGGCTGGCAGCACCCTGTTTGACACCGCCGCCACCCTCGACCGCATGGAAGCCCACTGTCAGGCCGTCGCCCGCGACGGGGCGGAGCTGGCGGTGTTCCCCGAGGCCTATGTCGGCGGCTATCCGAAGGGGCTGGATTTCGGGGCCCGTGTCGGCAGCCGCACCCCGGCGGGGCGCGATGACTACCTGCGCTACTGGCAGGGCGCGGTGGAGATCGACAGCCCGGAGTGTGCCCGCATCGGCGGCTTCGCGGCCATGATGAAGGCGCATCTGGTCACCGGCATCATCGAACGCGACGGCGGCACCCTGTACTGCACCGCCCTGATCTTCGGCCCGGATGGCAGCCTGCTGGGGCGGCACCGCAAGCTGATGCCCACCGCCAGCGAGCGGCTGGTGTGGGGACAGGGCGACGGATCAACCCTGCCAGTGGTGAAAACCCCGGTCGGGGCGATCGGCACCGCCATCTGCTGGGAAAACTACATGCCAGCCCTGCGCCAGACCCTGTATGCCAAGGGCGTCAGCCTGTACTGCGCCCCGACGGTCGATGAACGCGACATCTGGCAGGCCTCGATGCGCCACATCGCCTATGAAGGCCGCACCTTTGTGCTGTCGGCCTGCCAGTATATGACCCGCGCCGATGCCCCGGCAGACTATGACTGCCTTCAGGGCAACGACCCGCAGACCGAGCTGATCCGGGGCGGCAGCGTCATCGTCTCGCCGCTGGGCGAGATCCTCGCCGGGCCGGTCTACGGGCGGGAAGCGGTGCTGACCGCCGACATCGACCTGAACGACTGCATCCGGGGCAAGTATGACCTTGACGTCAGCGGCCATTACGCCCGCCCGGACGTGTTCCGTCTTACGGTTAACGAAACCCCGCGCACCCCGGTGCAGCCGGTCACCGAACGGACGGGGACGGAACCGGCGGACGACAGCATCAGCGCCGACGCGCCGTAACCAGCGGGGCCGCCAGCGGCACGGTGCAGACCAACACCGCCAGCAGCCAGAATGCCTGTTTCAGGCCGACGATATCGGCGATGAAGCCAATGGCGGCGGGCCCGGCGAGAATCCCGGCATAGCCCGCCGTCGAAACCGCCGCCACCGCCAGCGCCGGGGGCATCACCGTCTGTGCCCCGGCCAGCCGGAACAGCACCGGCACAATGTTCGACGCCCCCAGCCCGATCAGCAGGAAGCCCGACAGCGCCACCCACGCCTGCGGGGCCAGCAGCAGCACCGCCAGCCCGGCCAGCGTCATCGCCCCGCCCCAGACCATCACCGCCCGGTCGCCAAAGCGGGCGGTGATCCGGTCCCCGGCAAAGCGCCCGGCGGTCATGGCGACCGAAAACAGCATGTAGCCAACCCCGCCCTGCTCCGCCGCCATCAACCCGGAGGTGGTGACCAGCAGGGCACTCCAGTCCAGCATTGCTCCTTCGGTCAGGAACATGGCGGTGGTGATCGCCGCCAGCACCAGCACCACCCCGCGCGGCCGCACGAACAGGGGGCCATCCCCGGCCTGACCGCCGCGCAGCAGACGCGGCGCGGTGATGATCATCCCCACCAGCATCAGCGCTGCCCCGATCAGGGTGGCCGTCAGCACGTCCGGGCGGGCCGACAGCAGCACCGTCATCATCGCCGCCCCGGCAAAGCCGCCGACCGAATACAGGGCGTGAAACCCCGACAGCAACGGGCGGGGGGCGGCGCGGTCCACCTCCACCGCGTGAACATTCATCGACACGTCCAGCGTGCCGACCACGGCCCCGAACAGGGCCAGCGCCGCCGCCATCACCGTCACATCGCTGATCTGGGTCAGCACCGGCAGCAGCAGGGTCAGGCCGAACCCGCCGAACAGAATACAGGCCCGGGTGCCGTAGCGGGCGATCACCACCCCGGTCACCATCATGGCAACAATCGACCCGATGCCGATGCACAGCAGCAGCAGGCCCAGCACCCCGTCATCCACCCCCAGACGGGCCTTGACGAACGGCACCAGCGGCGCCCAGCAGGCCATTCCGAACCCGGCAACGGCAAACGACAGACGGGTGGCCAGCCGCGTTTCCGGGCGGTCAGCGGACAGGACAGGGGCGATATGCACGGGGGGAGTCTCCGGGGGAACGGCAGTGCAGCATAAGCAACCAAGGGTATGTAGCGCCCGCCTGCCGCTGCGGCAAGAGAGGAGATTTCCCCACCCCCGGAACCATGATACCCTGCCGCGCTCCCGCATCCTCCCGGAGCCCCCCGCCATGCAGCATCTGCCTGAACTTCTCGGCATTGCCGCCACCATTGCCGTCGGGGCGGCCAGCCCCGGCCCCAGTTTTGTGCTGGTGGCCCGCACCGCCGCCGGAAGCGGACGCGGCAACGGTCTGCTGGCCGCCGCCGGAATGGCCCTTGGCGGATCCCTGTTCGCGGTGCTGTCGCTGCTGGGGCTGCACAGTCTGCTGCTGGCGGTGCCGTCGCTGTATCTGGCCCTGAAAGTTGCCGGGGGCCTGTATCTGGCGTGGCTGGGCTGGCGGATCTTCCGGGGGGCAGCGCAGCCGCTGGCGGTTGCCATTGCCGACGATGGCCGCCCGGCCCCGCTGTCCGGCCGGACCTTCCTCGCCGCGCTGACCACACAGGTCAGCAACCCGAAAACCGCAATTGTCTATGCCAGCGTCTTCGCCGCCTTCCTGCCCGCCGATGCCCCCCTGTCCTTCAAGGTGCTGACGGCGCTGACAGTGTTCCTGATCGAAGGCGGCTGGTACATGCTGGTGGCGCTGGTCTTGTCCGCCGCAGGCCCGCGTGCCGCTTACCTGAAGGCCAAGCTGTGGATCGACCGCAGCGCCGGGGCGCTGATGGCGGTGTTCGGCCTGAAGCTGGCCGCCACCCTGCGCTGACCCGCCCCCGGTTCCCTCACCAGTCCGGATCCCTTACCAGTCCGGCCCCCTCACCAGTCCGGCAGTGTGCCGAGGCTGCGCTTGGGGGTATCAAACACGATGGTCGACCGCAGGCCCTTGATGTCCGGCAGGCGGTCGAACTCGTTCCAGATCAGGCGCTTGTAATCAGCGATATCCTTGACCGAGATTTTCAGCAGGAAATCAAAGTCACCGGTCACGGTGTGGCATTCCACCACCTCCGGCATGGCGGCAATGGCGCGGACAAAGCGTTCCCCCACCTCCGGCGCGGTGCGGTTCAGCGTCACCTCGGCAAAGGCCTGAAGCCCCAGCCCGACGGCGGCGGGGTCCACCACCACCGCCTGCCGGATCACCCCCGCCCCATACAGCCGGGCCAGACGGCGCGACAGCGGCGCGGCGGTCAGACCGACCCTTTCGGCCAGTTCGTTGTTGGACAGGGTGGCATCCTCCAGCAGGCAGCGGATGATGCGGCGGTCCACGGCATCAAGCGTCATCGGCAGGGTGCCCGGCGGCGTTACGGCATCAGACATCATCCCTCCGGCGGATCAGCGCAAACAGATCGACAGTTTTGCTGTTTTTACGCAAACGGACAACAGTTTGCGCTGCAACAGCCGTGAAAGAAGCGCAGGTTTTTGCGGCGCGGCTCTGCTATAACCGGATGCGTTATGTCCCTCCCCCGGCGCGGCGGGCGACTGGTGCCCGGATCCGCGCTGTCTTCAGGAAACGCAGACATGTTCGACTCCCTCTCTCCGCAACCGCAGGATCCGTTGCTGGCCCTGATCGGCCTGTATAATTCCGACACCCGCACCGACAAGGTTGACCTTGGCGTCGGCGTCTTCCGGGACGAAACCGGCCATACCCCGGTGATGCGGGCGGTGAAGGCCGCCGAACGGGTGCTGCTGGATACGCAGGACAGCAAGTCCTACGTCGCGCCGGAAGGGGACCGGGTGTTCATCGACCTGCTGTGGACCGTGGTCGGCGGCACCGACTGCGGCAAGGCCGTCGCCGGGGTGCAGGCTCCGGGCGGGTCGGGCGCGCTGCGCCTTGCCGCCGACCTGCTGGCCAAGGCCGGCAAGACCCGGGTCTGGGTCGGGGTGCCGACCTGGGCCAACCATCTCGGTATTTTCGGCTCCGCCGGGCTGTCGGTGCAGACCTACCCGTACTTTGACGTGCCGTCGCAGGCAGTGCAGTTTGACCGCATGACCGCCGCGCTGGAAAGCGCCGAAGCCGGGGATGCCGTGCTGCTGCACGCCAGCTGCCACAACCCGACCGGGGCGCAGCTGACCGCCGCCCAGTGGGCGGTGGTTGCCGAAATCGTCGCCCGCAAGGGTCTGATCCCGCTGATCGATTCCGCCTATCAGGGCTTCGGTGCCGGGCTGGAGGAAGACGCCGCCGGGCTGCGCACCGTGATCGCCGCCGCCGCGGAGTCGCTGGTCGCCGTCTCCTGCTCCAAGTTCTTCGGCCTGTACCGCGAACGCACCGGGGCGGTCTACGCCGTCGGCGGCAGCCAGAGCGCGGTGGAAACCGCCCGCTCCAATCTGGTGACCATTGCCCGCACCAGTTATTCGATGCCGCCGGACCATGGCTCCGCCGTGGTGCGCACCATTCTGGCCACCCCGGAGCTGAAGGCCGACTGGATCGCCGAGCTGAACGACATGCGCGGCCGCCTGATCAGCCTGCGGCAGGGTCTGGCCACCGCCATCGGCAACCACTGGGCCGGGTCCACCGCCGTCGCCGGTCAGCAGGGCATGTTCTCCCTGCTGCCGATGAAGGAGGCCGACATTCTGGCCCTGCGCAAGGACCATGGCATCTACATGCCGACCTCCGGGCGCATCAACATCGCCGGGCTGAAGCAGGCTGATGTGGCCCGCGTCGCCGCCACCTTCGTCCCGCTGCTGGGGTAAGACCATCATGACCGCTGCCGCTGTTACCCCTGACGCCCTCCCGGCGGAACGCCACCGCCTGTACGAAGACGTGCTGGCCCTGCTGACCGGGACGCTGCTGGTGTCCCTCGGCGCGGTCATTTACACCAAGGCGGTGCTGCTGGTCGGCAGCACCGCCGGGCTGGCCCTGCTGACCAGTTATGTCACCGGGCTGGGCTTCGGGGCGGTGTTTTTTGTGCTGAACCTGCCGTTCTATGTGCTTGGCGTTATCCGCATGGGCTGGGCCTTTACCCTGCGCACCTTTCTGGCGGTGGGGATGGTGTCGCTGCTGTCGCGCTACGTCAGCGGCTGGGTGGATTTTTCCACCCTCAACCCGGTCTATGCCACGGTGATCGGCAGCTGCCTGATCGGCTGCGGCATGCTGATGCTGTTCCGCCACCGCACCGGGCTGGGCGGCATCAACATTCTGGCGATGTTTTTGCAGGAACGCACCGGCCTGCGCGCCGGATACCTGCAACTGGGAATCGATCTGGCCCTGATGGCGGCGGCGTGGTTCGTGCTGCCGGTGGAAAATCTGGCGCTGTCAGTGCTGGGCATCACCATCACCAACCTGATCATCGCCATCAACCATAAGCCGGGGCGATACACCGCCTTCAGTTAAGGCGCTCAGGATCCGGCCACCGGGCCTGAGCGGGAGGGGGGGATCCGGACGATGATCCTTGATCCGACATCCGGTCTGTTCTACCTGCTGGCGGTCACCGCCGCCAGCGGGCTGACCGCTCTGGCCCTGTGGCACCGCCACCCGCAGCTGCGGGGGCTGGGGCTGATCGCCGTCGGCAGCCTGCTGACCGGCCCCGGGCTCGCCACCCTGATGGTGCGCAGTTCCCACGCCAATACCCTGCATAACGTGATTGTCACCGCCGCGGCCTTTGCCGTGGTCGAGGGGGTTCTGGTTTTTGTCGGCTACCGGATGGCCCTGCGGCTGGGGATCCTGCTGACAGCCGCAACGGCGGTGATCTGGGAACTGATCCTGATCTTTGCCGACGCGGTGTATCATCCGCGCATCATCGCCGCGACGCTGATCAGCGTGCTGATTTTCGGGCGCGGTGCCATTCTGCTGCACCGCCTTCATCCCCGGCGGGCGATGGATGCCGCCGAACGGCTGCTGTCCGGCACCCTGATCCTGCATTCTGCGGTGCTGCTGGCCCGCATGGCCACCGCCCTGCTGCACCCCACCCCGGACTTTATCCATCAGCCGGCCTTTCAGGGCTGGTTTTTTCTGGAACTGATCGTCACCCATGTGGTGCTGTATTATTCCGTGCTGATGATGGTGGGAAACCGCCTGTCCCGCGATCTGGACCAGCAGGGGCAGGCCCTGGAAACCGAACGCCGCCACCGGCAGGAACTGCACCATGCCAAACAGCGGGCCGAAGAGGCACTGGCGGAAAAGTCCCGCTTTCTTGCCGCCACCGGCCATGATCTGCGGCAGGTGACGCATGCGATGAAGCTGCTGCTCGCCTCCGTCGATCACGAACTGACCACCGCACCGGGCCCGGCAGGCCCCACGTCCGCCTCAGGCCGCAGCAGCCTGACCGCACTGGTGGCGGACATGACCGGCCTGACCGATTCCATGACCCGGCACCTGAATGCCCTGCTCGACATTGCCCGCCTCGACAGCGGCACACTGGTGCCCGATCTGCGGGCCACCCGCCTGTCTGACGTTCTCACCAGACTGTCCGCCCAGTTTTCGCCGATGGCGGAGGAGGCCGACGTCGATCTGCGGGTCATCCTGTCATCGCAGACGGTGTATACCGATCCCGGCCTGCTGCTGCGGATTCTCGGCAATCTGGTCGACAACGCCATCAGGTTCGGGCAGGGCGGACGGGTGATCGTCGGCTGCCGACGCCGGGGTGGCAGCCTGCTGCTTGAGGTCTGGGATCAGGGCCCGGGGATCGAAGCCGATCAGCAGGAGCTGATCTTTCAGGAATACCGGCAGATTGATAACCCCAACCGCGACCGCCAGAAAGGGCTGGGGCTGGGGCTGGGGCTGTCGATTGCCCGGCGCACCGCCGCCCTGCTGTCGATGCACGTAACAGTGCAGTCCAGCCCCGGCCAGTACACCCGCTTTACGGTAGAACTCCCGCGTCAGAACAAATAATGCGTGACAGACGCATTTAGACGTTCCCCTTTGCCTGCGGCTCCGTCATCCATACCGGTATAAGTTGCAGGGATGAACCGTCATGCACCGGCACATCATTTCCTTACCTGCGGATCCCCGGGCGTGGGCGGGTGAAAGTCTCGCCAGCCGGATCCTGACATTCCGCCGTCAGGCCCAGCTGTCGCAGCAGGCTCTGGCCGCTTTTCTCGGGGTCGGGCAGCGCACGGTCTCGCGCTGGGAACGCGGGGTCGATCACCCCAGCCCCAGCCTGCTCCAGCGGCTGGATGCCCTGATCGGCACGCAGGCCACCCCCCACCTGCCCCATCTGCCCGCCCTGTATGACGCCATCCGCGATGCGCCGGTGCCGCTGGCTCTGGTGGATGGTGCGGGCAACGTGCTGGTCGCCTCCCGCAGTCATCCGGCACGCCACGAGACGCAGGCCCGCCCCGCCGACCGGCTGCCGCAGGTGCTGGTGGTGGAGGATGATCACGGCGTTCTTCAGGCCACCAAGGCCATCCTCAACCGCTGGGAATTCCGCTGTTTCGGCATCACCAGCGGTGACGGTGCGGTCGAGGCCGTGCGCAGCGGTGACGTCACCCCCGATGCCGCCATCATTGATTATCTGTTACCGGGCAGCCGGGATGGTGTGGACACCGCCCGGGCTCTGCTGGCCCTGATCCCGGATCTGCCGATCCTGATCGTCACCGGGGAAGCCATCGTCGAAAACATCCGGAAAATCGCAGACTCCGGCCTGTCGGTAATCACCAAGCCGGTGGACCCCAAACAGTTCCATCTCGCCCTGAAAGCCCTGCTGCTGATGCGCGGAACCCCCTGACTCTGCCCGCTGCTGACAGAATCTGACAGACCTTCCCGGCAGACTGCCTGAACCGGCCTGCTGAAGCCGGTACTGACCGCCTCTGCCGGAGCCTGATCATGACCGCACAGTCCACCCTGTTCCCGCTGGACACCCCCTTCTCCACCCCGCAGGCCACCCCTGACGGGCGCAAATTCTGGATCGGCATCGTCTCCGCCGAGCATGTCCGGCGCGGGGTCGCCGGGGGCTTCGCGCAGGTGTGCCACGGCAAAGGCGGGCCGCTGCGGCGGATGCGGGCCGGGGATGGCTTTGCCTATTACTCCCCGACCGAAGCGTTCCGGGGCAAGGAGCCGTTGCAGGCCTTCACCGCCATCGGCACCGTCCGGGCCGGGGAGCCATACCTGTTCGACATGGGCGAAGGCTTTGTCCCCTACCGCCGGGACATTGACTGGCTGCCGCAGGTCCACACCGCCCCGATCCGGCCGCTGCTGCCGCATCTGGAGTTCACCGCCGGGCGCACCCACTGGGGTGCCCCGTTCCGCTACGGGCATTTTCAGGTCAGCGCCGCCGATTTCGCCCGGATTGCCGGGGCGATGGGGGCCACAATCAATACACCGTTCCCGGGCTGAGGCCGATTTCCGACGGACAGCCGCAGGCACTGCCGACCGGTCGGGCCGAGGGCAGGAAGCAACTGCCCTCGCCGCTGCGGCAGCGGGCGGAGGCCCCGTTTTCCGCCGCCGTCAATGGCCGGGCCAGCTCCAGCCGCAGATGGGCACGGATGCCGTCTTCTTCCTCATACGCTTCGCGCTCGATCGGGTTGGCCCGCTGCATGCCGTGGCCCCCAGCGATTTCACGGCCATAACGGCAGCGGAACTGTTCCTCCCCCCAGTCGCGGTACTGGCGGATGTGCACCATCTCGTGCCCCAGCAGGGCCACCAGATCAACCGGGCGGGATTTATAGGACGGGTTGAGCAGAACCCGGTTGGCGCGCGGGGCCATGCCGTTGACCCGCTGTAACGGGCACCAGCTGATCTCCAGCCCGTCAAACAGGGCGGCATCGGTCAGCCCCAGCCGGATCAGGGTGGCGCGGGCCTCGGCGATCAGTTCCGGGTCATCGTTGCGGCCGTCCCACGTATCGCAGTAGTCCAGCAGCGGCTGGACCATCAGGTCAAACGGGGCGGAACAGGACCGGGTCAGCGCCCGCGCCACCGCCAGCGGATCAATGACCAGCACCGGGGCATCCGCCGCCCGCAGCGGCCCAGAAACCGACACCAAGGCCGAAACCAAGACCGGAACCAGCAGCAGTGCCGCCAGCGCCCTGCGCCCCCCCGTCATGCCGTTTCCTTCAGGCTGCGCTGCGCCCGCTTGCAGATATAGCGCGTGGCCGCCACCGGGCTTTCCGCCAGCCAGCGGGCACACAGGGCCCGCACCCAGTCCGGGTGATCCTTGGCAGCATCGTTCAGCCAGTTGGCCACCGAATCCTGCACGTAGCGCGCCGGATCGGCCCGCAGCGGTTCCAGCAGCGGCAGGCCGGGAGACGGATCGGCCCGCAGCACCGCCGCATGGGCGCACCACACCCCACGCGGCCGCAGGGCTTCCGAGGCAAAGCGGCGCAGCCAGTCCGAGGGTTCCGCCGTCCACGGGGTCAGCAGGGCAATCGCCTGCGGCACATCGGTCAGCAGGGTTGGGCGGGCGGCCAGCCACACCCATTCCCGCACCCCGAAATGCGGATCATCGGCCAGAGGGCGCAACACCGCCAGCAGGGCCGGAAGATCCGCGCCATGCTGCTGGGCCAGCGCATAACACACCCAGCCGCGCACCGTATCCGACGGATGCCCGGCCAGCGCCGACAGATCGGCCCCGGCCTGCCGCAGCAGGGTGCCGCCCAGCGCCATCCGCCGGGTCACGCCCTCGCCCGCCGCCGCCTGCATCGCCGTTGCATCCGCCTGCGGCACCACCGCCGCCAGCAGAACGGCAAAATCCATCGCCAGCCCTTCGGTCAGGGTGGCAATCGCCACCCGCCCGGCATTCAGCTCCGCCAGACGCTCCGGCGCTACATCCGCCACACCGCGCCCTGACGGGGCTTTTCCGGTCACTGCCATCGCCAGTCCCTCCTTACTGTTGCAGCGATCCGCCCATCAGGCTCATCACCGCCAGCGTCTGCAACACCTCGCGCATATCAGCAGCGGTGAAGGCGACAGTTTCCGCCCCCAGCCGTTCCACACCGCGCAGCAGCGACAGGCCATCGGCGATGAACTGGGTGGTCACTTCCACCTCGGCGCGGAACGGCACCAGCAGCCCGACATCGGCCCCGGCCGGAACCGGATGCTGCACCCGGGCCTGCGCATGGCCCTGCACCGCCGTCCGCACCGCGTCCTCGATCAGGTCGCGGGCGCGGTGCGGCGACAGACAATCAGCGGCAAACATGCCGATGGCGGTCTTGACGCAGACCGTCGCCGTCGCCGGAAACTGGGCCTGCACCTCGGCACAATAGCGGTCATCGCCGCTGGTCAGCAGCAGCGGCACCCCCAGCGACGCCGCATAGCCGCCGTACAGGGTGGTTTCCCCGACCACCGCCCCGTTCAGGCGGATGCGGCGGAAGGCCTGACTGCTGAGGGTATGGGCGAACTGGCCGTATTCCCCGGCGCTGGCATGCCAGCCGATCAGCACCACCCCGGCATGGTCGGGGGTGATGCCCTGAATCATCGACAGCGGCCGGGCCCGGCCACAGATGACACGGGCGCGCGGATCCAGATCCTCGGTGATCAGGTTGCCCATCGGGCCGTGGGAATCCACCACCGTCACCTCGGTCGCGCCACCGGCGAAGGCCCCGCGCACCGCCGCATCGGCCTCCGCCGTCATCAGGCGGCGGGCCCGTTCATATTCCGGATTGCCCCGGACCGCCTGCTGGCGTTCAAACACCGCCGCAATGCCTTCGATATCCACCGAGATCAGGATTTTGGTCATATCCGCGCTTTCCTGTTGATGGCCCATCACGGCCTGTTAACGCCAGAACCGGGCCGTCCCCCGACCGCCCGGCCCCAAACAACATTACTTCCCGACAAACTTTTCGCAGGCGGTCAGGTCTTTACGGAGTGCCGCCGTTTCCGACAGTTTCAGGGTCTTTCCGGCATAGGTTTCCAGCACCTTGCCGACACAGGCTTCCAGCTTGCCATCGCCCAGCGCCTGTTCCTCGATATCCTGAACCGTCACGCTGTCGGTCTGCGGCTCCCCGTCCGGCGTCTGGCTGGTGGTGACATCGGCGGCGCAACAGACCGCACAGTCCGGCAGCTGGCTGACCAGCGGTTCCGGTACCTTCAGCAGATCCGCCAGCGCCGCCGGAGTCATGCTGCGGGTGATGCTGACGCTGTTGCCCTTGACGCTGGCATCACTAATGCCGCCGTTGCAACGGTCGCCGCCATCCCCCACCGGTTGCAGGGTCATGTGATCGCGGCCGTCCTTATCCTTTTTGACCGTCACCGCCGAAACCTGACTGAAGAAGCCGGTGCCGCCGCCATTGTAGATGGTCAGCACCACCGGGCGGCCATCCGGCAGGGTTCCGGACTTCTGGTAAAAACTGTAATCCCGGGCCCCTTCGTTCATCCCCTCACTCTCGAAGCTGTCAGGGAATTCGCTGGGGATGGCACCGACATGGGCTGTCCCGTTCTGGCACAGGGCCAGATCAATGCCGGTTTCCGCAGCATCGGCGGCGGCACCGACGCAGGCCGGATGCCAGGCTCCCGCCGGTAACGGCTTCACCGCCGGGGCCTTGGCCCCCAGCTCCGCCAGCCGGGTGTCGTACTGCTGCACCAGACAGGGTGCCGCCGTCCACAGGGTCGGGCGTTCCAGCAGTTCCTGCGCCTTCTGCCCGGCGATGCCGCAGGCGGCATCCCGCTGCTTCAGCCAGGCTTTCTGCGCGGTTTTCACCGCCTCGGCATTCGGGCCTTTCAGTCTGGCCTTATAAGTGTCCGCCAGCAGCTGATCGCGTGCGGCCAGACCGGTGTCGGAGCACACGATCTGCTCCCCCAGCGTTTTTCCCGCCGAACAGTCAAAGGAAGGCCCGGCCTCCTGCGCCTGCGCCACACCGGCCATCAGCCACAGGGCCACCCCCCCGATCATCATCTTTACCCGCATCTCTTGCCCCCAAGAAAAACCCCCGGCTCCGTCACCGGAACCGGGGGCAGCATCCCTCATGCTTATGGCGAAAGGATGATTACTTCAAGCTGGCGCAGAAACGCTGAATGCGGGTGCAGGCTTCGGTCAGCGCCTTTTCCGAGGTGGCATAGGAAATGCGGAAGTACGGGGACAGGCCGAAAGCAGCCCCCTGCACCGCCGCCACGCCTTCGGACTCCAGCAGTTCGGTCACGAAATCGCTGTCGGACTCGATCTTCTTGCCCGACGGCGCGGTCTTGCCGATGACACCGGCGCAGGACGGATAGACGTAGAAGGCACCTTCCGGGGTCAGGCACGACAGGCCTTCCGCCTCGTTCAGCATCTTCACCACCAGATCGCGGCGGGCCTTGAAGGCGGCGCGCCAGGCTTCGAAGAAGTCCATCGGCTCGTTCAGCGCCGCAGCGGCGGCGGCCTGCGAGATCGAGGAGGTGTGGGTGCTGCTCTGCGACTGGATCATGTTGATCGCCTTGATCAGCGGCAGCGGACCGGCGGCATAGCCGACGCGCCAGCCGGTCATGGCGAAGGACTTCGACACGCCGTTCATGGTCAGGGTGCGGTCGATCAGCGCCGGTTCCACTTCGGCGATGGTGGCGAAGGTGAAGCCGTCGTAGACCAGATGCTCATACATGTCATCGGTCATGATCCAGACATGCGGATGCTTCAGCAGCACATCGGCCAGCGCCCGCAGGTCAGCCGCGGAATAGGCGGCACCGGTCGGGTTGGACGGGCTGTTCAGCACCAGCCACTTGGTCTTCGGGGTGATCGCCTGTTCCAGCGCCGCCGGGGTCAGCTTGAAGCCGTCGGTCTCGGCGCATTCCACGAACACCGGGGTGCCACCGGCCAGCAGGGTGATATCCGGATAGGACACCCAGTACGGGGCCGGGATGATCACTTCATCGCCCGGTTCCACGGTCGCCATGATGGCGTTGTAGATCACCTGCTTGCCGCCGCAGCCGACGGTCACCTGATCCGGGGTGTAGGTCAGGTTGTTCTCGCGCTTGAACTTATCGACGATCGCCTTGCGCAGGGCCAGAGTACCCGCCACGGCGGTGTACTTGGTCTCACCGCGGGCCATGGCGTCCTGCGCCGCCTTCTTGACGTGGTCCGGCGTATCGAAGTCCGGTTCCCCGGCCCCCAGACCGATCACATCGCGGCCGGCGGCCTTCAGGTCAGCGGCTTTCTGGGTCACGGCAATGGTCGGGGACGGCTTAATGGCGGACAGACGCTTGGCGAGAATGGACATGATGCCCTCGGTGGTCCTGTGAAGGTGGGAGAAGGAGAACGGCGGATGCATACGGGTATTCATCACGCGGACAGCACCCTAAACGCGCTTTGCCCAAATGCAAAGCAGGGAACCGGCGGATGACCCGGCAACAGACGGAAAACCGCGCCACAGGCAGAAAAAAAGCGCGGAAGCCATCCGGCCACCGCGCTTTTTATTCTTAACCGGAACCCGGCGGCTGAATTAGCCGACGATTTCGGTCTGCGCGAAGAAGTACGCCACTTCGTTGGTGGCGTTTTCCAGCGAGTCGGAGCCATGCACGGAGTTGGCTTCGATCGACTCGGCGAAATCGGCGCGGATGGTGCCCGGGGCAGCGTTGGCCGGGTTGGTGGCGCCCATGATGTCACGGTTCTTCAGGACGGCGTTTTCGCCTTCCAGAACCTGCACCACGACCGGACCGGAGGTCATGAAAGCAACCAGTTCCGGGAAGAAGGAACGTTCGCGGTGCACGGCGTAGAAGCCTTCGGCTTCAGCCTGGGTCAGCAGCACGCGCTTCTGGGCGACGATGCGCAGGCCGGCATCTTCAAAGCGGGCGTTGATCTTGCCGGTCAGGTTACGGCGGGTGGCATCCGGCTTAATGATCGACAGGGTACGTTCAGTGGCCATCTTCTTATCCCTCTGGCTTCAGGAGCCTTGGCTGGTGCGTTGCCCCCCGCCGGACACGTCAGGCGTCCCGGAAAAGGCAATGCGGGAAAATCGCGGGCGTTATATCCTTTACCCACCGGAAAGACAACCGCCGAAACACAGATGTGTGACAATCATCACAGGCCCGTCACGGGCTGGCATCACAGGCCCGTCACAGGCAGGCATCACAGGCCGTTCATTTCCACTTGGCGTCTCTCTCTCATTTCGGCCTGTTCACGGCTCCCCCTAACTGGTATTCCACCCCCATGCTGCACATTAACGACGTCGTCTATCGCATTGGCGGCCGTGTCCTGCTGGATCAGGCCTCCGTTCACATTCCCGCCGGGGCGCGGGTGGGTCTGGTTGGCCGCAACGGCACCGGAAAATCCACCCTGCTGAAGCTGATGATGGCCGAACTGGCCCCGGAATCCGGGGAGATCCAGATCCGCCCACGCGCCCGGGTCGGGCGGCTGCGGCAGGAAGCCTCGGAAAGCACCGGCAGCCTGATCGACACCGTGCTGGAAGCCGATACCGAGCGCACCGCCCTGCTGGCGGAGCTGGACAATGATCCGGCCCCGGAGCGGATGGGCGAGCTGCACGAGCGGCTGGCCACCATTCAGGCCCATTCCGCCCCGGCCCGCGCCGCCCAGATCCTGTCCGGCCTCGGCTTCCCGGCGGAGGATCACGGGCGGTCGGTGCAGGAATACTCCGGCGGCTGGCGCATGCGCGTGGCGCTGGCGGCGGTGCTGTTTTCCCAGCCCGATCTGCTGCTGCTGGACGAACCGACCAACCATCTGGATCTGGAAGCCACCCTGTGGCTTCAGAACTATCTGTCCGGTTATCCCGGCACCCTGATTGTGGTGTCGCATGACCGCGACCTGCTGAACGAAGTGCCCAACCGCACTGTCCATCTGGAAAACGGCAAGCTGGTCGCCTACGGCGGCAATTACGACACCTTCGAGAAGACCCGGCGCGAAAAGCTGGAGCTGCTGGTCAAGGCATCGGCCAAGCAGATGGAACAGCGCAAGAAGATGGAAGCGTTCATCGACCGCTTCCGCGCCAAGGCCAGCAAGGCCCGGCAGGCCCAGAGCCGCATCAAGATGCTGGAGCGGATGGGGCCGGTGGTGTCGGTGATCGAAGAGCGGAGCATCACGCTGGAATTCCCCGATCCCGAACCGCTGTCGCCGCCGGTGATCGCGGTCGAGAACGGCGTGGTCGGCTACGATGGCCGGGCGGTGCTGCGCAAGATCAACCTGCGCATTGATCAGGATGACCGCATCGCCCTGCTGGGGGCCAACGGCAACGGCAAGTCGACTCTGGCCAAGCTGCTGACCGGGCGGCTGGCGCTGATGGACGGCGAGATGCGCAAATCATCGAAGCTGCGCATCGGCTACTTCGCCCAGCACCAGACCGACGAGCTGAACCCCGACGACACCCCGCTGGGCCATATGACCAAGGCGCTGACCCCGCCGGGCGGCATGGCCCCGCCGGAAAGCAAAGTCCGCGCCCACCTCGGGCGGTTCGGCTTTGGCGTTGATCATGCCACCACCAAGGTCTCCAGCCTGTCCGGCGGCGAGAAAGCCCGCCTGCTGATTGCCCTGATGTGTAAGGAACAGCCGCACCTGATCGTGCTGGACGAACCGACCAACCATCTGGATATCGACACCCGCGAAGCCCTGATGGCCGCCCTGAACGTGTTCGAGGGCGCGGTGATCCTGATCACCCACGATTCCCATCTGGTGGAATCCTGCGCCGACCGGCTGTGGCTGGTCGCCGACGGCGGCGTCGCGCCGTTTGACGGCGACATGGATGACTATAAAAAGTGGCTGCTGTCACAGGCCCGCGATGCCCGGCGGGACGCCGCCCCGGCCTCTGACGAGGCGCAGGTCTCCCGCAAGGATGCCCGCCGCGCCGCTGCCGAAGCCCGCGCCCGGATTGCCCCGCTGAAGCGCAAGGCCGAACAGGCGGAAAAGCAGGTCCATGACCTGACCGCCAAAAAGTCAACTCTGGAAGAAAAGCTGGCAGACCCCAAACTGTATGAAGGCCCGGCCGAGGCGGTGGCGAAGATCCAGAAGGATCTCGGCGACCTCAGCCGCCGCCTCGACGACGCCGAAGCGGTGTGGATGGAGGCGATGGAAGCCGTCGACGCCGCCGAGCGGGAGGAAGATGCTCTGTCATGAAGCAGTATCATGATCTGATGCGGCTGGTTCTGGAAACCGGCCACCGCAAGGAAGACCGCACCGGCACCGGCACCCTGTCGGTGTTCGGCCATCAGATGCGCTTTGACCTGTCCGCCGGGTTTCCGGTGGTCACCACCAAGAAGCTGCACCTGAAGTCGATCATCCATGAACTGCTGTGGTTCCTGCGCGGGGACACCAACATCGGCTATCTGCATCAGCATGGCGTCACCATCTGGGACGAATGGGCCGACGCAAACGGCGACCTCGGCCCGGTTTACGGCGCACAATGGCGGTCGTGGCCCGATGGCAGCGGCGGCAGCATCGACCAGATCGCCCAGCTGGTGCACAGCCTGAAGACCAATCCCGACAGCCGCCGCCACATCGTCTCCGCCTGGAATCCGGCGGAGGTCAACGCCATGGCCCTGCCGCCGTGCCACTGCCTGTTCCAGTTCTATGTCGCCGACGGAAAGCTGTCGTGCCAGCTCTACCAGCGGTCGGCTGACATCTTCCTCGGGGTGCCGTTCAACATCGCCTCCTACGCCCTGCTGACGCTGATGCTGGCGCAGGTCTGCGGCTATCAGCCCGGCGATTTTGTCCATACGCTGGGCGATGCCCACCTGTACCTGAACCATCTGGATCAGGCGCGGGAACAGCTGTCGCGGGAGTTTTACCCGCTGCCGCAGATGCATCTGGATCCGGCGGTGACCGATCTGTTCGCCTTCACCTACGATCACTTCCGGCTGGAAAACTACCAGTCCCATCCGGCGATCAAAGCCCCGATTGCGGTGTGACCATGCCCCCCCAGACCCTTTCCCCTCAGGCCCTTTCTCTCGTCGTGGCCGTCGCCCGCAACGGCGTGATCGGCAGCAACAACGCCCTGCCATGGCACCTGCCGGATGATCTGCGCTATTTCAAGCGGGTGACGCTGGGCAAGCCGGTGATCATGGGCCGTAAGACCTTCGTCTCGATCGGCCGTCCGCTGCCGGGACGGCACAACATCGTGCTGACCCGTGACACCGGCTGGACCGCTGACGGCGTCGAGGTGGCCCACGACTTTGCCGCCGCCCTGACCGCCGCCGCCGCCCACGGGCCGGAAGCCATGGTGATCGGCGGCGCCGATCTGTTCGCCCTCGGGCTGCCGCTGGCCCGGCGGCTGTACCTGACCGAGGTCTTCATGGATCCGGACGGTGATGTCCGCTTCCCGGCCTTCAACCGGGCCGAGTGGACGGAAACCGCCCGCACCGCCGGTGAAACGGATGCCAATGGCGTGCATACACACGACTTTGTCGTTCTGGAACGCCTTTAAAATCAAGAAGGTCCATCCCCTGAACGGAATAGGCCAAAGGCACCATGATCCTTTTGCCACTCTTGACGCATCCGTAAGGTGTGCGACGATGAAGACCGTACTGTGGTAAAGGACTTCGTGGAATGCCGCTGCGCCGCCCCGCTGAAATTCTGCTGGTCGAGGACAATCCCGGCGATGCCCGGCTGACCTTCGAAGCCCTTAAATCCAGCGGAACCTCCACCAACCACATCCACCACGTCAACGACGGGGAGCAGGCCCTGCGCTTCCTGCGCAAACAGGCCCCCTATACCAGCGTGCCGACCCCGGATGTGGTGCTGCTGGACCTGAACCTACCGCGCAAGAACGGGCGGGAAGTGCTGACCGACGTCAAGGCCGATCCGGCGCTGCGATCAATCCCGATTGTGGTGCTGACCACCAGTTCCGCCCGCGACGATATCAACAGTTGCTACGCGCTGGGGGCCAACGCCTATATCGTCAAGCCGGTGGAATTCGACCGCTTCCTTGACGTGGTGAAAAGCTTCGAGCTGTTCTGGCTGCAAACCGTCAGCCTGCCCCGGATCTGACCCTTCGACCACCCCATGAAAAATGGCCTGCCCCTTGAGAGGGACAGGCCATTTTGTTTACAGGAAGCTCAGCGCTTCTTCGGCTTGCTGTCCGGGTACGGAGGGCCGTACAGGACGAAAGCGCTGAAGCTGACGCCGCCGGAAGCCAGATCCAGCAGTTCATCCGGCAGTTCTTCGGTGTTGATGGCAGACGGCAGCACCACAACGGCTTCGCCCGGCTGCTCTTCGATCACGCGCAGCTTAAGGTCCAGCGGCGACTGGCGGCCCAGCAGGGCGGTCAGGGCAGCATCGGGATCAGCCAGAAGCTGGGCGCGGAATTCCGGATCAGTACCGGCCTTCTGCACCAGCGCCGATTCAATGTGTTTCCGAAGCGCCAGAATCGGGTCTTCAGTGGGAAGTGCGGTCATCGGACAGTCCTATCGCTCTGACGGGTCAATGGGAATTGCGTGGGGGGCATTGCGTGGGGGCGGGCTGTTCCGCCCCGGCACGCTGACGGACAGACAATAGGGCCGGACCGCCCGGAAAGGGAGGGGGTCTCTCCGCTGTGTCTGGCTGGAAACATCGCGGAAAATTCTGTGTGACCTTCGTCACTTCCCAATATTTTCAATACCTTGAAAAGGGTGATTGCCGGAAAACCGGCCTTTTTCCGGTGCTACCCCGGACCAAAGGGTCAACCGGCATTTACCTCCCGCCCTCCTCTTTCAGGGCTGTGGAGAGCATGGCAACAAACTGCGTCACCTTCTGCGGGCGGAACCGGGCCGCCGGAAACACCACATGGATGCCGCCGACCGGCAGAGTCCAGTCCGGCAGCAGCATCTGAAGCCGCCCGTCACGCACCGCCGCCGCCACCAGAAAATCCGGCAGGACCGTCACCCCGCCCCCGGCCAGCGCCGCCGACAGCACCGCCAGCGTGCTGCTGATGGTCATCGCCGGACGCATCCGCACCGGATGCTCCGCCTCCCCTTGCCGGAAAATCCAGTTCAGCGGATCGCGCATCGCGGTGTTGGCAATGAAGGGCAGCACCGCCAGATCACCCGGCACCGACGCCTCCCCGACGCCGGGGGCCGCCACCACCCATTGCCGGAAGGTGCCGATCCGCCGCGCCTGATGGCTGCTGTCGTCCAGCCAGCCGACCCGCACCGCCACATCCGTCTGCTCCGCCACCGGATCCGTCCGCGCATCCGATACCGCCAGATCCACCGTGCAGGCCGGGTAACGGCGGGTGAACGCCGCCGCCACCGCCGCCACGGTCCCGGTGCCCAGATCCTGCGACGCCGCCACCCGCAGCACCCCCTGCGGCTCGGCATTGGTATCGGCGGCCTCCTCCACCGCCTCCGCCGCTTCCCGGAAAATCACCTGACAGCGGGCATACAGGCGTTCCCCGGCCTCGGTCAGCGTCACCCGGCGGGTGGTGCGCAGCAGCAGTGTCGCCTGCAACCCCTCCTCCAGCCGGGCCACCTGCTGGCTGACCACCGCCTTGCCCACCCCCAGCCGTTCCGCCGCAGCCGTAAAGGACCGGGTTTCCGCCACGGCGGCAAAATAGGTCAACCGGCTGAGGCTGAGAGGATCCATGACACCACCATTGTCTTTCTTAAGCAGACAGTCTGTCTGATTACACCTTATTTATCAATCAATCTGGCAACCGTATGGTCTTTTCCAACGACCCCTTATTCCCCGTCGAGGAGATCCCCACCATGCCATCCCGCCGTCAGTTCCTGAAAGCCGCCCTGTTTGCCGGGGCCACCGCCGCCACCCTGCCCGCCGTTGCCGCTGTCACCCGCGCCGCTGCGCCCGCCCGCCTGAGCTGGCAGGCCATCCCCGCCGGAGCCAATGGCTTTTTCCGCGCCCCGGTGCTGCTCACCGGTCCGACCGAAGCCGTTCTGATCGACGGCGGCTTCACCTACGCCGATGGTCAGGCGGTGGTCGCCGCCCTCAAGGCCAGCGGCAAGACCCTGACCACCGTCTACGTCAGCCAGTCGGACCCCGATTATTATTTCAGCCTGAAGCCGGTGCGCGATGCCTTCCCGCAGGCCCGGATCCTCGCCGCCTCCGCCACCGTTGCCGCCATCCGCGCCACGGTGGAGAAGAAGCTGGCGGTATGGGGGCCGCAACTGAAGGACAACGGCCCGCAGTCGCTGGCCGATATCGTGATCCCCGAGGCCTTCGACGGCCCGGCCCTGAGCGTGGACGGCGAAACCGTGGAGATCCTGACCACCCCCGGCATGACCAACCGCCGCACCCTGTGGGTGCCGTCACTTCAGGCGCTGTTTGGCGGGGTGCTGATCTTCTCCGGGGTTCATGTCTGGGTTGCCGACACCCCGACCAAGGCCGAACGGGCGGCGTGGCTGGCCGCGCTGGAGGGGCTCACCGCCCGCCAGCCCGCCGTGGTGGTGGCCGGTCATCTCGCCTCCGGCAGCGCCTTTGACCGCTCCGCCATCGATCACACCCGCCGGTATCTGCTGGCTTTTGAGGAAGAACTGGCCAAGGCCGCCGATTCTGCGGCCCTGAAAGCGGCCATGGAAAGCCGCTTCCCCGGTCTGGGCATGGGCGTGGCGCTGGAGATCGGTGCCAAAGTGGCCAAAGGCGAGATGAAATGGGGCTAAACCGCCCGGTCTGAGACAAAACGGGCGCGGAAGATCCCTTCCACGCCCGTTTTCACGCCCGTCGGCGTTCTGATCTGCCGGAACCGATCAGAAGAACTTGAACAGCGGCTTTTTACGCTTTTCCACCTTCAGAGTCTGGCGCAGGCTTTCGGCAATCGCACCGTAAGCCTTGGCATGCGGGCCATCGGGATCAGCGACCACCACCGGGGTTCCGGCATCGGCGGTTTCGCGGATACGGATATCCAGCGGGATTTCCCCCAGGAACGGCACGCCCAGCTCATCAGCGGTGCGGTGGGCACCGCCGTGGCTGAACACGTCTTCGCGGTGTCCGCAGTTGGAACAGACGTGGTAGCTCATGTTCTCGATGATGCCGAGAATCGGCACCTTGACCTTCTCGAACATCGCCAGCCCCTTGCGGGCATCCAGCAGAGCGATATCCTGCGGGGTGGAGACGATCACCGCCCCGGCCAGCGGCACCCGCTGGCTCATGGTCAGCTGGGTGTCGCCGGTGCCCGGCGGCATATCCACCACCATCACATCCAGATCGCCCCAGTTGACATCACGCAGCATCTGTTCCAGCGCGCCCATCACCATCGGGCCGCGCCACACCACCGGGCTGTCTTCCGGCACCAGAAAACCGATCGACATCACCTTCAGGCCGTGGGCTTCCAGCGGTTCCATCCCGCCCTGTTCTCCCCCGACCGGCTTGGCATGGGGGATCCCCATCAGGCGCGGCACGCTGGGGCCGTAAATATCGGCATCGAACAGACCGACCTTCAGGCCCAGCTTCGCCAGCGCCAGCGCCAGATTGGCGGCGGTGGTGGACTTGCCGACCCCGCCCTTGCCCGAGGCGACGGCGATGATCTTTTTCACCCCCGGCAGTTCCAGCATGCCCTGCGCCGGGCGGCCTGCCGCCGGGCCATGAGAAGGGCCGTGAGAATGACCGTGATGGGCGTGCCCTGCCTGCGGCGCGGCGCTCTGGCCCGGTTTGTTGTGGGCGGTCAGCACCACCTGCGCCGTCAGCACCCCCGGCAGGCCGTGCACCACCTGCTCCGCCAGCTTGCGCACCGGCTCCAGCGCCGGTCCCAGTTCCGGCGGCACCTCCAGCGTCACCATCACGTGGCCGTCGCGGATCACCACGCCGCCGACCCAGCCAGCGTCCACCACATCCTGCCCCTGCGGGGTCTTCACCCCGCGCAGGGCGGCAACCACATGTTCCTGAGCGACAGCCGCCATTTTTTCCTCACTCACCCGATCATCATCATTCTGTCCGGCCCGACATCACCGCCCTGACCGGGAGTTGCCCGCGCTGCCGTCATCGCCTATAACCGGATGACGATATCGCGAAAACAGTCTTCCGGCCGGGGCCGGAAACCCGGCGACTGTGTTGCGTCCTGACGGACCCGAAGCCAGCAATTTCGGCATCCGCGACGGTAAACACAAGGGCCAATTACATCCTGCCGTCCCCGGGCCGCCTGCGGCAGCCGGGGGACAGACCCCGGTCACGAGAACGGTTTTCCCCTGCCCCGGCCTTGACGGCGGTCAGGTTTCACCACACTTGCCACCCTAAGGCCCGGCGACGGGCCACAGGATAAACAGGACAACCCCTAAGGCCCGGTGACGGGCCATTAGGATAAACAGGACAACATAGAGAGGTAGGACTCAATGGGTTCCAGCAATCAGGGCGGTCCCTGGGGCGGCGGAGGCGGCCCGTGGGGCGGCGGATCCGGCAACGGTGGCAACGGTGGCCCGGGCAACGGCGGCAACGGCGGGCCGGGTAACGATGGCAACCGGGGCAACCCGTGGGGGAACGGTGGCAATGGCGGCGGTGGCCGTGGGCCGCAGCCGCCGGATCTGGACGATCTGCTGCGGCAGGGACAGGAACGCCTGAAGCAGGTGATGCCCGGCGGCTTCGGCGGCCCGCGCGCCATCGTTCTGGTGGTGCTGGGCATGCTGGTGGCGTGGATGGCCACCGGCTTCTACCGCGTCAACCCGGACCAGCAGGGCGTGGAACTGCTGTTTGGCAAGTTCGTCAAGACCACCGGCCCCGGCCTGAACTACTGGTTCCCGGCTCCGGTCGGCGAGGTGATGACCCCGCGCGTGACGGAAACCCGTCAGGTCGCCATCGGGGGCCGCGATGCCCGCCGCGGGGCCGATGCCGCCGCCGGTGGCCAGATGCTGACCGGTGACCAGAACATCATCGATGTGGATTTCATCGTGCAGTGGCGTATCCGCGATGCCGGGGAATTCCTGTTCAACATCCGTGACCACGAAACCACCATCCGCGCCGCCGCCGAAAGCGCGATGCGTGAGGTGATCGGCCGCACCCCGCTGGAAGTGGCGATGACCACCGGCCGTGGCGAGGCCCAGACCCGCGCCCGCGACCTGTTGCAGGGGATCCTTGATACCTACAAGGCGGGGGTGACGGTGCTGGACGTGCAGCTTCAGAAGGCTGACCCGCCGCAGGAAGTGATCGACGCCTTCAACGACGTGCAGCGCGCCCGTCAGGACAAGGAACGCCTTCAGAACGAGGCCAACACCTACCGCAACGACATCCTGCCCCGCGCCAAGGGGGAATCGGAGCGGCTGATTCAGGAGGCCTCCGCCTACCGCGACCGCGTGGTGAAGGACGCCGAAGGGGAAGCCGCCCGCTTCCTGTCGGTCTACGAGACCTACCGCAATGCCCGTGATGTGACCACCCAGCGCCTGTATCTGGAAACCATGCAGGACGTGCTGAAGCAGTCCGACAAGGTCATCCTCGACAAGGCCGGTGGCGCGGTGCCGTACCTGCCGCTGCCGGAAGTCCGCAAAGCGCTTCAGGGTCAGGAGAGCAAGTGATGAGCACCACCAAACTCGGCATTTTCGGGGTTGCGGTTGCCGCCGTCGCCATTCTGGCCAGCAGCGCGATGTTCACTGTTCGCCAGACCGAACAGGTGATTGTCCTTCAGCTCGGCAATCCGGTGCGGGTGATCAAGGAACCCGGTCTTCAGTTCAAGATCCCGTTCATCCAGAACGTGCTGTATTACGACAACCGGGTGCTGGACCTTGATCCGCCGACGCAGGAACTGCCGCTGATCGACCAGAAGCGCATCATCGTCGATACCTACGCCCGTTACCGCATCGTTGATCCGCTGGAATTCTACAAGACCGTCCGGCTGGAAGATAACCTGCGCAACCGTCTGGGCGGCATCCTCAACGCCGCCGTCCGCAAGGAAATGGGCGAAAGCGAGCTGACCGACCTGCTGACCGAAAAGCGCGGCGACGTGATGAAGCGGATCAGCCGCACCGTCGCCCAGCGTGCCCCGGAATTCGGCATCGAGATCATCGACGTCCGTATCGGCCGCACCGATCTGCCGCAGCAGACCTCGCAGTCGGTGTTCAACCGCATGCGGTCTGACCGTGTGGCACAGGCCGCCCAGCTGCGCGCCGAAGGCGAAGAGCTGAAGGTGAAGATTCAGGCCGAAGCCGACCGCACCCGCACCGGCCTGCTGGCCGACGCCCGCCGCGAGGCGGAAGTGCTGCGCGGGGAAGGCGACGGTGCCCGCAACAAGATCCTCGGCGATGCCTATGGCCGGGATGCGGAATTCTTCCGCTTCTACCGCTCGATGGATGCCTACCGGCAGGCGTTGGGGGATGGCCGGACCACCATGGTCCTCAGCCCGGATTCGGAATTCTTCCGTTACTTCGGCAAAGCACCGCAGAAGTAAGATCAGGATCTGTGACGGAAAAGCGGGGGAAACCCCGCTTTTTTGCTGTCCGGATCCTGACAGAATCCCCCTTGCCCTCGTTTTGCCCCGATTAACCCGCCCAATGATCCCCCATCGCCTGTACCGATGAAAAACAACCGGTTCAGGCTCCGTTCAGGGCAATTGTTCTTGAATGCCATCACAGAGTGCCCCACATACTGGGGTGCCGTGATCCGGCCCCACCGCCTGCCCTCTGTCCGGGAAGCTGCCTGAGTTTTCAACAGGCTCCGGCCCGGAAAAAATCAGACGGTGCGGCGGAACCACGGCACCGGGTATCTGCGGGTACGCCCCTATGAAGACAGTTACGGAGGCAAGCGTGTTTTCTGCCTATCGCTCCCCCCTTTCCCGTTCCCTGCCGCAGGCTGCGGGATCTGACAGCGCCCCGGCGGGCCACCCCCTGCCCCGCCGCGCCACCGCCCGGGCCATGGCCCTGCGCGCCGCAACCAGCACTGGCACCGCCGCATGGATGCTGGCGCTGGCCGCTGCCCTGATGGTGCTGGTGTCGCAGATGGCGCAGGCACAGGCCCGTGGCACCCCCGACAGCTTCGCCGATCTGGCGGAACGCCTGCTGCCGGCGGTGGTCAACATCTCCACCTCCCAGACCATTTCCGCCGACCGCAGCCCGGACATGCCGCAGTTCCCGCCCGGCTCACCGTTCGAGGAATTCTTCAAGGACTATCTGGAACGCCAGAACCCCGGCCGCAACGGCGGCAACGGCGGCGATCAGCCGACGCAGCGCGCCACCTCGCTCGGGTCCGGCTTCATCGTCGATCCGGACGGCTACATCGTCACCAACAACCACGTCATTCAGGATGCCGATGAAATCACCGTCATCCTGTCCGACGATACCGCCCTGAAGGCGGAGCTGATCGGCCGCGACGCCAAGGTGGACATCGCCCTGCTGAAGGTCGATGCCAAGCGCAAGCTGCCCTACGTCGATTTCGGCGATTCCGACAAGGCCCGCGTCGGCGACTGGGTGATGGCAATCGGCAACCCGTTCGGGCTGGGTGGCACCGTCACCGCCGGGATCCTGTCGGCCAAGACCCGCGATATTAACGCCGGTCCCTATGACAGCTTCCTCCAGACCGATGCCCCGATCAACCGTGGCAACTCCGGCGGCCCGCTGTTCAACATGGACGGTCAGGTGGTCGGCGTGAACACCGCCATCTACTCGCCGTCGGGCGGCAGCGTCGGCATCGGCTTCGCCTCTCCGGCCAACCTGCTGAAGCCGGTGCTGGAAGACCTGCGCAAGTATGGCAAAACCCGCCGGGGCTGGCTGGGGGTCCGCATCCAGACCGTCACCGACGAAATCGCCGAAAGCCTTGGCCTGAAGAAAGCCCGTGGCGCGCTGGTCGCCGGGATCGAGGACGGCAGCCCGGCCATCGGTGCCGGCATCCAGACCGGGGACGTGATTCTGGAATGGGACAGCCGTGAAGTGAAGGAAATGCGCCGCCTGCCCGCCATGGTCGCCGAAAGCAAGATCGGTGACAGTGTGCCGGTGGTGGTGTGGCGTGACGGCGAACGCAAGACCGTCAAGGTCAAGGTCGGCGAGCTGAAGGACGAAGAACAGCAGGCCAAGGCCGACGCCCCGAAGAAGAAGGAAACCGCTGCGGTCGAAAGCAGCGCCGTCAAGTCGCTGGGCCTGTCGGTGACCCCGGTCACGGCCGCCAGCCGCGCCAAGTACAGCCTGCCCGACACCATCACCAAGGGCCTGATCGTCACCGATGTGACCGCCAAGGGCCCGGCTGAGGAAAAGGGCATCCGCCGCGGCAACGTGCTGCTGGAAATGGGCGGCAAGGAACTGAAGTCCGCCGGGGACATGGCCGAACAGGTGGCCAAGACCAAGGAAAGCGGGCGGAAGTCGGTGCTGCTGCTGGTACAGGTCGGCAACGACATGAAGTACGTGCCGGTCAACATCGGCAACTGACCGTTCAGATCCTCATCCTGCCCCTGAGATACAGCCGCCCCGGAGGGAAACCTCCGGGGCGGTCTGCTTTCAGGCCCGCATTTTATCCGGATCACGGTTTTCCGGTCCTGATCCCGGTGGCTGCCCGGCCACCGGATCCCTGACAGTCCTCCCCCCGAAACCGGGGATCGCCCCTGTGCATTTTCCGAGGACACCGTGACCAAGGATACTCCTCCGGGTGGCCTGAAAGCCGTCCTGACCCTCGCCCGCGCCCGGCGGTGGCCGCTGGCCGTCGCCTGCCTGCTCGCCGCCGCCGGAAGCCTGCTGGCCGTGCTGCCGTTTCTGGTGGCGGTGCGGGAAGCCACCGGACCGACCCTCTCCGGTGCGGCGTTTCTTGCCGCCTGTCTGGTGCTGCCGCCGGTGGCACAGGGCCTGTCCACCGGGCTGGCCCACGCCGCCGCCTTTGACACCCTCTACCGGATCCGCCGCGATCTGGCCGACCGGCTGCCCCGTATGCCGCTGGGCTACTTCACCGCCCGCCAGACCGGGGCCCTGAAGCGGACCCTGCATGAGGATGTCGAGGTGCTGGAACTGTTCCTCAGTCATCAGCTGCCAGACATGACCGCCTGCCTGATGTCGCCGCTGCTGGTGCTGGGGCTGATGGCGGCGGTGGACTGGCGCTATGCGCTGGCGGCCCTTGGCATCGTGCCGGTGGCCCTGCTGGTCCAGAAGCGGATGATGCAGGGCCACGGCACCCGGATGGGGGATTACTTCAGCCGGATCGGGGCCATTAACGGGGCAACGGTGGAATACACGCAGGGCCTGCCCACCCTGCGCGGCGTCGGCCCCGGGTCGCCGGTGGAAACCACTCTGCTGGCCCGGATCGAAGACTTCCGGGGCTTCGCGGCGGACTGGTACCGGCTGTGGGGGCCGTCGTGGGCGGCCTATACGGTGGTGGCCGGGGCCTGGCTGCTGTTCATCGCGCCGCTGGCCCTGTGGCTGACCGCCACCGGCAGCAGCCCGCCGACGGAGGCCGCCTTCGCCCTTCTTGCCGCCACCGGGCTGGGGCCGCCGCTGCTGCGCCTGACCGTGTACGGGGAAATCACCCTGCGGGTGGTACAGGCGGAACGGAAAATCAGTGCCATTCACACCGCCCCGGTCCTGCCGGAGCCCCGGCAGCCTGCCGCCCTGCCCCAGCGCAAGGACCTGACCTTTGACGCTGTCAGCTTCAGCGCCAACGGCACGCTGATTCTCGACCGGGTCAGCCTCACCCTCCCCGCTGGCCGCCTGACCGCCATTGTCGGCCCGTCCGGGGGCGGAAAAAGCACCCTGCTGCGGCTGGCAGCCCGGTTCTCCGACCCGGACAGCGGCCAGATCCGGCTGGGCGGCACCGACCTGCGCGATCTGCCGTCCACCGATCTGGCCCGCTGCATCGGTCTGGTCAGTCAGGACACTTTCCTGTTCGACGATACGGTGGAGGCCAACCTGCGCCTTGCCCTGTCCGCCGGGGGGCACCCGACGGAAGGACCGGAGGCAGACGCCGCCCTACACCGGGCGGTCAGCCTCGCCCGCTGCGAGGATGTGATCACCGCCCTGCCCGATGGCTACGCCACCCGGCTCGGCCGGGGCGGGCACCGCCTCAGCGGCGGCCAGCGCCAGCGGCTGTCTCTGGCCCGCACCCTTCTGGGGCAGCCGCCGGTGCTGCTGCTGGACGAAGTGTCCGCCTCCGTCGATCCGGTCCACGAGGCCCTGCTCCAGCAGGCGATTGCCGGGCTGCCGGGGGAACGGACCATCGCCGTGGTGTCGCACCGCCTCGACAGCACCTGTCACGCCGACCATCTGGTGTTTGTGGACCGGGGCCGGGTGATCGCCGAAGGCCCCCACCCGCATCTTCTCGCCACCTGTCCGGCTTATGCCCGGCTGTGGTCACTCCAGCAGAGCAACCTCGGCTGGGATCTCCGTTCTTCAGGAAAACACACATGACCGCCCTTTTCGATCTGCTCCGGCTGGCCGGACCGGAGCGCCGGTCCCTGATCCTGTCGCTGGTGCTGCGGCTGGCAGAGGGCCTGTTGCTGATGGTCCCCCTGTCGATGGCGGTGTGGATCGCCGCCGCCCTCCTTGACCCGGCCCATGTGCCGCCGCTGCCGGAGCTGCCCGGCCTGCCCGGTCTGCCCCCGGCGGTGGTGGCGGCAGGGATCCTCGGCACCGCGGCCCTGCTGCAACTGGCGGTGGCCGGGGCTGCCGGAAAAACCGGAACCCTGACCGGCTACGCCATGACCGCCCGCCTGCGCCGCGACTGCCTGTTGCGGCTGCGCAGCCGCCCCCCTGCCGCCGCAGACGGCGGCGGGCCGGATCCGGCCTCGGTGCTGATGACCGATATTGCCCGTCTGGAGGTGTTCCCCGGCATCCTCCTGCCGAAGATGGTGCAGGGCATCCTGTTTCCGCTGGCGGCGATTGCCGGGGCGATGGTGGCGGACCCGGTGCTGGGCCTGCCGCTGCTGGTGGCGGCCCTGCTGCTGGGCCCGGCCCTGCTGCTGGCGGCCCGCCTGCAACGGCAGGCCGGAGAACGCCTGTCCGATGCCGGGGCCGACCTGAACAGCCGCCTGATCGAAATGCTGCACGGCATGCCGGTGCTGAAGGCCTTTGCCCTGACCACCCGCCACCTGCACCGGGCCCATCAGGCGATGGAGCAGATGCGCGATGCCGGAAAGGCCCTGACCGCCCGCTATGTGGTCGCCGCCATCTGCGTGCCGGTGCTGGTGGCCGGGGCCGGATCGGCCACTATCGGCATGGCCACCCACCGCCTGATCGCCGGGGACCTGTCGAGCGGGCCGTTCCTGCTGTTCCTGTTCCTGACCCTGCGCCTGTTCGGCCCGGTGATCGAGCTGGTGGAGTTTTCCGCCCTGCTGCAACAGATGTCGATTTCCGCCCGCCGCCTGTCCGGCCTGCTGGAGACCACCGCGACGACCGGCCCGGCACCGACCGGCACCCTTCCGGCACCGGACAGCCCGCCGGAGGTCACCTTCCGGGCGGTCAGCCTGACCCATACCGACGGCACCGCCGCCCTGCGGCAGGTCAGTTTCACCGCCCCGGCAGGCGGGCTGACCGCACTGGTCGGCCATACCGGGGCCGGAAAAACCACCGTCGCCCTTCTGGCCGCCGGGCATCTGTCCCCGACCGGCGGCCAGATCCTGCTGGACGGGCAGGACCTGTCCGCCCTGCCGCCGGGTGCCCTGCCGCACCGGGTCGGCATGATGCCGCAGCATGTCACCCTGTTCAGCCTGTCGGTCGGCGACAACATCCGGCTGGGCCGCCCGTCAGCCTCACAGGAGGAGATCGAAACCGCCGCCCGCCGGGCCCGCTGCCATGACCTGATCCTGTCGCTGCCGCAGGGCTATGACACCGTCCTCAGCAACGGCGGGGCGGCCCTGTCCGGCGGCGAGCGGCAGCGGCTGGCACTGGCCCGGCTGTTTTTGCAGGATTGCCCGGTGATGATCCTCGACGAAGCGACCTCGGCGCTGGATGTGGAGAACGAACGGCTGGTGCAGGACGCCCTGTCGGACCTGGCGCAGGGACGGACCCTGATCGTCATCGCCCACCGCCTGTGGACCGTCCGGCATGCCGACCGGATCGTCGTCCTCGATCAGGGCCGTGTTGACTCCTGCGGCACCCACGCCGGTCTGCTGGCGACCAGCCCGGTGTACAGCGGCCTGTGGTCTGCCCTGTCCGCCGCCCCCGGCTGGCACCGCCCTCCGGCATAAATTAAGAATGATTTGCATTATCTTCTGATTATTCCTACAGTCAGTCCGGACTGTCCGGCCCCTTCCCGGACTGACTGCATGGACCCGCCGGACATGAACAGCGTTTCCACCTTTCCCCTGTCGCCAACCCTTCAGCAGACCTCGGCCCCCGCCCCCCTGCATCACCGGGAGGACATCCACAGCGGCGGCACCGCAAAGGCCGGACGCGATGACTGCCTGTGGCTGCGCCCCGGACTGCTGGTGATGCTGCGGGATCTGACGACGGCACAGGAGCTGTCCGGGGAAAAGGAATGCGGCAGCGGCCTGCATGTCGGCCTGATTCTTGAGGCGGCAGGCTCGACCTGGCTGGACGGCGACAGCCACCGCTACCCGCTGCAACCGGGCACCCTGTCGGTGATGATCTCGGCCGGACCGGCCCGGGGCGGATTTTCCGTTCCGGCGGGAACCCGGATCCGTATGGTCGATTTCCGTTTTGAGGACGCCTACGTCCGCCCCCTGCTGGACCCGGCGGCGACGGTCATTCCTGCCGGATCCGGCACCGTCCGCTTTCCGGCCGGAACCAGCGTCGAGTTCACCTACCGCCCGCTGACGGCAGAGCTGCGCCAGATGGCGGAACGCCTGCTGGCCGCACCGACGCAGGGGGCCAGTGCCCGCCTGCTGCTGGAAGCCCGGGCCTTTGAGGTGCTGGCCCTCGCCCTCGGCGGGCTTGGGCCGGACCCGACCGCACCGGGGGAACCCGCAGGCAGCATCGTCCTGTCCGGGCGGGACCGCAGCCGGTTGCAGACCGCCTATGCCCTGCTGGCTGCCGATCTGGAAAATCCCCCCTCGCTGCGGGAGCTGGCCCGGCAGTCCGGCCTGAATGAAAACAAGCTGAAACAGGGGTTCCGCAGCCTGTTCGGCAATTCGGTCTATGCCACGGTGCAGGAACTGCGGATGAAAGAGGCGGCGCGGCGTCTGGCCGAAGACGATGCCTCGGTCACCGAGATCGCGCTGTCGGTCGGCTACGCCAATCCGGCCCATTTCGCCAAGATCTTCCGCCGCTATTACGGCGTCGCCCCCAGCCGTTACGCCACCACCGGCGGATAAGGCCCGCCCCCCGCTGCCCCCCCACCGCCCCGCAACGGGTGCAACCGCATCTCATTATCATTTTTAATGCGGATCCCCGCCGGTGGCTTCCTGATCCCGTTGGCCGACCGGGGACCCGGCTTGCTACGCCTTGCGGCACAGAAGCCATGACAAGGATCTCCTCCGATGAAACAGGACCGGATGCAACAGACGCTGGCACCTTCTGCCGGGATTATTGGGGCCGCCGGAGTTGCGGTGGCCGCCCTGCTTGGGCTGCCCGCCCCGGCGCAGGCCGCCGACCCTGCCAGCCTGCCGACCGTGACCGTCACCGCCAACAAGCGCCCGCAGGCCAGCGGCGCCACCGATTCCTCGGTTCTGGTCCGCAGCGGCGCGGATCTGGAGGAAGCCGGGGTCAGAACCATCACCGACCTCGAAAAGGTCTTCCCCGGCCTGCACATCAGCGCCCGGGGCAGCAGCACCTATGCCAACGTCAGCATCCGCGGCATGTCCTCCCCGGATTTCTATAATCCGGCGGTGCAGGTCTATGTTGACGGCGTTCCGCAGGATCCCGCCACCCTGTCGCAGGCCCTGACCGATGTGGACCGCGTGGAACTCCTGAAAGGCCCGCAGGGCAGCCTTTACGGGGCCGGGGCCTATGGCGGGGTGATCAACATCATCACCCGCCGCCCGGACAGCGCCCGCACCACCGTCAGCGCCGGACTGTCCACCGCCGGGCAGGACAGCCGCATCAGCACCACGCAGGTGCTGGATCCCGGGCGGCTGTACGGGGATCTGTCCTTGGGCGGATCGTGGCGGGACGGCACCATTGATGATGCCGCCACCGGCGGGTCCTCGGTCGATGACCGCCAGAACCGCGATGCCCGTGCCCGCCTGCGCTTCGCCCCGCAGGGCGGCCCGCTCGATCTTGCCGTCAGTGCCAGCCGGATTGAGGAAAACAGCAACGAGGAGGTGGTAGTCAGCGACATCCACCAGCGCAGCACCAACAGCGCCGTCTACGCCCATCCCCGCAGCCACAAAACCCTGACCAGTCTGGCCGTGAACGCCGACTACCGGGTCGGCCCCGGCACCATCAGCAGCATCACCGCCTATCAGGACCGCGACCTCGACCGCTCCGCCTACGGCCTGTATCAGCCGGAACAGCAGAAGACCCTGTCGCAGGAACTGCGCTACGCCCTCACCGGTGACCGCTACAACGGGGTGGTCGGCCTCTATGCCGGACAGACCGATTTCGACCGCCAGACCGGCCCCTACTTCGGCGGGGTGGTCGGGGCCTCCGACTCCTCTGTCACAACCACCGGCACCGCCGCCTTCGGGGAAGGCACCTACCACCTGACCCCCACCGTCGACCTGACCGCCGGGGTCCGCTATTCCTACGATCAGGCCAAGACCGAAGCGACCCGGGCCAATGGCCTGATGGCGGCCTACCCGGCCCTGTCCTTCAGCAACAGCGCCGACTTTGACGCGGTGACGCCCAAGCTGGCCGCCGGATGGCAGGTGACCCCGGATCACCGCCTGCATGCCCAGCTCAGTCAGGGCTACAAGCCCGGCGGCTTCAACCACACCGTCACCAGCGCCGCCGATGCCCAGCCCTATTCCCCCGAGACCTCGACCAACGCCGAAATCGGCTGGACCGGCCACTTCGCCGGGAACCGGGTGGAAGTCAGCACCACCGCCTACTGGATCGAGGCCGAGGACAAGCAGATCTACGTCAATGTCGCCGGATCCCCGTTCCAGACCCTGCGCAACATGGGCGAGTCCCGCAGCGTCGGGCTGGAGTTTGATACTGTGGTCCGCCCGGTGGACTCCCTGCGGCTGACCTTCGGCGGCACCGTCGGCCGGTCCACCTTCACCAGCGCCACCGATCCGGTCAGCAACGCCAGCTATACCGACAAGCGCCTGCCCTATGCCCCGGATCTCCTGCTCAACGCCTCGGCCACCTACTTCCTGCCCGCCACCGGCCTGCCGGGGGACCTGAGCGTGCGCGGGGCCACCCGCTATACCTCGCGGACCTATTTTGACCCGGCCAACACCATGGCGCAGGGCGGATACGCCCTGTTCGACCTGTCGCTGGATCTGGCGCTGGACTCCGGGGCCACCGTCAGCCTGTTTGCCGAAAACCTCACCGACCGCCAGTACCGCACCTACAGCTTCAACGGCGGCACCACCTACAGCAACCTCGGCGACGGCCGGGTGGTCGGCATCAAGGGCGGGGTCACCTTCTGATGGGGGCCGACGCCGGGCTGAACACGGCGGACACCCCCGCCATCGCCCGCACCCTGACCGTGGCCGCAGCCCTGTATACGGCGCAGGGGATGATCGGCGGCCTGTCCTTCGTCGGCATCCCCACCGTGCTGCGCAGCGGCGGGGTGCCGGTGGAACAGATCGGCCTGATCTCGCTGATCATGGCGCCGTGGGCCCTGAAGGCCCTGTGGGCACCATGGATCACCCCGCAGCGGACCCGGCAGATCCTGACCGCCGGGGCGGTTCTGCCCGCCGCGCTGATTGGCGGGCTGGCCTTTCTGCCCGGCGGGAACACCGGGCTGGCCGCCACCGTCCCGCTGCTGCTGACGGTGCTGGCGCTGACGGCCCTGCTGGCGGCAACCGTGGACACCGCCTGCGACGCCCTGCTGATCCGCACCCTTCCCGAGCGGCGGCGGCAGGATGGCAGCACGGTGCAGATTGCCGGGGGCTATGCCGGAACCGCCCTTGGCAGCGGTCTGTTCACCCTGCTGTCCGGCTGGACCGGCTGGACCGGGGCGGTGCTGGTCATCGCCGCCCTGCTGCTGGCGTGCGGCCTGTCCGCGCGGCTGCTGCCCGCCGGAGATCCTCCGTCTCCCCCGCCGGAGGCGCAGCGGCGGAGCAGCCTGTGGCAGGCCCTGACCTGCCGGAACGTGCAGGCCGGTCTGCTGCTGACCCTGTGCTTCGAGGCCGGGGGCCGGATCACGCTGGCCCTGACCGGCCCGGTGCTGATCGACAGCGGCCTGTCGCTGGAACAGGTGAGTCTGGTCACCGGCCCGGCCACCCTGATTGCCGCCCTGACCGGGACGGCGGTGGGCTGGGGCCTGTCGCGGCAGGGCCGGGCCCGCCGGGCCATGGCCGCCATCCTGCCGGCACAGGCGGCCTGCTTCCTGCTGCTGGCGGCCCTGATGCCGGGCGGGCCACTGGCCGGAACCAGTCCATGGGCGGTTGCGGCAGCGGTCCTTGGCGGAACCGCAGCGGTCTCCGCCGGATTTGTCGCCCTCTACACCCGCCTGATGGCACTGAGTGACCGGCAGCGGGCGGCCACGGACTTTGCCCTGTTCCAGTCCACCAGCGTGATCACCGCCATCCTGTGCGGCAGCGGCGGGGCCGCTCTGGCCGGATACGCCGGATACAGCCGGACCTTTCTGTGTGCCGCTCTGCTGTGCCTGCTGTGCCTGCTGCTGGTCGTCTCCGTCCGTGGCCTGTCCGGCAGCCGTCCGTCCTGATCCCTGCCATCCGACAGGGTTTTCCCAAACAGAACCGCCGCCCCGGAGACCCGGAGCGGCGGTTTTCTTTTAAATTACACGACAGTCCCTGTTACAGCGCCCGGGCCCGGGCGAAGAAGTCACCGACCTGCCCGCGCATCTTTTCCGACTGACGGGACAGTTCCCCGGCGGCGGCCAGCACCTGCCCGGCACTGTCCCCGGTTTCCTGCGCCCCGACGGTCACGTTGATCACGCTTTCGGCCACATCCTGCGTGCCCTGCGCCGCCTCGGTGACATTGCGGGCAATTTCCCGGGTGGCGTCGCCCTGCTGCGATACCGCATCGGCGATATCCCCGGCCAGCGTGTTGACCTCGCCGATCACCCCGACAATCTCGCGGATCGCCTCGGCCACCTGCGTCGAGGCCGCTTCCATCGCCGCAATCTGGGTGGAGATCTCGGCGGTGGCGTGGGAGGTCTGGTTGGCGAGGCTTTTCACCTCGTTCGCCACCACGGCAAAGCCTTTCCCGGCCTCTCCGGCGCGGGCGGCCTCGATGGTGGCATTCAGGGCCAGCAGGTTGGTCTGGCTGGCCACCGTCTCGATCAGGCCGACAATCTGGCTGATATGGCTGGTGGCCTCGCCCAGCGTGCGGACGGTCTGTTCGGTCCGCTCCGCCGCCGCCGTCGCCCGCTGCGCCACCGCCTGCGATTGCCCGGCCCGCTCGGCGATATGGGTGATCGACACCGCCAGTTCGTCCGATGCCGCCGCCACGCTCTTGACATTGACCGAAGCCTGTTCCGTCGCCGCCGCCGCCGTGGTGGCGTTGCGCGCCGACTGTTCCGCCGTCCCCGACAGGGCGCGGGCGGTGGCTTCCAGCTCGGTCGAGGCCGAGGTCACGGTTTCAAGAATGTGTGACACATCGCGGTCGAAGTCCTGCATCAGGGCTTCCATCTGCCGGGTGCGCTGCTCCCGCGCCGCCAGATCGGCCTGTGCCGCCGCCGCCAGCGCCTGACGCTCGCGGGCGTTCTCCCGGAAGACCTCCACCGCATTCGCCATTTCGCCGATCTCGTCGCGGTGGTCCAGCGCCGGAACCGTGACGCTCAGGTCGCCCCCTGCCAGCGCCCGCATGGTGGCGGCCATCCGGCGGATCGGGGTGGAAATCACCCGCCCCAGCAGCATCGACGCCCCGATCATCGCCACCAGCAGAATGACCAGAACCACCAGCGCCCGGATCACGCCGCCCCGGAAGGCGGTGTCGATATCATCAACATAAACCCCGGAGGCGATCACCCAGTCCCACGGCGCGAACAGTGCCTCGTAGGAAACCTTCTCGTACAAGGCGTCGCCACCACCCGGCTTGGTGAAGCGGTAGGTGGTATAGCCACCCCCCGCCTTGGCGTTCTCAATCTGATGGCGCAGGAACAGAAAGCCGGTGGCGTCCTTCTCGTCGATCCGCATCTTGCCTTCCAGCTCCTTACGGGTGCCGTGGATTTCGGTCACGCCGCTGGTGCTGTAGACGAACATGTAATCGCCCTGACCGTAGCGGTAGGCCCGGATCACCGCCGCCGCCCGGTTTTTCGCCTCTTCCGGCGACAGTGCCCCGTCCTGCGCCTGTTTGTGGTAATAAGTGGCAACGGACACCGCCGTTTCCACCACCTGCCGGACCGCCGCCCGCCGTTCGGCTTCCATCGTCTGGCGCAGCGACATCAGCCCGTAGGCGGTGACGATCCCGACGCCGAGGATTCCAAGCAGCGCCAGCAGCAGCAGCTTGGTGGCTATCTTGTTATTTTTAAACATCTGTTCCCCTGAATATTCCCCGACCGCATCATCAGGCGGTCCCGAACTGTCATCAGAGGCACGATACTGGCAGGTCAGAAATCTGACCAAGAAAAACAATCATGAGTTATGTTTTGAATAATTATGCACCGGCGTGTTTCACAAGACGAGAGAGGGTGATACCCGATCTCCTTAAAATTTCACTATATGGAATAAGATGCCCCTGAACGGTCAATCAACGCCGACTCGGAGCCGGTCAGAACGCCATAAAAATCGGCCCCGAAGCGGGCTCCGGGGCCGGTTTTACGCGTTTTCTCAGTCTGTCGGCGGATGCGTCAGATCCGCACCACCACACCGGGGTTGAGCAGGTTCTGCGGGTCCAGCGCCACCTTCACCTTGCGCATCACCTCGATCTCCGCCGCACTCTTGTAGTGGATGATCTCATCCACCTTCAGGCGGCCAACCCCATGCTCGGCGGAGATCGAGCCGCCCATGTCCACCACGATATCGTGAACGATGCGGTTCATCTCTTCCCAGTGGCCCAGATAGGCCTTCGGGTCCATCCCCTCCGGCTGGGTCAGGTTGAAGTGGATGTTGCCGTCGCCGACATGGCCGAACGGGCACGGCCGCAGCCCCGGCAGGGCCGCCACCACCCCGGCAATCGCCCGGTCGAGAAATTCCGGCACCCGTGCCACCGGCACGGCGACATCGTGCTTGATCGAGGCCCCTTCGTGCTTCTGCGCTTCCGGCAGGCCTTCCCGCATCCGCCAGAACGAGGCTTCCTGCTGGCCGCTTTCAGCGATCACCGCATCGGAGATGATGCCCTGCTCAAAGGCGGTCTCCAGAAAGCCCTCGAACACCGCCCGCAGGTCGGTTCCGGCCCGGGTGGAGGAAAACTCCGCCAGCACATACCACGGATGGGCGTCCTCAAACGGGTCGGTCACGCCGTCAAGATGGCGGCAGGCCAGTTCCAGCCCGAAGCGGGCCACCAGCTCAAAGGCTGACACCTGATCGCCGGACATGGCGCGGGCCAGCGCCAGCAGGGCCGGAACCTGTGCCACGTCATCCACCGCACACAGGGCGGTCTGCTTTTCCAGCGGGCGCGGATACAGCTTCATCACCGCAGCGGTGATGATGCCCAGCGCCCCTTCCCCACCGATAAACAGGTGCTTGAGGGCAAAGCCGGTGTTGTCCTTGCCCAGCGCCTTCAGGCCATTCCACACCGTGCCATCGGCCAGCACCACTTCCAGCCCCAGACACAGGTCGCGGGTGTTACCGTAGCGCAGGACGTTCAGCCCCCCGGCGTTGGTCGCCAGATTGCCGCCGATCTGGCAGGACCCCTGCGCCCCCAACGCCAGCGGGAAGAAGCGGTCCGCCTCCAGCGCCGCCGTCTGCACGTCTTCCAGAATCACCCCGGCTTCCACCGTGATGGTGAAGTCGATCGGATTGATGGCGCGGATGCGGTTCATGCGGGACAGGCTGAGGATCACCTGACCGGCATCGGAGACCGCCCCGCCGCACAGGCCGGTGTTACCGCCCTGCGGCACAATGCTGACCCCGGCGGCGGCGCAGGCCTTGACCACCGCTGAAACCTCTTCGGTCGTGGCAGGCTTGACCGCCACCGTGGCCTGCCCCCGGTACAGGCCGCGCTCTTCGCGCAGATGCGGATCAAGATCGCCACCGTCCGTCAGCACGGCCTTGTCGCCGACGATGGAGCGCAGGGTGTCCAGAAAGGCATCGGTGATCGGCACGGGGGGAGCCCTCCAGCAGCAGAAAAACGGGGGATCGCGCGGCCCATAGCCTGCGCGCATGGCTGTCTGGCTCTTTCCTTACCCCCTGCCTGCGGCAGACACAAGCCCGCAGCCAAATGATTGATAAAAGCGATTGTCGGTGCCGGAATAACTCATCGGCTTCCGCCTTGCCGATCCGGTCGAAATACTGTAATTAATAATCAATCGCAATAACTGCTGCCCCGCCGGAGGCCACCATGCGTGACATCGCCAAAACCCTGAGCTTCGCCACCCTGCACTTCGGCGTCGGCTTCACCATCACCTATCTGCTGACCGGGTCGCTGACCATCGCCACCGGCGTTGCCCTGCTGGAACCGACGGTCAACACCGTGGTGTTCTACTTTCATGAAAAGCTGTGGAACCGGGCCTCGCCCAAGGCCACCACCCTGTGGGACGGCCACGGCCACAGCCGGATGACCGAAGCCCCTTTTTCCCCGGCGCCGGAAACGGCGGCCTGACCGTTCCCCCGGAGCCGGATGCCCCCGGCCGCCGGGGGGACCCCGATCAGCGGTAAGGTGTCCGGAAGCGGTCCAGACCACCATCGTGCATCAGGGCCAAAATCCCCTGATTGACCGTATCGAGAAGCTGCGGCGCGCCCGGCCGGGCCCGGCTGATGCAGATGTAATAGGGCGAGGAACGGACCTCGGTATACAGCAGCGCCGTGCCGTCCCCCCGGGACAGATAGCGCACGGTATCGCGGTAACCGTAATAGGCATCAATCCGCCCCTGCTCCAGCATCCGCAGGCCGGTTTCATCGGAAGACACATCGACAATAACCGCCCCGGTCGCCGCCAGATCGTCGGCCAGACTGTAGCCCCGGACCACACCGACCGTATGCCCGGCCAGAGTCTGCATCGTCAGCGGGGCGGTATTGCGGTAAGCCCGGCCAAACAGGCCGATACCGACAGTGCCGATGCTTTCGGAAAACAGCAGGGTCTCGGCCCGCTCCGACCGGTAGGAACAGGAACACAGGGCATCAACCCGCCCGCTTTCCGCCATCTGTAACGCCCGCTGCCACGGATAGAACTGAATGTCGGGACGTAAGCCCTGCGTGGCCAACGCCGCTGTCAGAATATCAATATCAAAACCGGGGTGCCCCTCCACCGGCTGTTCCATTTTCTGGGGCGGAAATTCATTACAGGCAAAAGTGACCGGAGCTGCCGGATCCTGCGCCAGCCCCGGCCATGCCAGCAGCAGGACCAGACAGGCCGATGCCCCGCCAACCCGGAACAAGGGACGGAGGCACCGGACGGCCCCCATCCACAGAGAAAAACCGGTCATCGCGTCCCCCCACGCCCCTTAAACAGGGCTTTTGCGGTCCGGCCGCCCCCGCAGCCGAAGAGACACTATAGAATCAGTGGGTAATTTCCGCCAGCATTCCAACAAATTAGCGCTTATTTTTATGGAATGCTCCAGCCAGACCGTTCAGTCCAGATCCATCAGTACAGGTGCTGACCGCCGGTGACGAACACCTCCGATCCGGTGATATAGCTGAACTCATCGGAACACAGCCGGAAGGCGCAGGCCGCCACGTCTTCCGGCGTGCCCATCCGGTCCAGCGGAATGCGCGGAATCAGGGCTTCGTATTCCGGCGAAATCATCTCGGTCTTGATCTCGCCCGGGGCGATGGCGTTGACGCGGATGCCAAGCTGCGCCAGTTCCGCCGCCATTTCGCGGGTCAGGCCGGACAGCGCCGCCTTGCTGGTGGAATAGGCCGACCCGGCGAAGGGATGGACGTAATGCCCGGCGATGGAGGTGATGTTAATGATCGTCCCCTTGCCCTTGTGCAGGTCGGCGGCAAAGCCCCGGGCCAGCCGCAGCGGGGTAAAGAAGTTGAGTTCAAACACCGCCCGCCAGCCGTCAATCGGGCCGTTGAGAATGCCCAGCCGTTCCTTGAACGGGGTCTTCGGCGACACCCCGGCGTTGTTGATCAGGGCATGCAGGGGATCGCCGTTCAGGATCGCCTTCACCTCGCGGATCAGCACATCCACCGCATCCCCGGCCCCGAGATCGACCTGAAGATGATGCTGCCAGTTGTCATCCCGCACCAGATCCTCCGGCAGCGGCCCACGGGCGCAGGAAATCACCCGCCAGCCTTCCGTCATGAAGCGCAGGGCAGTCACCTGCCCGATCCCCCGGCTGGTGCCGGTGATGACGACAGTCTTGGGTGCGGAACGGGTCATGATGGTCTCGATTTCTGGTCAGTCGGGGCGGTCAGTCAGGGGTGCCCCGCCGGTCAGGCCAGCGCGGCACCCCCCGTATGTATGCCGGGCCGGGGCCGCCGCCAAGGGGAGGCGGTGCCAAGGAGCCCGACATTGTGCCAGAAATGATGCATCATGCATCAGGAAAATGCACAGCCGGGCCGGATCCCGATCTTTTTCAGCACAATCGCCAGCGGACAGAAGCCGGTGAACGACGCCTGAAGCATATTGGCTCCGACAAAGGCGGTGATCCAGATCGCCCAGCCAAGCCCGGCAAAGGCATACAGGGCCAGCGAGGCCAGAATGACGGTTCCGGCAAAGGCCATGATGACGCGGTCAAGGGACATAATAGGGTCTTCTCCTGTGCTCAGTTTCCGGTGCCGTCAGGGATTGGGGGCACCGATGTGGCCGTCCTTCAGCTTGGTAATGCCCAACGCCTTGAGGACGTATTTCTCGTAAACCGGCTCCGACGTGCCCTTGCGGACCTTGTGCAGAAAATACTTCTCGAAGGCGACCTTGGCGGCGTGCACCCACCACCCTTCGGAGAACCAGTTGACGTTGCGCGGCGGAATCTGCGGCAGGGCAACAAAGGCGGCCCCGCTGTCGCCGAAGTCAGCCAGACAGATGGCGTTCCACGTCGCCTGCCGGTCCGGGGCCTTGCCGCGCAGCAGATTGCCGATGTTATGGGCCGCCGCCGTAACCATGGACTCAATCATATAGCCGGTCTTGGGCACCCCGACCGGCACCGGGGTCGGCCCGACCGGGGGAATCGACACGCAGACCCCGACGGAAAACACATTGGGGTAGGTGGCGTTCTGCTGGTGCTTATCGACCAGAATAAACCCGCGCGGATTGGTCAGCCCCTCAATCCCCGCCACTGCCTTCACCCCCCGGAACGCCGGAAGCATCATCGAATACCGGAACGGCAGGACATGATCGCGCTTCGGGGCGCCGTCCTCGTCATGGGCGGTAACGTGCATCTGCCCGTCCTCCACCTTTGTCACCCGGGCGTTGGTGACCCAGTCGATGTGACGGCTGCGCAGGATGCTTTCCATCATCCCCTTGGAATCGCCGACTCCCCCCAGCCCAAGGTGGCCGATGTAGGGTTCGGCGGTGACAAAGGTCATCGGCACCCGGTCGCGGATTTTGCGGCGGCGCAGATCGGTATCCATGATCGCCGCATATTCATAGGCCGGGCCATAGCACGAGGCCCCCTGCACCGCCCCGACCACAATCGGGCCGGGATTGGCGCAGAAGGCTTCCCACCGCTCCGACGCCGTCACCGCATGATCGACGTGACACACCGACTGGGTGAAACCGCCGTGCGGCCCCAGCCCGTCAATTTCATCAAAGGCCAGTTCCGGCCCGGTGGCGATGACCAGATAGTCGTAGGTCAGGCTGCTGCCATCGGTCAGCTCCACCCGGTTTTCCGCCGGATGCACCCGGGCCGCGCCGGTACTGATAAAGCCGATGCCCTTGCGGCTGAAGATCGGATCCAGATCCAGCACGATATCCGAGCGGTCCCGCCATTTGACCGCCACCCACGGGTTGGACGGCACAAAGTGAAACACCGGACTGTTGCTGATGACGGTGATCCGGTCTTCTTTCCGGGCCTGCTCCCGCATTTCAAACGCCATCGGCACGCCGCCGATGCCCGCCCCCAGAATGATGATATGGGCCATGACTGTGTCCTCCCTTGGCGGCAGAGCCACCTGTTTTTGCGATACGGTCGGGAGGACGCTGCCTCTCAGCCGGGGTCTGCCGGTCCGTCGTTGGGTGCGGCCGGGCAGTACAGATCGCTGAGGGTGCGCAGGATGGCTTCCACCTCCGCCCCCGCCAGCGTGTAATAAATGGTCAGGCCATCGCGCCGGGTTTTCACCACCCCCTGCTGGCGCAGGACGGCCAGATGCTGCGACAATGCCGACTGAGAGATGCCGATCCGGCGTTCCAGTGCGCCGACGCAGTGTTCCCCCCCGGTCAGAACGCACAGGATCATCAGCCGCCGTTCATTCGCCAGCGCCCGCAGCAGGGTGGCGGCCTCGACCGCCCGTTGGTGCAGTGCAATAATATTCATAATTGCTAATTTAGTTTGCTTTGATATATTAGTCAAGACTGATCCAATCCGCACCCCGGAGCCTGCCGATGCCCCGCATCACGCCCCTGCTGACCGTCCTGATCCTGCTCGTCACCTCCGGCCCGACGCTGGCGGCGGAAACCCTGACCGTCCATACCCAGCCGCTGCCGGACGAGAAGGCGGTTTACGCCACCGTCGTCAGCGCCGATACGCAGGTGGCCCGCGCCCGCATCAGCGGCACCGTCGCCTCCGTCACCACCGATGAAGGCGACAGCGTGCAGGCCCGGCAGGTGCTGGCGGTGGTCGGGGATTCCAAACTGCTGCTGAAGCGCACCGCCGCCGAGGCACAGGTGGCGTCCCTGCGGGCGGAGCGGGCCCAGGCCGCCACCGAGCTGGCGCGGGCGCAGGAACTGTACAAACAGGGGGCCACCCCGAAGGCCAAACTGGATCAGGCCCGCACGGCGGTGGAGGTGCTGGACCGCAGCATTGCCGGGCAACTGGCGGAACGGCAGGTGGTGGAAGCCACCACGGCGGAGGGCGAGGTGCTGGCCCCCGGCAGTGGCCGGGTGCTGGAGGTGAAGGTGATCCCCGGATCGGTGGTGATGCCGGGCGAAGCCATCGCCACCATCGCCACCGGGCGGTATCTGCTGCGGCTGGAGCTGCCGGAACGCCATGCCCGCTTCCTGACCGCCGGCACCCCGGTGCGGGTCGGCGACCGCGGCCTTGACGCCAGCGCCGACACGCCCCCCACCCGTGGCACCGTCACCAAGGTCTACCCGCGCCTGACCGAGGGCCGGGTGAGGGCCGATGTGCAGGTGGACGGACTCGGCACCTACTTCGTCGGGGAACGGGCGCTGGTGTGGCTGCCGACCGGCAGCCGCGACACCCTGCGGATTCCGGCGCGCTTCCTGACCGTGCGCTTCGGCGTCACCTTCGTCACGCTGTCAGACCCCGCCACCCCGGCAGGCCGCGAGGTGCCGGTGCAGACCGGCAACCGCAGCCCCGACCCGCAGCAGGGCGAGATGGTCGAGGTGCTGTCCGGCCTGCGCGACGGCGACACCCTGATAACCCGCTAAGCCGGAGGACCGACCATGACCACTGCCCCCCGGCCCCCAGAAAACCAGACCCCAGAAAACCAGACCCCCCATCAACGTCTGGGCCTGTCCGGCCTGCTGACCCGCGCCTTCATCCGCTCCCCCCTGACCCCGCTGCTGCTGCTGGCGGCGCTGGTGGTCGGCACCGTCGCCCTGATCCAGCTGCCGCGGGAAGAAGAGCCGCAGATCTCGGTGCCGATGGTCGATATCATGGTCTCCGCCAACGGTCTGAAGGCCGACGACGCGGTGGAGCTGGTGACCAAACCGCTGGAAACCATCATCAAGGGGCTGGATGACGTCGATCACGTCTATTCCCAGACCGTTGACGACCACGTCACCGTCACCGCCCGGTTTGAGGTCGGCACCGACAAGGATATCGCCCTGCTGCGGGTGCATGAAACCATCCGCGCCCACATGCCGGAAATTCCGGTCGGCATCCCCGAACCGCTGATCATCGGGCGCGGCATCAACGATGTGCCCGCCGTGGTGCTGACCCTGTCGCCCCGCCCCGATGCCGCCGACCGCTGGACCGATGCCGCCCTGCGGTCTCTGGCCGAAACCCTGATGCAGGAGCTGATCAAGGTCGATAACGTCGGCCTGACCTTCCTCTCCGGCGGGCAGGCCGAACAGATCCGGGTGGAGCCCGACCCGGAACGGCTGACCCTGTACGGCGTCACCCTCAACCAGCTGGTCGATAAAATCACCAATGCCAACCGCCAGTTCTCCCTTGGCCGGGTACGCGACGGCGGCGGCCAGCGCCCGGTGATGGCCGGGCAGACCCTGCAAGGGGTTGCCGATATCGGCACCCTGCTGATCACCACCGCCGACGGCCGCCCGGTGTATGTGAAGGACGTGGCGACCATCGTCGTCGGCTCCGCCCCCGCTGACCAGCGGGTCTGGACCCTGACCCCGGGCGGAACGCCGCTGCCCGCCGTGTCGCTGTCGCTGGCCAAACGCAAAGGGGCCAACGCCGTGGTGGTGGCCGAAGCGGTGCTGACCCGGCTGGACAGCCTGAAAGGCCGCCTGCTGCCCGCCGACATCCACGTTGAGATCACCCGCAATTACGGCGAAACCGCCAAGGAAAAGGCCGATGAACTGCTGTTCCACCTCGGCCTTGCCACCCTGTCGATCGTCGCCCTGATCACGCTGGCCATCGGCTGGCGCGAAGGGGTGGTGGTGGCGGTGGTGATCCCCGTCACCATTCTGCTGACGCTGTTTGCCGCCCACCTGATGGGCTACACCATCAACCGGGTCAGCCTGTTCGCGCTGATCTTTTCCATCGGCATTCTGGTCGATGACGCCATTGTGGTGGTGGAAAACATCTCCCGCCACTGGGGCATGCCGGACGGGCGCAGCGCCCTGCAAAAGGCCATTGATGGCGTGGCGGAGGTCGGCAACCCGACCATTGTCGCCACCCTGACCATCGTGGCCGCCCTGCTGCCGATGATGTTCGTCTCCGGCCTGATGGGGCCGTATATGAGCCCGATCCCCGCCAACGCCAGCGCCGCCATGGTGTTTTCCTTCTTCGTCGCCGTCACCATCACCCCGTGGCTGCTGATGAAGGTGGCAGGCAGCCACCGCGAAGACGTCGCGCATCACGGCGGCGAGGGCAAACTCGGGGCGCTGTACCGCCGCCTCGCCACAGCCGTGCTGACCGACCGCCGCACCGCCAGACGCTTCCTGTGGGGGGTCGGCATCGCCACCGTGGCGGTGTGCGGGCTGTTCTACACCAAATCCGTCACCGTCAAGCTGCTGCCCTTCGATAACAAGTCAGAGCTTCAGGTGGTGGCCGACCTGCCGGAAGGATCGTCGCTGGAAGACACCCAGCGGGTGCTGTTCGCTGCCGCCGACCGCCTGCGCACCCTGCCGGAACTGACCTCCGCCCAGATGTACGCCGGCACCGCCGCCCCCTTCACCTTCAACGGGCTGGTACGGCATTACTACCTGCGCTCCAGCCCGGAGCTGGGCGACCTGCAACTGAACCTGACGCCGAAGGCCGAGCGCAGCCGGGCCAGCCATGCCATCGCGCTGGAGGTGCGGCAGCGCCTGCACGGCCTGCCGGTGCCGGATGGCACGGTGCTGAAGGTGGTGGAAGTGCCGCCCGGCCCGCCGGTGCTCTCCACCCTGCTGGCGGAAATCTACGGCCCCGATGCCGCCACCCGCCGCGCCACCGCCGAACAGGTGAAGGCCGCCTTCCGCGCCGTGCCCTTCATCGTCGATATCGACGACAGCGCCGGGGCCACCACCCCCCGCCTGCGGCTGGCCCTCAACCAGCAGGCGCTGGAATACCACGGCGTGGAGGAAGACGCCGTTTACGACACCATCACCGCCCTACTGGGCGGGGTGAAGGTCGGCTATTCCCATCGCGGGGCCGGGCTGACCCCGGTCGATATTTCCGTCCGCCTGCCCAGCGACGCCCTGACCCTCAGCGAACGGCTCCTGTCCACCCCGATCCCCGCCCGCAGTGGCACCGTGGAACTCGGCGATGTCGCCAGCATCGTGCGGGAAGACACCTCCCCCACCCTGTTCCGCCGCGACGGCCACTTCGCCGAAATGGTCATGGCCGACCTCGCCGGGGCCTACGAAGCCCCGGTCTACGGGATGTTCGCGGTGGAAGACCAGTTAAAGAGCCAGATCGACAGCGGTGCCCTGCGCATCGGCTACCACGGCCAGCCGACCGACGAGGCCGCCCCCACCCTGCTGTGGGACGGCGAATGGGAAATCACCTGGGTGACTTTCCGCGACATGGGGGCCGCCTTCATGGTCGCCCTGCTGGGGATCTACCTGCTGGTGGTGGCACAGTTCGGGTCCTTCAAACTGCCGCTGGTGATCCTGCTGCCGGTGCCGCTGACCCTGATTGGCATTGTGCTGGGGCACTGGCTGTTTTCTGCCCCCTTCACCGCCCCGTCGATGATCGGCTTTATCGCGCTGGCCGGGATCATCGTCCGCAATTCCATCCTGCTGGTGGACTTCATCCGCCACGCCCGCGCCGCCGACCCCACCGCCCCGCTCCGCCGCGCCCTGCTGGACGCCGGGGCCATCCGCATCAAACCCATCGTGCTGACCGCCGCCGCCGCCTTGATCGGCGCCGCCTTCATCCTGACCGACCCGATCTTTCAGGGGCTGGCCCTGTCACTGGTGTTCGGCCTCGCCAGCTCCACCGCCCTCACCCTGCTGGTGATCCCGGCGGTGTATGTGGTGCTGCGCGATGATGGCAAGGGGATGTGAGAGTGTCCGGAAATGGGGAATGGGGAGAAACCCGGGGGCGCTGCCCCCGGTCCCCCGCAAGGAGCCTTGGGCTCCTTGACCTATTTTATAGTGATTTATGGAATATTAACAAATGTTTTTTATTAATTATTTTATAAATAAAATGAATCATACCTCATCGACAATAATTAAAAATTAACACACCACTGATTTAATTATCAAAATAAACCATCAGGCGATTTTAATGTCTGTAGAAACCTTCTTAATTTCCCGGACACGTCCGGGAATGAGAGTTTTAAATTCAGCAGAAATGAAAATTCTCAAAGATTTCCAGTTTGAAACCTTCCAAAAGCAATCGGTGGTTCAGACCGATAGGCGAGTATCAACAGACTAGAGACTGCCCTTCCTCTCCGGTATAAGGTGCCCTCAGAGGAACAACCCCGCAGACAGATCACCTTCGGGACACCAATGAATCGAGAAGCTTTGTGCGGAGAAAGCTGTGGATATCTATTTCTCGGCAGACGTTGAGACGGACGGACCAATCCCAGGACCGTATTCGGTACTATCTTTTGCAATCGTCGTAGCAGGCACATACGACGGATCCAATTTTATTCGGCCCGTTAATTATGACACTTTCTTTTACCGAGAACTTCGTCCTATTTCTGATGATTTCGAAACTGAGGCGTTGCAGGTAAATGGCTTAGATCGAGCCAAGCTCCTCATCTCTGGCAGCGACCCCAAAATAGTAATGGAAGAAGCTTATGAATGGATCCGGAAAGTTTCTGGCTCCGCAAGCCCAGTCTTAGTAGCCTACCCACTAAGCTTCGACTGGACTTGGCTCTATTGGTATTTTATGCGTTTTTCCTCTAAAGGCTCTCCATTTGGACACTCGCGCTGCTTCGATATTAAAACAGCGGTTGCAGTTAAGAGTGGAAGACTCGTGTCAGAATCTAGCCGATCGCGATTGCCGACCGCTTTACTCCCTGATAGGATCCACACCCATCACGCGCTTGACGATGCTATTGAACAAGCAGAGGTATTCGCAAACGTTTTCGAGTGGGATGGAAAATGAGCGAAATAAGTAAACGCAAAAATTATACTGAAAGTCGGATAAAAGCTCTAAAGAGCAAACTATTAAATTGCAACAGCCTGCTGGACGGAAAAGCTTGTGTATATGCAACCGGATCCTTTGGACGATTAGAGGCAGGACCTAAAAGTGACCTTGACCTTTTCATCGTAGGAAAATCCGATCCCTCTCGCATCAGAAAAGATGGAATAAAAGAAAGTCAACTGAGCCGCCTAGACGAAATTTGCATAAAGGCTGAACTCATCGAAGCAACCAGAAGTCTAAACTTCCCAGACTTTGATGGAGATGGAAAATATCTTGTCCATTACCCGGTTGATGAATTTACAAAATCAATCGGCCAGCCCGACGATGATGCACGCAACACATTGACCGGGAGACTTCTCCTTTTCCTAGAAAGTAAACCACTTTTAGGAGAAGCGGTATATGACAAAATAATTGAAGAAGTTATTGCGGTATACTGGAGAGATTACCCTGGTCATTTTAGTAATTTTTCTCCGGCATTCTTAACAAACGATATCCTTCGGCTTTGGAGAACTTTCTGCGTTAACTATGAAGCGCGAACATCTCGAGAACCAGATGAGAAAAAATTAGAAGGAAAAGTAAAAAATTATAAACTAAAACACAGCAGAATGCTGACGTGCTACTCAGCCTTACTTTACCTTCTTGTTGTATATAAAAAACACAACTCTGTCTCCCCCACCGATGCTATCAATATGACAAAACTAACCCCAATAGATAGACTTCTTTGGATTAAGGATGAATTCAAAGACGCAAAATTAGATATTGAAAACCTTCTAGAACAGTATGAATTGTTTCTAGAACGCACAAAGGATGGGGACCGCACTCTTGCCGATAATTTTAAAGACTCTGCCAATAGCTCTCAATTCATATTGGAGTCGTACAAATTCGGTGATCTAATGCAGAAAGCCTTGGAGACTATCGGCAAGGACAATCATTTATATCGCCTCATTATCGTTTAGACTCTATCCACCCTTAGGAATATTTAGAAACCTCTAGAAACTGAAACCGGTTAAAATCAAGACGACCTTATAGCCTGACCGTCTTATATTTCATCGCCAAACCGGGGTGCGGGGCCAATGGCCCCGCGCGGGGGTGGGCCGCAGCCCCCCCCCCCCTACGCCGCCACCCGGCCCGGCTGCGGCGCGGTGTCGCCGTCGGTCCAGCGCAGATCCCCGGCGTAGCGCCGGGTCATCTGTCCGGCGGCGTCCAGCGCGAACAGGTGCAGCCAGCCGTTGTCAAACAGCGCCCGCACCCCGTCGTGGCGCTGGAGGATGGCGGTCATCGCCGCCTCCGGCGCTTCGACGCAGACGGTCAGGCGCAGCGGCTCGTGGCGCAGGGTGGTGCCGTCCTGCACCGACTGCCACGTCAGCCCGGCCCGCAGCAGGCCACCGTTGCCTTCCACCACGCCGATGCCGCCGACCACGTTGTGCAGCAGCTTGTTGCCCGCCCCGAAGTGCTGCGGCGCGACGGCGGAACCGTAGTATTGCAGGCTGATCCAGCTGGCGACCACCACCGGCGCGGTCAGGATCAGCTCCAGCACCGGGTAGCCCTGCCCCGCATCCTGCCGCCAGTCGTAATCATGCAGGAAGGCCCGGCCGTTCAGGCGGCGTCCGGCGGTGCGGGCACGCGGGGCGGCGATGAAGGCGCTACATCCGGCAAGGCCCCATTCCGGGCGCACCTCCGCCCAGTTGCGGCCCCGCCGCCGCAGGGCGGATCCGCTGCCGCCACCGGGCAGCAGCCGGGCGCGCTCGGCGCGGGCGGTGGTCCCGGCCTGTTCCAGTGCCCGTTTCAGGGCGGCCAGATCGGCGGCGTGGCTGGCGGGCAGCGCATCGGCATACAGGGCGACGGTGTCGCTGGTGGTGTCATGCAGGGCGGCGACGAAGCAGGTATCGGCGGGAAGGGTGATGCCCCGCGCCACCAACCCGGCCCGCACCGCCGGATCATTCAGCAGGGCGGCCAGCAGCCGAGCGTTGACATCCCCGGCATGGCCGCCGCAGGCCCCGCAGTTGAGGGCGCTGGCGTGCGGGTTGTTGGTGACATGGGCACCATGCCCGGCCAGCAGCACAATGCGGGCGAAGCCGGAGGTCAGCGACATGCCGCGCAGCACCCGTTCCGCCATGCTGACCGCCTGATCCGGCGACGGCTGCGGGTGCAGATGCGGGGCCGGAGCAATGGCCGGGGCAGCAGACCCCAGCCCGAGGGCATCGCGCAGCAGCTTAACCGCATACAGCGGCCCGGCGGATTCAACGAAGGCGAAGGACGACACCGCCGCCAGTTTGAACCGCCCCCACGCCCGCACGGCGCGGGACCGACAGCGGGCGGCGAAATCAGCCTGTTCCGCCTGCGGCCCGTGCCCACCGGAGCAGGATTGAACCATCGGAGGCAGCAGCACCGGCAGCCGGTGTTCCATCACGTCTGACGCGAAGCCCTGATGCCCGGCCCCGATGCCGAAGAACCCGGCGAAGCCAAGGGTGCGGATGCCGGGATCGGCCTGTTCCAGCGCCCGCCGGAACACTTCGGAACGCACATCAATACAGAACACCGCCTGCACCGTCGGGCGCTCCGGTCCCGGCCCGGTCATCCCCGGAGCCGCCACCGGGGCCGCCAGCGTGTCCGCCAGCGCCCGCTGGGCGGCGCGGTCGGCGGCGTCCTGAAGAATCGCGTCCACGATCTGCCCGGCATCCGGGGTCAGTGGCGCGGCATGGGCCGCCGCCACCGCCGCCCAGCGCGGGGCCAGCGCCGGAAAGCGGATCAACAGCGCCTGTTCCCACGCCAGCCGCACCGCCAGCAGATCGGTCAGCGCCGGGCTGGTGCCGCCCGCCTGTTCCGCCTGCCACACCAGATAACGGGCATGCTGCGCCCAGCCGCCAAGGCTGAACAGCAGCCGGTGGAACAGGGTCGGCAGCGCCGCCGCCGGAACCTGAAGGGCGGCGCAGCCCTGCACCAGCGCCTCCGCCGGGTCATCGGGCAGACCGGCGGCAAAGGCGGCAAAGCCGGTCAGGCCGTGGACCTCCGGGGTCAGGTCATGGGTCGCCCAGTGCCGCCACGAGGTCCATTCCCGCTCCTCCTGCCGTTCGCCCCACAGGGCCTGTCCACGGTCGAAGTGCCCGGCAGCCCACAGGCCGATGCGGTCTTCCAGAAAGGCGGGCCAGTCGGTGCCGGTCAGCTCCGCCGCCAGCTCGGCCAGCGTCGGCAGGGGGCTGGGCGCAGGCTGAGGAAGCGCCGCCGCCATCAGCAGGGCTTCCACATCCAGCCGCTGTTCACCGGAATATGGGCAGGCGGCCAGCGCCGCGCACAGGTCATCCTCGCCAATACGGCCATCGGCGATGCGCTCCAGATACCAGTCGCGCCGCATCGTCACCGGCACCCCGCCTGTGCGGGCCAGCCGGGCGGCGGTTTCGGCCAGTGTCTCGCCGGTGTGGCCGAGGAAGGGGTTGACGGCCACGGTGGCCTCCAGCGGCCACGCCGGGGCAATCCTCCGCGCGGCATCGGCGGCAGCGGCGGAGATCTGGGACAGGGAAAGCGTCATGGTCGGTCTCCGTTAATTCTTCATCCATCCGCCCAGCAGGCGGTCGGTCAGGGCGTTCAGGTACAGGCCGTTGGCAAGGTGGACCCGCAGGCCGGTGGCGGCGGGGTGGCGTGACCACAGCGGAAACATCACCTGTGCCAGCGCCACCACCCCAAAGCTGAGGAGCATCAGCACCAGCAGGGCGATTTCCAGCGGGCCGGGGGCCGGGGCGGGCGGCAGGGTGGCGGCGGTCAGGTGTTCCGCCGCCGTCTGAAGGCCGAAGTAACTGGCCGAGGCCACCGCCGAAAACAGGCTGGTGCGCACGGTCAGGGCGCGGGGGGCGGCATCGGCCAGCCCCTGCGCGATCAGGTAGGCAATCCCGAAGATCAGCACCGTCCCCAGCGCCAGCGCCTGCGGGGATTTGTGCTGGAAGCCGAACAGCAGCCCCATCAGCAGATACAGGCCGAAGGCGACGGCAAAGGCCCGCAGGATCGCCCCGCCGCCGGGCACCGCCACCGGGCCGGGGCGGCGGGCGGCGGCAACGGTCTTCACCGTGCTGCCGGACGCCAGAAAGGCGTGGGCCTTGTACAGGGAATGGGCGACGATGTGCAGCAGCGCCAGCGGGAACAGCCCCAGCCCGCACTGCATGGTCATGAACCCCATCTGCGCCACGGTGGACCACGCCAGCGAGGTCTTGACCAGCGGCTGGGTCAGCATCACCAGACTGCCATACAGGGCGGTGAAGCCGCCGACCATCACCAGCACCGCCATCATGCCGGGGCTGGTCAGCACCAGATCGGCAAACCGCACCAGCAGGAAGCCCCCGGCGTTGATCACCCCGGCATGCAGCAGAGCGGAAACCGGGGTCGGGGCCTCGGCCATTTCGGTCAGCCAGCTGTGGGCCGGGGCCTGCGCCGACTTCAGCCCGGCGGCAAGCGCCAGCAGCCCCACCGCCAGCGCGGTCAGCCCCGGGGCCTGTGCGGTCAGGGTGCCGCTGCGGGCGGCTTCCAGCAGGGTGGCGATATCGGTGCCCCCGGCCACCGCCAGCAGGCCGACCGCTGCGGCAAGGGCCAGATCACTGGCCCGGGCGATCACAAACTTCTTCCGCGCCGCCCGCTGCGCCGCCGCCCGGCCCGGATAGAACAGCAGCAGCCGGTGCAGGCCGATGCTGGCGGCACTCCAGCCCACCAGCATCTGCACGGTGTTGCCCGCCTGCGTACACAGCAGCACCGCCGCCAGCACCACCGCCAGCCAGCCGGTGAAGGCGGCGTGGCCGGGCTCTCCGCGCAGATAGGTGCGGCTGTAGCGCAGCACCACCCAGCCGACAAAGGCAATCAGCAGCCCCATGGTCAGGCTGACCGCATCCAGCCGGGCACTGAGGCCGACCCCGCCCCACCCCAGCAGGGCAGAGGTCTGCGGCCCGGTCTGCACCAGCCCCCACAGCGCCCCGCCGAACCCGGCGAGGGAGACCAGCGCCGCCGCTTCCGCCATGACGGCCCCCGCCGCCGGGCGGCGGCGCAGCAGCGGGGCCAGCACCGCCACGGCGGCAAAGGGCAGGACGGCCAGCAACGGGAGAAACGGCAACAGGGGCAACAGGGATACAGGCAGCATGGTATTCAGCCTCCGGCGGGGAACCTTCTCTTCCGCCGCACCATAGGCTGGTGCCATTGTTAGAAAAAATATAATGTTCAGCACGAATTATTCACTTAAACAGAACGATTATGGGAACCGCACCATGCCGGACCTGAACTATCACCACCTGCGCTACTTCCGGGTGGTGGCGCACACAGGCCACCTGACCCGCGCCGCCGAGACCCTGAATGTGTCGCAGTCCGCCCTGTCGGCGCAGATCCGCCAGCTGGAAGAGCGGCTGGGACAGGCGCTGTTCGAGCGCCGGGGCCGGGCCCTGCACCTGACCGAGGCCGGGCGGATCGCGCTGGACCATGCCGATGCCATTTTCGCTGCCGGGCACGAGCTTCTGGCCACCCTGAAGCAGACCGGAGAGGCCCGGCGGGCGGTGCGGATCGGCGCAATTGCCACCCTGTCCCGCAACTTCCAGCTCCGGTTCCTGCAACCGGTGCTGGGGCGCAGCGATGTGGAGGTGATCCTGCATTCCGGCAGCGGGCCGGATCTGCTGGGGGCGCTGGCCGACCTGAACCTTGATGTGGTGCTGACCAGCCAGCCGCCGCAGCCGGAAGCCCGGACCGCCTACACCCTGTCCCCCAGCCCCTATGTGGTGCAGCCGCTGGACCAGCAGCCCGCCAGCCTGATCGGGGTGCCCGGCCTCTGCCCGCCGGGGGAGCCTGACCTGCGCCGCCTGCTGGCGGACACGCCGCTGATCGTGCCGACCCGGTCGAGCGGCCTGCGCATGGCCTTTGATGCGCTGGCGGCGCGGCTGGAGATCCGGCCGCAGTTTGCCGCCGAAGTCGATGACATGGCGATGATGCGTCTGCTGACGCGGGAAGGGATCGGGCTGGCGGTGCTGCCGCCGATTGTGGTGCAGGACGAACTGAAAAGTGGCCTGCTGAGCGAAGTCAGCCGCCTGCCCGGCATCTCTGAAACGTTCTATGCGGTGACAACGCCCCGCAAATTTCCCAATCCGGTGGTGCAGGACCTGATCCGTCAGGCCGCCCAGCCGGGGTAACGCCGGGCCGTGACCGGAGCCCTACCCATGCGCCTGCCTGCCATCGCCCTGTCCTGTCTGCTTCTTCTGTTTCCGGAGATGGCAGAAGCCGCCTGCCGGGTGCCCCCGGCCCCGGCGTCTTCGGTGCCCAAAAGCGACAGCGGAACCGGCTGCCCGGCCGGATACCGCCCCACCGGCAGCACCTGTCTGCCCGGCACAGGGGCCCGCCCGGCGCTGCCAAAACCGGAGGCCGAGAGTTGCCCGGCCGGCTATACCGCCAGCGGTGAGTTCTGCGTCGCCGGAATCGCCGCCTGCCACATCCTGCGCAAATCCGGCCCCTGCCCCGATGGCTACCGCGCCAGCGGGCGGGCGTGGTGCGTCAGCGGCTGATCAGCCCCACCGCCGCAGCGCCTGCGTCAACCGGTCCAACCCGGCCTCATCCGGCAGGCCGAAACGCAGCTGATCCGGGCGGCTGTCAAAACGGCGCACCAGAATCCCCTGCCGCCCCAGCCCCTCGTACACCGCCTGCGCCTGCGGGTGGGCATACAGCCGGAACAGGGTGGTCCCCCCCACCAGCCGGAACCCGGGATCACTGCCCAGCACCACCGCATCCAGCCGGGCCGCCAGCGTCGCCAGCCGCTGCCGCATCACCGCCGCCCAACCGTCATCGGCATAGGCCACGGCGGCACAGCGCAGCGCCGGGCCGCTGACCGCCCACGGGCCGATCAGGTCCGACAGCGCCGCAATCACCGGTGCCGCCCCCAGCGCCACCCCCAGCCGCACCCCGGCCAGACCGTAAAACTTGCCGAAGGAGCGCAGCACGATCAGCCCGTCGGTTCCGGCCCGGTTATCCACCGCCGTCGCGGGATCACTGTCGGCAAAGGCCTCGTCACAGACCAGCAGCCCGCCCTGCGCCGCCAGCGCCGCCCGCAGGCGTTCCAGCACCGCCGCCGACAGCACCCGCCCGGTCGGGTTATCCGGGTTGACCACCACCAGCACCCGCAGGTCCGGCGGCAGCACCGGAACCGGACAGGCCGGATCAAACAGCGGATGGTCAATCCCGACCTCCTGCACCGCATAACCGCCCAGTGCCCAGCAGCGGGCGTGTTCGGCATAGGTGGGGCCGAGGATCCATACGGTTCCGGCGTCTTCGGCCCGGCGGTCGGCCCGCCGCCACGCCAGCGGCAGCATCTGGATCAGCGCCTGTGATCCCGGGGCCAGACAGACCGCCGCTTCCGCCGCCGCGCCATAGGCCCGGCGGGCCGCCTGCTCCGCCGCCTGCTCCAGATCGGCATCGGGCAGGCGGGTCCAGTCATCAGCGGGGAACACCGGCAGCGGATAGGCAAAGGGATTGATCCCGGTTGACAGGTCCAGCCAGTCCGCCGCCGCCACGCCAAAGCGCGCCGCCGCCGCCGTGCGGTTGCCGCCGTGGTCAGTCACCGCACCGGCACCAGAAAAGGGGGCGTTCATCGGCCTGTCCTCCGCTACCCTGCCAAAGTCACCCAGCCTTATACCCAGCGGAAGCGCCGTCGGCCACCCTCTGCACCCCTGTTCCGCCCAAAAGAAACGGCGGCTGACAGGTCGCCCCGTCAGCCGCCGCACGGTCACAGCCATCAGGCTGTGTTATGCCGAACGCAGGGTCTTCAGGAACCCCGCCATCTGCTCCTGTAGCGTCCTGGCGTGGTCGGTCAGGGTGCCGGACAGCTTCAGCAGGCCGTCGGCATCCTGTTCCGTCTGCCCCGCCGCTGAGGCCACATCAGAGATGATCTCCGTCACCTCCTGCGTCCCGGCGGAGGCCTGCGCCACGCTCTGCACGATTTCCCGCGTCGCCTCGTCCTGCTGGTTGATGGTCACCACGATCGACTGCGAGGCTTCGCTGATCGCCCCGATGGCCTGCACCACCGAGGAAATCGCCCGCACCGCCCGCATGGTGGTGCCCTGAATCGCCGACACCTGCTGACCGATCTGGGCGGTGGCGGCCCCGGTCTGGGTGGCCAGCGCCTTCACTTCATTGGCAACCACGGCAAAGCCCTTGCCGAGATCTCCGGCCCGGGCCGCCTCGATGGTCGCGTTCAGAGCCAGCAGGTTGGTCTGCCCGGCAATCTGGGAAATCAGGTCAACGATGGTGTTGATCCGCCCCGCCGCCACGTCCAGTTCGGTGATGATATCCGACGCGACCTGTGCCTCGCCGACCGCCGCCTGCGCCCGGTCTGCCGAGAAATCGACCTGACGGGAGATTTCGCCGACCGACGCGCCCAGTTCCTCCGCCGCCCCGGCCACCGCCGCAACGTTGGTGGAGGCCTGTTCCGCCGCCGCCGACACCGAGGTGGACTGCCGCAGGGTCGATGCCGCCGAATCCGACATGCCCCGGGCCGACTCATCCATGCGCTGCGCCGCCTCCGACACCGCCCGCGCCGCCGCGCCAACGGTCTTTTCCAGTTCCTCCGCCATCTGGCGCAAGGCTTCCTTGCGGCGGGCCTCGCCATCGCGGCGGGCCTGTTCCGCCTCGTCCTCCAGCGTCCGGCTGCGGATCAGGCTGTCTTTGAACACCGCCACCGAGCGGGCCATTTCCCCGATCTCATTACCGAAAGTGGTATAGCCGACGTCCGCCGACAGATCCCCCGCCGCCAGCGCCCGCATGGTGCCGTTCAGCCGCGACAGCGGAATGCTGATGCCGCTGCGCACCATCGTCACCCCCGCCACCACCAGCAGCGCCGTGGCCAGCAGGGCGGCACCGGAAATATACACCCCCTGCCAGGCATCGGTGCGCACGTCTTCCGCCCGCGACACCATCTCGTTCAGGGCATCACTGGCCAGATCGACGATTTTACCGCTGTTGGCAGTATCGCGGGGCTGAAGGTCCTTAATCTCAATCCCCGGGGCACGGCCATCGGCCAGCGCCTCGTGCAGGGCCTTGGCATCGTCCCACGCCTTGCCGGTGAAATTGCTGTCATCCGCCTTCTGGAACGACATCTTCAGTGACGGCGGCAGGCCCGGCGAGGCCATCGCCTCCCGCACGCCGTTCCACAGCACCAGTGCCTTACCGCGGTCCTCGAAAGCGGCGCGGGCCTCCTGCGGGGTCCACGATTTTCCGCCCGCCACCATGCGCTGCACATTGCCCATCAGGCCGCCCAGCTGCACCCGGGTGGCCCAGGCACCGCGCTTGACCACCAACAGGCTGTCAACCAGCGTGTCAGCACCGAAAATCCCCATATCCACCGCATTGGAGGTGGCGGTCAGCGCCGTCAGAAAATCCTGATACAGGGCCTGCGACTGCGGGTACGACGACGCAGTGCGGGCCGACCGGGGCACGGTCAGATCCTGATCAAACTGCTTCTGCGCCGCCACCATCGCGTCGTGGGCCTTTTGCAGGTCCGCCAGCGTGGCGATCGCCTGCGTCCGTCCACTGGCGCGGACCTTTTCCACCACAGCGGCATAACCCTCTTCCACCGCCTTGCGGTATCCGGCAACGGAGTCCCGGTGGGCCTGACTGGCGGCATTTTCCGCCACCAGACCGGTGCTGAGGACGCCGCGTTCAAGGCGGGTGTTCAGCAGGGTGTCCAGCAGGGTCCGGCTGGCCTCGGAGGAGATCAGGATGACCTGCGCATTGTTTTTACGGGCCCAGGCCCCGGCAAGATCAATGCCGCCGTAAATCAGCGCCACGCAGCCGATCGCGGCGAGGAACAGGCCGACGACGGCCCGGATGGATAATGTACGCATATGAATATCCCCGACAATGCTCCGGGGCCGATCCTACTACATTCTTTCTATAATGTGGAAATATTTAGCAATAATATTTCAATAAAGTAAAATATTATGCATATTATGCAAAGAGTGCCCCGCTTTCAGGCGGAAAACTCCCCTCCCTGCCTTACCGGCCTACCGGCGGCTGCAAGACCACCTCCCACAGGGCCTTGGGCAGGCCAAAGCGCAGACTGACCCGGTGGCGGCGGTGCAGCACCCGCCATCCGGAAAACAGATCCTCCAGATCCGCCGCACTGACAAACCGCTTCGGGCTGCCATGCACCCGGTACAGGCCGGGTTCGATCCGCCGGTGCCCCATCAGCCGCCCCAGCGCCCCGTAACAGACATCCCGGCTGGAATTCAGGCGGCACACCAGCAGCCCGTCCGGCCCCAACACCCCGGCGGCGCGGTCAATCAGCACCCGGGTCTGCTCCCGCCGGAAATAATGCAGCGACAGGCTGGCGAGAATCACCCCAGCCCGCTCCAGCGGCCACGGGTCACACAGATCCTGCTGCACGAAGGTGGCCTGCGGCACCCGCCGCCGCGCCTGCGCCAGCAGATCCGCCGACAGGTCCAGCCCGGTCACCGTCAGCCCGGCGGCGGTCAGCACCGCCGTGTCATCGCCCCAGCCACAGCCCAGTTCCAGCACCGGCTGCCCGCTGGCATGGCGGATGATCTGCGGCAACCATGGCTGCAACCAGGAATCCCGCCGCCGCGCCACGCCGACCATCCGATGCACTGTCGCCTTCATTCGCTTTTCCCCCACAGGGTGCGCCACACGGCCTTGGCCCCGTCCTTGATCTGACGCGCCGTTTCCGACACCGAAAACGCTCCGGCCTGCCGGTTCAGCCGGTCCAGCTGATGCTGGCGGGCGGCATCCCGCGCCGCCGCAATCTGCTGCCACAGCGCGTCCACATTCCAGACCTCCCCGGCGGTACAGACCGCCACCGCCTCCCCGGACTCCGGCAGGCCGAGATCCTGCGCTGCCGCCGTCAGCGCCTGCGCAATCGCCTGCGCCTTCGGGCGCGGGTCGCTGCCATCCAGAACATAGGGCGGCGCCCACTCCCGGCGGGGGCTGAGCAGGTCAACATGGGTCAGCACCAGACGCACCGGCGGCAACGGCACCCCGGCAGCCTCCGCCTGACGGCGCAGGGCCTCCAGCGCCTCGCGGTCCGCCGCCCGCCCGGGGTCGGACGCCGCCACCACCCACAGGATCAGGTCAGCCCGGGCCGCCTCCGCCGCCAGCGCGGTTTCGCCGCGCCCGTCATGGCCCAGCCCCGGCAGATCGGCCAGCACCAGACGCGGCCGCTCCGGCTGATCCAGATGCAGCACTCCGGTACCGTCGCGTGACGGCGACACCCCGGTGCGGCGCTGCACCGTCTGCGCCAGCGCATTCAGCAGGCTCGATTTTCCGGCGCTGACCTGCCCGGTCAGCACCACCCGCACCGGATGGGCCAGATCGGTGGCGGCCCCGGCGGCATCGGCCTCCGCCAGCGCCCGCAGGTCCGCCGCCGACAGCCGCAGCCGCCCGGCGTAGAGGTCAATCGCCGCCCGCCCGGTTTCCCGCACCAGCATCTGCGTCAGCTGGCCCTGCATCCGCGCCGCCAGATCCCCGGTCAGGCTGCCCATCAGCGCCTCGCCGGTTTCGCGCAGCACCGCCGCCAGCGGATTGCTGACCAGCGCCGTCGCCCGGCGGGTGGTCTGCACCGCCGTCCACACCGTTTTCACGGTGTCGCCGTGGGCGTCATACAGATCCCACGCCTTCAGCAGCGTTGACACCCGCACATGCTGCACCGCCGGAATATGCCGCAGCCCGGCACGGCGCAGATCCTGCGCCACCCGTTCGGTCAGCAGCAGCAGCTCCGGCAGGGTCAGCCGGTAGCGCGCATCCTTTTCACCGGGGTAATAATGAGCCGCCACCGCATCGACCGTGCCGCGCATCAGCCCCAGCGCATCGTCCCACAGGTCCTTTGACGGCTGCAACGGCGCGGCGGTCAGCGCCTGCGTCTCCACCACCGCCCATGCCGCCTGTTCCTGCGGGCCCCAGCCCAGCGTTGCCGGGCTGGCCTGCGCCGCCAGTTCCGCCGCATCCGCCGCCGCCCGCCGCCGGATTGCCAGCCGCACCGCAAAGGCCCCGGCCCCCGCCGCCAGAACCCCCAGCGCCCACAGCCACAGCCAGCCCTGCTGATACATCCACACCAGCCCCGGCGGCAGCAACGCCAGCCCCGGTACCGCCATCAAAATCAGCAACACCGCTTCCCGCCAGTAACGGCGGCGCAGGGAAGGAACGGTAGACATCGGCAGGCAGATCCGGACACGGGAAGAGAGATGCCCCAGACTTCTGTCGCCATCACCGGAGAGTCAAGGGAATGTCCAAGGGAGAATCTCCCGATGGCTCCGCCAGCAAACGTAAAAACCTGCGGGCTCTGCCCGCTGGCTTCGCCAGCAAACGTAAAAATCTACGGGCTCTGCCCGCTGGCCCGCAAGGAGGCACAGCCTCCTTGACCTCCCCTTTGCTCAGAACAGCATAGGAAAAGAGCCGCAGGCGACCCGCCCCCTCTTGAAAAAACAAGGTGAAGGAGGCCAGGCCTCCTTCCGGGTGCAGGGCAGAGCCCTGCTATTCTGTTAAGCCCCTCCGGGGCATCGGGCAGAGCCCTGCTATTCCGTTCAGCCCCATTTAACGGGAGGACGGCGCTTCCTCCAGCCCAGCCAGCAACTTGCCGAGCAGTATCGAAAGCTGATCCTGTTCCTCCGCCGTCAGGGGGGAGAGGACGGCGCGCTGCACGGCGACGTGGCGGTCAACCAGACGGTCGATCAGGGCCAGACCGGCGGCGGTCAGGCCGACGAGGGTGCCGCGCCGGTCGTGTGGGTGGGGGCGGCGTTCCACCAGCCCCAGCCGTTCCAGCCGGTCAATGCGGTTGGTCATGCCGCCCGACGACACCATCAGCGCCCCATACAGCGCCGTCGGGGTCAGGGCATGCGGCACACCGGAGCGGCGCAGGGTGGCCAGCACATCAAACTCCCCCCGGTTGAGGCCATGTTCGCCATAGACCGGCTCCAGCCGGAAGGTGCGGATGCGGTGAAGCAGCTCCGACATCCGGCCCAGCGGCAGCATCGAGGAGGCATCAAGCTCCGGCCGTTCCTGCGCCCACTGGGCAACGGCCCGGGCGGCGCGGTCCGGCAGCGGGGCGGGATCGGTGACGGCGGCAGGCCGGGTGATGATGATTTCCGTCCGCTCCGGCGCTGGGGTGTCAGTCATATCGGGCCTCCGAAGATATCTTGACGTAAAGATACTTTTGATCGAGATAAGAGGGCAACCCCTTTTGCCTCCCCTTCAAGGCTCCCCCCGATCATGACCTCCCCTCCCGCCCCCCGCCGGGCTGATCTGCTGCTGATGGCGGCCATCATCCTGCTCGGCCTGAACCTGCGCCCGGTGCTGGCCGCTGTCGGCCCGCTGCTGGATACCCTGCAACAGGCAACCGGACTGGGCGACAGCGCCGCCGGACTGCTGACCACTCTGCCGGTGCTGGCGATGGGCATCGGGGCACTGGCCGGAGCCACCCTGCACCGCCTGACCGGCACCAGCCGGGGCGTTGCCCTTGGTATCACCGTCATTGCCGGGGCCTGCGCCCTGCGCGGCGGGCTGGGGCAGACCCCGCAGAGCGGGCTGGGCCTGATCCTAACCGCCGCCCTCGCCGGGCTGGGGATCGCGCTGGTGCAGGCGCTGCTGCCCGCCGTGATCAAGGGGCGGTTCCCCGACCGCGCCGGAACCCTGATGGGCCTGTATACCACCGGCATCATGGGCGGGGCGGCCCTTGCCGCAGCCTCCGCCGCGCCGCTGGGGGCAACGCTCGGCTGGACCGCGACGCTGGCACTGTGGTCCCTGCCCGCTGCTGTCGCCCTGCTGCTGTGGCTGGCGGTGCGCCCGCAGGACCCCACAGCACCCGAACGCCGGGCCGCGCCGCGCATGCCGCTGCCCCTGCACAGTGGCCGGGCGTGGCTGCTGATGGCTTTCTTCGGCATTGGCACCGGGGGCTACACGCTGGTATTGGCGTGGCTGCCGCCCTACTACACCGCCATGGGCTGGTCAGCGGCGGACAGCGGCCTGCTGTTGGGCGGCATGACGCTGACCGAGGTTGCCGCCGGACTGGTGGTGTCTGCCATCATCGGGCGCTTTCCCGACCGCCGCCCGCTGCTGCTGACGGTGCTGGGGCTGATGCTGGCCGGACTGGGGCTTCTGGCCTTCGCCCCGGCGCTGGCGGTGCCTGCGGTGCTGCTGGCCGGGCTGGGGATCGGCGCGCTGTTCCCGCTGTCGCTGATTGTCACGCTGGACCACGCCCACACCCCGCAGCAGGCGGGCAGCCTGATGGGCTTTGTGCAGGGCGGCGGTTACATCATCGCCAGCATCATGCCGGTGCTGGCCGGGGTGATCCGCGAGGCCGCCGCCAGCCTGACCCATGCGTGGACGGTGATGATCGCCGCCACCGTGGTGCTGCTGGTCATGGCGCTGCGGTTTTCTCCCGCATCATCCGCTTTGCCTCTTCGTAAGCCTGCGTAAAGGCAGCCCGCACGGCGGCCTCGTCCACCGCCCGGCCCTCACGGCGGGCGGAGAGGTAGACGCAGGCCGCCTGCCCCAGCGCATAGACCACCGCCCCGGCGGCCAGCGCGTTCAGCGCCCCGGCCACCACGGTCCCGGCCACCGGAATCAGCTTGGCGGCCTCCCGCGCGCCATATCCGGCACCGATGCCCAACAGGGTGGCGGTGCCCAGCGCCGCCCCGAACTCCGCCAGCCGGGACCGGGTCCAGTCCTCGCCAAAGCGCCCGGCCAGCGCCCGCAGCAGCAGCGCCGCCGTACTGACCAATCCACCCACCCCCAGATAGGGCACCGGCACCGCCCCGGCGGCGGCGGCGCTGAGGGCATAGCCCCGGATCAGCGGCGCGGCGGCGGCGGTGATGGCGGCACTGTCATCGGCGGCGGCGGCCTGCTCCTGCCGCAGACAGTGGCCGATCCCGGCATCACACAGCGCCTGATGCAGGGCCTCCAGCCCGAACACCGGATCGGAGAACCCGTCTTCCGGCAGGGTAAAATCCACCGGCACAAAGTGCGGGGCCGGGCCGGGCAGACCGGAGAACAGTGCCCGCTGCTCCCGCAGGGCCAGCCGCAGCGGGTCCGGCACGCTGGCATCCGCCTCGCCGCTCACCGGATCATAGGGGTATTCCGCCGGATGATCAGCCCCACGCGGATACAGGGTGTGCAGGCCGGTCTGGGCCACCACCAGCGGCCACTGGCGGCGGCGGCGGTCGGCCCGGATCTCCTTCAGCACCGCCAGCACCGCCGCCTGCTTGGGGTCATTGACCTTGGCCACCACCAGCAGCACATGCGCCTGATCGCGGGCCAGTGCCAGATCCTCCGCCGGGTCATACCCCGCCTCGCCCAGCCCCCGGGTATCCAGAAACCGCAGCAACGGGGCCTGCGGCGGCCAGTCATAGACCACCGAAGCCCGGGTGCAGGGGCGGATGCCGTCCCCCACCTGCGCCCGGCTGTCCCCGGTCAGCGCGGCAATCAGCGAGGTCTTACCCGATCCGGTGCGGCCCAGCAGCCACACCACCGGCGGCGCCCTCTCCCCGGAGGACGCGGCAACCTCCGGCTCCGGGGCCAGCACCGCCGCCGTCAGCCGGTCCCACCAGTCCATACCCTGTCCGGACAGGGTTTCCTTCAGCCGGTCCCAGATCATGGTGTGCCTTTCTCCGTCAACGGTTCCTTCCAGATAAGCAATTCCCCCACCGCTTTCCAGCGGTTAGAGTCGCCCGCCCCCTCTCCCGCTGCCGGAAGGACCGCCCGCCATGCTGCCGCTGCCCACCCTTGGCCTGATCCTGCTGATTGTCACCCTGATGTCCGGCGGACAGGTGCTGTTCCGGCAGGTCGGCCTGATGATGGAGGCCGCCGGATCGGGCCGCGACCCCAAGGCCCTGCTGCTGCTGGGCTGCGGCATTGCCCTGTTCCTCAGCACCACGGTGATGTGGGTGCATGTGCTGCGGACGGTGCCGCTGCCGAAGGCCTATCCGTTCATGGCGCTGGCCTTCCTGCTGGTGCCGGTGTTCAGCGTGGTGGCTTTTGGTGACACCCTGTCGCCGCGCTACCTGCTGGGGGCGGCGCTGATCGCCGGGGGGATTGTGGTGATCACCGCAGGCTGAGTGCCTTCCCGGCCAGATTCCGCTACGATGATGATCCTTTTCCCCCTGCGGACCCAACGATGACCGACCCCACCGCCCTGCCCTTCGATACGCTGACGCTGGCCTTCGATCTGGCCCCGGTCGGCCTGTGTGTGTCGCAGCACCGGGTGATCCAGCGCTGTAACGAAGCCTTTGCCGCCATGTTCGGCTACAGCGTCGAACGGCTGGACGGCGAGAGCATGGCGATCCTGTATCCGTCACAGCAGGAATTTGAGAATGTCGGGGCACGCGGCTATCAGGCGATGCTGGAAACCGGGCACTACACCGACGAACGCATCATGCGCCATGCCGATGGCCGGATGTTCTGGTGCCACGTCGCCGGGCGGTCGCTGGACCAAAGCAGCCCGTTTGCCTGCGCGGTGTGGATGTTCGAAGATATTTCCGCCCGCCGCCCGGCCAACCTTGACCTGACCCGGCGGGAGCGGGAGGTGGCGCAGTTTCTGGTGACCGGCCAGAGCAGCAAGCAGATTGCCAAACACCTGAACATCAGCCCGCGCACGGTGGAAGCCCACCGCGCCCGCCTGATGGGTAAACTGGGCGTCGCCTCCGCCCCGGAAATGATCGCCCGGCTGATCGGGGCGGTGTAACTCCCCACATCCGCTGAGCCCCCGAAAAACACCGTACAACTACGATAGCGTATCCCTACGACTGGAGCCGCAGTTTCCCCGACGGTAGCCTGAAGCCAACAGAAAAACAGGACCACGGGAGGATACACCATGACCGCTGCCCTTATGGGCCGGGCCCACAGCCGTCCCGGCACAGCGGACACGGCCCGCCCTGCCCCGCTGACCCCATCCGCCCCCGGCGACATGCAACCCGATGCCGGGGGTGCCGCGCCATGAACATCGCCGCCCTGCTGGCCCGCACCGCCGCCCACAGCCCGGAAGCTCCGGCCCTTTTCTCCGGCACCGTTGCCGTCGCCACCTATGGCCGTTGGGCCGACCGGTCTGCCCGGCTGGCCGCAACCCTGCGCGCCCCGGTGGAACACGGCGGCTACGGGTTGATCACCGGCGACCGCGTCGCCCTGTTCATGACCAACAGCCCGGAGTATCTGGAGGCCCTGTTCGGTGTGCTGTGGGCCGGGCTGACCGTGGTGCCGGTCAACGCCAAGCTGCACCTGCGGGAGCTGGCCTATGTGCTGGAAAACTCCGGGGCCGCCGTACTGATGCTGACGCCGGATCTGGCCGCCGGTCCGGTCTCCGGCCCGCACCATACAATCGTCACCGCCACCCCGGCGTGGGACGCCCTGTTCTCTGCCCCGCCGCTGCCGCTGCACCATCGCGACGGCGCGGACACCGCATGGCTGTTCTATACCTCCGGCACCACCGGCACCCCGAAAGGGGTGATGATGACCCACCGCAATCTGATGGGCATGACCTCGTGCTATTTCAGTGACGTGGATAGCGTAGATCCGGCCGATGCCATCGTCTACGCCGCGCCGATGTCGCACGGGGCCGGGCTGTATGCCTTTGCCCACGTTCTGGCGGCGGCCCGCCATGTCATCCCGGCGTCAGGCGGGTTTGATCCGGCGGAGCTGTGCGCCCTGTCGCAGTCTGTCGGGCGGCTGTCGATGTTCGCCGCCCCGACCATGGTCAGGCGGCTGGTCGATCACATCGCCGCCACCGGGGCCGATCCGTCGGGCTTCAAGACCATCGTCTATGGCGGCGGGCCGATGTATACCGCCGATCTGGAACAGGCGGTCACCGTGATGGGGGACCGCTTCGTGCAGATCTACGGGCAGGGCGAATGCCCGATGACCATCACCGCCCTGCCGCGCCGGGTGCTGGCCGACCGCAGCCACCCGCGCCGGGCGGAGCGCATGGCCTCCGTCGGCTTTGCCCAGTCGCTGGTCGAAGTGGCGGTCTGCGCCCCGGACGGGCGGTTTCTGCCCCCCGGCGAAACCGGCGATGTGGTGGTGCGCGGCGATGTGGTGATGGCCGGATACTGGAACGCCCCCGAGGCCACCGCCAGGACCATCCGCGATGGCTGGCTGTGGACCGGCGATGTCGGCAGCCTCGATACCGATGGCTTCCTGACCCTGAAAGACCGCTCCAAAGACGTCATCATCTCCGGCGGGTCCAACATCTACCCGCGTGAGGTCGAGGAAGTGCTGCTGCGCCACCCGCTGGTGCAGGAGGTCTCCGTCATCGGCCGCCCCGACCCGGAGTGGGGCGAAACCGTCATCGCCTTCGTCGTCGGCACCGCCCCGCCGCAGGAACTGGACGCCCTGTGCCTTGACAACATCGCCCGCTTCAAGCGCCCCAAGGACTACCGCTTCGTCGATGCCCTGCCGAAAAACAACTACGGGAAAGTGTTGAAGACCGCCCTGCGGGATTGGGTGTAGCCCGCCGGCCGCATCGGCTTTGCCGACAGTCAACCCCCGTCGGCCTTGCCGACATCGCAAGGCAAATGGGCTTTGCCCACACCCACCAAGGGCCATTGGCCCTTGGATCCCGTTTTTTGGGGCCATTAGCCCTTGGATCCCTGCTTTTCTGACTTTTCCTGAGAAAATCCTATCGAGGTGAAGGAGGCCGCGCCTCCTTCCGGGTGCAGGGCAGAGCCCTGCCATTCCGTTCACCCCCTCGGGACATCCGGAGTCTCAGACCGTTTTGATCCGGGTCAGGAACACCTGCACCGCCCCGGTCAGGCCGACCGCCTGATCGGACAGCATGCCAACCGCCTCCAGCACCTGCACCGAGGCGGTTTTGGTCTCCTCCGCCACCGTGCTGACCCCGGCAATGCTGGAGGCGACCATGTCGGTGCCCCGGGCGGCGGCATTGACGTTTTCCGAAATCTCCAGCGTCGCCGCCGTCTGCTGCTTCACCGCCGAGGCAATCGCCGTTGAGATTTCGCTGATTTCGCCGATGCGCTGGACGATACCGGCAATGGCACCGACCGCAGCCGTGGTCTGCATCTGCACACTGGCAATCTGGCGGCCGATTTCCTCAGTCGCGCGCCCGGTCTGGGTTGCCAGATTTTTCACCTCGTTGGCCACCACGGCAAAGCCCTTGCCGAGATCCCCGGCCCGCGCCGCCTCGATGGTGGCATTCAGGGCCAGCAGGTTGGTCTGGCTGGCAATGTCATTGATCAGGCTGACCACATCGCCGATCCGCGCCGCCGTCGCCGACAGGTCCCGCACCACGCCGGTGGTCCGCTCGGCTTCCTCCGCCGTCAGGCTGGCCACATCGCTGGCCCCGATCACCTGACGGCTGATCTCACGGATGGAGGCACTCAGCTCCTCGCTGGCCGAGGCCACCGTCTGCACCGCGCTGGTGGCTTCCTCGGTGGCGGCAGCGACGGCAGCGGCCCGGGTGCTGGCCTGTTCCACCTGCACCGTCATGCCCCGGGCGGTCCCGGTCAGCTGACCGCAGGCCTCCTTCACCGCCGTCAGCGTCACCGACACCTCCTGATCAAAGGCTCCGGCCAGGGCTTCCAGCGCCTGCGCCCGCTCAATCCGGCGGGCCTGCGCGGCTTTTTCCTGTTCCTCCAGCGCATGGGCACGGATCAGGCTCTGACGCAGCTGTTCTGACGCCCGCGCCACCATCCCGATCTCGTCTTTCGCCGCCAGAGCCGGGATCCCGATTTCCAGACGTCCGGCGGCCAGATCCTGCACCGCCCCGGTGATCGCCCGCACCGGCAGGACGATGCTGCGGGCGATTGCCGCCGCAAGGCCAATGACCATCACCGCCACCACGCCCAGACCGGCCCCGGTCAGCAGCAGTTCGCGTTCAACGGCCTCCACCTTGGCGGTGATCTGGCCGATCAGCCCGGCGGCCATATGATCCTCTGCTTTCTTCAGCTGACCGATCCGCGCGGTCATCAGGTCAAACCACCCGCTGCCGGTCGCCCCCTGAAGGGTGCCGGTGAACGGGCTGCTCAGGGCCTCCTCCCGCAGGGAAGCAGTCTTTTCCAGCCCCGGCGCGCTTAAGGCTGCCGCCAGAAAATCCCGCTCCTCCGGGGTTGCGTATTCCGCGAACAGATGCAGATACGCATCCTCACGCGACACATGATCGGAGAACGCCAGATAAGCCGGGGCCTCGAAGCGGCCGTTGGTGAAGGCCACCGCCCCGATCGCCCGTTGCAGGCCGGACCGCTCCTTCACCCGCAGCAGACTGGAATAGGCCAGAATGCCCCGTACCACGGCGGCATCATTGCCGATCAGGGCCATGTCCTCGATCAGCTGGATCATCCCGGCCGTCATACCGGTGTAGGCTTTTGCCGCCTCGCCCCCTGTCCGGCTCAGGCGGTCAACCTCCGTCCGCAGGGCCGTCAGATGATCCACCCCTTGCCGGACCGCGCGGAATGTCTGCTCGAAACCGGTACCGTACTCCTGCGGGGCAATCTCCGACAGGGCCTGACCCACCCCGGAAAGGACCCTGTCGGTCTCCGCCCGCGCCGCCTTCAGGGCTTCGGCCTGCGCCGTTCCTCCGGCATTCAGGAAGCCGACGCTTACCCCGCGCTCCAGTTGCAGGGCATGAACCCCGGCCCCAAGGAGCGGGGCCTTGGTCGTCAGCGCCGCCACATGCCGCAGGTCACTGCGCAGGGCCAGATCACCGGCAACCTTGCTGCCCCCCAGCCACAGAATGACCAGAAACGGCAGCATCGACAGAAACAGCAGCCTGCTGCCGACGGAAACCCGGGTCAGCAGCGGCGCTGCCTGATGGCGGAAAAGAACAGCTGAGTCCTGCACACCGGTTACTCCCCCCTGCGCTGCATTGCAGCATTATTTCTTGAGTCTTCATGACCGGGAAGCGGTGCCCCATGCCTGCCCCCGGCAGAGGAAAAGCGGATCAGGAGGGAGGGAAACCCCCGCAACCTGATCCGGTTTCTTCCCGTTCATTTAACCCAGAGGCAGAATGGACCGGCAAGCAGGAAATAATTTTAGACAATATTTTATCAATTCTCTTATTTAGAATTATTACATGAACTAACTTTCAAAATTTCTCCATGACGGATGGTAAAAATATCAGAAGAAAATAATCTCCGTTCTATTTCAGAAGCACTGATCTGTAGACGTCTTAGTCAACGCCTGCTGTTCCGGCAGTTCCGCCCCGCACCTCTGCGGGATCAGTCGGCAACCACCGGCTCCGGCTTCGGCCCTGCCGCCTGCTTCGGGCTGCGCAGCAGCAGCACCAGCGGAATGGTGATCAGGGACAGCACCATCAGCAGCAGAAAATCATCAACGTAGGCAATGATCACCGCCTGATGCGTCACCAGCCCGTCCAGTGCCGCCTGCCCCGCCGCCGTTGCCGGGTTGAAGGCACGGGCAAACACCGGCTGTTCCAGAATGCGGTTGAACGGGGTCAGGTGGGCGGCCAGCTCGGCATGATTGACCTGCGTATTGCTGGTCAGCAGCGCCGCCATCACCGAGATCCCCACCGCCGAGCCGATATTGCGCGACAGGTTATACAGTCCGGTCCCTTCCGCCCGCCTGTGCAGCGGCAGGGTGGCAAAGGTCACCGCCGACATCGGCACGAACAGGAACCCCAGCCCGGCCCCCTGCACGAAACCGACCCAGACGATGGTCTCGGCGGACACATCCGGAGTCCAGCCGGACATCGCATACATCGCCCACGCCGTCATCGCCATGCCGGTGGCCAGCAGCAGCCGGGTATCGACCTTGCCGATCAGCCGCCCGACCACGAACATGAACACCATGGTGCCCAGCCCGCGCGGCCCCATCACCAGCCCGGCGGTGACAACCGGATAGCCCATCAGCGATTCCAGATACGGCGTCATCAGCGCCAGCGATGCCAGATAGGTAATGCCGATGGTGAAGATGAAGATCAGCCCGACGACAAAGTTGCGGTCGCGGAACAGCGACGGATCGACAAAGGACCGCCGCGCCGTGGCGGTATGGACCAGAAACAGATAGGCCGCCACCGCCGTCAGCAGCGCTTCCGCCTGAATTTCGAGGGAAGAAAACCAGTCCAGCTGCTGGCCCCGGTCGAGAAACATCTGCAACGCCCCGATGGTCACGCTCAACAGCCCGAAGCCGACCCAGTCCAGCCGGGCCGAGGCATCGCGGACGGTTTCCTTGACGAAGGCCGACAGGCCCAGCACCGCCAGAATGCCGATCGGCACGTTGATGTAAAACACCCAGCGCCAGCTGGTGTTTTCCGTCAGCCAGCCGCCGATCACCGGCCCCAGCACCGGGCCGACCATCACCGACACCCCGAACAGCGCCATCGCCTTGCCGCGTTCCTGCGCCGAATACAGGTCCAGCAGAATGGATTGCGACAGCGGCACCAGCGCCGCCCCGCACAGCCCCTGCAACAGCCGGAACCCGACGATTTCCGGCAAGGACTGGGCAATGCCGCACAGCACCGAGGCAATGACGAAGCCGATCACCGACCCCATCAGCACCCGTTTGCGGCCAAAACGCCGAGCCAGAAAGGCCGACGGCGGGGTCATGATCGCCGCTGCAACGATGTAAGAGGTCAGCACCCAGTTGATCTGGTCAGCACTGGCCGCCACCGCCCCCTGAATGTAGGGCAGCGCCACATTGGCAATGGTAGTGTCCAGCGCCTGCATGATCACCGCCAGCGTCACGCAGGCGGTGATCATGCCCCGGTGCGCCACGGGCTGGAACCCGCCCGCCGGGACCGGCGCGTCAGCCATGATCGCCACCGAACGGCAGGCCGCGCACATGGCCGGTTTCCACTTCCACCGTCGCCGACATGCCGACCCGCAGCGGCGGCAGGTCAGCCGAGGTGTCAATGCGCACCCGCACCGGAATCCGCTGCACCACCTTCACCCAGTTACCACTGGAATTCTGGGCCGGCAGCAGCGACAGGCTGGCGCCGGAGGCCGGGCTGATGCTGTCCACCGTGCCGTGCCAGACGGTGCCGGGATAGGTATCGACCGTCACCGCCACCGGCTGCCCGGCATGTACCCAGGTCAGCTCGGTTTCCTTCGGCTGGGCATCAATCCACACATGGTCGGTCGCCACCAGACTGAAAGCCGGAGTCGCGGCGGGCAGCGCCTGCCCGACTTGGAGCGAGGGCACCCGTGTCACCACCCCGGCCATCGGGGCACGCACCACGGTATGGTCGAGCTGCCGCTGTGCCTCATCCCGGGCGGCAACCGCATCGCGGTAGGCGGGATAGGTTTCCACATCATCACCGGGGCGGCCATCCAGCCGGGCCGCCATCGCCGTGCCCTGCTGGATCAGCGACGCCAGCTTCAGCTGCGCCGTCTGCGCATCATGGCGGGCGTCATCAAAGGCGGAACGCGGCGTGGTGTTGGTGTTGACCAGCTGGCGCTTGCGTTCCAGCTCGTTGGCGTAATAGGCAATATCGGCCTGTGCCCGCTGGATCTGGGCCTGAAGATCGCGGTAATTGGCCTGATCGGCCAGCAGATCATTGCGGGCCGTTTCAATCTTCATGTCCGCCCGCTGCAACGCCAGCCGGAACGGCAGGTCATCCAGCCGGAACAGCACCTGCCCGGCAGCCACCGGCTGGTTTTCCTGCACATCGACGCTTTTCACCAGACCGGACACATCGGTGGACACCGCCACCATATCCGCCTGCACATAGGCGTTGTCGGTGGACATCACCGCCCCGCCGGTGGCGTAAACATAGGTTCCGGCGGCAAGGGCCAGCGGCAGCGCCGCGAACAGGGCAAGGCGCAGACGGTCCACGCCGCCACGGGCGGGCAGGACGGCGGCAGAGGCAGAAGAATCAGTCATGACGGGGGAGTCCGGCGTTTGTTCGGGGGAGGGTCAGGCAGGGGAGTCTTCAGAGCGATCCGGCAGCACCGCCGGGGGACGGGTGCAGGCTTCCAGCAGATTGGATTTCATCAGCAGCAGGGTCTCGGCGAAAAGCTGACGCTGGTCAGGGCTGAGCCCCTCCAGCGCCTCGTTGCGGGTGATCTCGCCCAGCGACAGAATGGAGGCCAGCAGCGGGCGCGCCGCCTCGGTCAGGTACAGTTCCCGCACCCGGCGGTCCGACGGGCTTTTGCGCCGTTCCAGCAGGCCCCGGCCTTCCAGCCGGTCGAGGATCGGAACCAGCGTGATCGGCTCCACGTCGATCAACTCCGCCAGTCCGCCCTGATGGATGCCTTCACAGCGCGACAGATAGGCCAGAACCTGACACTGGGCCCGGGTCAGGCCAAGGTCGCGGGCGTTCTGCTCAAAGCGCCGCCGCAGCATCCGGGCCACTTCGTGCAGCAGAAAACCAAGAGAGGGGCGCAGGTCCTGCGGCATCTGATGCGTATCCATATTATAAGGGTCCTTATCATATGCACCCCTTTTCAGTTTCCGGCAAGGGCCGGACCCATGCAGGCCCTGCACAGGGGGATGCCGGAATTGCAGATCTTGCCGCTTGACGGCCCCGTCCTCGCGTTGTACCAATCGGTACAAGAAAACATCCTCCCCGGAAAGTCCTCCCCATGCGCCATCACGTCCGTTTTGTGCTGCGCCGGCACCAGCCGCGCCAGAAGCCCCATGCCGTGCTGAAGGCCGGACTCGGTGGGGCCGTCGCCATCCTGATCATTTCCGCCCTCAGTCAGGCCACCGGCAACCCGTGGCTGATGGCCCCGTTCGGCGCCACCTGCGTGCTGCTGTTCAGCGCCCCGACCAGCCCGCTGTCGCAGCCAGCCAACGTGGTGTTCGGGCACATGCTGGCGGCCGCGATCGCCTTCGGGGTGATGGCGGTCCTGCCGGTGACGTGGTGGAGCATCGCCATTGCCGCCGGTCTGGCGATTGCCGCCATGGCAGCCCTGCGCATCACCCACCCCCCCGCCGGGGCCACCCCGCTGGTGGTGATGGCCACCGCCCCGGGCCTGAGCTTCCTGCTGTTCCCCACCCTGCTCGGCAGTATCACGCTGGTGGCGGTGGCCATGCTGTTCCACCGCCTGCCGCCGGTCACCGTCTATCCGCTGAGGGACTGATGCCGCCGCGCGCCCACGATCCCGCCGCCCTGCTGATGCAGCTTGCCGCCGTGTTCCGTGACCACGGCTTTGAAGGGGCCAGCATGGCCCGGATCTCCGCCGCCACCGGACTGGGAAAAGGCAGCCTCTACAATGCCTTCCCCGGCGGTAAGGACGAAATGGCGGCCAAAGTTCTGGCGATGATTGATGACTGGTTCGAGGCCGAGGTCTTCACCCCGCTGCGCGCCACCGACACCCCGGCGGCGGCGGCGGTGGGGGCAATGCTGGATGCCTGTCAGGGCTACTTCTGGTCCGGCGGGCGGATCTGCCTGCTCGGGGCCTTTGCCCTGTCCGACACCCGGGACCGCTTTGCCGCCGCCATCAGCGGCTATTTCCTGCGCTGGCAGCAGGCCCTGACCGCCGCGCTGATCCGCCTGCCGCTGCCGGAGGATCAGGCAGCGGCCCTGTCGGAAGAAATGCTGTCGCGGATTCAGGGCGGTCTGGTGCTGGCACGGTCGCTGAACGACCCCGCCTGTTTCGTGCGGGAGCTGGACCGCCTGCGGGCCCGGCTGGCCGCCCCCTGAGACTCAGTCGCCCGGCGCCGTGGCGACGGTCACGGCTGCTCCGGCGGCGGCCAGTTCCGCCACCCGGGAATCGGTCAGCGGCGCATCGGTGACCAGATGCCAGACGGCGGGCAACGGTGCCCATGCCGATTGCTCCGACCGGCCAAGTTTGGTGGAATCGGCCAGCACCACCACCTCCCGCGCCTGCTGCATCATCAGGCTTTTCAGCGCCACCTGATCGAGACTGGCCTCACACAGGCCGCGCCCGGCGACAACACCATCGGCACTCATGAACACCCGGTCGGCGGTGATCCGCCGCAAGGCCTCCATCGCCAGCGGGCCGACCGTGCCCATGCTGGTGCCGCGCAGGGCCCCGCCCAGCACGATCACCTCAATCCCCGGCTCCGCCGCCAGCACCGGCAGCAGGGCAAGGTTGTTGGTGACCACCCGCAGACGGCGGCCTTTCAGCAGCTGACCCAGCGCCAGCACGGTGGACCCGGCATCAAGGATCAGGGTTTCCCCGTCCTCCACCCCGGTCAGGGCAGCGGCGGCAATCGCCCGCTTCTGGCTGCCCTGCTCGGTCTGGCGTTCGGTCAGGGTGGTTTCCGCCGCCGGAGCCGCCAGAATCGCCCCGCCATAGGTGCGGCGGACGGCATTTTCCTCCGACAGGCGTTGCAGGTCGCGCCGCACGGTGGAGGGCGACACCCCAAAGCGCAGGGCCAGCCCGGCGACATCGGCCTCGCCGCTTTCCAGTGCTGCCAGAAGAAGTGCCCGCCGCTGCCTGCTGCGCATGCTGCCTCCACAAAAAGTGCGGTGAAATGCCCGACCGTTCCAGAGACCGGCGCGGGCTCAGCCGCAGGCCCCGCATCCGGGGCTGCCGAAACCTCTCTAGACGATCCGGGAAAAAAGGGGAATGAAAAGAAGGCATCCCTTCCGGATATCCTGCTGACTCCGCCTTTTCCGGCAGTCCCCGTCCGACACCTGGGGCGGATAACGCAGAAACCGGCGGGGGACGCTCACCCCCGCCGGTTCCGTCATAACAGCATCCCGGAGCATCCCGGCGGGCCGGTCAGCGCGGGGCCAGATCCACCGCCTGCCGCAGCGCCTCGATCAGGCTGCGTTCGTCAGCCACGCCGGTTCCGGCGATGTCAAAGGCGGTGCCATGATCGACCGAGGTGCGGATCACCGGCAGGCCGACCGTCACATTGACCCCGGCTTCCAGCCCCAGCACCTTGATCGGGCCGTGGCCCTGATCGTGGTACATCGCCACCACCAGATCATAATCCCCGCGCCCGGCGAGGAAGAACAGGGTGTCAGCCGGCAGCGGGCCGTGCACATCCCAGCCTTTGGCCCGGCAGGCCGCCACCGCCGGGGTGATCTTCACCGCCTCTTCCCCGCGCCCGAACAGGCCGTTTTCCCCGGCGTGCGGGTTGATGGCACAGACGCCGATCTTCGGGTTGGCAATTCCGGCCTTGACCAGCACATCATGGCCCCGGGTGATGACCCGTTCGACCAGACCCGGTTCGATCTTTTCAATCGCATCCAGCAGGCCGATGTGGGTGGTGACATGAATCACCCGCAGCTTCGGCGAGGTCAGCATCATCGACACTTCCGGGGTGCCGGTCAGATGGGCCAGCAGCTCGGTATGGCCGGGGAACTTATGCCCGGCGGCGTGCAGGGCCTCCTTGTTCAGCGGCGCGGTACAGATGGCCTGCACCACCCCGGACAGCACCAGCGCCGCCGCCTTTTCCACGCAGCGGTAGGCGGCTTCCCCCCCGGCGGCGGAGACCTGCCCGAACGGCAGATCCTCCGGCGTCACCTTCAGGTCAAGGCACTGCACAGCCTTCTGCGGAAAGCGGGCCTCCGTCGCATCTTCCAGCGCCACCACCGGCAGGGTCACGCCGGTGATCGCCGCCGCCCGGCGCAGGCGGGCGGCATCGCCGACCACCAGCGGGTTGCACAGGGCATGCACATCCGGCCGCGCCAGCGCCTTCATGATGATTTCCGGCCCGATCCCGGCGGGATCACCCATGGTGATGGCAATGGTCGGCAGGGCTGGCACGGCAGAACGGGTCATGGCACTCATTGACAGGTTTCCTTTTACAGCCCCATCCCCCAAAGCGGGATCCGGCTTTGTGTCACGACAGGGCAACAGAACGGAGGGCCGGGCCGTCAGGCCCCGCCCCCAAGGCGTACGGCACGCAGGCGGGCGGCAATCCGGCCCAGACAGTCCTCGTCCCCGAAGGCTCCGGCCTTGGTGACCAGCGGCAGGGAAACCCCGCCAAGGGTCAGGCCCAGCGCCACCCCGGGTTCCAGTTCTTCCAGCAGACGGATGCCCCGCACCCCGAAGGCCGCCAGCAGCGCCGAGGCGGTTTCGCCTCCGGTGGCGGCCAGCGCCCCGACCGACGGCAGCGCCGGAGTCAGGGCCTCTGCCAGCCGCCGGGCCAACTGCGGCCCCAGCGACAGGTCGGGTTCGCCATGCATCTGGAGTTCCACCAGAACATCCTGACCGGCAGCCAGCTGGCTCTGCACCTGCTGGCACAGGGCGGCATCGCCGTCCGGACCGGCGAGGAGAGCGTCAGGCTCCACCGGCACAAAGTGCATCGCCCCGGCGGCGATCAGCCGGCGCACCCCGGCGCGGGAGGCCGCCGCCAGAGACCCCACCACCATCAGCGTGCCATTGGCCGAGGCCAGCGGCGGCACCGGATCGGCCTGCGCCGGATCCCCGGCTTCCGCCGCCAGCGCATGGGCCAGACCGGCACTGCCGATGAAAAAGGTTCCCGGAGAGGCGGGCAGACTGGCGCGGGCAATCCGGCGCAGATCGTCTTCGGTCTCGGCATCGCAGACCGCCACGGAGGCCGGGCCAGAGGCCAGATCCATCAAAGTGTCCCGCAGCAGCGCCCCGCTGCCCCGGATCACCGCCAGCGGCACCACGGCGGCGGCCACACCGGCCTCCGCCATCACTGCCACCAGCCCGGCGCTGGCGTAGCTGTGATCGCGCCGCCAGACCTCCGCCTCCTCCAGTGGGCGGCCGTTGACCATCACGTGCCCGTTGGTGGTGGTGCGTCCGGTGGCCGGGAAGGCCGGGGCGAGAATCCCGAAGGCCCGGCCCCGCACCTGCGTCAGCACCTCCAGCGTCGCGGCGGTTTCCGCCGCAGGCTGGCCGCGCAGGGTGGAGTCGATCTTCTTCAGCAGGATCCGGTCCGGCCCCAGCAGGCGTAACAGGGCCTGCCGGTGCCGGTCCGCCGCCGCCGGGGCCGTCAGGCCCCGGCTGTCCGCATCATAGGACACCACCGGCCCGGTGCCGCCCCCGTCCTGCCCCCAGCTGACCACCGCCCCGGCACCGCGCTGCGCGAAGGCAATCGCACAGTCCGCCGCCCCGGTCAGGTCATCGGCAAGCACAAGCCAGCGGGTCGCCATCCTCAGTGCCCCTTCACCGCAGGGGCTGCGGCGTCCGCGCCCTCTTCGTCGCTGCCGTCCCCTTCCGGGCGGCCGAAGGTCTTGGCGGTCCACGCCGTCAGCACCGGCACCGCCACCGCCGTCACCACCACGCAGGCGGCAACCAGCACGGTGGCCGCCGGAGCGGCCTCGGCATAGGCCGGATTGGCCGATGCCACAATCGCCGGAACCGCCGCCGCATTGCCCGCCGTCGAGGCCGCCGCCACACCGGCAACCCCGGTGCCGCCGGTCAGGCGGTCAGCGAAGAACAGCGGAATTCCGGTGACGATCACCACACCCACGCCCATCAGCAGGCCCAGCAGACCGGCGTGCCAGACCTTCGACAGGTCAAGCCCGGTGCCCAGAGCAAAGGCGAAGAACGGAATCAGCACCGGAATCGCCTTCGACAGGAAGGCGCGCATCTCGCGGTCCAGATTGCCAAGGATCATGCCGATCACCAGCGGCAGGATCGCCCCGACCAGCGTCTGCCACGGGAAGGCGGCCAGACCGGCAACCCCCAGCGTGACCATGGTCAGGAACGGGCCGGATTCCAGTGACATGATGGTATAGGCCCCGACATCACGCGGGCGGCCATACTGCCCCATCAGCGCCATATACAGGCCGCCGTTGGTGTCATTCATCGCCGCCACGATCGCCAGCGTCGACAGCCCGGCGAAAGCCCCCGCCGCCACCGGGCCTTCGCCCAGCAGCTTGCCGAACACCACGCCCAGCAGAATCGCCACCCCGACCTTGACCGCAAACAGGGTGCCGCCCTTTTTGACGATGTAGGGGGTGGCCTTGAAATCAATGCTGGCGCCCATGCAGACGTAGAACACCGCCAGAATGGTCAGCGACCCGGAAAACAGCGCCCCGGTGAACGACCCGAAGAATTTCGGCGTCCCCGGGAAAAAGGTGGTGATCAGCGCGCCCAGCAGCAGCGGCACCACCATCATGCCACCGGGAACCCGCTCCATGCCCCGCTTGATCGGAATCTGCACCATTGTTTCCTCCCTGCGCACAACGCGCAATTTTCTTAAGTTTCGCATCGCAATATCGGTTTATTGCCCTGCAAAACTGCTCACAATGGTCATCATGAAACCATAATTGCTTATTATGCGCAAATTGAATCCGCAGATCTGCGCAGAATGCGCAAAAGCCGCCCGGGATCCCCGGACGGCTTCTGTACTCTGGTCTTCCACCCACAGGCGGGGAAGATACCGGAAGGATTATCCCGCCACTTCGGCGGCCACGGTCGCCGCCGCCCAGTCCAGCCACGGCAGCAGCGCCGCGACATCGGCGGTCTCCACCGTCGCCCCGGTCCAGATGCGGATGCCGGGAGGGGCATCGCGGTAAGAGCCCAGATCAAACCCGACCCCTTCGGCATCCAGCAGCGCCACCAGACGCTTGGCGGCCTTGGTCTGGGCTTCCGCCGACAGGGCGGTGAACCACGGGGCGGTGATGGTCAGGCACACCGAGGTGCAGGACCGGGTGTTTTCCACCACCGGCAGGAACGAGGCCCAGTCAGACCGCGCCACCCACTCGGCCACCACCGCCAGCGAGGCTTCCGACTTGGCGATCAGGGCCTTGGTGCCGCCGATATCTTCCGCCCATTTCAGGGCGTCGATCACATCTTCCACCGCCAGCATCGACGGGGTGTTGATGGTATCGCCTTCCCAGATGCCTTCGATCAGCTCCGCACCCTTGGTCATGCGGAAAATCTTCGGCACCGGCCACGCCGGGCTGTAGGTCTTCAGGCGCTCCGCCGCCTTCGGGCTGATCACCAGCATGCCGTGGGCGGCCTCGCCCCCCAGCACCTTCTGCCACGACCACGTCACCACATCCAGCTTCTGCCACGGCAGATCCATGGCAAACACCGCCGAGGTGGCATCGCAGATCGCCAGCCCGTCGCGATCATCGGCAATCCAGTCGCCATCCGGCACCCGCACGCCGGAGGTGGTGCCATTCCAGGTGAACACCACATCGCGCGACCAGTCCGCCGCCGCCAGATCCGGCAGATGGCCGTAAGCGGCATCCATATACCGCACGTCGGTCAGCTTCAGTTCCTTGCGGATGTCGGAGGCCCAGGTCTTGCCGAAGGTTTCCCACGCCAGCACATCAACGCCCCGGGCGCCGAGCATGCTCCAAAGCACCATTTCCATCGCCCCGGTGTCAGAAGCCGGAACGATGCCGATGCGGTAATCCTCGGGGATCCCCAGCAGGGCGCGGTGGCGGTCAATCACCTCTTTCAGCTTGGCCTTGCCCGGTTTGGCGCGGTGAGACCGGCCAAGCAGCGCCCCGGACAGGGCATCCGGGGTCCAGCCCGGGCGCTTGGCGCACGGACCCGACGAGAAGTTCGGGTTGGCAGGGCGGACGGCAGGCTTGGCAGGCACCACAGCGGTCATGATCGGACGACCTCGCGTCAAGGGAGTCAAAACAGGGAGGCGCAGCATAGACGCCCCTCCCGCCGCCGCCAAGCCCGAAGCGCATCAGCCCCCCTGCGGACAGACCGCATCGCGGTGCCCCCGCAACACCCGCTGCCCCCACTGGCGGACCAGCAGCGGCCGCACCACCGTCAGCGCCACCGTCAGCCCGATCCCCAGCCCCAGACCATACAACACCAGATAATCGTGATAGCGCAGCAGCGGGGCCACAATCCGCGCCGTACCGATGGCCGCCGAGGCCACCCACGACACCGAGCTGACCGCCCCCAGCACCACGCACAGTGTGATCCCGGCCCGCGACAGCGGCACCATCCCCGCCATGCGCGGAAAGGCAAACACATGCAGCAGCAGGCCATTCAGGGTCAGCACCGTCACCACGGTCAGCTTGGCCGCCACTTTGGGGTTTCCGGCCAGGGCCTGCATCCCGAATCCGGACCCCAGCCCGACCAGCACCAGCCCGCTGCCCCACAGCGCCAGCAACAGCCATGCCGTCATCCGGGCATCGCGGTGCAGATCCCGCTGCCCGGCGGAATAGCCACCCCGGATCATCGCCAGATCGGCCTGTATGACCAGCACAAAGGCAAAGGCGAACACAATCAGGTGCACAAACAACATTCCCTGCCGTACCAGCGGCACCGCAAGGGCCAACAGATCGGTCTCAGTCATATAAGGATACTCCCGGCTGAAACCCCCATTCCCTGCCGCTGACGCTACTGATGCAGACACCCAAATAAAATTTCATTGTTTTCAACAGCACGTTCGAAATATTTTATCATCATGTCCGGAATCACCTTCGACCAGTTCCGCGCCTTCGTCGCCATCGTTGAAACCGGCAGCTTTGCGGCGGCGGCCCGGCAGCTGAACCGCACCCAGTCCGCCGTCACCTACACCATTCAGAAGCTGGAAGAGCAGACCGGTGTGGTCCTGTTTGACCGCAGCACCTACCGCCCGGCCCTGACCACCGGCGGGCAGTCGCTGCTGCCGCAGGCCCGGCAGATCCTTCAGAACGTCGCGGAGTATCAGCGCCATGCCGCCGGAATGGCGCGGGGGGTGGAACCGGCGATACGGCTGGCGGTCAGCCAGTTCGCCCCGCTGGCCCCGTTACTGGCGGTACTGCACACGTTTCAGGAGCACTTCCCCACCGTGCGGGTCGGCGTCACCACTCTGACGATGCAAAGCACCGAATGGCTGGATGCGGACCTTGCCGATCTGGCCGTGGTCCCGGAATTCATCCCGCTGGGCGAGGACTACAGCCGCCGCGCCTGTGGCAGCGTACAGATGGTGGCGGTGGCCACCCCGGATCACCCGCTGGGCCATCACCCCGGCCCGCTGACCGCGGATCTGCTGCGCCGCTACCCCCAGATTGTCACCGCCGCCCGGGCGCGGCCGCTGCCCCGCAACTATGCGGTACAGGCCCTGAATTTCTGGCAGGCGGATGACCTGCCCGCCAAACGGGAGATGATTCTGGCCGGTCTGGGCTGGGGCGGCATGCCCGATCATCTGGTGGAGGCCGATCTGACACAGGGCCGTCTGATCGCCCTGACTCCGACGGAATGGGACGGACTGGACCATCTGCCGGTGATCCCGATCGTCATCGGCCATCGCCGCGACCGCCCGCCCGGTCCGGCTGGCCAGTGGCTTATGGATGCCCTGCCCACCCGAATGCGGACCGACGACGGATCCGCCCCGCTCTCCCCGTCATGACAGCGGCGGCGGCCCACCCCACGCCCAATCCAGAAGCTGGGCGGTATGCACCACCGGCACCGGGGCCACGGCCCCGATATGGGTCAGGCAGCCGATATTGCCGCCGGTGATCACCTGCGGCGTCAACGCCTCCAGCGTTGCCACTTTCCGCTCCTGAAGCTGCTGCGACAGATCCGGCTGCAACAGGCTGTAGGTTCCCGCCGACCCGCAGCACAGGTGCGGATCCCGTGGCTCCAGCGGCGTGATCCCGGCCAGTGCCAGCACCGCCTTCGGCTGATCCCGCAGCTTTTGCCCGTGTTGCAGCGAACAGGCGGCGTGATAGGCCACCCGCAGCCCGGACAGGTCCGTCACCGGTGGCGGCAGCGGCATCAGCGCATGCAGCCGGGCCACCAGCTCCGTCACGTCACAGGCCAGCGCGGCGACACCGGCCGCCGACGCGGCCAGCTGCGGATCGTCTTTCAGCAGGTGCCCATAGTCCTTGACCATGCTGCCACAGCCCGAGGCCGAGACCACGATGGCCTCCAGCCCCCGCGCCTGCCGCTCCGCCTCCCACGCCGCCACATTGGCCCGGGCGGCGGACAGGCCGCCGCCGCTGTCGCCGGTGTGCTGCGCCACCGCCCCGCAGCAGCCGACTCCGGCGGTCACCACCACCTCGCAGCCCAGCCGGGTCAGCAGGCGGATGATGGCGTCGTTGATCTGCGGGGCCAGCACCGGCTGCACACAGCCGACATGCAGCCCGACCCGCAGGCGCGGGCGGTCGCCTGCGCCGGGGTCTGCCGGGAACACCCCGGGGCGGTTGCCGGAGGTTACCGGCGGCAGGACCGGCGGCACCGCCCGCAGCGCTGCCTCAGCTCGGCGGCGGACGGCCAGCGGCAGCAGGCGGCTGACCGCCAGCCCCAGCGGACGCACCGCCCCGGCCAGCCGCATCACCGCCCGGAACCGTCCGCCATGCGGCAGCAGCCACACCAGCGCCCGGCGCATCCAGCGGTCCGGCAGCGGGCGGCGGTAGGTCCGTTCCACATGCTCCCGCCCGATCTCCACCAGATGGCCATAATCGACCCCGGACGGACAGGTGGTCATACACGACAGGCAGGTCAGGCAGCGGTCAAGATGGGTGACCTCGGTTTCCGTCGCCGGGGCATCGCGTTCCAGCATCGACTTGATCAGGTAGATGCGGCCGCGCGGGCTGTCCAGCTCATCCCCCCGCAGCACGAAGGTCGGGCAGGTGGCGGTACAGAACCCGCAGTGGACGCATTTGCGCAGGATCGCATCGGCGTCCCGCAGGGTGGCGCTGACGGCCAGACGGTCGGCGGTGAAATGGGTCTGCATCGGGCGTCCCTCCGCTCACTCAGGCCATCCGGCCGGGGTTGAAGATCCCCGCCGGATCGAAGCTGTCCTTCAGGCGGCGGGACAGGGCCGCCACCGCCGGGGCTTCCGGCGCGAACACCCCGCCCGCCGCCCGCACCGCCAGCGGGGCCCGGATCAGGGTGGCGTGGCCACCCCCCGGCGGCACCGCCTGCCGGATCCGCGCCGCCTCCACCGTCGGCGACAGCGCCACCCACAGCAGGCCGCCACCCCAGTCATACACCGCCCGCAGGGACGGATCGGCCTGCCGCAGCAGCCCGGCCACCGCCACCGCCTGCGTCGGCACCAGCGACAGCTTCCACACAGGAAAATCCGGCCCTGCCGCCAGTGGCTCCAGCCGCTGCCAGCGCTGCCACCAGTCCCGGCTGGCGGCGTCGTCCAGCAGCCGCACCGGCAGACCCAGCAGATCCCGCAGGCCCTGCCCGCGCCAGCGCACCGACTCCGGCGGCCCCTCCAGCCGCAGGGCGGTTTCCCCACCGCTGACATGCGCCGCCCCGGAGACATCCGCCGGGCTGCGCAGCGCCTGCCCCAGCAGGCTGAGGGCGCGGGTGTCGTCCAGCCCGTCGAGCAGCAGGGTTGCCTGTGTTTCCGGGGCGGGCAGCACTTTCAGGCTGATCTCGGTCAGCACCGCCAGCGTGCCCCACGCCCCGCACAGCAGCTTCGACAGGTCAAAGCCGGTGACATTCTTCACCACCTGCCCCCCGGCCCGGAACGGCTCCCCGCCGCCACCGATGCCGCGCACCCCCAGAACATGGTCGCGGCAGGCCCCGGCAAAGGGCCGCCGCGCCCCCGACAGCCCCGCCGAGACCAGCCCGCCCAGCGTCCCCTCCTCCGGCGTTCCCAGCAGAGCCGACAGGTCGGGCGGCTCAAACGGCAGGTGCTGCCCGGCGGCGCTGAGGGCGGCGCGGATCTCCGCCAGCGGCGTTCCGGCGGCGGCGGTCAGCACCAGTTCCGCCGGATCATAGGCGGTGATGCCGCTCAGGCCCGCCAGCGACAGCCCGAAAGCGGCCTGCACCGGGGAACCGATTGCGGCCTTGGTGCCATGGCCCCGGATCTCCAGCCCCTCCCGCCGGGCGGCAGCCCAGCGGACGACCTCGGCGGCGGCGGTTTCATCGGCAGGGGTCAGCCACTCCATGCGCGGTTTCCTCCGGTTTGGGGCTTCAGAAGCGCGGCAGGTCGGGGAACGGCAGATGGCCGCCCGAGACATGCAGCCTGCCCAGTTCGGCGCAGCGGTGCAGGGTCGGGTAGACCTTGCCGGGGTTGAGCAGATGATCGGGATCAAAGGCGCATTTGATCCGCTGCTGCTGGCGGATGTCCTCTTCGCCGAACATCACCGGCATCAGGTCGCGCTTTTCCAGCCCGACTCCGTGTTCACCGGTCAGCACGCCGCCGACCTCGACGCACAGGCGCAGGATATCGGCACCGAAAGCCTCGGCCCGTTCCAGTTCCCCCGGCCGGTTGGCGTCAAACAGGATCAGCGGATGCAGATTGCCGTCCCCGGCGTGAAAGACATTGGCCACCCGCAGCCCGTGCAGACGGCTAAGGTCCTGCATCCGCGCCAGAACCTCCGGCAGGCGGCGGCGGGGAATCGTGCCATCCATGCACAGGTAATCCGGGCTGATCCGCCCGGCGGCGGGGAAAGCCGCCTTGCGCCCGGCCCAGAACAGCAGGCGTTCCGCCTCAGTCGTGCTGGTGCGCAGGGTGGTGGCCCCGTTGGCACGGGCCAGCGACTCGACGCGGGCAATCAGGGCGTCCACCTCCACCGCCGGGCCGTCGAGTTCGCAGATCAGCAGGGCCCCGGCCTCAGTGGGGTATCCGGCGTGGACAAAGTCCTCCGCTGCCCGGATCGCCGGGCCGTCCATCATTTCCAGCCCGGCGGGAATGATCCCGGCGGCGATAATGGCGGCAACGCAGGCCGCCGCCTGTCCGGGATCCTCAAAGCCCATCAGCACGGCGCGGGCGGTTTCCGGGCGGCGCAGCAGGCGCACCGTCACCTCGGTGATCACCCCCAGCAGCCCTTCTGATCCGGTGACAACCCCCATCAGGTCATAGCCCGGCGCATCAAGATGGCGCCCGCCGAGGCGGATCACCTCGCCGGTCATCAGCACCATCTCCAGCCCCAGCAGGTTGTTGGCGGTCAGGCCGTATTTCAGGCAATGCACGCCCCCGGCGTTTTCGGCGACGTTGCCGCCGATGGAACAGGCGATCTGGCTGGACGGATCGGGGGCATAATAGAATCCGTCCGACTCCACCGCCCGGCTGATTGCCAGATTGGTCACCCCCGGCTGCACCACCGCACAGCGGTTGTCGAGGTCCACCTCCAGAATCCGGTTAAACCGCCCCATCGCCAGCGTCACCGCATCGCCCAGCGGAGTCGAGCCGCCGGACAGCGAGGTCCCCGCCCCGCGCGGGACAATCTTCACCCCGTCGCGGCGGCAATAGGAGAGAATCCGCGCCACCTGCTCCGTGGTGCGCGGCAGCACCACCACCAGCGGCATCTGGCGCAGGGCCGACAGGCCATCGGATTCATAGGCCCGCAGGGCGGTGTCTTCGGCAATCACCCCATCGGGGACGATCTCCCGCAGGGCCCCGACAATCGCGGCGCGGCGGGAAACAATGGCAGGATCGGCGGCAGGAAGCTGCATGGCACGGACTCCCGGACGGCAGGGCCCCGACAACGGGATCCCGGACACCGGCAGGGCGGGAGGAGCTGCCGCCGGACTCCCGGCAGCCGGCACCTGTTTCCTCCCCGGTGCGGCCTTGCCCGGACGGGCGGCCCTTTTGGCATCCGGCACCGGGCCGGTGCAGACCGGTGCCGGATCAGCGTATCGGAAGCGGGGACGATCGGAAAGCGTGCGATACAAACCAAAAAAGCCGCACTGATTTCTCAGCACGGCTTTTTTGGGTAACACGGAAGCATCCCGCAGGTGGTGTCAGGGATGCCGGAAACCAGTCAGAGACTGGCACCCGAGGATCCGCTGTCACGCCAAGGCTGAGTGATCAGCCCTGACGCACCTTCATGCGCGGGTTCTTCTTATTGATGATGTAGACACGGCCCTTGCGACGAACCACACGGCAGTTCTTGTCGCGGGTCTTGGCCGACTTCAGCGAATTGCGGACTCGCATGACGAAACCCTCGGTAAACCCTGGTACAGAAAGAGGGCGCAAAATACGGATCAGAGCCCCCGTTGTCAATGTAAAAGAGGCAGAAACCGCCCTGCTTCTACACGCTTTGCGCCCCCGGTTGGTTGGGGCGATGCTTATAGCCCTGAATCACCGCTGAAGCCAAGAGCGCAAACACGCCGAAACCGCCTGTGGCTGTTCCAGCGTCGGCAGGTGGCCGCTGCCCTCGATCACCACCAGCTCCCCGGCGGCCAGACGGTCCACCATTTCCTGATGCACCTTCGGCGGGGTGATGGCGTCATCCTGCCCGACCAGACACAGCGCCGGAACGGTGATCGCCCGCAGGTCTTCCCGCCCGTCGGGACGGCCCATGATGGCGGTCTGCTGGCGGATAAAGGCCTCCGCCCCGACCCGCAGCATCATCTCGCGGATCGGGGCGGTGAAGGCGGCATCGGCCAGCCGGGCCGGGTGGATCAGGAACGGCAGCAGCATCTCCGCCACCTCGGCCAGACGGCCCTGCGCCGCCAGCGCCATCTGCTCCCGCCGGGCGGTGATCTGTTCCTCGCGGTCAGCGCGGGCGTTGGTGTCAATCAGGGCAATCCGGCTGACCCGGTGCGGGGCGCGGCGCATCACTTCCTGCACCACATAGCCGCCCATGCTCAGGCCTGCCAGCGCAAAGGTCTCCGGGGCGGCAGCCAGCAGGCGGTCGGCCATGCCCGCCAGCGTGTCATCCTGCGCCACATCGGCAACGGTGATGTCGGCAACATCGGCAAGGGCGGCCACCTGCGGGGCAAACAGCGCCCCGTCACACAGCAGGCCGGGAACGAGAACCAACGGAGTCCTGGCAGTCATCGCTGAACGTTTCCTTCTGATTTTGCTTATGGTTTTGTCGGGTGACGCCGAAAACTAAAGCTCACTTTATCAGGCGCTGCAAGATATCGCGGAAGCGCGGATGATCGGCCCGGGCCATCCATTCAAACAGCACCATTTCCGTGGTCACCGCCTGACAGCCCTGCGACACCATGCGGGCGACTCCGGCCTCGCGGTCCGCTGCCCGGCGGGATCCGCTGGCATCGGTGACGATGAACACCTCATACCCCAGTGCCCGGAAGCCCAGCGCCGTCTGAAGGACGCAGACATGGGCCTCGGTGCCGCAGATCACCAGCTGCTTCCGCCCCAGCGCGGCGACCCGGTCGCGGACCGCGTCTTCCGCCGCCGCGGAAAAGGCGGTTTTCGACACCAGACTGCCGGGGGAAAATTCCTCCCGCAGGTCCACCATGGTCGGGCCGATCGACTGCGGGCAATGCTCGGTGACCAGCACCGGCACCTCCAGCAGCGCCGCCCCGCGCAGCAGGCGGGTGGCATTATAGAGAATGGTGCGGGGATCCTCGATCACCGGACACAGGCGTTCCTGAATATCGACGACCATCAGACAGGCATCGGCGGCGGACATCAGCATGGTTTCCCCCTTGGTTCTTTCCGGTTGCGCAGACCGCAGCGTACCACCGACCCGCCGCCGGAGGGGTAAAAACCGGGGACCGCTCCCACACCGGGGGGCTGCCCTGCCCGCCGGAAGGACCGGAAAAACACCCCAAACAGGGTGCGGACCCCCGTTTTGTTGCCACCGACCCCCGTTTTGTTGACAGACCGCAGGATCAATCTATTATCACGGCCTATGATTTTGGCGGTTCCATGGCCTGACGGTCACCCGCCCTCCCCCAATGCAGGCAGCACCCCGATCTCCATGAGCTTTGCCGATCTCGGACTCAGTCCCGAAACCCTGAAGGCAGTCGCCGAAGTGGGTTACACGACCCCGACCCCGATTCAGGAACAGGCTATTCCCTGGGTCCTGATGGGCCGTGATGTCATGGGCATTGCCCAGACCGGCACCGGCAAGACCGCCAGCTTCACCCTGCCGATGATCGACATTCTCGCCAATGGCCGCGCCAAGGCCCGCATGCCGCGCTCGCTGATTATTGCGCCGACGCGGGAACTGGCCAATCAGGCCGCCGAGAACTTCACCCTGTACGGCAAGTACCACAAACTGTCGATGGCCCTGCTGATCGGCGGCGAAAGCTTCACCGAACAGGAAAAGGCGCTGGACCGTGGCGTCGATGTGCTGATCGCCACCCCCGGCCGCCTGCTGGACCTGTTTGACCGGGGCCGCATCCTGCTGCGCGACGTCAAGGTGCTGGTGATCGACGAAGCCGACCGCATGCTGGACATGGGGTTCATCCCCGACGTCGAGCGCATCGTGTCGCTGCTGCCGCCGCTGCGCCAGACCCTGTTCTTCTCCGCCACCATGGATGACCAGATCAGCCGTCTGGCCGATGCCTTCCTGACCAACCCGAAGGAAGTGCGCGTCGCCCGGCAGGCCACCACCGCCGAGACCGTGACCCAGCTGCTGGCGATCGTCGAGGACATGGACAAGCGCGAGACCCTGCGCCACATCCTGCGGATGGAAGACGTGCGCAACGCCTTCATCTTCTGCAACCGCAAGCGGGACGTGGATATCCTCTACCGGTCGCTGCGCAAGCATGGGTTTGACGTGGCCCAGCTGCATGGCGACATGCCGCAGTCGGAACGCACGGCGACACTGGCCAGTTTCAAGGCCGGTAACGTCAAGCTGCTGGTCTGCTCCGATGTGGCGGCCCGTGGCATTGATATCGCTGACGTGTCGCATGTGTTCAACTTCGACGTGCCGCACCACCCGGAAGACTATGTGCACCGCATTGGCCGTACTGGCCGCGCCGGGCGCGATGGCCGGGCCTATACCATTGCCTCCGCCGATGACGGCAAGGCCGTGGTCGCCATTGAAAAGCTGATCGGCAAGGAAATTCCGCGCCTGTCGCTGGAAGGGCTGCTACAGGTCGGCTTCGACGAGTCCGGGGAAGGCCGCCGCCGCCGTGGCAAGGACCGCCCGGACCGCAACCGCTCTGACCGGAGCCGTGGCGACAGGGTCCGGGAAGACCGGCCCAAGGACGAACGCCCGAAGGAAGACCGGGAGACCGGCCAGAAGGATTCTGCCCCCCGCGATGGTGGCAGGGACGGAACCCGGAATAACGCGAAGGACAGCACGGTGACACGCGACGGCAAGGATCGGGATCGGGGCGAGCGCAACGAACGCGGAGACCGTGGGGACCGGCCGGAGCGGAGTGACCGACCGGAACGGGGCGAACGCACCGAGCGTGGAGAACGCACCGACCGGGGCGACCGGCCGGAGCGGGGTGACCGCACCGAACAGCGTGGCGACCGGGCTGAACGCGGCGACCGCACCGAACGGAATGACCGCGACCGGGGTGGTGACCGTAACGAACGCGATCGGAACGAGCGTGACCGGGGAGATCGGGGCGACCGCCGCAACGACCGCCGCCGCCGTGACAGTCACCCGGCGCTGGATGTGCCGGAAATGACCTTTGGCGATGATGTTATGGCCTTTGGCGGGCAGACTCCGGCCTTCATGCTGGCCCCGCTGACCCTGACCGAAGAACTGGCCCTGCGCCCGCGCCCGCTGCCGAAACCGGTGGTGGACGTGGAAGATCCGGCGGCCGATGCCGACTCCGGGGAAGACACTCCGGCCCGGTCGAAGCGGAACCGCCGCCGTCGTGGCCGTGGTGGGGACGAGGCTGCTGCGGCACTGGCCGGACCGGCGGACACCGCAGAAGACATCGCCGCCGATGACGGCGAAGAGGCCCTTGAGGCTGATCACGCTGACGGCGAACATGCCGACGGGGATCACGCCCGCGACAACAGGCCGCGCCGTCCGGCCAAGACCTCAGCCCGGATCGCCAAGAAGCTGAGCAAAAAGCAGGTTTATCCGGCCCACGGCGACAGCGAATCTGCGGTTGAAGCTGCCGAACCGGCAGAAGAACCGGTCGCCGCTGCCGAAACCGTTGCGCCGGTGACGGACGTGGTGGCTCCGGACAGCAGTGTCGCCCCGGACGCAGAAGCCAAACCGGCCCGCAAGCGCCCGAGCCGCGCCAAGGCCAAGCCGGTGGCTGCCGAAGGCGACGTGGTTTCTGCCGAGGCTGATGCTGACGCGAAACCGGCGAAGAAGCCGGCCAAGCCGCGCGCCAGCCGGGCCAAGACCGCCAAGGCGGACACCCCGGCAGAGGCCGCAACCGCCGACTCGGCGGAAGCGCCGAAGAAACCGGCCCGGAAGCGGCCGAGCCGCGCCAAGGCTGCCACCACAGAGGCCCCGGAAACCCCGGCCAGCTCTGAGGGATCCTCTGAAGGCTGATCAACAGCCTGTCAGACACAGAAAAACGGGCCGCGTCACCACCGCGGCCCGTTCTTTTTGGGGCCCTTTCCAACCGGGGAAGGCTCAGACCAGCGCCAGCCGCAGGCCAAGCCCGATCAGACACAGGCCCACCCCCTGCTCCACCCGGTGGCGGATGCGCTGGATCCGCCGGGTCAGGGCCGGATGGGTCAATCCCACCGCCACCACCGCAAACCACAGCAGATGCGCCAGAGCGATAAACACCCCAAAGCCGACCTGTACCGACAGCGGCGTTGACGGATCAATCCCCTGACTGAACAGGGCGATAAAGAACAGGGCGGTCTTGGGGTTCAGCGCATTGCACAGCGCCCCCGAGCGCCACGCCACCCAGCCGGACAGAACCGCCTGCTCCCCGGCCTCCTCGGGGGCCTGCGGACGCGACCGCAGCCCCTGCACCCCGATCCACATCAACCACGCCGCCCCGGCATAGCGCAGAATGTCCAGACTCTGCGGCAGGGCGTGCACCACCCAGCCAAACCCCAACACCGTATAGGTGACATGGACGGAGACCCCGCAGGCAATCCCCAGTGCCGCCAGCAGACCGGCCCGGCGTCCCCCGGCCAGACTGACCCGGGTCACCATCGCAAAATCCGGGCCGGGGCTGATCACCGCCAGCAGGGTCACCACCGCCACCGGCAGCATCTGCGCCAGCGCCGCCTGCATCACATCCGTTTCCATTCAGCCTCTCCTTTGCTGTTCCTGTTGCTGACAATGGCGCTGGAAAGGATCATAAAAAATCGAAACATTTTCACCGGATCGGTGAGGAAAACGCACAGTAGGAGGATGCATGGCCCGGGATCTCCCACCCCTCGCCCCGCTGGTGGCGGTTGAGGCCGCTGCCCGCCACGGCAGCTTCACCAAAGCCGCCGACAGCCTGAACCTGACCCATGGGGCCGTCAGCCGCGCCGTGCAGCAGGCGGAACAGGCTCTGGGAGTCGCCCTGTTCCGCCGCCATAACCGCCGGGTCAGCCTGACGCCGGAAGGGCGGATTCTTGCCGGATGTCTGGACCGGATCTTCACCGATCTGCGCCAGACCTGTGCCCGCCTGCGGCACCCGTCCACGCTGGCGGTCAGCTGCGAACCGACCCTGACCATGCGCTGGCTGATGCCCCATCTGCCGGACTTCTCGGCCCTGCATCCGGGGATCACCGTTCATCTGGCCACCGGGGGTGGACCGATTGATCTGTCCCTTACCGGAGTCGATGTTGCCATCCGGCGGGCCGATTTCGGCCTGCCCGGATCGGCGGTGATCCGGCCTCTGGGGGCGGAACAGGTCGGTGTGGTCTGTAATCCGGCGGCGTGGGAGCGGTGGGGCGGAGACCTGCGCACCGCGCCGCGCCTGCACACCCGCACCCGTCCGCAGGGCTGGGCCGACTGGTCCCGGCACAGCGGCACCCCCCTGCCCCCGGCGGAGGCCGAACAGGTGTTCGACCACTTTTCCTTTTCGCTCCAGGCCGCCGTCGCCGGGCTGGGTGTCGCCATCGGCCCGCTGCCGCTGGTGGTGGATGATCTGGCCGCCGGAGTGCTGATTGCCCCGTTCGGGTTTTGCCCTGGGGGTGCCGACTATGTGGCCCTGCTGGCCGACGATCCGCCCCCCGGCAGCCCGGTGGAACGGTTTCTCGGCTGGCTGGAACAGACCCTGCCGACCGCATAAAGAAAACGGGCGCGGAGGATTTCCCCCGCGCCCGATACCATGACCTGATACACCCGGCAGACGGCGGAGATCAGGTGGAGACTTTGACCTGATCCCGGGTCTTCCACAGCGACAGGGCAATGGAGCCACCGAGAATACCCGCCGTCAGCCCCAGCGCCGCCCAGGTCGGCAGCTTGTAGATATCGACCAGCACCATCTTGGTGCCGATCACCACCAGCAGCAGGGCCAGACCGTACTTGAGGTAGGCAAAGCGCGGCAGCAGACCGGCCAGCGCAAAGTACAGCGACCGCAGACCAAGGATCGCAAACACGTTGGAGGTGAAGACGATGAACGGGTCGGTGGTGACGGCGAAAATCGCCGGGATGCTGTCCACCGCGAAGATCACGTCAATCGCTTCCACCGCCATCAGCGACAGAAACAGCGGGGTGATGTGACGCACGCCGTTGATCCGCACGAAGAAGCTGTGGCCGTGGAACTCCTTGGTCACCGGGAAGAAACGGCGGGCCAGACGGACCAGCCAGATCTTTTCCGGATCCGGATTCTCATCATCCGGCTTCAGCATTTTCAGGCCGGTGAAGATCAGGAAGCCACCGAAGATGTAGATAACCCAGTGGAACTGCTGGACCAGAGAAATCCCGGCCAGAATCATCCCGGCGCGCATCACCAGCGCCCCGATAATCCCCCAGAACAGCACCCGGTGCTGATATTTGGGCGGAATGGCGAAGGCGGTGAACACCAGCGCGATGACGAAAACGTTATCAAGGCTCAGACTCAGCTCGATCACGTAGCCGGTCATGAACTCCAGCCCCTTCGGCACGCCCTGAACATAGGCGACGCCACCGGCGAAAATCACCGCGAGAGAGGCATAAAAACCGCACATGATCAGGGACTTGCGGATCGACACTTCTTCGTCGTTCCGGTTCAGCAGACCAAGATCAAGGGCAAGAAGAATAAGCACGAAGGCGCCGAAGCCGCCCCATGCCAGCAGGGTGAAGTCCATTGTAGACCCTCAGAACCCAATGCGCCGCGTCAGCGCCGTTCTTATACGAGGGGATCCGACATCACGGTGACGCCTCACCGCCAGAGGGGCCCGGACCCAGGCTCTGGCGCAACATTCGCGAAACTGAGGCAAACTGTCAAGGGGAGACATTCAGGACCCGGGAGATGGACGCGTACACCCAAAAATAAGAGGGGAAAATAATCCGCTACCGAGGCAGGGTTTAATTTAGCCACTGCCGGACCGGTGTTCCCAGCTCCAGATCCGGCAACAGGGCCGCCGCCTGACGGTTCAGGGCAATCAGGCTGGACACCGCTTCTGCTGACAGATCATCCGCCGCCACCCCGCTCCCACGGCGTGGCGTGACCAGCCGGGTCAGGGGCGACATCTGCCGCCGCAGACCACGCACACCATCACCCTCAGCCTCGGAAATCAGGCCGCTGATACGCTCCCACAAGGCGGAATGCTCCTGCAGGCAGCGGGCAACATCGGTATCATCCCGCGCCTCGGCCATTCTCTGGGCCACCCGTTGCAGACGCATCGCATACAGGGTCCAAGGAATGTGAGCCATCTCCCCCTCCCACCGGTTGCGGCATGGCAAACGGAATCCCCCCCGTCCATGCAGCCTTTCCCCCCGGGGCGGTTTACCACAGGGTTTTTATATACCCGTTATGGAAACCAATTCCCCCCGAATAACAACCTGAAGTCTGACCCACACATCTCTCAGCGTCAAGGTCAGGATGATGAGGATTCCCCCGACTTTCGGCCTAATCGACGCGGCGCATCACCGCACCCCTGCCAATGGTCATAGTCCGGTGGGGTGGGTCTCCGCCGCCAGAGCCAGCGCGGTCTGGCGGTTGAGCAGGATCAGGGCGTCCCGTCCGGGCGCAGGGCTGCGGGTCTGCTCCGCCACGGTGCGGGCGCGGGTCAGAAGAAGTCCGCTGAGAGAGGGAGTGACGTGGTCTTCAACCAGCCCGGAGCGGACATCCGCCTCCAGCGCCGCCCACAGATCACTGTTGGCCTGAAGCGCAGAACGCAGGTCTTCCGGGGTCCGGGCGGCCTCTATCCGGTCAGCAAGGCGGTGCAGACGGCTGGCGTAAGCGGCCCAGAATGTCGCCTTCATCGTTCTGTCCCTGCGGAGTCCCGGCGGTCATCGTCACAGACTTAAGAATTAATCCTAAAATCCGGAACGACCTATACCCTTAGGGGAGAGACAGCGTCAAGCGCTTCCTCCGATGAAACCTCCGGGAAACCCCGGCCGCCTTAATTGCTTTCCAGCGTACTGCGGGCCTCCTCAACGTAGGGGACCGCCGCCACATCCACCATAACGCGGCCATACAGGGTCTCGATCCGATAGGCCCCGACAAGGGCGGAGATGGAGTTGCAGTCCAGACGCTGCCCGTTTCTGGCGTACAGACAAACCTTCACCCGCACCTCTTTTTCCTGATTGCAGGTGTTGTCCACCATCGCCTTGAAACTGTATTCGGCATAAACGGTGTTCCTGTCCTTGAACGCCGTATCGACACGCCCGAGGCGCACGCACGGGTCCTGCGCCATCGCCTGCGGCACAGACAGAAAAAGCGCCACAGCGGCGCCACACCACCAAAACCGGACCATAGATCCTCCCGGGGTCACAGCGGAGTCGGGCCGCAAAGATCCGGGCCGCTACTGCAGCCGGACCGTCACGGTTTTCACCGCATTAAATTCACTCTGGGTCATGTATTTGAAAAAAGTAAGGCGGCCCTTGTCTTCCTGAAACGGCCCAAGGGTCAGGGTAAAATCATGGCGGATCACGGACTCTTCATTCCAGTTACGCCCGTCGGCCCGCAGGCCGACGGATCTGAACGTTTTCCGGCAGCCATTGCGGATGACGTAAGAAAAACCGACTTCGTATTCGACCCGTTCCTCGGATTTACTGCGCTCCAGCAGGACCTTCTCCGCCTCCATGAACAGGCAATAGGTCTCATCATGGCGGGGATCCGACTCTTCTCCGGCCGGGGGCTGGCTGTTTTTCGCGCCCTGCAGGGCCACCGTCTCCGGCGTCGCCCCCCTGTAGCTGGTCACCGGCCCTTCGACACTGCCGACAAAGGTGCGGGCGCTTTGCCCCTCAAGCTGCCGGAGCTCCTCCGCCCGCCGGCGGTTCCGTTCCTCGAAGTCTTTCCGGGCCTGCTCGCTCTCCCGCTCCAGCGCCTGCCGCCGGGCCTGCTCCCGCGCTGCCTGCTCCTTCACCTGTTCGGGGGAGGCAAAGGCATAGCCAAACTGGTCGAGGGTATCCAGATAGCACTGTTCCCGCTCTCCGGCGGGCCGGGTCCGGCACTTGGTCAGCCATGCCGCCTGCTCCGGCTCCTTGCTGAAATCGGTCCGGTCAATGCAGGGGACAAACCCGGCCCCGAGAAGGCAGGACTGGGCCGCAGTGATCTGCCCGGCCTCGGCCACAGCCGGAAACAGCAGCAACACCCCGACATTGATAAGCCAACGCCGCATGTCCGTCTCTCTTTTCCCCAAACCCGGCCTTCCGGCCCCGATCCGCAACCCTAGAGTATCCGTGTTGATCAAGCGTTTTTTGGGATCCATGGACGCCCTGCCTTGAGCAGGGCGTTTGCCATGACGATGAGCTTTCGCATGATGGCGGTGATGGCGACTTTTGCTGGTTTTCCAGCGCCGACGAGTTGGTC
>NZ_JACIIX010000013.1 GCF_014205675.1 Novispirillum itersonii
CTGTTCCTCTGAAAATCTGCTGCGCTTCATATCGTCCGTCCTCTCGATGGGCGGACTCTACTTTAAACTGGAGGAGTTTTCTCGAGGCAGGTCAGTGGGAGCATTTGATGCCGTCGACGCCCGGAACCATCTCTTCGCTGATCAGGCCGTCGAGGGTGGCGGCGTTGTGGCCTTTGTGAAGGGCACGCTGTCGCCGGGCTGTGGTGTCACCAGCGCCGGATCAGCAGCCGGAAAGGCCAACTTCCGGAGGTCTCCCTTTTTAAGAAAGTCGATTTGCCAACAGCCACAACGCTGTTTGCCCTGATTGCGGAAACGGTCGTTTCGTCATACACTTTCTCTGTAATTGTATTACGAGAGTGACCATGGCCCTTCCGGTTCAATCGATCAGGGCTTTGCCGGAACACCGTGACATCCTGCAAAGCGTCGCCAATCTGCTGCGTCAGGGGCGGGAAGGAGAGGTGCGTCAGTTGCTGAAAGACGCGCAGGTCCCACCGGTTGGCCCCTTCCGGAGCGAGGGCGCGGCGCTTGCCTTCCTCCGGGATCGGCTGGTTGCGGCCTTGCGCCCTAAAATGGTCTGGCTGTTTGGCAGCCGGGCGCGGGGGGATGGCAACCCTGAGAGTGATTTTGATCTTCTGGTGGTGCTGCCGGATGGGTTGGAGGCTCAGGCGTACAGCCATCGGGCTGTTGCGGCCCCCTTGGTCGCCTGTGGCCTGCCGTTTGATGTGGTGCCATGCTCCTGGGGTGATTTTCAGACCGATCGGGCTGTGGAAGGGAGTCTGGTAAACCGGGCCACCACCGAAGGACGCATGCTGTATGCCGACCGCTCTGTACGCCGGGGGGAGATGGCATGAAGGCCGCTGTTGCCAGCTACCTTGCCCTTGCCAAGGAGGATCTGACCGTCGCGAAGACGTTAATGACGGATCATCCCCGGCACGCCGCCTTCAACATTGAACAGGCCGCTGAAAAGCTTCTGAAAGCGGTCCTGACGGTGGAGGGGATCCGCTTTCCCACCAGTCATCATCAGCTTGGGGCGCTTGCTGCCCTGTTGCCAGCGGATCACCTGTGGCGTGCTGACCTGATGGGGTTTGACGGGTTTACATCCTACGCCACGGCTTTACGGTATCCCCGGCCCGGCGGCGGAATGCCGATGGATCCTGACGATGCCGAAATCCGCGCCGGGTGGCAGGAGGTCTCGTCCTTAGTTGATGAGATTGAGGACTGGTGCCGGGAGGGGCCTGAATAAGGCTCATAGGTCTGGGGACTTTCGCCCCCACCCCCCTCAGGTCAAGGAGCCCAAGGCTCCTTGCGGGTGCAGGGCAGCGCCCTGCGCTCCCTCCCCTATCGCACCCCTACCGTCCCGCCTGCTCCAGCAGCGGCAGCAGCCTTTCCTTGGCGCGGGCGGGGATGTCCGGCGGCAGGGCGGCGTCCGGCACCGCAGCCGGGGGGCCGACGCGGACCACCATCACCATGCCCATGGCGTAATGCGGGGAGCATTTGATGCCGTAGACGCCCGGCACGGAGAACGGCACGGTGATTTCTTCGCTGATCGGGCCTTTGAACGGGGTTGCGCCGGGCGGGATCAGGCCATCAATCGTCGCGGCGTTGTGACTTTTGTGGGTTGGCACGAAGCGCACGCTGTCGCCGGGCTGGAGCGTCACCAGCGCCGGGTCAAACACCATCGCGCCGCTGTCGCTGCGGTTCAGCAGTTTCACCTCCACGGTTTCGGCCTGCGCGGCGGTACAGAAGAGCGCAAGGACACCACACAGGGCGGTTCTCAGCATCGGGCAAGCTCCTTTTGGGCGGCGGCAAGCATTGGCGGGCGGCGCGGCACGCGGTAACGGATGTGGCACAGGCCGTCGGCGTCGGTCTCAACCACCGCATCGACGGCGAAGACGCGGCGCAGGCGGTCGGGGGTCAGGATTTCGGCCGGGGGGCCGAAGGCATCCAGCCGCCCGTGGTGCAGCACGGCGATGCGGTCGCAGAACAGCGCGGCGTGGTTCAGGTCATGCAGGGCCGCCACCACGGTCAGGCCCTGTTGCCGCACCAGATCCAGCAGGCCGAGCTGGTGGGCGATATCCAGATGGTTGGTCGGCTCGTCGAGCAGCAGCAGTTCCGGCTGCTGGGCCAGCGCCCGGGCGATGTGGGCCCGCTGGCGTTCGCCGCCGGAGAGGCCGGACCAGTCGCGATCAGCCAGATCCAGCAGATCCACCGCCGCCAGGGCCTGATCGACACAGGCGGTGTCCTGCGGGCTCCACGGGGTGAAGGCGCCAAGGTGCGGGGTGCGGCCCAGTCCGGCGACGTGGCGGACCGTCACCCGCTCCTGCGTCTGGGCCTGCTGTTCCACCAGCGCCAGCCGCTGCGCCAGCAGGCGGCGGGGGATGGCGGGCAACGGTGTCCCATCCAGCCGCACCGTGCCGTGGTCCGGGCGGCGCAACCCGGCCAGCAGCGCCAGCAGGCTGGATTTCCCCGATCCGTTGGGGCCGATCAGGCCGACGAACTCCCCGGCCTGCACCGTCAATGATATATCCTGTAGGATGGCCCGGTCCCGCAGGCCCCAGCCAAGGTGCTCAGCGGTCAGCATCAGGCGGTCCTCCCCCGGATCAGCAGCAGGGCAAACACCGGTGCCCCGACCAGCGCGGTGACCACACCAATCGGCACCACCTGCCCGGTGATCAGCGCCCGCGACACCACATCGGCGATAATCAGAAACACCGCCCCGCACAGGGCCGACAGCGGCAGCAGCCGCCCGTGACTGACCCCGGCGACAAGGCGCACGGCGTGGGGCACCACCAGCCCGACAAAGCCGATGGAACCGACCATGGATACCATCACCGCCGTCATCACCGCTGACGCCCCGATCAGGGTGACCCACACCCGCCGCACGGAAACGCCCAGCGCGGCGGCGGAACTGCTGCCGAACAGAAAGGCATCCAGCACCCGCACATGCCACAGGCACAGCGCCATGCCCACCAGCAGCACCGGCAGGGCCAGCCCGACATCGGGCCAGCGCACCCCGGAGAGATTGCCGAGCAGCCAGAACAGGATGCCGCGCGCCTGCTCGGCATTGGCGGAGCGGGCGACGACGAAGGAGGTGATGGCGTTGAACAGCTGCGATCCCGCCACCCCGGCCAGCACCACCATCACCGGGCTGCGCCCGGCTTTCAGGGCCAGCAGAATGACGAAGCCGAAGGCCAGCAGCGCCCCGGCCAGCGCCCCGGCGGACATGCTGACCACCCCGCCGCCCAGCCCCAGCAGCGCCACCGCCACCGCCCCGGTGGAGGCCCCGGCGGAGATCCCCATCACATAGGGGTCAGCCAGCGGATTGCGCAGCAGCGATTGCAGCACCACGCCGGAAACCGCCAGCCCGGCCCCGCAGCAGGCGGCCATCAGGGTGCGGGAGAGGCGGTAACTCCAGATCACCCCTTCATCAATCGGGTCAATCGGGTAACCCGCAACCCACAGACGGTTGGCCACCGCCTTCAGCACCACATCGGGCGGAATGGCGGTTTCCCCCACCCCGGCCCCGATGGCGAGGGCGGCCAGCAGCACCAGCCCCCCCGCCAGCAGCGCCAGAGAAAACCGGAGGCGGATCATCAGCGGGCCAGACCGGCGGCGGCGATGGCGTTGGCCAGCGCCTCGATACCGTCAAGGCTGCGCACGGTGGGGTTCATCGCCTGCGCGTCCAGCTCAAACACCCGGCCTTCCTTGACGGCGGGCATCAGCTTCGTCACCGGGTCACTGCTCAGGAAGGCACGCTTGACGGCAATGTCATCGGCCTTGAAGCGGCGGCGGTCCATTTTTCCGGCGACGATCAGGGTCGGGTTGGCCTTGGCGATGGTTTCCCAGCCGACGGTCGGCCATTCCTCGTCGCTTTCCACCACATTGCGGATGCCCAGCGCCTGCATGATGTAGCCCGGTGCGCCCTTGCGGCCCGCCACATAGGGGTCAAGGTCCAGCTCGGCGCTGGAGAACCAGAACACGGCGGAGAGAGTTCCTTTGGCCCCCGTCACCTTGGCGCGGGCTGCGGCTTCGCGGGCCTTCAGGGCCTCCACCAGCGCGGTCCCCCGGTCCGGCACGTTGAAGATCTGCGCCAGTTCGCGGATTTCCTGATAGACCAGATCCATGGTGAAGGCGTCGTTGCGCACGCCGTCACCGCCGCCGCTGTTGTCCTTCCCCACGCAGTCGGCGGGAGAGGTATAGACCGGAATCCCCAGCGTCTCGAACTGTTCCGGGCGGGCGACAATGCCTTCCGGGCCGATGTGCCACTGGAACTGTACCGCCACCATCTCCGGCTTTTTGGCAACCACGGTCTCAAAGCCCGGATCATTGTCGGCCAGACGCGGCACCTTGGCGTTGACCTCCTCGTACCCCTTCATCACCGGGGCGAACCACACCGAGGTGCCCTTCACCCGGTCGCCAAGGCCGAGCATGTAAAGGATTTCCGTGCTGTTCTGGCCGACGGTGACGGCGCTGGCGGGTTCCTTGCGGAAGGTGATGTCGCGCCCGCAGTTTTTCAGGGTCAGCGGATAGGTGGTCTGGGCCGCGGTGGCGGCGGCAGAAAACGCACCGCACAGGACAGCGGCGGCGCAGGCGGCTTTGAAGCCGGTGTTGAAAGACAGCATGATCAGGCCCCGACAGAGCGACGGACCGGCACACAGGCGCGGTCTCCGGCAGACGATGGCCACGGGGGAAAGGGACGCAGGACAGACGGCCCCCTGTCCGACCGGTTTCACGCCCCGGATCAGGGGCTGGCGGCGCAGGGTCTCCGACGGTTCCAGTCTCCGGGCTTCCCCGCCCGTGACGATGGATCCCCCGCCCGAGGAACACCCCGGACAGGCTGGCGGCAGGTCTCCTGGCTTACGGCACCGGCCATTCCCCGGCCTTCCCATGGTCCCCGCCGGACCGGCGGAGCCACAGTGGCCTGCCGGATCAGAGGGATCCGGCGATGGGGAACGGCATCCGTACCGCTGGGTACGGGCCGCTTACAGTTGCGGGGGCAGCCACGGTTTTGGCCCCGTCGAGGGTCATCCGCACCGTGTTCCCTTTTAATCCCCAGCACCTCATGGCCGGGGAACCGTCGGCGGACAGTTATCGCCAGTTGCGAACGGGTGTCAAGGCCGTTCCCGTCACAGCGGAAAACCCGGAACCTGCGGGCGCTTGCCGTAGCGGCGCTCCGCCATCTCCACAATCGCCTGCCGCAGCGGCACATGCTGGCGCAGCATCGACAGGAAGGGGTCGCGGTCCAGATACAGCACCCGGCATTCCGACACCGTCATCACGTCGCTGCCGTGCGGCTCATCAAACAGCAGGGCGCGTTCACCGAAGAAATCGCCCGGCCCAAAGGTCAGGCGGGTGCCGTCGCGCAGCGAGATCAGCACCTCCCCCTCGATCAGGAAGTACACGCGGTGAATCGGGTCACCGTGGTGGAAAATCAGATGCTTGGCCGGCAGCACCTGCGCCTGAAGGGTGGCGGCAATATCGGCCAGCTGCACCGCATCCAGCCGGTGGAAGAACGGCACCTTGGCGACCAGACGGCACGACACCACAAAGTCGCGCTTGCGGATCTCCGTCATGAATGAGGAGGCGATGATACCGGCGGGCACGGCGCAGACGATGATGCCGAGCAGCGTGGTCATCCCGGCAAAGATCCGCCCCAGCAGCGTCACCGGCACCACATCGCCGTAGCCGGTGGTGGTCAGGGTGATGATCGCCCACCACATCGCCTTGGGGATGGAGCCGAAGTTCTGCGGCTGCACCGGGCCTTCGATCAGGTGCATGATGCCCGCCACCAGCACCAGCGCCAGCACGATGATCAGCAGGGAGGCGACCAGCGCCCGCCGCTCCGCCTCAATCGCCGCCAGCACCGAGGAAATCCCCGGCGAATAGCGCGCCATCTTCAGCAGCCGCAACAGCCGCAGGATCAGCAGCACCCGGGCATCCATGCTGGTCAGCAGGCCGATGTAGCTGGGCAGGATCGCCACCAGATCAACCAGCCCCATCGGGGTGGTGGCATACTTCAGCCGGGCCTTCCAGCGGACGATGCGCATCAGCGGCGGATCATCGACACAGACCCACAGCCGCAACAGGTATTCCAGCGTGATGATCAGGGTGGTGACCCAGTCCAGCGCCAGCAGCAGCTCCTCATGCTCCCACGGGATTGACTCTTCCGTCACCCACACCACGGAAATGACGTTGATCAGCACCACGGCAATCAGACCGTAATCCAGCCACGTCTTGGCCGGGGTCAGGACCGCCCGGTCCATCAGCAGGTCGTGCAGGCGCATCCGCAGGCGGATCATCCGCCCCGCATGCGGCGGGGTCGGGTGGGGTGAGACGGCAGTGGTCATCCGGCGGGGGGATCCAGACTGATGGGGGGACACAGGACTGCCCCTTTGAATACAGGCAGCAGGCAGGCGGCGGCAAGGGGCTGCTCGCCTTAAATCCTGCGCATCCATGTGCCCGTGCATCCTGCCCTTCCCGCCGCAGCCGGATTTGCTATAACTCCGGCTGCGTTTTGCTGAAAAGGGCCAGCCATGGACCGTTCCTTCCGCCTGCAGATTGCCGCGCGGCTTGCCGATCTGGAGGCCGCCAGCCGCCGCCGCAGCCTGACCGTCACCGCGCCGGACGGCGGCGGAGTCCGCCGGGTGACGCGGAACGGCCAGCCGCTGATCAATTTTTCCAGCAATGACTATCTCGGGCTGGCCCATCATCCGGCTCTGGCCGCCGCCGCCGCCCGCGCCGCCGCCGACCACGGCACCGGGGCCACCGCCTCCCGCCTTGTCAGCGGCACCCTGCCCCTGCACGACGCGCTGGAAAGCCGTCTGGCCGCCCTGAAAGGCAGCGGTGCCGCGCTGGTGATGGCCGGGGGCTTCGCCACCAACGCCAGCGTTCTGGCCGCCCTGCTGGATGCCGACATCGCCGGAAAGGCACCGCTGGTGTTCATGGACCGGCTGGCCCATGCCTCGATGCACGACGGGGTGATCGGGGCCGGGGTCCGGCAGATACGGTACCATCACAACGATCTGGCGCATCTGGAAACCCTGCTGAGCCGCCACGCCGACGCCCCCGGCCCGCGCCTGATCGTCACCGAAAGCGTGTTCAGCATGGATGGCGACCGCGCCGACCTGCCCGGCCTGTGCGCTCTGGCTGAAAAATACGGGGCGGAACTGTATGTGGATGAGGCCCATGCCACCGGCGTGCTGGGGCCGCAGGGGGCCGGGCTGTGCGCCGACCCGGCGGTGAAGGGACGGGTCGGGATGGTGATGGGCACCTTCGGCAAGGCCCTTGGCGGCTACGGGGCCTTTGTCGCCTGCGATGCGCTGCTGCGCGACTGGCTGGTGACCAAGGCCCGCGGCTTTATCTACGCCACCGCCCTGCCGCCGCCGGTGCTGGGGGCGGTGCTGGCGGCGCTGGACCTGATCCCGCAGATGGAGGCGGCCCGGCAGCGGCTGACCGCCCATGCCGACACCGTGCGCGGGGTTCTGCACGGTCTGGGGATCGACACCCTGACCTCCGATACCCAGATTATCCCCGCCGTGATCGGGGCGGAGGCTGACACGCTGGCCGCCGCCCGTTTCATGGAGCAGCGGGGCCTGCTGACGGTGGCGATCCGCCCGCCGACGGTGCCCCCCGGCAGTGGCCGCCTGCGGCTGGCCCTGTCCGCCGCCCACACACCGGAGGATATTGCCGCCTTGACCGACGCCTTCACCGCTTTTGCCCGGGCCGGAGCATGACCTCTGCCGTAAAAACCGTCTGGCTGATCCATGGCTGGAGCTACACCCCCGCCCTGTGGGACGCGGTCGCCGCCGCCCTGTCCGGCGCGCCGCTGCGGCTGGAGCGGGTGGATCTGGGCTATTTCGGGCCGGAACACCGCCCTGTCGGAAGGCCGGATCTGGTGGTCGGCCATTCCTTCGGCAGCCTGTGGGCCCTGATGCACCCGGATCTGGCCGCCGTGCCGGTGCTGGCCGTCAACGGCTTCACCCGTTTCGCCGCCGCCCCGGACTTTGCCGCCGGAGTGGCTCCGCGCGGGCTGGCCCGGATGATCCGGGGAATCAGCAGCGATGCCGCCGCCGTGCTGGCCGGGTTCCGCGCCCAGATCGGCGATGCCGCCGCCGTGCCGGAGGGACCGCCGGAAAGCGGACGGCTGATCGGCGATCTGGAACGGCTGCGCGATGACATCGCCGCCCTCCATGCAGCCCCGCTGACGGCACTGGCCGGGGATGGCGATCCGCTGATCCCCCCCGACCACAGCCGCGCCTGTTTCGGTGACAGCGTACGGTTTGTCTCCGGCGGCGGCCATCTGCTGCCGCTGACCCATCCGGCTGTGGTGGCGGATGCAATCCGGGCCTGCCTGCCGTGAGAACGCCGGACTGGAAAACGACGGTCCGCAGCCGCTTCGACAGTGCCGCCGCCACCTATGACCGTGCCGGAGAGGCCCAGCACCGGATTGCCGTCACGCTGGCGGCGGAGATCCGGCAGCGCCTGCCGTCCACGCCGCTGTCCGGGCTGGAAATCGGCTGCGGCACCGGGTTCCTGACCGCCGCGCTGCTGCCCGCCCTGCCTGCCGGATCCCGGTGGCAGGCCACCGATCTGTCCCCGGCGATGGTGCAGGCCTGCCTGTCGCGGGTCAGCCCGCCGCCCGGGATCACCCTGACCGGGGCGGTGATGGATGGTGAAGCACCGGAGATGGCCCCGGAACAGGATAGACCGGTTGATCTGCCCGTTGATCTGGTTGCCTCCAGCATGGCGGTGCAATGGTTCACCGATCTGCCCGCCGGACTGCGGCGGCTGCGGGCCATGCTGGCTCCGGGGGGATTGCTGGCCGTCACCACGCTGGGCAGCGGAACCTTCGCCGAATGGCGGGACGCCTGCCGGGCGGCAGGGGTCACCCCCGGCACGCCGCCCTATCCCACGGCTGACGCCCTGCGGATGGCGCTCGGCCCCGGCGCCGAGGTGCGGCAACACCGCCAGCCCCTGCCGTTCCCCGGTGTGGGAGACTTCCTGCACCACCTGCGCGGCACCGGGGCCCGCACCGCCGCCCCCGGCCACCCTCCCCTGCCCGCCGGGCAGTTGCGGCGGGTGCTGCGGGCACTGCACGGGCGACCTTTCCTGACCGCCTATGATGTCCTGACTGTTCTGTGGCCTGCGGAGGACCCCTGATGCGCGGCGTTTTCATGACCGGAACCGATACCGATGCCGGAAAAACCATCGCCTCGGCCTGCCTGCTGGTGGCCCTGCGCCGCCGCTGGCCACAGGCCGGATACTGGAAACCGGTACAGAGCGGGCTGGATGACCTGCCACGCGGCGACACCGGCACCGTCGCCGACCTGACCGGATCCGCCGATGCCGACTTCCCGGCCCCGGCCTATACCTTCCGCGCCCCGCTGTCGCCCGATCAGGCGGCGGCGCGGGAGGGCGCGGTGATTGATGCCAGCACCCTTACCCTACCCGCCTACGCCGGACCACTGGTGGTGGAAGGGGCCGGGGGCATCATGGTGCCGGTGGACGGCACCCTGTTGATGCTGGATCTGGCGGAACGTCTGGCCCTGCCGGTGGTGGTGGCCGCCCGCACCGGGCTGGGCACCATCAACCATACCCTGCTGACTCTGGCCGCCCTGCGATCCCGCAACCTGCGCATCGGCGGGGTGCTGTTCAGCGGGCCGGATCACCCGGACAATATCGCCACCATTGCCCGTCTGGGCGGGGTGCCGGTGCTGGGCCGCATCCCCCGGCTGCCGGACCTGACCGCCGCTGCCATCGCCACGGCGGCAGACACCCTTGACATCAGCCCGCTGGAATAAGCGGGCAAAGCCGTACGACTGCAAATACCAATGATTACAAAAAATCATAGACAAGTTATCTTTGGTTGAAATCCAAAGGCCCCGGGTGTTTCATCACTGAACATGAAGCCGTTATCATGTTCGGGGGTTGCGATGAAAATATCGTATCGGATCTTTGCCGGTTTCTCGGCGGTTCTGGTTCTGCTTCTGGTGGTCGGTGGCATCGCCACCCTGTCGCTGAACACGGTCAGCGGCCTGTTCACCGAATACCGGACCCTTGCCCGCCAGACCAACGAGGCAGGCCGGGTGGAGGCCAACCTGCTGACCGCCCGGCTGGAAGTGAAGAACTTCCTGCTTCACGCCCGCCCGGAAGACATCAGCGCCTTCAAGGCCCGTGTCACCGAGACCTTACAGGCGGCGGAGGCCTACCAGTCCCTGATCACCGCCCCGGAAGAACAGGACGCCATCCGCCGGACGGTGCAGGATCTGCGCAACTACGCCGCCGCCTTTGATCAGGTCACAACCCTGCAGGCCCGGCGGGACAGTCTGGTTGACGGCCCCCTCGGCCAGACCGGCGCCCAGATTGAACGCGACCTGACCGACGTGATGAAAGGGGCGATGCAGGCCGATAACGCCTCCGCCGCCTATACCGCCGGGCTGACCCTGCGGCACATCCTGCTGGCACGGGTTCACGTCCTGAAATACCTGCTGGAAGAAAGCGAGGATGCCTACCGGCAGGTCCACGCCGAGCTGGATGCCTATCAGCAGAGTGCGCAGACCCTTATGGAATCCCTGCGGGCCGCCGACCTGAAGACACGCGCCGAGGCAGCCCACAAGAGCACGGCCGCTTACCGCGAAACCTTCGAGGCGATCCATAAGGCCATTACCGACCGCAACGCCATCACCACCAGCACGCTGGACCGCATCGGCCCGGCAGTCGCCGCCGCTATTGAGGACCGGACGCTGACCGTCAAGGCCCGGCAGGACGATCTGGGGCCGCGCGCCACCGACCGCATCCGGCGGGATACGCTGATCTCCGTCGTGGTGTCGGTGTTTGCCATCGCCAGCGGCATTCTGGCGGCCTTCTTCATCGGGCGCGCCATTGCCACCCCGGTCATCGGCATGACCCGGTCGATGGGCGATCTGGCCCGGGGCAATCTGGAGACTGTCATCCCCGGCATCGGGCGGAAAGATGAAATCGGCCTGATGGCGGACTCCGTTGAGCACTTCCGCCAGCAGATGGTGAAGGTGAAGGAACTGGAAGCCCGGCAGGAAGCCGATAAGAAGCGGGCGGAAGCCGAGCGGAAGGCGGCGATGATCCAGATGGCCGACCGCTTTGAAGAGGAGATCGGTGATATCGTCAACACCGTCGCCGCCGTCTCGACGGAACTTGAGGCCTCGGCCAAGGTGATGTCCACCACCGCCAACCAGACCGCCGTTGACGCCACCACCGTTGCCGCCGGGGCCGAGGAAGCCGCCGCCAATGTCGGCACCGTTGCCTCCGCCGCCGAAGAGCTGGCGGCATCGGAAAGCGAGATCAGCCGTCACGTCCATAAATCATCGGAAGTCGCCGGTCAGGCCCGCCATCAGGCTGACCGCACCCGGGAGACGGTCGTCAAGATGGTTGATGCCGTCAGCAAGATCAGCGAGGTGGTCCGCCTGATTTCCGACATCGCCGCCCAGACCAACCTGCTGGCGTTGAATGCCACCATCGAGGCTGCCCGCGCCGGAGACGCCGGAAAAGGGTTTGCCGTGGTGGCCAACGAGGTGAAGAGTCTGGCCAACCAGACTGCCCGTGCCACGGATGAAATCGCCGCCCAGATCGGCAATGTGCAGACCGTGACCAATGAGTCCGCGCAGGCGATTCAGGGGGTTGCCAACACCATTTCAGAAATCGACGCGATCGCCAGCTCCATCGCCGCCGCAGTGGAACAGCAAACCGCCGCCACCGGCGAAATTGCCCGCAATGTGGAACAGGCCTCGGCCGGAACCCGCGATGTTACCCGCAGCATCCAGTCGGTGACGCAGGCCGCCGGGGAAACCGGGGCGGCCGCCACCCAGATTTCCGGGGCTGCCGCCGACCTGTCGCGGCAGGGCGAGGTGCTGCGGCGGCAGGTGCAATCCTTCCTCAACCGGGTGCGCTCCGACAACGACGTGACGGTCCTGATGGAATGGGACCCCCGGCTGGAAACCGGCCATCCGGAGATTGACCGCGACCACCGGGAGTTTCTCGACCTGCTGAATGACTATTACCGTCAGATGCAGTCCGGACAGGGGAAAGACAGTGTCAGTGCCATGCTGACAAAGCTGAAGGCGCATTTTGATCCGCATCTGGCGCTGGAGGAACGGGAAATGAGCCGGACCGGCTACCCCGACCTTGATCCGCACCGGCAGGCCCACCAGCGGTTCCTCGCCGATCTCGACGGGCTGGTCCGACAGGATGCCGCCGGGCAGGATGTCAGCATTCAGGCCCTGACCTTCATTTCGCAGTGGCTGGGCGATCACACCCTGAAATATGACAAAGCCTTCGCTCAGTTCCTGACCGGGGCAGCCCGGCAGCAGGGGCACGGGTAAGCCTGCGCCACACTCCCTGCGAGATTCCACTTAAAATTCACGTTAATAAAAACCATTCCCCTCAGACATGCACAAAACACATAATGACTATGTGCAAAATATCCTTTCTAAATGGTCAGGATGTGGAATACAGCTGTCCTCCACGATAACAGTGTCCGACAATCGCACCGCCCCCGGCCGTCCCCCGCCGGGGGCGGTGGTCCGGACACCCAAGAGGAGACTCCCCCATGTATTCCCAGTGGGTCCGCATTCCGCTGTGGCAGCGGGTTCTGGCCGGGTTCGCCCTCGGCGCGCTGGCCGGATGGCTGGCGGGACCGTCGGCCAAAGACTGGTTCAAGCCGGTCGGTGACCTCTACATCAGCCTGATCCGCATGGTGGTGATCCCGCTGCTGCTGACCAGCATCATTTCCTCCGTCGCCAATCTGCACGGCGTCGGCGGTGCGGCCCGGCTGGGCACCAAGACCATCGGCTATTTCATCCTGACCGCCGTCTTCGCCTCGCTGATCGGGCTGGGCACCGGCCTGCTGCTGGAACCCGGCCTCGGCCTCGGCCAGCTTGCCCTTCAGGACGTGAAGCCGAAGGTGATCCCCGGCCCGCTGGAGGTGCTGCTGGGCGTGGTGCCGTCCAACCCGTTCAAGGCGATGGCTGACGGCAACGTGTTGCAGGTGCTGTTCTTTGCGCTGGTGATCGGCGCAGTTCTGGCGGTGATGGGCGACAAGGCCGCAACGGTGCGCACCTTCGTCAACGAAGCCAATGACGTGGTGATGAAGGTGGTGAAGATCGCCTTGCAGCTCACCCCGATCGGCACCTTCGGCCTGATTGCCTGGGTGGTCGGCGTTTACGGTGCCGGGGCGCTGGCGCCGCTGGCCAAGTACATCGTCGCCGTCTATGTCGCCTGCGCCATCCATCTGGTGGTGGTTTACGGCGGCCTGACCTGGCTGCACGGCCTGAACCCGCTGAAGTTCTTTAAGGGGGCCGCCCCGGCGACGCAGGTGGCCTTTGTCACCGCCTCCTCCTTCGCCAGCCTGCCGATGACCCTGTCCAGCACCGTCAACCGACTGGGCGTGGCGCGGGAATATGCCAGCTTCGCCGTGCCGCTGGGCGCGTCGATGAAGATGGATGGCTGCGGCGCGATTTTCCCGGCGATTGCCGCCATCTTCATCGCCCAGTACACCGGCGTGGAGCTGTCCACCGGGGCCTATGTGGCGATTTTCGTCACCGCCGTCATCGGCTCTCTGGCCACCGCCGGGGTGCCGGGCCCGTCGATCGTGATGCTGACCCTGACCCTGAACGCTGTCGGCCTGCCGCTGGAAGCCATCGGCTACATCATCGCCGTTGACCGGGTGGTGGACATGATGCGCACCGCCACCAACGTCACCGGTCAGGCACTGGTGCCGGTGCTGGTCGCCCGCACCGAAGGCCTGCTGAACAAGGATGTCTTCAACGGCGCTTATCTGGCCGACGACGACACCCCGGTTGCCGCCGTCGAGAAAGCGTAAGCAGATCACACTGTAACATGGCCCCCCGCCGGACGCTCCGGGGGGGGCTCTGTGCGGAGGGGAGGCACAGGTGTATTTTTAGGTCCTCTCAGGCAAAAATTCATACCTGCGGTATTGCCGTAAGCGATTCAATGCGGCGTCGGAAATCATCGTATTCATCACCAGATCTGCACAACAAGGCATCCAGAAAATAAAATCGATTGGTCGTTGGGGACTCTTTCCGGGCTTTATCCGTGTCCAGCCGCCCGACATTGTGGACAGTCCAAAATTCTGTATAACCGTCCAGCTTTGCCTTTCGGTGACTCTTCTCAGCTTCACCGATGCGATTGTGGATGTTAGAGCCATCTTTTCCACTCTTAACCTCAATCGCAGCGACGTTCCGGAAATGCTGATGCTCCATTTCTTCGCGAATGATGATGTCAGGGTCTTGCGCAAACTCAATCCGTACCGAACGACCCGCGGCACTCTTCACCACTATAACCTTTTCGTGAACATCATCGATCGCATGGGCGACGATCTCCTTGATAATCTGAAAAACCTGCTCAATGCCTTCATTCCCGCGCTGATTATTGGCTCCACCTCGAAGCTGCGGGCCGACAGTCAACAAGGTCAAATCATCCAGTAATTCCCGACTGATCCGCAAAGGACCGACACCAGCCAGTAGCGCCGATGCAGTCAAGCAGAAAGCCTTACATAGATCAGAGAGATGAGCCGTTGCCACCTTACTGATCTTGCCCTTTTCTTCCATCGACTTAAAATGCGCGACGCCAAAACCTTTGTCGCGACCATAAAACTCCTTCTGGCTGTAACCCATCAACAGCCGGTAATACCCCAAAAGGTAGGGATTCGCTTCCAGAATGGCAGGGACGGCGAAGAGCAACTCAGCCCGTAGGCCGTACTGCGCAAGAGTTGCCAAATCTGCCGCAGGAACATACCCGGCAAGCTGCTTGTCAAGCTTGGCAATGTCCATGCTCCGCACGGTTTCAAGCAAAGCATTTTGCAGATAGACACCCCGTAACCGCTGAAGAGCAACAGCGAAGTCGATTTGTAGCTTCGGCGGTGGGAAATTGATGTTGCTCGCTGCCGTCATGCGGCCGGGATCCTTATCACGTTGCTGTTCTGCCCTTGCAGGCGATCAGCCGCCAATGCCACATACTCGGGGTTCAATTCAATTCCCACGTATTGCCGGTTTTCGTCCTGACACACGAGACCGACTGTTCCAGACCCAAAGAACGGATCAAGAACATAATCACCTGGCTCGCTCGAAGCCTGGATGCATGGCCGAATCAAATCCGGCGGGAAAGTGGCAAAGTGTGCACCAGAAAAAGGCTTTGTATTCACATTCCAGACTGAGCGGCGATTTCGCAACCCACCACCATCTGCGGGCTCTCGAACGGCCTGCCAGTCGTAGTAGTACTTTTCTGATTTAGTAAGCATAAACAGGAACTCATGCGAACGAGCAGGCCGGTCCTTGACGCTCTCAGGCATTGCATTTGGCTTATTCCACACAATGTCACTCCGCAGATACCAGCCGTCCGACTGCAATGCGAACGCCAGCCTCCACGGAATGCCAATCAAGTCTTTTGGCTTCAAGCCTTCGGGTGTATCAGGACGAACGTCCATTGCCCGGGCTGGGTTCTTTTTGTCGGGAGCACGATAGCCCCGATTGCCGCTGGTATAGCCGTCACCAATATTCAGCCAGAGGGTGCCATCATCAGTCAGGACCCGGCGTACCTCGGCGAAAATAGTCACTAGCCGATGCAGGAACTGAGGCATGGTGCCCTCAAGCCCGATCTGTTCCTCAATGCCATAATCCCGCAATCCCCAATAAGGGGGAGATGTGACCACACAACGCACAGACCCGGAAGGCAAACGGCGCAGCACGGTCAGAGCATCTCCCTCATAAAGCGTCGAGCCACACAAAGTAAGAGGCTCGGGTCGCTGAATTCGTTCAACGCCAGAAGGTGTGACTATTCTAGTTTTTGCCATGAGGAAAGGCCCTTATGGGCTGTTACGACGAGTTATACAAAAATACATGAAAGCGCCCCACGACCGTACTGCTTCGAACGATAATGACTTTGCAGCAGCAGTTGCAGCAGAAACAGCCCCCTACTATCGAGCGATGGGAAGTATTTTAAAACCGCAAAAAAGGCAAGCCAAGTCTCATAGTTTACATTTTCAGGTATGACGCTTAAGGTCGAGCTCCCTACACCCACGGGCGCGCGGGCCTGCCGCTGGAAGCCATCGGCTACATCATCGCCGTTGACCGGGTGGTGGACATGATGCGCACCGCCACCAACGTCACCGGTCAGGCGCTGGTGGCGGTGCTGGTCGCCCGCACCGAAGGCCTGCTGAACAAGGATGTCTTCAACGGCGCTTATCTGGCCGACGACGATACCCCGGTTGCCGCCGCCGCGAAAGCGTAACGGCACGCCACCCCCGACACAGAAACCCCCGCCGGGACGGTCCGGCGGGGGTTTCTGCTATTTTGGGGCGGAGCCTTCAGCCGGTCTTCTCTTCGTAGGCCGCGAAAAGATCCGTCACCAGAACACCATTGATCCGCATGCCGGTCACATCGGCGTCGTCGATCTGCGCCCCGGCCAGCGAGACCCCACGCAGGGTCACGCCGGACAGATTGGCATCGGTAATGATGGCTCCGGACAGGGTGACATTGTTGAAACGCGCCCCGGCAAGGCTGACATCCTCAAACCGCGCGTCACTCAGATTGGTGTCGGTGAAGGTCGCTTTGGTCAGAACGGCGAAAAACCGTGCCCCGGAGAGGTTGACGCCATCGAAATCAGCGCCCGCCATATCGGCCCGCCGATACTGCATGCCCTGCATCTGCGGGCCGTCAAAAGGGGTCTCGTCGTGCTGGCCACTCATCGCGGCATCCTCCGGGCAGTCACAGTGATCCTGATTAAGGACAGACTTCCCCACCCTTTGCAATCAAGGGTTCTGCACACCGGATTTGCCCATCCCGGTTCCGGCGGGCGGAGACACCCCTATCGCCACGGGCGGCGGACCTGCTGGTCCAGTTCCTCCAGCACGCCATCGGCGGTGTCGTTGGCGGCAAGATCCCAGATCCCCGCCACCACCTTCAGCGGCAGGGCGGTCTGCCCCTGCGGCAGCGTGGTGCGGGCCAGCGTGTTGACCACCCCCTGCACCTTCCGCCGCACCCCGTCGGCGTCGGCGGGATAAAACAGCACCGCCAGCCCGGCCGGGCCGATGGCACCGATCAGGTCGGTGCCGCGCACCGATCCCTGCACCTCCCGCAGCAGAACCTCAAGGCAGGCATCCGCCGCCCGCAGGCCAAAGCGGCGGCGCAGGTCATCGTGATTATCCAGATAGAACAGCACGGCGGTGGCGGCCACATCGGTCACCGCCCGCGCCCGCAGCACCCCATCCAGATGATGGTGGAACGCCTGCGCATGCAGCACCGGCAGGCGCGGATCGCGGTGCGCCTGCTGATCGAGGAACTGAACACGCTGCTCGGCCCGTTCCAGTTCCTCCTTCAGGGTTTCCACCTCCCCCGCCACCCGCACCAGCAGGTCCCGCAGCTGCGGGCCAAGGTCGCGGGTTTCGACTCCAAACAGCTCCACCGCATCGGCGATGCTGGCCGGGTGCCCGGTGCCGCCGCCGTAGGGCGCGCGGCGGCGGCGGTCCGGTGGCCCCCGGTGCTGGTCCGGGCGGCTTCCGGGGTATTCCCCTGCCGCACCGTGCGGCGAGTAATTACGCCAGCCAACGGGCACGGGGGCAGATGGTTCTTCGATATCAGACATGGCGGATCCTGACCGAAAGGGGGTTCGGTCTATCCATCATAGCGTTTTCGCGAAGATTAATCCGCTGTTTTCCCCGCCCCGGACAACCGAAGACGGAGGGCCGGACGACTCCTTTTTGCACACAGGCAAAAGCGCCTGTTGCCTGAACCCCCTCACCCTCTATAATGCCGCACCTTTCTTTTCCCCATCCCCTGATCAACAAGGCGTGGAACACAATGGCAGACGGGACCCCCCTGGTCGGAATCATCATGGGCAGCCAGTCGGACTGGGAAACCATGAAGCACGCGGCGGAGACCCTGACCACACTGGGCGTACCGTTCGAAACGCGCATCGTCTCCGCCCACCGCACCCCGCAGCGCCTGTATGACTATGCCACCTCGGCCCGGGGCCGGGGCCTGCACTGTATCATCGCCGGGGCCGGCGGGGCCGCCCACCTGCCGGGCATGTGCGCGTCGATGACGCCGCTGCCGGTGTTTGGCGTGCCGGTGGAAAGCAAGGCCCTGAAGGGGATGGACAGTCTGCTGTCGATCGTGCAGATGCCCGCCGGGGTGCCGGTCGGTACGCTGGCCATCGGCCGTGCCGGGGCGGTGAATGCCGCGCTGATCGCCGGATCGGTGATTGCCCTGCATGATGATGCGGTGGCGGCGGCGCTGGACGCCTTCCGCCAGACCCAGACCGATGCCGTCGCCGACGAGCCGGTTGACGCCTGAACCCTTCCCCCAGAACAGACAGACGATCCGCAGCGCCGCCATGACCAGCCCCGTGTTTCCCGCCCTGATCCCCCCCGGCTCCACCATCGGCATCCTCGGCGGCGGGCAGCTTGGCCGTATGACGGCCCTGGCGGCGGCACGGCTGGGCTATTCCACCCACGTCTTCTGCCCGGAGCTGGACAGCCCGGCGGCGCAGGTCTGCACCACCGTCACCCATGCGGACTATACCGATGAGGCGGCCTTGGCCCGCTTTGCCGGTGCGGTCGATGTGGTGACGCTGGAGTTTGAGAACATTCCGCTGTTCCCGGTGGAATTTCTGGCGACCCGCAAGCCGATGCGCCCCGGCCCGAAGGCCCTGTCCACCGGGCAGGACCGGGTGTCTGAGAAGACCTTCTTCAACCGCTTTGCCGAAACCGCGCCGTGGCGGGCCGTCACCACCCTGCCGGAGCTGGAGGCCGCCGTCGCCGAAATCGGCACCCCGGCGGTGCTGAAGACCGCCCGCATGGGCTATGACGGCAAGGGGCAGGTCAAGATCCTGCCCGGCGATGACCTTGCCGCCGCCTGGGCCAGCCTGCGCACCGACAATGCCATTCTGGAAGGCTTTGTGACCTTCACCAAGGAAATCTCGGTGATCGTCGCCCGCTCCCCGCAGGGGGAGACCGCCGCTTACTGCCCGGTGGAAAACGTGCACACCAATCATGTGCTGGATACCACCACCGCCCCGGCCCCGATCAGCGATGCCCTGACCGCCGAGGCGATGCGCATTGCCAACACCGCCGCCGCCGAACTGGATCTGGTCGGCCTGCTGGCGGTGGAAATGTTCGTCACCGCCGATGGCCGCGTGCTGGTCAACGAAATGGCCCCCCGCCCGCACAATTCCGGCCACTGGACCATGGATGCCTGCCTGACCGACCAGTTCGAACAGTTGGTCCGCGCCGTCTGCGGCCTGCCGCTGGGATCACCGGACCGGCGCTGCGACGCGGTGATGAAAAATCTTCTCGGGGATGACATCCAAAACTGGCAGGAACTGCTTGCCAATCCTCACGCAAAGCTCCACCTCTATGGAAAGGCCGAGGCACGCCCCGGCCGGAAAATGGGGCATGTCAATTTCCTGAAGGGGTAACCTGCCGTCCGGGCAGGGGATAATAGCCCGCGAGAATACAAAGGGGTCTGCGGCACCGTGATACAAGATTTGCTCTCCACGTACGGATATTTCGCCATCCTGATCATCACCTTCCTTGAAGGGGAGAGCATCGTCATCCTGGCCGGGATCGCCGCCTATCAGGGCCTGATGGACCCGTGGCTGGTGCTGCTGTGCGCACTGGTCGGCAGCTTCTGCGGGGACCAGTTTTATTACACCATCGGGCGGCGTTATGGCTCCCGCCTGCTGGACCGCTGGCCGACCCTGCGCGACAAGACCGACTGGGCCTTCAAGCTGGTGCGGAAGAACGAGACGCTGTTCATCCTGTCGTTCCGCTTCATCTACGGGGTGCGGAATGTCAGCCCGTTCGTGATCGCCATGTCCGGGGTGTCGCGCATCCGCTTCATGGCGCTTAACTTTATTGCCGCCCTGATCTGGGCGCTGGCCTTCACTTTCGGCGGCTACTTCTTCGGGCAGGCACTGGAACACTTCCTCGGCGAGCACCAGATGAAGGTGCTGATCGGCCTCGGCGGGCTGGCGGTGCTGATCTGGGCGATCAGCTTCATCCGCCGCAAGCGCCGTGAACGCCGGATCCGCGAGGAAGAGGCCGCCGCCGCCGCGACGGCAGCAGATACGGTGCCCCCGGATGCCGCCCTGCCCGCCGACGCGGCCCCCGCCCCGCGCAGCCCCAGCGAAACCGCCTGATTTCCCCTTCGGTCCGGAGTGTTTGAAAAGCCTCCGGACTCTTTTTTAAAAGCATACCCTGATATGATCCTGTCCCTGACCGGACCTGCCGCAGCATGACCGACCGACCGGAAACTGCGGGCGGCGATTATTGCTATTATGGCTATCGCCTGCGCAGCACGCTGCCGCTTGAAAATCTGCCGCCACTGCCGCCGGGGGACACCGCAGAGGTGATTCTGGAACAGGGGGATGTCCCGCCTGTGCTGGATCCTCTGCGCTGGAAAAACCGGTTTTTTCAGGTTGATACTCTGGGCCGTGCGCTGGTGACCCTCGGCGGGCCGCTCCGCTTTCTGGTCACCGACGGGCGGACCCTGCGGATCAACGACGCAACCCCGGATGCCCGCCGTGACGTGGAAGCCCTGCTGCAAGGGGCCGTCGCCGGGGTTGTGCTGCACCAGCGCGGCGTTCTGGCGCTTCATGCCAGCTGCGTGGCGGAACAGGGGCGGGCCGTTGCCATCAGCGGCGCCTCGGGTCAGGGCAAGTCAACCCTCGCCGCAGCTCTGGCCGCGCAGGGGCTCAGCCTGCTCAGTGATGACCTGATCCGTATCGGCTTCGCGGCAACTGATGCGCTGGCCTTTCCGGGGCCATCCCGTGTGCGGCTTTGGCCGGATGCGGCCAAGGCCCTGAATCACACCCCGGGCTCTCTCCAGACCGGCCGCACCGGGCACCCCAAGCGGCTGCTGGTGCTGCCACCAGCCCCCGGCCCCGTCCCCCTGAAGGCCCTGCTGCGCCTGACCGTAGACACCGGGCTGAAGCGCCCGACCCTGACCCGGCTGACCGGTACAGCCCGCCTTCTGCCCATGGAAGATCTGGTTTATCGCCTGCCTCTGGGTCATCAGCTGGGGCGCAGCGGAGAGATCTTCCAGACCCTGACCGATCTGATCCACAGGGTGCCGGTCTACAATCTGGCCCGCACCGGAGACGCCCGTGATTTGCCTGAGCTGACAGCACTGGTGCGTCAGGTTCTGGCCGATGACACAGCACAGTGACCACCCCCTCCCCCGGCCCATGCTCCTCTCAAAAAGACGCTGTCTCCTTGACTTCTGCCGTTCGGATCGGGCAGGTTGATGATCAATTCAGGAGTTTCCCCCCTCATGTCAGAAATCAACAAGACCAGCAAAGCCGCGCCGTCTTCCCCGCAGCGGAAAGTCTGGAAAGCCCCGAAACTTGAAATGGTCGACGTCGCCGAACGGACCAACAAGAAGACGGTTAACCCCAGCGATGGAATGGGGGCGCACACCCTTTCATGAGTCCTGAATGCCCCGGCAGTCAGGCATCGTCTGGTTAGCATCCTATCCGAAATCGGGGAACACCTGGGTCCGGCTGTTTCTGGCCGCCTTGACCCAGGTCCCCGATCTGGAAACCATGGCAGGAACCCCCCGTGGGGCCACGGCCGTCGCGATGCTGCAACAGGCACTGGATATTTCCTTTCAGGACCTGTCTGCTGCCGAGACTGAAACGTTGCGGCCTTTGGCCTATCGCCATCTCGCCACGCGCAACAGCGGCCCCCCTCTGCCGCTGAAAGTCCATGACCGCTATCGGATGACCCCGGCCGGAGAGCCGCTGTTCCCGCCGGACGCCAGCCGGGGCTGCCTGCATCTGGTGCGCGACCCCCGCGACCTGTGCCTGTCGCTGGCGGCGCATTATGCCGTGACAGTTGACCGGGCGATCGCGATGATGGCCGAGCCGGACTATACCCCTGCGTCCTCATCCGGAACCGCAACCGGACTGGTGCCTGAGCGGTGGGGATCATGGTCAGAACATACCCAAAGCTGGCTGGACGCGCCAATGGACCGGTTGATGCTGCGGTACGAAGATCTTCATGCCGATCCTCTCGGTTCGTTTACCGCCATGGCCCGGTACTGCGGGCTTGAAGACCTGTCCGGACGGGTGGAAGAGGCCATCGGACGGACCCGCTTTGATCAACTGGCCGCGCAGGAGAAAGCCAGAGGTTTTCTCGAACGGCCCGCCGCTCTGCCGACCTTTTTCCGGGTCGGTCAGGCCGGTCAGTGGCACAAGGCACTCTCTCCGGCCCAACAATCCCGCATAGAGAGGGATCACGGCCCCCTGATGCTGCGGTTGGGTTATCTGAGATAAGGGTCCAGCAGGTCCAGCAAGGCCATGGCCTGAGCGGACGGGTCCCCCAGAGACCGCCCATAGGGGACCGTCACCACCGGAAGGGACGCCAGAGCGGTCATGGCCACCAGCCGCGTTCTCTCCCCCAGAAGGGTCCGGGTCAGCTCCGCTGCCCGGCTGATCTGCATCACGGTCCCGAAAGCCCGCCGCCCCTGTTGCCATTGCGGCCCGGCCCCGCCAACCGCCGGATGCAGCCAGACCACCGCCCGCACCGGCTGAGGACGTGCCTCGTAACGGTCAGAACATGACCGCCGGATCCGCCCCCCCGGCCCAGTCGCCTCAGAGGTCGCCAGCCCCAGCAGCGGGATGGACTCCGGCCACAGGGAAAGGCGCGGGGCCGCTGGCAGGACCATGACCCGGGCAGGATCGGTTGTATCGACAACACAGGCGCTGTCAGCCATCACCCGGCACCCCTGCTCCGCCAGCGCCACGGCCAGACAGGTCCGGCCAACGCACGGCGGACCGGCCAGCAGAAACGCCCCATCCCGGCAGGCAAGGCTGGCCGCATTCAGCGGAACCAACCCCCACAGACAGGCCTGCATCAGCAGCGGCAGATCGGTCAGAAACCCCGGCATCCGGCCGGGATCGCCATCCGGCTCCAGCGCCACGTCCACCGCCCCGCGCTGCACCCTGAAGCGGGCAATGCCGGGAACGCGGTGCAGCAGGGTGCCGGTACGGTCAACCCAGCTGAGGGGGCGGGAACAGACCGGATCGGCGATCGCCTCCGGCACCTCCCCCCAGGCCACACGCACCGGGCGGCCAAAGGCAGGGCCGGTGACCGGGGCCAGATCAGGACAGGGGAAACCGGCGTCGATATCCAGCCCGAGGGTATGATAGGCAAACGACATGCTGACGCCCTTCTGATGCCGGAAGTGGTCCGCTCTTAACAGGAAAGAGCATTTTTCCGACGCAAAACCGGGAGCCACTTTTGCGGAAAATGCCCCACTTTTAAACAGACAGAGCATTTTCTGACGCAAAACCGGGGACCACTTTTGCGGAAAATACTCTGGTCTCACCGATATCTCTGGCTTTCCGGCGGAACATTTACCACTTTCCTCCCCTGCCCGGCAGCGTAAAGAGCATGCCTCCGGGCAGAAGCCGGTCTTCCTTGTGCAGGAAATAAAAACGATGGGAGCGTTCTGTGGCATCGTCCGGATGGATGGCGAAGCGGCTGATAAGGCCGAAGCGACCTCCATGGCCGGGGCTTTTGCCGCGTCACCGCGCAGCCGCCCGACCCTGCGCTCCGAACCGGGCGGGGTGTTTGCCGCCGTTTCGTTCCCGCTGACCCCCGAAGACCGCTTTGACCGCCAGCCATGGAGCGGCCGCGACGGCCAGTTGACCCTGCTGTTTGACGGGCGGCTGGACGATCGCGACGACCTTGCCAGCCGTCTGGGGCTGGATCCCGGCAGGGCCGCAGAAATGGCCGACGGGGCGCTGGTTCTCGCCGCCTACGAACGCTGGGGGACAGGGTTTCTCGCCGGTCTGGCCGGAGCCTGGGGTCTGGCCGTCTGGGACAGCGGGGCGCGGACGCTGGTGCTGGCCCGGGACCCCATGGGCGGGCGGTCCCTGTTCTTTCACCGCGACGGACCGGTGGTGACCTTCGCCGCCAGCACCATGGCGCTGCTGCGCCTGCACCGCGTTGCCCGGGATCTGGACGAAACCGTCCTCGGCGATCTGCTGATGCTGACCATGACGGAGCGTAACCGCACCTTTTACCGGGATATCAGCCGGGTTCCGGGGGGCTGTCTGGTGATCTGCACCCCCGACACCATGACGGTGGAACCCTTCTGGCACCCCCCGACTGATCGCCCGCTGCGGCTGTCCAGCGACGGCGACTATGTTGAGGCCGGGCGGGAGCTTCTGGAGCGGGCGGTGCGCGCCAGTCTCCGCAGCCTCACCCCGGTGGCGGTTCTGGGGTCCGGCGGTCTGGATTCCGCCGGGATTGCCGCAACCGCAGCCCGGCAGATGGCCCCCACCCAGATTCCCCTGTACTCCCGGGCCCCCCCGCCGGACTGGCGCGGCCCGGAACAGCCCCACCTGTACCCCGACGAACGCCCAAAACTTGCGGCGCTGGCCGCCCTGCATCCGAACCTGCGGGTGAACGTGGTTGATCAGCCCGGCCCGCACCGCTTTGACGCCGATCAGACCTGCCTGTTCCAGCGTTACGGGATGGCGGTCCGCGCCGCAGACAATATCGGCTGGTTGCTGGGGGCGGTGGAACAGGCCCGCGCCGCCGGGCATCGGGTGTTGCTGACCGGGGATTATGGCAACACAACCCTGACCGCGCCGGGCCGGGCTGCGCCAATGGCCCTGTTACGGCAGGGGCAACTGCCGGCACTGGTGCGGGAGCTGGCAGGATGGCGCCGCCGCAATGGCTGGCCATGGCACAAGGTGGTCTACCAGACCCTGATCCGTCAGGTTAAATGGCTGGAAACCCGGGGCATCATTGGCCGCAGTCAAGGCACATGGCGCGACTGGAGCCTGATCACGCCGGAAGCCGTTGCGGATCTGGATCTTGAGCAGCGCGCCAGAGACGGTGGCGCCCCCGGCTTTCCGCTGCCGACGGCCAGCGCCGCCCAGTCCCGGGGCTTCATCCTGCAACAATACGGATCGCTGCTTGGCGATCTGGTGGCGCAGACGGTGGCGGTTGACGGCTATGAGCTGCGCGCGCCGCTGGCCTATCTGCCGCTGGTGGAGTTCACATTACGGGTGCCGTCCACCCAGTTCTGCCGTGACGGTCAGCTCCGCTGGCTGGCCCGCCGGGTTCTGGCCGACCGCCTGCCCGCCGCCTGCCTGACGGAAACCAGAGTGGGGGCCCAGCACCCCGAATGGTACGACACCCTGTCCAGCCTGCGGGACTCCTATCAGGCCGATCTGGACCGCCTTGGCTCCTCGTCGCGGGTTGCCCGCATGGTGGACCTCAAGCGGGCACAGGCGCTGCTGGACGACTGGCCGCAGGACGCGGAAGCAGCCCTGCAACAGCGGGATCTCTATGCCAATGCCCTGTGCCGGGGGCTGCACGTCGCCCGCTTCATCCGCTGGAATGAGGGCGGAAACGGATAAGGCAGCCGGTCAGCCAGAGCGTTTTCAGCAAAAGGGAACACCGGTTTTGCGGTTGAAAGCGCTCTGGCTTTTTAAAAACAGAGTATTTTCTTCGATTGACCGAAGTCCACTCAATCGGAAAATACTCTATAGGGCGTACCCCAGCCGTACCATCATCTCGCCATGATCGCGTTCGATCCGGCGCACCTGCGTCGGCGTCAGGGCCGCCTGCCAGCCCCCGGCCCGCCCGACCCGGAAATGGCTGCGGCCATCGCCGCGCAAGGCAAAGCCTTCCTGCCGGTCCCGCGCCTTCAGGCGGTCGAAGCGGGTTGCTTCCACCGCTGCGGCAATCCGGTCCGCCGCCGTGGGCAAACCGGCAAAAGCGGCCATTTTGCTGAACTCCCCCACCGGATCGCTCAAAAGATCCTCGTACCGGATCAGCAGGCGCGGCATTTCTTCAGCGGTCAGCCAGCTCCGGCAATGACTGCTCCAGTCCAGCAGGAGAATGGGAAGCTGTGGACCCGCCGCCGCATCGGGGTCAAAGTCCAGCCGGTACCCGGGGTCTGCCATCCGGGCAATGGCCTCATCCTGATCGCAGTCAAAAAACTCGGCGAAGGACACGGCAATGTCGCGGGGATCACGGACCAGATGGATCGCCCCGGCCGTCGCCCGAGCGGACAGCCGGGCATCCCCCTCCTCCGTCCGGGTCCATGCATCATGGGTCCGGTACAGGGCGGGGCGGGACAGATGGCGCGCTTCCGCCTCCAGCCGCAGCGGCTTCAGGGTGATCGCCTCTTCCGGCGTCAGGTCCGCCAGCTTGATGCCCAGCGCGTCATCGAAGCCCAGCAGCCCGAAATCCACCGGAACCCGCAGGATCTGGTCCCGGATGCTCCGGACGTCTCCCGCTCCGGCCAGAAGCTGCGCCACGAACAGGCGCAGCCACGTACTGCCGGATTTCGGATAAGCGGCAATCCAGATGATTTTTCGGATATCAGACAAAATCGCGCAGTCTCCGGCGGGGCTTCAGGCTTGTGGAATGACAGATCCCGGCGGGGACCAGAGGGCGGGCAGGACGGAAGGATCGTAAGGGGCAACACGCGGGGCAGCAACAGGTCTGGACAGCTTTCCGCAGGAAATGCCATAAATCGCCAGACTTATGATTTTACAGGATACCCCGCCCGATGACCGAACTTTCTACGGGGACCATCCTCGAACGGAACAGGGATATGCTCTTTTCCCACATTGATCATGAAGTGGTGATTTTCCACATGATGAAGGGAGCATACTTTTCGCTCGACGAGGTCGGAGCGGATATCTGGTCGCGCCTTGACACCCCGATGACCGTGGCAGCGCTGTGCGACAGCCTGACCGCCGATTATGACGGAGACGGTGCCGAGATTGAGCGGGACGTTCTGGTGCTGCTGGCTGACATGAAAGACGCCGGTCTGGTCATCCTGCACCAGCCGTAAGGCTGACTCCGGACGGCCTTCCGCAGCCGGTCCGGTAAACATGGGTCAGGTCGATGAACAAGGCGCTGTGATGAGAAAAACGGTTGAACTGGGTGGCTGGCGATACTGCGGCGACATTCTGCCCCCGGGCGGGGTGGCGGTGGAGACCGATGCCCCGGCCGACATTACGGTGACCGTCACCGCCGTTCCTGCCGCACCGGAGGACTCCTCCCCCGGACATCCGCTGTGGCGGAACCTGACGGATGGCCGGATCCTGCTGTCGGTGCCCGGAATTGGCCGCTTCTGCCTGTCCGGGGGCGACAGGGTTGATGTCGAACCGGCTGCCGGGGCCGACCCGGTCAGCCTTGGCCTGCTCCTGAGCGGACCGGTGCTGGCCGTGCTGAACCGTCAGCGCGGTCTGCTCCCGTTCGACGGAGCCGCCCTTGGCCTGAACGGCGGAGCCCTGCTGATCGTCGGGGCTTCCGGTGTGGGGAAAAGCACTCTGGCCGCCGTTCTGGCGCAACAGGGGTGGCCGGTGCTGGCCGACGGGGTTGTGTCCGTCTCGTCCCGGAAGGACGGGGCAGAGCTGATACGGGGTGCCCCCTGCCTGCGGCTGTGGCGGCGGTCTGCCCGGATGCTCGGCCTTAATCCGGAGGAATACCCGCCGCTGCGGCCCGGAGTTCCGCGATTTGACACCCAATGGGACGGCCTGCCCCCCCGCCCCCGCCCCATCACCGGGATCGCCATCCTGCTGAACCGGGCCGCACGGCCGGAGTGCGAGCGGCTGTCTCCGGGGCAGGCGGTGGCCTGCCTGACGCGCGCGCTGTGGAGCCGCCCGGCCTATGCTGAGGACCGGCCCGGCGCAGCGGCGTTGATAACAGATCTGGCGGCGCTGACGTCCTCGGCCCCCTGCTGGCGTCTGACGCTGGCAGAGGACCTCGGCGGCCTGACACCGACAGCCGATCTGCTGAAGCAGTCGATCGGCCTGTAAAATAAAATATCAATAATGTGCCTGCATCTTTTCACGCCCTCCCCTCTTCAGGAGTGGAGGAGGGAAAGACAGCGCGCCCGATCTGGCGGGCCCGTTCCAGCAGGGCTTCCGGTGCCCCCGGATCAGACAGCAGCAACAGACGGGATGTCACGACCGGTGCGCCGCAGTACCCGAAGATTCCATGATCAATCTGGGTTTTCATGGCACTCTCATAGCCATGCCGGGCATAAGTCCCCTGATCTGCTCCGCCGATTGCGACCAGATGGACGGAAAGCCACCCCAGCTTTTTCCGGATCACCGCCTCCGCCCGGTCATCATAGGCCCAGCCACTGGTGAACACCCGGTCAATCCAGCCTTTCAGCAGGGCCGGCATCGACCACCAGTACACCGGATAGACCAGAACCAGCGCATCAGACCGTTGCAGGCGGGCCTGTTCCGCCGCCACATCGGCGGGGACCGGGGCCTGATGCAGGTGCACGGCATTATCCGCCGCCGTATAGCGGGGATCAAATCCCCCGGCGGCCAGATCGACCAGCTCGACACTCGCCCCGGGGCTGCCTGCGGTGATCCCTGCGGCGATGGTCCGGGCAATCTTCTGCGTCAGCGCTTCACGCTCCGGGTGGGCAACAATGATGGTAGAGTGCATGGTGCTTCCTCCTGATCCGGGACTGCGATCCACAGCCCACAGAAATATACAAAAAGTAACTTACCTTTGGTATATAGAGACATCCGATAATGCCGACAACACCTGAATTCCAGAAAAGTAAGCGCGTCCGCCTCAACCGCGCGGAACGGCTGAGGCAACTGATTGATGTGTCGTGGGACATCATCCGGCAGGACGGGACCGATGCCCTGACCCTGCCGACCCTTGCCCTGCGGGCACAAGTCGCCAAGCCGGTTGTCTATGACCACTTCGGCACACGCAACGGCCTGCTGGCCCGGCTGTATCAGGACTTTGACCAACGGCAGACCGCGCGGATCGATATCGCGCTTGCCGGAAGCGGGCCGACCCTGCGGGAGACGGCGACGGTGATCGCAACCTCCTACATCTCCTGCGTCTTCGCACAGGGGCAGGAGATTCCCGGGGTTCTGGCTGCCCTCGCCGGTTCGCCGGAACTGGAGACAATCAAGCGGGAGTATCAGCGGGCCTTTATTGCCAAGTGCCGGACCATCCTGACCCCCTTTTCTCCGCAGCACACCATCAGACCGGCAGCGCTGTGGGCGATGCTGGGGGCGGCGGATACCCTCTCGGCGGCCGCGGCATCAGGGGAAATTACCCTTGAGGAGGCCACCGGGGAACTGTCGCGCCTGATTATGGCCATTCCGGACAGCAGCGCCCCCGGCGAAGCCGTCTGATCCGGCCATAATCGCCCCTTGCATTCGTTTGCAAAATCGGGCATCCCTGCCGCCTGACGTTGGGGAACCGGCCTTTGCGCCGCCCCCACACCCCACAGCTCCGTTATCTCTCCTTGGCGGATACCGACAGGCGATGACCCCCGGCACCCAGCCCCCTGCGGCCAGAGTCACTTCCCTTGATGTTGCCCGGCTGGCGAATGTCTCGCAGTCGGCGGTGTCGCGCACCTTCACGCCCGGTGCCAGTGTGTCGGAGAAAACCCGGGAACGGGTGCTGGCCGCCGCCGCCCAGCTGGGCTACCGCCCCAACATTCTGGCCCGCAGCCTGATCACCGGGCGCAGCAATATGGTCGGGCTGGTGCTGTCGGAACTGTCCAACCCCTATTACCCGCCGCTGCTGGAAAAACTGTCCGATGCCTTGCAGGCGCAGGGGCGGCATCTGCTGCTGTTCACCGTCCCGCGTGATCAGGATGTGGAACTGCTGATCCCCCGGGTGTTGCAGTATCAGGTGGATGCGGTGGTGATCTGCGCCGGAACCGTCTCCTCCGGGATGGCGGCGGCCTGTGCCCGCGACCGCCGCCCGGTGCTGCTGCTGAACCGCACCGCCGACCACCCGGAGGCCGATCATATCCTGTGCGACAACGAAGACGGCGGACGGCAGGCGGCAGCGGCGCTGATCGCCGCCGGATGTCACCGTCTGGGCCTGATCACCGGCCAGAAGGAGACCCTGACCAGCGACCACCGCTGTCAGGGCTTTCTGGCCGAGGCCGCCCGCCACGGCATCCCGGTGGCACAGGCCGACGGCGGTTTCACCCGCAGCGGCGGGGCCGAGGCCGCCCACCGCCTGCTGACCGCCCCGCAGCGGCCGGACGGCCTGTTTGCCGCCAATGATCTGATGGCGCTGGAAGCCCGCCGCGTTGCCACCGATCTCGGGCTGTCGGTACCCGGCGACCTGAAGCTGATCGGCTTTGATGATACCGCCGATGCCGCACAGGCCGGTCTGGCCACCCTGCGCCAGCCGGTGGAGGAGATGGTGCGCGCCACCGCCCTGCGGCTGGACGCCCGCCTGAACGGGGCCGCCCCCGCCCCGGCCATCACCCTGCCGGTCACCCTGATCCGCCGCGCCAGCCTTGGTGCGGCGTAACCCCCCTCTTCCTCTCCCTCCATCGGAAAGTGCCGCACCATGGTGCCTGAGTCCCTCGCCCCTTATGTTGAATACGTCGGTTCCACCGCCGGGGCGCTGACCACCTTTGCCTTCCTGCCGCAGGTGATCAAGGTGTGGCGGACCCGCTGCGCCGATGACCTGTCGTTCCTGACCTTTGCCGTGTTCTGCCTTGGTGTGGCCCTGTGGATGGCCTATGGCCTGATGATCGACTCCCCGCCGCTGATCGTCACCAACGCCATCACCTTCGTTCTGGCGCTGGCGCTGGTGGTGATGAAGATCGCCTTCACCCGTAAGACCGCATAAGACGCAGACAGACCTCCATGCAGAAAGGGCGCCCCTCACGGAGCGCCCTTTTGCTGTATCCTGCGGGGGTGATGATCAGCCGCCGCGTACGGTATGGATAAAGCGGTCCACTTCCTGACTCAGGGTGCCGGACTGCACCGCCAGATCGGCAGCCGACTGCTGCACCTGCGCGGCAACGCTGCTGGCCTCCTGCGAGGTATGGGCGATGCGGCTGACGTTGCCGGTGACGATTTCCGTCCCCTGCGCCGCCTCCACCGCATTGCGGGCGATTTCGCGGGTGGCGGCCCCCTGCTGTTCCACGGCGCTGGCAATGGCGGCGGACACTTCGCTCATACGGGTGATCTGGCTGCTGATACGGTTCATCGCCTGCACGGCGGCGGTGGTTGCCGACTGCACATCCTGAATCTGGGTGCCGATTTCGCTGGTGGCACGGCTGGTCTGGGTGGCCAGCGATTTCACCTCGTTCGCCACCACGGCAAAGCCCTTGCCGAGGTCCCCGGCACGGGCGGCCTCGATGGTGGCATTCAGGGCCAGCAGGTTGGTCTGACTGGCGATGTCGTTGATCAGCCCGACCACATCACCAATCTTCTGCACCGCGCCGGACAGGCCTTCCACCACATGGGCGGTTTCCTCGGCATGCTGCACCGCTTCCGCCGACAGAACGGAAGACTGCTCCACCTGCCGGGCGATTTCCTGAATCGATGCCGACAGCTCTTCAGACGCTGAGGCCACGGTCTGCACGTTGGCCGAGGCCTGATCCGCCGCGCCGGTGGCTTCCGTGCCACGGGCGTTGACCTCGCCGGAGATGTCGGACATCACCTGCGCATTATCCTGCATCGACCGCGCCGCGTCGGAGACGGAGGCAACAACGGCGCTGACCGTCTGCTCGAAGGTATCCGCCATGCTGTTCAGCAGGGCGCGCTTTTCAGCCTCCGCCTGCTCAGCCAGATGCGCCTGTTCAGCCTCCAGCCGCCGGGCCTCGATGCCTTTTACCTTAAACACCTCGACGGCACGGGCCATCTCGCCGACTTCATCGCCGCGCCGGGTGCCATGGACCGTCACCGTCAGGTCTCCGGCGGCCAGACTGTCCATCACCGCGCCAAGGCGGGCCAGCGGGGTGGTCACCCCCTGCGCCACCACCCAGATCGCCAGCGCCAGCACCATCAGCGTTGCCACCGACGGCACCGCCACCGACAGGACAACCAGCTGATCAGACCGCGTCTGCAATTCGGAGGACAGAGCATCGGTTTCCGCCACCAGTGCCAGCGTCAGCGGCAGCATGGTCTGGGTGACCCCTTCCACCTCCGGCAGAAACTGCGAGCGGAAGGCGGTATTGGCGTCTTCATCCCGGTTCACCAAGGCCAGCGCGGTGATCGCCTCGGCGCTGGTGAACGCGGCATCAAACTTCGCCCGCACGGCCTTCAGGGTATCGACATAGCCCGGCAGCGCGTGTCCGGCCTTATCGAGACGGTCATAGAAATCACTGCGGACCGTCGGCAGCGTCTCCTTCAGGCGGGTGATTTCCGGCACGCTCTCTTCGGCAATCATGGTGGCCACGGTCGCCCGCAGGCCGGTGGCAATCCGGTTGGCGCCAATCATCTGCGCCTGCCCGGCCGCATTGCCTTTCAGCAGGGCATCGTACTGATCCGACATTTTCTTGATCTGCACCGCGCTGATGGCGGCGCAGCCGATAGAAACCGCCCCCAGCAACAACAGGACCAACAGCACCTTGGTCCTGACCCGAATGTTCGCCAGCATATCAGCCCTCCGCTTTTTGCCCCGGCCCTGCCGGGGCCTGCATCCCAAACGGCCGCCGGAGGGGCAGACCCCTGCCCGTTCCGGCCCCCCAGCCGTAGCCCCCCGGAGAGAGACAAATCAAGCCCTATCTATAGTTCTAAAGAACCATGCCAGACACTGTGCCAGCATCTTTGTATGCCTGCCCCCGCAGAATTCCTGTCAGGCTGCGGCTGAGGACGGGAAATCATAGTTAGTTCAATCCTAAAATCAGCCTGAATATAAATAATAAGGAATATTCGATTTACGCATACCCGGCGGCCTCTCTTTCTGCGATTCATACTTAAATCGATTTTAAAATTACGAGTCGGAATTGCACCACGCACCGTTCCGCGGGAATATATTTTCCTGAACACCCTTTGAAAGATCAGCCCCCGGCAATCTGCATGCAATACGTATACAGTGCGCCCAGCCCCTGACTGCCGGGCGGACACAGCACCGCTGAACGCACCACGCCGTGGCCCCCGACCGGATGCACTGGCAAAAAAGGTATGGCATAGCCCACCCTCCCCCGGGCGGCAGAGGTTCAGCCGGGGGTCAGCCGGGGTCCAGCCCGTCAGGCGCTAAGCCAAGCGCACACAGGATCTGATAGTCGGCGGCGGCCCCACTGACGCCCCGGCGGGCACGGTGGCGGCCAGCCCGCTGGGCGAAGGGGGCATCAGGATAGCGTTCTCCGGCAGCGGGGGGCAGCAGCAGCGCAGACGGCACAGCCGGTGGCAGCGGGGTGACGGCGGCGGCCAGCACATCGGCCATCGCCTGTTCAAAGAAACGCAGGCTCTGCGGCGGGTTCTGGCCCCGCCCCTGCATGGTGGCCATCCGTTGCCGGAACAGCCCGGTGCACAGGCTGACCGTCTCCGCCCCCGGCAGGCCCAGTTCCTGCCCCCGGCGCAGCACCGCCGCCGCCACGGCCGCATCGGTGGCGGCTGGCCAGACCCGGCGCCGGGCATCGCCCCAGCCTTCGGTCCGGGCGGCATCGAAGGCGGCAATCAGGCGGCTGGTATCGCTGTCGGGGCCATCTGGCGGAGGGGCACCAACCCCGGAACCATCCTCGTCCGGCCGGGGTGAATCATCGACCGATGGTGGCACCCCGGCAGCAGCGCCGCGCTGCTGTGGCCTCTGCCCTCTGGTCTCTGGCTTCTGGCATCTGGCTTCTGGTGTCTGGCCTCTGGCTTCTGGGGGGGAGGGTGGTTCTGAAACCACCCCCTCATCCACCCCCTCATCCACCCTGGGGGGTGGTGCGCAGGCTGCCACCTTCGCGGCCTGACGGCCCCGGCGGGAGGTCGGCAGGGTGCCCCCTCTGGCGGCGCGTTCCCCGTCAAGGCGCTTCTGTTCATCCCGGATCATCCGGCGGCAGCAGAGAATACCATCCCCGGTACGGCTGAACACCCCGGCGTCCTCCAGCTCCCGCAGCAGCGGGGCAACATCGACGACCGGCACGCCGCACAGGTTGGCAAGCTGGGTATCGTTCAGCGGGCGGCCATTGATGACCAGATGGCCGTAGGGCTCGGCGGTGTGCATCAGGCACAGCATTTCGGCCCACAGACCGCGTGCCGCCAGACCGCAAAGGCGCAGCTGCGGGTCAGCCCGCCAGTCCGCCGGGAAAAACTTCATCCATGGATTTTTGGCCGATGCCATCGGGCGCTCCTTGTCGGCTGGCACAGAAGGGGGACCCTTCCATGATGACCCAAAGCCCGCAGAAGCCGGAAATGACATGAGTTACCGTAAAGGGACCCGGCACAGCACGGCCAAGGTCAGCCTCTGGCGGTGACGTTCTCCATGTGGAGCGCGCCGGTCACCTCGACCCCTTTGACCACGATGGATGCACCGCCGGTGGCGTGGACGTTGGTGAAGGTAAAGGTGTGGGCCCGGATTGCCTCGATCAGGATGGCGGTCTGCGGCGTCGCCCGCTCCGGCAGGGCCAGCAGGGCCGCCTTCAGGGCGTCAAGGGCCTGCAGGACTTCGGCGTCACTCAGGGCACCACTTGTCTCCAGCTTCTTGGCCACAAAGTCCTGCGTATCGGCATCCTGCGGGGCCTCCTCCAGAGCCTCCACGGCGGCCCCGATCCTGAAGCGGTCCTTCAGGGTCCGTTTCAACCCGCCGTAGAGGTCCTTGGTCACTTCCTCCAGACCTGCCGTCGCCATGGTCTGCGCCGCCGCCAGAGCCATCGCCGCCAGAGTGATCTCAACCATTCCCGTTCTCCCCACGCAGTGCTTTCAACCCGTTAATAATCGGCCCCAGAAGATCCTCTTCCGGAGCAATCCCGGCAGCGTCACAGGCCTGCTGATAGACATCCGCGATGCTTTCGGCCTTGCGGGCAAAGGTCGCCGGAGAGGACAGATAAAACGGAAAAATAAACGCCATAGCCTCCCGCGAGGCCTGCAACGCCTCCTCCCGCAGGTCAAGATCCGATAGCATGAAAGCCAGATTGTTCAGTGATACGGCCAGATCGGGCGTAAAGGCCTGCGGGTGTGCTGCCGACAAACAACGACGGATTGCCACCGAATCCCGTGCCGCCTGCAACGCATCCTCCCGCCGACCAAGCACCGACAGCATTGTAGCCAAGGTGTTCAACGCCATCGCAAAATCGGGAGCAAAGACTTGCGGGTGCGCTGCTGACAGGCTGCGGTACAGCTCTGCTGCCTCCGCCGCCGCCTGCAACGCCTCCTCCCGCCGGCCGAGATCCAACAACATGCTGGCTATATTATTCAGAGCCATCGCAAGATCGGGAATGAAGGCATCAGGGTGCGCTACCGACAAGCCCCGATACAGCTCTACTGCCTCCCGCGAGGCCTGCAACGCCTCCTCCCGCTGGCCAAACTCCGACAGACGGTTGGCTAAAGTGTTCAGGGCCTGCGCCAAAGCTGACGAAAAAGCCAGCGGATGCGCTGCCGATAGGCTGCGGCACAGCTCTGCCGCCTCTTGCGCCGCCCGCAACGCGCCCTCCCGTAGGCCAAGAGCCGACAGCATGGTGGCCAAGGTGTTCAGCGATGTGGCCAGAACGGGCGTGAAAGTCTCCGGGTGCACTGCCGACAAGCGGCGACGAATTTCCACCGCTTCCTGTGCCGCCTGCAATGCCTCCTCCCGACGACCAAGCGCCGATAGCATGCTGGCCAAGGTGTTCAGTGATCTGGCCAGAACGGGCGTGAAGGTCTCCGGGTGCACTGCCGACAAGCCGCGACGGATCGCCACCGCTTCCTGTGCCGCCTGCAACGCATCCTCCCGCCAACCAAGCGCCAATAGCATACTGGCCAAGGTGTTCAGTGATCCGGCCAGAACGGGCGTGAAGGCCTCCGGGTGTGCTGCCGACAAGCGGCGATACAGCCCTGCCGCCTCCTGCACCGCTTGCAGCGCGTCCTCCCGCCGACCATGCTCCGATAAACGGTTGGCCAAGTTGTTCAGAGATCCAGCCAACTTGGGCGTGAAGACCTGCGGGTGTGCTGCCGACAGGAGGCGGTACAGTTCCACCGCCTCCTGCGCCGTCTGCAACGCCTCCTCCCGTCGACCAAGTGCCGACAAGCTATTGGCCAAAGTGTTCAGGACCAGCGCCAGATCAGATCTAAAGGCCTCCGGGTGCACTGCTGACAGGCGGCGGTACAGCCCTACCGCCTCCTCCGCCGCCTGTAACGCTTCCTCCCGACGACCAAGCTCTGATAGCATGAAGGCTAGGTTACTCAGTAATCCTGCGAGATTGGGTATGAATGTCTCCGGATTCCTTGCCGACAGGAGGCGATACAGCTTTGCCGCCCCCTCCGCCACCAGCAATGCTTTCTCCCTCTGGCCATGATCTGACAGCATGGAGGCGAAAGTACTTAGCACCATCGCCACAACAGGAGCGAAAGACTCTGGGTCCACTGCCGACAAGAGACGGCACAGCTCTGTCCCCTCCTGCGCCGCCTGCAACGCCTCCTCCCGCCGACCAAGATCTGAAAGACGGTTGGCCAGATTGTTCAACATCACAGCCCGGTTGTGATCCGGAAGGTTTGGCTCCTTCAGCAACCGCTCCAGCAGGGCAACAGTAAAAAAGGCGGAAAAAACCGTTCCCTCCCGCCTCGCAATCCCGGAAAAGCGGTCCGCCCGGGTCGGGTCCTGATCCAGCATGGCGACAAGGTTGCGCTCAAACCCGCTGCGCCACTCCGCCCTGCCCTCCATCAGGTCGTAGCCGACACGGCTGATGATATCGCCGAAGCCGTCGCCCTGCGGGTCGGCGACCAGACCGAACCACGTCGGCACCGCACTGTCTGAGGCCCCATCCAGCAGCACCTTGGCGAGAAAGACCGACGCCATCCGGTCCGGCTCCGGGCGCGGGATCTGCGGCGGTTGGGTGTCCATCCGCCGCTGCCACCACGGCGTTTCGCTCAGGGCATCGATCAGATCCTGCCCGGTCAGCGGGGCGGCCCCTGCCGCCGCCAGCGCCCGGCACAGGTCTTCCGTCAGCCCGGACGGATGCAGCGCCGCCAGCGCCAGCAGGCGCGGCAGGCCATGCCTGCCCAGACCGGACTTCTGCGAGACCGCCCGGACCCGATCCAGTTCATAATCAGCCAGTGCGGCAATCAGCTCCGGCGCGCCAAGGCCGAAACCGCCCTGCCCGGTCAGCACCTGATGCAGGGCCGCCGCCATCACCCCCAGCGGAGCCCGGTTGCCCTCCGACCGGGCGAACCAGTCCAGCGCGTCGTCCTCCTGCACCGCCGGAGCGGTGGTGCCGCTGACACTGATAAAGGTCTGCCGGGTTTGGTGGAACAGGTCCAGCGCCTGTTGCGGCGACAGCGGCCCAAGGTGCGCCAATTCCTGCCGCCCGAAGCGGGGACCGAGGTCAAAGGCCACATCCTGCCAGTCCTGAAAGCTCCGGCGGGAGACCAGCAGGATGCGGATCGGGAACGGCAGCCCATCATCGGGGCGGTCCCGGATGGCCTGCACCAGCCCGTTGACCACATCCATCCGTTCTTCGGGGTAGTCAAGAATCAGGAACAGCCCGCGCCCGTCGCTGTGGATGGTCTGGGTGGTCTGGGTGGTGGCGGTGCGCGGCACGAACCCGGCGGACCAGCCACCGGCCCGCAGGCTTTTCGCGGCCTCCGCCGCCAGACGGGTTTTTCCGCTGCCACCGCCGCCGGACAACAGGCGCACCGACAGGGTGTTGCCCCCGCCCCGCGCCCACTCCAGCAGGGCCTGTAATTCCGGCTCGCGGCCGATGAAGGCCGGGGCCATCCGGTACCGCCATTGCAGGGCGGCGAACAGATCCGGCTGGCCCTCCACCATCACCTGTTCCGGGCTGTACCAGTCCAGCCTCAGCGGGGTGGGGGCCGGACAGTTCCCGGTGGAAACCGTGATGTTCCCGAAGGCAACGACATTCTGCACGGTGATGGACCCCGCCACCACATCAGCCATTGCAATCCCCCCGATAGTCCGGCCCTCATCCCGACGATGGATAGGGCGGGCTGTTACCGCCGCCCCGCCCCGGAATGTCAGAATAGGGTGTCAGAGTGCTGAAATATCCCCTTTTTGACGAATCCTTTTTCCCATACATCCTGAAATAATCCCCTTCTGCCGGGACGGTGACGCCCGGACACCGCGTTGGCTTGCCAGCCGCCAGACGGATCCTTATTTCAATGGGCGGCCACTCTCAGGGCCCCGACAGGACAGGACCAACCATGCCCGCCACCGGCCATGTCTTCATCGCCACCAGTCTGGACGGTTACATCGCCCGCGCCGATGGCGGGCTGGACTGGCTGCCCGCCGACCTGTCACCGGACGACAGCGGTTACAGCGCCTTCTACGCCAGCGTTGACGGGCTGATTATGGGGCGGAACACCTTCCGCACCGTGCAGGCCTTCGGCGGGCCGTGGCCCTACGACAGGCCGGTGATCGTGGTCAGCCGCAGCCTGACCGCCGCCGATGTCACCATTCCCGGAGCCGACATCACGCTGGCCCCCAGCACGGAGGCCGCGTGGGAACAGGCGGACCGGCGCGGCTGGGGCCGGATCTATCTGGATGGCGGCGCAACAGTCCGCAGCTTTCTGACCGCCGGACGGGTGCAGGACATGGTGATCACGCAGGTTCCGGTGCTGCTGGGCGATGGCATCCCACTGTTTGCCCCCGGCGACACCCTGCCCTGCCCCCTGTGCCACGCCGAAACCCGCGTGCTGCCGGGCGGGCTGGTGCAGACGCGGTATACGGTATCAGGGGGCAGCTGAGGCAGCCCGCTTATCCCTCAGGTGGCCGCAGGGATGCCGAAACATCCACAAACACCCGCACCCGGACCAGTGCCACATAGGCGGCCTCATCATGCTCCGCCTGCACCTGTCGCAACGGCGTCGCAGGCGGCATCGGGGCACCGTCCTCCGTCATGCCCTGAAGGTGCATCGCCAACGCTTCATGCGCGTTGATCACTGCGGTCTCCATCCCCACCCCACCGGAGGTACACCCCGGCAGATCCGGAAAAAAGACCGCATAGCCGCTGCCACTCGGTTCCAGTACGGCAGGATACATTCTGTACATCGGCGGTTCTCCCCTGTCAGAATAACCCTAACGCACTTAATGGATGGGAAAAAGTCCCTCTGCGGTTAATACAGGTCGTGCGTCACCGCGTGGCGGTACTGGGCCTCAACCGCCCCGGCTTCACTGGGGTCACCGCCCATCAGCGCCGTCTTCATCTGGCCGATCCCCGGCAAATCCTGTGTCAGCTCCTGCGAAGCCGGATCCCACAGCCGGGCCCGGCTGATCGCCTTGCCGCAGTGAAACAGCACCTGATCCACCTGCACCACAATCCCCAGCTTCGGGGTCTTGCCGCCTTCCTGCAACCGCTCCAGCAGGGCGGCATCGGTGGAGGCCCGGGCCTGCCCATTGATCCGCAGGAACGTCAGTTGCCCGGGGAACAGGAACAGCAGCGCCACCCGGGACTCCTGACGCAGGTTGCGCAGGGATTCGATGCGGTTGTTGCCCGGCCAGTCGGCAAAGGCCACGGTCCGGTCATCCAGCACCTTCACAAACCCCGGTGCCCCGCCACGGGGCGAGGCATCCAGCCCATCCGCCCCGCCGGTGGCAAGGCAGAAGAAGGTGGCAGCCTCCAGATAGGTGCGGTGAAACGCGATCAGATGCGGCAGGACCGCCCGCTGGATCGCCTCCGACGGCGGGGGGTACAGGCTGTCCAGATCGGGAAAGGTGTCTGGCTGGGTCATCATGGTCCTCTCGGCTACAGGAAGGAAAGCGACAGGATAGCGCTGCTGCCGTGTCCTTGCTAAGTTATCGAGGCCATTCACTATCGCATTGACGCCATGGAAATCGATTATCTGACTCAGGCCCTGACCTCCGGGCAGGCCGACACCCCGATCCTGACCGTGGTCGGTGATCTGGAGGTGGAAGAACACACCCCCCACACCCACGCCCATGGCCAGTTGATCGGCTGCATCCGGGGGGTCCTGAGCATCCGGACCGAGCGGGCGACCTGGGTCATCCCCGCCCGGCATGGCGTATGGGTGCCCCCACTCCACCCGCATTCGGGCTGGTCCCAAGGGGTGTTCACCGGCTGGGGCCTGTATGTGGACCCCGGCCACTGTTCCCTCCTGCCCGATCAGCCCAGCATCGTCGAACCGTCCCCCCTGCTGTGGGAAGCGGCACTGCGCTCCGCCGGGTGGCAGGCAGGCCCGCTGACCGACCGCCAGCGCCGTCTGGCCGATGTGATCCTTGATGAACTCCATGCCCTTCAGCCGCGGCCACTGGGGTTGCCCCTGCCGCAGGATGACCGGTTGCGCCAGATCACCGGCGCCCTGCTGGCCGACCCCACCGACCGCCGCACGCTGGACGACTGGGCCACCCGGATCGGGACATCGCCCCGCACCCTCAGCCGCCGCTTCGTCAGCGAAACCAGCCTGTCGTTTACCGAATGGTCGCAGCGTGCCCGCCTGATGCGGTCATTGCAGATGCTGGCCGACGGCGCGTCCGTCACCACCACCGCCATTGATTGCGGCTATACCAGCATCAGCGCCTTCATCGCCCTGTTCCGGCGGCACTTCGGGGTGACACCGTCGCACTACGCCCCGACATGCGCCCCGGCACTGGCGGACGCGCAGCCGAAGGCTGACAGCGGGAGATGAGACGGAATGGGAATGGTGGGCGGTGACGGGCTCGAACCGCCGACCCTCTCGGTGTAAACGAGATGCTCTACCAACTGAGCTAACCGCCCTTGCGGATAAACGGCCATCGCATGGCCCCGGTTTATCGCGGGTGGCCTTATGTATCCTACCGCCCGCGCAAACTCAACACCCTAAATGCAGGCCCGGAACAGGGGGCATCAGTCCAGCGGCGGGTGGCCGTCCGACAGGCATTTGCCGTGGTCAGACAGGATCTCGATCACCCGGCAGTCGCGCACGGTCGGGCCGTGGCAGCAGGCCGCCATGTGTTCCAGTTCCTGCTCCAGCTTGCGCAGGCGGTCAATGCGGTCCCGCACCAGCCGCAGGTGGCGGCGGGCGATGGCGTCGGCCTCCTCGCACGGGGCTTCCGGGTGGGCGGCCAGCGTCAGCAGTTCCCGGATATCATCCAGCGTGAAGCCAAGGTCGCGGCTGTGGCGGATAAAGCGCAGCCGCTCCAGATGCCGCCGCGAATACTGCCGCTGGTTGCCTTCACTGCGGTCCGGCTCCGGCATCAGGCCGATCTGTTCGTAATACCGGATGGTTGGCACCTTGCAGCCGCTTTCGGCGGACAGCCTGCCGATGGTCATCACGGTGGCGGCAGCAGAACGGGGCGGCATGGCAGGGCCTCCGGCAGACTCTATAGCTTCTGGAGATATAGGGATCAGCCGGAGCCCCGCAAGCCCCCGTTACGCCCCCTGCCGTTACGCCGGAACCAGCGCCTTGCGGTACCAGATCTGCGAATGGCCGGGCGGATAGCCCTCCATCACGCTCCAGCGTTCATAACCCTGCTTTTCATAGAAGCCGGGGGCCTGAAAATCATAGGTATACAGCCGCGCCCAGCGGCACCCGGCGGCGGCGGCCTCGGTTTCGGCCTGTGCCATCAGCGCCGCGCCCAGACCGGTGCCGCGCTGGCTGTCATCGATCCACAGCAGGTCAACGTACAGCCAGCCCCACTGGCGGTAACCGACCAGCCCGCCGACCACGGTGCCGTCCTCCGCCCGCGCCTGAATACAGACGTCCTCGCGCTGCATCGGCAGTTGGCTGGCATCAATGTTGTACTGGCGCAGGCCATCCCACACCGGCTTGCTGTCGGCCTCGGTGGGGTTTTCGATGGTGTGCAGGGAAACAGACATGGGGGAGTCCGCCAAGGGTTGAAAACGCAGAGCCACAGCTTATCTGCTGAAGCAGGGCCTGTCTTCCCCCGCATCCGCCCTGGCGGCCAGAACAAAACGGACTGGCAGAACAAAACGGGCTGGCAGAAGAAAAAGCTCTGGCCGGTCCGGAGCACGCCATGCGCCTTGCGGCAGACAGCCGGGTATGAAATAAGTGTGGCCGTCCGGCCGGAAGGCACAGCCGCCGCAGCCTGTGCGGCTTACCCCCGGCCCGGATGGACACCGAAATCACCGTCGCCGTTCTCCCGGTTCTGCCCTGTGCGGGTGGATCATGGGAACGGCACAGGTGCCGTCAGGGCAGTCATGCATATGATCCTAATTCGCAATCTGCGCCACACCTACCCCGGCACCCGCCGCCAGTCCGCGCGGAATGCCCTGCGCGATCTGTCGCTGGAAATTCCGGCCGGGCAGTTCTGCATTCTGTCCGGGCCGAATGGCAGCGGCAAGTCAACGCTGTTCCGCATTCTGTGCGGGCTGGCCGCGCCGTCGTCGGGCAGTGTCAGCATTGGCGGCCACGATCTGGCCACCGCGCCGGAACGGATCCGCCCGCTGATGGGCGTGGTGTTCCAGAGCCCGGCGGTGGACAAGAACCTGTCGGTGCAGGAAAACCTGACCCTGCATGCCGATCTGCACGGCCTGCGCGGCACCGCCGCCGGACGGATGACCGAGGCGCTGGCATGGTCGGACCTGAAGGACCGGCTGGGCGACCGGGTGGAAACCCTGTCCGGCGGACTGGCCCGGCAGGTGGAGCTGGCCAAGTGCCTGATGACCCGCCCGCAGATTCTGCTGCTGGACGAACCGACCACCGGCCTTGATCCGGCCAGCCGCCGCTCGTTCATTCTGGCCCTGCGCCGGTTGCAGCGCGACCGCAAGATGACCGTGCTGATGACCAGCCACGTCTTTTCCGATGCCGAATTCGCCGATTCCGTCGCCATCCTGCGCGATGGGGCGCTGATGGCGCATGACACCCCGGACCGCCTGAAGGCGATGGTCGGCACCGAGATGGTGGTGATCCGCCCGCGCGACCCCGCCGCCTTCGCCACCGTGCTGGAAACCGGCTTCAGCCGCCGCCCGGTGCGTTATGGTGATGAACTGCGCATCGAGAACATTCCGCCCGCTGAGGCCGTACCGCTGATTGCCGCCGTGCTGGACCACCACCGCGCCGATGTGCTGTCGATCGGCGTCAAGCAGCCGGATCTGGAGGACGTGTTTGTGCACGTCACCGGCCGTGGCGCTGCCTTTGCCGCCGATGCCGAACCGTCCGACAGCCGCGCCCGCCAGCCGGAGTTGACCGCATGACCAGCCCCAAGACCGCCGCCGTGGCACTGGAATCCACCACCGTGACCCTGCCCGACACTGCCCTGCCCGCCGGAGACCTGCCCGCCCCGCGCCTGCTCGGCCCGGCTTTCGCGCTGGCCAGGCGGGAGTTCACCCGCTTCATCCGCCAGCCGCACCGGGTGATCGGCAGCCTCGGCCAGCCGCTGCTGTTCTGGATCTTCCTCGGGGCCGGGTTCACCCCGTCGTTCCGCCCGCCGGGGATGGAAGGGATGACGTACATGGAGTACTTCTATCCCGGCGTGCTGATGATGATGATCCTGTTCGCCTCCATCTTCTCCACCATCACGGTGATTGAGGACCGCGATCAGGGCTTCCTGCAAGGGGTGCTGGTCGCGCCGGTGCCCCGTCTGGCGATTGTGCTGGGCAAGGTGGCGGGCGGATCGTCAATCGCCCTGTTCCAGAGCTTTCTGCTGCTGCTGGCGGTGCCGTTCCTTGGCCTGCCGGTGACCCTCAGCGGTATCGCACTGGTGGTGATGGCGATGGTGCTGTCGGCCTTCGGCTACACCGCGCTGGGGTTTGCCATCGCGTGGCGGATGAAGTCCACCTCCGGCTTCCATGCCATCATGATGATCTTTCTGATGCCGCTGTGGCTGCTGTCCGGGGCGCTGTTCCCCACCGCCGGGGTGCCCGGCTGGCTGAGCACCGCCATGGCCCTGAACCCGGTCGCTCACGCCCTGACCATCGTCCGCGCCCCGTTTTATGCCGATGCCGCCACCGCGCTGGCCAGCCCGGCCTATCTGACCTCGCTGGCCGTGGTGGTGGGCTGGGTGGCGCTGTGCCTGTGGTGGTGCGCCAGCCGCGTCAGCCGCCGCGATAAGGGCGTACAGGGCTGAGCACAATGGAAGCCGTCTCCGTCCGTTTTATCACCCGGGCAGAGACGGTGCCATTGCGCCGCGCCCGCCTCAACCCGGACCTGACCCCGGAAGAGGCCGAACGCAAGGCGCAGGGGCATCCAAACGCGTTCCAATGTGGTACATTTGTCGGCGACACCCTGCTGTCCGTCGTGACGTTCCATCCGGAAGCGGTGCCCCACCACCCGGAAGGCCTGCGGCCACCGCCCTTCGTCACCCCGTGGCGGCTGCGGGCGCTGGCAACGGCCCCCGGGCAGGAAGGTAAAGGGCTGGCACGACAGGCCATTGCCTTTGGTCTCAACCATCTTTACCGTACCGCCACCCCCGGTGAGACCGGCGTATGGCTGTATGGCCGCGAAACCGCTTATGGCTTCTATGACCGGCTGGGATTCTCCCGGGCCGGACTTTGTTTCACAACCGACACCGGACCGCATGACCTGTTCTGGATCTGCGGACCGCTGGAGTGAGAGGTTCCACAATTCCTGCACAATCCCCCCTCGGAACGGTCACCGTCCGCTTTATCACCCGGGCCGAAACCGTTCCACTCCGCCGCGCCCGACTCAACCCCGCCCTGCCCGCGCAGGAAGCCGAGCCATGCCCGCATGAGCAGACCTTCCAGTGCGGAGCGTTTCTGGATGAGGAACTGGTCGCGGTGGTGACCTTCTCCGCCGAGACCGCGCCAAACTATGCTGATGGGCAGCAACCGCCGCCTTTCACCACCCAGTGGCATCTGCGGGCTTTGGCCACCGCCCCCGGGCACGAAGGCAAGGGGCTGGCCCGGCAGGCGATTGCCTTTGGCCTGAACGCCATCTTCGCCGCAGCGGCCCCCGGCAGCACCGGCGTCTGGCTGTACGGGAAGGAATCCACCTATGGCTTCTACCGCCGCCTCGGCTTTTCCGCCGCCGGGCTGCCCTTCCCCACCGACACCGGGCCCTATGATATGTTCTGGATCAGCGGCCCCCTGCCGGAGGAACCGGCGCGGGTGAGATGAGCCCCCCGCACCTTACCGGGTGCAATAGGCCTCCAGCGGCCAGCGCCCGGCAACGGTGTAGCCGGTTTCCGGGGCCACCATAAACTCGCTGGCACCGCGATGGGTGGCCGAGTGCCTGTCCCAGTCGTAGGTATAGCCCAGCCGGGTCCACGGTGCGCCATTGACGCTGTAGGACTGCACATACAGCCCGGCAAAGAAACCGCGGTAATCCGGCACCCCCGGCGCGGTTTCCGCCGCCGCTGCCGTGGCGGAACAGGCCGAGATATCGGTCCGTGGATCAGAACACGGGCGCAACAGCCGGTCGGCGGGCACCCAGACTTCCACCACGCTGTCGCTCTTTGACGCCGGGGGCAGGCCCAGCCAGCGGATCAGCCGCTACCGCCGGGCTTCCCCCGCCGACCACTCGGCACAGGCGGCCTGCATCTGCGGCACCGCCGTCACCCACAGCACCGGCTTGCCCGGCGGCAGGGTGCCGCTTTCCGCCGAATAAAACTTCTGCACACTCTCGGCGGTGGTGAACATCGCCATCAGCACCTCCCGCCCCCGGTCGGTCCGGCGCTCCACCAGCCCCGGTGCCCCGGCGGCCAGCGAGACCAGATCGTGGTCTTCCTCCGCCGGTTCCGGGATTGCCGCATCCTGAAGGGCCGCATAAAAGGCATTGTGGGTTGCTGCGTGGGTTGCTGCGTGGGTTGCTGGACCCTGCGGCGTCTCCGGGGTCTGGGTCGCGCACCCCGATACACCCAACGCCAGCACAGCCACCAGCCCCGCCATCCCAAATCCATTGCGCATGGTTGCTCTTCCGCCAGATTACCCGGTTCCGCTCCGGGCGCGGCCAGACTGCCGCACCCGCAGGACGAGAACAACCTATATCTGCATTTTACCCGTAAAAAGGGCCATTCCGACACATCTGCGGGATCAGGCCCCGGTCGCGTGGTACCAGCAGTTGATCGCAAAGCGGTGATCCGCGAAAGCTCCGGAGGGACAGGAGATGGGGCGCACCTCATGCGGGGCCCAGGAGGGGAACAGCAACAGCATATCCCGTTCCGGCTCGATATCCTGATAGTGTCCGCCATGCTCCGGCAGAAGGAAGGAGTGCAGCCGCAGCTCCCCGCCGCTGAAACGTTTCGGGCTGGCGTGGAAATAGTAGACCGCAGTCAGCACCCGCAGGCGGGAACTGTCCGGGTTCTGCATCTGGGTATCGATATGGCGACTGTAGAAAGCCCCGTCACCATGCGCCACCAGCTCAACCTCCTGAAGCTTGACGGAAAGCGGTGACAGCTTCATGTCCTCCATCGCCCAGTCTGACACGGCATCGAACCGCGATATCAGCGCTTTTTTCAGAGGCCCCAACCGGGGCAGAACCACAGAGGTCCGGATCTCCGGATCCATCCGGGCATTCTCTCCACTGCCGACCCGGGTCGGCTCGAACCCATCCTGACTGTCCTGCACATAGGCAAGAAGCTGTTCCACCAGCTCTTCGCCCAGAAAACCCCGGATAATCCGATACGGTGCCAGTTTCTGAAAAACACTCATAGATCCACAAAGCCCCCGATGCCATTCCCGGCGCGCGCAGCTTAAAATAGTTTCCGGCGGGAAGGAAAGCGGTTAAGCGTGCCCCCTGCGCCATACGGGATATCACGCCCTGACAGAGCCTTGCCCGTTCCCCCTTCTGCATGAGAGGCTTTGTTCGCATGCTGTCAGGTAAAACCGGTCCGTAGCCTGCTGATGGGGGAAGTGTTTCATGCTGATATCAAAGACGAACTCCATGGCCCTGATCCTTGCCTGCTCCGGGTTTCTCCTGACCGGCTGCAAAGACAATGACTCAGGCTACACTCTGTACCGGGAGTCTGAGGTGGCCAGCGACAAGCGGCTTCATGTCGCAACCTTTGATTCCTTCTATGGCGCGGACTTCAATGAAAAGAACTGCGAAGTCACCGCCATCATGTTCCATGAGAAAGCAAAACTGAAATTCTGGTGCGAAAAAGGGCCGTATAAACCGTGATTTTCCCGAAAAAAAGCCCCCGGATCACTCCGGGGGCCTTTTCCATCATGGTATGGCCGGAAAAACTTACGGGCATTCCTGAAAGCGCACCGGTTCGCCGACCGGGGTGCCCTCAAGGACCGTATCACGCATGACGATGTTCCCCCGGATGATGGTATGAACCGGACGGCCGGTGGCCTCGAAACCGTCAAACGGAGTCCAGCCGACGCGGCTGGCAATCCAGCTGTCGGTGATGGTCCAGCGGGCGTTCAGGTCTACGATGGTGAAGTCGGCATCATAGCCCAGCGCGATCCGGCCCTTGTTCATCATGTTGTAGATCCGGGCCGGACCGGCGCTGGTCAGGTCAACGAAGCGGCCCAGCGACAGCCGCCCGGCGGCGACGTGGGTCAGCATCACCGGTACCAGCGTCTGCACCCCGGTCATCCCCGACGGGCTGGCCGGATAGGGCTTGGCCTTTTCTTCCAGCGTGTGCGGCGCGTGGTCGGACCCGATCACGTCCACCACCCCGTTCTCCACCGCCTTCCACAGGGCGTCGCGGTGGCGGGCATCGCGGATCGGCGGGTTCATCTGCGCCCGGGTGCCCAGCCGGTCATAGGCGTCCGGCCCAGCCAGCGTCAGATGCTGCGGCGTGGTCTCAACGGTGGCGAATTCCTTGTGGGCCGCCAGAAACTCCATTTCCTCCGCCGAGGTGACATGCAGCACATGCACCCGGCGCTGGGTTTCCTCGGCCAGACGCACCAGCCGCATGGTGGCGCGCAGGGCGGTTTCCTCATCGCGCCACACGGAGTGCATGCGCACATGCGCCCCGTCCTTCACCAGCTCCCAGCGTTCGATCAGGCGCGGTTCGTCCTCGCAATGTACGGCGATACGGCGGCGGCCATGGCGCAGGATGTTACGCAGCGGCTCGTCTTCCGCCACCAGCAGCGAACCGGTCGATGACCCCATGAAAATCTTGACGCCGCTGCACCCCGGCAGGTTTTCCCACTCCGCCAGATCAACGGCGTTATCCCCGGTGGCGCCGATGAAGAAGGCATGGTCACACCACGCCCGGCCCTTGGCGCGGGCCACCTTGTCGGCGATGGCGGCGGCATCGGTGGTGGAGGGCTTGGTGTTCGGCATCTCGAAAATACCGGTGACGCCGCCCAGAACCGCCCCCCGGGTGCCGGTTTCCAGATCTTCCTTATGCTCCAGCCCCGGTTCGCGGAAATGCACCTGGGTATCGACCACCCCCGGCAGCACGGTCAGGCCGTTCAGCGGCAGTTCCTGCGCCCCCTGCCCGGCCAGACTGCCGAACGCCACCACCTTGCCACCGCGCACCCCGATATCGGTCTGCACCAGACCGCCGGGCATCCAGACGGAGCCTTGGGTGAGAACAAGGTCATAACGCGGGGTCAGGCTCATCGGGGGTCTCCGTTATCCGGACAGGGACAGGAACAGTAGAAGGAAAGAGACAGGAAAACAGTCTGTCTTCTAGCTAACGTGTTTCCCCCCGCTTGGGAAGGCACCGGAGCCGGATTTTTTCGGCAGGCCGGAACAGGGCCCAATGGTCTGGCCGCCGGGCATTACCCCGCTGCCAGAACCTCCAGCGTCGGGCCATCCACCGCCTGTCCGGCGATATGGCGGCGATGCCACAGGGCGTAAAACAACAGGCTCCACGCCGCAAAGCGGTGCTGCTTGCCGCTGGCGGTGAACAGGGCGCGCACCGCTTCCGGGTGGGCGATTTCCGCCACGCCGGGGCTGGCGGCAACCAGCGCCCCGACCCGGGCCCCATCGGCGGCAATCCATTCGCCGACCGGCACGGTGAACCCCTTTTTCGGGGCGAAGGGCTGGGCCTGCGGCAAAACCCGCTCCAGCCAGCGGCGGAGGATGTACTTGCCGGTCTTTTTGCGCAGCCGCAGCGACGGATGCAGCCGCAGCGCCACATCGGCCACCACCGGATCCAGAAACGGCACCCGCCCTTCCACGCCATGGGCCATCAGGCAGCGGTCGGCCTTCAGCAGCAGGTCATTGGGCAGCCAGTCGGCAATGTCGATGGCCTGTGCCCGGGTCAAACGGTCCGGATAGCGGGCGGCGGCTCGCCGTTCCGCCGCCGCCATGCCATCGCGCCAGCCGGTGCCGGTGTCCCGCAGCACGCCCAGCCCGTCGAAGGTGCCGCTGCGCCGCATCGACCGGGCAAACGGCCACGGGCGGCAGAAGCTGCGGTAGCGGCCATACCCGGCAAACAGTTCATCCCCACCCTCGCCGGACAGGATCACCCGCACCTGCTTCCGGGCTTCGCGCGCCAGAATCCATGTCGGCACAATGGCATAGTCGGCCACCGGGTCATCCATGGCGGCCACCATCCGCGGCAGATCAGCCCAGAAATCGGCGGCGGTGATCGCCACCTCGTGATGCTCCGCCCCGACATGCCGCGCCAGTGCCCGGGCGTGGTCCCGCTCGTCATGCACCGCCGTTTCAGGGAACCCGGCGGTGAAGGCCACCACCGGCTGCGGGTTCAGCCGCGCCATCAGCGCCAGAACCGCCGAACTGTCAATCCCGCCGGACAGGAACATGCCATAGGGCACATCAGACCGCTGATGCGCCAACACGCTGTTTTCCAGCGCCGCATCCAGCAGGGCAATGGCGGTGTCCTCATCCCGGATATCAGTGATGACATCGGGCAGCGGATCGCGGTGATGGCGCTCAGCAATGCGGCCCTGCTTCAGCACCACCGTCTCGCCCGGCATCAGCCGCTGGATGCCCTGCACCGGCAGCCGGTCGCCGGTGGTGAACTGAAGCTGCAACAGCTCCGTCACCTTGGCGCGGTCAACCTGCGGGGTGACAAAGCCCCCGGCCACCAGCGCCTGCGCCTCTGACGCAAAGGCGATACCCTGCGGGGTTTCCGCCAGATACAGCGGCTTGATGCCAAAGGGATCGCGCGACAGCACCATCACCCCGTCGGCGGGGTCGTAGAGGGCAATGCCGAACATGCCGCGCAGGCGCTGCGGGAAGGCGGCACCATCCTGCCCATACCACACCAGCGGCGTTTCGCAGTCTGACCGGGTGCGGAACGGCTGGCCGCTCAGGTCCTCGCGCAGGGTGGGATCGTTGTAAATTTCGCCATTGGCGACCAGAACCCGGCCCCCATCCCAGAACAGCGGCTGATCGCCGGTCTGAAGATCAATGATCGCCAGACGGCTGTGGCCCAGCGCCACCGGCCCGCCATCGGCATGCAGATGCACCCCGTCCGGCCCCCGGTGGGCCATGGCCTGCGCCATCCGCAGCACCGCCTCGCCCGGGGCAGCGGCCCCGGTGCTGAAAAACCCGGCAATCCCGCACATCAGCCGGCATCCCCCGCAGCCGTGGCGGACGCTGTCACCGCCCCGAAGAAGGCGCGGTAACGGGCCACCACCGCCTGTTCGGTGTAACCATCGCGGAAGCTGGCATAGCCGGCATCAGCCAGTGCTGACAGGGCGGTCCGGTCCCGCAGCGCCGCCTTGATCGCCGCCGCCATCGCCGCATCGTCATCCACCGGGGTCAGCAGACCGTTGACGCCGTGTTCGATCAGGGCCGACGGCCCCTGACTGGCCGCCGCCAGCACCGGGCGATGCTGCGCCCACGCTTCCAGCACCACATTGCCCAGCGGTTCATGCCGCGACGGGCAGACGAACAGGTCCGCCGCCCGGTGCAGGGCCGGGGCGGCATCGGTCCAGCCCAGAAAGCGCACCCGTGGCCGGATGCCCAGCTTGGTGGCCAGTGCCTCCAGCGCCGGGCGCTCCGGGCCTTCCCCGGCCAGCCACAGGTACACGTCGCTCAGGCGGGCCACCGCCTTCAGCAGGGTGTCGAAGCCCTTGTTCTCATGCAGCCGCCCCAGCGCGAACAGCAGCGGCACCGTCTCCGGGGTGGTGAAGTCCGACCGCCGGACCGGGGCCGCCTGCCGCTCATCAACAAAGTTGGGCAGGTAATGCGCCCGCTCGGCGGGCCAGCCCTCGCGGACCACATAGTCAACCAGATCGTGGGTGTTGCACACCAGATGGTCGCAGTCCTGATAATACTTCAGGTCGTAATAACCGCCCAGCCGCGCCACCTTGACGAAGGGCACCCCGGTTTTCCCCATTCCGGTTTTCCCCACCCCGATTTTACGGGGCGACGGGCAGAAGGCGGTGGCGCGGTTCATCCACGTCAGCACCACCGACGGCTGAAAGCGGCGGATCTCCGCCGCGAACTTCCGCTTGGTGGAAAAGTCAAACCGGCCGCCGAAGGGCAGCTCCACCGGGCGGATGCCGCCCTCGGTCAGCTTGCCCGCCCGCTCGGCGTTCTGCCGGATCAGGATGTGCTGCTGCACCCCGGCGCGGTGCAGGGCCAGCACCAGCCGTTCAAAAAACAGCTCCGCTCCGCCGTGACTGGCCCCGGCCATGGCCTGAAGAATCCGCAGGTCGGAGGAATGGGTCACGGTTGCCTCGGTGTTGGGGGTGGTCATGCCATCAGCGTTCCAGCCTGGCCTTCAGATAGGCCACCATCGGCACCAGCGATGCCAGCAGCGCGATCAGGAAGCCGTATTCGCCTTCACGGTAGCCCTTGCGGGAGACGTAGCATTTGAAAAACCGCGACACGATGCGCCGCAGGTTGTTGGCGAAGCTGCCGATATTGCCGCTGTCACGCAGATCGGCGGCGCGGGCGCTGGTGTAGCGGTCAAACCGCCGCAGCATGTCGCTGATATCGGTGTCAACGTAATGGTCAATCGGGGTGGTCAGGCGGCGTTCCGGCCCCTTTTTGGTCAGCGACGGGTGAATACGCTGGTCGCCCCAGCGCTTGCAGCCCCGGGCCGACAGGCGCGGCGCGGCAGACACCCCCCACGAGGCCCCCCAGCCATAGCGGACCAGCCGGTCCCCGATGTAATTGTCAAACGGGATCAGGAAGATCCCCGGCTGGGCCCCCGGCAGGGTGCGGCGGATTTCGTCAAACAGGGCGGCGGGCACCCGTTCATCGGCATCCACTTCCAGCACCCAGTCCCCGGAACAGGCATCCAGCCCGGCATTGCGGCGCGGGCCTTCCAGCTCCCACGATCCTTCAACGATGCGGTCTGTATAGCGGCGGGCGATCTCCGCCGAGCCATCGGTGCATTTATCCAGCACCACGACGATTTCGTCCGCCAGCGTCAGCCGGTCGAGGCAGGCGACGAGGTTGGCTTCCTCGTTATGCGCCACCACCAGAGCCGATAGACGCGGCACTGCCGCCGGAAGGGTTTCAGTCATCGGAAAATCTGCACCAGAATGAAGGGAATCCGCACCGGAACAGGCTGTAGCAGAAGCGGCGGGCCGCCGCCAGCCTGTTCCAACAATCTGGTCCGTCAATCCGGAACGGTCAGCCGACGGGACCACCCATCAGGACGGCAAGAGCCCCAAACCCCGCTCAGGCTGCCGGTCCGGGCCGGAATTGTGTTGACACTATCGTTCCCCTTCACTATCAGCAATACCTGTTTCCAAGACCTTATAATGGCGGTGGGTTTCCCCGAATGACCAACGGATCAACGCCATTCGAGACGGTTCCCCCGACCCCACCAGCACCGCCACAGGCGGATTTTGCTGCCGCACAGGCGGCGTGGCAGCGGGTATCCGTCGTCACCGTCACCCACCATTCCGCTGGCGTGATCAGTGCCTGCCTTGCTTCGGTGGCGCAGGCGGCACGGGTGTTTGTGGTGGACAATGCCAGCGATGACGGCACCCCGGATCTGGTCCGCCGCCTGCTGCCCGCCGCCACGGTGATCGGGAACACCATCGGGCGGGGCTTCGGCAACGGCTGCAATCAGGGGCTGGAGCGGGTGGAGACGGAATTCGCCCTGCTGCTGGGGCCGGATTCCACCATTGACGGAGCATCCCTCGCCGGGCTGGTCGAAGCTGCCGACCGCTGGCCCGACGCCGGGATGGTGGCCCCGGAAATCATTGCCCCCGATGGCCATACCGAGCCCAGCCACAACACCTGCCTGCTCGACCGCATCACCGTTGACAAGGGGGTGGAACGCCACCCGCTGCCGGAAGGGCCGATCTGTGCCGATCACCTGTCCGGCGCGGTGCTGCTGGTGCGGATGACCGCCCTGCGGCAGGTCGGCTTCTTCGACCGCAACATCTTCCTGTATTACGAGGATGACGACCTGAGCATCCGCATGCGCCGGGGCGGCCATGCGCTGATTCTGGTGCCCGGCACCCGGGCCACCCACATCGGCGGCGGATCCAGCCGCCCGAGCGTCCATCACCGCTGGGAGAAGTTCTGGCACATGGCATGGTCGCGCCTGTATATTGAGGACAAATACGCCGGACGGCAGGCGGCGCGGCGCACCGCCCTGCGCCTGCTGCCGAAACTGGCCCTGAAAACCCTCGGCTACGGCCTGACCCTGAACAAGTGGAAAGCTATCCGCGATGCCGCCCGCCTGTGCGGCACGCTGGGCTGGCTGGCCGGGGCGCGCGCCATGCCTGTTATCGAGCGAGAGTCATGAAGGCAGTCATTCTGGCCGGGGGTCTGGGCACCCGCATTTCCGAGGAAAGCAGCACCCGGCCCAAGCCGATGATCGAGATCGGCGGCAAGCCGATCCTGTGGCACATCATGAACCTGTACGCCCGCCACGGCATCAGCGACTTCATCATCTGCGCCGGATACCGGGCGTATATGATCAAGGAATACTTCGTCAATCTGGTGCTGCACCATTCTGACGTGACGGTGGACATGCGCACCAACACCGTCACCTACCTTAACGGCTCCGCCCCCAACTGGACCGTCACCGTCATCGACACCGGGCAGACCACCATGACCGGCGGCCGCCTGAAGCGGATCCGCCCGCACCTGACGCCCGATGAGCCGTTCTGTATGACCTACGGCGACGGGGTCTCGGATGTCGATATCGCCGCCTCCATCGCCTTCCACCGTCAGCACGGCCTGAAGGCGACCATGACCACGGTGCGCCCGCCTGCCCGCTTCGGCGCGGTGATGATGGACGGGGACCGCATCACCACTTTCATGGAAAAGCAGCACGCCGACGGCGGCTTCATCAACGGCGGCTTCTTCGTGCTGGACCCGTCGGTGCTGGATCTGGTCGATGGCGATGCCACGGTGTGGGAATCCGAGCCGCTGGAGGCGCTGGCCCGCAGCGGTCAGCTCGCCGCCTACCGCCACACCGGCTTCTGGCAGCCGATGGACACCCTGCGGGAAAAGACCCTGCTGGAAGATCTGTGGTCGTCCGGTAAAGCCCCGTGGAAGGTGTGGTCCTGACCATGACCCATCCCTCCCCCCTGCCCCTCCCGTCCCAGTCCATGGCATCCATGCAGCGGTTCTGGCATGGCCGCCGCGTGTTCGTCACCGGGCAGACCGGCTTCAAAGGGGCCTGGCTGTGCCTGTGGCTGGAACGGCTGGGGGCACACGTCACCGCCTATGCCCTGCCCCCGGCCACCGATCCGTCGCTGTATGGTCTGGCCGGGCCGTGGGCGGCACAGACCCATGTGCAGGGCGATCTGGCCGATGCCCGCGCCCTGACGGAGGCGATGCACCGCGCCGATCCGCAGGTGGTGCTGCATCTGGCGGCGCAGGCGCTGGTGCGGCCCGGCTACCGTGATCCGCTCGGCACCTTCGCCAGCAACGTCATGGGCACCGCCAACGTGCTGGAGGCCGCCCGGACGCTGGCGCACCGCCCGCAGGCCACCCTTCAGGCCGTGGTGTCGGTGACCAGCGACAAGGTCTATGACAACCCCGAACACGGCCTGCCGTTCCATGAAGGCGACAGCCTCGGCGGCAAGGATCCCTATTCCGCCTCCAAGGCCTGCGCCGAGCTGGTGACCCGCTGCTGGCGGGACTCCTTCTTCGCCGGCACCGGCACCGCCGTCGCCACCGCCCGCGCCGGGAACGTCATCGGCGGCGGCGACTGGGCCGAGGCCCGGCTGATCCCCGATCTGATCCGGGCGCTGGACAGCGGCACCCCGCTGGTGATCCGCTACCCGCAGTCGGTGCGGCCATGGCAGCATGTGCTGGAACCGCTGGCCGGATACCTGCGGCTGGCGCAGGCGCTGGTGGAAAGCCCGGACAGCGCGCCGGAGGCGGTCAACTTCGGCCCGCCCGCCGATGCCTTCCTGACCGTTGCCGACCTGCTGGACGCCTTTGCCGCCCACTTCCCGGAAGGCCGGAGCTGGGTGCCCGACAGCGGCCCGCTGCCGCCGGAAGCCGGGCACCTGACCCTTGACCACAGCCTTGCCACCCGCACCCTCGGCTGGCAGCCGCGCCTGACCACGGCGCAGACCGTGGACTGGACCGCCGGATGGTACAGCGGCTGGCGCGCCGGGCAGGACGCCCGCGCCCTGACCCTTTCACAGATCGAACAGTATCAGGACCTTCTCCCGTGACCGACACCCCTTCCTGCCGGTTCTGCGGCGCACCGCTGACTCAGACCTTCGTCGATCTCGGGAAGACCCCGCTTGCGAACTCCTATGTGGCGGCGGACAAGGCCGGAACCCCGGATCCGGTGTTTCCGCTGCATGCCCGCGTCTGCGGGTCGTGCCGTCTGGTGCAGGTCGATGACGTGGCAACCCCGGAAGACATCTTCCGCCACTACGCCTATTTCTCCAGCTACGCCTCGTCATGGGTGGAGCACGCCCGCCGCTTTACTGTGGCGATGACGGAGCGCTTCGGCCTGACCACCGCCTCGCAGGTGGTGGAAGTGGCTTCCAACGACGGCTACCTGCTCCAGCACTTCGTGAAGCAGGGCATTCCGGCGCTGGGGATCGAACCGGCGCTGAACGTCGCCGAGGCCGCCCGCGCCATCGGCGTGCCGACGGACTCGGTGTTCTTCGGCACCGCCACCGCGCGGGATCTGGTCGGGCGCGGACTGGCCGCCGATCTGGTGGTGGCCAACAACGTGCTGGCCCATGTGCCGGACATCAACGACTTCGTCGCCGGGTTCGCCATCCTGATCAAGCCGGAGGGGGTGATTTCGGTGGAATTCCCGCACCTGCTGCGCCTGATGGAAGACGTACAGTTCGACACCATTTACCACGAACACTTCTGTTACCTGTCGCTTTATGCGGTGGAAAAGGTGTTCGCCGCCCATGGACTGCGGGTGTTTGACGTGCAGGAGCTGCCGACCCATGGCGGATCGCTGCGCATCCTCGCCTGCCGCGCCGCGGCCGCCCACAGCGAGGGTCCGGGCCTTCAGAAGGTCCGTGCCGACGAACAGGCCGCCGGGCTGGACACCGATGCCGCCTATACCGGCTTCGGCCCGAAGGTGGAAGCGGTGCGCGATGCCCTGCTGGCCTTCCTGCACGACTGCAAGGCGCAGGGCCGCAGCGTTGCCGCCTATGGTGCCGCCGCCAAGGGCAACACCCTGCTGAACTACTGCGGCGTCACCGCCGACCTGATTTCCTTCGTGGTGGACCGCAACCCGCACAAGCAGGGCCACCTGCTGCCGGGCAGCCGCATCCCGGTGGTCGGGCCGGAGGTGCTGGCCGAACGCAAACCCGATTTCGTGCTGATCCTGCCGTGGAACCTGACGGCGGAAATCGTCGCCCAATACCCCGAGGTTCCGGGCTGGGGCGGGCGTTTCGCCGTACCGGTCCCGACCCTGAAGGTGCTGTAACCATGCGGCTGGATCCGACCCGGCTCGACGGCCTGATGGTGGTGGAACCCACCCCCCATGCCGATGACCGGGGCCTGTTCGCCCGCACCTTTGATGCCGATGTCTTCGCCGCCGCCGGGCTGCCGGTGCAGTGGCCGCAGTGTAACACCTCGTGGAATCCCCGGCGCGGCACCCTGCGCGGCCTGCACTTTCAGGCCGAACCGAAACCGGAACCCAAACTGGTGCGCTGCACCCGGGGCCGGATTTTTGACGTGGCGGTGGACCTGCGCCCCGGCTCCGCCACCCGCTGCCAGTGGTTCGGGCTGGAGCTGTCCGCCGACAACCGCCGCGCCCTCTACATTCCACCCGGTTTCGCCCATGGCTTCCTGACGCTGGAGGACGCCACCGAGGTGTTCTATCAGATGGGGGAACGTTACGACGGCAGTCTGGCCAGCGGGGTGCGTTGGAACGACCCCGCCTTCGGCATCCACTGGCCGCAGGCCCCGGTGCTGCTGTCCGGGCGCGACGCCACCTATCCCGATTTTCCGGCATAAAGGCGGCCCATGACCCGGATCCTCGTCACCGGCGGCACCGGCTTCATCGGCCGCCATGCCCTGCCGCCGCTGATCGCCGCCGGGCATGAGGTGCATGTGATCGGGCGGACTGCCCCCGCCACGGCAGAGGCGCACGCGGGTCCGGGCCGGATCATCCACCACCGCGCCGACCTGCTGGGGCCGGATCTGCCCGCCGTGGTCCACAGCATCGCCGCCGAAGCCTGCCTGCATCTGGCGTGGGATGTCAGCCCCGGCTTCTGGACCACTCCGGCCAATCTGGACTGGACCGCCGCCACCCTGACCCTGCTGCGGGCCTTCCATCAGGCCGGGGGCCGCCGCTTCGTCAGCGCCGGAACCTGCGCCGAATACGACTGGACCACTCCGGCGGACGCCCTGCGGGAAGACAGCGCCCGCGCCCCCTCCACCCTCTACGGTGCCGCCAAGGATGCCACCCGCCGCCTGATCGAAGCCTATGCCGGGGCCTGTGGCCTGTCGTCGGCCTGGGGGGTGCTGTTCTTCTCGTTCGGGGCGGGGGAACGCCCGGAACGGCTGGTCCCCTCCCTGACCGACGCCCTGCTGGCCGGGCGCGAGGCCCCGGCCACCGCCGGAACCCAGATCCGTGATCTGCTCGACAGCCGCGATCAGGGGGCCGCCTTCGCCGCCCTGCTGACCAGCGGCGTCGAAGGGGCGGTCAATATCGGCAGCGGTCAGCCGGTGGCCCTGCATGCGGTGATGACCCTGATCGGCACCCTGACCGGCCGCCCCGACCTGCTGCGCATCGGTGCTTTGCCGATGCGCCCCGGCGAGCCGCCCCGGCTGGTCGCCGACATCACCCGCCTGCACCACGAGGTCGGCTTCACCCCCGCCCATACCCTGCAACAGGGCCTGACGGACCTGATCGCCGGGCGGCGGGGCTGACGCGCCCGTCGTGAGAGGAACCGCACCGGGCGCTGCCACCCCTGAAACCATCTCCGGGCGCTGCCCGGACCCGCCAAGGGCCTTAGGCCCTTGGATCCCTTGATTATACCGGGCTTCGCCCGGTTGGGGCCTTAGGCCCTTGGATCCCTTGATTATACCGGGCTTCGCCCGGTTGGGGCCTTAGGCCCTTGGATCCCTTGATTATACCGGGCTTCGCCCGTTCTACAAAAATACCGGGCTTCGCCCGGTTGGACTCTTCGGCTCTCCGATCCCGATTATCCTGATCATTCCCAAAAAGAGGTCAAGGAGCCGATGGCTCCTTGCGGGGCGCGGGGCAAAGCCCCGGCGTTCCACGACATCCAAGCCTCCGGCCTGCCTTCGCCTCGGCCTTCGGCCTGTCTTTTACCCACGGCCTTCGGCCTGCCTTTACCCTCGGCCTTCGGCCTGCCTTTACCCTCGGCCTTCGGCCTGCCTTTACCCTCGGCCTTCGGCCTCCAGGGCCACGCAATCCGCCCACAGCCGCCGGGCGGCGGCTTCGGCGGCATCGACGGAAAGGCTATCCATCAGCGTGCCCCAGGTGCGGTGGTCAAAACCGGGCGGGAAGATTTCGGCGAAGGGGACCTCGGTCCGCACCACGGCGGCGCGCAGGCCCCACGGGGCGTAATGCACCTCGTTGGTGGGGCCGAACAGGCCAAGGGTCGGGATTCCGGCGGTGGCGGCCAGATGCATCAGCGAGCTGTCGTTGCCGACATACAGCGCACAGCGCTTCAGGCAGGCATAGGCGGTCAGCAGGTCAACGCCGCCGACCAGATCGATCCGCAGCGGGGCGGGCACCGCATCAATCAGCGCCTGTGCCTGCTCCCGCTCCCCCGGGCCACCGAACAGGGCGACGCGGGCCCCGGGCAGGATGCCGCCGACTCCGGTCAGGCGCTGCATCAGGTCGGCGAAGCGTTCCGGCCGCCAGGTCTTGGCCTTCCAGTTGGAGGTCGGCCCCAGCGCCAGCACCGGCACGCCATCGGGGATCAGCTCCGCCGCCTTCGCCCGGTGGACCTCGGTCAGCCACAGGTGCGGCGCGGGCGGGGCATCCTGACGCCCCAGCAGCGCGCCAAGGTGAGTCACCCGGTGCATCGGCTCCTTCGGGTAAGGCAGCACCAGACGGCGGCGCACCAGCGGCAGCGTCCACACCAGCGCCGAGCGCCGCAGGTCCACCACCGTATCCCAGCGGGTCAAAGCCACCTGCTTCCACAGGTCCAGCCAGTGAGCACCACGTTTGCGCTTGGTCATCACAATGATGCGGTCCAGCCCCGGCACCGCTTCAAACAGCGGCGCGGCCACCGGGCCACAGGCAACGGTCACCCGCACCTCTTCCGTCCCGTTGTTGCCCATCTCGGCGATCAGGGCCTCCAGCAGACCGCTGGAGAGCACCCCGTCGCCGATGCGGGTGGCGGTGACGAACAGCAGCCGTTTCATTCCCCGGCCCCCAACGGGTTTTCAGCCCGATCGTCCGGCTCCATCAGGCTTTCCGGCTGCCGGTCAAACCCCAGCATCAGTTCCATCTGTCCGGCGACCTGATCCCAGGTCCGCTTGCGGCTGAGGTCTCCCGCCGCCTCCGACAGGCTGGCATGGACCCCGTCATCGGACAGGATCTGTGCCGTCACATTGGCGAAAGCATCGGCATCGGGCACCACATAGCCGGTCTGGCCGTTGGACAGCCGTTCCTCCACCGCGCCACGCGACAGGGCGACGGCAGGCACTCCGCAGGACTGGCTTTCCAGCAGGGTCCAGTTGATCAGGTCTTCCATCGGCGGCACGTACAGATGCACACGGGCGTTGCGGTATTCCTCCGCCATCGCCCGGTCGCCCTGCGGTTCGCAGATCTCGACCCCCTTCACCTGCGCCAGCCGGGCCTGCGCATACAGGCCATGCAGGGCCTCGGGGATCGCCTCCCCCCGCTGGGCGCGGGCCAGCAGCGCCGAAAACACCTTCAGGCGGGCATGGGGGATCTGCGGATGGATCATCTCGGTCCACACCGCGATCAGCCATTCCAGTTCCGGGCCGGGGTGAACGGTGGTCAGCGCCACCGGGGCAGGAGCATTTTCCCGCTCCACCGCCGCCAGATAGGGCATCCGCACCCCCGGCGGAATCACCAGATTGGGCCGTTGCCCGCCATAGGCGGCGCGCTGCGCCTCGCTGGAAAACAGGATGACGGCGTTGTGGCGGACCAGCAGGCTGTCCGCCGCCTCGGTATGCAGATACGACGGGTGGGCGGTGGCCCACAGCAGACGCCGCCCGGCGTTGACGGTTTCATCCAGCAGGCCGGGGCGACGGAAGGCCACCAGCACATCGGCGCTGGCCACCTTCGGCCCGGACAGCGGCTGCCATTTCACACCGGCCACCGGCACCGCATCCGGGGTGCGGTTATAGACAATCACATCATGCCCGCGCGCCGCCAGCGCGCCCGGCAATGCGGCCAATGCTTTCTCTGCCCCGCCCAACGGCCGGTTGTCCGGCGTCGATCCATCGAAGGGAAGGGAATCATCGAAAAACACGATACGCATGCGGTACGGCTCCGCGCTGGTTTGGCCCTGCTCCGGCAGGGGCGGACGGTGCCCTTCTTATAGGGTGCCGCCCGGCAAATGGCTAGTCCCCCGGGCGGAACAGACAGTGATAAACCGGTGACCGCAAGGGCCGAAAATCCGGCCTTTTCAAGGCAAAATCAGGCCCGGAATGAGGGATGCCCTTGCTTTCGCTGCGGAATGCCCCCAGATACTGTAAGATAACCTACCGGCAGCATCGGGTTTTGCCCCCTGGCCTGCCGCCCCTGTATTTCATCCCTGCATTTTGCCAATGAGGTTTTCCATGCCTGCCACCTTCGCGGCCCGCCTGCCCCACCGGGGCGTCCTGCTCCTGACCGGAGACGACCGCGTGACCTTCCTCAACGGACTGGTCAGCAACGACGTCAGCCCGACGGCGGACGGTGCGGCGGTCTGGACGGCCTTCCTGACGCCGCAGGGCAAGGTGATCGCCGATCTGTTCGTGGTGCCCGGCCATACGGCGGACGGCACTGCCTGCCTGTTTCTGGAAACCGACGCCGACCGTCTGGATGACCTGCGCAGCCGCCTCGGGCGGTTCCGGCTGCGGGCCAAAGTGGCGCTGACCGTCACCGATCTGGCGGTCGCCGTCACCGACAGCGCCCCGGCGGCACAGACCGGCGTCACCGCCTTCACCGATCCCCGCCACCCGCTGGGCGGCACCCGCCTGATCGGCCCCGCTGATGCCCTGCCCCCGGGCAGCGACACCGAGACCCTGATCTGGCAGCGCCACCGCCTGCGCCTCGGCCTGCCGGAGGGCAGTGCCGATCTGGCCCCGGAACAGGGCTTTGCGCTGGAATACGGCTTCGATGATCTGAAAGGGGTCGATTTCCGCAAGGGCTGCTTCATCGGGCAGGAAACCACCGCCCGCATGAAGTGGAAGCACCTGACCCGCAAGCGCCTGCTGCCGGTGCATCTGGAAGGCCCGTCCCCCGCCGCCGGAACCCCGGTGCTGGACAATGGCGGCATCGAAATCGGCACCCTGCGCTCCACCGTTGAGGACGGACAGGGCGGCACGCTGGCTCTTGCCTTTCTGAAGCTGGCCCCGGTCCGCGCCGGATCGGCCCTGACCGCCGGCACTATCCCGCTGACGGTCACCCTGCCGGAGTGGGTCAAGCTGCCGCCGGAACAGGCCTGAAGCCGTTCGGTTTCTCAAATCTCCCCGGTGGTGACCCGGGGATTTCCACCCCACACGGTAAAAGGCCCGGCGAAACCCTCCGCCGGGCCTTTTTTCAGTCTGCCTGCGCCAGCCTTACAGGCCCGCCGAATCCCCGGCATCCACCGCCGGTTCCTCGCCGACATACATGCCCAGCGCGCGGGCGGTGCGGACCAGCGTGTCATTCGGGTCCAGCGAGCAGGCGCCGATCGTCACCTTCTCCAGCGGCACCGCCACCACGCCCCGGTTCTGCCAGCCGACCATGTGATGGAAGCGGCGTTCCGCCACCAGATCCACCGCATGGGTGCCGAAAGCCGACGCCAGAATGCGGTCGCGGGTTGACGGGGTGCCGCCGCGCTGGACGTGGCCAAGGATGGTCACCCGGGTTTCCGCCCCGGTCAGGTCGGCGATTTTCTGGGTCAGGTAATGGCCGATACCGCCATAGCGCTGTTCGCCACCAACGTGGGAAATCGTGGCATTGGTGCCTTCGGCGGTCTTCACGCCTTCCGCCACCACCACCAGCGCATGGGTGCGCCCGCGGGCCAGAACGGAGCGGATCTTGCCCGCCACCCCATCCAGCGTGTAGGGAATTTCCGGCACCAGCACCACATCGGCCCCGCCGGCAATCCCGGCATTGATGGCGATGTGCCCGGCATCGCGGCCCATCACTTCCAGAATCATCACCCGGTGGTGGCTGGCCGCTGTCGGCTGAAGACGGTCCAGTGCCTCCGTCACCACATTGATCGAGGTGGCGAAGCCGACCGCATATTCGGTGCCGTGCACGTCGTTGTCGATGGTCTTCGGCACCCCGACCATGCCCAGACCGGCCTGCTGGCACAGCCGGGACAGGATCCGCATCGAGCCGTCCCCGCCGACCACCACCAGTGCGTCCAGCCCCAGCATCCGCGCCCCTTCGGCGAAATCGCCCGACAGGTCCTTGAAGCTGCCGTCCGGCATCGGGAAGTTGAACGGGTCGCCCTTGTTGGTGGTGCCGAGGAACGTGCCGCCTTCGCGCAGGGTGTTGCCCAGATTGGCCGGGCTGAGTTCCTGAAAGCGCAGCGGGCGGCTGATCAGCCCCATGCTGCCATCCTGAATGCCGTAAACCTTCCAGCCGTAGCGTTCCACCGCCGCCGTGGTGACCGCGCGGATCACCGCGTTCAGGCCCGCGCAGTCGCCGCCGCTGGTCATCACACCGATGGTCTTGATCTCTCTCATCCGCTGGATCCTTTCGTCACACTGCCATGGAATGGGGGAAACAGGCGGGCCAACGGCCCATAAACCATACCATGCCTAAGCCATACCGCGTCCGGGGCCAATCCTCCAGTGGCATTCCCATGACCGGATTACGGTTTTGCCGGACACTGCCGCAGACAGGTCTGGAAATACTGCCCTATTTTTCCTGAAAATTGGTATAGTTCGGTTCCGGCCGGGAAACCTTTCCCTCCGCCACCCCGTTTTCAGCAGGGTTAACAACAAGCATGATCGACGACGAAACCCAGTCCCGGCTGCTGGCCAGACTGGCGGAATTGAAGACCGAGCACCGCGACCTTGACGACGTCATTGCCCGCCTGACGGAGCAGATGCCGTTTGATCAGCTTCAGGTGTCCCGGCTGAAAAAGCGCAAGCTGATCCTGAAGGATGAGATCATCAAGCTGGAAAGCGCAATGCTGCCCGACATCATCGCCTGACGACCATGCGCCGCATTTCCCCCAAGGCCGCCGCTGCGGCCCCTGCCACCGCAGAGGCCCCGCCGCCGCCGCGCAACCTGATCACCCCGCAGGGGCTGGAACGCCTGCGGGCGGAATACAAAACCCTGTGGACCGTGGAACGCCCGAAGGTGGTGGAGGCGGTTTCGCGCGCTGCCGCCAATGGCGACCGGTCGGAAAACGGCGACTACATCTATGGCAAGAAGCGCCTGCGCGAGATTGACCGCCGCATCCGCTTCCTGACCAAACGGCTGGACTGTGCCGAGGTGGTCGATCCCGCCTTACAGAAAAACCGCCGTCAGGTGTTCTTCGGGGCCACCGTCACCTATGTGAACATCCGGGATGAAGAAGTCACCGTCACCATCGTCGGGCAGGACGAGGCCGACATGACGGCGGGCAGCATCTCGTGGTTGTCACCGGTGGCCAAGGCCCTGATGAAGGCCGGGATCGGCGATACCGTGCCGGTGCGCACCCCGGCCGGGGCCGATACGCTGGAAGTGCTGGAAATCCGCTACCCGGACTGACGGGCTGGCAACAGCCTGACCCGCCCGATCCGGCAGACACAAAAACACCCCGGCGCACAGGGCGTCCGGGGTGTTTTCCTGTCAGCACGGGAACGTCGCCCCGGGGGGCCTCCCAGACCCTCAGGGGCGGCGCGGACACCGGGGCAGGCTTACTGCACGGCGTCCTTCAGGCCCTTACCGGCCTTGAACTTCGGCTGCTTCGACGCCGGGATGGTGATCGGCTCGCCGGTGCGCGGGTTACGGCCTTCGCTGGCGGCACGCTCGGCCACTTCGAAGGTGCCGAAGCCGACCAGACGCACATCATCGCCGCCCTTCAGCGCCTCGGTGATGGCCGACAGGGTGGCGTCCAGCGCCTTACCGGCATCGGTCTTCGACAGGCCGCTCTTGTCAGAAATGGCGGCGATCAGGTCATTCTTGTTCACGGGAAGCTCCCTTGGTCTTCATTGAGGCCGAGATTGAGGAAGGCCGGGTTCTTCCCGGCACGTGGTCTGAGGCGGAAGTGTAGGCATCGCCTGACGCATCCGTCAATCACCGACACCGGCGTGCCCCCCGCTTTTTGGCATCTTTTCTATGGAAAAGTTGGTTTTTCCCGGTTTGCACTTGCGAATATTTCAAATTCGACAAACAAAATCGCCCCGGAACCGACCGCATGGTCTGCTCCGGGGCGATTGTTATTCCCTATGCTTTTCTCCCCGGCCCTGACAGCCCGCCAGACAGGCCGCCAGACAGGCCGCCAGACAACACGGGGCGATCGCGCTCAGGCGGAAGATTACAGCTGCTTGAAGAAGTCGTTGCCCTTGTCATCGACAATAATAAAGGCCGGGAAGTTTTCGACCTCGATCTTCCACACCGCTTCCATCCCCAGTTCCGGGTATTCCAGCACCTCGACCTTCTTGATCGACTGCTGGGCCAGCTGGGCCGCCGCGCCGCCGATGGAACCGAGATAGAAGCCGCCGTAAGCCTTACAGGCATCGGTGACGGTCTGGCCACGGTTGCCCTTGGCCACCATCACCATCGAGCCGCCATGCTTCTGGAACAGATCAACATAAGCATCCATGCGCCCGGCGGTGGTCGGCCCGAAGGAGCCCGAGGCATAGCCTTCCGGGGTCTTGGCCGGACCGGCGTAATACACCGGATGGTTCTTGAAGTAGTCCGGCAGCCCGGCCCCGGAATCCAGCCGGTCCTTCAGCTTGGCGTGGGCGATGTCGCGGGCGACGATCATGGTGCCGGTCAGGTTGACGCGGGTCTTGATCGGGTACTGCGACAGGGTGGCGCGGATCTGCTCCATCGGCTGGTTGAGGTCGATATTGACCACGGTATCCGACAGCTTATCGACCCGGACCTCCGGCATGTACTTGGCCGGATCGGTTTCCAGCGCCTCAAGGAACAGGCCGTCCTTGGTGATCTTGCCCCACATCTGGCGGTCGGCGGAGCACGACACGCCGATGGCGACCGGACAGCTTGCCCCGTGACGCGGCAGGCGGATCACCCGCACATCGTGGCAGAAATACTTGCCACCAAACTGGGCGCCGATGCCCAGCGTGCGGGTCATGTCCAGAATCTGCTGTTCCAGATCCAGATCGCGGATGGCATGGCCGAACTTGCCGCCCTTGGTCGGCAGGCCGTCGAGGTAGCGGGCCGAGGCCAGCTTAACCGTCTTCAGCGCGGTTTCGGCGGAGGTGCCACCGATAACCACCGCCAGATGGTACGGCGGGCAGGCCGAGGTGCCGAGATACTGCACCTTCTCGCGCAGGAACTTTTCCATGCTGGCCGGATTGAGGACGGCTTTGGTTTCCTGGAACAGGAAGGTCTTGTTGGCAGACCCGCCGCCCTTGGCCATGAACATGAACTTGTAGGCCCCGCCTTCGGTGGCGTACAGGTCGATCTGGGCCGGCAGGTTGTTGCCGGTGTTAACCTCGTCGAAGGCGTTGACCGGGCTCATCTGCGAATAGCGCAGGTTCAGGCGGGTGTAGGCCTCGGCCACCCCTTCCGACAGGTACAGCGCATCGTTGGCACCGGTCCAGACCCGCTGGCCCTTCTTGCCCATGATGATGGCGGTGCCGGTATCCTGACACATCGGCAGGATGCCGCTGGCGGAGATATTGGCGTTCTTCAGCAGTTCCAGCGCCACGAAACGGTCGTTGGGCGAGGCTTCCGGATCATCAATAATGGCGCGCAGCTGGGCCAGATGGCCGGGGCGCAGCAGGTGCGACACATCGCGGAAGGCTTCAGCGGTCAGCCGGGTCAGCGCCTGCGGATCCACCACCACCATATCCTGACCGGCAAATTTTTCGGTGGTGACGAAATCACCGTCCAGCTTGCGGTACGGGGTGGTGTCATCGGACAGCGGAAACATCTCGGCAAAGGCGGCGTCGATCATGGCGGCTTTCCTGAAGTTGGCCCGGAACAGACAGGCATCCGGCGGTCTGCCTCCGGTTCCTGCGGCCTCTCCCGCCGCCCCGCCCGTTCGGGCAGGATCAGGACCCGGAACGGCACCCGTCCGGCGATGGCACAGGGTATAGACCAAGCAGGCCGTTCCGTCCAGTGAGGCCGCCCTGCGGGCGGGGCTTTGTTTGATGGGTCCCTCACACGCCGGGCGCGGACATCCGTCCGCTTGGCTTACGCGCGAATGATCGCGCGGGCCCTCAATGGGCCAGTCGGCCCGGCAACGCCGGGCCTCCGTTTGTTTGATGGGCACCTCAGACGGCGGGCGCGGGCTCTCACGCGGTCCGGGGTTCCGGCAGCGGGCGGGACAGCCAGTCCACCAGCAGTGCCAGCGCCGCCAGCACCAGCACACCCCCCGCCCCCACCAGCAGGTCCGCCGCCAGTGTCGATCCCGCCAGCGTCGCCAGCGCATCCGCCACCGGAACCAGCACCACCCCGGCGCAGAACACCGGCAGCGACTGCCGCCCCAGCAGCCGCAGCAACCGGGCCGGGCCACAGTCGGTCCATCGCCCCGCCGGAATCAAGACCGAGGCCAGCCATGCCAGCAGCAGGAAATGCCCGAGCCGCAGAACATCCAGATTGGTCTTATCGATCGGATACAGCCACTGCGCCACCGCCTGCGGCACCACCCGGTCGTGCAGGTCCGGCACCCGCCAACTCAACGCCAAGGCCGCCGCCAGCACCAGAATCCCCGCCACCACCACCTGCGCCGGGCGTGATCCGGTCAGCCGGGCCAGACGGTGCCCGTGCAGGGCCACCAGTGCGCCGAGGAAAAACAGGACCTGCCACGCCAGCGGATTGAAAAACCACCCCGGCCCGCCGAACCTCGCCTGCCCCGGCAGATCCGGCCACAGCGCATACAGCGCCACAGACCCTGACAGCAGCAGCAGCGGACGGTGAACCAGCAGCGGCAACACCGCCCCCATCGCCAGCACCAGCACGATATACAGCGGCAGCGGGTCCAGCAGCACCGGGCGGAACCGCAGCAGCACCGCATCCACCAGCACCCGGTCCGGGCTGGTCAGGAACGGTTCCAGATGCATCTCGGTGATAAAATCCCGGGTTTCCACATGGGCATTGGCGACAAACACCACCGCCAGCAGCAGCACCATCAGGAAGATATGCGCCACATACAGGGTGGCGGCCCGCTTCAGAATCCGGCGGCAGGCGGCGGCGTAGCCCTGCCGCAGCAGCAGCGGCCCCCACGCCTTCGCCGCGCCGAATCCGGCCAGAAACACAAACAGCTCCGCCGCATCGGACAGGCCGATGTTGCGCAGGGTCAACTCCCCCAGCCGGTTGCCGGGAATGTGATCCCAGAAGATGAACACCAGCGCCAGACCACGCCAGACATCAACCCGAGGATCCCGCATTTTTCCACCTCACCCCATCATCCTGACACCGCAGACCCGCCGCGCGCACGGCGGGTCTTAACGATGGGTCTTAATACCGGGGCAAAGATGGCAAAAAGATGATGGAGGCTTTATCGCCCGTCCCCCCGCCCCCCTACGCCGTCCGCAGTTGCCCGAGAAACCGTGACAGGGTCTGGCGCAGGGTATCGGCAACGTCCGAAAGGTCTTCGGCAGCGGTCAGCACCACCCCGGCGGTCCGGCCGGTTTCGGCGGTGGAGGCCGCCACCTCGCCAAGAGTTCCGGCCACGGCCCCGGTGTTCCCGGCGGCGTGTTCCGCCTGCCGGGCAATCTCGGTGGTGGCAGCGGCCTGTTGCTCCACGGTCTCCAGAATTGCCGAGCTGATGGTGCTGATATCGGCGATGGTGCGGCTGATGTCGCCCATCGCCTGCACCGCCTGCCCGGTGGCATCCTGCACCGATTCAATCTGCGCGGCGATCGCCCCGGTGGCGCGGGCGGTCTGGTTGGCCAGCAGCTTGACCTCGTTGGCGACCACGGCAAACCCTTTCCCGGCATCCCCGGCCCGGGCCGCCTCGATGGTGGCGTTCAGGGCCAGCAGATTGGTGCGGTCGGCAATATCGGTGATCATCCGCACCACCGCACCGATTTCCGCCACCGCCCGGCTGAGGCTGGTGACCGTGCGGGTGGACTGTTCCGCCGCCCCGCAGGCCTGCCCGGCAATCGCCGCCGCCCGGGAAATCTGTTCCGCCACCCCCCGGATCGATGCGTTCATCTGCTCTGCTGCTGCCGCCACGTTGCGGACATTGGCGCTGGCGCTGTCGGAAGCCACCGACACCGCACGGGTGCAGTCGGCAGTGCGGTCAGCCTCCCCCGCCATACTGCGGGCCGCCGTTTCCAACCCGCTGACCGCCTGCAACACCCGGCCCAGCAGCCCTTCCGCCGCTACATCAAACTCCCGGGCGATGCCGCTGACCAGATCCCCCCGGACCTCGTGGCTGCGGCGCGCCGCCTCCACCTCCCCGGCGTGATGCTCGGCGCGGGTCAGGGCTTCCTGCGCCTGCGCCACCGAACAGGCCGCCGCCGTGAACGACTGCCGCACCCTGTGGGCCAGCCGCATCAGCAGCCCGGCCTCGAACCCCATGATCAGGGCATGGACCAGCACGTCCCCGGCTCCGGCCTGCGGCGGATACAGCAGGCCGGGAAAAACAGTCACCCCCAGCGTCAGAGCCGACAGACTGGTTGCCACCATCAGGCAGGTCACCCGCCAGTCGCACCAGATCGCCGTGGCGGCCAGCAGCGGAAAGAAATACATCCGCGCCGCATCCTGCCAGGCTGTCCCCGCCGTCAGGGCGGTAAACAGCACCGGCAGCACCGCCATAATCAGGGCGCTGGTCAGGCGGAACGGCAGGCCGACCGGATCGCTCCGCCGTGCCACCGTGCCCGCCAGCGCCGCCGCCCCGGACACCGCCAGTGCGGTTGCCACCGGGCCGTCACAGGCCCACGCCAGCAGCGCCGCCGCCGCCACATGGGCCCACATCACCGGAAAAAGTATGCGGCTGAGATTTTGCCGCAGAGCGTGAAGCTCCGACGCATCCAAGGCTGACATTGTCGCATCCTCTTGGGCTATTTCCTGCCGGATCCCATTGCCGGGACGGCCCCTGTTCCGCCCCGGCCTCTTGATCCGGGCCGGTGGCAGCGTTTCCATCCGGGCGCAACAAAACCACCCGGATGGAGGGAAACAGTACCGAAAGTTGCGTTATATGTCCTATACGGAATCAATATTCCGAATGCGCAAAAGTATTAGCGTATGAGATATAAAAATGACGCTTGCGTCATCCTCTCTCCGGCGGATCCGGCAGCAGCAGCAGGATCAGCCCGGCAAAGGCCGCTGCCCCGCCCAGCAGCGACAGCAACAGGGTGAAATCCCCGGTCCAGCCCCGCAGCACCGCCACCATCGGCACCCCAAGACTGCTGATGCCGAACGACAGCAGGTATTTGCCGCCGAACACCGTCCCCCGCCAGCGCGACGGCGTGAAGCGGGCAATCAGCGAATTCTCCGCCGGGAAGCTGCCGGTGTTCAGCATCACCATCAGCATCACCGCCCCCAGCAGCGGCAGACCGCTGGCAAAGGTGGCCAGTGCCAGCAGCGGGGCCTGAAGGATCAGCGTGCCCAGATACACCCATTTCAGCGGATAGCGGTCGGCCAGCATGCCGCAGGCCACCTGCATGACGGCGGCAAAGCCATAGACCAGCATCACCGCCAGACCGGGGCCGAACGCCCCATCCCCCAGCACCCCGCCGGACAGGGCGGCCCCGACCGATCGTTCATCGAACAGCTTGGGCAGCGCCGCCTGTGTAGACTGATAGATCAGGCCGCCGCAGATCATCGACAGCGCCAGCAGCACAAAGGCCCGCTGCCATCCGGCGGGGGCGGTGTCCGCCGTCGCGGCGGCATCCTTGCGGCGCCCCTCCCCGGCCGGAACGTTCCCGCTGCGGGCCGCCAGCGTGAACAGAACCCCGGTCACCAGCAGCGCCAGTCCCGGCACCACGAAAGCGGCCCGCCAGCCAAACCCATCAATCAGCGCCCCCGCCATCACCGCCCCCAGCGCCGGGCCAAGGCTGCCGAACACCCCGTTGACCCCCAGCGCCTTGCCCTGCCGGGCCGAGGCGGAAATCACCCAGGCAATGCCGACCGGATGATAGATGGCGGCAAACAGCCCCCACGCCGCCAGCGCCACCGCCATCTGCCACGGGGCCTGACTGAAGCCGGTGGCGATAATCGCCAGCCCCATGCCGAAGAAATAGATCCCCATCAGGGTCAGGGTCCCCCAGCGGTCGGCCAGCCACCCGGCCAGCGGGGCCGCCAGCCCGGTCAGGATCTTGCCACCCAGAATCAGCGGCAGCACCGCCTCATACGGCATCCCGAAGGCCGTGGGCAGCACCAGAGCCACCACGTAGAACGCCGGTTCCACCAGATGATTGAAAAAGTGGGCAATTCCGGCAAACACGGTGACGGCCCGCGCCCTGTCCGGCGTGGCGGTGGCGGTGACTGCGGTCATGTTTCTTCTCCCCGTCCGGCGGCGCGCATCCGCCGTTTTTTTCCTGACCGGAACAGCATCGGGCGGAACCTTGCGGCCCCGCCCGACATTCCGGTCCTTCATACCACAGACCGGTGACCGGCCTGCGGCGTAGCGTGTTCTCAGACGTTCAGCAGCAGGAATTCCCGCTCCCACGAACTGATCACGTCCTGATAGGCGTCCCACTCCGCCCACTTCACGGCAGCGAAGGCGGAACAGAAGGTCTCGCCGAACAGATCATGCAGGCGCTTGGACTGCTGGAACTTCTCGATGGCATCCGGCAGATGCTTCGGCAGGGCGTGGGCCTTGGTGTAGCCCGACCCGCTGATCGGCTTCGACGGATCATGACGGTCAATCATGCCGAGATAGCCGCACAGCAGCGACGCGGCGATCGCCAGATACGGATTGGCATCCGCCCCCGACAGCCGGTTTTCGATGCGGGTGTTGCGGGCATCGGAATTCGGCACCCGCAGGCCGACGGTGCGGTTGTCCCGGCCCCAGTGCATGTTGATCGGGGCCGAGAAGTTCTTCACCAGACGGCGGTAACTGTTGACGTGCGGTGCCAGCAGCAGCATCGCCTGCGGCAGATACTTTTGCAGACCGCCGATGTGCCAGCGGAACAGGTCACTTTCGATGCCGTCATCGGTGATGAACAGGCTCTTGCCGGTCACCGCATCCACCACCGACTGGTGGATGTGCATGGCACTGCCCGGCTGGCCCTGCAACGGCTTGGCCATGAAGGTGGCGTAGACGTTGTGGCGCAGCGCGGTCTGGTGGACCGTGCGCTTGAACAGGAACACCTGATCGGCCAGACTCAGCGGATCGCCGTGCTCGAAGTTGATCTCCATCTGCGCCGCGCCGGACTCGTGGTGCAGGGTATCCACATCCAGTCCCTGCGCCTCGGCGTAGTCGTAGACGTCCTCAAACAGCGGATCGAACTCGTTGACCGCGTCGATGCCAAAGGCCTGACGGCCGATTTCCGGGCGGCCGGAGCGGCCCACCGGCGGCTCCAGCGGGTAATCGGGGTCGGTGTTGATCTTGACGAGGTAAAATTCCAGTTCCGGCGCGATCACCGGCTTCCAGTTCTTTTCCTCGTACAGGCGCAGCACCCGGCGCAGCACCTGCCGGGGGGCCATGTCCACCGGGCTGCCGTCGCGGTAAAAACAGTCGTTGATCACCTGCGCGGTCGGCTCGTTGTACCACGGCACGACGCGGACGGTGGCGGGATCAGGGCGCAGGTACATATCCTGATCAACGTCATCCATCACATCCTCTTCCGGGTAATCCCCGGTGATGGTCTGGATGAACAGGCTTTCCGGCAGGCGCAGGCCGCGGTCGCGCAGGCCGGAAATAAACTTATGGGCCGGAAGGATCTTCCCACGCGGGACCCCGGCCATATCGGGCACAAGACATTCAATCTCGGTGATGCCCCGCGCCTGAATCCAGGCAATAAGATCTTCGGTTGTCTGGACGCCCGGTGTCTCGGGCTCCACAGACGCCGGAATACCCGTGGTGTCACCCGTGGTACCGGCTTTGCTCGCGGACATGAAATGCCTCTTTGCAAGAGAGATTAAAACAGTTCGACTATACCCGTCGAAACCGCCTTTGCGAAGCGGGGACCATGCAATATCCCCCTGCCCCGGTGCAGAAATCCGCTGCCCCCCGAACGGGGATAGGGCAGATGCATTAAATTCTTTGGATAACTGGGAAAGCTGACCGCAATCAGCTTGATCTTCCCGCCAAGGGGCAGGATTATATACCCATGCTGCCGTATCAAGATTTGTGCGGTGCCACATACCCGACGCCCCGGACCGGCAACCGGACACATGGCACCGATAACAGTCCTTTTTTAACCGCAGACCGTTTAAAACCAAGACCGGAACACCGGCCGGCCACCGCAACGCACACACCGGGGCGGCACGGATGGCAGAACGCCCCGGCAGGCAGGCTGAAGAAAGGGCCCGTTGAATGGACTACATGACACTGACAGTTGTCACCATCGGTGTCGCCGCTGTTGTGGTTCTGGGCTTTTTCCTGATCTCGTACATGTCCAATCTGGTCAAGAACGCCTACCAGATCAAAGTCGAGATGCGGAATGACATGGAAGCCAACTTCCGCAAGATCGAAGACGAGCTGACCAAAAAATCCAAATGGATGCGTGCCGAACTGGGCGAAGACGTCAGCAAGATGAAGTCCAGCGTCGAGACCGAGAATGACCGCCGCCTGACCTCCATCGAAACCCGCCTGCGCGAAACCGTGGCCCAGCTGGACGAACTGGTGCGCGGCGAACGGCAGGAGATACGCCAGAGCGTTGAGTCGATCCAGCGCCGCCTTGGCACCATCGAGCAGGACATCACCAACCTGAAGGATGAGGCAGCCCGCCGCGCTGCCATTGCCCGCAGCCGCAAGCCGGAAGACCTTCAGTCCCCGACCCCGCGGACCCCGGCCAAACCCGCCGCCCCGGCGGCCAGACCGGCCGCTGCGGCCCCGGCGGCCGCCCCCGGTGCCCCGGCTCCGCAGCCCGCCCCGGCTGCTGCTGCACCGGCTCCCGCAGCGGAGGCACCCCCGGCGGTCAAGCCCGGCACCGCCCAGCGGATTGAACTGATTGAATTTGATGACTGATCCCGCTCTGACCGAGCGCAGAAACAGAATGGCCGCCCGGTCAGATCGGGCGGCCATTCTGTTTCTGTGAAGTGACAGGGCTGTTTCAGCGGGTTCCGGCATATTTGGCGCAGAACTCTTCCGCCGACAGGCTGCGGAAATCCGGCAGTGCCGCTGTCAGGGTGGCGTGATCCCAGTCCCACCAGCGCAGGTCCAGCAGCGCCGCCCGCACCGCTTCGGGGAAGCGGTAGCGCAGCACGGTGCCGGGCATGCCGGTGACGATGGCATAATCCGGCACATCGCGGGTCACCACCGCCCCGGAGCCGATCACCGCGCCGATACCGATCCGTACCCCGCCCTTGATCACCACCCCGTGGCCGATCCACGCATCATGGCCGATTTCCACCGGGCTGGAGCGTCGCCAGTCAAAGAAGGTGTCATCATCCTGCCCCATGCCGTACATTTCCGACCGGTACAGGAAGTGATGCTGACTGGCCCGCTGCATCGGGTGCTGCCCCGGATTGATCCGGGTGTGGGCGGCGATATTGGCGAACTTGCCGATGCGGGTGTAGATGATCTCGCTGTCGTTGACGACGTAGGAGTAGTCGTCCATCACCGTCTCGCTGATCGAGGTCCGGGCCCCGACCTCGCAGAACCGCCCGAAGGTGCAGTCCCGGACCTCGGCGGTCGGGTCAATCAGCGGGGTATCGCCCAAAGTCTTGGTGCTCATGGTGTCTTTCCCCCCGGTCACAGGAACAGTTTGCGCAGGCGCTGGCTGAGAACATCCAGCAGCGACACGGTGACGATGATCACCAGCATCACCCCGGCGGTTTCGCCGTAATAGAAGCCACGCACGTATTCCCACAGCAGCTGACCGACGCCCCCGGCCCCGACAATGCCCAGCACGGTGGCGGAGCGGACGTTGGATTCAAACCGGTACAGCGAATAGCTGACCCACAGCGGCAGCACCTGCGGAATGACCCCGAAGATCACTTCCTGCAACCAGTTGGCCCCGGTGGCGCGGATGCCTTCGACCGGACGCGGGTCCATGCTTTCCACCGCTTCGGAGAACAGCTTGGCCAGAACCCCGGTGGTGTGGATGAACAGCGCCAGCACCCCGGCGAACGGCCCCAGCCCCACCGCCACCACGAACAGCATGGCAAACACCATTTCGTTGATGGCGCGGAAGGCATCCATCAGGCGGCGCATCGGCTGATACACGTACCACGGCACCAGATTTTCCGAACACAGGATGCCGCAGGGGATCGACAGCACCACCGCCAGCACCGTCCCCCACAGAGCAATCTGGACGGTCACCACCATTTCGCTGAGGTAGGCCTGCCAGTCGCCGAACTTGGGCGGAAAAAACCCGGCCCCGAACAGCAGCATATTATCGCTGTAGGTGATCAGGTCGCCGGGGCGCATATCCGCCCCTTCCCACGACCAGCCGAGCAGGGCCAGCACCACGGCCCAGCCGAAGTAATAGCCAAGGGACTGACGCAGCGGTTTGTGCGGAACCGCAACCGGCGGCGTGGCGGCGTAGGAAGCCATCGAACAATCCTGTCCTGAAAATCATCGCATTACAGAAAAACGGGGGCCGCCGGACGCGGCAGCCCCCGCAGCAGTGCAGGAAACCTTACAGACCGGCCTTGGCGGCCTGCGCCTTCAGGTCTTCCAGCTTGGCATCCAGCTCAGCCAGCTTCGCCTTGCGGTCAGCGTCCGACAGGGTGGTATCCCCGGCAACCTTGGCGCGGTCCTTGAACAGGGCCAGCTGGCGGATCGGGATCAGCTGATAGTCACCGGACTTGCGGAACTGGCCCCAGGTCAGACCCTTCAGCACCGCCATTTCGCGGTCGGCTTCCGCCTTGTCGGAATTGGTGCCATAGGTCAGGAAGAAATCGGACAACTTCTTCTTGTCGCTGTCGTCCAGATCCTTGCGCCAGGCAATCGGATCCGCCGGGATCAGCGGCGACTTCCACAGCACCTTGACGTTCTCGATCGCCGCCGGATTGGTCTTCTTCAGGCGGTCGAAGTTTTCGGTGTTGTTGGTGGCGATATCCACCTGCTTGTTGGCCACCGCCATCAGGTTGGTTTCATGGTTGGCGGAACGGACGTTCTTGAAGCAGTCCTTCGGGTCCACATTGTTCTGGGCGAACACGTAATAGCTGGGGACCAGAAAGCCGGAGGTGGAATTCGGGTCACCGTTGCCGAAGGTCTGCGACTTATCGCACTTCAGCACGTCCTTCAGGTCGTTCAGCGGGCTGTCCTTGTGGGCAATCAGCAGCGACCAATACCCCGGGGCCCCGTCGGAGGCGGCGGTCTGCACGAACACTTCGGCATTGGCGCGGTCCACCGCTTCCATCGCCGCCTTGTTGCCCAGCCATGCCACGTCGACCTTCTTGAAGCGCATGCCTTCAATCACCCCGGCATAGTCGGGGGCGAAGAACGCCTTCACCTTCACGCCCAGCTTCTTTTCCATATCGACCAGGAACGGGTCCCACATGGTCTTCAGGTTCTGGGTGCTTTCGGTGGAAATGATGCCGAAGTTGATTTCTTTCAGGGCTTCGGCATGGGCAACCGGGGTCATCGCCACGGCAACGGCCGCAGCCGTGAACAGAGTGCGGAACATCAGAGAGTCTCCGGGTTGGGTAAGACACGGACAGGAAGAGAAAAAGGAAGACGGGAGATCATCGCGGCGGTGGTCCCCTCCCCCGTAACTGCTGTTACGGGGCAACCATAGCCAGAGCGCCCCCGGCCACCGACGGGTCGGCGGGCTTGCTGTCTCCGCTGGCAAGCGGGGCCGGTTCGTCATCGGCCCCCGGGCGGCTGGTGCGGCCGAGGAGCAGGTCCTCGCTCTCCGCGCCATAGAGTTCGCGCAGGAAATCAGGGGTCAGGGCCGAGGACGGGCCATCGTAGACCACCTTGCCGTCGCGCATGGCGACGGTGCGCGGGCAATATTTGATGGCGTAATCAACCTGATGCAGCGACACCAGCACGGTGATGCCACGGTCGCGGTTGATCTGCGCCAGAGTATCCATCACCCGGGTCGAGGACGCCGGATCGAGGGAGGCAATCGGTTCGTCGGCCAGCAGCACCTGCGCCTGCTGTACCAGCGCCCGGGCAATGGCAGCGCGCTGCTGCTGCCCGCCGGAGAGGGTGGAGGCCCGCTGAAGCGCATAGGGGGCAATGCCCACCGAATTCAGGGCGTCCATCGCCCGCTGCTTCTCGGCATGGGTGAACAGCCCGAGGCAGCCGCGCCACGCCGGGATCCGGCCAAGAAAGCCCAGCATCACATTGGTCAGCACCGTCAGGCGCGACACCAGATTGAACTGCTGGAACACAAAGCCGAGATCGGCCCGCACGCTGCGGATTGATCCGGCGATGCGGCCATCCTTCTGCACCACCTTGCCCAGAACGGAGACCACGGACGGTTCTTCCGTCGGCTGCGGGCGGCTGCCCGCCACCAGACCGGCAATATGGCGCAGCAGGGTGGATTTGCCGGAGCCGGACGCCCCGATCAGCGCCACCATCTCCCCCGGAGCAATCGTCAGCGTTACGCCGTCCAGCGCCTTGCGGTCGGACAGAAAGGACTTGCTGAGGTTGGAGACATAAATCGCTGTCACAGGGAACACTCCACATCGGGTCAGGATGACATGTCAGCCCACCGGGGCAGACCCGGCAGCGACAGGAGTGGTCTTACTGATGGTCCGTGACAGTTCCATTTCAGGGTTGTGAAGCTTTGTTTAATCATGCGGAAACAATCATAAACCGGCGGAAATACTGACCTTAACGGCACGATCTCCGCCGCCGCACTTAGACAGGCAGGCGATTTGTCGAGACTTTTACGGGAGGGCCTCTGTACCAATCGCCCTTTTGTCCTCTGCCTTCGACATCTGCCGCACCGGGACGGAGATTTACCCCAGTCTTGCAAGGGTCTATTCCCGGCCTTACCTCTGTGCTTTCCGCCCCCTCCTGTTTCTGTGGACATGCCATGACACGCCCGACCATCAACCCGTTTGAAAGCCCGTACAAAGGCGTCATGCTGTCAGAGCATGTCACCAACCCGAACATCATCGTCGGGCGGTACAGCTATTATTCGGGCTATTACCACGGGGTTCCGTTTGACGACTGCGCCCGCTATCTGATGCCGGACCGCAGCGACGTTGACCGCCTGATCATTGGCAGCTTCTGTTCCATCGGGTCGGGGGTCAGCTTCATCATGGCCGGAAATCAGGGGCACCGGGCGGACTGGATTTCCACCTATCCCTTTCATTTCGCCCCGGAAGCCCCCGGACATGCCGAAGCCCCCAGCGGTTATTGCCCCGCCGGGGACACGGTGATCGGCAGTGATGTGTGGATCGGGACCGAGGCGATGATTCTGCCCGGCGTCACCATCGGCCACGGGGCAATCATCGGCAGCCGGGCTCTGGTCAGCCGGGATGTGCCGCCGTATCACATCGTCGGCGGTAATCCGGCGCGGACGATCCGCCCCCGCTTTGGCGAAGAGGATATCGCCCGCCTGCTGGAAATGGCGTGGTGGGACTGGCCGGATGACCGCATCGCACAGGCGGTACCCCTGCTGTCATCCAGCGATATCAGCGGCCTGTACCGCTTCTGGGAACAGCAGACCCGCCCCGGATAACCGGAACGGGTCAGGACACTCAGGCCGCCGCCACGGCAGTCTTCCCGCTGACCGACTGTGCCCGCAGGCCCAGCGCGTTGAACAGGCAGTGGCCGTTGACAAAGGTGGCCTGTACCCGCGGACATTCGGGCAGGCTGTCATCCACCACCGTCAGATCGGCCCGCAGGCCGGGGGCAATGCGGCCCCGGTCGGTCAACCCGGCGGCATCGGCGGCATTCCACGACACCAGCCCCCAGGCGTCGGGCAGATAGCACACCCCGTCCTGCGCCAGCCGGAACGCCGCCAGCAACAGGGCCGGATAGTAGTAATCCGACGTCAGGACCGTCCCCAGACCGGCGCCGATCGCCTCCGCCGCGTTCAGCCGCCCGCAGTGGCTGCCGCCGCGCAGAATGTTTGGCGCCCCCAGCACCACCGGGCTGCCCATGTCCCGCGCCGCCCGCGCCGTCTCGGCATCCAGCGGGAATTCCGAGATGGTGCATCCCATCGCCTGCATCTCCTGCCGGAAGGCCGGGGACGGATCATCATGGCTGGCCATCGCCACCCCGTGTTCTGCCGCCACCGCCGCCAGCCGCGCCTGAGAGGGAATCCACTCCGACCGCTGCTCCAGCAGGCTGTCAATCAACGCATACAGTGCCGGAACGGTCAGTCCGGTGCGGGCGGCATAGGCCCCGGCCTTGCCCGGCTTGTCCAAAGACCGCCGGATGCTGTCGATATGGTCGTTGAAGGCCAGAAGATCGACCTGCCCGGAGGCCAGAAGCGCCGTCAGTTCCGGCTCGTCGGCCAGATTGGCGATTTCGTGGCGCAGGTGCAGGCGGGTGTCACAGCCCAGATGCGGACGCAGGCGGGCCAGTTCAGCAATAAAGGTACGGGCAGCCTCGCGACCGCGCAGGCCGGGTTCCCACGACCACGTCAGACCGTGATACGCGGTGGTGATGCCATTGGCCAACATCTGGCGGTCGGTTTCCATCAGCGCCACCGCCATCGGCATATGCACATCCGGGCGCGGCATCAGCTGCCGTTCAAAGGCATCGCCGTGCAGGTCGATGATGCCGGGCAGGATCAGTGCCCCGCCGACATCCAGCACCCGTGCCCCGTCCGGGGCCGCCGCGCTATCCGGCAGGATTCCCTCGATACGGCCATTGCGCACCAGCAGGCTGCCATCACAGACCACACCGTCACCGGACAATACCCGACCACCAGACAGAACAAACATAACAGTCATCCTTTGAATTGACGCGATACATTATCTTCAATTCAAATAATGACAAAAAAATTTTGATTTTTACAATGTACTTATTGTTTCAATTTTATCTCTCTATATTTTCAGTTCTCGAACACAATCTGCACCCAGTCACTGGCCCAGCGCGATGCGCCGAAGCTGACCGGACGGCCGTTTTCGTCCACATCCAGACCTTCTGTCACCAGAACCGGGCGGTTGCGCGGCTGACGCAGGTGGTCGGCATCGGCCTGCGATGGCAGGCGGGCAATCACCCGGGTGCTTTTGCGGGTGTAGTCACGCACGCCGCAGCGCTGCAACGCCTCGGTGATCGATTCACACTCGCGCAGCACGTCCTCAATGCCGGGAAAGCGCACGGCGGAGAAATAGGTTTCCGATACATTGATCGGCCGCCCGTCGGCATAGGACACCTTGGCACAGCAGATCACCGGGTCGCCTTCGCGCAGGCCCAGCGCCTTCGCCACTTTCTCTGAAGCGCCTTCCATCTCCACGAACAGGAACTTTCCGTCGGTGCTGCGGTTCTGGCGGCGCAGGTTTTCGGTGAAGCGGGTGCGCTTGGTCACCATGTAATCAATGACATGCTCATGCACGAAGATGCCGCGCCCCTGCTCCACCCGCAGCAGGCCCTTTTCCTCCATGCCCGCCAGCGCCCGCCGCACGGTGTGGCGGTTAACGTCAAAGCGTTCGGCAAGCTGGAACTCGGTCGGCAGTTTCTCGCCCGGCGGCCAGACGCCCTGGGCAATTTCCGCCTCCAGCACCTGCTGGATCTGCTTCCACAGGGCGACTCCGTTTTCACGGCTGAGGTCGGCCGACAGCGGCAGCGGGGGGACAGACGGGTCAGACGGCGGCATTCCATCCTCCTGAAAAAGCGGGGCAAAGGCAGTGCAACGAAACAGTCACGCAAAGGCGCTTGTCCGGCTGCATAACTGCCAATATAAAGAGATTAGTTTAGATGTCTAGACAAATTTTTGCGGTTGTCGCTCCCCACAGACAAATCGGCGACCTGTCCAGAGATCTCCGTCCGTTCTTTCTCGCCCTGTTGCTCCCATCCTGTCCGCCATGGAGTTCCCATGTCCGCCACCGCCACTCCCCTCTCCGCCGATCAGCAGGCGCGCCAGCGCTGGATCGGCCTTCTGGCCGAAACCCCCTTGCCGGTGCTGGAAGCCGCTGTCACCGCCCTGCCGCAGCCGCCGCGCTATACCTTCCTGCGCACCCCGGAAACCGGTTCCGCGCTGGTCCGTGCCCGCTCCGGCGGCACCGGCAGCCGCTTCAATCTGGGGGAAATGACCCTGACCCGCTGCGCCGTGCGCCTCGACAGCGGCCTGACCGGCTTTTCATGGGTGGCCGGGCGTGACCGCCGCCACGCCGAGCTGGCCGCCGTGTTTGATGCCCTGATGCAGGATCCCGCCCTGTCCGACAGCCTTGACCGCACCCTGATCACCCCGGCGGAACAGCGGCGTGATGCCGCCCGCCACAGCACCGCCGCCAAGGCGGCGGCGACGCGGGTGGACTTCTTCACGCTGGTGCGGGGAGAAAACGAATGACACTTGCCGCATCCTCCCTCACCCCCGGTTTCAGCGATGCCGTGCATCAGTCGCAGGCGGTGTTCCGCTGTGCGCTGACGGCCCTCAGCCGCCCCGGCCAGTGGGCCACCGTGCCGCACCTGCCCCCGGCTCCGGCCCCCTTGTCCGCCGCTGCCGCCGCGATGATCCTGACGCTGGCCGACATGGATACCCCGCTGTGGCTGGACCCGGTGCTGTCCACCCCGGAGGTCACCGGCTGGGTCCGTTTCCATACCGGGGCCCCGCTGGTGTCGCTGCCGGAACAGGCCGCCTTCGCGGTGATTGCCGACTGTGCCGCCCTGACGGCGCTGGACCGCTTCAGCCTTGGCACCGCCGAGGCCCCGGATCTGGCCGCCACCCTGATTGTGCAGCTGCCGCCGCAGGATGCCACATCCCCGGCCCGCACCCTGACCGGACCGGGCATTGACGGCAGCCTCAGCCTGACCGTCTCCGGCCTGCCGGACGCATTCTGGGCTGACCGCGAAGCCTTCGCCCCGCTGTTCCCGCAGGGGGTGGACGTGCTGCTGACCACCCCGGAGGCGGTGTGTGGCCTGCCACGCACCACCCACGCCACCCTTACGGCCGCCGGTTAAGGAGACACACCGATGTATGTAGCTGTCAAAGGCGGCGAAAAGGCCATCGACACCGCCCACCAGCTTCTGGCCGAACAGCGGCGCGGTGATGCCGCCGTGCCGGAACTGACGCTGGAGCAGATCAAAAACCAGATGACGCTGGCGGTTGACCGGGTGATGACCGAAGGGTCCCTCTACGACCGGGATCTGGCGGCACTGGCGATCAAGCAGGCGCGCGGCGACCTGATGGAAGCGATTTTCCTGCTGCGCGCCTACCGCACCACCCTGCCGCGTCTGGCGACGACAGAGCCGCTGGACACCGACACCATGCGGATCATCCGGCGCATTTCCGCCACCTTCAAGGATCTGCCCGGCGGGCAGGTGCTGGGGCCGACCTTCGATTACACCCACCGCCTGCTGGATTTCGCGCTGGCCGCCGAAGGAGACACCCCGGTGCCGGTGCCCGCCGATGCCGCCCCGCTGGAGGCCTGCCCGCGCGTCACCGCCCTGCTGAATGCCGAAGGGCTGATCGAGCCGGACACCGCTGCCGATGATGCCGACCCCGGCGACATCACCCGCGAACCGCCGCTGTACCCGGCGGACCGGGCGGTGCGGTTGCAGACCCTCGCCCGTGCCGATGAAGGCTGGCTGCTGGCCCTCGGCTATTCCACCCAGCGCGGCTATGCCAAAAGCCACCCCTTCGCCGGGGAAATCCGCATCGGCAGCGTTGATGTGGAGATCATCCCCGAAGAACTCGGCTTCCCGGTGCGCATCGGCAGCATCGAGGTTGCCGAATGCGAGATGATCAACCAGTTCAAGGGGTCGAAGACCACGCCGCCGCAGTTCACCCGTGGCTATGGCCTGACCTTCGGCCACGGTGAGCGCAAGGCGATGTCGATGGCGCTGGTTGACCGGGCCCTGCGCGCCCGGGAGCTGGGCGAGGATATCACCGCCCCGGCGCAGGATGAGGAATTCGTCCTCAGCCATGGCGACACCGTCGAATCCTCCGGCTTCACCCAGCACCTGAAGCTGCCGCACTACGTTGACTTCCAGTCCGAACTGGTGGCGGTGCGCGCCCTGCGTGCCGAATACGAAGCCCGCCGCCGCGCCGCCCAAAACGGCGAACAGGAGAGCCGCAATGACTGATACCGGCTACAACTACGCCTACCTTGATGAACAGACCAAGCGGATGATCCGCCGCGCCATCCTGAAGGCGGTGGCAATCCCCGGGTATCAGGTGCCGTTTGCCGGGCGCGAGATGCCGCTGCCCTACGGCTGGGGCACCGGCGGCATTCAGGTCACCGCCGCCATCATCGGGCAGGACGATACCCTGAAGGTGATCGATCAGGGCGCCGATGACACCACCAATGCCGTGTCGATCCGCCGCTTTTTCGCCCGCACCGCCGCCGTGAAGACCACGGAAAAGACGGTGGAGGCCACGGTGATCCAGACCCGCCACCGCATCCCGGAAACGGCGCTGACCGAAAACCAGATCATGGTCTATCAGGTGCCGATCCCGGAGCCGCTGCGCTGGATGGAACCGCGTGAGACCGAGACCCGCAAGATGCACGCCCTTCAGGAATACGGGGTGATGCACGTCAAGCTGTACGAGGATATCGCCCGCTTCGGCCATATCGCCACCACCTATGACTACCCGGTGATGGTCAACGACCGCTACCTGATGGCCCCGTCGCCGATCCCCAAGTTTGACAATCCCAAACTGAACAACAGCCCGGCGCTGCAACTGTTCGGGGCCGGGCGGGAAAAGCGCATCTACGCCGTACCGCCTTATACCCCGGTCAAAAGCCTCGATTTCACCGATCACCCGTTCGAGGTCCAGCGCTGGGATGACTGCTGCGCCCTGTGCGGGGCCACCGACAGCTTCCTCGATGAAGTCATCACCGACGATAAGGGCGGGCGGATGTACGTCTGTTCCGACAGCGATTACTGCGGCGACCGCCGCGCCGCCGGGCATGTCGGCCCGCAGGGCGTGGATGCCGACGCCTATCAGCGCGCCACCGCCGCCGAATAAGGATCATGATCATGACCATGACCCCTCCCGCCCCGCTGCTGCGGGTTGAAGGGCTGACCCACTACTACGGCAGCCGCCTTGGCTGCGGCGATGTGTCGTTTGATCTCTACCCCGGCGAGGTGCTGGGCATTGTCGGGGAGTCCGGTTCCGGCAAGTCCACCCTGCTGTCGTGCCTGTCGGCCCGGCAGGAGCCCGGCGGCGGCCGGGTGCTGTACCAAAGCCGCCATGACGGCGAGATCGACCTGTACAGTGTCTCCGAGCCGCGCCGCCGCCTGCTGATGCGCACCGAATGGGGCATTGTCCACCAGAACCCCCGTGACGGCCTGCGGATGACCGTTTCCGCCGGGGCCAACATCGGCGAACGGCTGATGGCGGTCGGGGCGCGCCATTACGGCGAGATCCGCGATCAGGCCATCGACTGGCTGGGCCGGGTGGAAATCAGCGATGACCGCACCGATGACCTGCCGCGCACCTTCTCCGGCGGCATGCAGCAGCGGTTGCAGATTGCCCGCAATCTGGTGACCCAGCCGCGTCTGGTGTTCATGGATGAACCGACCGGCGGCCTTGACGTTTCCGTGCAGGCCCGCCTGCTGGATCTGCTGCGCGGGCTGGTCAGCAGCCTTGGCCTGTCGGTGATCATCGTCACCCACGATCTGGCCGTCGCCCGCCTGCTGGCCCACCGCCTGATGGTGATGAAGGAAGGCCGGGTGGTGGAAAGCGGCCTGACCGATCAGGTGCTGGATGACCCGCACCACCCCTATACCCAGCTTCTGGTCTCCTCGGTGTTGCAGGTGTGATGATGACAAGCCAAACCAACGCCCCCCTCCCCGCCGTTGCCGTGCGCAACCTTGAGAAAACCTTCGTCCTGCACACGCAGGGCGGGGCCCGCCTGCCGGTGTTTGCCGGGCTGACGCTGGATGTCTTTCCCGGCGAATGCGTCGCCCTGCACGGGCCGTCCGGGGCCGGAAAATCCACCCTGCTGCGGTCACTGTATGCCAACTACAAGCCCGGCTCCGGTCAGGTACTGGTCCGCCATGACGGCGGCACCGTCGATATGGTCAGCGCCACCCCGCACCAGATCCTCGCCGTGCGCCGCCACACCATGGGCTATGTCTCGCAGTTCCTGCGCGTCATCCCGCGTGTCAGCACGCTGGACATTGTGGCGGAACCGCTGATCACCCTCGGCACCGCGCCGGAGGAGGCCCGCGACCGCGCCCGTGCCCTGCTGACCCGCCTGCGCATTGCCGAACGGCTGTGGTCCCTCGCCCCGGCCACCTTCTCCGGTGGCGAACAGCAGCGCGTTAACATCGCCCGGGGTTTCAGCGTGCCCTACCCGGTGCTGCTGCTTGACGAACCGACCGCCAGCCTTGACGCTGCCAACCGCGCCACCGTGCTGGAGCTGATCACCGAAGCCAAGCAGCGCGGGGCCGCCGTGATCGGTATCTTCCACGATGCCGACGCCCGTGCCGCCGTCGCCGACCGGCTGTTTGATGTCCTCCCCGTTCCGTCCCAGGCTGCTTGAAGAGACTCCCCATCATGAGCGCAGAACTGATCCTGACCAATGCCCGCGTCGTCACCCGCGACGCCGATTTTACCGGCACCGTCGTCGTGCGGGATGGCCTGATCGCCGAAGTGGCCGACACCCCCAGCGCTGCCCCCGGCGCTGTCGATCTGGGCGGCGACCTGCTGCTGCCCGGCCTGATCGAAATGCACACCGACAATATGGAAAAGCATTTTGAGCCGCGCCCCGGCGTGCTGTGGCCCAACGCACTGGCCGCCGCCGCCGCCCACGACACCCAGGTGATCGGGGCCGGCATCACCACCGTCTACGATGCCGTCTCAGTCGGGGAATACCGGGGCCGCGGCATGCGGCGCGAAATCCTCAACCAGTCCCTTGCCGCCGTGCAGCACGCCCAGACCAGCGGCATGCTGCGCGCCAACCACCTGTTCCACCTGCGCTGCGAGGTCTCCGACCCCTGCGTGGTTGAGCTGTTCGAGCCCTTCGTCGATCACCCGCTGACCAAGCTGGTCTCGGTCATGGACCACACCCCCGGTCAGCGCCAGTGGAGCGACATCTCCAAGTTCGTCCAGTACTACAAGGGTGAAAGCTGGACCCCGGAGCAGCTGGAAGGCATCCTCGCCCAGTGCCGCGAAGATCAGGACAAGTATTCCAACAAGCACCGCCGCGAGATCGTCGCCCTGTCGCGCCAGCGTAACCTGCCGCTGGCCAGCCATGACGACGCCACCGAGGCCCATGTTCTGGAATCCCTCGCCGACGGCTGCGTGATCTCGGAATTCCCGATCACCTTCGAAGCCGCCGAACTGGCCCGCAAACATGGGCAGGGCACCATCATGGGCGGCCCCAACGTCGTGCGCGGCGGCTCCCACTCCGGCAATATTTCCGCCCTTGATCTGGCCAAGCGCGGCCTGCTCAACGGCCTGTCATCGGATTATGTGCCCTATTCCCTGCTTCAGTCGGTGATCCTGCTGACCGAAAAGGCCGGAATGGCCCTGCATGACGCCGTCGCCTGCGTTTCCGCCAACATCGCCGCCATGGTCGGCCTGACCGACCGGGGCAGCATCACCCCCGGCCTGCGCGCCGACCTTGTGCGCGTCACCGTGCAGGACAACACCCCCCTCGTCCGCCGCGTCTGGCGCGATGGCGCGGTGGTGTATTAAGAGAGAAAGGGAAAGGGGAACGCGGGGCTTTTCCCCACACCCCAGAAGGAGGCCCAGCCTCCTTCACCTCTGTTTTTTGTTTCAACCTGACCGGAGATCGCTTTTCGGTCAGGCCTCCCTCTTTGTTCAGCGGGCGTTGCCCGCACCCCAAAAAACAACATATCCCCCTCCCCCAACAACGGGATCAAAGGGCCTGAAGGCCCTTTGCGGGGTCACGGGGCAGCGCCCCGTTCTCTTTCTCTCTCCTCAGGACACATCCCACCATGACCGCCCGTTATGCCATCTACTACGCTCCTCCGGCCGGATCGGCGCTGGAACAGACGGCGGCCCGCTGGCTGGGGCGGGCGGTGGACGGCACGCCGCAGGATCAACCGGAACTGGCCGGACTGACCACAGATGAGACCCGGGCGCTGACGGAAGCCCCGCGCTTCTACGGCTTTCATGCCACCCTGAAGGCCCCGTTCGCGCTGGCCGACGGCACCGATGAGGATGGATTGCTGAAGGCGGTGGCCGTCCTGATGGCCGATCAGCCCGCGTTTGCCCTGCCACCGCTGGCGGTGACGCGGCTGGGCGGATTTCTAGCCCTGATCCCGGTGCAACCTTCCGCCCCACTTCAGGCCTTCGCCGGGCGCTGCGTGACGGAACTGGACCCGTTCCGCTGCCCGGAAACCCCGGAGCAGCAGGCCAAACGCCGCGCCAAGGGCCTGACCCCGGCGGAAGACGCCCATCTCAGCCGCTGGGGCTATCCCTATGTGCTGGAGACTTTCCGTTTTCACATGACGCTGACCGGGCCGCTGGCTGCCCTTGCAAACGGTCAGGGCGACCGGATCGCCGCGCTGACGCAGGATCTGACCGCCCTGTTTGCCCCATGCGGACTGGACGCGCTGCGGCTGACGGAGGTTGCCCTGTACCGCCAGCCGGACCGCAGCCAGCCGTTTACGCTGTGGCGCCGTATGCCCGCAGGCGGATGAGCGCCTCGTCAATTTCCGCATCGGTCTTGGCGAAGCAGAAGCGGATGAAGCTGCGCGGCGTCTCCACCCCCGGCCGGTCGAGGTAGAACGGCGACAGCGGCACCGCCGTCACCTTGGCTTCGGTGGTCAGGCGGCGGCAGTAATCGGCATCGCCTTCCTGCCCAAGGGCGGAAAAGTCCACCGTCAGGAAGTAGGTGCCCTGCGCCGTCAGCGGGCGGTAGCCCAGCTCTGCCAGCCCGGCGGCCAGCCGGTCGCGGCGGGCCTGAAGCTGCCCGGCCAGACCCCGCACATAATCATCGCGGTGTTCCAGCCCCCACGCCACCGCCGCCTGCAAGGCGGTCGGGGTGGTGAAGGTCATGTACTGGTGGGTACGGGCAATCGGCTGCATCAGCGCCGGGGCGGCGACGATATAGCCGACCTTCCAGCTGGTCAGTGAAAACACCTTGCCGAACGATCCGATGCGGATGCAGCGCTCCCGCATGCCCGGCAGGGTGATCATCGGCACATGGTCCTGCCCGTCGAACACCAGATGTTCATAAACCTCGTCGCACAGAGCATAGGCATCGTGCTGCTGCACCAGCCCGGCGACATAGGCCAGATCATCGCGGCTGAACACCTTGGCGCAGGGGTTCATCGGGGTGTTCAGCAGCACCAGCTTGGTCTTGTCCGAGAACGCCGCCGCCAGCTCGGCCCGTGGCAGGGTCCAGTCCGGCGGCGACAGGCGCACCGGCACCGGCACCCCTCCGGCGCGGCGGATGATCGGCACGTAGCTGTCGTACAGCGGCTCGAACACAATCACCTCATCGCCCGGCTCAATCAGGCCGAACAGGCAGTCCGCCAGCGCTTCCGTCGCGCCGGACACCACCAGCACCTCCGACTGCCAGTCCACATCCAGACCCCAGAAGGTCTTCTCGTGGGCGGCAATCGCCTGCCGCAGCGCCGGAAGACCCAGCATCGACGGATACTGGTGCGGGCCCTCGGTCACGGCCCGGGCGGCGGCGGCGATAATGTCAGCCGGTTCCAGCCCGGCGGGAAAGCCCTGCCCGAGATTCACCGCGCCATGTTCCACCGCCAGACGCGACATCACCTCAAAAATCGTGGTTCCGTAGGAGGAAAGAATGCTGTTGGCCGCTTTCACCATGGGGGTCTCCTGTCCGACTCCGGTCGTTATGGGGGTCCGTGCCTTCCCCATAGCACAAGACTTAGGCATCTGCACCCCCTCCCCGGCGGCGGAGTCCGGTTAAAAAACAGGCATATCTGCCGTAAATTTAATCAGATTCCGTTTTCCGACTCGCCCAAACTTGCGGCAGCCTGTGAAATTTCCGTTTATTTTCAATAGCGTTGGCGAGTTGGCACGCAACGTGATATGTAAGATCCGCAAACCAGTTCACCGCACCGGAATACCACCCCGGCGCGCCTGACCAAGGGAAGAGACGACCGGCTCATGAAGAAGATCGAAGCCATCATCAAGCCGTTCAAGCTGGACGAAGTGAAGGAAGCCCTTCATGAAATCGGCCTGCAGGGCCTGACCGTGACCGAAGCCAAGGGCTTTGGCCGTCAGAAGGGGCATACCGAGCTGTACCGCGGCGCCGAATATGTCGTCGACTTCCTGCCGAAAGTGAAGATTGAGCTGGTCATTCAGGATGCGCTGGTCGAACGGGCGATCGAAGCCATTCAGTCCGCCGCCCAGACCGGTCGCATCGGCGACGGCAAGATTTTCATTTCCACCATCGAAGATGCCATCCGGATCCGCACCGGGGAACGCGGGGACGAAGCGGTCTGATCCGCCGCCCCGCCCCGCCCGGCTGCTCCGGAACCCCTACCTAACCCTATGTTTCGCCACTGATAACGGGAAGCAGGACAATGTCCGACGTCAATACCATTCTCGAGATGATCAAGGAAAACGACGTTAAGTATGTCGATTTCCGCTTTACCGACCCGAAGGGCAAGTGGCAGCACACCGCCCAGCACGTCTCCACCGTTGATGAAGACCTGCTGACCGAAGGCGTTATGTTCGACGGTTCCTCCATCCTCGGCTGGAAGGAAATCAATGAATCCGACATGATCCTGATGCCGGATCTGTCCACCGCCGTGCTGGATCCGTTCGCTGCCCAGCCGCACCTGATCATCGTCTGCGACGTCGTCGATCCGGCCACCGGCCAGCTGTATGACCGCTGCCCGCGCGCCGTTGCCAAGAAGGGTCTGGCCTACGCCCAGTCCGTCGGCATCGCCGACACCGCCTACTTCGGCCCGGAAGCTGAATTCTTTGTGTTCGACGACGTGCGCTACACCGTCGATATGCACAAGGTTTCCTTCGAGCTGGATTCCGAAGACGCCCCGTGGGTGACCGACAAGACCTTCGAACAGGGCAACTACGCCCACCGTCCGGGTGTCAAGGGTGGTTACTTCCCGGTTCCGCCGGTTGACAACGCCGTCGACCTGCGCGCCGAAATGTGCACCGTGATGATGGACATGGGCCTGCCCATGGAAAAGCATCACCACGAAGTGGCCGCGTCGCAGCACGAACTGGGCTTCAAGTTCGGCACCCTGATGCAGGCTGCTGACTGGATGCAGACCTACAAGTACGTCGTGCACATGGTCGCCCATTCCTATGGCAAGACCGCGACCTTCATGCCGAAGCCGCTGGCCGGCGACAACGGCTCGGGCATGCACGTTCACCAGTCCCTGTGGAAGGACGGCAAGCCGCTGTTCGCCGGTTCGGGCTATGCCGACCTGTCGGACATGGCGCTGTACTACATCGGCGGCATCATCAAGCATGCCAAGGCCCTGAACGCCTTCACCAACCCGTCCACCAACTCCTACAAGCGCCTGATCCCGGGCTTCGAAGCCCCGGTGCTGCTGGCCTATTCCGCCCGCAACCGCTCCGCGTCCTGCCGTATCCCGCACGTTGCCAGCCCGAAGGGCAAGCGCGTGGAAGTGCGCTTCCCGGATCCGACCGCCAACCCGTATCTGGCCTACACCGCCATGATGATGGCCGGTCTGGACGGCATCCAGAACAAGATCCACCCGGGCGACCCGATGGACAAGAACCTGTACGACCTGCCGCCGGAAGAACTGGCTCAGGTGCCGACCGTCTGCGGTTCGCTGCGTGAAGCGCTGGAATCCCTGAAGGCCAACCACGAGTTCCTGACCCGTGGCGACGTCTTCACCAAGGACTTCATCGAGTCTTACATCGAGCTGAAGTATCAGGAAGTGTACGCCTACGAACACACCCCGCACCCGATCGAGTACAAAATGTACTACTCTGCGTAAGCAGACCGGTCGGTTCCTGCGGAACCAGCACTGTGTTGCAGACCCCCGCCGGGCAACCGGCGGGGGTTTTGCTTTGGGCAGATGGCTTTGCGCATTCAGGCGCGGCATCCCGCCCTTGCCCGCTTTGGTAGTTCCCCTGTATCGTGCCAGACCAAAGCGTTACAAACTCACCCGAGGATCGTTCCCCCATGAACCAGCAGTCCCTGTCGGCCTTCATCTGGTCTGTCGCCGATCTTCTGCGCGGGGATTACAAACAGTCCGACTACGGGCGGGTCATCCTGCCCTTTACCGTGCTGCGCCGCCTTGATTGCGTGCTGGAAGCAACCAAGCCCGCCGTTCTGGCCGAATATCAGGCCAAGCAGGCCATGGGCATTGTCCCCGATCCGTTCGTGGAACGGGTGGCCGGGCAAAGTTTCTTCAACGTCTCGCCGCTGGATATGAAGACGCTGATCGGCGACCCCGACCATATCCGCGAGAACCTCTACAGCTACCTCAACGCCTTTTCCCCCGCCGTGCGCGATATCTTCGAACGGTTTGAATTCCATGCCCAGATCGAACGCCTTGCCAAGGCCGGGCTGCTGTATCAGGTGACGGAACGCTTCGCGCAGGTTGATCTTCACCCCGACCGGGTCAGCAACCATCAGATGGGGCTGGTGTTTGAAGAGCTGATCCGCAAGTTTGCCGAACTGTCGAACGAAACCGCCGGGGAGCATTTCACCCCGCGCGAAGTCATCCGCCTGATGGTCAACCTGATCTTCATTGAAGATGACGATGTTCTCTCCAGACCCAGCGTGGTCCGCACCATCTATGACCCCACGGCGGGCACCGGCGGCATGCTGTCAATCGCCGAAGAGTATCTGGCCGAGCACAACCCCAAGGCCCGCCTGAGCATGTACGGGCAGGAACTGAACCCGGAATCCTTCGCCATCTGCAAGGCCGATATGCTGATCAAGGGGCAGGATGTCTCCAACATCGCCTTTGGCAATACCCTGTCGGAAGACGGCCACCCGGCAACGCGGTTTGACTATATGCTGTCCAACCCGCCGTTCGGGGTGGAATGGAAGAAGGTGGAGAAGGAAGTCCGGCGGGAACGGGAGACTCTGGGCTACACCGGCCGCTTCGGCCCCGGCCTGCCGCGCGTGTCCGACGGGTCGATGCTGTTCCTGCTGCACCTGATTTCCAAGATGCGCCCGGCGGCGGAAGGCGGATCACGCTTCGGCATCGTGCTGAACGGATCGCCGCTGTTCACCGGCGGGGCGGAAAGCGGGGAAAGCGAAATCCGCCGCTATGTGCTGGAAAATGACCTGCTGGAGGCCATTGTCGGCCTGCCGACCGACATGTTCTACAACACCGGCATCAGCACTTATGTCTGGGTGGTCAGCAACCGCAAACCGGCCCACCGCAAGGGCCGCGTCCAGCTGATTGACGCGTCCGGCATGTGGCAGAAAATGCGCAAAAGCCTGGGGTCAAAGCGCAAGGAACTGTCCGACGACCATATTGACCGGATCACCCGGCTGTTCGGCCAGTGCGTCGAGGCCGACGAGGACGGCAAACCGGTCAGCCGGATTTTCCGCAACAGCGATTTCGGCTACCGCACCATCACCGTGGAACGCCCGTTGATGGAAGACGGCAAGCCGGTGGTCGGCCAGAAAGGCAAGGCCAAGGGCAAAATCCAGCCCGACCCCAAACTGCGCGATACCGAGAACGTGCCGCTGGATCAGGATGTGGAAGAATACTTCCGGCGGGAGGTGCTGCCCCATGTGCCCGATGCGTGGATTGATCACGACAAGACCAAGATCGGCTACGAAATCCCCTTCAACCGGCATTTCTACGTCTTCCAGCCGCCGCGCCCGCTGGAAGCGATTGATGCCGACCTGAAACAGGTGGTCGGGCGGATTCAGGCCATGCTGGGGGAGATCGCGGGATGAATGATTCCGTGATCCTCTACAACAGCGAGGACGGTGGCACCCACCTGCGCCTGAAACGTCAGGATGGGACCGTCTTGCTGTCTCAGGCGGAGATGGCCGAACTGTTCCAGACCACGCCGCAGAACATCACCCAGCATATCCGCACCCTCTATGGCGATGGCGGATTGGACCGCGAGGCAACCTGTAAGGATTTCTTACACGTTCAGACCGAGGGCGGGCGACAGATCCAACGCCGGATTTCCATCTACCGTCTGGAAATGGTTCTCCCGGTCGGCTACCGCGTCCGCAGCCCGCGTGGCAGCCAGTTCCGCCGCTGGGCAACGGCGGTGTTGCAGGAATACCTTCGGAAAGGCTTTGCCATCGACACCGCCACATGCGCCACCCGGGCCGCCGGAAGGAAACCCCAGCCATGACCAAGGGCCGCTCCATCCGCCTGTTTCTGGTTGACGGAACGCCCGGCGGGATCATCACGGCGGAAATCATGAACTGGACCGGGCATGTGATGACCGCGCCACGGTCCCGGCTGCCGGATCTGGTGCGGCGGCCTGAGGCCGGGCGCACCGGCATCTACATCCTGTCCGGCACCGATGGTGGCTATAAGCCCACTATCTATGTGGGCGAAACCGACAGCGTCGGCAAACGTCTGGCCCAGCACAACAAGGACGATGCCAAGGAATTCTGGGAACAGACCTGCATCGTCACCAGCAAGGACCAGAACCTGACCAAGGCCCATGTGCGCTATCTGGAAAGCCGTCTGATTCAGATAGCGGCCGGGGCCGGACGGGCCAGACTGGCCAACAGCACCGCCCCGGACGTGCCGATGTTGCCCGAGGCCGATCTGTCGGACATGGAAGTCTTTATCGACCAGCTTCGTGTGGTGCTGCCGGTGCTGGGACTGGATTTACTGAAGGAACAGACCATCCGGTCCCCGAATCTACCCCCCTCCCAACCCGATACCCCGGCGGATACTCTGCTGTCCCAGAAGGACACCCCCCTCCTTCTGCCGATAGCCGGCGGCTTACCGCCGTTAGCCGCGCAGGGGCTGCTGACGGCACAGGATGCTGATCCCCCGGCCCCGGCGACCTGCCCCCTGTTTGAACTGACAAGCCCGAAACATGATCTGTCAGCGGCAGCCTTGGAAGTCGATGGAGAATTTGTCGTTCTGGCCGGGTCACAGGCCCAGCCATCGTGGATCGGCGTTCCGACCAACAGCTACCGCCCCCTGCATCAACGCCTGATCGAGGAAGGGGTTCTGGTGGCGGATAACGCCGGTGGCCCCCTGCGGTTCAGTCGGGACTATGCCTTCAGCAAGCCCAGCGCCGCCTCTGCCGTCATCCTTGGGCGGCAGGACAACGGGCGTGTGTCGTGGCGGATCAAAGGCAGCAAAACCACCTATGCCCAATGGCAGGACGGGCAGATCACCGACCCCGCCACGCAGGGAGATGAAGAATGAGTTTCCCCCGATATCCCGCTTACAAGGACAGCGGCATTGAATGGCTGGGCGAGGTGCCGGAGCATTGGAAAGTCGCAGGACTTAAAAGAAAATTCTCTGTGGTCGGAGGATCAACGCCCAAATCAGACGTAAGTTCGTATTGGGAAGGCGATATCGTGTGGGTTACACCCGCCGATCTGAGCGGCTTGAACGATTTTTATATTACAACATCATACCGTCAAATTACTGATGCAGGCTTATCATCATGCGGCGCAAGCATGGTGCCCGAAGGCAGTATTATCCTATCAACTCGCGCTCCGATCGGGTCGATTGGAATTTCTATTGCTCCCCTATGCACTAATCAGGGATGCAAGGCATTAGTTCCAAATAAACCTGTCTCGTCAAAATTCTATGCTTATCTGCTAAAATCCGTAACATATGAACTGAATATTCAGGGCAAGGGGACAACATTCCTGGAACTCTCGGGTGATGCGTTAGCGGCTTTCAATGTCCCAATTCCCACGACTGAAGAGCAATCCACCATCGCTGCATTCCTCGACCGGGAGACGGGGAAGATTGATGCCTTGATGGCGAAACAGGAAAGGCTGATCGACCTGCTGAAGGAAAAGCGGCAGGCCGTTATCTCCCATGCTGTCACCAAGGGGCTGGATCCCTCCGCCCCCCTGAAGGACAGCGGCATCGACTGGCTGGGTCAGGTGCCGGAGCATTGGGAGGTGAAGCCGTTAAAGCGCATTTCCAAGATTGGAAACGGGGCAACACCGCTGAAAGATGAGCCTCGATATTGGGAGAATGGTACATACCCTTGGCTTAACAGTTCCGTAGTGAACGATGAGTCAGTTCGAAGCTCGGAAACGTTTATCACTGAAACCGCTTTGGCTGAATGCAGCCTGCCTCGTGTCAAGCCCCCTGCAATCCTTGTCGGCATCACTGGAGAAGGGCGAACGAGAGGAATGGCGACGACCCTCCTATTCGAGGCAACGATTAATCAGCATGTCGCATACATAAAGCCGTTAGATGAAAGTCTGCATGTTGGATATCTGCGGCGTTTCTTCGATATGGCATATGATCGCCTGCGTTTTGAAAGCGACGGGGGAGGTAGCACTAAAGGAGCTATTACATGCGAGCAACTTTGCCGGACCAAGACTCCCCTGCCACCACCAAATGAACAGTCTGCCATATCTGCTTATCTTGAATTAAAAATAGATAGGTTCGACACCCTCATCACCGAAGCCCAGCGCGCCATTGCGCTGCTGAAGGAACACCGCTCCGCGCTGATTTCCGCCGCCGTCACCGGGAAGATCGACGTGCGCGGCCTTGCCCCTGCCCCGGAGGCTGCCGCATGAGCACCCTGCATAAGGAAATCGCGTTCGAGGACGATATCTGCACCGCCATGGCGGCACAGGGCTGGCTGTATCATCCTGCCGATGCCGCCGGGTATGACCGTGCCCGCGCCCTGTTCCCGGCTGATGTGCTGGCATGGGTGCGGGAGACCCAGCCGCAGGCGTGGGACAGTCTGGTGAAAAGCCATGGCGCGGCGGCGGAAGCCACCCTGCTGGACCGCATCCGCCGCCAGCTGGATGACCTTGGCACGCTGGACGTGATCCGGCAGGGGGTGGAAATGCTGGGCCTGCGGCAGAAGCTGGTTCTGGCCCAGTTCAGGCCCGCCTTCGGCCTCAACCCCGATCTTCTTGCCCGCTACGGTGCCAACCGCCTGCGGGTGGTGCGGCAGGTGCGGTACAGCCTGCACAACGAAAACTGCCTTGATCTGGTGCTGTTCCTGAATGGCATCCCGATGGCGACGGTGGAGCTGAAAAGCGATTTCACCCAGTCGGTGGATGACGCGGTGGACCAGTACCGGCTGGACCGCAACCCCCGCCCCAAGGGGCAGGCGGCAGAACCGCTGCTGGACTTCCCCCGTGGGGCGCTGGTGCATTTTGCCGTCAGCAACACACTGGTGCGGATGACCACCCGGCTGCTGGGGCCGGAAACGGTGTTCCTGCCGTTTGACCGGGGGCATGACGGGGCGGCAGGCAACCCGCCCAACCCATCCGGCCATGCCACCGCCTATCTGTGGGAACAGGTGTGGGCCCCGGACCCATGGCTGGAAATCCTCGGCCGCTATGTCGTCACCACCCGCGACAGAAAAAAGCAGATCGAGAAGATCATCTTCCCCCGCTACCACCAGCTGGATGCCACCCGCGCCCTGATCCGGGCGATACTGGCCGAAGGGCCGGGACAGGCCTATCTGATCCAGCATTCCGCCGGGTCGGGCAAAACCAACTCCATCGCCTGGACCGCGCATTTTCTGGCAGAGCTGCACGACGCCGACCAGACCAAGGTGTTTGATTCCGTGCTGGTGGTCAGCGACCGCACGGTGCTGGACACCCAGTTGCAGGAAGCGATTTTCTCCTTCCAGCGCACGGCCGGTGTGGTTGCCACCATCACCGACGAACACGGCAGCAAAAGCGGCCAGCTGGCCAAGGCGCTGGCAGAGGGCAAGAAGGTGGTGGTCTGCACCCTGCAAACCTTCCCCTTCGCGCTGGCCGAGGTCCAGCAGCTGGCCGCCACCGAGGGCAAACGCTTTGCGGTGATTGCCGACGAGGCCCATTCCTCGCAGACCGGGGCCGCCGCCGCCACCCTGAAGCAGGTGCTGTCGGCGGAAGAGCTGAAGGACCTTGCCGACGGTGGCGAGGTCAGCACCGAAGACCTGCTGGCGGCCCAGATGGCCACCCGTGCCAACCGGGGGACCGGCGGGGGCGGTGTGACCTATGTCGCCTTTACCGCCACCCCCAAGGCCAAGACGATGGAACTGTTCGGCCGCAGGCCGGATCCGTCACAGCCCGCCGGGCCGGGCAACCTGCCGCAGCCGTTCCATGTGTATTCCATGCGGCAGGCGATTGAGGAAAAGTTTATCCTTGATGTGCTGCGCAACTATACGCCGTACAGGCTGGCGTTCCGGCTGGCCAGCGGTGGCCGGGAATGGAGCGAGACCGAGGTTGAAACCGGCGAGGCCCTGAAGGGCATCATGCAGTGGGTGCGGCTGCACCCCTACAACATCAGCCAGAAGGTCAAGGTGGTGGTGGAACACTTCCGCGATACCGTCGCCCCGCTGCTGAAGGGGCAGGCCAAGGCCATGGTGGTGACCGGCAGCCGGCAGGAAGTGGTGCGCTGGCAACTGGCGATGGCCCGCTACATCAAGGAACAGGGGTATAAGATCGGCACGCTGGTGGCCTTTTCCGGCGAGGTGCGCGACAGCGAACTGGGCGAGGACGGCTTTACCGAAACCAGCCCGGCCCTGAACCCGACCCTTGGCAGCCGCGATATCCGCCGCGCCTTCGCCACCGACGAGTTTCAGATCCTGCTGGTGGCCAACAAGTTCCAGACCGGCTTTGATCAGCCGTTGCTGTGCGGTATGTACGTTGACAAGCAACTTTCGGGCATTCAGGCGGTGCAGACCCTGTCGCGCCTGAACCGCGCCCACCCCGGCAAGGACACCACTTACGTTCTCGACTTCGCCAATCAGCCGAAGGACATTCTGGCCGCCTTCAAGACCTATTACGAAACGGCGGAGCTGGAAGGCGTCACGGATCCCAATCTGGTGTTTGACCTGCGGGCCAAGCTGGATGCCCTCGGCCATTACGATGATGCAGAGGTGGAGCGGGTGGTGACGGCAGACCTGAACCCCCGCGCCACGCAGGCCCAGCTTGCCGCCGCCATCGCCCCGGTGGCGGACCGGCTGTTGCGCCGCTACCGTGCCCTGCAACAGGCCCTGACCGCCGCACAGGCGGCGCAGGACCGCCGCGCCGAAAAAGATGCAAAGGATGAACTGGCGGCCCTGATCCTGTTTAAACGGGATCTCGGGGCGTTCCAGCGGGTCTATTCCTTTCTGTCGCAGATTTTCGACTACGGCAGCACCGACATCGAGAAACGCTGGATCTTCTTCCGCCGCCTGCTGCCGCTGCTGGAATTCGGGCGGGAACGCGACGGCGTGGACCTGACCGGCATCACCATGACCCATCACAGCCTGCGCAGTCAGGGCAGGCTTCCCCTGCCGCTGAATCAGGGGGAGAGTAAACCCCTGAAAGTCATGACAGCCCCCGGCACCGGCGAGGTGCAGGATAAAAAGAAGGATCTTCTGGCGGCGATCATCGAAAAGGTGAACGACCTGTTTGACGGCGACCTGACCGACGATGACAAGCTGATCTACGTCAACAACGTGCTGATGGGAAAACTGCTGGAATCCCCGGTGCTGGCCGAACAGGCTGCCAACAACACCAAGGAGCAGTTCGCCGCCTCGCCCGATCTGGGGCGGGAACTGATGAACGCCATCATGGATGCCCTGACCGCGCACAGCGCCATGAGCAGACAGGCTCTGGGATCAGAAAAGGTCCGCGAAGGCTTGCGGGATATCCTGATCAACGACGCCTGCCTGTACGAAGCCCTGCGGGCACGGGGCGGCCCCGGGGTGACAGCCCCGCTTTGACGGTTCCCTACAGCGCCAGCACCCAATGGTCCCAGTCCGGGTCCTTCCGCCCGCCCAGCCCGGCATACAGCGCCTGCGCCGGGGCGTTGTCGGGCAGGACGGTCCAGCGCAGGGCGGAAGCGCCGAGGCTGGCGGCATGCTCCGCCAGCCCCCGGACCAGCGCCTGCCCCACCCCCTGCCCCCGGGCGGCGGGCTGAACGAACAGCTCCTTCAGCACCACCACCGGCCGCAGATCAAAGGTCCACGGGATGGTGTAATGCACCGCCATCCCGCTCAGGCCTTTCTCCTGCTCCGCCACCAGCACGCCAAAGCGCGATTGCGGGCCGAAGCCGTGGGTCAACACATCCTGCGGGGTGACGCGGAAGCGGTCGATGTAGCCTTCAAACACCGCCAGATCCCGCATCATCCCCCACACCACCGGCACATCCGCCGGGGTAAAGGGCCGGATGATCATGCGGCCCCCGCCATGCTGCCCGGTTCCGCCCCGGTGGCGAAGGGGTTGCCCTCATCGGCCCAGCCGGTGATGCCGCCGATCATGATCTTCACCGGGCGACGCAGCCGGGCCAGCTTCAGCGCTGCCTGATCGGCCCCGTTGCAGTGCGGGCCGGCGCAGTAGACCACAAACAGGGTGTCGTCCGGCCATTCCGCCATCCGGTCCGCCGTAATGTTGCGGTGCGGCAGGTGCAGCGCCCCCGGCACATGCCGCCGGGCGTAGGCTTCCGGCGAGCCAACCACATGCAGCAGCACAAAATCCACATCACCGCTGCGCAGGGCATGGGCGACGTCGGCGCAATCGGTTTCCACCGACAGCCGGGCCAGAAAGTGGGCGGCAGTCTGTTCCGGGGTGGCGGCGGGATAATCAGTCACGTAGCTCATCGGGGTCTCCGGTGTCTCTGGGGAAATCCAATGTCCACAGGCTACGCCAGACCGGTTCCGGCTTGCAGATGGCATTTTTGCCATCTATCATCAAAATCATGCCAAACGATCAGCCCCCCGTTCCGTCTTCCGCCCTTACCGGCCCTTTGGTCGTCACACTGGCCTATGACCGGCTGTGCACCTTTGAATTCGGCATCGCCGTCGAAGTGTTCGGCCTGTCGCGGCCGGAAATGGGCAGCGGCTGGTACCGCTTTGCCGTCGCCGGGGTCGATGCCGGGCCGATGCGGGCCACCGGTGGCCTGACCTTCACCGTCGATGGCGGCCTTGATCTGCTGGAACAGGCCGACCTGATCATTGCCCCCGGCTGGCGCGGGATCGACGAACCGGTGCCGGAGGCCCTGTGTACCGCCCTGCGCGCCGCCCACCAGCGGGGAGCGCGGGTCATCAGTTTCTGTTCCGGGGTGTTCGTTCTGGCCGCCAGCGGCCTGCTGGACGGGCGACAGGCCACCACCCACTGGCGGTACACCGACACCCTGCACCAGCGGTTTCCCACCATCCATGTCACCCCGGATGTGCTGTATGTCGATACCGGCACGGTGATGACCTCCGCCGGGACCGCCGCCGGGCTGGACCTGTGCCTGCACATCATCCGCCGTGATTTTGGCACCGATGCCGCCAACAGTGTCGCCCGGCGGCTGATCCTGCCCGCCCACCGCGACGGCGGGCAGGCCCAGTTCATCCGGCAGGCGGTGCCGCGCCCGCATGAGAGCACCCGCCTCGGCCCGCTGCTGGACCACATGCGGCGCACACTGGACGGCACCCACACGGTGGAGGCGCTGGCCCGCCGGGTGGGGATGAGCCGCCGCACCTTCCTGCGCCGGTTTGAGGCCGCCACCGGCACCACCCCGGCCCGCTGGCTGCTGACGGAACGGCTGAACCGGGCCCGCAGCCTGCTGGAAACCACCCAGACCAGCATCGAGGAAATCGCCGTCGTCGCCGGGTTCGGCAGTGCTGCCACCCTGCGCCATCACTTCCGGCAGGTGCTGTCCACCACCCCCGGGGCCTACCGCGAGGCCTTCGGCCCCCACAGCGACACTTCGACCGGATCCGAAGCATTCGGGGTGTCCGCCGGTCTATAACAGCGGCCTGTCTTCCCCCTCTTCCGTCAGGCCCCACCATGACCGAGCGCGCATCGCTGAAAGACCTTGCCCTGCTGTTGACGCTGTCCACCCTGTGGGGGGCGGCCTATACCTTCATCAAAATCGGGGTGGAAACCATCCCCCCGGTCACCCTGATTGCGGCCCGCACCCTGATCGCCGGGGCGGTGCTGGTTGCCATCCTCGCCCTGCGCGGCCTGCGCCTGCCGCGCGATGCGGCGACGTGGCGGCGCTTTCTGGCACAGGCGCTGCTGAACAGCGCCGTTCCCTTCACCCTGATTGCCTGGGCGGAGCTGACCACCGATGCCGGGCTGACCACCATCCTGAATTCCACCACCCCGATCTTCGCCTTCCTGCTGACCGCCCTGATCATCCGGCACGAGCCGGTCACCCTGCGCAAGCTGTGCGGCGTGGCGGCAGGCATCCTTGGCATCTGCCTGATCATCGGGTTACAGGCCCTGAACGGGCTGGGCAAGGATCTGTGGGCGCAGCTGGCCGTGGTTGCTGCCTCCGTCTGCTATGGCGGGGCCGCCATTCTGGGCAAAAGCTTCAAGGGGCTGGACCCGATGATGCCCGCCGCCGGATCGCTGCTGTGCGGGGCGGCGCTGCTGCTGCCGCTGAGCCTGATCGTCGATCAGCCGTGGACGCTGTCGCCCTCGCTGGACTCCCTGATGGCGCTGCTGGGGCTGGCGGTGTTTTCCACCGCACTGGCGTTTGCGATTTACTTCCGGCTGGTCCATACGCTGGGATCGGTCGGCACCACATCGCAGGCCTATCTGCGGGTGCCGATCGGCGTCGCCATTGGTGTGGTGTTTCTGGGCGAAAGCCTCAGCCCGACCCTGTGGCCCGGTCTGACCTGCGTTCTGATCGGGGTGATGCTGATGACGCTGCCGTCCCGCAAGGCCACCGGGGCCTGACGGCGGGAGCCGGATCCTGTACCCACGGCGGGAGCCGGATCCTGCGCCCATAATTAAAATATGGCTTTCCTGTGGCAATCGGCTACCATCAGCCTGTTTCTACTCTGGATTACCCGCTGCCCGCCATGGCCCGTCGCCTGCCCCTGTTCCGCATGCTCCGCCGCTGCGGCCTTCTGGCCGCCGCGCTGGCATTGCTGATCCAGAGTCTGGCCTGGGGCCTGCTGATGCCCGCCGCCATGGCGGCTCCGGCCGGAACCGTGGCAATCTGTACCGCCGACGGCATTGTCTATCAGACCGCCGATGGCACCTTCTCCCCCACCAATGACGACACGACGGCCCCCCTGAAAACCGGCGGGCACTGCCCGCTGTGCCCGTTGGTCGGCGGTCTGGCCCTGCCCCCGCCGCCCCCGTCCATTTCCCCACCGCCGCAGCGGATCACCGCTGTTTCCCTGCCCGACGATCTGGCCGCCACCGGCTGGTTTCTGTCCACCCGGCAGGCCCGTGGGCCGCCCACCGTCTGATTTTCCATCCCCGGCGCCCGGCATCCCGGCCCCACTCCTGCGGTGTGGCCGTAATATCGCCTGACCGCACCCTATAGCTTTCCGGATGATCAGACGGGAGGACCACCGTGTCCCGTACCCCTTTCTTTGCCCGCACCGCCTGTGCAGCCCTGCCGCTGCTGGCCCTGTTGCCGTCCGCCGCCGTTGCCGACAGCCAGACCCTGACCCCGATGACCGTGACCGCCACCCGCACCGAGAGTGACCCGTTTGAGGTCCCGGCCTCGGTCTCCGTGCTGACCCGGCAGCAGCTGGACGAGGCACAGGCATCGTCCCTTCAGGTGCTGCGCACCGTGCCGGGGGTAAATATGGGCGGAGGAGCCCGGGCCGCCGGACAGATCCCCTCCGTGCGTGGGCTTCAGGGGCCACGGGTGATCCTGTCGGTGGATGGTGCCCGCCGCAACCATGTGGACGGCATCCGTTCCCCCCTGCTGATCGACCCCGACATGGTGCAGCAGATTGACGTGGTGCGGAGCTCCACCTCCGCCCTGTACGGCAGCGGCGGCATCGGCGGGGTGATCGCCCTGCGCACGCTGGAAGCCGGGGATATCCTTCAGGATGGGCAGACCCACGGCGGGCGGATCCGCACCGCCTACCGCAGCGGCGATGAATCCTTTTCCAGCAACCTGACCGGCGCGGCGCAGGCCGGGGGCTTCGCCCTGCTGGGCAGCGGCAGCCTGCGCGAGGCCGGGGACATCCACACCGGGGCCAGCGAGGACCTGCTGAGCGATGACCAGCTGCGCACCGGCCTGCTGAAAGGCAGCTACAGCCCCAACGACCTGCACAAACTGCAACTGTCGTACCAGCGCTTCAGCGACCGCACGCTGACCCCCAGCAACCCCGGCGGCAGCCCGGCCTTCGGCCTGCTCCAGACCCTCAACCGCCAACAGGATGAAGTGGTCGGCAGCTATACGTTCCGGGATTCCGACCGCAAGCTGTTTGATGGCAGGATCAACGCCTACAACACCAAACTGCATTTCAAGACCTCGCCCTACACCAGCGGGGTCACCCAGACCGATATCACCACCGAAACCGCCGGGATCAGCGCCCAGAACACCAGCCGGTTTGAAACCGCATCGTGGCTGACGCACCGCATCACCTACGGCGTTGATGCCTATGAAGACACCCTGACCAACCGCGACGGCGGCAGCCCCAATGCCGTCACCCCGGATGGCGACCAGACCTCGGTCGGGGCCTTCATTCAGAACGAAATGGCCGTCGGGGACCACTGGACCATCACCGGTGCCCTGCGCAATGACAGCTATACCCTGTCGCCGACCGGCGGCAGCGACAGCACCTTCAATCACCTGTCGCCGAAGCTGACGGTCCACTGGCAGCCCAACGAGGTGCTGGGGCTGTTCGGCGGCTTCTCGGAAAGCTTCCGCGCCCCGACCCTGTCGGAAACCTATCAGAACCTGAACACCACCCGCGCCCTGTTCAACTTCCGCCCCAACACCGCCCTGCGGCCGGAAACCAGCAAAACGTGGGAAGGCGGGGCCACCCTCAGCCTGAACGACAGCATCGTTCCCGGGGACAAAACCCGCCTGAAGGGCACCCTGTTCACCGAAACCGTCGATGACCTGATCACCTCCACCGTTATCGGCACCTATACCCGCGCCGCACCGTTCGCCGGGACCGGTCAGGTGTTCCAGAACCGCAACATCTCCAAGGCCAAACGCTATGGGATGGAGGTTGAGGGCACCTATACCTCCGGCCCGCTGGAGCTGGGGGCCGGGTATTCCCGCATCCGGGCGGAAGACGTCAACACCGATGCCAACCTGTTCGCCCCGCCGGATACCCTCAGCCTGTCCGGGCGGTATCAGTTTGACAGCCACTGGTCCGGCTGGTGGCTGGGGCAGTTTGTGGCAGCGCAGGATTATGACAGCACCGCCACCCGCCAGCGCAGCGGCTATGGCCTGCACAGCATCGGCGTTGCCTACGATCAGGATTGGTGGCGGGTGGACCTGAACGTCTCCAACCTGTTTGACCAGACCTATGTGACCTACCAGCAGTCACAGACCACCACCTACACCTATGAAGAAGGCCGCAGCGTCAATCTGGCCCTGACCGCCCGCTTCTGATCCCCCAACTCTGTCCCCGCTCCGGCCTTCCGGGGCGGGGACGCCCTGTGCCTTTTCATGACGAGCCGCCGTCCGGCCGTTCCGGGGTTCCCGGGGCCGGACCGGCCTCCGGGAGTCCCGCCATGCGCCGTTCCGCCCGTTTCACCCGGGGCCTTGCCGCCCTCGCCCTTGGTGCAGTCACGCTGACCGCCTGCGCCACTCCGCCCGGTCCGCAGACCGTGCGCATCCCCTTTACCCTGACCGCCGGGGCCACCCCGGTCCAGTGCGGCACCCCGTTCAGCCTGCCCGGCAGCGGCGGCCCCGCCGTCACCCTGCGCGATGCCCGCCTGTATGTGCAGGATATCGCCCTGATTGAGGCCGGTGGCACCGCCGTGCCGCTGACCCTGACGGACAGCGACTGGCAGCGGCAGGGCGTCGCCCTGCTGGATTTTGAAAGCGGCAGCCCCGGCTGTGCCGGGAATGCCGCCGTCAACACCGCCGTTACCGGCACGGTCCCCGCCGGATCCTACACCGGCCTGCGCTTTACCGTCGGGGTGCCCCCGGCCCTGAACCATACCAGCGTCGAAGTCACCCCCGCCCCGCTGGATGTGGTGGCGATGAACTGGAGCTGGCAGGCCGGGCGGAAATTCATGAAGGTGGAGGTCAACCCCGCCGGAGGGGTGCGGAAGCCCGATGGTGCCACCGCCCCGACATGGTTCCTGCATCTTGGCTCCACCGACTGCACCGGCAACCCGGTACAGGGCGGCGCGGTGACCTGTCAGCGGCCCAACCGCCTGCCGGTGACCCTGCCCGCCTTCGACCCCGTCCGGCAGGCCGTCGCGCTGGATCTGGCCGCCCTGTTCCGGGGCACCGACCTGACCCGCGATCAGGGCGGCGCGGTCGGCTGCATGAGCGGCCCGACCGATGCCGACTGCCCGCCGGTGTTTGCCGCCCTCGGCCTGTCGCTGACCACCGGCCAGCCGCTGGCCCCGCCGCAGCCGCCGGTGTTCCGCCCGGTGGAGGCCCGGTGATGCGCCGCGCCCTGCTGCTTCTGCTGCTTCTGCTGCCGCATCCGGCGGCGGCAGAGGCCTGGACGTGGACCCTGCCGGACTATATCCCGCCGCCCCGGATCCCCGCTGACACCCCGATGACGGTGGAGGCGGTGGAGCTGGGCCGCCACCTGTTCTACGACCGCCGCCTGTCCGGCAACGGCACCATCGCCTGTGCCTCCTGCCATGTGCAGGCGCTGGCCTTCACTGATGGCCGGGCGCTGTCGCCGGGGTCCACCGGGGTGCTGACCCACCGCAACGCCCCCACGGTGGTCAATTCAGCCTGGCATGCCACCTACACCTGGGCCAATCCGGCGCTGGTGTCGCTGGAAAGCCAGATGGAAAACCCGCTGTTTGGCGATGACCCGGTGGAGATGGGGGTCAACGACCAGACCAGACCGCTGATCCTTGACCGCCTGAAAGCCGAGCCGCGCTATGCGCCGCTGTTTGCCGCCGCCTTCCCCGATGATCCGCAGCCCATGACCCTGCACCGGATCATTCAGGCGATTTCCAGTTTTCAGCGGGCGCTGGTCTCCGCCGACAGCCGGTACGACCGCAGCCTTCAGGGCACACTGGAGCTGACCCCGGCCGAACAGCGCGGGCGGGATCTGTTCTTCGGGGAACGGGCGGAATGCCATCACTGCCACGGCAGCTTCAATTTCAACGATCAGGTGGTACATGCCCGCAGCCGCGAGGTGGAGACGCCCTTCCATAATACCGGCCTGTACAACATCGGCGGCACCGGGGCCTACCCCTTCCCCAACCGGGGCCTCTATGAACTGTCCGGCCAGCCGGAGGATATGGGGGCCTTCCGCGCCCCGTCGCTGCGCAACATCGCCCTGACCGCCCCCTATATGCACGACGGATCGGTGGCAACGCTGGCCGGGGTGGTGGATCTCTATTCCGATGGCGGACGGGTGCTGACCTCCGGCCCGCTGGCGGGAGACGGCCGCAGCAATCCCTACAAAAGCGGCCTGATCGCCCGGATTGATCTGTCAGGACAGGAAAAGGCCGATCTGGTGGCCTTTCTCGAAAGCCTGACCGACCTGACCCTGCCCACGGATCCCCGCTTTGCCGACCCGTGGGGGCGATAATCGCCGATCATTCTCTTTGAGGGATTTTTCCACACAGAAAAACCTATAAGAGTATTTTTCACGATACCCTTATTTGGAGATAAAATTCATAAACACAACTAAAATACCCGGAGGCCCTATGCCTTTCTGTCGCCATCTCCTCCGGGGAACCGGACTGACCGCCCTGCTGCTGGCAGGCAGCCTGTCTGCCTGCGGCGGCCCCGATGAGGGGTTTGTCTCCCGCCAATGGGTCAGCAACATGCGGGAATACAATATCTACCCGCTGTTTCCACCCCGGGAGGATGTGCAGGCCGGGGATGTCTACCTGATGCCGATCCCGCTGCGGGACCAGATCAAGCCGGCCAGCGAAGATGCGCCCCTGCCGGTCGGGCAGTGGATTTCCTCGGTTGACCTCAACAGTCAGGTCAATGCCTTCTACGCCCAGCGCCCCAGCTTTGCCGCCACCTTTGGCGGCAGCGGGGGGAGCCCCTCCGATAGCGGTGAGGTGCCCATTCCGACCAATCCCACCGGGATTTTCCCCGGCAGCGGACAGAGCACGGTCCAGCGCCTGAAGCAGGTGGCCTTCCCCGAATTCATGCGCAGCACCGCCACCACCGCCGAGGCCGGAGCCGTCATCCCCGGCGAGGCCCTGAGCGCTGCCGCCGGGATCTCTTATGCCGATATCGACAGCGCCGCGATCAAAGTCCCCGCTGCCGAATATTATGGCCTGCCTGCCAGCACGGTGCTGGATGCCTTCTGCGCCGATCCAAAGCAGCGGGAAGCCCTGCGGACCTTCCGCCATCTGCCCGCCGAAACCCCGGCACCCCGGCACTGTGGCCCGGACAGTCCGCAGGACTGCCCGACCCTGATGGTGATCACCGAAGTTTTCTATGCCCGGAGCCTCGACGTCACCCTGTCGATGACCGAGCAGGCCGCCGCCCGCCTGAAGGGAGAACTGCCCCTGCCAGCCGGAAAGACGGTGCCGGGTGCAGACGCCCCGCAAACCCCGCCAGAACAGCCGGTTCCGGCACAGGCGGCGGCGGCTCAGGCGCAGGCTGCTGCCAGCGGGGCCATCACCCCGCTGAACGGCAAACCCGGCGTCTCCGCACAGGTCGCCCGGGGTGGATCCGGCAGCATTACCCTCAGCCGCACCTACCAGTATCCGGTGGCTATCGGCTATCGCGGCATCCTGATCCCGGTGACATGGGCGGACGGAGACGCCCCATCCCTTGATCAGTGCCGCAGTGCCGTCGTTCCGCCGATCCAGCCCCCTGTGGCACCAATGGCAGCCCCGCACAAGGGCCTCAGCCGGTAATACGCCTGACCGTATGGCCTGCCTGCGTCAGCAGGGTTTCTGCCACAGGCAGGTCCGCCGCCTTCACCAGCAGGAAGTCGCCGTTGAAGGTGGGCACCACAAAGATGCCGAGGCCGTTTTCCGACAGCGGCCGGATCACCGACAGCACAATGCCGGTTTCGTTGAAGGCAAACGGCCCCAGCAGCTTCAGACAGCACCAGTCCCGGTCAACCCGCACCCCGTCCGCCGGGATCCGGTCCTGACGGCACACCACCGACAGTTCATCATCGGCGCGGGTCAGGGTCACCATCCCCGGCCCGGTGATCCAGCCGGGGAAGGGGGCATCCGGCGGCAACTGCGCCACCGCGTACAGGCCATCCCACTGTTGCAGCGTTACCGGCATCGTCAGTCCTCCTCCGCATGGCAAAAGGGCCCCGGTATCCCGGAGCCCTTTTTCCGTATCCTGTCCGCAGACAAAAATCAGCCCAGCAGCTTTTTCTTCAGGATCTCCTGAAGCATGCCGGGGTTGGCCTTGCCCTGCGTCGCCTTCATCACCTGCCCGATGAACCAGGCGATCAGCTTTTCCTTCCCGTCGCGCACATCCTGTGCCTTCTCCGGGTTGGCGGCGATCACCGCGTCACAGGCGGCTTCGATGGCACCGGTATCGGTCACCTGCTTCATGCCGCGTTCTTCGACGATGACGGCGGGGTCCTTGCCCTCTTCCAGCATAATCTCGAACACGTCCTTGGCCAGACGGCCAGAGATGGTGTTGTCGTTGACCAGATCGACCAGCTGGCCGAGCTGGGCCGGGCTGATCGGGCTTTCGGTGATCGACAGGCCCTTCTTGTTCAGGCCGCCGAACAGGGTGGTGATCAGCCAGTTGGCCACCTGCTTACCGTCGCGGCCCTTGGCGGCCTCTTCGAAGTAAGCGGCGGTTTCCTTTTCCATCACCAGCACCCCGGCATCATAGCCGGTCATGCCGTAGGTCTCGACGAAGCGGGCCTTTTTCTCGTCCGGCAGCTCCGGCAGGGTCGCCCGGATGGCTTCAACGAAGGCATCGTCGAATTCCAGCGGCAGCAGGTCCGGGTCCGGGAAGTAGCGGTAATCGTGCGCATGTTCCTTGCTGCGCATCGACCGGGTTTCCCCGCGGCTGGGGTCGAACAGGCGGGTTTCCTGCACGATGTCACCGCCGCTTTCGTACACCTCGACGTGGCGCTTCGCTTCGATCTCAATCGCCTGCATCACGAAACGGACGGAGTTGACGTTCTTGATCTCGCAGCGGGTGCGGTACGGCTCCCCGGCCTTGCGGACGGAGACGTTGACGTCACAGCGCATGGAGCCTTCGTCCATGTTGCCGTCGCAGGTTTCCAGATACCGCAGGATCGCCCGCAGCTTGCGCAGGTAGGCCCCGGCTTCTTCCGGGGTGCGCATATCCGGCTTCGACACGATTTCCATCAGCGCGACGCCGGAGCGGTTGAGGTCGATGAACGACTTGCTGGGGTGCTGGTCGTGGACCGACTTCCCGGCATCCTGTTCCAGATGCAGGCGTTCAATCCCGACGGTGCGGCTGGTGCCGTCCGGCAGGTCGAGGATGATTTCGCCTTCACCGATGATCGGCAGGTCGAACTGGCTGATCTGGTAGCCCTGCGGCAGATCGGCGTAGAAGTAGTTCTTGCGGGCGAAGACGCTGCGCTTGTTGATCTTCGCCTTCAGGCCAAGACCGGTGCGCACCGCCTGCTCCACGCAGACGCTGTTGATGGTCGGCAGCATGCCGGGGAACCCGGCATCAATGAACGACACCTGGGTGTTGGCTTCCGCCCCGAAGACGGTGGCGGCACCGGAAAACAGCTTGGCGTTGGAAATGACCTGAGCGTGGACTTCCAGCCCGATCACCAGTTCCCAGTCGCCGGTTTCCCCTTTGATGATGTAGGTCATTCTCTTATCCCTTCACCAGCGACGGCACGGCGGAGAAGCCCGCAGCCTTTTCCAGCACGTCACCGGCACGCAGCACGGTTTCTTCGTCAAACGGGCGGCCGATGAGCTGAAGGCCCAGCGGCAGACCGGTGGACGACAGCCCGACCGGCACCGACAGGCCCGGCAGACCGGCCAGCGAGGTCGGCACGGTGAAAACGTCGTTCAGGTACATGGCGATCGGGTCATCCATATTGGCCCCGATGCCGAACGCCGGGGTCGGCGCGGTCGGGGTCAGGATGACATCAACGGTCTTGAAAGCGTTGCGGAAGTCTTCGGCAATGCGGGCGCGGACGCGCTGCGCCTTCAGGTAATAGGCATCGTAATACCCGGCGGACAGCACATAGGTGCCCATCAGGATCCGGCGCTGCACTTCCTCGCCGAACCCGGCGGCGCGGGTCCTGGCGTACATCTCGTCCAGCGTCTTGCCTTCGACCCGCAGGCCGAAGCGCAGGCCGTCGTAGCGGGCAAGGTTGGAAGAGGCTTCCGCCGGGGCGATGATGTAATAGGTCGCCAGCGCGTACTTGGTGTGCGGCAGGGAGATATCGACCACCTCGGCCCCGGCGGCCTTCAGCATGTCGATCCCCTTGTCCCACAGGGCGTTGATCTCCGGATCCAGACCCTCCGGGCGGTATTCCTGCGGAATCCCGATCTTCAGGCTCCGGATATCGCCTGTCAGCGCCGCCTCAAAGTCCGGCAGGGCGATATCGGCCGAGGTGGAATCCTTGGGGTCGAACCCGGCCATGGAGCCGAGCATGATCGCCGCATCGCGGACGGTGCGGGTCATCGGACCGGCCTGATCCAGCGAGCTGGCATAGGCGATGATCCCGAATCGGGAGCAGCGGCCATAGGTCGGCTTGATACCGGTGATGCCGCAGTAAGCGGCAGGCTGACGGATCGACCCGCCGGTGTCGGTACCGGTGGCGGCCAGCGCCATGCGGGCAGACACGGCGGCGGCAGACCCGCCGGAGGACCCGCCGGGCACCAGATCGGCATCGGAGCCTTCGGCCTTCCACGGGTTTTTCGCCGGGCCGTAATAGCTGGTCTGGTTGGACCCGCCCATGGCGAATTCATCAAGGTTCAGCTTGCCCAGCATCACCGCACCGGCCTTCTTCAGGTTGGCGGAGACGGTGCTTTCATAGGGCGGCTTGAAACCATCCAGAATATGGCTGGCGGCGGTGGTCAGCACGCCTTCGGTGCAGAACAGATCCTTGATGCCGACCGGAATCCCGGCCATCGCCCCGGCGGTGCCGGCGGCAAGGGCGGCATCGGCAGCCTTGGCCTGTTCCCGGGCCAGATCCGGTGTTTCGGTGATATAGGCATTCAGGCCGCGATGCTTTTCGACCATGCCCAGATAGGCATCGGTCAGCTCAACGGCGGTGAAGTCCTTGGCGCGCAGCCCGTCGCGGGCTTCGGCCAGAGAAAGATCCAGAAGCGACGTCATTACTCGACCACCTTCGGCACGGTGAAGAAGCCGTCCATGGCTTCCGGGGCATTGGCGAGAATCTTTTCACGGATGCCGCCATCGGTGATGACGTCATCGCGCCACCGCAGCACGGCGTCGGTGACGCTCGACATCGGTTGGACGCCGTCGGTATCCACTTCCTTCAGCTGCTCGAACCAGTCGAGAATGCCGGAAAGCTGGCCCGCGAGGGGTTCGAGCGTATCGTCGGCCACCTCGATGCGGGAAAGGAAGGCGATCTTCCTGACGGTGTCTCTGTCAAGCGACATTGAAAAGTGTCTCCTGGTGGGAGTAAGTGTCTGTACACACCATGCGGGCCGGACGGCCCCGCACGGAAGAGAATACTGGAAAAACCGGCGGAAGGTAGCACCCGGCATGGACGACCGCAACCCTGAGAACCAGCCCCCCGTGCCCCCGCCGGAGAGCACCGCCCCCCGCCCCGCCCGCCCTGCGGACCTGACCCCGGCGGAGATGAAGGCCCTGCTGCCCCGCCACGGCCGCCTGCTGGGGCTGGATCTGGGCACCAAAACCATCGGCCTTGCCCTGTCCGACGCCCTGCTGATGGTGGCAACGCCGCTGATCACCATCCGCCGCACCAAGTTCACGCAGGATGTGGACGAACTGGCCGCCGTGGTGAAAAAGCACGAGGTCGCCGGGCTGGTGCTGGGCCTGCCGCGCGAAATGGACGGCACGGAAGGCAAACGCTGCCAGTCCACCCGCCAGTTTGCGCTGAACCTGCGGACCAAACAGACCCCGGTCGCCGCCCTGCCGGTGGCGTTCTGGGACGAACGCCTCTCCACCGTCGCCGTGCAGCGGATGATGATCGAGGAAATGGACCTCTCCCGCAAACGCCGCGCCGAAACCGTCGACCAGTCAGCGGCGGCGTATATCCTTCAGGGCTTTCTGGATGCGATGGGATGAGTTGGGGTTTGGGAGTTTTGGAGGGTAAAGCGCGGGGATCTTATCCCCGCACCCCTGCGTGAGAGGCTTGGCCTCTCACACTCTAATTTAAAAAATGTGACAGCAAAGCCTTATTCTTCAACAGAATCACTAAAACGACACTCAACCCTCATACCCCAGAAACAGAGAAAGCACGGTCTTTGGAAGTGTCAAAATAACACTCCCATTTCTTGTCGACATCAAAATACTCCCCCATGCAGAGTGAATCATTCGTAGGGTTACATCGGAACATCCAGCGTCATCGTGATCGTCTGCATGATGCGGTCGGTTTCCAGAAGAATTTTGATGATCTTCCTATAGTGCTTTACATCATCGAAGCTCAGAGTACGCTCCTTGCGATCCTTCAACCATTTCTGAGCAGGCTGGTAGCCGCCGATCAGAGCATCCCATGCCGACTGAGGGACATCTGCAAAGTACTGAGAGTCGTTAATCCAGACCTTCCCGTCCTTGAAGTTTGGTTCGGTGACGGCTCCGTTGCCCTCACCACGGAATGGATAGGGTGTTTCACCGATCGCGGCAGATTCCATCAGATGCAGCCTGCGGAGTTGGCCGCCCTTCCCGGCCACATCCCAAAACTCGGCAGGGGATGCGGGCCACGGGATACGAGGGAAGTCAATTTTCAGGAACTCGGCAAAGGTGGACCGATAAGCGGGACAATGCAGAACCCCGTAGATGTAATCGAAGGTTGCCAGTTCATTGGGTTCGCCGTGATCCCGGTCTGTCGCCTTCGCGCACAGCTTCTTCCAAAGTTTGGCGTCAAAATTCACACGGCGTGTCTGGTCGATATTCTGTTCTTCTGGAAGAAGATATAAGGGCATCAGATAGTTACCCTCTTTCTGAGACACCGCGTGATGCGTCATCATTCTGTCGATGACCAAAACATGATTCCAGCCAGAACCGATGTCGATTTTTCTGGTAACTGAGAGTGCAAAGTTACCCTCGTGAAAGTGCCGCATTGTTTGTTCTACCGGACGAGCAAGAAAACCTCGTGTCCGGCCCGTGTAGTAGGTGAAGCGATTATCGAACGGGGCATACCGTATAGACTTCACAAAGCTCCGATTTGGTCCTGACGAAACAATGTCCAACTTGGCGTTTACCGCCTCCCAATCACTGTCTTTTGGAAGACTGAAAACTCTGTGGAGGTCTGCATCGGGCGTTCGAGCCATTTGTTCAACCACCTGCCAAACTTCGTCAGCTTCTAAGCGGATTGTAAAGTCGTCCCTTTTTGTGATCACACCCATCGTACTGTGCAGAAAAAACTCCGATAGATCGAAGCCCCCATCATAGACCTCCAAAAGCTTTCTGTTGATCGGATAAAACATCAGATACTTTGGGTCCGGGTCCAGCTTAGTCCATGACAGGCTGTTAAACTCAGATTTTTGCAGGCGTTCGTATTTCTGCCGCCGTGATCCCCAAAACTCGGCATGGAACACTTCGGCAGGAACGGTAGAATTTTTTCCCACCTCGCCCTTCTTTCGATGCTTCACCCCGATAATAACAGCCACGCCCTGCATAATATCGAAGACATTGGCATCATTTGATCCGTCCGGCGCGACCTCTTTCTTCTTCGAGTTGCCGTGTAGATCAAGAATATAGAGCTTGTCGAAGCTCTGCATCAGGTGCCAACGCATCCCCCGGAACGTGGGGCTGTCGATATAGCCGTGATTAGTAATGAATCCCAGAACCCCCTCTCCGGCCTTAGCAATCATATGCTCGGCGTAACGGATAAATTTGACGTAATCGTCGTTGATCCACTTGGGATTCCGCTCCTTGAGCTTTATCTTGCCGCCCGGTTCGATTTTGTAAGGGGCAACCAAGCTACTTGCCCACAACCCGTTGTTGGAACTGACCCCGGAGTAAGGCGGGTTCCCTATAACGCACATGATGGGCATATCGCGTTTGATGATGTTGGCCTCTCGAGCCTCATGCGTCAGCCATTGCGCCATGAAGAGGTCGCGCACATCGCGGTCGCCTTCTTCAAGGCTATTGGTCAGATAGACCGACAGACGTGGCGGCGTCTTGCCAGGACGATAGCCCAATTCACCTAGAATCATGTCCAGCTTCATGTGGCACATGGCATAGGAAGCCATCAGCAACTCGAAGCCATGAAGGCGCGGGATCAAATCGCGTTCGATATAGCCCGACCACATGCCTTCGGCTACGCCTTTGACCTTGGGTGCGATCTGCTTGATGACCTCGGCCAGAAAGGTGCCGGTGCCGGTGGCAGGATCAAGGATCTGGACCCGGTGCACATCGCGCTTAAGGGTAACCGGTTTTCCTTTTGCGTCGTTCTGCCCGGTGTCGAGATCAATTGTAACCTTCGATGTATCGGCCAACCCATCAACCAGCCCGAACTCAGTGCGGAGCACCTCGTCAACCGCGCGAACGATGAAGTTGACCACAGGTTCCGGGGTATACCAGACGCCACGCGCCTTGCGCTTGGCGGGGTTATAGGAGGCAAGAAAATCCTCGTAGAAGTGCAGAAACGGGTCTTTTCGGCCTGTAAGCGTCCCGAAATCCTTCATCAGGACTGCCACGTTGGCGGCCTGAAAAACATCTGCCAGATCATCAATAATCCAGCGTATGCGCTCATCGAGGTTTGGCCCGGCGACATAGCTGAACAGGTAGCGCAGGAACGGGTTGGATTTAGGTAGAAGCTCCAGCGCTTCTTGCCGAGTGAAGGTTTCCAGTGAGGTGTCGTGCAGGCGGGCCGCAAACATGCCATAGGCGATAGTTTCGGCGTAGATATCGGCGAAGTCCTCAGGCTTGATGTCATGGATCAGGTGCTCCCGGAACGCCTTGTATTGCCCGCCCAGATCAGTGCGGAACTCCCTGTCCTCATGCAGCACCTTAAACAGCACGTCTTTGATGAGGCCTGCCTTGCCAGCCATCATCTTTGCGAGCTTTTCTGTGGATGTGATGGTCTGCGGCTTCTGGGCGATAAAATTGCGCAAGAGATTATCAAGCCGCTCGTACTCTTCTGGCTTTGGATAAATAACACCCTTCACAAAATCAGCAATATTAACAGATTCTAATAATTCTCCACTTCTGTAGAAATCCCATTCAAGGCAGTTTGTATAGACAATATTAGGCAATGCCTTGAGATATCTCGACTTCTGCTCTTTATCCCTGCCTTTCATTACCCTAATATCATGACCTATGTCTTTTACTTCGACATGGCCAACAACGATCTCACCGCGCTGGACGATGAAGTCGGGCGCACCACACTCCACTCGCTTGGGTTCATTCAGGGCTGCGACGCCGTGTTCCCGCCTACTCAGCAGCACCTCCAGTGCTGGGCGGTAAGAATGTTCGGTCGAAACCCCAGTTTCGTAAACTTTCTGCACAGCGACAACGAAATCAGAAACTAGCGTCACTCCAACCCCCTATAGCCATTTAAAGATAAACCTTTGTGGGGCCTGAGGGGCAGTGCTCCCTCCCCAAATCCCCCTCCCCTCACCCCTTCGGCGGCGGGAAGCCTTTGACGTGGGCTTCCATTTCCTCGCCGATCTGGCGGCGCATGTCGACCAGCTTGATGGCGGAGGCGTGGAGGTATTTGTCTTCCTCTGTCACCGGCACCCATTCCGGCACCGGCGACGGGCGGCCGGCGTTATCGACCGCCACCATAATCACGATACAGTGGGTGGTCAGGTAGCGCTGGCGTTCCTTGGGGTCCCCGGCGTCAACGCGGATGCCGATGTGCATGGAGGTACGGCCGGTGTAGATCACCTTGGCGGTGACCTCGACCAGACTGCCGACGTGGATCGGCTGCACGAAGCGGATGCCCCCGGCGTAGGCGGTGATGCAGTATTTGCCGCTCCAGCCTGCGGCGCAGGCGTAGGCGGCAAGGTCGATCCACTTCATCACCGCGCCGCCGTGGACCTTCCCGCCGAAGTTCTGGTCGCCCGGCTCGGCCATGAAGCGCAGGGTGATTTCTCTTTGCATATCAGACATGCCTGATGGTTCCGCTGTGTTCAGCCCCGGTCGGGGTGGGCCGGAAAGGGTACGGGAGCGGGCGGAAAACGTCCACGGCGATATCAGATCCACATCAGATCGGCAGGCAGGCCCGATCGAGAACTGGACGTCTGGCCGTGATGCTGTAAAAGAAGGGCCAGAAACGCCGTCCGGCGGGGGTGGCTGCACCCGGCCATGCCCCACCTTGCCCTTCAGTCCTGCTGAGGTCATAAGTCCGCGCCCATGAAAAACGAAGCCCCCAACTATTCCCACCGGCATCTCCTCGGCATCGAGGGGCTGTACCCGCATGAGATCAGCTACCTGCTGGATCTGGCCGACTCCTATGTCGAGACCAACCGCCGCCCGCTGCGGAAGTTCGATATTCTGAAGGGCCGCACACAGGTCAATATGTTCTTCGAGGCCTCCACCCGCACCCGGGCCTCGTTCGAGCTGGCCGGGCAGCGGCTGGGCGCTGATGTCATCAACATGCAGTCGTCGGGGTCGTCGGTGACCAAGGGCGAAACCCTGATCGACACCGCCGTCACCCTGAATGCCATGCATATTGATGCGCTGGTGGTCCGGCATCAGGATTCCGGGGCGGTGAAGCTGCTGGCGGATAAGGTCAACTGCGCCGTGGTCAACGGCGGCGACGGCGCGCATGAGCACCCGACGCAGGCGCTGCTGGATGCCCTGACCATCCGCCGCCGCCGGGGCCGTCTGGACGGGCTGCTGGTCGCCATCTGCGGCGATGTGCTGCATTCCCGCGTCGCGCGGTCGAACATCCACCTGCTGACCACCATGGGCGCGGTGGTGCGGGTGATCGGGCCGAAGCCGCTGATCCCCGGCGGCATCAGCGAAATGGGCGTGGAGGTGTTCCACGACATGCGCAAGGGCCTGAAGGATGTGGACATCGTGATGATGCTGCGTGTGCAGAACGAACGCATGCAGGGCAACTACATTCCGTCGGTGCGCGAATACTTCCACTTCTTCGGTCTGGATAAGGAAAAGCTGGCGCTGGCCAAGCCCAACGCCCTGATCATGCACCCCGGCCCGATGAACCGGGGGGTGGAAATCGACTCTGACGTCGCCGATGACGTGGAACGCTCCGTGATCCGTGAACAGGTGGAAATGGGCGTGGCGGTCCGCATGGCGGTGCTGGAAACGCTGGTCCGCAACACCACCGGAGGGAAGGCCTGATGCCCGTTTTTGATACCCCGACGCAGGTGGCCTACACCAACGCCCGCCTGCTTGATCCCGCCACCGGGCTGGATACCACCGGCACGCTGGTCACCACCGGCGAAGTGATCACCGCCTTCGGGCCGGATGTGACCCCGCCCGCCGGGGCCACGGTGGTGGACTGCGGCGGCAACGCCCTGATCCCCGGTCTGGTTGACATGCGCGCCCAGCTGCGGGAGCCCGGCGAGGCCCATAAGGAAAGCATCAAGAGTGCCGGTAAGGCGGCGGTCTCCGCCGGGATCACCACGCTGGTGGCCCTGCCCAACACCGACCCGGTGATTGATGATGAAGCGGCGATTGAGTTCATGGCCCGCCGCGCCCGCCAGATCGGCCTGACCAAGGTCTACCCCTATGCCGCTGCCACCAAGGGGACGGACGGTAAGGAACTGGCCGAGATGGGCATGCTGTCGCTGGCCGGGGCGGTCGCCTTCACCGATGGCACCAAGCCGATTGCCCATGCCGGGCTGATGCGCCGCGCCCTGCAATACGCCGCCACCTATGATCTGCTGGTGATGCAGCACCCGGAAGAACCCGGCCTGTCCGGCGGGGTGATGAACGCCGGGGATCTGGCCACCCGCCTCGGCCTGACCGGCATCCCGCGTGAAGCGGAAATCGTCCTGCTGGAACGCGACATACGTCTGGTGGAAATGACCGGGGCCCGTTACCACGCCGCCCATATTTCCACCTCGGAAAGCGTGGAGATCATCCGCCGGGCCAAGGCGAAGGGCCTGCGCGTCACCTGTGACACCGCCCCGCCCTACTTCGCCCTGAACGAGCTGGAAGTGTCGGATTACCGCACCTTCGCCAAGCTGAACCCGCCGCTGCGGGCGGAAGACGACCGTCAGGCGATTCTGGCCGGGCTGCGTGATGGGGTGATTGACGCCATCGGGTCGGACCATTCGCCGCAGGATCAAGACACCAAGCGGGTGCCGTTCGCCGTGGCCGCCTTCGGGGGCATCGGGCTGGAAACCCTGCTGCCGCTGGTGCTGGAGCTGGTGCATACCGGCCAGTTGCCGCTGATGCAGGCGCTGAGGCTGATCACCTGCGGCCCGGCGGATCTGCTGGGCCTGCCCGCCGGGCGGCTGGCGGTCGGGGCGGCGGCCGATCTGGCGGTGGTCGATCTGGAAAAGCCGTGGAAGTACGACGCCAAAAAGTCGCTGTCCAAGTCCAAGAACTCGCCGTTTGACGGCCGCCTGCTTCAGGGCCGCGTCCTGCGCACGGTGATCGACGGTCGCACGGTGTACCAGCATGATGCCTGAACTTCTGTTGGGCCTGTGTGCCCTTGGCGGTTACCTGCTCGGCTCGGTGCCGTTCGGTATCGTGCTGACCAAGCCGTTCGGTTATGACCTGCGCAGCATCGGCTCCGGCAACATCGGGGCCACCAATGTGCTGCGCACCGGGCGGAAGGATCTGGCGCTGGCCACCCTGCTGCTGGATTCCGGCAAGGGGGGCATCGCTGCGGCGGTGGCCGCCCTGCTGGTGCCCGATCAGGCCGGGGTGGCCGGGCTGATTGCCGGGTGCTGCGCGGTGCTGGGTCACAACTTCCCGGTCTGGCTGGGGTTTAAGGGCGGCAAGGGCGTGGCGACCACGCTGGGCGTGCTGCTGGTCACATCGTGGCCGGTCGGTCTGGCCGCCTGCGCGACGTGGCTGGTGGTGGCGGCGCTCAGCCGCTATTCCTCGCTGTCGGCGCTGGTGTGTCTGGCGCTGGCCCCGGTGGATGCGTGGTTCCTGTCCGATCAGGATCATGTCATCGCCTATGCCCTGCTGGCGGTGCTGGCCTTTATCCGCCATCACGAAAATATCCGCCGCCTGTTGCGCGGCGAGGAAAGCAAGATCGGCAAGAAGAAGAAAGACTGATCAGTCTTCCTTTTCCTGCACACACAGAACAAACCGCCGCGTGTCCGCGCTGACACGCGGCGGTTTTCCGTTTGTCCCATCGCCGGAACCGATGACATACTGGGTACCGGTCCCGCTGTGGCCGGGAGGCTGATGATGTCTTTCCTCTGCCGGTTCCCCATTCTGCTGATCTTTCTGCTGGTGCTTCTGCCGCTGGCACCCTGTCCCACTGCGGCGGAAACTGTCGTGCGCATCCCCGCCCCCGGCAGTGCCGCTGACACCAGCCACCGCCTGTTCGCGGATCTGCTGACGGCAGTGCTGGAACGGACCGCCCCGCAGGATGGCCCGGCCCGGGTGCAGATCACCGCCACCAGCCCGGCGCAGGACCGCATTCTGCGCGATCTGGAGACCGGGGCACTGGATGTGTACTGGGTCGGCACCAACCCGGCGCGGGAACAACGGCTGCGGCCGGTGCGGGTGCCGCTGACCGGCGGGCTGCTCGGGCTGCGGGTGCCGGTGATCCGGGCCGACCGGCAGGCTGACTTTGACCGGATCAGCAGCCTCGACGGGCTGCGCCCGCTGACCGCCTGTCAGGGCGACCAATGGCCCGACAGCGACATTCTGGAGGCCAATGGCCTGACAGTGGCGCGGATCAACCACTTCCGGCTGATGTACGACATGCTGAAGGCCGGGCGCTGCGATTACTTCCCGCGCGGCCTTCAGGAGGTCTACGCCGAAGTTGCCGCCCAGCCGCCCGGCACCGTCATCGCCTACGACCGCCTGATTCTTGCCTACCGCTATCCGATGTATTTCTTCACCGGCCCGGCAGCCCCGGCACTGGCGCAGCGCCTGCACAACGGCCTGACCGCCATGGCCCATGACGGCAGCCTGCGCCGGTTCTGGGAAACCCATCCGGTAACCCGGGACATCTTTCCGCTGACACGCTATACCGGCAGCCGGGTGCTGCTGCTGACCAACCCGATGCTGCCCAAAGACACCCCGGTGCAGGATCAGGCCCTGTGGCTGCCGTTCCCCGGCCTGCCGCCGGGGGCGGATTTCCGGGGCACCGCCCCCCTGCGCGACGGGGCTTTCTGATCGCCGCCCCTGCTGAGAGACGGAAATAATGGCATCCTGTCTGCTGTCTCTGCTGATGGATCTGCCCCGCCGGGCCTTGGTGGTTCTGGTGGCTGGGCTGGTGGCTGGGCTGGCCCTCTGCACTCCGGCAGCGGCAGCGGACCGGTCCGCGCTCCTCCCGCCCTCCATGCCGCTGACAGTCCGGGTGCCGGTGCAGGATACGGCGATCCGGGGCAATCACCCCTACTTCATCGACCTGTTGCAGGCGGCGCTGGAACGGGGCGGTCAGAGCCCCGCGATCGTCAGTGCCGTCCCCCTGATCGGATCGCAGGAACGGCTGCTGCGCTATCTGGAAGCCGGGGAACACATTGATGTCTACTGGGTCGGCACCGCGCCGGACCGCGAACGGCGGCTGGCCCCGGTGCGGGTGCCCCTGACCGGGGGGCTGCTCGGCATCCGCCTGCCGGTGATCCTGCCGCAGCGACAGGAGGAATTCGCCCGCATCCGCAGCGTCGAAGACCTGCGCCAGTATACCGCCTGTCAGGGCGACCAGTGGCCGGACAGCGACATTCTGGAAGCCAACGGCCTGCCGGTGCTGCGCATCAACCAGTTCCACGTCATGTATGAAATGCTGCGGGCCGGGCGCTGCGATTACTTCCCGCGCAGCGTGATCGAGGTCTATGCCGAGGTTGCCGCCCAGCCGCAGAAGAGCTTTATGATCGACGAAACACTGGTGCTGGCTTACCGCTATCCGCTGTATTTTTTCACCAGCCGGGACAACATCGCCCTCAACCGGCGGCTTGAGGCCGGATTGACCGCCATGGCCCACGACGGCAGCCTGATGGCGCTGATCGAAACCCACCCGACCACCAGCCCGGCTTTTCCCCTGCACCGGTTTCAGGGGGCGCGGATACTGACCCTGACCAATCCGCTGCTGCCACAGGAAACCCCGCTGGCCGACCGCAGCCTGTGGGTGCCGTTTCCCGGCGTCTCCGCCCCCATCGACAGCGGGCAGAAAACCAACTGAGGCAGCGGTCAGCCGACCCCGTGCTTCTTCAGCAGCCGCCGGAACTGGTGGTAGCCCAGCCCCAGCCACTCTGCCCCTTTGGTCTGCTGGTTATCGCAGGCCCGCAGCGCCGCTTCCAGCAACTGCCGCTCGTAAGCGGTCACCGCTTCGGTAAACGGCACCGGCCCGGCAGGCCCCGCAGGGGCTGCGGCAACCGGCGGCGGGGCCTCCGGCTCCGGGCCGTTCAGCGTTGCCCCCGGGCGTCCGTCAGCAGCGAAGGGGTCCAGCACCACCGCCGCCACCGGCTGATCCTCCGGGGTCTGATACACCGCCCGCTCCACCACGTTCTTCAGTTCGCGCACATTGCCCGGCCACGCGTGTGCCCGAAGCTGCGCCAGCACCGCCGGATCAAACCCGGCGAACACTGACCGCCCCAGTTCCTGCGTCATCCGCAGGGCAAAATGCTGGGCCAGCACCGGAATATCCTCCGGCCGCTGCCGCAGGGCCGGGACGGTCACCACATCAAAAGCCAGCCGGTCGAGCAGATCGGCGCGGAATTTCCCATCCCGCGCCAATGCCGGAAGATCGACGTTGGCGCAGGCGATCACCCGCACATCCACCGAAACCTGCTCCACCCCGCCGACCCGTTCAAAATCGCCATATTCGATGGCGCGCAGCAGCTTTTCCTGCACCTGAAGCGAGGCGGAAGCGATTTCATCAAGGATCAAGGTCCCCCGGTGGGCGCGTTCAAACCGCCCGGCCCGCCGCTTCTGCGCCCCGGTGAAAGCCCCGGCCTCGTGGCCGAACAGTTCGCTTTCCAGCAGGGTTTCCGGCAGGGCAGCACAGTTGACCTTCACCACCGGGCCATCCCAGCGGCCGGACAGGTAATGCAGACGTTCGGAGGCCAGCTCTTTCCCCACCCCGCGTTCCCCCACCACCAGCACCGGGCGGTTGAGCGGGGCCAGCCGCCGCACCTTATCCAGCATCGACAGGAAGGCGGGATCTTCCCCGATCGGGGCGGACAACGGGGCACGCATGGGGAAATCCTCCGGCGGGGCGAGGGGCCATCGCAGTTTCCGCCACTTTGACGGAAACCGCCATCACTATCCGCCACCCCGATGAACCCACCCTGAACGCAACCCCGTCAAGCCCTTGAAAAACAATACATCATCAAACTGGCACGGGCTTTGTAATAGGAAAGACCAAACACGTTATCCCCCTGATCCCCAGAGGAGCAACATCATGGGTATCTTCTCCCGCCTCGGCGACATCCTGAACGCCAATATCTCCGCCCTGCTCGACCGTGCCGAAGACCCGGAAAAGATGATCCGGCTGGTCATTCAGGAAATGGAAGACACGCTGATCGAAGTGCGGTCCTCCGCCGTCAAGGCGCTGGCCGACCGCAAGGATCTGGAACGCCGGGTCGCCGAACACCGCCGCGCCCAGGACGACTGGTCGCAGAAGGCGGAATTCGCCCTCAGCCGTGACCGCGAGGATCTGGCCCGCGGGGCCCTGATGGCCCGCCAGAAGCTGGGCGAGGACATTGCCCTGCTGGAAACCGAACTGACCGGCATCAACGAGGCGATCGCCAAGTTTGACGAAGACCTCAGCAACCTGCAAAAGCGGCTGGAAGAAGCGAAGACCCGCCAGAAGGCGCTGGAAATCCGCATGAACACCGCCACCCGCCGGGTGCAGGTGCGCCAGACCCTGTATGATGGCCGCATCGACGCCGCCCTTGGCCGTTACGACAGCATCGAACGCCGCATCGCCGAACTGGAAGGCAAGGCCGATGCCTATGACCTTGGGCGCGGCAAGGATCTGGCCGGGGAATTCGCCGAACTGGAATCCTCCACCGCCGTCGAGGACGAACTGGCGGCCCTGAAGCGCAAGCTGGGCCGCTGATCCGCCCCCTGTCGCAGGGCGGGACCGCAGTGCTACACTGGCCCGCCCTTCCCCTTACACCCCGGTAGAGACGGATCATGGTTGAAATGCTCGCTTTTCTGAAGGCCCCGCTGATTGTGTTCATGGCGGTGGTTGCGCCGCTGTGGATCATTCAGCACTACCGCCACAAGAGCAAGGAAACCGCCCGCGCCGATGCCATCACCGACAGCGATCTGGCCCGTATGGCCGAGACCGCCAGCCGTCTGGAAGACCGCATCACCGTGCTGGAACAGATCCTGGACCGGGAGGCCCCCGGTTGGAGGACCCGATAATATGGCACAGTATCACACCCGTACCGGCGGCTTTGCCTGTGGTGCCGGGATGCGCCGCCAGCGGTGGCGCCAGACCGGCAGCCTGATGGACGCCTTCGACAGACTGGAACGCACCATGCACCGCCCCTTCGGAAAACACCGCCCGCCGTTTGGCCGGCATGGCTGGTGCCGGTCCCGCTCCGGCGGCAGAACCGGCCTGAAGACCGACAAGGCCAATGGCAAGATCCTTGGCGTCTGCGCCGGGATTGCCCGCAGCCTTGGCATTTCCCGCACCACCGCCCGCGTGCTGTTTCTGGTCGCCGCCATCCCGATGGGAATGGGGTGGTTCCTGCTACCCCTGTATGTGATCCTTGGCTTTGTGCTGGATGATTACGGCGACGACACCGCCCCGCAGGCCACCCACGCGCCCGGCGCAGGCCCGGCCCCGGCGGCGGAAAGTGCGGCCCCGCACACCGTTCACCCCGATCTGCGCTTCGCCGACCTGCGCCGCCGGTTCGAGGATCTGGAACGCCGCACCGGATCCATGGAGCGGGAAGTCACCAGCGGCGACTTCGACCTGAAGCGCGCCTTCCGCGATCTGGACCGCAAGGACAGCCCCAAAGCCTGATCCCTCCCCCGGCAGCCGCCAAGCCGACCCCGCCGATCCCGGCGGGGTTTTGCTTTTGGGCACCCACAGCCGGGACGGTGAGATCATCACCGCCCCCGCAGGGTCCCGTTTACCGCTTCAGCGGGGTAATCCGCCAGATCTTGCGGGCATAATCGTGGATCGAGCGGTCCGACGAGAACCCGCCCATGTTGGCGACGTTGATGATCGCCTTGCGGGTCCAGTCCTCCGGCTGGCGGTAGGTCTGTTCCACCTGCGCCTGCACCCGGATGTAATCGGCGTAATCGGCCATCACGAAGAAGTGGTCGCCATGGGTCAGGATGGCGTCAAAAACGCAGCGGTAGCGGCCCGGATCATCCGGCGTAAAGTATCCGCTGCCGATCATGTCCACCGCCTGCCGCAGCTCCTCGTCCGCATTGTAAATGTCCCACGGGCGGTAGCCCTGCATGCGCATTTCCGTCACTTCGGCGGCGGTCTTGCCGAAGATGAAGATATTGTCGTCGCCGACCGCATCCTTGATTTCGATATTGGCACCGTCCAGCGTACCGATGGTCAGTGCGCCGTTGAGGGCGAACTTCATGTTGCCGGTGCCCGACGCTTCCATCCCGGCGGTGGAAATCTGCTCCGACAGGTCGGTGCCGGGGATAATCACCTCCGCCGCCGACACGTTGTAGTTGGGCAGGAAGGCCAGCGACAGCCGCCCCTTACAGGCCGGATCGTTGTTGATGACCATTGCCGCATCGTTGATCAGGCGGATGATCTGCTTGGCGAGGAAGTAACCCGGAGCCGACTTCCCGGCAATCAGCACACAGCGCGGCAGAATGCCATCGCCCTGCCCGCTGCGGATGCGGTTGTACAGGGTGATGACGTGCAGCAGGTTGAGAAGCTGCCGTTTGTATTCGTGGATGCGCTTGACCTGACTGTCAAACAGCGCCGCCGGATCGAACCGCACGCCGGTCCGGGCCTCCACCAGTGCGCCCAGCCGCTGCTTGTTGTCCCGCTTGATGGCGGCGAACCGGTCACGCACCCCGGCATCATCGGCAAAGCGCTCGAAGGCTTTCAGCTCGGTCAGGTCGGTTTTCCAGCGCGGGCCAATGCAGTCATCAATCAGCGCGGTCAGGTCCGGGTTGGACTGCACCACCCAGCGCCGCTGGGTGACGCCGTTGGTGACGTTGACGATCTTATCGGTATCCAGCCGCTGGAAATCAGCGAACACATGGCGGCGCATCAGGTCGGTATGCAGGGCGGCGACACCGTTGACGTGGCCGGACCCGACCACCGCCAGATGCGCCATCCGCACCCGCCGCGCCCCGTCGTCGATCAGCGACAGCCGCCCGAGGATATCCGGCTGGCCGGGGAACGACACCTTCACCTGCTGCAAAAACTGATAGTTGATCTTGTAGATGATATCCAGATGCCGGGGCAGGATCTGCTCCAGCATGGCAATCGGCCAGGTTTCCAGCGCTTCCGGCAGCAGGGTGTGGTTGGTGTAGTTGAAGATGCCGCGCGTCATCGCCCACGCCGCCGCCCAGTCGTAACCGTACTGGTCGAGCAGCAGCCGCATCATTTCCGGCACCGCCAGCGCCGGGTGGGTATCGTTGAGCTGGATACACACCTTTTCCGGCAACGCCGACAGGTCGCCATAGGTGCGGGTGTGGCGGGCCAGAATATCCTGCAACGAGGCGGAGACGAAGAAGTACTCCTGCATCAGTCGCAGTTCCTGCCCCATCAGGGTGGTATCAGCCGGGTACAGCACCTTCGACAGGTTTTCCGACAGGGTCTTGGCCTTCACCGCGTCGATATAGTTGCCCTGATTGAAGATGTTCAGGTCAAAGTCGCGGGTGGCCCGCGCCGACCACAGCCGCAGCTTGGTGACCACGCCGGAGCCGAAGCCCGACACCGGCACGTCATAGGCCATGGCGATCACGTCTTCAGTGTCGATCCAGCGGCAGACCTCGCGGCCGTCCTCGCCCCGGAAGGTCATCATCCGGCCGCGGAAGCGCACCGGGTAGATGATGCTCGGGCGTTCAAATTCCCACGGGTTGCCATGGCGCAGCCAGGTTTCCGGGTGTTCCACCTGTTCCCCATGCTCAATGCGCTGGGTGAACATGCCGAATTCGTAGCGGATGCCGTAACCGAAGCCGGGGTAGGAATGGGTGGCGAGGGAATCCAGAAAACACGCCGCCAGACGGCCCAGACCGCCGTTGCCCAGCGCGGCGTCGTATTCGTGTTCCTGAATATCCTCCAGCTCCTGCCCCAGATCGGTCAGGGCCTGCTCGACCCGCTCCAGCAGGCCGATATCCAGCAGGGTCTTCCGCAGCGAGCGGCCCATCAGGTATTCCAGCGACAGGTAATACACCCGCCGCGCCTTCTGCTCCCGCTCCCGCAGCGCGGTTTCAAGATACTGTTCCGACAGCACCCCGCGCACCAGCGTCGCCACCGCCACCATCCAGTCGCGCGGCGAGGCATACTGCGGCGCCACCCCGACGCCGTGCACCAGATGGCTGAGCAGGTGGCGCTTGATTGCCTCAACGGTGGACACGTCGATCAGGTCCACACCGGCCATCGGTTGAACGGTCGCTGTCTCTTGCATGTCTTATCCCCTAAAGACCGGATGCATCGGGTCAAACGGATCAGGCCGCGCGGCCCAGATCCTGATACAGATCATCATACCGGCGGGCAGCACGGGCCCAGCCGAAATCCTGCGCCATCGCCCGCTGCCGGGCCGCCGCCCAGTCCTGCGGGCGGCGATAGACGCCCAGCGCATGATAAAAGGCCCCCAGCAGCCCTTCGACACTGGGGGAGTCAAACAGGAAGCCGGTGCCACGCCCGTCGCCGATCTCGCTGACCGTATCGGCCAGCCCGCCGGTCCGGCGCACCAGCGGCAGCGCCCCATAGCGCAGGGCGTACATCTGGGTCAGGCCGCAGGGCTCAAACCGCGATGGCACCAGAAACACATCGCTGGCCGCCTGAATGCGGTGCGACAGATCCTCGTCATAGCCGACCCGGACGCTGACCTGACCGGGGAAGCCGTGCGGCAGCGCCGCCAGTGCCTGTTCCAGCCCGGCATCACCGGAGCCGAGGATCACCAGCTGCGCCCCGGAATCCACCATATGGCGGGCAGCATGCAGCACCAGATCCACCCCTTTCTGGTCGGTGAAACGGCTGACCAGCCCCAGCAGCAGCGCACCGGGGCGGACCTCCAGCCCGACCTCGGCCTGAAGGGCGGCTTTGTTGGCAGCCTTACCGACTTCCACCGTGGCGGCATCATAATGGTGTGCCAGCGCCGGATCAGTGGCGGAATTCCACTGGTCGTAATCAACGCCGTTGAGGATGCCGGTCAGCTGCCCGGCGTGGGCCCGGCCCGCCAGCAGGCCATCAAAACCACGCCCGCCTTCCGGGGTGGTGATTTCCCACGCATAGGTCGGGCTGACGGTGGTGATGCGGTCGGCGTAAAACAGTCCGGCCTTCAGCATCGACAGGCGGCCATAGAACTCCACGCCGTTGATGCCATAGAACGGCGACGGCAGCCCGATCTCCCCCAGCACCGCCGGATCGAACATACCGCCGAAATGCAGGTTGTGGATGGTGAACACCGTGCCCGGCCCTTTCGCCGCGCCGCCGCGCTGTTCCGCCAGCCGCAGATAGGCGGGCACCAGCCCGGTCTGCCAGTCGTTACAGTGCACCACATCAGCCTGCCAGCCGGGCAGAAGATCCCCCCGCGCCAACAGGGCCGCCACCTTCGACAGCAGAGCAAAGCGGCGGTGATTATCGGGGTGGTCATGCCCGTCGGGGCCGACATAGGGGCCACCGGGGCGCTGATACAGGCCGGGATGATCCAGCAGCCACACCGGGCAAGCGGTGCCCGGCAGAATGCCTTCCAGCAGGCGCGCCGGACCATAGCCCAACGGATCACCGACCTCGGTGACGGTCAGCGGTCCGGCGGCTTCCATCGCCCGCAGCGCGGCAGGATAGGCAGGCAGCAGCACCCGGGCATCAATCCCCAGCGGTTTCAGGGCGGGCGGCAGGGCACCGGCGACATCAGCCAGCCCCCCGGTCTTGATCAGGGGATAGACCTCGGACGACACCAACAGAACACGCATGATCAGGCTGCTACCCCATTCCGGACCGCACAGACCCCTACAGTCGCGCACTTATGCTGCAAAGCGCAATGCGAATCCTACACTGTTTTCGCAACGGCTTCCGTCAGGTTTTTGTGACAGGAGACCACCGTGGACGCCGATCCCGCCCAGCGGTGAAAATTTCGCAAAATTCATGGGGATAAATCGCGAAAAAGTGGCATGCTGGAGTGTGGGAGTTAACCGGTGGCCCCATAACCCTCCGGGCCCGCCGATGTCATAAGGGGATGGTATACATGTCCATGGCTGCCGCGAAAGTCGATCTCAACCGCGCCCTGAAGGGCACGCTGGCCTTGGTGCTGGCCGGGGGACGCGGATCCCGCCTGAGGAACCTGACCGATGACGAAGCCAAACCGGCGGTGCCCTTCGGCGGGAAGTTCCGGATCATCGACTTTCCCCTGTCCAACTGCCTGAACTCCGGGATCCGCCGCATGGCGGTGCCGACCCAGTACAAGGCCCACACCCTGATCCACCACATTCAGCGCGGCTGGGGCTTCCTGCGGGCTGAAGTGAATGAATTCGTCGAACTGTGGCCCGCCCAGCAGCAGACCAGTGATGAAAGCTGGTACCGTGGCACCGCTGACGCGGTGTACCAGAACCTTGATCTGGTCCGCCGCCACGACCCGGATTACATCCTGATCCTCGCCGGGGACCATATTTACCGGCAGGATTACTCCAAGCTTCTGGCTGACCATATTTTGAAAGGGGCCGACCTGACGGTTTCCTGCGTCGAGGTCCCGCTGGAAAAAGCGAAGGAATTCGGTGTGGTGGCGGTGGATGACACCGACCGCATCACCGGCTTTCTGGAAAAGCCGGCCGATCCGCCGTGCATCCCCGGCCAACCGCATCTGGCCTTTGCCTCGATGGGCATCTACATCTTCAATGCCCGCTTCCTGATTGACCTGCTGGAGCAGGACGCCGCCAATCCGGCGTCGTCGCATGATTTCGGCAAAGACATCATTCCGTCGCTGCTGGGATCGGCCAATCTGTTCGCCCACCGCTTCGCCGACAGCGCCGTCACCCCGGAAGGGGCGACCGAGCCGTACTGGCGTGATGTCGGCACCGTTGATGCCTACTGGGAGGCCAACCTTGACCTGACCACGGTGACGCCGGAACTGGACCTCTACGATGACCTGTGGCCGATCTGGACCTACCAGCTCCAGAAACCCCCGGCCAAGTTTGTGTTCGACGATGACAGCCGCCGCGGCATGGCGGTGGACTCGCTGGTGTCGGCGGGCTGCATCATCTCCGGTGCCGCCATCCGCCGCAGCATGCTGTTCAGCAATGTGCGGGTGAACAGCTATGGCGTGGTCGAAGACACCGTGGTGCTGCCTGACGTTGACATCGGCCGGTCCTGCCGGATCCGCAAGGCCATCATCGGCAGCGGCTGCAAGGTGCCGGAAGGATTGGTGATCGGCGAGGATCCGGAACTGGACGCCCAACGCTTCCACCGCACTGAAGGTGGCGTGGTGCTGGTGACGCAGGCGATGCTGGACGCCCTGCCGCCGTCGGACTGAGTCTGACCCGGCATGGCAACGTCTTCCCTGCTGACAGCGGCGCAGGCACTGGCGGTCCGGCTGGACCGCCAGACGCCGGATTCCGCCGGGGTCAACTGGCTGTCGGTTCCGTTCGCCCGCTTTGGCGGCTACTTCCGCCGCCAAAGTGAACGGCTGGTGGATGTCAGTCTGGCCCGCCCGATCCTGTTCATTGTTGTCGGCGGCAGCAAGCAGATCAGCACCGGTGCCACCACCCTGCACCACCGCCCCGGCGACATGGCAATCCTGCCGGTCGGGGTGCCGCTGACCGTGCTGAACCTGCCCGCCGATAACGGTCCCTACCGCTCGGTGATGGTGGAATTCACCGATACCGTCCGCGACCGCTGCCGCCAGCTTCTCGCCGACAGCCCGCCGGTGCCCCCGGCGGCCAGCCTGACCCTGCCGCCGGATCTGGCCCATGGGGCAGCCCTGCAACAGGCGATGGGGCATCTTCTGGCCGGGATCGGCACCGTTGACCCGGCACTGATGGAGCACCGCCTGCTGGAAGTGCTGCTGATCCTGTGCCGGGCCGGATACGGCGGGCACCTGCTGCCTGCCCCATCCCAGAGCATCGCCACCCGGCTGCGGGCCATGGTGCGGCTGGCCCCGGAAACCGACTGGACCGCTGAAACCGTGGCCCGGCATCTGGCCGTCAGCGTGCCGACCCTGCACCGCCGCCTGCGGGCCGAGGGCACATCCCTACGGGCAGAGGTGGAATCGGTGCGGCTGGAATACGGCCACACCCTGCTGGTCAGCCGTCAGGTCAGCACGGTGGCGGAAGCCGCCCTGCGCAGCGGCTATGGCTCCCCCTCCCGCTTCGCCAGCCGGTTCCGGCAGCGGTTCGGGGCCAATCCGTCCACCCTGTCGGCCTAGAGCATTTTCAGATTGAGTGGAATCCGGTCAATCGAAGAAAATGCTCTCTTTTTAAAAAGTTAGAGTATCCGTGTTGATCAAGCGTTTTTTGGGATCCATGGACGCCCTGCCTTGAGCAGGGCGTTTGCCATGACGATGAGCTTTCGCATGATGGC
>NZ_JACIIX010000014.1 GCF_014205675.1 Novispirillum itersonii
CTTAGGCTATATGAGCCCCATCCAGTTCGAGAGCACCGCTCTTAAGCTGGCCGCATAAAGCCCGGTTCCCTCTCCACTTTTTCCGGGCAAGTCCAGGGGATCGGCTGGCAGGCGCAGGGCGAGGGTTTCATCTCGTCCGACCCGGTGCCGTTCTTCGGAAGTTCGGTGTCGCGGTTGACCGCGCCGCAGGCGGACACGGTAAAGGCGAGAAAAAGATTCAGAATCAGAGTCTTAGCGGTCTGCATAACACAGCCTCCTCGGTGAATTTCAGAAGATTTTGAAGAGCTTGGCCGACGCGCCGGGGCTGTTAGCTACCCTTGTCGATACCTGGGGTATTCACACGGTCCCGCAGGCTGCTGCCGCCAGAGTTTCCGCCGCCACCGCCCGCTGAAGGTTTCCCGCGCAGCATGTCGATACCCTGCTGGGCGAAGGGCGCGACGTTTCCGGCTATCTGGAACGCCCGCTTCTGGCCGAATTTCAGGAACCCAAGACCGGTTGCCGTGGCCCCGGCGGTCAGGATCCCGGCGGCGGTGTTCGTCAGCTGTGCCCCGGTGATGCTGTTGGCGAGGCCCACGCCTTCGGACTGAAAGGCCATCCCGCACCAGCCGAGGATGATCACCAGCCACAGGCCGACGCTGTCGAACTCTGCCAGTGGCGCGACCGCTGAGGTTGGCTCGGCTTTGCCAATCCCAAGCGTTGCCACACCGTAGAGACAGACGGCCAAGGCGGCAGTAGAGGCGAACAGCACCATGAAGGATGCCAGCAGAGCCCGCAGGCCGCTCCATGTCATCGCCCGCAGGAAATCAAACCCGAGGGCGGCGACCAGCATAGGGCTGAACAGGGAGATCATCAGGACGCGGAACACGCAGATCAGTACCTGTGCGGCATAGGCCACCATCAATAAGGCGTAAGGCAGAACCATCATCGTAGCGGCGACTAAAGGCAGAGGGTTAGTGAAGCCACCCTGATCCCAGATGGCACCTGCCATGGAGAAGAGACCAAAGACTCCGTTCTCCGCCGTGTAAACAAGCATCCCCAGACCGTCGAGATTGGCGATCTGGCTGCCTGACGTATCAGCCGAAGAGGAAACAGAAACATTGGCATCCTTGATCTGTTTTCCTAACGGCCCTGTTGTCAGAACCATTGCGGAGGCCCCAGCCATCGTTGACAGCGATGCTGCATAAATTGTGTTCGCCATCTGCGTTCCCTGTGAGGACAGCAATCCGGCGGCTATGATAATGTAGGCTCCTTCCAGCGCGAATTTTCTGCTATCCATCGACCCAAGGATGATTCTAATCCCGGCAATGGATAGCCAGACGCCAACCAGTGCGCCAAAAATGGCGATGATCGGTGTGCTGAGAGTTGCCGACAGATCCTGAGAAAAGGAGTTAGCGAGCGTGACGTATTTGTTGACCGCAGGGCAGAAGATGCATTCGAGAGTCTTTTCTTCATCGCTATATGCCATTGTCGCCTCCCTCGTTCTGCTCTTTGTGATCCCGGCACATGCTGATGACAGGGGCTTTAACCGCTCCTCGTTCTGGCCCCTGAAGGTTAGGGATCTGACAGCCGACGACTTCTTCAGCGTCGAAAAGGCCATCAGTTATTGGCGTGACCTGAAAACCCACGAAGCTTTCATCGCTGTTGGAAAGCAGTGCGATGCTGGTCCGGCTGCAAAATGGGAGCGGAAATTTAAGGCGGCGACGGTTGGAGGAAAGAAAGTGACGTACTCGGAAGAGTTTAAGGCTCTCCCGGAGGCGGAACAGAAGATCATCAAGGACTGTTACGATTTTCAGCAAATCGCCTATTTTTTCAGTGATTTTCATGACGGTTGGAGCAAGTTCCACGTCCAGAACAAGGGAAGCGGTGTTTGGAATGACAACGCCGGATGGGAGGGCTGCAACCGGGATCCGGCGATGGCTCTGCTGAAGACCGACTGCAATAGCGCCCCCGACTGGCGCGGCCCCATCCGGCGGAAACGTGACGAAGACTGGCGTGCTCACATGGCTTCTCAGAAAAAGTGATGCAGTCCCGGTCATGGCCCATTCCCCCCGGACTGGGCGGGGTTCTGCGGTGTCGGTGCTGCATTGGCCGACACCGGCACCCCGGTGGCCACGAAGTGGGCCGTGGAGATCTGAAGCTGCATCGCCTGCATTTTCTGGATGTTCGCCAACTGCTTGTTGACCATCGCCAAGGCATGGACGAGAACATTCAGACGGCCATTCATGTCTTCCGCCCGCTTCCCGGCATCTTCCAGATCGTCAATGCCTTGCGGAATCTCCTTCAGATCATTTTCGCGGGTCAGATGCGCCGCTGCCATTGCCTCCGTTGAAAGCTGGATGAACAGCGCCCGGCGGCGTTCCTGCGCTTCCTTGCGCAGCCGTGCCCGTTCCGTCCACGGAATGGTTTCATCGTCCTTGTCGCGGGGCACATACAGGATCCGCTCATAGGCGTTCTTGCCTTCGCAGATCGACCGGAAGTTTAGGTCCTTGAATGTGACACCCCATTTCTTGGGGTCCGGGATCAGGCACGCGATATCCCGCCGCAGGTTCTGCGACGATTTCATCAGGTTGACCCACGGCAGTTCGATCCGCCCCAGACGTCCGATGGCGTCCAGCTCGTTCTGGATCAGCTTCACCGTGTCGTTGAGCGTGTCAAAAATGTCGGTCAACCATTTGATTTGCTCAAAGGCCGCCACAAGCTGCTGCTTCGCCGCCTTGACCTCCTCAATTGCCTGCGCCAGCACCGACTGGTCGATCACCGCCATCGCTGCCTTGGACGGGGACGGAGCGATGACTGTTCCGGCGACACCCAGCATCACGATCATCCCAATGATCGTGCAGGTGCGCTTCACCCAGCGCAGGCCACGGGTCAGCAGGCCAGTTTTCACAGGTGTGTCAGCCATTGGTCCCCCCACTGGGCTTTGAGGCTGGCAAGGTGCCGGTTCGGGGCGGTGCCTGCCCGGTAGAACCGCAGGGCATCGCCGAGATAACCGAGGTTCACATCAAGGATGGCGCTTTCATCCAATCCGGAGGCGGCATCCCGCCGCAGCACCAGCGCCTGCCGCTGCCCTGCCGTGATTGTGCGGCCACAGACAAACGCCACCTGTTCTTCGTTCAGGCCGAGGCTGCGGAGCTGATCCGGGTTTGCCTGTGAGTTCGGCATGAAAATCATCGTGGCAGAGCCTTCAATGATCGCTTCCGCTACCGGGGACCTCAGCAGGGCTGCCGGATCCTGAAAGGCCATGCCGACCGCGCCATTCAGCTTGCGATATTCGCGGTACATTTCCGCCGCCAGCGCCGCGAAGCCGGGGTTCTGCATCAGCTTGGCTGCTTCGTCGATAAAGATCACAAAGCCCCGCGAGGCTGCCGCAGCCGACTGGCTCAGGGCCTGCGCCAGATGCGCCACGACAGGAGGACCCAGATCAGGGTCATCGAGCGCCTCGTTCATGTTGATGCCGACCAGATGGTTCCTCAGCAGCCCGCCGAGGCTGTCATGTTCAGAGTTGAACACATGGCTGTATTGCCCCCGCTGGCCTTTGGGGTCCACCACCCAGCGGGCCATTTGCCGCCGGAGATCGGTGTTCTGCGGGAACGGGAGGTCAAAGATTTCGGTCAGGGTGCGATGCGGCGGATCCAGCCGGAAGGCCAGATCCACGGCATGATCCAGATGAACCTTGTCGTCTGATGACAGCGCCATGGATCCGCACATGGCGCTGAGGATCGAGTAGATCCGTTGCCGGTTTTTCTTGCTCTCTGCGCCGACATCCAGAGGATTGAGCGCCAGTTGATCGAAGCCCTGATACAGCCCACCAAGGGCCTCAACCATAAACCGGGCACCTTCCTTAGAATCCAAGACAACGGAGAGGACGCCGGGCCACTTCGCCAGACCGCCAAGCAGATGCAGGATCAAAGTAGACTTACCGCCGCCGGGCGGCGCGAAGACAACGAAGTTTCCCCGGCTCTCCGGCTCGGCGGAAACGTGGAACTGGAACTGGTAAACCTGCCCTGAGGGTGTCCGGAACAGACGCACCGCGCCTTTCCCGAAGGGGTTGGCAGGCATCCCGGACGCGGCGTGAACAAACGGCCACAGGGCTCCGACGTTTTCATCCCGCAGGGTCAGTGGACGCATCAGCTTCCCACCGGGATAGAGTGTCGGCTTGGCGGCTTCCGGCAGGCGGCTGAACCACACCGCCGGGGCACCGCTGGTTTCGATGGCGTAGGAGATGTGCAGGGTACCGAGGATAGCGGTGATCTGGCGCACGAGTGCGTCCAGTGCCTCCGGGCTGGTGGCACGGGCGATCACCTGCATCTGAGAGACAAACAGCATCATCGTTCCGGCGTTCAGGCCATTCAGGATGATGTCAACTTCCTCCTGTCTTGCCGGGTTCCGCAGCCAACCGTTACTCAGCGCGTTCTCTTCGCGCTTCATCACAGCAAGGGCGCGATTGGCGTCCCAGGGTTCGCAGACCTGCGAAATCTCAAGGTCCGCGTCCAGCCCCAGCAACTGCCCCATCCAGCGCCCTGAAACGGTATCCGGCCACTGGGTGATGCTGATGATCCGCATGTAGGCGCGTTCCTCGCCTTCAGCGCGGATGGTGCCGGTGTCGCGGTCGAATTTCATTTCCGCGCCGTGGATACGGCCTGACAGGTTGGAAGACTGCGGCAGCAGGTCACGGCGGTATTCGCCGCAGACCAGACCGTTCAGCAGGCCGGTCAGCAGGCACGGCTGCGTCAGGTCCTCCGGCTGGCGGAGCGCGACGGCCTCATAGGTTTTAAGGATGGAGACGATTTTCTGATCCGCGTCCATCAACGCCTGCGAGGAATGGCCGGACGCGATCAGATACCAGTCCACCTCATGACTGGACGTATAGCGGGCAGCCTCGGCGGCTCCGATTTCCGCCAGTGTCGGGCACGGCCACGTTGCCGCCACATCCAGCGGGCGGCGGCGTTTGCTGGCGACCAGCCGCACCGACAGTCCGAGCCGCCCAAGATCCCGGATCAGTTCAGTGCGCATCAGGAGCAGGCTGATCTGTTCAGCATCAAGCTTGGCGTCATAGCTGACGCCCCGGATCTGCCATGCCCGCGTCTGGCTGCCATCCTTATTGATGACAGTGACGCCATCACGGACGGTATCCAGCTTCAGCTCTCCGGCCAGCCAGTCTTCCTTGACCCTGCCGAAAGCTTTCCGCCGCAGGGCCGGGATCACCGCTGCCCCGGCCAGACCGGCGACAAGACCGGTCGCAATCAGATCATCCAGCATGACGCTGTTCCCCACTGACCAGTTGACGATAGCGACCGGGGCGGCGGACAAGCCGCCGACCCCGGAACCAGAAGCGCGGTGCCACCAGCCAAACGCGGTCAATGTGATGATCCTTGCGGGACCGCTGCCAGAAGAAGGCCCACATCCCCACAATCATGGGGACACCGGCCAGCATGGCGATCCCGCCGCCGATATCGACCACCACCGACAGGGCCACCGGGATCATTCCCGACAGCACCGCCAGAACGAAAAGCTGGGGGGCAATACCCACCACCACAGAAGGCTTCTGCGACAGGATCAGGACCGCGCTTGAGGCTTTCATCAGGTGATGGCCCCCAGAATGAGCGAAGCCATGTGCGGAGCGGCCACGCAGATAGCCCCGCCGATCACCATCCCGGCCAGTTTCTTGATGTTGAACTCACCGGTGAACGCCGAATAAGCCCCGTAAGCCATCAGGCCAAGGCCGAGCACCGAGACGACGATTTTCCCGGTCCCGCCTGAGACGGTTTCCAGAAGTTTGACCATCGGTTCTTCCCAGCCCTCGGCGGCAAAGGCCGGGTTGGCCGCCAGCACCATCAGCCCGGCCAGCAGGGCGACCCGGGAAGCAGTGCGGCGGTTAAAGCGCAAGGTCAGAGAGGGCATGCTTTTGTAATCCTTATGAGAGAGAAACCGTTAAAACGGCGAGGACCACCCCCGCCGCCAGAATGGTCAGGGTGGTAATCACGGCTCCCCAACGGACCATCCGTCTCATCCCGGCGACGGCCTCGTTGCCGAGCACCGCTGTTTCCTGCATCGCCTTCAGGCGTTCGCGCAGGGTGTCGGAGGTGATCTGTTCGCGGAGATCCTTGGTCTGGATCTGCAAGGCGCTTGTCATCTCTGCCGCAGCCTTGGTGGAGGCGGCTTCAATGGCTTCCCGTGCCTCTGCCAGCAGGGCCGACATCACAGCGGTCAGTTCATCCAGAGACACGCGGTGAATGGCGTAGACCAGCAGCACCGGATCGTCGGGAGACACCGGGATACCTGTGTCCATCATCAGGATCTGCCGCAGCTGTTCCCGGTTCTTTGGGGCAACGTACCGGGCGGCGGGGCCACCGGCAGCGGTTCCGCTGGCGTTGGGGGAAGGCGCAGCTTCCGGGGCGGTGGAAGACACCGCTCCGGTATCGTCCACCAGCTCTTCGGTGTCGTCGTCGTCAAAGGGCGATCCCATCAGTCCCGCCCTCCGCGCAGGGCGACCACGGCGAGAGCCGCCACGATGGCACTGACCGCAAAGCCTGCGCCCATCGCAAGCGCAATGGTTTGCATCAGCGACCACGGCACCTGCACCGGGAAGTCCGGCGTCAGGATCAGGATGATCGACCGGGGAAAGGCCGACAGAAAGTCGGCCAACATCCACGAAACAAACAGGGTGAGGTCATGCACCATCATGGCTGCGGCTTCCTCAGAAGTTGGCAGTGGTGATGTTGGTGTTCAGGGCTTCCCACGTCCGCTTCAGGCGGGTTCGTTCCACAATCCCGAACCGCTCCGAGCTGATGGCCTCCGCAAAGGTCAGCCGGGCCACCGCCATCTTCTTGACGTCTTCGCCCACGGTTTCCTTGCGGACTTCCGGCAAGGTAATCAGGGCGTGGATGCGGTCCTTGACCCGAACGTAAAACGGCGTCTGGTCGAAGCGCAGAATCCCTTTCGAGGTGGGGAACTCAATCCGCCCGAAATACTCATTCAGCCAAACCACCAGCTGACCGTCCGGGAGGGAGGAGGCCAGCTTCAGGAAGCCCTCGGACGTATCGTTCAGGGCCTGTCCGCCGGTAATCACGGTGTGCAGATAGACGCTGTGCCCGGCCCCTTCGAGAAGGTCGATGATCCCGGCCTCGGTCATGTACGCGACCAGCGGCAGGAAGGTGGCTGCGCCATTGTCGATCACCGCCACGGCATCTTCGGGAAGCTGCACCAGCTCTTCGATCAGCTTGTCAAAGAAGCGGGGGTTCACCTCGCCGTCGTGATCGCCAAGCCGGGTCACGCGTGTGTTGAAGGCGGCATAACCGCCGAAGGTCTGGTTCACCGGGTCGGTATCAAAGCAGTGGGGGGTGATCCCCCGAGACAGGTAGTGCTGGGCCAGCAGCGCGGAAATGAAGCTCTTGCCGACGCCGCCCTTACCCTGAAGCGTCATGTGGATCTGTGCCATTTGATTACCCTTTGTTTTGATTGTTTTTCTGGAAATCCGGAGCGCCGTTTTTGGTGTCAAAACGGGCCGTGCAGGCCGGATATCCGGTGCAGGAAAAGAAGTCATACGGCTTCTTGGTTTTGGTGCTGGTCCCGGTCCGTCGGGCCAGTGCCTTCCCACACGACGGGCAGGAATGGCCGGACAGCACTGCCGCAGCTTTGCGGGTGCCGGGCTTCCCCTTGTCGTCGGGAAAAGTGGTCTTGCAGTCGGGATAGCCGGTGCAGGACCAATAGAAGCCCTTGTCGCCCTTGCGGCGGCGCAGGGCCTTTCCGCAGTTGGGACAGGGATGTGCGGGGGAGAAGTTCGCGCCGCTCAGGGCGGACAGGTCCGTTTGCAGACGGTCATAAACCCCTTGCAACACGTCGGCATATTTGGCTTTGCCGCTGGCAATGTCGTCGAGCTGGTCTTCAAGCTGGGCGGTATAGGCCAGCTCGATAAACTGCATCTTGGCCCCGGTCAGGCCGTCATAGACCAGCTCCCCGATGGGGGTGGGCTGAAGCCCCTGCTTCCCATCGGTGATGTAGCCGCGCGCCATGACGGCCTCCAAGATGCTGGCGTAGGTGCTCGGCCGACCGATCCCGTGTTTTTCCAGCGCCGCCACCAGAGACGGCAGCTTGTAGCGGCTGGGGGGCTTGGTCTTCTTCCGCAGCACCTTGCCGCCGGTTGCCGTCACCACCGCGCCGACCGTCAGGGCCGGAACCGGGTTCTTGGCATCCTCTTCCTTGTCGTCATCCTCCGAGGTGTCCTCGGCATAGAGGGTCATCCAACCCTTGTCAGTCAGGGTGCGCCCGGTGGCGTTGAAGGCAAAGGTCTTGCCTTCGACGTCAGCCGTCAGGACAGCCGACCGGACGGCATAGGTGGCCTCTGCCAGCTGGGAGGCGACGGCCCGTTGCCAGATCAGTTGATACAGGGCCTGTTCCTGCGGGGTCTGTCCGCCGGTCAGGGCATCGGCATGGGTCGGGCGGATAGCCTCGTGCCCTTCCTGTGCGCCGTCCTTGGCCTTCCATGTCCGCTTTTTGGCGGACAGCGGAAGTCCCGCCGTCTTGGCATAGGCGGCAATGTCTTCAATGCCCGCCGCATCCAGATTGGGATTGTCGGTGCGGTGATAGGTGATGGCCCCTTGCTCGTAGAGCTTCTGGGCCAGCTCCATGGTCTGCTTCGGGGTCAGCTTCAGCCGGGTTCCGGCTGCCTGCTGAAGGGTCGAGGTGGTGAACGGGGCAGACGGGGCACGGCCAGCGGTCTTGTCCTCATAGGCTTTGACCGTCAGGGACCGGGCCGAGGCGGCAGCCGTCGCGACCGCGCCATCCAGCAGATAAGCCTCGTCCTTCCCGATCAGCGGCTTGGTGTCCAGCGTGGCAAACCAGCCACCGTCAAACGCCAGTTCCGCCCCGAAGTGGTCAACCGCCTTGAAGGCGCGGATTTCGCGTTCCCGTTCGACCACCAGCCGCACCGCCGGGGACTGGACCCGCCCGGCGGACAGGTTCTGTCCGGCCTGATCCGACAGAACCGGGCTGACCATGTAGCCGAACAGGCGATCTGCCACGCGCCGGGCTTCCTGTGAGCGGACGCGGGCAAAGTCAATTTTTCGGGGATTGGCGACCGCTTCCAGCACCTTTTCCGGGGTGATGGCGGCGCAGGTAATGCGTTCCGGGTCCTTCAGGCCGAGGGCGTCGGCCAGATGCCACGCGATGGCTTCGCCTTCGCGATCCGGGTCAGTCGCCAGCAGTACACGGCTGGAACGACGGACAGCCGCACCGAGCTTTGCGAGGATTTCCGCGCCGCGTTCAGACGGTTCGTACTGTGGGACAAACCGGGGCGGCTCGACGCCCATTTTATTCTGGGGCAGGTCCCGGACGTGGCCCACGGACGCCATGACGGTGTAGCCATCCCCGAGGATGGAGGAAATCTTTTTGACCTTGCCGGGGCTCTCGACGATCACGAGGGTGCTCATTCGCCGCCCTCCGCTTCAGCATCGCCGCCCAGCATCTGTTCCGCCCAGTCTTCCAGATTGACCTCCCCAAAAAGGGAAGGCGGGAGATCACCGGAGACAACCGCCGACGCGGGCAGGATGGTGGCCTGCGGGGGGCGGGGGGCGGTCGGGGTCACAGCTTTGGATGCGGGTTGTGATCCCTTTTTCGCCTTTCCGTGCGGGGACTTACCTCTTTGATTGCGGAGGAAGTGATAGAGGGCATCCTTGGAAAAACCGTCTGTTTTTCCCTGAGCTGCCAGCTCCTGATAAATCTTCGCAACGGACGCACCGCGCCTTATCTGGTCCAGATAAGGGGTAATTACTACCGCAATCGCGGTTTTGGCTTCGCCCCAGCGTGCCTTTTGTCGTGCCATAGTTCCCACCCATTATTGGTTGGTGGTTATTGACACGCTCAACAGGGTGTGGTGTTTAAGAGATCTGCGGCGGCAGAAACTCTGCCAGAACCGGCAAAAACCCGTAATTCGCGGTCCCCCGCAACCACATACCTCAAAAGCCCTCCAGCTTACGCTGGGGGGCTTTTGCGTTTCGGGGTGATGGTTTTCCTTCTTGCCGGGGCAAGGGGCTGGCCGGGGCGCGGAAGACGGCTTTCCGCTTACTCTCCAAGATCAGACAGCGGCACATAGCTAATGGCCTCTTCACCCCCAAGGAGGGTTTGGGGGCCATAGATCAGCCATGCATGCGCCGCGAGGGTATTGTTTTCCTTTTTGACGCCAAGCCGGATCACCCCTCCATGCAGACCCCGCCGTTTCAAAAGAAGCTGTCCGGCGATGGCTCTTACCAAGCAGGTGCTATGCCAAGGCAGGCGGTCGGCGATCCGCCGGACGCGGATCCCAACCCAGACTGCCCGGCTCATTTGCCCGGATGGGGGAAGAGGAGACGTGTCGGCCGGTGGGCGGGCCTGTCCCAACATTTTATGGGTCCATCGAAACGGAAGAACGAAAACCGCACACCATGCGATGGCAAGGGCTGAGACGGTTTCGACGGAAAGGAGGAGAGATTTAGGGGTCATGGGCCCAAAGATGATGAGAAATGGAACAGGCGTGAGTTTAGCATGCCAGCGGCATGGCGTGGCCTGTTTCCGTTACAGAACCCAGAGGCGAATCAGTGATGGTCGGTTCAGGCCTTTTCAGTGCTGGCGGATGTCAGGCGTGAAGGTCAGATGTTAGAAAAACCATCATCATTGTTGCGGCGCAGCGATGGAAAAAAAGGCGCTTGCAAAAGGTGCCTGTTAATTTAGCAGTTATAAAACTAACATGTTTGACGTTAGGTTAGTTTTATGCCCACCATGATTCTAACAGCAGCCAAGATCCCTATGGATTACAGGCGGTTGCTGGACATTCTGAGGGGTGGGCGATGACGTCGATCAAAGAAAGACTACAGGAAAGTCTTCAGGAAGCGACCCCAGCGGGCCGCAACATCGCCAACTACATGCTGGCCAACCTGACAGAATTGCCGTTTGAGACGGCTGCAACGTTGGCCCTGAAAGTCGGGGTCAGTGAGCTGACGGTCGGCCGGTTCTGCCGCAGCCTCGGATTCCGTCATTTCAAAGAGTTGAAAGCCCTGCTGAAGGCGGATCTGGGAGACAGTCCGTGGCTGGTCGGTGACCGATTGCAGGAATTTGAGGGGCGGACCCGCGCCGGAGACCGCGAGCAGGCGCGGGGACTGGAACTGGAAATTTCTGCTATTGTCCGGGTGCATGAAATTGCCCACTCCCCGGAATTTGCAACATTCATCAAGCGGATCGCCAGCCGGAAGCGGGTTTTGGTTGCCGGGTTTCAGACGGAACGCGGTGTGGCTTCCCTGCTGGTCCATCAGTTGCAGTATCTGCGGGATGGGATCACGCTGGTGGATATGACCGCCGGGAACTTTGTCGATGTCCTGCTGACGGATCCGTCCGAAATCATGCTGGTCATCCTTGATACCCGCCGCTATTCGCGCCTGAGTCACCTGCTGGCCGTCGATGCAAAGGCGCATGGAATTCCGGTTTCCGTGATTTCCGATACCTTCTGTGACTGGTCTCCGTCGCAGGCGGATGAGGTGTTTCTGGTCCCCACCGTCCTGAATCATTTCTGGGATTCCCTTGGCCCGATGGTGTCGCTGGTCCAGCTGACGGTGAATGCCGTCTTCAGCGAGCTTGGCGCCGGGGTTGAGGAACGTCTGAACAAGATGGCCGAGTGCTACAAAAAGTACACCGGCTACAGCACCGCCATACCGAAATAACAAGCCGTGCAGCGTCGGACGTGGTCCGCGTTGACACGCCATAACGGGCGACACGAACGCCCGGCAGAAACTGGGCCAAAGCCCGTCATGCCACACGTCCTCTGAACAGGGATATCATCACAATGACCCACAGCACTTCGCGCCTGAAACTTGCCTTGTTATCGGCCACGCTGGCCTGCGGCGTGGCGCTTGCCCCGCTGAGCGCGGCGGTGGCGGCGTCGGAAGCCGTTTTCGTGTTCCCCAATTCCCATAACGGGGCCCCGACCCTTAACCCGGTCAAGACCACGCTGGATACGCTGGCGCACGAGCTGATCTATGACCGTCTGATCGAGCAGGACGCCGACCAGACCTATCATCCGCATCTGGCGGAATCGTGGGAAAGCAGCCCGGACGGGATGCTGTGGACCTTTAAGCTGCGTCAGGGCGTGACCTTCCACGACGGCGAGCCGTTCAACGCCAAGACCATTGCGTGGTGGATCCCGAAGTTTGCCGGGACCGACAACGATTATCTGGTGGCGGCCGTTGACAAGGTGGAAATCGTTGACGATTACACCGTCCGTTTCGTCATGAAGCACCCGGATGCCAACCTGCTGTATAATCTGGCCAGCGGCTTTATGGGCGTGCCCAGCCCGAAGGCCTATGAGGCCGCCGGGGATACCTATGGCGTCACTGTCGCAGTCGGCACCGGTCCCTACAAGCTGGATCATTTCACCACCGGCGTCGAAACCCTGCTGATCCGCAACGAGGATTACAAATGGGGCAGCGAGCTGGCCGCCAACCGTGGTAAAGCCCACATCGAAAAGCTGCTGCTGCGGGAAATCGTTGATGAAGCGGCGTCCTACCTTGAGCTGAAGACCGGCGGCGTCGATATGGTCGTCGACGTTCCCAACGCCCTGCTGTCGCAGTACAAGAGCGTGAAGGATGTCGAGACCAAGGCGCTGCCGAGCTATGGCATCTTCTATATGCCGATCAACACCAGCGCTGAGCCGTTTACCGACCTGAAGGTCCGCAAGGCCACTGCTCTGGCGGTCAATCAGGAAGAGATCGTCAGCCGTCTGTACCGGGGTGTCGGCAAGCCGGCCCACACCTTCCTGATTTCTTCTCTGCCGGAATCGAAGATCAATCCGCAGTTTGAGATCCGTCACGATCTGCGGCAGGCCAATCAGCTTCTGGATGAGGCAGGCTGGAAAAAGGGACCGAACGGTATCCGTGAAAAAGACGGCAAGCCGCTGACGGTTAAGCTGTGGACGCAGGGCGATACCGAATTCAAGCGCATGACCGAAGTCATTCAGGCTCAGCTGAAGGCCATCGGGATGAACGGCGAGATCGGCGTGTTCGATGTGTCCTCAATCCGGGATCAGTACAAGAAGAATCAGCATCAGCTGGCGGTCCGGTCCTACGGCTGGAACAACGCCGATATCCTTGACTGGTTCCTGTCAGCGGAACGTCAGGGCTACCCCAATGTGTCGATGTGGAAGGATCCGAAGGGCGAGGAGCTGCGCAAGGCGGCGCTGACCGGCTCGAAGACCACGGAAGAGCGCATCGCCAATTTCAAGATCTACCACGAGTACGTTCTGTCGCAGTATCCGGTGGTGCCGATTTACGAACCCGACCGCACGCTGGCCTATAACAAGACCCGCCTGACGGTGCCGGAAAAGATCCGGGGGCCGAAATTCACTGCCGCCTCGATCATCGACACCAAAGTCAACGACTGATGACCGCTGCCGGGGAAGGGGGGGATGCCGCCCTTTCCCGGCCTGTTCCGGCCTGTCCCGCCGTCCGGGGCGGGAAGGCCGGTCCTGACAAAAAAGGAACAGGACAGTGGCTGACTATGTCCTTCGGCGCATTCTGGCGCTGATCCCGGTATTCTTCTTCGTGACGGTCGTGGTGTTCATGATCGTCCATCTGGTGCCCGGGGACCCGATCGACAATCTGGTCCGCATCGGGGTAACGCCGGAGCAAAAGGCGTTGATTGCGGCCCGTTATGGCCTTGATCAGCCGCTGTATCTCCAGTACTGGCGTTGGCTGACGCTGGTGCTTCAGGGGGATTTTGGCAGCGCCATCGTCCTGCGTCGCCCGGTGATGGATCTGATCCGTGAAAATATCGGTTACAGCCTGACCCTTGGCGGTCTGGCGCTGTGCTTCTCGGCGCTGGTGGGCATCACCACCGGGGCGATTGCTGCGGCGTGGCGGAACACGCTGGTCGATAAGTCGATCATGGGGGTGGTCCTGCTGGGCTCCACCGTTCCGGCTTTCTGGCTGGGGCTGCTGCTGATCCTGCTGTTTGCGGTGACGCTGGGCTGGCTGCCGGTGTCTGGGGCCAAGCACTGGACGGCGCTGATCCTGCCGGTGGTAACGGTCGGTCTGGGCGGTATGGCGCTGGTGGCGCGGGTGACCCGGGTGTCGATGATGGATATCGGCCGACAGGATTTCGTCACGCTGCTGCATGCCAAGGGCGTTCCGGCGTGGGCGGTGCAGGTGCGCCATGTGCTGCGCCATGCCCTGATCCCGGTGGTCACCCTTCTCAGCCTGCGGATCGGCCTGATCGTCGGCGGGTCGGTGACGGTGGAATATGTGTTTGCCCGTCCGGGCATCGGGTCCCTGCTGATCCGGGCGCTGGGGCAGCGTGATTATCCGGTGGTGCAGGGATGCCTGCTGATGCTGGCGATGGCGGTGATGATCGGCACGCTGCTGGGGGATCTGGTGCAGGCGGCAATGGATCCGCGCCAGCGGGAGGAGAGCCGGTAATGAGCCTGTCTTTGAAAACACAGGGGGCCGCAACCCTGCGCCTGCTGGGAAAACCCTTCGGGGGGATCGGCGGGGCGATCTGCGGTGCCGGACTTGGCCTGTTCATTTTTGTGGCGCTGTTTGCGCCGCTGCTGGCCCCTTATGCCTATGATGCGCAGGATTTGGCCCGCATCGGCCTGCCGCCATCAGCGGAAAACTGGTTCGGGACCGATGAGTTTGGCCGCGATGTCCTGTCCCGGGTGATTTATGGGGCGCGGATTTCCCTGTCGGTTGGCCTGACGGCGGTGGCGCTGTCGGCTTCGGCCGGGATCCTGATCGGGGCGCTGTGCGGGTACTTCGGCGGGCGGTTTGACCGTATCACCATGGCGGCGATCGACCTGACGTGGTGCTTCCCGGAAATCCTGCTGGCGCTGGTGCTGGTGGCGATCCTCGGTCCCGGCCTGAACAGCACGGTAATTGCCATCGCCGTTGCCTATCTGGCCCAGTTCACCCGCCTGACCCGCACCCAGGTGCGGGCCCTGAAGGGGGAAACCTTTGTCGAGGTCAGCCGCTGCCTTGGCGCCGGTCATGCCCATATCCTGCTGCGTCACCTGCTGCCCAATGCGCTGGCCCCGGTGATTGTGGTGGCGATGCTGACCACCGGCGATGCCATCCTGCTGGAAGCGACCCTCGGGTTCTTCGGCATGGGGGCACAGCCGCCGACCCCCAGCTGGGGGGCGATGATGAGCAGTGGCTCCGCCCAGCTGTTTAACGCCCCGTGGGTGGTGATCATCCCCGGCCTGTTCGTGGCGCTGTCGGTCATTTTCATCAACGTGTACGGCGATGCCATTCTGGCGGCGCTGGATGTGAAAAACCGGATCCGGAGGGCCTGACGGATGCTGTTGTCTGTTGAAAATCTTCAGGTCCAGTTCGGCCGCCTTCAGGCGCTGGCCGGGGTCAGTTTCTCCGTCAACCGGGGCGAGGTGCTGGGGTTGGTCGGGGAATCCGGGTCGGGGAAATCTCTGTCCGCCATGGCGGTGATGGGTCTGCTGCCGCTGTCCGGTGGCCGGGTGTCGGGGGGGAGCATCCACTTCGACGGCACCGATCTTGGCAGCCTGTCGCCGAAAGCCTACCGGAAGATCCGGGGCGGCAAAGTGGCACTGGTGACCCAGAATCCGATGACCTCGCTGGACCCGGTGGTCCGCGTCGGTCAGCAGATCGATCAGGCGGCGCTGCTGCACCTGCCGGTCGATAGAACTGAAGCCAAAGCCCGCACGCTGGCGCTGATGGACCGTCTGCGGATCCCCAATGCGGAAATGGTCTATACCCTGTATCCGCACCAGCTTTCCGGTGGGCTGCGCCAGCGCATCGTAATTGCCATGGCGCTGGCCGGGGAACCGGATCTGCTGATTGCCGATGAACCGACGACGGCGCTGGATGTGACCGTGCAGGCGCAGATCATCCAGTTGCTGATTGAGCTGGTGCAGGAACGCGATCTCGGGCTGGTGCTGATCACCCACGATATGGGGGTGGTCGCCCGCACCTGCGACCGGGTGGCGGTGATGTACTGTGGCCGGATTGTCGAGACCGGCCCGGTCGAGGCGATTTTTGCCAGCCCGCGCCACCCGTATACCCGGGCGCTGATCGGCTGTATTCCCCGCCATGATATGGCACCGGGGGATCTGGTCGGCATCCCCGGGGTGGTGCCCAGTGTGGCGGCAATGCCGTCGGGCTGCCGGTTCCACCCGCGCTGTGCGCAGGCGGTCAGCCGCTGCTTCACCGAGGTTCCGCCCCTGTCCGCTGCCGGGGACAATCATGCCTCCGCCTGTTTCCTGACCGATCAGCCGGGAGAGGCGTCATGACCACGCCCATTCTGTCCGTTACCGATCTCTGTAAAACCTTCCGCTCGGGCGGCGGGCTGTGGCGGAAGCCGCGCCAGTTCCACGCCGTCAGCAGCGTATCGTTTGATATTCAGGCCGGGGAAACCGTCGGGGTGGTCGGGGAATCCGGCTGCGGCAAGTCGACACTGGCCCGGGTGGTGCTGCGGCTGATGGAGCCGTCGTCCGGAAGCATCCGGTTTGAGGGCGAGGACATCGCCGCCCTGCCGGAAAAGGCCCTGCGGCCGCTGCGCCGCCGGTTTCAGATGGTGTTTCAGGATCCCTATTCCTCGATCAATCCGCGCCTGACCATCCGGGAGGCCCTGCTGGAACCGTTCCGGGTGCAGGGTGTCTCCCTGACCACGGCACAGGAGCAGGACACCGTTGACCGCCTGATGGCGATGGTGTCCCTCAATCCGGTTCTGGCGGAAAGTCATCCGCATCATCTGTCCGGCGGGCAGAAGCAGCGGGTGGGCATTGCCCGGGCGCTGGCCCTGCAACCCTCGCTGCTGGTGCTGGATGAGCCGACGGCCTCGCTGGACGTGTCGGTGCAGGCACAGGTGATCCAGCTTTTGCAGTCGCTGCGGGGCCAGCAGACCCTGACCTACCTGTTCATTTCCCACGATCTGGCGCTGGTCCGGTACTTCTGTGACCGCATCATGGTGATGTATCTGGGCCGGGTGGTGGAGGTGATGCCGAAGGGGGCAACCCCGGCGCATCCCTATACCCGGGCCCTGCTCGAAAGCTCGTTCGAGCCGGACCCGACCCAGCGGCGCAGCATCGTCCGCATCACCGGCGAAATCCCCAGCGGATACGACCTGCCGCCCGGCTGCGCCTTTCAGGCCCGCTGCCCGAAGGCGCAGGACCTGTGCCGACAGACACGCCCTGAACTGGGCAGCGTCGGCACCCGTCATCAGGCCGCCTGTCACTTCCCGGATTCCCCGTTGCCGGACACCCAGACTCCCCGGTCCGGTACGGCCCCCTCTCAGGAGACTCCCCATGCCGTTTAAGGTTCTTTCCGCCGAATTCCTGCATGAAAGCAATACTTTCAGCACCCGTCTGACCGGCCTTGAGCAGTTTGAGAAAGCCGGAGTGTACCGGGGGGAAGAGGCGCTGCGCATTCTGCGGGGCACCAACTCCGGGGCGGCGGGGATGCTGGACTCCCGCGAGGCCTTCGGCTGGAATCTGGTCCACGCGGTCAGCGCCCACGCCGGTCCCAACGGGCCGGTGACGCGGGAGGCGTTTGACGCCTACGCCGGGGAAATCGTCGAGGCGGCCCGGCGGGAGAAGCCTGACGGCATTCTGCTGGCCCTGCACGGGGCGATGGCGACGGTGGACCATGAGGATGGGGAAGGGGAGCTGCTGGAGCGGATCCGCGCTGCCGTTGGCCCGGATGTGCCGATTGCCATCACGCTGGATCTGCACGCCAATGTCAGCACCCGCATGTGTGCGCTGGCCCAGATCATCGTGTCTTACAAGACCTATCCGCATATCGACCTGCGGGAAGCGGCGGCCCATGCCGGGGCGGTTCTTGACCGGACCCTGCGCGGCGAGATCCGCCCCCGCACCCTGCGGGCCTGGCGGCCGATGCTGGAGGAAGTCAACGGCGGGCGCACCGATGTCGGCCCGATGATTGCCCGGCTGGAACAGGCAAAAGCCTACGAACAGCATCCCGATGTGTTTGTGGTCAGCATCAATGCCGGGTTTGCCAGCGGCGACATGTCGGAAGTCGGCCCGACCGTTCTGGTCACCTGTCAGGGCGATCTGGCGACGCATCAGGAGTTTGCCGAAGGCATCGCCGACGATATCTGGAACGGCCGGTTCGCCCCGATCAACACCTACTGGACCGTTGATCAGGCGGCGGAACAGGCCGTGGCCTGGGGCAATCCCGGGAAGCCGCTGATCATTGCCGATTATGCCGATAACCCCGGCGGCGGTGCCTATGGCGATGCCCCGGCCCTGCTGGAAGCCCTGCTGAAAGCCGGGGTGGAAAACGCCTGCTTCGGTCCGCTGGTCGATCCGCAGGCGGCGGAATGGCTGCACGGTCAGGCGGTCGGCTCCACCGTGACGCTGGCCATTGGCGGCAAATGTGATGCCCGCTTCGGCGGCGGCCCGCTGACCGTGACGGGCACCCTGCGCCTGCTGGCTGATGGCAAGTGCGTCGGCGACGGCCCGATGATGGGCGGTATCGCCATGGATTTCGGCCCGGTGGCGGTGCTGCGGGTCGGCGGGGTGGATGTGCTGATCACCAGCGTGGCGATCCAGATGTTCGACCAGCAGCTGTTCCGGTCCTTCGGCATTGATCCGACCCAGAAGCAGGTGGTGGCCCTGAAGTCGATGCAGCATTTCCGCGCTGCCTTTGAGCCGATCGCCGGAAAGGTGATCGTCTGCGACAGCGGCGCGCTGTGCACGCTGGATTATGCCCGTCTGCCCTATGTGCGGGCACCGCGTCCGCTGTTTCCGCTCGACCGTGATCTGGTGCTGCCGGAGCGGGTGCGGCGGCTGGCAGAGGCCGGGGCATGACCCGGCGCGAGTCCGGCGATCAGGCTTTCGATCACGACGGCCTGTACGGGACAGAGCGGGAAATGCCCTATTCGGGCACCCGCAGCTTCCTGCGCCGCCGCTTCAGCCGGGATCTGGACGGGGTGGATTTCGCGGTGCTGGGCGTACCGTTCGATCTCGCCACCTCCGGCCGTTCCGGGGCGCGGATGGGGCCGAATGCCCTGCGCAACGCCAGCAGTCAGGTCGGCTGGGGCGGAGAGGTGTGGCCGTGGGGGCTGGATCCCTTCGCCACGCTGGCGGTGGTTGATTACGGCGACGTCAATTACCACCGGGGCCGGGCCGAACAGATGCTGGAGAACACGGCGGCTGTAGCGGGGCGGATTGTCGCCGCCGGGGCCGGAGTGATCGGGCTGGGTGGGGACCATCTGGTGACCTATCCGCTGCTGAAGGCCCATGCTGAGACGCATGGACCGCTGGCGCTGGTGCACTTTGATGCCCACCGGGATACGGCGGACAGCCCTTACCTCGACCACGGCACCTTTGTGCATCATGCCATGCGTGACGGCCTGATTGATCCGGCGCGGTCGATCCAGATCGGGATCCGCACCCAGTATGACCATACCGACCCGATCACCGTGTTGTATCGCCCGTGGGTCCGCCACAACGGCGTGCAGGCGGTGATTGACGAGATCACCCGCGTGACCGCGGGGGCCCCGGCCTATCTGACATTTGATATCGACAGCATGGACCCGGCCTTTGCCCCCGGCACCGGAACCCCGGTGTCCGACGGTCTGACCCCGGGCGAGGTGTTCGATATCCTGCGCGGCCTGAAAGACAGTCCGGTCCGCTTTGTCGGCATGGATCTGGTGGAGGTCGCCCCGGCCTACGACAGCGCCGAAATCACCGCCCTGCTGGGCGCAACCCTGATTCAGGAGTTCCTGTGCCTGTGTGCCCACCACCGCAAGGGGTAAGCGCCGGGGCCGGATTTGTACGGAGTAAGGTTCCATGACTGCTGTGTTTGATGTGGCGATCGTCGGTGGCGGCATCGCAGGGGCCTCCATGGCCTATCGTCTGGCCCCGCACCGCTCGGTGGTGGTGCTGGAGCGGGAAAGCGCCTTTGGCTATCACTCCACCGGGCGGTCGGCGGCGGAATATTCCCGCCAGTTCCAGAACGAGGTGGTCGGCCTGCTGTGCGATGCCTCATGGGATTTTCTGAACACCCCGCCGGATGGGTTCACCGAAGTGCCGCTGCTGCGCCACCGCGGCACCGTCAACATCGCCCCGGCGGATAAGGCGGAGCTGGTTGAGACCGCCCTGACGGAAACCCGGGTCCATTCCCCGGACTCCCGGCTGCTGACGGTGGAGGAAGCGGTGGCGATGGTGCCGTTCCTGCGGCCGGACTGGCTGGGCGGGGCGCTGTACGATCCCTTAAGCTGGGATATGGAAGTGGAAAGCCTGCTTCAGGGCTTCATCCGCTTTGCCCGCCGGGCCGGGGCGGAGTTCCGGACCGGGCAGGATGTGACGGCGGTGATCCGGGAAAACGGCTGTTACCGGCTGGAAACCCCGGCCGGGCCGGTATTGGCCCGCAAGCTGGTCAATGCCGCCGGGGCGTGGGCCGATCCGCTGGCGGAGCTGGCGGGACTGACCCCGCTGGGGCTGACCCCGATGCGGCGGACCGCGATCACCGTCGATGTTCCGGCTGGCATTGATGTCGGGGCGCTGCCCAGCGTCAACGAACTGGACGAGACTTTCTACTTCAAGCCGGAAGCCGGAAAGCTGATGGTCTCGCCCGCCGATGAACATCCGTCCGCCGCCTGCGATGCCCAGCCGGAGGATCTGGATGTGGCCTATGCCGCCCATTACCTTCAGGAATCGACCACCCTGCCGGTGCAGACCATCAGTCATAAATGGGCCGGTCTGCGCACTTTTGCCCCGGACCGGCGGCAGGTGATCGGATTCAGCCCGCAGGACCCGGATTTCTTCTGGCTGGCCGGGCAGGGTGGCAGCGGTATCCTCACTTCTCCGGCGCTGTCGGCCTGGGCCGCGTCTGAATTCCTGACGGGGGAGCCCCCGGCTGACCTTCTGGCCCTTGGTCTGCCGATGGATGTCTTCCGCCCGGACCGTCTGGCCTGATCCTGCCGCTGCGGCGCGGAAACGCGGAGGGCGTAGCGGCAGGATTGCCTCTCCCGGGGCCAGATGTCTCCCCTGGCACGTGTCCCGGGTATGGCCGGATGGTGTGGCCCCGTGCTTTGGCACGGGGCCTTTTTCTGGATGAAATTTAGACAAAAAATCCAATATTTGACTCTTGATCCAGAATCGGAGTATGCCGGTGTCATGAAGACGATCCTCTCCCGCCTGTTTCCGGTCTGCGATGCCGTGGCCACCCTGTTTCCGGGGCGGCTGGAAGTGGTGCTGCATGATCTGGCCACCGACACCATCGCCCACATTGCCGGGGCATTCTCCAACCGTGTTGCCGGAGATCCATCGCTGCTGGCGGAGGAGGCCCCGCAGATTGATGGGGCCGGGCAGGATGTGATCGGCCCCTATGGCAAACGGCACTGGGACGGGCAGCGGCTGAAGTCGGTGTCGGCCGTGATCCGCGATGACGGCGGGCGGGCTATCGGCCTGCTGTGCATCAATATGAAGACCGGCGAGATCGAGGCGGCGGCTGAGCTGCTGCGGTCGCTGACCGGAGCCTTCGGGGATCCGGCGGCCCAGCCGCTGGTGACGGGGGACTGGCGGGAGGCCGCGCACAGCCTGATTGCCGAGACGCTGGCGGCCCGGGGCCGCAGCTTTGCCGCCGCTGACCGCGCCGACCGGGTGGCGGTGCTGCGGGCGCTGGAGGCGGCGGGGATCCTCCGGATCCGGGGGGCGGCGGACCATGTCGCCCGGATCCTTGGCATTTCGCGGGCCAGCCTGTACGCGGCCCTGAAGCAGGTGCGCGACGGTGGCACCGACGACGACATTACGGAAAGAGGAGGCAGCCATGCGTGATTTCGCGCTGGAAGTGCATTTCAGCCACTGGGAATTCAAGGCCCGGTATCACATGACCGCCTCGGATGCGGAAAGCCTGTCGGTGGCCGATCTGCTGGCGCTGGCCGGGCCGGGGGCGGCAGAGAGCCTGCTTGACGGCTGGCTGGGGTATACCGAACCCAAGGGATCCCCCGATGTGCTGGCGGCGGTGGCGGCCACCTACGATACCCTGTCGCCGTCGCAGATCCTGTGCTTTGCCGGGGCGGAGGAAGGGATTTATGCCGCCATACGGGTGCTGCTGACCCCGCAGGACCATGCCATTGTCGTGGTGCCGAACTATCAGGCTGCGGAAACCCTGCCGCTGGAGATCTGCGCCGTGACCGGGGTGCCGCTGCGGGCTGAAGAGGGCTGGCGGCTGGATCTGGACGCGGTGCGGGCGGCGATCCGCCCCAATACCCGGCTGATGTCGATCAATTTCCCCAATAACCCGACCGGGGCGGTGCCGGACCGGGCCACCTTTGACGCGCTGGTGGACCTGTGCCGCCAGCACGGGATCTGGCTGTTCAGTGACGAGGTTTATCGTCTTCTGGAGCGGGACGAAGCCCGGTGTCTGCCGCAGGTGGCGGATGTGTATGAACGCGGGATTTCGCTGAATGTGATGTCCAAGGCCTATGGCCTGCCGGGGCTGCGCATCGGTTGGCTGGCCTGCCCGGATACGGCACTGCTGGACCGGATCCAGCGGTACAAATACTACCTGTCGATCTGCAATTCCGCCCCGTCAGAGCGGCTGACCGTGCTGGCGCTGGGGGTGCGGGACCGGATCCTGGCCCGCAACCGCGCCCTGATCGCCGATAATCTGGCAGAGCTGGACCGGTTCTTTGCCGATTATCCCGGTCTGTTCGACTGGCGGCACCCCGATGGCGGCTGTATCGGCTATCCGAAGTATCTGGGGCGGGATGGCGTGGAGACCTTCTGTCACGACCTGCTGGAGGAGGAAGGCGTGCTGCTGCTGCCGTCGTCGATCTACCGGTCTGAGCTGATCACCGCCCCGGAAGGGCATTTCCGCATCGGGTTTGGCCGCAAGGGCATCGCCGACGGGCTGACGGCCCTGCGGCGCTTCCTCGACCGCCGGGGCAACAGCGTTACACCGGGATAAGGCCATGCGGATCATCACGGCGGAGGAGATCCGCGCCGTTCTGACCCCGCAGGCGGTGACGGCGGCAGTCCGGACGGCCCTGATCCGTCACCATCAGGGGGGCAGCCAGTGTCCGCCGCCGATGGCGCTGCTGTTTTCCGGGCAGGATGGCCGCCTGACCGGGGATTGCCACGTCAAGGCGGCAGCCTCGGCGGCGGAGCCGGTGTTTGCGGTCAAGGTGGCCGCCGGGTTTTATGACAATCCGCAGCGGGGCCTTGCGGTCAACACCGGGGCGGTTCTGCTGTTCAACAGCACCACCGGCGCACCGGAAGCCCTGATCCGGGACGACGGGCTGCTGACGGCATGGCGGACGGCGGCGGCCGGAGTGATTGCCGCATCCCTGTTGCCGCTGGACGCAGGGATGACGCTCGGCATCATCGGCACCGGGGAACAGGCGGCGTTACAGGCCCGCTGGATCACGGCGCTGACCCCGCTGCGCCGGGTCCTGATCTGGGGCCGGAATCCGCAACGGGCGGAGGCGTTGGCCTGCCGTCTGCGGGCCGGTGGTCTTGACGCCGCCCCGGTGGCGGACCGCACCACCCTTTGCCGGGCGGCCCGGGTGGTGGTCACCTGCACCCCGGCGCAGCAGCCGGTCCTGAGGGCAGATCACCTCAGCGGCCCGCTGCATGTGGTGGCGCTGGGGGCTGACGGTCCCGGCAAGTCGGAACTGGATCCGGCTGTTCTGGCCGGGGCGGCGGCGATCATCGCCGATGATCCCGGCCAGTGTCTGGACCACGGGGATTTTGGCGTTGCGGTGCGGGCCGGGGTGGTTCCGGCTGACGCGGCTGTGCCATTGGGGGCAGTTCTGGCCGGGGAGAGGGCCTTGCCGGACGGGGGGCTGACCGTTGCCGATCTGACCGGCCTTGGCGTGCAGGATCTGGCCATCGCGGCCCTGCTGTGGCGGCGGCTGGCCTGACCCAAAAAAGACGGCCCGCCGTGTGGGGCGGGCCGCAGAGGCTGGCTGGGAGAGGGAACACACAACAGAGGCTGAACAGGAAACGGTCAGAAATTTAACGGAATCACCACCGTTACGTCCGGGCGCGGCGGCGGCATCACATAGACCCGACGCGGCGGCGGCTCGATATACACGTAGCGTTCGCGTTCCAGCACCACATAGGGGCGCGGGCCGTAGGCGGGGGGACCCCGGCGGACATCCCGGCGATCATCCCAGCCCCGGCCATGGCGACCGCGATCATGGTCGGACCAGTCGCGGCCGCGGTCCTGCTTCCATGGCGGATCCGCAAAGGCCGGAGCGGACAGGGTGGTCAGACCCACTGCGGCCAACAGCATGGCCCGCAGGGAGAAACGGGCGAGGGAAGACATGGCGCAAGCCTTTCTGCGACGGAGACCGGGACGGTCAGGCGGGGGCCGGAACAGGCGGCCACCGGGGCCCCTGACCGGACGCCGCGCCGTCCACAGTCTCACTCTGCACGGGGATGATGGCGGCTTATGGGAAGAAACTGCGGCAGAACCGTGATTACTTGCCGGTCAGGGCCCCGATGGCGGCCCCACCCCCGGCCCCGATCAGGGCCCCGGTGACAAGCCCGCCCCCGGCGATGGCAGCGACGGCGGCCCCCCCGGCGGCCCCGATGGCGCCGCCGGACAGGGCGCGCTGCTGGGTGTTGGTCATATTGGCGCAGCCGGACAGGGCAAAGGCCAGTACCAGCGCGGCGGTGACGGAGGTCAGGGGGCGGTTGGTCATGGTCAGATCTCACACTGATAAAGTCAGAACGGATTGGGATAAAGTCAGAACGGGTTGGGGATCACCCCATGCCGTCAGACTACCGCGCCCCCTGCGACAGGGGGGTGAGAACGCTGTGACAGTCCTGTGACCGGCTGGCCTGCTCAGGCCAGCGGCAGGGCGACGGAAACCGCCAGCCCGCCGCCGGGAGCATTCTCCGCCCACGCCCGCCCGCCGAGGGCTTCGGCATTGCGGCGGACGATCCACAGGCCAAGGCCGTAATGGTCCGGCCCGGCCGGATGATCGGGGCGCTGGCTGACATGCCGTTCAAAGATCCGCTCCAGATCGGCCTCCGCCACGCCGGGGCCGTGATCCCGGACGCAGAACACCGCCATCCCCCGGTCCCGCCGCAGGGTCAGCGACAGGGCGGTGCCGGGCGGGGCGAAGTCCAGCGCATTGTCGAGCAGGTTTTCTGCTGTCACCTCCAGCAGGTCGCAGCCGCCGGTGACGGTGATACCGGGGGGGATGGCGCTGTCCAGCCGCAGCGACCGTTCCGCCGCCAGCCGGGTATAGCCCTGTGCCAGATCGGCCAGCAGGGCGGACAGCGCCACCGGCTGGCGGGGAACGTCGATCAGTCCGGCAATCGCCTCATCGGTACGGCGGATTGCCGAGACCAGCGCATCCAGCCGGTTGACTGACTGCCCGATCAGGGACAGGGAGCGCCGGGCGCGGGTATTGTCTGCCGGGATGGCACGCTCCAGCGGCTCGGTGGCCTGCGCGATCACCGCCAGCGGACCTTTCAGGGCATGGGCGTTTTCCTCGGCAGCCTGCCGCAGCAGGGTTTCTGACCGCTTCAGGGTGCTGACCATCGCATCCAGATCGGCGGCGACATCGGTCAGTTCCGCCACCGTGCCGGTTGCGGCAAAGGAAGCCCGGCCATCCCCCCGCATCACCGCCCGGGCGACCGAGCGGAAGCGCCGCAGATCCCGCCACGCATCGGTGAACAGCGACAGCACCAGCACCGCCATCAGCAGATAGACCGATGCCGCCACCCGCAGGTCCGGCGATTGCCAGTAGGGTCGGCCGATCAACTGTTCCGGCAGCGATCCGCTCGGCTGGGCGGTCAGCACCACCCAGCAGCCTGCCGCCGTGCGGCGCGGGGCCAGATAGGTCAGCAGATCCCCCGAAGGGGCTTCGGGGCCGGTGGGCAGATGCAGGGCCAGCGGGGCATTGCCGCTGCACGAAGCATCCAGATGCGACAGCACGCCGTTGGCAACCAGCTGGGCCATGGTCTGGCGGGCCTGCGCGGCGTCGGTTTCCGGGGCGGCGGCGACCAGCAGGAAGCCGCTGGCATCCTGTAGGGTTGCGGGGCGGAACAGCACCTTGACCGCCACCGTGCCTTCGGTCAGGCGGCGCACCACGGCTTCCAGTGCCGGGGCCTCGCGGGGGGAAAACCGGTCGAGCAGCGGGGACAGGGCCTCGCCGACCAGCCGCCCCTGTTCCTGCACCAGTTGCAGCATCAGGGCGGAGCGCTGGCGTTCGGTCTGCTCCAGCTGGCTGTAGAGCATGCCCGGCACCACGGCGAAAATCACCGCCGTCACCGCCAGCTTGACGGCAAAAGAGCGCAGCAGCCGGGGCCGCCGGGGGGAGGTGTCAGCCCCGGTCATCGGCGGACACCTGCCAGACGTAGCCGAAGCCGGGGTAATTGCCGATCTGCTCAAAATCCGGGTCAAGGGCGCGGAACTTCTCGCGGATCCGTTTGATCGCAGCCCGCACATTGGTGCGGTAGCCGGTTTCTCCGGCCCCGGCGTGGAAGCCTTTGCCGCGCCCGGAATCATAGAGGTCGCGGTAGCTGACATCGCGCCCGGCCTTGGCTGCCAGGGCCGCCACCATGGCAAATTCGGTGACGGTCAGGTCCACCGGCTGGCCCCGCCACCGGGCGCGGCGGATCGGGTGGTCCAGCAGCAGGGGGCCGATGCGGGTCTGTTCCGGGGCGGGCGGGCTGTCGCCGGTGGTGCCACGGTCAAGGCACAGCCGGATCCGCCGTTCCAGAATGGTGAAGCTGCGGGATTTTTCGACGAAGTCCACCGCCCCGCCGGTCAGGGCGGCTTCCTCGAAAATCTGGTCACTCAGCACCGTCAGGAAGATCACCGGCAGGGTCAGGGCCTCGGCCCGCATCTGCCGCAGCACCTCAATCCCGTTCTGGCCGGGCATTTTCCAGTCCAGCAGCAGCAGATCGGGGCGGATGCCGTCGCGGATGGCCTGAAAAAACGCCTCTCCCCCGGGCCAGTCCTGCACCCGGTATCCGGCGTCGCTCAGGTTTCCGGCGACGGTTTCGCGGAACAGCGGGTCATCATCGATGATTCCGATCAGGGGAGGAGAGGGCTCAGCCGCCATGGCGCCCCCCGGCCATCTGCAACTGCCGCAGGCAGTCGCCGGGGTCACGGCCACCGGTATCCTGCGTTGCCACCCGGTCGGGGCCACCGCTGACATCGGGGTAGAACACCAGCGTCAGCGTGCAGCCATCCTTGCGGCTGGCATCGCGGTAGGTGCGGGTCACGCCAAGGGACTGCCGGGCTTCGGATGCCGCCGGGCCGATCAGGGCGGTCACGCTGGGCAGGGTCATGCCGGTCAGGTCCGGCGGCGGCGGCGGAACCCCCCGGTCCGGCTTGCCCTGCGGTGCCGGTCTGGCTGTGGTGCCGGGCTTGGGCGTCGGCTTCGGGGCCGGTTTTCCGGCGCTTTTCTCCGGGGCCGGGCGGGCGGGCGGCGGCTCCTGCGCCGGGCCGGAGGAACAGGCCGCCAGCAGGGTGCTGAAGACGACAACCGCACCAAAGGTGCGCAGACGGTGGCTGGCGGGGCGGACGGGCACGGTGGGGAAACCTCCGGAAGGGTCTGGGGCAGGGGCAACAGTCTGGCCGGAGACAGCCGCCCGGACTATGACCGGGATCATAGTCCGGGCGGAGCAATCCGTCAGGCCCGATCAACCCGGAAGGCAAAACAGCCGCGCCGGGCATAGTGGACATGCAGGTACTGTACGGCCGGCTTGGCGAACATCCGGTTGATTTCGGCGGTCAGGTGCTGCCCGTCAACCACCTCGGCGTCCTCAATGTGATCCCGGGCGTCATAGGCCCGGACCGACAGCAGCCGGGGCGGGGCCACCGGCGGCAGGGTGCCGGTGGCATCAAAGCGGGTTTCCGCCGCCTGCCGGACAAACACTGGCCCGCTGGCCCGGTAGGGGGACAGGGCGGGCTGGTGTGGATAGCTCAGCAGCAGCAGGGTCTCGCCGGGGGCGGCATCCCGCAGGCTGACCCGGCAGGGCCAGCCACTGTCTGCCGGTGCGGTGCAGCGGACAATCCCCTGTGCGGCAAGGGCGTCGTCGGTCAGGTCAAACAGGGGCCGGAACGGGGCGGGATCAAGGCCGGTGATGCGGAAAGTCATGGTCGGTCCTGTCGTTTCAGGAAGGGGAAAGCCCCGATCCTGCCGACGGACAGTGACGCCCCCCACCCGAAGCTTGCGATTGGTTCTGATTTTTGGCTTTCTGGGGTCCCGACCCCGCAACAGGACATCCTGACCATGGTTTCGCCGCCCGCACCGGCCCCCGCAGAACAGCAGGCTGACCGCATCGTCATCGAAAAGGCGGCCCGGCGGATGACCCTGCTGCGGGATGGTCAGGTGATCGGCTGCTACCGGGTGTCCACCGGCAGCGGTGGCCCCGGCCCGAAGCGGAAGGAGGGCGACCGTCTGACCCCGGAAGGGACCTATCACATCGCCGGGCGTAATCCACGCAGTGCCTATCACCTGTCGCTGCGCATCAGCTATCCCGATGCCGCTGACCGGGCGGCGGCGGCGGCGCGGGGAGAAAATCCGGGGTGCGATATCATGATCCATGGCCTGCCCAACGGGCGCGGCTGGATCGGCCCGCTGCACCGGCTGCGCAACTGGACGGCGGGTTGTGTCGCCGTCACCGATGCCGAGATCCGCGACATCTGGGCATTGGTGCCTGACGGAACCCCGGTGGAGATCCGCCCCTGACCGTCAGGGCAGGCGGCGGTCCAGCTTGGTTTCCATCACGATGTAGGAAGAGGTGCGGGCCACCCCTTTGATCTGGTTGATCTGGGTCAGGTTGGCATTCAGGGCCTGCAACGTGTCGGTGGAAATGTGGATGATGAAATCCCAGTCCCCCGATACCGCATAGACCGCCTGTACCGCATCCATCTTTTTCAGGGCGGCCATCACATCGGCATAGCTCTTGTTGGTGCAGGCGGTCATGGTCAGGCAGTTGACCGTATTGGTCACCCGGCTGTGGTCGATCCGCACCGTATAGCCGGTGATGACCCCGGCGGACTCCAGCCGGGCAATCCGTTCCTGCACCGCTGACCGCGACACCCCCAGCTTACGGGCGAGGGAGGCGGTCGGTTCCCGCGCGTTCTGTTGCAGCAGGGTCAGCAGCTGGCGGTCTTTCTCCGTCAGTTGCAGGCGCGGGGCGGGTTGGGAATCATCAGCCGGGGGCAGTGTATCAACGGGCATCGGGGGAGTCCTGAGCGGGGTGTTTCAGGCCCGCCGGGCAGAGCGGGTTTCCTGAATGTAGTCCATCAGCTTCAGTCCGGCATAGACGGTCTGTGCCGCCGGGGGGCCGAACGGGCCGCCGTTCCAGTCCAGCCCATAGGGGCTGAACAGGCGGACGCGGTCACTTTCGCCGCACAGGGCTTCCGCCACCACCCGGCCACCGATGGGGGCGGTGTTCATACCATGGCCGCCGAAGGAGGCACAGGACCAGATCCCCGGTTCCAGCTCGCGGATATGCGGCATCTTGTGGCGGGCGTATCCCATCAGGCCGGACCAGGCCTGTTCGATGCGGATGCCCTCCAGCTGCGGGAAGACATCAAGGATATCGCGGGTCAGCATCGCCGACAGCCGGGCCTCGTCCTGCTCATCGCGGGTGGTGATCCGCCCGCCCCACAGCAGGCGGTCGCCGTCCACCACCCGGTAGTAGTCAGATGCCCGCCGGTCATCGCCGACCGCATCGGTGGTGCGCATCACGTCGTGCAGGCGGTCCCCCAGCCGTTCGGTCAGCACCACATAGGTGGCAATCGGCAGGAACGACCGGCGCAGACGCCCGAATTCCGGGCCGCCATAGCCGCCACAGCAGTAGACCACCGCCCCGCAGTCGACGCCGCCCTCGGGGGTGTCCACCTGTAGGGTGGCGCCACTGCGGCGGATGCCGGTCATGGCGGTGCCTTCGTGGATCACGCCGCCCGCCTGTTCGATCAGTCCGGCGAGGCCAAGGCAGAAGTTGAGGGGGTGGAAGTGGAAGCCGTGCGGATCCCGCAGGGCCTGAAAATAGCGCTGGGTCCGCAGCACGTCGCGGACCCGCGCGGTGTCAAGGTAGTCAAACTCAAAGCCGAACTCCGCCGCCACCCGGTCGCGGAAGCGTTGCAGGCCGTCGGCGTTGTCGTAACGCACCACGCTCAGCTTGCCGGTGGTGGGGGCACAGCCGGGCAGGGCATGGCGGCTGATGGTCTCGCGGACGATGTCCACCCCTTCCAGCGACAGGCGGAACAGCGCCTTGGCGGCATCGGTGCCACAGCGTTTTTCAATCGCCCCCAGTCCTTCCGACCAGCCCTGAAGGACAAAGCCGCCGTTGCGGCCCGAGGCCCCCCACGCCACCCGCTGCTGCTCCAGCAGCACCACCGACCGGCCACGCTGCACCAGTTCCCACGCCGTGCTGAGGCCCGCCAGCCCGCCGCCGACGACACAGACATCCGCCGTGCGGCGTCCGCGCAGGGGCGGACGCTCCGGGGCGGTGATACGGGTGGCGGCATAGAAGCTGTTGGGATAGGCGGACATGATGCAGGTATCCAGAGTGAGGGAACCGTCAGGGATCCCCCGCCGGACCGCAGACCGGCCCGGCGGGAGCAGGGAGGATGCAGATCAGCGCAGGGTGGTCAGGTCGTCGCCGTACCACTTCTGGGACAGGGTCTTCAGGGTGCCGTCAGCCTTCATCTGATCGACGATGGCGGTCAGGCGGCTGCCGAAGTCGGCGTCCCCCTTGTCGATGGCGATGGCCAGCGGCTCGTAATAGGCGGGCTTGTCGGCCAGCGCCTTCACCGGGTAGCCGCGCTTGACCGCGCCGGTGATGGTCGGCAGGGCCGAGACCGTGGCATCCAGACGGGTGCCGTTGCCAAGGCGCAGGTCATCCAGCGGCCCCATGCTGTCGCCGTAGGTGCGGACTTCTTTCGGTTTGACATCGACGGTGAAGGGCGGTACGCCGACCGCATCAATCTTCAGGCGGCCGTTGATATAGTCTTCGGTGGTGGTTCCGGCCTCGACCCCGATCACCTTGCCGTTCAGGTCGGCGCGGCTGGCGGCGGGGGAAGACTGGTGCACGGCGAAAACATAGGGGGTGTAGTAATACACCGCCGGGAAGTCGAGGATGCGGGTGCGTTCGGTGGTCGGGGTCATCGACCCGACGGAGATATCCCAGCGGCCCGACCAGCGCCCGGCGGTGATGATACCCCATTCCGGAGTGACAAACTTGGCTTCGGCCCCCAGACGTTTGGCGATTTCCTTCGCCACGTCGACGTCGAAGCCCTGCAGGGTGTTATCGGGGCCGACGAAGGACTGCGGCGGCCAGTTGGCGGCGGTGGCGACCGTCATGGTCTTGGACTGGGTGATGCGGTTCAGCACCTCTCCGGCGTGGGCGGTTCCGGCGGCAAGCAGACCGGCGAGGGCGGCGGCAAAGGCAAGGCGTTTCATCGGATAAACCTCCTGTTGGGGTGATTTTTTGTGTGTTTTGGCAGGCCTGCGGGCGCAGGCGGGCAGGGCCGCCGGTCCGGAGACCGGCGGGAGGAACTTTGGCAGGGTGATCCGGGATCAGTGGCTGAGGATCTGGGACAGGAATTCCCGGGCCCGGGGATGCTGCGGCGCATCGAAGAATTGCCCCGGTGGCCCCTGTTCAACAATCTGGCCGTGATCCATGAAGATCACCCGGTCAGCAACCCGGCGGGCAAAGCCCATTTCGTGGGTGACGCACAGCATGGTGATGCCATCCCCGGCCAGTTCGCCCATCACTTCCAGCACTTCCTTGACCATTTCCGGGTCAAGGGCTGAGGTCGGTTCGTCAAACAGCAGGATCCGCGGACGCATGCACAGGGCGCGGGCAATCGCCACCCGCTGCTGCTGTCCGCCGGAAAGCTGATCGGGGTATTTGTCGGCCTGTGCCCCGATGTGGACCCGGTTGAGATAGGCCAGTGCGGTGGCGCGGGCCTCCTGCTCCGGGGTTTTATGGACCAGTCGCGGTGCCAGCATCAGGTTTTCCAGCACCGTCAGATGCGGGAACAGGTTGAACTGCTGGAACACCATGCCGACACTGCGGCGGATGGCCGCCACGGCGGCGGGCTCCCGGGTCAGGGGCTGGCCGTCAATCACCACCCGGCCTTCCTGAAAATCTTCCAGCAGGTTCAGGCAGCGGATGAAGGTGGATTTTCCGGATCCGGACGGGCCGCAGATCACCACGGTTTCGCCGACAGCGACATCAAGATCGATGCCTTTCAGGGCGTGGAACGGGCCGTACCATTTTTTCAGGTCCTGCACCGAAACGATGGGCCCGGTGGTGAGTGGCCCGGGGGAGAGCAGGGCGGTGGAGGGCTGGGCAGTGGGGGAGATCATGGCGGGGCCTCCGGTCAGCGGTGGGCGCGGTTGAACCGCTTTTCCAGATGGGCCTGCACCCGTTCCAGCACAAAGGACAGGGCCCAGTAGAGGACGGCGGCGGTGATCAGCATTTCCAGATGCCGGAATTCGGCCCGGCCCTGCGTGCGGGCCAGAAACATCAGTTCCCACACCCCGATCACCGACACCAGCGAGCTGTCCTTCAGCATGGCTATGAACTGGTTGCCGGTCGGCGGAATGATCAGGCGCATCGACTGCGGCAGGATGATGCGGGACAGGGTGTGCCACGGGGTCAGGCCCAGCGCCCGGCTGGCCTCCCACTGGCCCTTGGGGATGCTCATGATCCCGGCGCGGAAGATTTCGGTCATATAGGCGCCGTAGCACAGCGACAGGGCCATCACCCCGGCGGGGATGGCATCGACGACATAGCCAAGCTGCGGAATACCAAGATAGATCAGGTAGATCTGGATCAGCAGCGGCACCCCCCGGAAGAAGGAGGTGTAGAACGAGGCGACCGCCACGGCAAAACCGTTGCCGGACAGTTTGGCGGTTGATCCCAGCAGGGCGAACACGAAGGCAAAGGCGATGGAGATCGCCGACACATAGACGGTGGTCAGCACCCCCTGTGTGATCATGAAGCCGACCTTGGTGCCGATGAAACTGTAGGACAGATCAAAGCTGTCGAAGAACACCAGAAACAGCAGCAGGAGTTCCGTCCACACGGCGATGACCTGCCCGCGCAGCGGCAGCTTGCCGATCAGGTGGATATTGGCGGTAAAGGCCAGTGCCAGGGTCAGGGCAACGGCCACGGTGCGCAGGGCCGGGGCCGACAGGCTGTTGACCACCGGGGCCAGCAGGCCGCCAAGGCCGGATTGACCGGCACCGGACAGACAGGCGGCGGCGAAGACCACGGCGGCGGTTCCGCCGAGAAATGCCGGGCTGTCCGTCATCCGGGGCCGGATTACGTTGTCTTGATACATAAGGGGGTGTCCCATGACTGCGAAGCCGGACCCGTCGGTTATCTGGGGAGGACGGGTTTTGTTGTTACAATGATCTTGCGGGAGCAGGCCGCCGGGAAGAACCCGGCGTTCTGATGAAAATTTCCGGAAAAACCCGTCGTATTTTGAATAAACCCTGCGATCTGCTTTTCCGGACGGCGTTTTGCAGGCAAAGCGCCGGGTTATTCCGGTCAGGCACCCGGCCTGCGGGAAAGACTGTTCTTTTGGGCAGGAATCGGAAACGATCCGGGGAGCGTTTCTGACTCCCCCAACAAAAACAGCGAGTTCCCATCATGTCCGTTCTGACCACTCTGTTGACCCTGCTGGCCGCCCTGACCGCCGGAGCGATTGTGCCGCTTCAGGGCGGGGCCAATGCCGCGCTGGGCCGGGCGCTGGGCCATCCCCTGCTGGCCACCACCGCTTCTCTGACTGTCAGTCTGCTGGTGATGATTCCGTTGCTGCTGGTGCTGCGGGTGCCGTTCCCGGCCTTTGGGGCGGCGCTGGCCGGGCCGTGGTGGCTGTGGACCGGCGGTCTGGCCGGGGTGTTTTACCTGACGGCGGCGCTGACCCTGTCGCCGGTGATGGGGGCCAGCATGTTCATGGCGGCGGTGATTGCCGGGCAGATGGTGCTGTCGCTGCTGATGGATCAGTACGGCTGGATGGGCTTTCCGCTGCGCCCGGTCAGCGGCCTGCGGCTGCTGGCGGTCGGGCTGGTGATTGCCGGGGTGGTGGTGCTGTATATCGCCAACACCACCGAGACCTGAGAGTCCGGTTATCCGAGGATCAGGCGTGGACCGCACTGCCGGATCATTTCTGCCGCATCGGGGGAGACCCCGGTGTCGGCGGTGACGATGTCAAACTGATCCAGCGGCGTGAAGTAGAACGGCTTTACGGCGTCAATCTTGGTGGCGTCCACCACCAGCACCTTGGTCAGGGCATTGGCCATGGCGGTCTGCTTGATCGCCACTTCATGGCTGTTGGAGCAACTGACCCCCCGGGTGCCATGGACTCCCCCGGCGGAAATGAAGGCCTTGTCGATCCGCAAGCCTTCCAGCTGGGTCAGTCCGGCGGCCCCGGAGAAGGAAGCCGAGGACGGATGATAGACCCCGCCGAGCAGGATCACCTGCAATCCCGGCCTGCGGCAGACGATTTCCGCCACGTTGATGGCGTAACAGATCACCGTCAGCCGGATGTCATCGGGCAGGGCGGCGGCCAGATGCGGGATGGTGGTGCCGCAGTCCAGAAAAATGGTCTCATGCGGCTGGATCAGGGCGGCGGCGGCCTGACTGGCGGCGCGTTTGGCCTCGGTATGGCTCGACTGTTCCTGATCGAACACATAGCCCTTGGCTGCTGAGGCGGCCGGAGGGGTGACGATATAGCCGCCCAGATAGGTCAGGCAGCCGTCACAGGCGGCGATATCCCGCCGGACCGTCATTTCCGAGACCCCCAGCATTTCGGCGGCATCTTTCAGCCGCAGGACGTCGCGGGCCTCCAGGGCGTCGCGCAGACGGTCGATTCGCTGCTGCCGTTTCGCTGACATGGCACATCCCTCTGTTCTGACTCTGGTGTTTTTTGCCGTGCTGCACTGCCGGAGCGGGAGCCGGATTTTTGTTATAATGATTACACGAGATCACAGTTTAGCCCGTCAGAGCCTTGCGTTTCTATGGTTCATCGGGCGCATATTGCGTTGCAATATAAAGCTTAAGCGATTTTTGCCGTTGACGCTCATGAAGTTCGTGTGGAACGATCCTACCACAAAATGTTAAGATGTTAACATTGATGATGCGCCCCCGCCGTACTGAGCCGCCGAACTGACAGGCTCCGGCCCCCCGGGCGCCACGGAGTATCATGGGATGACTTTTCCTGCCCCCAACACCGCTGATCTGACCGGCCCGCTGCTGGCTTCGGTGATTGATCACACCCTGCTGAAGCCCGAGGCCACCCCGGGCGATATCGCCCGCCTGTGTGAGGAGGCGGTGCGTCATCAGTTCAAGGCAGTGTGTGTCAACGCCCTGTACCTTCCGGAGGTCGCCCGCCGTCTGGCCGGCAGCGCGGTGGCCGCCTGCGCCGTGATCGGCTTCCCGCTGGGGGCGATGCCGACCGAGGTCAAGGTGGCGGAAACCCGCTGGGTGGTGGCCCATGGTGCGCAGGAAGTGGACATGGTGATCCCGGTCGGCCTGCTGAAGGCCGGGCAGCTGGATGCGGTGCGGGCCGATATCGCGGCGGTCAAGGCTGCCTGCGGCGATGCCCTGCTGAAGGTGATCATCGAGGCCTGCCTGCTGACCGACGCCGAGAAGGTGGCGGCCTGCCGCCTGAGTGCCGAGGCCGGGGCCGATTACGTCAAGACCTCAACGGGTTTTTCCAGCGGCGGGGCCACCGTGGCCGACGTCGCACTGATGCGGCAGACCGTGGGGGATGCGCTGGGGGTCAAGGCCTCCGGCGGGATCCGTACCCGCGAAACGGCCCTGGAAATGGTGGAGGCCGGTGCGTCGCGCATCGGGGCCAGCGCCGGGGTTTCGTTCCTCTGATCCGTTCCCGCCGGGAAGATCCTTCCCGGCCCATCAACAACCGCCTGCATCAATGCAGGGGCCTCTCTCGCCGGTCCGTCCGGGCCGGATCTCAGGTACCAGAGAAACCGGGAAACACGTCCTCAGGAGTTATCCACCATGAAAAAGTTCCTGTCCTCCCTGCTGGTTGCCGGTGCGCTGGCCATCAGCCCGGCTCTGGCGTCGGAGCCGGTGCCGACCCCGGACAACATCCAGACCTTCACCGCCAAGACCACCGGCAAGACCTACAGCATCGCCACCGTCGTCAAGGTGGACGGGATTGCGTGGTTTGACCGTATGCGCGACGGCGTGAAGCAGTTTGGCGCCGATACCAAGCATGACACCTGGATGGTCGGCCCCAGTCAGGCCGACGCCGCCGCGCAGGTGCAGCTGATCGAAAACCTGATCGCACAGGGCGTGGACGCCATCTGCATCGTGCCGTTCTCGGTGGAAGCGGTGGAACCGGTGCTGAAGAAGGCGCGTGACCGTGGCATCGTCGTGATCGCCCATGAAGCGTCGAACATCAAGAATGCCGACTACATTCTGGAAGCCTTCGACAACAAGGCTTACGGCGCCAAGCTGATGGAAGTTCTGGGCGGTTATATGGGCGGTGAAGGCAAGTATGTCGCCACCGTCGGCAGTCTGACCTCCAAGTCGCAGAACGAATGGATCGACGGTGCCGTTGCCTACCAGAAGGAACACTTCCCGAAGATGCAGCTGGTCACCAACCGGCTGGAAACCTATGACGATGCCAACACCGACTACAACAAGCTGAAGGAAGTGCTGACCACCTATCCCGATATCAAGGGGATTGTCGGGGGTCCGATGCCGACCTCTGCCGGGGCCGGTCGCCTGATTTCCGAACGTAACCTGAACGGCAAGCTGTTCTTCGCCGGGACCGGTCTGGTGTCGGTGGCCGGGGAATACCTGACCAAGGGCAACATCCAGTACATCCAGTTCTGGGATCCGGCGGTGGCCGGTTATGCCATGAACATTCTGGCGGTGAAGGCGCTGACCGGTAAGGGCGGCGACATTAAGGCCGGTCTGGATCTGCGTCTGCCGGGCTACAACAACCTGTCCACTCCGGCCGGTGCCACGGGCAATCTGGTTTATGGTCAGGGCTGGGTCGGTGTGACCAAGGAAAACATGGGTAAGTATAACTTCTGATCCCTGTCCGCAGCCGTTCCCGGGCCGCTTGTCCCGGCCGGGGAACGGTGACGCGCCAAGGTACTGCGGGGCAGGGCGAAAGCCGCTGCCCCGTTGCCGCCGGAAGGGTCTCCGTCAGGGGATCCGGTCCGGGCAGGCCCACAGAAAAGACCCCAAGTGGCGGAACCGGTCATGTCGGACATCTTCTTAGACCTGCGCAATATCCGGAAAGAATTTTCCGGCGTTGTCGCCCTCGATAATCTTTCCCTGACCATCCGGACCGGGGAAATCCACTGTCTGGCCGGGGAAAACGGCTCCGGGAAATCCACCGTCATCAAGGTGATTTCCGGGGTGTACCAGCCCGATGGCGGCGAGATTTACCTGAACGGCAAGCCGTGCCAGAAACTGACCCCGATCAGCGCCATCGCGCAGGGGGTACAGGTGATCTATCAGGATTTCTCGCTGTTCGGGAACCTGACGGTCGCCGAGAATCTGGCGATGAACGTGCATCTCGGCAACCGCCGCCACCTGATGAACTGGCGCGAGACCCGCGCCATCGCCGAGGAGGCGGTCAAGCGGCTGGGGGTCGATCTGGATCTGGACGCTGAAGTGGCCAGCCTGCCGACGGCGGGTAAGCAGCTGGTGGCGATTGCCCGGGCCCTGATGTCCGACGCCCGCCTGATCATCATGGATGAACCGACCACCGCCCTGACCCGCAAGGAGGTGGAAACCCTGTTCCGCATCGTGCGGGATATTCAGGCCCGGGGCATCGCCATCCTGTTCGTCAGCCACAAGATGCGCGAGATGCTGGAAATCAGCGAACGCCTGACCGTGGTGCGCAACGGCAGGAAGGTCGCCGAAGGCCCGATCTCTGAATTCGACGAGCCGACCATCACCCGCCATATGACCGGCACCGACATCCGCCATCAGCCCTATGTCTGGACCCCGCCCGCCGGAACGGTTCCGGCCCCGCGGCTGGAAATGCGCAATGTCAGCCTGCCCGGTGTCCTGCAGGACCTGAGCCTGAGCATCCGTCCCGGCGAGATTGTCGGCCTGTCCGGTCTGCTCGGCTCCGGCCGGACCGAAGCGGCGCTGACCCTGTTTGGCATGAAACCGGGTTATGGCGGCGAGATTCTGGTGGATGGCAAGCCGGTGCGCCTGCGCAGCGTGCATGACGCCATCGAGGCCGGGATTGCCTATGTGCCGGAAGACCGCCTGAGCGAAGGGCTGTTCCTGCCGCAGAGCATCAACCGCAACATGCTGGCCACCTGTTATGAACGGCTGGCCCCGCGCTGGGTGATCAACCGCCGCAAGGCGGAGGAACTGACCGGCGGCATGTTCCGGGCCATGCAGATTGCCGCCCGCTCCGGCGAGCAGGCGGTCAACCAGCTCTCCGGCGGCAACCAGCAGCGGGTGGTGATCGGTCGCTGGCTGCTGACCGATGCCCGGATCCTGATCCTGAACGGCCCGACTGTCGGCGTTGACGTTGGGTCGAAGGCGGAAATCCATCACAAGATCCGCGATCTGGCCGTGCAGCACGGGCTGGCGGTGCTGATGATCTCCGATGATGTGCCCGAACTGGTGCAGAACTGTAACCGTATCGTCCTGATGCATCGCGGCCGGTTTGTCGAGGAGGTGGAGAGTGCCACCACCTCGGAAGACCGGATCGGCGAAACGCTCAAGACTTTTACCTGAGGAGGGGAACGATGGCCTGGTTCCGCCGTTCGGAAGTGGTCATCGCGGGCATCCTTATGCTCGCCATGATCCTCATCGGTCTGATCAATCCGGCGTTCTGGGGGCTGGATAACCTGTTCAGTCTCCTGCGCTCCAACGTCATCATCGGCATTATGGCGCTGGGCGTCCTGCTGGTGATGATTTCCGGGGGCATTGATGTCTCCTTTCCCGCCTTTGCCGTGGCGGCGATGTATCTGACCGTCAAGGCGATGATCGCGCTGGGCATGGATGGTGTCGCCCTGCCGATGGCAATGGCCACCCTGATGGGCATGGCCTTCGGCTGCGTCAACGCCGTGTTTGTCCATAATTTCCGGATGATTCCGCTGATCGTCACGCTGGGCACGTCCGGCATGGTGCGTGGCTTCCTGCTGGGGGTGGTCGGCACCAGCATGATCAACATCAACGCCATGCCGCAGTCGCTGCTGGAATTTGCCAAGACTGACATCATCAGCCTGAGCAAGCCGGACGGCACCACCTATGGCCTGACGGCGATGGTGCTGGTTTATGGCGGGCTGGCCCTGCTGATGCATCTGGTGCTGCGCTACACCATGATCGGGCGCAGCGTCTATGCCTACGGCGGTGATGCCGAGGCAGCCCGCCGCGCCGGGTTCAATCCGGCCAAGACGGTGTTCTTCGTTTATGCCGTCGCCGGGGCGCTGGCCGGGTTTGCCGGTCTGCTGCACAGCGGCATGATCTGGCTGGCCAATCCGCGTGACTTCGTCGGGCTGGAGCTGGACGTGATCGCCGCCGTGGTGCTGGGCGGGGCGTCGATCTTCGGTGGCCGGGGATCGGTGCTGGGGACCATGCTGGGGGTGTTCATGCTGGTGATGGTCAAGAACAGCCTGATCATCATGAAGGTCGATACCACATGGCAGCGTGTGGCCGTCGGCATCATCATCATCATTGCCACCGCCCTGACGGCGTGGCGTGACCGCCGCCGTCAGGCGTGAGGGAGGCCGGAATGAACACCGAACTGAACAGCGGCCCGAAAAACGGTTTCGACATCCGCCGCCTGATCAACCGTGACAACAATATTGTCCAGCTTCTGCTGATGACGGTGCTGATCTTTGTGGTCATGACCGCCCTCAGCCCTGACAAGTTCCTGCGGTACTACAATTTTGAATCCCTGACCTACCTGTTCCCGGAACTGGGGCTGCTGGCGATTGCGATGATGATTGCCATGCTGACCGGCGGCATTGACCTGTCGGTGGTCGGTATTGCCAACCTGTCAGGCATTCTGGCCGGGGTGATATTCCATAAAATCGCCGGGGACAGCGGCGTGGCAGGCACCGGTTTTCCCACCGTGCTGCTGGGCATCGGCGTTGCCATCGCCACCGGGGCGGTGGCCGGGGCCATCAACGGGCTGCTGATCACCCGGATGAACATCACGCCCATTCTGGCGACGCTGGGCACCGGGCAGGTCTACACCGGTCTGGCGGTGGTGCTGACCGGTGGTCCGGCCATCGTCGGGTTCCCCGACATGTGGTCCTTCATCGGCAATGGCAAGATCCTTGGCCTTGCCACCCCGTTCGTGCTGTTTCTGGTGCTGATGGTGCTGCTGGCGTGGGTGCTGACCCGCACCACCTTCGGCATCAACCTGATGCTGATCGGCACCAACCCCAAGGCGGCCCTGTTCGCCGGATTGAAGCGGGAACGGATGGTGCTGTACAGCTACATCCTGACCGGGGTGCTCGGCTCCATCGCCGGGATCATGCTGTCCGGGCGGACCAACGCCGCCAAGTCGGATTATGGAACATCTTACCTGTTGCAGGCGGTGCTGATCGCCGTGCTGGGCGGAACCAACCCGGCGGGCGGCAAGGGCTCGGTGATCGGGGTGTCGATCGCGGTGATCGCCCTGATGCTGCTGTCCAGCGGCTTTACCATCCTGCGGTTTTCCAACCATCTGGTCGATTTCATCTGGGGCGCGTTCCTGCTGCTGGTGATCGCCCTGAATGCGTGGAAAAACCGGGGCCGTTAACCGGTCTGTCGTTCTGGCGTGCGCCCCGGCGGAACCGGGGCGCGGGGAGGGATACTATGGCTGTGCACAGCACACTTCACCTTCAGAAGTCCTTTTTCGGGGAGCGGGAACGGGTGGTGGCGGAAGCCCACGGCATCACCGTCAGCCTGTTCCGCTACGACAGCGGCATTGAAGGGCTGCGGCTGACCAACCGGCGCGGCCATCTGGTGGTCCTGCCGTATTATGGCCAGATGATCTGGGATGCGGTGTTTGACGGTGTTGACCTGACGCTGGCCAACATGTTCAGCATGCCGCGCCCGGCGCAGGAAATCGTCGGCACCTATGGCTGCTTTGCCTTCCATTCCGGTCTGCTGCGCAACGGCTGCCCGGGGCCGGAGGACAGCCACCTGCTGCACGGCGAAATGCCCTGTGCGCCGATGGATGCCGCCGGTCTGGAAATCGGGGCCGATGCCGAAGGACCGTATGTTGCCGTCACCGGGCGGCGGGAATATGTGATGGGCTTCGGGGCCCATTATGGTGCCAGCCCCCGGGTGGTGCTGCGCCCGGACAGCACCCTGTTTGACATCGTGATGCAGGTGGAAAACCTGTCTGCTGCCCCGATGGACCTGATGTACATGTGCCACGTCAACTTCGCCTTCTGCGAAGGGGCACAGATCGTGCAACCGGCCCCGTTCCTGCCGCAGACCACCGTGGTGCGGACCAAGGTCCCGGCCCATGTGCCGCGCAGCCCGGCCTACGACGGCCTGCTGTCGGCACTGGCGGAGGATCCGGCAGTGATGGAGGTGCTGGATGAACCGCACCGCTACGACCCGGAACAGGTGTTCTACATCCGGGGTCTGAAGACCGATGCGGCGGGCCGGACCGCCCTGATGATGCGGCGGCGGGAAGGGGATGCCTTCCACATTGCCTATAACACCACTGATTTCCCGAAAACGGTGCGCTGGGTGCTGGTCAACAGTGACCAGAAGGTGGCGGCCTTCGCCCTGCCGTCTACCTGCGAACCGGAAGGGTACACGGCCGAAAAAGCCAAGGGATCGGTGCAGACGCTGGCCGGGGGAGCGGTGCGGGAGTTCACCGTCCGCACCGGCTATCTGACTGACGCGGAAGCGACGGTGGCGGAAGCCGCCATCAAGGCCCTTTAACCATTACAGACGACCTGAGAAAGAGGGGAGGACGCCACCATGTCCGGTAAAATCGCCGTTGTCGGCAGCAATATGGTCGATCTGATCACCTACACCGACCGCATGCCGCTGCCGGGGGAAACCATCGAGGCCCCGCGCTTTGAGATGGGCTGTGGCGGCAAGGGGGCCAATCAGGCCATCGCCGCCGCCCGGCTGGGGGCGGAGGTGATGATGGTGACCAAGGTCGGGGATGACATCTTCGCCGATAACACCATCCGCAATTTCCAGACCTCCGGCATTGATACCCGCTTTGTCGAGCGGGTGCCCGGCACCTCCAGCGGGGTGGCCCCGATTTTTGTCGAGCCGTCGGGCGAAAACAGCATCCTGATCATCAAAGGGGCCAATGCCCTGCTGTCTCCGGCGGATGTTGACCGCGCGGCGGAGGCGCTGAAGGACTGCTCGCTGATCCTGATGCAGCTGGAAATTCCGCTGGAGACAGTCTACCACACCATCGACTTCGGGGCCCGGCACGGCATTCCGACGCTGGTCAATCCGGCCCCGGCCCCGGCGGAACTGGATCCGCGCCGGATCGAGAAGGCGACGTTCCTGGTGCCGAACCAGACCGAGCTGGCCACCATCTCCGGGATGGCGGTCAACAATGAACACGATGCGGAACTGGCGGCCCGCGCCCTGATCCAGCGCGGGGTGCATACCGTGATTGTCACACTGGGCTCCCGTGGGGCGCTGCTGGTCACCGGCGAGGCTCCGGCGAAGCACATTGCCCCGGTCAAGGTGACGCCGGTGGATACCACCGGGGCCGGGGATGCCTTCATCGGCTGTTTCGCCCGCTATTACGTGCAGACCGGCGACGTTGAGGCGGCCCTGCACAAGGCGGTGCGCTATGCCGCCAACAGCATCCTGCGGCCGGGGACCCAGAAGTCCTACGTCGATGAGGCGGCGTTTGAGGCTTTCTGCGCCACCCTGTGATCTCTGACCGGGAGAAAACCCCATGACCCGCGCGGTTATCGGCGTTGATGTCGGCACCGGCAGTGCCCGTGCCGGAGTGTTTGATCTGGCCGGGCGGCGGCTGGGCATGGCAGTGCATCCGATCCGGATGTGGAAACCCGACGCTGACCGTGCCGAGCAGTCGTCGGACGATATCTGGCAGGCGGTGTGCCGGGCGGTGCGGCAGGCGGTTGCCGCCTGCACGGAGCCGCCGCAGGTGATCGGGCTGGGGTTTGACGCCACCTGTTCGATGGCGGTGGTTGATGCCGCCGGGCAGCCGGTGACGGTGTCGCCGGAGGGCGATGATGCCCGCAATGTCATCGTCTGGATGGATCACCGGGCGCTGGAACAGACGGAGCGGATCAACGCCGGGGGCCATGCTGTGCTGCGCTATGTCGGTGGCCGGATTTCTCCGGAAATGCAGACCCCCAAGCTGCTGTGGCTGAAGGAACATCTGCCGGAGACATGGGCGCGGGCGGCGCATTTCTTCGATCTGCCGGATTACCTGACATGGCGGGCCACCGGCTCGGATCAACGCTCGCTGTGTTCGCTGGCCTGCAAATGGACCTATCTCGGGCATGAGGGCCGCTGGGATGATGGCTATCTGTCGGCGGTCGGGCTGGGAGATCTGGTGACGGAGGGCCATCGGCGCCTTGGCACCCGGGTCGGTCCGGTCGGGCAGCCGGTGGATGGCGGCCTGTCGGCGCAGGCGGCGGCGGATCTGGGGCTGACGGCGGGGATTGCCGTCGGCACGTCGCTGATTGATGCCCATGCCGGTGGGGTCGGGATCATCGGGGCCGGGGTGGATGCGGCGGATCCGGCTGCCTTTGACCGCCGGATTGCCCTGATTGGCGGAACCTCCACCTGCCATATGGCGGTCAGCCCGCAGGCCCGCTTTATCCCCGGAGTGTGGGGGCCTTACTACTCGGCAATGCTGCCCGGCCTGTGGCTGAACGAAGGCGGGCAGTCGGCGACCGGGGCGTTGGTTGATCATGTGGTCAAGGGGCACGCCCGCCATGCTGAACTGGCGGAACAGGCCAGCCAGCATGGCACCACCGTTTATGCTCTGCTCAATGCCCGGCTGGAGGGGATGGCGGCCGTGGCCGGGTGTCCGGTGGCGCTGCTGGCGGCAGACATCCATGTGCAGCCGGACTTCCACGGCAACCGCTCGCCCCGGGCCGATGCCTCGTTGCGCGGGATGGTCAGCGGCCTGCGCCTGAGCGACAGCGTCGAGGAGCTGGCGTTGCTGTATCTGGCGACGGTGCAGGCGATTGCGCTGGGTACCCGCCATATCATCGCCGAAATGAACCGGGCCGGGTATGCGGTGGATACCGTTCTGGCCTGTGGCGGCGGCACCAAGAACCCGCTGTTCATGCAGGCCCATGCCGATGCCACCGGTTGCACGGTGGTGCTGCCGCAGGAACCGGAAGCGGTGTTGCTGGGTTCGGCGATGCTGGGGGCGGTGGCTGCCGGGGCGTATGCCGATGTCACGGCGGCGATGGAGACGATGAGCCATGTCGGCCACAGCATCCCGGCGGATCCGGCGGTACGGGACTTCTATGACCGCAAATACCGGGTGTTCCAGCGGATGTATGACGACCAGATGGCCTATCGGGCGCTGATGGCGGCAGAGTAAAAAGCAGGCCGGAACGGGTGGTTCCGGCCTGTTTACTTCTGGGTGTGTCTCAGGGGTCTTTTGGTCTGTCTGAGGTCTCAGGCTTCTGGGCCCTGGCTCTTTGCCAGCAGGGCTTGCGATACCTTCGATCCCGGTGTCCGGCCGAGAACGGACGAAATCGCCCATCCGGCCCGGGCCAGCGCATCCAGATCCACCCCGGTTTCGATGCCAAGGCCATTCAGCAGATACACCACGTCCTCGGTGGCGACGTTGCCGCTGGCCCCCTTGGCGTAGGGGCAGCCGCCCAGTCCGGCGACGGAACTGTCGATCACCGACACCCCCATCTCCAGCACTGCCAGCAGATTGGCCAGCGCCTGCCCCCAGGTGTCGTGGAAGTGGGCCGCCAGTTGCTCCAGCGGCACTTCGGCCGCCACGGCTTCGATCATCCGCCGCGCCTTCAGCGGGGTGCCGGTACCGATGGTATCACCGAGCGACACTTCATAGCAGCCCATGCGGTACAGGGCTGCCGCCACTTCCGCCACCTTCTGCGGTGCGATGTCCCCTTCGTAGGGGCAGCCGAGAACGCAGGACACATAGCCGCGCACCCGCCAGCCCCGGGCCTTGGCCCGCTCCATCACCGGGGCGAAGCGGTCGAGGCTTTCGGCGATCGAACAGTTGATGTTCTTCTGCGAAAAGGTTTCCGAGGCCGCGCCGAAAATGGCGATTTCCTCGACCCCGACGGCGGCTTCGGCGGCGTCCAGCCCCTTCAGGTTAGGCACCAGCACCGGATAGGAGACACCGGCTTTCCGGGGGATCCGGGCCAGAACCTCCGGGGTGTCAGCCATCTGCGGCACCCACTTGGGGGACACGAAGCTGCCGCTTTCCACCACCGGCAGCCCGGCATCAGCCAGGGCGGCAATCAGCGCCACCTTGGCTTCGGTCGGGACCACGCCCTTTTCATTCTGGAGGCCGTCGCGCGGCCCGACATCGACGATTTTGACGCGGGCGGGCAGGTTCATGTGTTCTCTCCGTCGTCGATCACCAGCAGGGTGACGCCATCGGTGACCTGATCACCGGGGGCGAAGGCGATGCTGGCGACGGTCCCGGCCTGCGGGGCGGTGATGGTGTGTTCCATCTTCATCGCTTCCAGCACCATCAGGGCCTGACCGGCGGTAACGGTCTCCCCTTCGGCAACCAGAACCTGAATCACCTTGCCCGGCATCGGGGCGGTCAGCGATCCGCCGTGACCGGCATCCTGACCGGCCCGCGCCGCCGGGTCCTCCAGCGTCAGACGGTGCTGATGGCCGTTGGCCATGATCACCAGATCGTTGCCCAGCCGCACCACGGTGGCGCGCTGGCGCACCCCGTCGAGGTCCGCCAGCAGGTCGCCGTGGCTGTCGCGTTCAGCCCGGGCCTGCACCGCGCCGCCCGGCAGATCAATCTGCCAGCGGCCCTGACCCCGGTAATGCACCACCACCTTGACCTCGGCCTCGCCATCAAGGAACACGAAATCATGGTGGTTGTCGTCATTCAGGCGCCAGCCATCGGTGGAATGCCACGGGCTGTGCGGATCGGCCGAGGCGGCGGCCTGCTGCCGGGCCTCGTCTTCCCGCCGCAGCAGGGTATCCAGCACCGCATAGGCCAGCTGGGTGTCGCTGGCCTTGCCCGGCTCGGGGATCAGGTCGGCGCGGTGGGCATCAATGAATTTGGTGGAGATGTCCAGCCCGGCAAAGGCCGGATGGGCCGCCACCGCCGACAGGAAGGCGATGTTGGTCGCCACCCCGACCACCTGATAGTCCGCCAGCGCGGTTTGCAGGCGGCGCAGGGCGCTGTCACGGTCGTGATCCCAGACGATCAGCTTGGCGATCATCGGGTCGTAATGCATCGACACCGCATCGCCCTGCAACACCCCGGTATCCACCCGCACCCCGGCGGTTTCCACCGGCGGGCGCAGGTGCGACAGGGTGCCGATGGAGGGCAGGAAGTCCTTCTGCGGGTCTTCGGCATAGACCCGGGCCTCGAACGCATGGCCGCGCGGCACCAGTTGATCCTGCGTCAGCGGCAGCGGCTCGCCGGAGGCAACGCGGAGCTGCCATTCCACCAGATCCTGCCCGGTGATCATTTCCGTCACCGGGTGTTCCACCTGAAGGCGGGTGTTCATTTCGATGAAATAGAACTCCCCGTCCTGATACAGGAATTCCACGGTTCCGGCCCCGACGTAATCGACGGCCCGGGCGGCGGCAACGGCGGCATCGCCCAGCTTGCGGCGCACATCGGCGGGCAGGGCCGGGGCCGGGGCTTCCTCGATCACCTTCTGGTGGCGGCGCTGGAGCGAGCAGTCGCGTTCAAACAGGTGAACGTAATTGCCGTGGGTATCGCCGAACACCTGCATTTCCACATGGCGCGGGTGGTCGAGGTACTTTTCGATCAGCAGGCTGTCATCGCCGAAGGCGGCCTTGGCTTCGCGGCGGGCCCCGGCGATGGCGGCGGCCAGCTCGGACGCGGCACGCACCACGCGCATGCCCTTGCCGCCGCCCCCGGCGGAGGCCTTGACCAGCACCGGATAGCCGATACGGTCGGCCTCACGGGCCAGCAGCGCATCGTCCTGATCCTGCCCGTGATAGCCGGGCACCAGCGGCACCCCGGCGGGTTCCATCACCCGCTTGGAGTCCGACTTCGATCCCATCACCTCAATCGCCTTCACCGGCGGGCCGATGAACACGATGGTGTTGGCCTTCAGGGCCTCGGCAAAGCGGGCGTTTTCCGACAGGAACCCATAGCCCGGGTGCACCGCCTGTGCGCCGCTGGCCTTGCAGGCGGCAATCACTTTGTCGATCACCAGATAGCTTTCCGCTGCTGCTGCCGGGCCGAGGCAATAGGCCTCGTCCGCCATTTTCACATGCAGGGCGTTGGCATCGGCTTCGGAATAGACGGCAACGGTCTTGATACCAAGGCGGCGGGCAGTCTTGATAACGCGGCAGGCAATTTCGCCACGGTTGGCGATCAGAATCTTGGAAAACATCGGTTTATCCCTCCACCCACGCGGCTTTGCGCTTTTCAAGGAAAGCCCCGAGGCCTTCCTGCCCTTCATCGGAAACCCGGATATCGGCAATCCGCCCGGCGGTTTCCTGCAACAGGGCATCGGTGATCGGCTGATCGGTGACGGCATCAATCAGCGACTTGGCGGCGGCCATGGCCCGGGGGCCGTTGGCCAGCAGGGTGGTGATCATCGCGTCCACCGCACCGTCGAAGCTTTCCTCGTCGGTGATGTCGTGGACCAGCCCCAGCCGGTGCGCTTCCTGCGCATCAAACCGTTCGGCGGTCTGGAAGTAGCGGCGGCAGGCCCGTGCCCCCAGCGCCTGCACCACATAGGGCGAAATGGCGGCGGGGATCAGCCCCAGCTTCACTTCCGACAGGCAGAACGAGGCTCTGGGACCGGCAATGGCGATATCGCAGGCGGCGACCAGACCGACCCCGCCGCCGAAAGCCGGGCCATGCACCCGGGCAATCACCGGTTTGGCGCAGGCATGGATGGCGTGCAGCATCCGCGCCAGCCCGAGGGCATCGGCGAAGTTTTCGTCGCGGCTATAGGCGACCATCCGCTTCATCCAGTTCAGGTCAGCCCCGGCGGAGAAGCTTTTGCCCGCGCCCTGCAACACCACCACCCGCACGGCGGGATCAGCGGACAGGGCGGTGAAGGTGTCGGTCAGGCGGGCGATCAGCACATCGTCAAAAGCGTTGTGCAGGTCGGCGCGGTTCATGGTGACGCGGCAGACGCCGCGCCCGTCGGTTTCGACCAGAAGGGTTTCGGTGCTCATGCTGTGGTCTCCCCCGGTCACATCCGGAACACGCCGTAGCGGGTTTCCCCGATCGGGGCGTTCAGCGCCGCCGACAGGCCAAGGCCCAGCGTCATGCGGGTGGCGGCGGGGTCCACCACGCCGTCATCCCACAGGCGGGCGGAGGCGTAATAGGGGTGGCCCTGCGTTTCGTACTGTTCGCGGATCGGGGCCTTGAAAGCCTCTTCGTCTTCTGCGGCCCAGACCTTACCCTGCGCATCCATGGCATCGCGGCGCACGGTGGCCAGCACCCCGGCCGCCTGTTCGCCGCCCATCACCGAGATCCGGCCGTTCGGCCACATCCACAGGAAGCGCGGGCCATAGGCACGGCCGCACATGCCATAGTTCCCGGCCCCGAACGATCCGCCGATCAGCACGGTGAATTTCGGCACGCTGGCGCAGGAGACGGCGGTGACCATCTTCGCCCCGTCCTTGGCGATACCGCCGGACTCATACTTGCGGCCGACCATGAAGCCGGTGATGTTCTGGAGGAACACCAGCGGAATGCCGCGCTGGTTGCACAGTTCGACGAAGTGGGCCCCCTTCTGGGCGCTTTCGGAGAACAGGATGCCGTTGTTGGCGACGATGCCGACCGGATAGCCGAAAATGCGGGCAAAACCGGTGACCAGCGTGGTGCCGTACTGGGCCTTGAATTCGTCAAACCGCGATCCATCCACGATGCGGGCGATGATTTCGCGCACGTCGAACGGCTTGCGGGTGTCCTTGGGGATGATGCCGTAGATTTCCGACGGATCGTACAGCGGCTCTTCCGGGGTGGCGATGTCAACCTGCGGGCGTTTGGTGCGGTTCAGGTTGCCGACAATCCGCCGGGCGATCGACAGGGCGTGACGGTCATCCTGCGCGTAATGGTCGGTGACGCCCGACACCTTGCAGTGGACATCGGCCCCGCCCAGATCCTCGGCGGAGACGATCTCGCCGGTGGCGGCCTTCACCAGCGGCGGACCACCGAGGAAAATGGTGCCCTGATTGCGGACGATCACGCTTTCATCGCACATGGCGGGCACATAGGCCCCCCCGGCGGTGCAGGAGCCCATCACCACGGCAATCTGCGGGATGCCCGCCGCCGACAGGTTGGCCTGATTGTAGAAGATCCGCCCGAAGTGTTCCTTGTCGGGGAACACCTCGTCCTGACGGGGCAGGAATGCCCCGCCACTGTCGACCAGATAGACGCAGGGAAGATTGTTCTCGCGGGCGATTTCCTGCGCCCGCAGATGCTTCTTCACCGTCATCGGGTAATAGGTGCCGCCCTTGACGGTGGCATCATTGGCGACCACCACGCATTCCACACCGTTGACGCGGCCGATGCCGGTGATCACCCCGGCAGCGGGGACGCCGCCGTCCTCATACATGCCGTGGGCGGCAAGCTGGCTGAATTCAAGGAACGGGGACCCGACATCCAGCAGCTCCCGCACGCGGTCACGGGGCAGCAGCTTGCCACGGGCGGTATGCTTGTCTCGCGCCTTGGCACCGCCGCCCTGTTTGACGGCAGCGACCACCTGACGCAGGTCATCGACCAGCCCCTGCATATGGGCGGCGTTGGTCTTGAACTCTTCCGAGCGGGTGTTGATGGATGATTTGAGAACGGTCATCCGTTTCTCTCCCAGAGGTCACGGTCCAGAAAATACGGTCCAGAGATCGCGTTCCAGAGGTCGCGTTGTTGTTTTTTAAGGGTACACTGTTGATCGGCAGGTCCCGCCGGGGTTGTGCCCCCGGCGGGGTGCGAAGGGTGTCAGCCGGGGCTGCGCGGCCCGACCGGGCCGCCGCTGTCTTTCCACGCCTTGAAGCCGCCTTCCAGATGGCAGACGAACGGCAGGCCCATGTCCTGAAGGGTCTTGGCTGACAGCGCCGACCGCCACGCCGAGGCGCAGTACAGCAGGAACCGGCGGTCTTCGCCGAAGACCGGCTTGAAATACGGGCTGTCCGGATCGACCCAGAATTCCAGCATGCCGCGCGGGGCGTGGAAGGCCCCGGGGATCATGCCGTCGCGTTCCAGTTCCCGCACGTCGCGGATGTCGATGAACACCACGTCGGGGTCACCGAACAGGGCCCGGGCCTCGGCCAGCGGCACGGTCTGCACCTGTGCGTAGGCCTCGTCCAGCAGCGCCTTGTAGCCTTTGGTCACCGCCATCGGGGATCCTCCCTTACCAGCCGCCGCTTTCCAGCCATTCCTCGACCATCCACAGGCGGTCGGCCCCCCAGAACATCTCGCCGTCAACGATGGTCATCGGGGCACCGAAAATGCCGCGTTCCACCGCTTCGGCGCAGACGGCCTTCAGCTTGTCCTTCACCGCGTCGTCGTCCAGCGCGGCGGCAAGGGCGGCGCGGTCGGCCCCCATTTTTTCGGCGATGTCCAGCACGGTGGCGGGGTCGCTGATGTCGCGGTTGCGGGCGAACAGGGCATCAAACACCACCGCCACAAAGTCGGCGGCGAGAGCGGGGTTCTGCTGTTCCAGCCAGTAGTAGGCGCGGGCGGCGGCCTGCGTCGGCAGCGGGAAGGTGCCCGGCCACTTGAAGTCGATGTCGTACAGGCGGGCGAACCGCTCGACATCATGGTTCATGTAGGCGGCCTTCATCGGCTGCTTGGTCAGCGGGGCCGAGCCGTTTTCCTTAAACACCACCCCCAGCAGGAACGGCCGCCACACCACGGTGCGGTCATGCTCTTCCGCCATGTCGGCAATCTGCATCGCCGCCAGATAGGCATAGGGGCTGGAGAAATCGAACCAGAACTCGATCGGGGTTTTCTTCGCCATGGTGCGGTGTCCGTCCTTTGGGCGTGGGGGTCAGATCAGGCTTCAGCGGCGATGGCGCGGGCAATGACCATGCGCTGCACGTCGCTGGTGCCTTCATAGATCTGACAGACGCGGACGTCGCGGTAAATGCGTTCCACCGGATAATCAGCCACATAGCCGTATCCGCCGAGGGTCTGGATTGCTGCCGAGCAGACCTGTTCCGCCATTTCCGAGGCGTAGAGCTTGGCCATGCAGGCTTCGGTCAGGCAGGGTTCCCCGGCGTCGCGCAGGCGGGCGGCTTCCAGCACCAGATGGCGGGCGGCCTCGATCTTCACCTTCATGTCGGCCAGCCGGAAGGCCACCGCCTGATGTTCGATGATCGGCTTGCCGAAGGTTTTGCGCTCCTTGGCGTACTCGCGGGCGAATTCATAGGCGGCGCGGGCCATGCCGACCGACTGCATGGCAATGCCGATCCGTCCGCCTTCCAGATTGGCCAGTGCGATCCGGTAGCCTTCGCCTTCCTTGCCCAGCATCAGGCCGTGCGGAATCCGCAGGTCGTTGAAAGCAATCTGGCAGGTGTCGGAGGCATGCTGGCCGAGCTTCTGTTCCACCCGCACCACCTCCCAGCCGGGGGTGGCGGTCGGCACGATGAAGGCGGAGATGCCCTTTTTGCCCGCCGCCGGATCGGTGACGGCAAAAACGATGGCAACATCGGCATTCTGCCCGGAGGTGATGAACATCTTGGTGCCGTTCAGCACCCAGTGGTCACCGTCGCGCACCGCCCGGGTCTTCAGGTCAGCGGCATCGGATCCGGCCTGCGGTTCGGTCAGGCAGAAGGCCCCCAGCATGTTTCCGGCGGCCAGCGGCTTGAGCCACTGTTCCTTCTGGGCATCGGTGCCGAACTTGAGGATCGGCATGCAGCCGACGGAGTTGTGCACGCTCATGATGGTTGAGACCGCGCCGCATCCGGCGGCGATTTCTTCCAGCGCCAGCGCATAGGAGACGTTGTCCATCCCGGCGCCGCCCCATTCCTCCGGCACCACCATCCCCATGAAGCCCAGCTCCCCCAGTTGGGCGATGGCTTCTTTGGGGAAGCGGTGTTCGCGGCCCCAGGCCTCGGCATGGGGGGCAAGTTCGGCCTGCGCGAAGGCACGGGCCGTTTCCCGCACCATCAGATGCTGTTCATCGAGATGCATTGGTCCTCCACCAGAGTTTGATGCCGGTTCCGGCCCTGATACGGGCGGGCGGCGTTTTCTTGGGTCCATCCCCGGTCCGTCAGGGGCCGGGGCACCGGATACGCAGCAAAAAAACAGACTCAAAACACCGGGGGAGGCGCAGGGCAGGATCAGGCCCGCGCTTCAAACTCCCCGGTCTTCTCATTCAGGGCGTACAGAACCCCGGCTTTCATATCAAACCACCAGCCGTGCAGGCGCAGGTAGCCGGCCGCTTCGGCAGCCTGCACGAACGGGAAGGTCCGCAGGTTGGCCAGCGACCGCTTCAGGGATTCCTTGCTCACCACGTCGGGGTCGGCGTCGGTGGCACATTCGCCCATCAGCGACATCCACGGATTGATGAAGGTGCGGTCGGAGACACTGCCGTTCCGGGCCGCCACCAGCGCCTTGACGCCACCACAGTTGGAATGGGAGAGAATCACCGCGTCAGAGACCTTCAGATCCCGCACCGCATATTCCAGCGCCGCCGAGGTGCCGTGGTAGCGGCCATCGTTTTCAAACGGCGGCACCAGTGCGGCGACGTTGCGGACAACGAACAGTTCCCCCGGCTCGGCATTGGTCAGGATCGCCGGGTCAACACGGCTGTCGGAGCAGGCGATCAGCACGACTTCCGGGCTCTGCGACCCTTCCACCAGCGTCATCACCCGTTCCGGGCGCTGTTCGTAATAAGCGGCCTTGAAGCTGCGGAATCCGGCAATCATCCGGTCAATGGTCTTCAACACGCTTCTCTCTCCGTCAGAACCAGAAAACGGCCGTACAGTAACCGTTTTCCGCTCCGCAGCATAGCGCCCGGTCCGGGGGTGCCGGACCGGGCCGCACCGCATCAGCCGACCAGTTCCAGCGCCACGGCGGTGGCTTCGCCGCCGCCGATGCACAGGGATGCCACACCGCGCTTCAGGCCGTTCTGCTTCAGGGCGTTGATCAGGGTCACCAGAATCCGCGCCCCGGACGCGCCGATCGGGTGGCCCAGCGCGCAGGCCCCGCCATAGATATTGACGGTGTCATGCGCCAGCTTCAGGTCGTGCATGGCGACCATGGTTACCACGGCGAAGGCCTCGTTGATTTCCCACAGGTCCACGTCCTTGGTGGTCCAGCCGGTTTTGGCCAGCACCTTCTGGATCGACCCGACCGGGGCGGTGGTGAACCAGCGCGGTTCCCGGGCATCGGTGGCATGGCCGGTGATCGCCGCCAGCGGGGTCAGGCCGCGCTTTTCCGCTTCCGAGCGCCGCATCAGCACCAGCGCCGCCGCCCCGTCGGAGATGGAGGAGGAATTGGCGGCGGTGACGGTGCCATCCTTGCGGAAGGCGGGCTTCAGGGTCGGGATTTTGTCGATTTTGGCATTGCGCGGCTGCTCGTCGGTGCTGATCACCACGTCGCCCTTGCGGGAGGACACGGTGACAGCCTCGATTTCGGCGGCAGCGGCCCCGGAGGCGGTGGCCTTCTGCGCCCGTTCCAGACTGGCAATGGCGAAGGCATCCTGCTGTTCGCGGGTGAAGCCGTAGTGCCCGGCGGTATCCTCGGCGAAGGTGCCCATCAGGCGGCCGCGGTCATAGGCATCTTCCAGCCCGTCGAGGAACATGTGGTCCAGCACCGCGCCGTGGCCCATGCGATAGCCGCCACGGGCCTTATCCAGCAGGTAAGGGGCGTTGGTCATGCTTTCCATGCCGCCCGCCACCATGACAGTGGCCGAACCGGCCAGCAGCATGTCGTGGGCGAACATGGCGGCCCGCATGCCGGAGCCGCACATCTTGTTGATGGTGGTGCAGCCGGCGGCATCATGCACCCCGGCCCCGCGGGAGGCCTGCCGGGCCGGGGCCTGCCCCTGACCGGCGGGCAGAACGCAGCCCATCACCACCTCATCAATGCTGTCGCCGGAAACTCCGGCACGGGACAGGGCGGCACGGATGGCAATGCTGCCCAGCTCCGGGCAGCGCAGGGGTGCCAGTTCCCCCTGAAAACCGCCCATCGGCGTGCGGGCGGCACCGACGATCACGATCGGATCAGAAACGCTCATGGTCAAAATCCTTGAAGTCGGGGGCGGAAGGATCAGGCGGTTTCGGCGAACAGTTCGCGGCCGATCAGCATGCGGCGGATTTCGCTGGTTCCGGCCCCGATCTCGTACAGCTTGGCATCACGCAGCAGGCGGCCGGTGGCGTATTCGTTGATGTAGCCGTTGCCGCCCAGAGTCTGGATCGCCTCCAGCGCCATCCACGTCGCCTTTTCGGCGGCGTAAAGGATCACCCCGGCGGCATCCTTGCGGGTGGTTTCGCCACGGTCGCAGGCCTTGGCCACCATGTACACATAGGACCGGCAGGCGTTCATGGTGGTGTACATGTCGGCGATCTTGCCCTGCATCAGCTGGAATTCGCCGATGGCCTGCCCGAACTGCTTGCGTTCGTGGATATAGGGCACAACGATATCCATGCAGGCCATCATGATGCCGGTCGGACCGGCGGCCAGCACGGCGCGTTCGTAATCAAGGCCGGACATCAGCACGCGCACGCCGCCGTTGACAGCCCCCAGCACGTTTTCTTCCGGCACTTCGCAGTCCTCAAACACCAGTTCACAGGTGTTGGACCCGCGCATGCCCAGCTTGTCCAGCTTCTGGGCGGTGGAAAAGCCCTTGAAGCCCTTTTCGATCAGGAAGGCGGTGATGCCTTTCGGCCCGGCGTTGATGTCGGTCTTGGCGTAGACCACCAGCGTATCGGCATCCGGGCCGTTGGTGATCCACATCTTGTTGCCGTTCAGGACGTAGCGGTCGCCCTTCTTCTCGGCGCGCAGCTTCATCGACACCACGTCAGACCCCGATCCCGGTTCCGACATCGCCAGCGCGCCGACGTGTTCGCCGGAGATCAGTTTCGGCAGGTAGCGCTGCTTCTGATCGGCGTTGCCGTTGCGGCGGATCTGGTTGACGCACAGGTTGGAGTGGGCGCCGTAGGACAGGCCGACCGAGGCCGAGGCGCGGGAGATTTCCTCCATCGCCACCACATGCTCCAGATAGCCGAGACCGGCACCGCCGTATTCTTCCTCGACCGTGATGCCGAGCACGCCGAGGTCACCGAACTTGCGCCACAGGTCCATCGGGAACTGGTTGGTGCGGTCGATCTCCGCCGCGCGCGGGGCAATTTCCGCGTCCGAGAATTTCCGCACGGAGTCGCGGATCATGTCGGCGGATTCACCCAGATCAAAATTCAGGCTCGGCAGGGTCATGGCTGTGCGGTCCCTTTCTGGATGCCGCCCGGAGCGGGGCCGGGGGCAGACGTTTCCTGAGAGAAGCCGTGGGGTGGGGCGCAGAATGACCCTTCTTGTTATCCGTCGGCTCCGATGGCGGCAATCCTACTTTCCGTTTACGTAAACGTCAATAATGCCGACGGGCAGCAGCGTTATTTTGTCGCGTCGGGCTGCCCCCCATGCATGACCGGGGCCGGGCGGCTGTGGTATCTGTGATAATCCTACTATGGGTCTGCTGTCTGTGCACCGGCCTGCCGCACTTTCTGGCCGGGGGTGTGATTGCGGGGGGCGACCGCAGCCGCCATGGTGTGATAACAGGAGGGCGGTGTGGTAACAGGGGGTTAACCCTGTACCGGATAGAATGTGCCGGATTCAGGCAGGGACACTAACGACGGGAGCAGGCACACAGTGGAAACAGAAGCGAGGGCCCGGCTCGACACGGCGGTGCTGGTTGTCGGTGACAGCGAAGGCGATGGCCCGCTGCTGCGCCTGATTCCGCCGCCGCTGCGGGGCATGATCCGTGGCGCGCAGAACCGGATGGAAGCCCAGCGCATCAACCGTCTGGTGCGGGTCGCGGCGCAGTTCTATCCGCTGCTGCAACGCCTTGAGGACAGGGCTGTGGCCGATGCTGAAAAGCGTCTGGCCGGGCTGTCTTTCGAAGACGCGCTTAGTTCCGATGAGGCGATTGAGCGGGGCCTGCGGCTGTTTCTGTCGGCGTGGAAGTCCAACGTCTTCCGTCTGCTGGATGATCAGGGCAAGGCGATCCCGCCGGAGAAGGTCAAGACGGCGATGGGGGCCTGTGGCCTGACGGTGGAGCAGGGCATGACCTACTTCATCAATCTGGCGCTGGTGCAGATTTTTGCCTCCAACCCCAAGGTTCAGCGGCGGATGATTGGGTCGATCACCGATCCGCAGATGATGGTGAAGGTCCGGCTGCTGTCGCATTTTGATATGCTGGCGCTGACCGAACTGACCATGGGCTTTGGCAGTTCCATGGGGCAGATCCTTGGCAGTCTGGAAAACGAACAGATCTATGCGCTGGCGACCCTGAAGGCCTTTCATCTGCGGGCGCTGCGGCAGGTGTTCCGGGCCGGGTTCAAGAATATCGTCAAGTGGGATCCCGGCGTGATCCGGTCGATCGGCACCACCTTTACCTGTGTCGAGCAGATGCTGGATCTCGGCGAGGCCCTTGGCGTTGTCACCAGTGCGGAATCGATGGCGGCGATCGGCTCCTGGGAAATCCGCGACATTACCGACCGCATCAATGAAGAACGGGCATCGCGCGGCGAGCCCAAGGTGGCGGGCAACCGATTCGAAACCGATATTGCCGCTGCGGATAAAATTTTCGGGTCCTACTTCACCTCCCTGATGTCGGAGCCGCCGGATATCATTGAAGGCATCGGCAGGGTTGTCGCTGACATCCGCCGCAGCGAGAAGGTGGAGCGCAAGCACCGCATTGATGAGGTCCGGCTGTTCCTTGACCGCTATCTGGAATTTATGACCCCGGATGTCTTCCGGGCACTCGGGCTGTCGGGGCCGCGCCCCGGCAGCTTCGGGCAGGCGCTGTTTATCTGTGAAGGGCTGTTCTCCAAGCCCGGTGTCGGCCGCAGGTTCTTTGAAGAGGCCCTGAAGACGCCGGAAGGGGTGCGGGCGCTGAACAACCTGCGCAAGGATGTCGAGGACATGCGCCGCAGCGGCCAGCTGAAGGCGGAGCCGGAAATCCGGACGCTGGTGCAGAACTCCGACATGCTGGACAAGCATATCGTCCAGTACATCAAGTTCCGCTGATCCGATGCTGCATTGCGGCGTTCCCGTGGCGCCGGTCCCTTGAAAAACAACATCTGTTGCCACGGTTTCGCCACCATGGCAGAAGATAATCAGGGTGTCCGGCTGGCAGTGGAAGGTGCCGTCAAGGCCGGGCATCAGGACGATAAAATACCGGGGGCTCCGGCGGCATCGGCCGCCTGACGGGGAACCTGCAACGCATAATCAGGTGCGGACGCTGATCCGCGAAAGGACATTATGACTCGTCGTGTTCGTAAGGCGGTGTTCCCTGTCGCCGGTCTGGGGACGCGCTTCCTGCCTGCCACCAAGCTGGTGGCCAAGGAAATGCTGCCGATCGTCGATAAGCCGCTGATCCAGTACGCGGTGGAAGAGGCGCGGAAGGCTGGTATCGAATACTGCATCTTTGTCACCGGCCGCGGGAAGGCGGTGCTGGTCGATCATTTTGACCACGCCCCGGAACTGGAAAGCCTGCTGCGGGAACGCGGCAAGACGGAACCGCTGGACGAACTGCTGGGCGGCCTGCCGGAGCCGGGGACCATCGTTTCCACCCGCCAGCAGGAACCGCTGGGTCTGGGTCATGCCGTGTGGTGTGCCCGCTCCTTTGTCGGTGATGAGCCCTTTGCCGTCATCCTGCCGGACGATCTGGTGATGGCTGACCGCCCGTGCATCGGCCAGCTGATCGAGGCGTGGCAGGAAACCGGTGGCGGCAACATGCTGGCCGTGGAAGAAGTGCCGCACGACAAGACCGACAAGTACGGCATCCTCGATATTGCCTCTGACAATGGCCGTCTGGCCGTCGCCAAGGGCATGGTGGAAAAGCCGAAGCCGGAGAACGCGCCGTCCAATCTGGCGGTGATCGGCCGCTATGTGCTGGATCCGCTGGTGATGCGCACTCTGGAAAACACCCCGAAGGGGGCCGGTGGCGAAATCCAGCTGACCGACGCCATCGCCGCCACCATCGGCAAGGTGCCGCTGCATGGCTACCGTTTCGACGGCACCCGGTTTGACTGTGGTGACAAGGTTGGCTTCATCGAAGCCAATATCGCCTTCGGTCTTCAGCGGTCCTCGATGCGCGGTCGCCTGACCGAGGTCATCAAGGACTATTCGACCAAGCTGTAAGGGGGACACGGCCCGGCCTTCTGTGCTATAAGCGCTCAGGCCGGGCCTTCCTTCATGGGCGTGGTTTCTGCTGGGGCAAGAACCCGGCGGGCTTTGTTTTTCTGATCTTCAGGGACGTTTCGTATGCGTATTGCCATGATCGGCACGGGCTACGTCGGGCTGGTGTCCGGGGCCTGTTTCTCCGAATTCGGCACCGAAGTGGTGTGTGTGGATAAGGACAGCAGCAAGATCGAACGGCTGCATCGCAACGAGATCCCGATTTACGAGCCGGGTCTGGATGATCTGGTGGCCCGCAATGTCGAGGCCGGACGCCTGAGCTTCACCACCGACCTGAAGGCGGCGGTGAAGGATGCCGATGCGGTGTTTATCGCCGTCGGCACGCCGACCCGCCGGGGCGGCGGCCATGCCGATCTGTCTTATGTCTATGCCGCTGCCCGCGAGATTGCCGAGGCGATCGAGGGCTACACCGTGATTGTCACCAAGTCGACCGTCCCGGTCGGCACCGGCCGCGAGGTGGAACGGGTGATCCGCGAAACCCGCCCTGATGCGGATTTCGATGTGGTGTCGAACCCGGAATTCCTGCGCGAAGGCTCGGCGATCGAGGATTTCATGCGGCCGGACCGCGTGGTGATCGGGGCGGAAACCGACCGCTCCCGCGAGGCGATGCGTCAGCTCTACCGCGCCCTGTTCCTGATCGAAACCCCGATCATGTTCACCTCGCTGGAAACCAGCGAGCTGACCAAGTATGCCGCCAACACCTTCCTGGCGATGAAGATCACCTTCATCAACGAGATCGCCGATCTGTGCGAGAAGGTTGGGGCCAACGTTCATGATGTCGCCAAGGGCATCGGGCTGGATGGCCGTATCGGCAAGAAGTTCCTGCACCCCGGTCCGGGCTACGGCGGGTCCTGCTTCCCGAAGGACACTATGGCGCTGGTGCAGACCGCGCAGGATGTCGGGGCGCCGCTGCGGATCATCGAGACCGTGGTTGACATCAACGCCAAACGCAAGCGTCAGATGGCTGACCGTATCATCGCCTTTGCCGGGGGCGATGTGGCGGGGAAGACCATTGCCGTGCTGGGCCTGACCTTTAAGCCCAACACCGATGACATGCGCGATTCCCCGTCGCTGGATATTGTCCCGGCCCTTCAGGCGGCCGGGGCGACGGTCCGCGCCTTTGATCCGGAAGGGATGCACGAGGCGGCCAGGCTGCTGCCGGGCGTGGTCTACTGCAAGGATGCCTACGAGGCGATGGACGGGGCCGATGTTGCGGCGCTGGTGACTGAATGGAACCAGTTCCGCAATCTCAACCTTGCCAAGGTGAAAGCCCTGCTGAAGGAACCGGCGCTGATTGACCTGCGCAACGTTTATTCGCCGCAGGATATGGCCGCAGCCGGGTTCCGTTACGAAAGCATCGGCCGTCCGGTCAAGCCGCGCTGATCCGGGCGTACGGATCGGGGCGCACAGATCCTTGCCTGTCTGATCTGCGGACGGGGGCCGGTCCGGGGACTCCGGTGGCCCCCGTTTGCCTGTCGCCTTTCTGCCGTGCCTCCGGCACCGCGATCTTTCCTTTTATCTCGTATTTCCATTAGGGTTATCAGGCCTGCCGCAGACGCAGGCCAAACCTTCGGGACACAGGAAACAGCCCATGCGTATCGTCGCCACCACTCCGTTTGACGGCCAGAAGCCGGGAACTTCCGGCCTGCGCAAGAAGGTCAAGGTGTTTGCCCAGCCGCACTATCTGGAAAACTTTGTGCAGGCGGTGTTTGATACTCTGGGGCCGGTTCCGGCGGGGGCGGTGCTGGTGGTCGGCGGCGATGGCCGCTACCATAACCGCACGGCGATCCAGACCATCCTGAAGATGGCGGCGGCCCATGGCTTCAGCCGGGCACTGGTCGGGCAGGGTGGTATTCTGTCCACTCCGGCGGCCTCCTGCATTATCCGCAAGTATCAGGCTTTTGGTGGGCTGATCCTGTCCGCCAGCCACAATCCGGGTGGCCCGGAGGAAGATTTCGGCATCAAGTACAACGCCGGGAACGGGGGACCCGCCCCGGAAGCCCTGACCGATGCGGTCTATGCCCGCACCCGCAGCCTGACTGAATACCGTCTGGTCGATGCCCCGGATGTGGATCTGGACACCCTCGGCGAAACGCAGGTCGACGGTCTGACCGTGCAGGTGATTGACCCGGTGGCTGATTATGCTGACCTGATGGAAAGCCTGTTTGATTTTGCGGCGATCCGCTCCCTGATCGCCGGGGGCTTCCGGCTGCGGTTTGATGCGATGCACGCCGTGACCGGCCCCTATGCCCGGGAAATTCTGGAAAAGCGGCTGGGGGCTCCCGCCGGGACCGTCATCAACGGTATGCCGCTGGAAGATTTTGGCGGCGGGCACCCGGACCCGAATCTGGTCTACGCCGAGGAGCTGGTGGCGGAGATGTTTGGCGCCAATGCCCCGGATTTCGGGGCGGCGTCTGACGGCGACGGCGACCGCAACATGGTGCTGGGCCGCAACTTCTTTGTCACCCCGTCGGACAGTCTGGCCGTGCTGGCGGCCAATGCCACCCTGTGCCCGGCCTACGCCAGGGGGATTGCCGGGGTGGCACGGTCGATGCCGACCTCCGGGGCGGCGGACCGGGTGGCTGCCCGGCTGGGGGTGCCGTGCTTCGAGACCCCGACCGGCTGGAAGTTCTTCGGCAATCTGCTGGATGCCGGGAAGGTCACCCTGTGTGGCGAGGAAAGCTTTGGCACCGGGTCTGATCACGTCCGCGAGAAAGACGGGCTGTGGGCGGTGCTGATGTGGCTGAACGTGCTGGCCAGCCGCAAGGACAGTGTTGAGGCGATTGTCCGTCACCACTGGGCGGAGTATGGGCGCAACTATTACTCCCGCCATGACTATGAAGGTGTCGACAGCGATGCCGCCAATGGCCTGATGGCGCATCTGCGGGCCGCCGCCCCCGGTCTGGCCGGAACGGTGCTGCGGGGCTACACCGTCGCCCTGTGTGATGATTTTGCTTATACCGATCCGGTGGACGGATCGGTCTCGACGGCGCAGGGCATCCGCGTCCTGTTCACCGACGGTTCGCGGGTGGTGTTCCGCCTGTCGGGGACCGGCACCAGCGGGGCGACGCTGCGCCTGTATGTTGAGCGTTATGAGGCCGATGCCACCCGGCATGACCAGCCGACGCAGGAGGCTCTGGCTGACCTGATCGCGCTGGCCGATGATGTGGCCGGTATTGTCGCCCGCACCGGTCGGGATGCCCCGACGGTGATCACCTGACCGGCCCGGCGTGACCGCGCATCAGTTCCATCCGACGATCCTGCGGGAATACGATATCCGCGGGATTGTCGGCCACACCCTGTTCCCGGCGGATGCCTATGCCATCGGCCGGGCGCTGGGCGTTCTGGCGGCCGAAACCGGGGAGAAGACCGCCGTGGTCGGCCGGGATGGCCGTCTGTCCAGCCCGGAGCTGGAAGCGGAGGTCGTGCGCGGCCTCATGGACAGTGGTTGTGCGGTGCGCCGGATTGGCTGTGGTCCGTCGCCGATGCTGTATTACGCCGCGACGGTTTCCGGCACGGCGGTGGCGGTGATGGTCACCGGATCGCATAATCCGCCGGACCATAACGGCTTCAAGATGATGCGGGCGGGAAAGCCGCTGTTTGGCGCTGAGATCCGCCGGATCGGGGCGCTGGCCGCCGCCGGATTTCCGGAGAACGCCAGCAGCGGGACGGTTTCAGACTGGCCGGTGTTTGCCGACTATACCGACCGTCTGGTACAGGACTGGGATGGCGGGGGGCGCCCCCTGACCGTGGTGTGGGATGCCGGGAACGGCGCGGCGGGGCAGGTGATGACCGCCCTTTCGGCGCGCTTGCCCGGACGGCATATCCTGCTGAACGCGACGATTAACGGCACGTTCCCGGCCCATCATCCCGATCCGACCGACCCGCACACGCTGGAACAGTTGATTGCGGTGGTGCGGGATGAGGGGGCTGATCTCGGCATTGCCTTTGACGGCGACGGTGACCGCATCGGCGTGGTCGATGGGCTGGGGCGGATCCTGTGGGGGGATCAGATCCTGCAAATTCTGGCCGAAGACGTCCTCCGTCAGCGGCCCGGGGCCACGGTGATTGCCGATGTCAAAGCCAGTCAGGCCCTGTTTGACGAAGTCCGCCGCATGGGCGGGCAGCCGGTGATGTGGAAGACCGGTCACTCCCTGATCAAGACCAAACTGGCGGAAACCGGGGCGGTGCTGGCCGGGGAGATGAGCGGGCATATCTTCTTTGCTGACCGCTGGTATGGCTTTGATGATGCCCTGTATGCGGCTGTCCGCTTTCTGGGGATCATCGCCCGGCTGTCGGAGCCGCTGACGGCGCGGTTTGACCGGATGCCGCGCTGGGTGAACACCCCGGAGCTGCGCTTTGACTGTCCGGATGAGCAGAAATTCGCGGTGATGACAGCGGTTCAGGCAGCGTTAGAGGCTGAAGGGGCGGAGATGTCGCTGGTCGATGGGGTGCGGGTCAGCACTCCCGATGGCTGGTGGCTGCTGCGGGCTTCCAACACCCAGGCGGTGCTGGTGGCGCGGGCGGAAGCCCCGGATCAGGCCGGGTTATCCCGCCTGATGGCGGCGCTGACTTCGGCGTTGGAGCGGGCCGGGGTGCGGGCGCCGGATCTGCCGGTCTGAGGCCAATCCTGCGTTGGCCTGCGGTTGAGAAATTACCGTGACGGTCTGATGCCGCTTCCTGTTTACGATGATGTCCTTGAGCGGGTGCCCTGAGACCAGGGTGCCCTGATAGCCGAGAGGACATGATGAAAATCAGTAACATCCCGTTCGCAACCGTGGACTGGCTACAGGTTGAGGCGACGATCCATCCGGGGGAACAGGGGTTTGCCCGCTGGCGAACCCGCCAGTTCGGCGAGATCCGCGTCCGGATGGTGGATTATTCGCCGGGCTACCTTGCTGACCATTGGTGCTCGAAGGGGCATGTGCTGTTTGTCATGGATGGCGAACTGGTGACGGAACTGGACGATGGCCGGGTGATCACGCTGGGGCCGGGGATGAGCTATCAGGTTGCTGATAACGCCGAGGCCCACCGCTCCCGTACGGAAACCGGAGCCCGGCTGTTCATCGTCGACTGATCCCGTTGTGTCAGCAAAAACCCCGGTGGATCCTCTCCGCCGGGGTTTTTGCTGTCAGGAGGGGTCGCTATCCTGCAAAATCCGCCGCAGCAGGGGGACGGTCACCGGGCGCTTTTCCGCCAGAGACAGCGCGTCGGCGGCGGCAACCGTGCGGTAGGCGGCTTCAAAGCTGCGGTCCATATGGCGCAGCAGATAGTCGATCACCTCGGCACCGATCTTGATCTGGCGGTCGGCAAACAGCTTGACCAACACCCCGGCAATCACCGGATCATCCGGCGAACCGATTTCCGCCACCGGGGCTGCCTGTAGGCGGCTGCGCAGATCCGGCAGGGCGATGTTCCAGCGGCTGGCCGGGGTGCGGGCGGTCAGCAGAATGAATTTCCCGGCATCGCGGGCGGCATTGTAAAGGTGGAACAGGCCGGTTTCGTCGCTGACCCGGTCGGCATCATCAATCACCACCGCCGGGGCGGTCAGCAGGAATGGCGGATCCAGCCGCAGGCCGGGATCGCCGGTGACAATGCAGGCTCCGCTGGCGGTGGCGAAGACATGGGCGAGGTGGGTCTTGCCACAGCCGGGCGGCCCCCACAGCAGCAGGGCCGGGGCGGGCCAGTCCGGCCAGCGGTCCAGCCAGCCGAGGGCCACGGCGCTGTGGTCGGCAACCAGAAAATCGTCCCGGCCCAAGGCCGGGCGATGGCCGAACGGCAGGGGAAGCTGAATTTGCGTCATCCTCCGGCGGCCTCCACACCGTCATCGTTTTCGGGGCCTTCATGCGTCTCTGGCGACCGGCCGCCGTGGTAGTAGGCGCTGTCCCGGTAGCGTTTCAGAAAATGCCGGACCAGAACCCCGATCACCGCCGCCACCGGCACCGCCAGCAGAATGCCGACAAAGCCGAACAGGGTGCCGCCGGACAGCAGGGCGAAGATCATCCACACCGGATGCAGGCCAACCCGTTCCCCCACCAGCCATGGTGACAGGAAATTGCCTTCAAGGAACTGCCCGCTGACAAACACCGCCCCGACCAGAACAATCGGCAGGGTGTCGGAAAACTGGGCCAGCGCCAGCCCCATCGACACCACAAAACCAAGGACGGTCCCGACATAGGGAATGAACGAGATCAGCCCCGCCGACAGCCCGACCACCAGCCCGAGATCCAGCCCGACCAGCGTCAGGCCGACGGCATAAAACGTGCCGAGGGCCAGACAGACCGTTGCCTGCCCACGGACAAATCCGGCCAGCACGCTGTCGGCCTCCGCTGCCAGCGTGCGGATGGTTCCGGCGTGGCGGCGCGGCAGCAGGGAGTCAATCTGGCTGACGATCCGGTCCCAGTCGCGCAGCAGGTAAAACGACACCACCGGGGCAATCACCAGCAGCGACAGCAGGTTAACCAGCGCCAGACCGCTGGTGAGCACCTTACCGATCAGCCCGAGGAACCATGAGGCCCCCTGACCGATCATGCCCTTGGCACTGTCGGTCAGGCTCTGGATCTGGGCCTTGGGCAGGATTTTTGCCGCCTGCGCCCACAGGGGGGCAATGCGGTCTTCGATCGCATGCAGATAATCCGGCACCCGGTGCAGGAAGCCGACCACCTGCGACTCGATGGCCGGAGCCAGAACCAGAAGCACCCCGGCGACCAGCAGCAGGAACAGGGCGGTGATGGTGGCGGTGGCCAGTGTGCGCGACAGCCCCCGCCGTTCCAGCACATCGGCAACCGGATCCAGAAAATAGGCGACTGCCGCCCCGGCAACGAACGGCAGCAGCACAGACCGCAGCAGATAAACCCCGATCAGGGTGCCGATGATGACCGATGCCCAGAACAGGGCGTGCCGTTCAATGCTCGGCAGGGGAGAGGGGAGCGGAGAGTCCGGGTCGGTCGGATCCGGTGAGGCGGGAGACGGGGCAGTCATGATCGGGGCACACCGGTTTGCTGGGGCCGTGGGGGCCGTGGAATATGGGGCGTATCGCCCTGTCAGGGCCGGAAAATGCTTCCGGCCCGGCAGCTTACTGGCAAACTCCGGGCCGGAAAAGCATCTTGGGCCTGTGGTGGCCGGTTACTGGATCACCACGGTTGGCGGCTGGCCGGGAGCGGCACTTTGCCCGGCGGCAGGCGGTACCCCCTTGCTCAGCACCCAGTGCCCGGTGCCGTCATCGGCCAGCGTCAGGCCATTCTGGGCCATGGCCTGAACCAGATCGGATGCGGCCCCCCGGTGGGTCAGGGAAATCATCGCCTCGCGGCTGCTCAGGCTTTGCAGGGTCCAGCTGCTGACCACCTGCTGTGACAGGGCCTGACGGACGCTCAGCCAGTCGGGAAGGCCGCCGGGCAGGGGCACGGTGATGGACATGCTGCCCGACCCGACCAGCGACACCGCCGATCCGGCCTGAGACCGCCACTGGCCATCCAGCCAGTCGGCAATGGCATCGCTGGCGGCATCAAGGGCGGCGGTCAGGCTGCTGCTGGTCGGGGCCGGGACCCCGTTCAGCGGCTGGAACTGTCCGCCCGGCCGGGCGAGGGACAGGTCGATGCGGCGGTTGGCGCCGTCGCCGGTCAGCACCGCTTTCACCACCACCGCATCTTCGGTGTGGTAACGGCGCATCAGGGTGGTCAGCCCGGCCTGATCCAGCGCCAGCGCCTTGGTGGCATCAAGGGCGGCACTATCACTGAGGTCGCCTGACGGAACGATCAGCGGGGTCAGGCCGGAGCGCGGGCGCCCCGACCACACGGTCTTCCACGGGCTGCGGTCGTCAAACAGCTGCGGCGGGGCATCCGGGGCCGCCTGAAAGATCGGCAGCACCACCATCGGTCTGGCCGGGGTGTCAAACACCGGCAGACCGGCGGCCTGCAACCGCTTTTTGGCGGTATCGGGGAAGAAGCTGACACTGATGGTGCCAAAATAGCGGACGGAGGAGGTCTTTTCAGTCTCCACAGCCACACCCAGCACCAGCGAGGGCAGTTCGGCATCTGTCGGCAGACTTACGGAGTCGCGGGCTGCCGGGCCGGACAGGCGGGCTGCCAGCTGCCGGAAGGCGGCTTTCTGGCCGTCCGCCACCGCCCGTTCCCGGGCCTGCACCGCATTTCCGGCGGTGGCATCCACCGGGACTCCGGTGATGGTGTAAACGCCCATCAGATCGGCGGAAGCACTGGCGGACGCCGCCAGCGCCGGGGTCTGGGCCTGTGCCGCCGGGCCGTCCACCGCGACGGAGAGCGCGGAAACTGCGACAAAAATGCCTGCCAGCGCAGCCATCCGGCGCGGAGACATGGCAACGGGCGTTGCAATGCCGGAGCGTTGCAGTATGTTCCCACCCGAGAAGGCCATGCCTCCCATCTTCAAATCACCGAACCAGCGCGAGGGCGCCATTGTCTACTCCTTCCAAGACCACCGGACTTAGCTACAAGGATGCTGGCGTTGACATTGACGCCGGAAACGCTCTTGTGCAAGCCATCAAGCCGCTCGCCAAAGCAACCGCCCGCTCCGGGGCCGATTCGGCCCTCGGGGGGTTCGGCGGTCTGTTCGACCTGAAGGCGGCGGGTTTCAAAGACCCGATTCTGTGCGCCGCCAACGATGGCGTCGGCACCAAGCTGAAAGTGGCGATTGATGCCAACCGCCACGATACCGTTGGTATCGACCTGGTGGCGATGTGTGTCAATGATCTGGTGGTGCAGGGGGCGGAACCGCTGTTCTTCCTCGACTACTTTGCCACCGGCAAGCTGGATGTGGCGCAGGCGCGCGACGTGATCGCCGGGATCAGCGAAGGCTGCCTTCAGGCGGGCTGCGCCCTGATCGGCGGCGAAACCGCTGAAATGCCGGGCATGTACAAGTCCGGGGATTACGATCTGGCCGGGTTTGCCGTCGGGGCTGCCGAGCGCGGCGAAATGATCGACGGCACCACCTGTGCCGCCGGTGACGTGCTGATCGGTCTGGCCTCCACCGGGGTGCACTCCAACGGCTATTCGCTGGTGCGCCGCATCGTGGAGCGGTCCGGGCTGTCCTATGAGGCTCCGGCCCCGTTCGCCCCGGAAAAGTCGCTGGGCGAAGCCCTGCTGACCCCGACCCGGATTTATGTGAAGAGCTGTCTGGCCGCGATCCGCGCCGGTCACGTCAAGGCGCTGGCCCACATCACCGGCGGTGGCTACACGGAAAACATTCCGCGTGTGCTGCCGGATGCGATTGCCGCTGATCTCGACGTGGCGGCGCTGCCGCTGCCGCCGGTGTTCCGCTGGCTGGCCGAAACCGGTGGCATCTCTGCCCCGGAAATGGCCCGCACCTTCAACTGCGGCATCGGTATGGTCGTCGTGGTTCCGGCCGACCGGGCCGAAGCCGCACTGGCGGTGTTCGCCGAACATGGGGAAACCGCCCGGGTGATTGGCCGTCTGGCGGACCGCAACGATGGCGAGGCGGTCCGGATGGACGGTCTGGCCGGGGCGTGGGGTCTCTGATGACGGATCGGAAACTGCGGGTCGGGGTTCTGGCGTCGGGGCGGGGATCCAATCTTCAGGCCCTGATTGATGCCTGTGCCGACCCGTCGTTCCCGGTCGAGATCGTCCATGTCCTGTCGAACAGTGCCGGGGCCTATGCGCTGGAACGGGCGGAACAGGCCGGGATCCCGACCTCGCTGATCCGGCATAAGGACTATCCGAGCCGGGAAGCGTTTGACGCTGCCGTCGATGCCCGCCTGCGCGATGCCGGGGTGGGTTTCGTCTGTCTGGCCGGGTTCATGCGCCTGCTGTCAGAAGGCTTTGTCCGGGGATGGGAGGGGCGGATGATCAACATCCACCCGTCGCTGCTGCCGTCCTTCAAGGGGCTGCATACCCATGAACAGGCCCTGACCGCCGGGGTGAAACTGCACGGCTGTACCGTGCATTTCGTCCGCCCGGCGCTGGATGACGGCCCGATTCTGGCGCAGGCGGCGGTGCCGGTTCTGCCGGAAGATACCCCGGACACGCTGGCGGCCCGGGTGCTGGAGCAGGAACACCGGCTGTATCCGCTGGCCCTGCGGCTGATCGCCGAAGGAAAAGCGGTGATCGACGGCGACATCGTCCGCATCACCGGTGCTGCTGCCGGTGGGGCGCTGGCCAATCCGTTGCCGCAGTAACGGCCGGTTCCTTTCAGATGTGATACAGGCCCTGCCGGAAGACCTCCGGCAGGGCCTGCTGTTTTTTCAGGGCGCTCCCGCTCAGGCACTGCTGCGGGCGAAGGCCCAGTACAGTTCCCGCGCCTTGCGGTACAGCGGGCCGATGGCGTAGCCCCGGTCCTCAACCCGCAGGCAGGGCTGGACCTTGGCATAGTTGCCGGTGGAGAACACTTCGTCGGCCTGAAGCACCTCGGTGAAGGTGACAGAGCGTTCCTGCACCTCAACCCCGACCTGCCGGAACAGGGTGATGATGCGCTGACGGGTCAGACCGTTCAGGAAGGTCCCGTTCGGTACCGGAGTGTGGACGACGCCGTTCTTGGTGAAGAACAGGTTGGTATAGGCAAACTCCGCCACGTTACCCGACGGGTCCGGCACCACGGCGGTGTCGAAGCCCTTGTTGTGGGCTTCCACCACGCAGCGGGTGACGTTGGGGTACAGGCAGGCCGCTTTGGCTTCGGTCGGGGCCATGTCGCGGGCCGGGCGGCGGAAGCTGGACAGGCAGGCGGAGAATCCGGCGTCCTCCGGCGGCATCGGCGCATCAAACAGGCACAGGGCAAAGCGGGTGGAGGCCGGATTGGGGACCAGCATCCCGTCTTCGCCCCAGAACACCGGCTTGATGTACAGGGTGCTGTCCAGCCCGCAGCGGCGGATCCCTTCCCACGCCAGCTCGGCGATTTCGGCTCCGGTCAGCATCGGTTGCAGGCCGAGAACACGGGCGGAGCGCACGGCGCGCTCGCAGTGCAGCAGCAGGTCCGGGGCCATTCCTTCAAAATAGCGGGCTCCGTCAAAGACCGACGAGCCAAGCCAGACGGCGTGGCTGTGCGGACCCAGCAGGCCGGGGTTGCCAAGATGCCAATGACCGTCGGCATAGACAAGCAGCGGCGCGGAGGAAGGGGAAACACCGGACATCGGACACCTGCCTTGCTGGATTTTTTGGATGTGGCCGGGTCAGCGGATGAACCGGGAAACCACATCGGAGAGGAGAGGTTTCAGGATAAGCAGGGCGGCTGCCCTTTGTCCAATCCTGCTGAAGAACCAGTCCTTTCTGAGCCGGATGTTTTCCGGCCCCTGTCTGTTCGCCGGGGCTTTCGGGATGGGGTGAAAAGGCAGACGCCCCGCACAGGGCGGGGCGTCTGACGGCAGTCTCAGAAGCGGGTAAGATCAGCCCTTACGGCGCATGCTCAGCCGTTCCGCCGCATCCAGAACCGTCTTCACGGCACGGTCAGAGTCATCGACCATCGCCCGCAGATCGGTGATGTAGCGCTTCATGGTGTTCGCCACAGTGCGGAATTCCGGCTCGTAACGCCCGGCACCGGCCGCCTCGATGGCGATGTTGGTGGCGATCCCGTTGGACTGTTCGGCAATCCGGCGGATGGTCTGGGCGTGAACGGAAATCTGCTTGGCATGTTCGGCCAGCGATCCGACAACATCATCGTCAGTATCGCTTTCGGCGCTGGCACCCTTGGCCAGTTCCTGCGCCTTGCCCTGAAGGGAATGCATGTCTTCCTGCACCCGGTTCAGCTGGCTGACCAGCTGGCGGGTGTACTGGGTCAGGGCGCGCACCGCGACCCCGGCAGTCCCGGCGCGGCCGGCGGCCAGTTCGGCGTTCAGCGACAGGATCCGCATGTCTTCCGACAGTTCCCGCAGCCGGACAAACGCATGAAGGGCGGTGTCGCACTGGGTAAACATGTCGGCGACAGCACTGTCAAAGCGGGACTGTGCGGTGGTCGAAACGGCCTGCGCAGTCATTACAGTGTCTTGAGTGTCATGCATTCCAGTACCACCCCAGTTTTTTTGATGGCGGCCGCCGGAGACGGATCTGTCCCGATCGGCAGGCTTTACAGTTGGCCAAGCGTTCTGTGGCAGGCAGCTCCGTCGGTAAACCGGTCTTTCTGACCGGATGCCGCAGCCCTTCCCTATGGGTCGGATAACCCCTGCTTCATGAAGAATAATCTGCCGCCATGGCAACGCAACACAAATGACAGGGCAAGCCGATGAATCTTTGCCGACTGGTTCTTCCGGCTCAGTCCCGTGCCCGCCTGTCTGCTCTCCCCGCCTGTCTGCTCTCATTATGAACGTTTGCCCTCAGCTCTCATTGTGAACGTTTGATTGACCGGGGTGTGGGACAAAGGTAATCAGAGAGATACGCGCCGAGCGCGGCCCAGAATGTGTTCCGCAGGAAGACCGGTCTCCCGGAGTCCGCCGGAATGCCGGAGAAGCCGCCGGGCCACAGGGGAAGAACGGGTGCCGGAGCGCCGATGACATCACAGACGGATACTCCGGCGGAGACCCCGGAAACGGACGGCTCCGACGGACAGACTGCCGGGGCTCCCGGCGGGTCAGGGCGCCGTTCCGGACCGGCCATGCGCAGCTGGCGGTCCCTGTTCCGCGATATTCTGGCTCTGGCCGGTCCTTACTGGCGGTCCCGCGACCGCTGGAAAGCCATTGGCTGGACCGTGGCGCTGGTGATTCTGACCATCGGGCAGGTTTCCGTTCCGGTGGCCCTGAATGTGTGGAGTGAACGCCTGTTTGATGCGCTGGAGCAGCGGGCGTTCCCGATGTTCATGACCCTGATCGGAGCGCTGCTGGTGATTATCGGCGGCAATGTGATGATCGTTGCCGTTCACCTGCGCACCAAGCGCCGCCTTCAGGTGGCTTGGCGCGGCTGGCTGTCGCGGCGGTTGCTGGATGAATGGATGGCCGCAGGCCGCCATTATCAGGCCACCCTGATTGAAGGGGAGCATGACAACCCCGATGGCCGCATTGCCGAAGATATCCGCATTGCCACGGAATATGCGGTCGATCTGGCCCATTCCCTGCTGTATGCGGTGCTGATCCTGATCAGCTTCACGCAAATTCTGTGGACCCTGTCGGGATCGCCGGAGATTACCCTGTTTGGTGTTGATCTCTATCTGCCGGGGCATCTGGTCTGGGTGGCGCTGATCTATGCGACCATCGGCACCTCGGTGGCGTTCTTTCTGGGCCGGCCGCTGGTGCGGGCGGTCAACCGCCGTCAGACCGATGAGGCGAATTTCCGCTTCGGTCTGGTCCACGCCCGGGAAAATTCGCTGGCGATTGCCGTTCTGCATGGCGAACCGGATGAGCGCCGCCGCCTGAACCTTCTGTTCCGGGGGGTATCGCGGGCGTGGGACCGTCAGACCGGGGCGCTGACCAATATTTTCTTCTTCACCGCCAGCTGGTCGGTGTTATCGCAGGTGTTTCCGGTGCTTATCGCGGCCCCGCGCTATATCTCCGGGGCGATTACCCTCGGCGGGTTGATGCAGACGGCGCAGGCGTTCCAGCAGATGATCGCCGCGCTGTCATGGCCGATCGATAACCTGTCGAAAGTGGCGGAATGGCGGGCATCGGTGGAGCGTGTGCTGGGCCTGCACGATGCCATGCTGGCGCTGTCGCGCCGCAATATGGTGTCGGAGGGTCCGACCATTGCCCTGCGGCGGACGTCTGATCCGGTGTTCGGGTTCTCCCGGCTTCAGGTTCTGGAGCCGGACGGGACGCTGGTGATCGCCCCCTTTGACGGGCAGATCTCCGCAGGCCAGAAAATGCTGATCACCGGCGACCCGGCGATGGTCAACAAGCTGTTCAAGGTGGTTGCCCGCCTGTGGCCGTGGGGCAGCGGGCGTCTGGATCTGCCGCAGCGGGAAGACCTGTTCTTCATGCCGCAGCGCCCCTATCTGCCGATCGGCGATCTGCGGGCGGTGGTCTGTTACCCGATGCCGCCGGAGCATTATGGCGATGAACAGATCGTTGCCGTGCTGAAGCGGGTGGGGCTGGAGGATCTGATCCCGTCTCTGGAGGCCGAGGCAACGTGGGAAAACGTGCTGCCGGTGGGGGATCAGCAGCGCCTTGGGTTTGCCCGTCTACTGCTGACCCAGCCGCGCTGGATCTGCCTGCAGGATGCCACCGATGGCCTGATCCCGGAAGATGAGCACGCCATGTTGCGGATCTTACAGCGCGATTTTGCTTCCGCCGGAATTCTGATCATGGGGCGGCCGGTGCCGTTTGATGGCGGTTTCGACCGGATCCTGACTATCAGCCGGGTCAACAGCCATGCAGAGGTGGCGGAGACCCCGGTGGTGCAGACGGTGCCGTTCGGGCAATAAGCCCTGAAAAGCAGACGGCCCCGCACAGGCGGGGCCGGGGGATCTGCCGGAAGGGAGCGGAGCCCTTAACTGTTCCGGATATTGGTGATAAAGCCGTCCACTTCCTGCCGCAGGATCTCGGACTGACGGTTGACGTCCGCAGCGGCGGAGGACACCTGTTCAGCCGCAGCCCCGGTTTCCGAGGCGGCCTGCGTCACCCCCTGAATGTGCTGTGTCACCTCCGACGTTCCCGCTGAGGCCTGCTGGGTGTTGCGGGCGATTTCCAGCGTGGCGGCGTTCTGCTGCTCGACGGCGGCGGCAATCACCGCCGACACCTCGCTCATCGACCGGACGGCGACGGCAATCGAATCAATCATCTGCACGGCGGTGCGGGTCTGGTCCTGCACTCCGGCAATCTGGCGGGCGATTTCCTCGGTGGCGGAGGCAGTTTGGTTGGCCAGCGCCTTCACCTCGTTGGCAACCACGGCAAACCCTTTCCCGGCGTCTCCGGCGCGGGCGGCTTCGATGGTAGCGTTCAGGGCCAGCAGGTTGGTCTGACCGGCAATGGTGCCGATCAGGGTCAGCACTTCTCCGATGCTTTCCGAGGTGCGGACCATTGCCTGCACCATGTCCTGCGCATCCTGTGCCTGCCGGGTGGCGTTATCGGCCGCCAGCCGCGACTGCTCCACCTGCCGGGCGATTTCGCCGATCGAGGCTGACAGCTCTTCAGCCCCGGCGGCGACGGTCTGCACATTGGCCGAGGCTTCCTCGGTGGCGGCGGCAACGGCGGCGGACTGGCTCTGGGTCTGGGCGGCCATCCCGCTGAGGGCGGTGGCCTGTCCGTTCATCAGTGCGGCGGCATCGCTGACGGTATCCACCACGCTGCGGACCTTGGCCTCGAAGGCATCGGCGAGGGCGTGCATATCCGCTTTCCGCTGCTGTTCCGCCCGGGCCTTGTTGCTTTCTTCCTCGGCCTTCAGGCGTTCCACCTGCTGCATGTTCTCCTTGAACACCTGCATGGAGGCCGCCATGTCACCGATTTCATCGCGGCGGCTGCGGTCGGGGATTGCGGTCTCCAGAGCGCCGGTGGCCAGCGCGTTCATCGCCCCGGTCATCCGCACCAGCGGCCGGGTGATCGACAGCGAGAACAGAACGCCGATGCCGACCACCAGCAGGCCGATCAGGCCGCCGGACAGGGTCAGGGTCCGGCGCATCGCCATCACCGGTTCAAGGATCTCATCATGGGCAATTTCCGCGATCACCGCATAGGTGGTGCCCAGCACCGACAGCGGGGCATAGGCGGCGATCACCTCGGTTCCGGCGGCATTTTCGGCAGTGGTCATGCCGTTGTGCCCGGCAAGAGCTTCGGTGACGGCCTTGTTTTCCACCATCCGGCTCAGGATCTGCGGTTCCTTGGAGAACCGGCTTTCGCTGCGCATTTTGTGGTCGGCGCCGACCAGATAGATGTCCCCGGTTTCCCCCATGCCGGAGGCACTGCGCAGGACGCTTTCCACTGTTGCGGCAGGCACGGCAAACACGAGGGCACCGAGGAATTCCCCGAAACCGTCAATCACCGGGGCGCCGACAAAGGCCATCGGTGCCCCTTTGGCGGGGGCATACAGGGTGAAGTCGGTATAGGAAACCTCCCCGGTTTTCGGGTTGGCCTCAATCTCCTTGAACAGGCTGGCGAGGGCCGAGGTGCTGGCCGGGCCTGCCTTCAGGGAGGTGGCGTAGTCCGCCCCCTTGATGACGCTGTAAACAATGGTGCCGTTGGGATCAATCAGCAGGATGTCAGCATAGCCACGTTCGGTACGGGCATGGCGGTACCATGGGTGCCATTTATCATGCGCCATGGAGTAGGACGAGCCATCGCTGGCTTTGTTCAGCTTTTCCTTCTCGCCGTCGGCGTTGGGGTTTTTGGTCACATACAGCCCGCGCAGGGTTTCCCCCGGATTGGACCCGACGCTGGAGAAGCTTTCCGACATTTCCAGCAGGGCGTTGGCAATCGCCGGATTGGTTGACAGCAGGACGGCGTCATCGTGGATGCCGTCAAGGGTGTCATCCAGTGCCCGGACGATGGTGTTCAGCTGGCCGCTCAGGCGCAAATCGGCCTGCCGGGCCAGTTCCGCCGACTGCTGGAGATAAGCGACGACGCTGGTGACAATCACGGCGATCAGGGTCAGCAGGCTGATCAGGCCCGGTAGGCGGGTGGAAATGCGGGTCAGGGTCATGCGCGGGGTTCCGTAATCATTCCTGTCGTCGATCCAGAGTGACTTATTCAGACGTGGGCCTGAGCAGGCCCGTATCCTTTCTCCCTGCCGTGGCCTTAATTCGGCCTGTCTGTCGTGGGTTTTGCAAGAAACCCTAATGTGACAGTTCTGTTTGTCGGCACTGTATGCCTTACGCCAATCCCGGGCCAAACGGGGCCGGGAAGAAGAAGAAATACCCCAGTGCATTCGTATACCTTCCGGCAGCGTCTCTGCTACTGCCGTATAGGTCAGGGTGTTACCGGGGCTGCGGCGCCGGGTGGGGTGATCTGACGGTAACAGCCTGATCAGACTGTGGCCCTTCACATCTCCGGGAGCGGTAAGAAGAATGTCCGGGGTTCCGCAATTGTTCTCGGCGATCCATCGCCGCTCTTGCCATCGGCGGGGCGATGCTGCCATAGTGCAGCGCTTTTTCCGGGACCCGGTCTGATGATCTCCCACAGCGCCGCCCGTACAGGGTGGGGCGGGAGTGCGTTGCGCCGGGTTTCTCCGTTCGGGATGCGGGGCTTCCTGCCCCGGTTCCGATGCCGGAATTTCTGAAACTTCTGCCCTCCGTCGGCGCCCTCAGCAGGGATCGTGAGTTATGGCTGGTCATTCCAAATTTAAGAACATCATGCACCGCAAGGGTGCGCAGGATGCCAAGCGTGCCAAGCTGTTCACCAAGCTGGCCAAGGAAATCTACGTTGCCGCCAAGACCGGCGGCCCGGAACCTGAAGGCAACCCGCGCCTGCGTGCAGCCATTCTGGAAGCCCGCCGCAATTCCGTGCCGAAGGATAATATCGAGCGCGCCCTGAAGAAGGCGCAGGCCGGTGGCGAAGGTGAGGATTACGAAGAAATCCGCTACGAGGGTATGGGCCCGGGCAACGTGGCGGTGATCGTCGAGGCGCTGACCGACAACCGCAACCGCACCGCTTCGGAAGTGCGCTCGATCTTCTCCAAGGCCGGTGGCTCGCTGACCCCGGTGCAGTTCAACTATGAGCGGGTCGGCTACATCTCCTATCCGCTGGCCGCCGGATCGGCCGATGCGGTGCTGGAAGCCGCCATTGAGGCCGGTGCCGACGACGTTGTCACCAATGATGAAGAACACGCCATCTACTGCGGCCCGGATATGCTGGGCGAAGTGCGGTCGGCGCTGGAAGCCTCGCTCGGCGAAGCCCAGACCGCCCGTCTGGACTGGAAGGCCCTGAACACCGCCGCGCTGGATGAAGATGCCGCCCGCAGCCTGTTCAAGTTCCTCGATGCGCTGGAAGACAATGATGACGTTCAGCGTGTGTTCTCCAACGAAGAGATCTCTGACGAGATCCTCGAAAAGCTGGGCTGAGTAAGGGCAGAGCGTGGCGTCGGTCCGTATCCTTGGCCTTGATCCCGGTCTGCGCAATACCGGCTGGGGCGTGATTGAGGCGGATGGCAACCGCCTGCGGGTGATTGCCGATGGAGTGGTGCGGTCCGACGATACGTTGTCTTTAGCCGAGCGGCTGTCCCAGCTGTATGACGGGGTGGCGCAGGTGATCGCCGCTTACGCCCCGGACGAGGCGGCGGTTGAGGAGACTTTCGTCAACCGCAACCCGCTGTCGACCCTGAAGCTGGGGCAGGCGCGCGGGGTATCCCTGCTGGTTCCGGCCCGCCATGGTCTGCCGGTGGCGGAATATCAGCCGTCGCAGGTGAAGAAAGCGGTGGTCGGTACCGGCGCAGCGGCGAAGGAACAGGTGCAGATGATGATCCGCACCCTGTTGCCGGGCTGCATGATTGCCTCGCCGGATGCGGCTGACGCGTTGGCGGTGGCGGTCTGCCATGCCCATCACCGGGCTTCGGCGCAGACTTTGGGGCAGGCCATCTTGCAGGCAGAGCTTAAACAGGCGGGGAAGCGGCGCCGATGATTGCCAAACTCAAAGGGCTGGTGGACAGCAGCGGCGATGACTGGGTGGTGCTGGACGTTAACGGCGTCGGCTATCTGGTGTTCTGTTCCGCCCGGACCCTGTCGCGGCTGCCTGCGGCAGGGGAGGCGGCGGCGCTGGTGGTCGAAACCCACGTCCGGGAAGATCATATCCACCTTTATGGCTTTATCAGCGAGGCGGAACGGTCGTTCTTCCGGCTGCTGCTGACGGTGCAGGGGGTGGGGGCCAAGGTGGCGCTGGCGCTGCTGTCGGTCGGCGATATCACCCAGCTGTCACAGGCGATTGCCGCACAGGATAAGGCGACCCTCAGCCGGGCGGCGGGGGTCGGGCCGAAGCTGGCGGCGCGGATTGCCTCCGAGCTGAAGGACAAGGTCTCCAGCCTGTCGCTGGGCGCGCCGGTGGCCGGTGTGGTGATGACCACACCGAAGGAGGCGATTGCCGAACCGTCGGTGCTGGAAGATGCGGTGTCGGCCTTGGTCAATCTGGGGTATGCCCGTCTCGATGCCTTTGCGGCGGTTGGCCGGGCGGCTGCGACGCTGGGGCAGGGGGCTGCGGTCTCGGTCCTGATCGGGGCGGCCCTGCGCGATCTCGGTAAGGGGGCATAACCGATGGCCCGCACCGATGAGATGGCCGGGTCTGACCGCCTGATCGCCGCCGGTAAGCAGGAAGGCGATGACAGCCACATCCGGCCGCAGCGGCTGGAGGATTTCATCGGGCAGCGGCAGGTCTGCGAGAACCTGTCGGTGTTCGTGCAGGCGGCCCGCGCCCGGGGCGAGGCGATGGACCATGTGCTGCTGTTCGGCCCGCCGGGGCTGGGCAAGACCACGCTGGCGCAGATTGTGTCGCGGGAGCTTGGGGTTGGTTTCCGCGCCACCTCCGGCCCGATGATTGCCAAAGCCGGGGATCTGGCAGCGCTTCTGACAAATCTGGAGCGCAATGACGTTCTTTTCATCGACGAAATCCATCGCCTTAATCCTGCCATAGAGGAAGTGTTGTATCCGGCGATGGAGGATTTCCAGCTCGATCTGATTATCGGGGATGGACCGTCTGCCCGCAGTGTGCGGATTGACCTTCAGCCGTTTACGCTGGTCGGGGCCACCACCCGCTCCGGACTGCTGACGACTCCGCTGCGGGACCGGTTCGGGATTCCGCTGCGGCTGAATTTTTATGAACCGGAGGAGTTGCTCGCCATCGTGCGCCGTGCCGCTGCCATTCTTGATCTGCCGATCACCGATGACGGTGCGCTGGAAGTGGCGCGGCGGTCCCGCGGCACGCCGCGTGTGGCCGGGCGTCTGCTGCGCCGGGTGCGTGACTTTGCCGTGGTGGCGAAGCGTCTGCCGGTCAACGCCTTCATCGCCGATGCGGCGCTGGGGCGGCTGGAAGTGGATAAGCGCGGGCTGGATGCCATGGACCGCCGGTACCTGAAGTGCATTGCCGAGAATTACGGCGGCGGTCCGGTCGGGGTGGATACGTTGGCGGCGGCGCTGTCTGAGGAACGTGACACACTGGAAGAAGTGATCGAGCCGTTTCTGTTGCAGCAGGGCCTGATCCAGCGCACACCGCGCGGGCGGATGCTGACGGACTCGGGGTTTGGTCATCTGGGGCTGTCCGTTCCGAAAGCGGCCAAAAGCCAGCTTGACCTGCTTGACCCGGATCAGGAGGGGGCATGATCGTTCTTCCCACCTCCGGCCGGTTGGCCGACGGAACGCACCTGTACCCGCTGCGGGTCTATTACGAAGACACCGATACGGCGGGGATTGTCTATTACGCCAATTACCTGAAGTTTGCCGAACGCGCCCGCTCCGAGATGGTCCGCCTGCTGGGGATCGAGCAGCGGCGGATGCTGGAGCAGGACGGTGTGGCCTTTGCCGTGCGGCACTGCACTGCCGATTACCGCCGCCCGGCGCGTCTGGATGATGCACTGGTGGTGGTCAGCCAGGTCGCGGATGTCACCGGGGCAACCCTTGTTATCGGGCAGGATATCACCCTGAACGGGGAAACCCTTGTCCGGGTTCAGGTCACGCTGGCCTGTATGCGGGTCGGCGGGGTGGCTGATGGCCGCCCGGCCAGAATTCCCGCCGCTGTGCGGGCGCTGCTGGTCAGACCGGCTGTTCCTGTAGTAGAACCCTCCGAATCACAGACTCTTTGAAGGCTCGGAAACATCACCATGGATGCCTCGTCTCTTCCTGCTGCCTCGCACGATCTGTCGATGATCGGCCTGTTCCTTCAGGCGGACATCATCGTCAAGATGGTGATGCTCTCCCTGGTGGGGGCCTCGGTCTGGAGTTGGGCGATCATTATCGACAAGGCGATGAAAATGCGCCGCGTTGTGACGCTGGCTGACGATTTCGAGGAACGGTTCTGGTCCGGCGGTTCGCTGGAAGACCTGTTCGAGCGGATCGGCAACCGGCCGCTGGATCCGATGTCAGCGGTTTTCGTTGCCGCGATGCGGGAATGGCGGCGCTCCTCCGGCCGCAATACCGCCGGGGATGTCACCATGCGGGTCCGTCTGGCCCAGCGGCTGGAACGGGTGATGCACATCACCGTCACCCGCGAGATGGAAGGGCTGGAAAAACGGGTCGGTTTTCTGGCCTCCACCGGGTCGGTGGCCCCGTTCATCGGGCTGTTCGGCACGGTGTGGGGGATCATGAATTCCTTCGCCGCCATCGGTGCCAGCAAGGATACCAGCCTGGCCACCGTTGCGCCGGGGATCGCCGAAGCCCTGTTCGCCACCGCCATCGGTCTGGTGGCGGCGATTCCGGCTGTGCTGGCCTACAACAAGATTTCCTCCGACATGGACCGTTTTGCCCAGCGTCTGGAAAACTTCGCCGGCGAGTTCGGGGCGATTCTGTCCCGTCAGCTCGATGAGCGTGGCTGAACCGCTGATCTGACGAGCAGGAGACCGCAGGCATGGGCATGAATGTGGGTGGCGGTGGCCGTGGCGGGCGCCGCAAACGCAGGCCGATGGGGGATATCAACGTCACACCGATGGTCGACGTGATGCTGGTGCTGCTGGTGATCTTCATGGTCACCGCGCCGCTGGTGACCACCGGGGTGACCGTTGATCTGCCCAAGGCCAAGGCCCCGGCCATGAATGAGCAGGATAACAAGCCGCTCTACGTTACCGTGCAGGGGGACGGCAAGCTGTTCCTGAACGACAGCCCGGTGACGCTGGAACAGCTGCCGGAGAAGGTGAAGGCCATCGCCGGATCCAATCCGGATGTGCGGATCTATGTGCGCGGGGATGCCGCCAGCCAGTACGGCGTGGTGATGCAGGCCCTGGGGGCCCTGTATGCGGGTGGCTTTACCAAGGCCGCCCTGATTACCCAGCCCGCCAGCGCCAAAGCCAAGAAGTAAGGAGTAGGGGCCCGTGTCCGACCACGACTCCGGACTGCGCCGTAGCCTGATCCTTTCGGTCAGTGTGCACGTGCTGGTCGGTGCCCTGTCTTATCTGGGGCTGCCGTTCCTCAGCCGCGACATGCCGGTTGAGGACGCGCCGATTGTGATTGATCTGGTGGAAATCGCTGAGCGGACCGCTGCGCCGCCGCCGAGCGCCAAGCAGAAAGAGCAGGTGGCCCAGAAGGTGGAGCCCAAGCCGGAGCCGCCGAAGGTGGAGCCGAAGCCCGAACCCCCGAAACCGGAGCCGCCGAAGCCCGAGCCGCCGAAGCCGGAACCGCCCAAGCCGGTGGAGCCGCCAAAGCCGCAGCCACAGCCGCCGAAACCGGAACCGCCGAAGCCTGAGCCGCCGAAATCGGAACAGGTTGACCCGACCTTGCCGCCGGAACCGAAAAAGCCGGATCCCAAGCCCGAGCCGCCGAAGCCGCCGAAGCCTGAGCCGGAGAAAACCCCGCCGAAAAAACCGGTGGAGGAGGATCCGTTCAAGGACCTGATGAAGAACGTCGAGAAGTACCGCCAGCAGCCGAAGGCCAGTACGCCGCCGCCGTCGCAGGCCGCGCCGTCGGCCCCGACTCAGGGGGCCACGAATTCGGCCAATTCTCCGCGCATCCTCAATGCTCCGGTCGCCGATCGGGCGACGATGAGCGAGAAGGATGCCATCCGTGCCCAGATTGAACAGAACTGGGTCTTTGACGTCGGTGCCAAGGGCATCGAGTCCATGGTGATCGTGCTGCGGGTTTACATGAACCCCGATGGGACGGTTTCGAAGGTGGATGTTGCCGATACCGTGCGGTACAACACCGACTCGGGATACCGGGCGATGGCCGATACCGCCAAGCGGGCGGTCCTGAAGTCGCAGCCGTTGAAGTATCCGAACCAGAAGTACGAGGAATTCAAGGTCCTTGAGCTGAGTTTCGCTCCCCGGGACCGGTTGTGACCGTGTAAAGATGTCAAGGGTGCGCCTGCCACGGTCAGGCGCCCGTGTTCGTAAGGCCCTGCTTCCGGGGCGATGTGAGAGGACCAGCGCAGCGATGATGAAGAGTGTCCGTCAGATGTCTCTGCGCCGCATGGGTGCGGCGCTGTTTGGGCTGGCCGTCGCGGGCGTCGCCCTGGCGGCGGCTGTTGCCCCGCACACTGCCCGTGCCGAGGTGAAGATCGATATCACCCGCGGCAAGGTCGAGCCGATGCCGATCGCCATTCCGGACTTTGCCGGTCCCGGTGATGCCGGTCGATTCGGCGGTGATGTCGCCACCGTCATCAGCGCCGACCTTGAACGGTCCGGCCTGTTTGCGCCGATCAACAAGGCGGCGTTCATTCAGGATCTGCCGTCGCTGGACACCCAGCCGCGCTTCACCGACTGGCGCACCATCAACGCCCAGCTTCTGGTGCAGGGCGTGGTGGAGCCGCAGCCTGACGGCCGCCTGCGTCTGGCCTTCCGCCTGTGGGATATCTACGGCGGCGAACAGATGAAGGGGCAGGCCTATGTGACCCAGCCGGAAAACTGGCGCCGCGTCTCTCACATCATCGCCGACGAGATCTATAAGCGGGTCACCGGCGAGGACGGCTACTTTGATACCCGTGTTGTCTATGTCTCCGAAACCGGCCCGGCCACCAAGCGCGTCAAGCGTCTGGCGATCATGGATCAGGACGGCGCAAACCATCATTATCTGTCCGATGGCTCCAACATCGTGCTGACCCCGCGCTTCTCGCCGACGGCGCAGGAAATCACCTATATGAGCTATTACAACGGGTCGCCCCGCGTGTATCTGCTCAATATCGACACCGGCCGTCAGGAACTGCTCGGGGACTTCCCGGGGATGACCTTTGCCCCGCGCTTCTCGCCGGACGGCAACAAGGTCGTGATGTCGATGGCCAAGGACGGGAACTCCGAGCTGTATGACATGGATCTGCGGACTCGGCGCACCTCCCGCCTGACCAACCACCCGGCGATCGACACCTCGCCGAGCTATTCGCCGGACGGTCAGCAGATTGTTTTCAACTCTGACCGGGGCGGTGCCCAGCAGCTTTATGTGATGGACTCGCAGGGCAATAACGTCCGCCGCATCTCCTTCGGCGATGGCCGCTACGCCACTCCGGTGTGGTCGCCGCGCGGGGATCTGATTGCCTTCACCAAGATGAAGGGCGGGGAGTTCTACATCGGTGTGATGCGTCCTGATGGGACCGGGGAACGTATGCTTTCCAATGGGTTCCTGATGGAAGGCCCGACCTGGGCCCCCAATGGCCGCGTGCTGATGTACTACCGTCAGGAAGCCAACGGTGCTGCACCGCAACTGTTCAGCATTGACCTGACCGGATTCAACGAACGGCGCCTTGTGACCCCGCAGGGTTCCTCGGATCCGGCGTGGTCGCCCCTTCTTCCCTGATATCAGAATAAAAAAGCTGTAAAGACCCTCTGTACGCTGCCGCAAAAAGGCTATATAAGCCACGCGATGGGCACCGGTAGGAAGGTGCCCGTCGCTTTGGCGCAGCCGGAGCCTTGCTCTCCCGACTGCGCATAATGAACTCAAACCCCATGCTAAAGAAGTCGAGGGGAAATAAGATGAAGTTCCGTCTGCTGCCTGTCGTCGCTGCTGCTGCGCTGCTCGCTGCGTGCTCGACCGCCTCTGAAGATGCTGGTAGCAAGTCCGCCACCGGCAACACCGCCCCGACCACCGCTGGCAAGACTGCCCCGGCTCCGGGTTCCGTCGAAGAATTCAAGGTTGTGGTCGGTGACCGCGTCCTGTTCGGCTTCGACCAGTACAACCTGAGCGCTGAAGGTCAGGCTGTCCTGAAGAACCAGGCTGCTTGGCTGAACAAGTACACCAAGTACGCTGTCGTCGTCGAAGGCCACGCTGACGAACGCGGCACCCGCGAATACAACCTTGCTCTGGGCGAACGCCGTGCCAACGCCGTGAAGGCGTTCCTGGGCGCTCAGGGTGTCAAGGCTGACCGTCTGAAGGTCGTTTCCTACGGTAAGGAACGTCCGGAATGCGGTGACTCCACCGAAGCCTGCTGGGCCAAGAACCGCCGTGGCGTTTCCGTCCTGCAGTAATCCGGAGCAGCGCCGTACCGCTTGATGCGGTACAGGACTGATTGACGGAAACGGCATCATGGCGCCTGCGTCCGTCCGCTCTCCCGACCGGGAAGGTGGACAGACGCAGGCGTCGCCGTTTTTACGGTCTGCCGGATGATCTGCCCGCGACTTATCGGTTGTCCCGGAGGGCGTCATGGTTTTGCCATGCTGTACTGGTTGGCTGAGACGGTAAATCTTTGCCAGCGCGGTCGCGATCCGGTGACGGAGATCCGTCTGTGTGGTTTTTCTGCCGTCCGGTGTGGAATTTCTGCACCGAAATCCGGCACGGGTTCATAGAAAAAAAGTAATCCCCATGTCATTGTCGGCGCCGTAAGACAGCTTCCGGCCTGACAGCCGGGGGCGGGCCGTTGCCGGTCCGGAAGTCTGCGGCCCTGAAATAGGCCGGAAACGGTGTGAAACTTGCAGCGGGTGAAGAGAATGGGTGTCGCTCAGATGCTTCCTATCCTGTCGGCCCGTGGGCGCATGGCGTCTGCGGTGTCTGGCCTTGTCCTGTGCCTGACGGTTCTGCCGACCGCAGCCGGTGCGCAGGATATCAGCGACATGGCGGAACGGATCCAGAAGCTGGAGCGTGACCTTTCGATGCTACAGCGCCAGTCCGGCGGCAATGGCATTGCCGTTCCGGCCGGTGGCGGTGCCGCGATGGGGGGCGATGCCGCGTCTCAGCTGATGCTGCGTCTGGCCGAGGTTGAGCGGCAGATGGCCGACCTGACCGGCCGGATGGAGGAAACTCAGCATTCGGTGGCGCGGGTCAACACCCGGGTCGATAATATTTCCAAGGACATGGATTTCCGCCTGCAACAGCTGGAACAGCATGGCGGCGGGGCACAGGCCGCAGCCCCAGCGGCGGCTCCGGCAGCCGGGGCTCCGTCCACTCCGGCCCCGGCGGCGACCGGTGGGCAGCCCGGCGTTTTCGGTGTGCTGCCGCAGTCGGCGGCCAACAAGCCCGCGGCACCGCAGGCGGCCCCGGCCGGTCTTCCGGCAGGAAGCCCGGAGCAGCAGTACAATTACGCCTCCACGCTGCTGCGCAACGGCGATTATGCCGGGGCCCAGAATGCGCTTGAGGCGTTCGTGAAGCAGAACCCCAAGCATGATCTGGCCGGAAACGCCCAGTATTGGCTGGGCGAGACTTTCTACGTCCGTCAGGACTTCAAGAACGCTGCCGTGGCCTTCCTTGATGGGTACCGGAATTATCCGAAGAACAACAAGGCTCCGGATAATCTGCTGAAGCTTGGCCTGTCGATGGGCGCCCTGAACCAGACCAAAGAGGCCTGTGCGGCGCTGACCCGGATCCCGAAGGAATATCCGACGGCGTCGGATGTGACCAAGCGCCGGGCGGAATCGGAACGGGACCGCCTGAAGTGCCCGAAGACCTGACGGTCAGCGACAGCGACTTTTCGGCTCTGATGGCTGGACTGGGTCCGTTTGAAACGGCACCCGGTCTGGCCATTGCCGTTTCCGGGGGCGCGGACAGCCTTGCCCTGTGTCTTCTGGCGGACCGCTGGGCGCGGCGGCAGGGGGGGACGGTGACGGCGCTGACCGTTAACCACGGACTCCGCGCTGAGGCCGTAGAGGAGGCGGTTCAGGTCGGGCGCTGGCTGGCGGGTTACGGTATTCCGCATCGCATCCTGACCGTTACGGCTCCCGCCCCCCAAGGGGATATCCAGCACTGGGCCCGGCGGAATCGCTATGCGCTGTTGCAGGACTGGTGCGCCGCCCATGGCATTCTGCATCTGCTGCTGGCCCATCACCGGGAAGATCAGGCTGAAACCCTGCTGCTGCGTCTGGCCCGGGGCAGTGGGGTCAGTGGCCTGAGTGCAATGGCGGCGGTCACGCACACGGCGGAGTGCCGGATTTTGCGTCCGCTGCTGCCCCTTCCTAAGGCCCGGCTGGTGGCCACACTGCACTCCTGCGGACAGGACTGGATCTGTGATCCGTCGAACGACTCCGTGGCTTATGCCCGTGTGCGGATGCGGAAACTGCTCCCGGCCCTCTCGGGTGAAGGTCTGACGCCGGGGCGGCTTGCTGAAACGGCGCGGACACTGGCCCGCAGCCGGGAAGGGCTTGATGCGCTGTCCGTGCGGCTGCTTGCTGAAACGGTGAGCCTGTTCCCATCGGGCGTTGCCTGCATCACCGCTCCAGCCCGTTGGCGCGATCAGCCGGAAGAGGTCAGCCTGCGGGCTCTGTCGGGCCTTCTGGCCTGTGTTGGCGGTCAGGTCTATCCGCCCCGGGCTGAGCGTCTGGAGCGGGCTTTGTCCTGCTGGGGGCAGGACATGACGCTGGGTGGCTGCCGGATTGTCGCGGAACGGGGCTGCCTGTGGATCTGGCGGGAGATGCGGTCGGTCCGTCCTCAGGTTCTGCGATGGGGCGAGTCTGTGGTCTGGGACCGGCGGTTTCGCGTGTCATGGCCTCAGGCGAGTCGCGAATCAGCTCCGGCCGTTTCGCTGATCCTGCGCCCTCTGGGGCAGGGGGGAGTGCAGGCTGTGCGCCGTGCTGCCTGCGCACCGGGGGACGCTGTGGGCCTGCCCCGGCGTTCACTGCCCACTCTTCCCTCCTTATGGTCCGATCGGATACTGGTATCGGTGCCGCATCTGGGCTATTCCATAGGGCAGGAGTTTCAGGACAGGGGGTCCTTCGCGTTGCCGGAGGTCCGGTTTGCCCCGGTGCATCCGGTCAGCCCGGCCGGATTGATCCGGCGGGCGGTCCCCTGAATTGGGATTGCTGTGGCGTTTTGGTCACAGCGGTTGACAGATATGACGGAATCCTTGCGTCCGCGCAGGCCCGTCTTATGTGAAGAGTTATAAGTTTGTCCGCCGACCGGTCACGATCCCGGCCCGGCTTTTGGTACGGAAGGGCTGTCCCTTGAATTTCAGCAAGAATCTGCTGCTGTGGGTGATCATCGCCGTGCTTCTGGTGGCGCTGTTCAACCTGTTCCAGACCTCGACGCCGCGTACCAACGCCTCGTCGCTGGCGTTCTCCGAATTCATGGAGCACGTGGACCGCAACGATATCTCCAGTGTCACCATTCAGGGTGACCGGGTGACCGGGCAGATGCAGACCGGGCAGACCTTCTCGGTGTATGTGCCGGAAGGGGCGAACATCGTCAGCTCCCTGCGGGATCACAATGTGCGCATCAACGCGATGCCGCGGGATGATGAATCCCCGACCTTCTGGGGGATCCTGATCTCGTGGTTCCCGATGCTGCTGTTGATCGGCGTGTGGATTTTCTTCATGCGTCAGATGCAGGGCGGCTCACGCGGGGCCATGGGCTTCGGGAAGTCCAAGGCCCGGCTGCTGACCGAGAAATCCGGCCGCGTCACCTTTGAAGACGTGGCGGGCATCGACGAAGCCAAGCAGGAACTGGAAGAGGTCGTGGAATTCCTGCGCGATCCGCAGAAGTTCCAGCGTCTTGGCGGCAAGATCCCGAAGGGCGTGCTGCTGGTCGGCCCCCCGGGTACCGGTAAGACCCTGCTGGCCCGTGCCATCGCCGGGGAAGCCAATGTGCCGTTCTTCACCATCTCCGGCTCTGATTTCGTGGAAATGTTTGTCGGTGTCGGTGCCAGCCGTGTCCGCGACATGTTCGATCAGGGCAAGAAGAATGCGCCGTGTATCATTTTCATCGACGAAATCGACGCGGTGGGCCGCCACCGTGGTGCCGGTCTCGGCGGCGGGAATGATGAGCGGGAGCAGACCCTGAACCAGCTGCTGGTGGAAATGGATGGTTTCGAGGCCAACGAGGGCGTGATCCTTGTGGCGGCCACCAACCGCCCGGATGTGCTGGATCCGGCGCTGCTGCGCCCCGGCCGTTTCGACCGTCAGGTGGTGGTGCCGAATCCCGATGTGGGCGGCCGTGAAAAGATCCTGAAGGTGCATACCCGTAAGACCCCGCTGGGGCCGGATGTGGATGTGCGGGTGATTGCCCGTGGCACCCCCGGGTTCTCCGGTGCGGATCTGTCGAATTTGGTCAATGAAGCTGCGCTGCTCGCCGCCCGTAAGGGCAAGCGCGTGGTGTCGCAGTCCGATTTTGAAGAAGCCAAGGATAAGGTCCTGATGGGGGCGGAACGCCGTTCCATGGTCATGACCGAAGATGAAAAGAAGCTGACGGCCTACCATGAAGGCGGCCATGCGCTGGTGACCCTGCATTCCCCGGATTATGACCCGATTCACAAGGCGACCATCGTGCCGCGTGGCCGGGCGCTGGGTCTGGTGCAGAGCCTGCCGGAACGGGACCGTTATTCCGCCAACCGGGCCTATCTCGAATCCTTCCTTGCCATCGCCATGGCGGGTCGGATTGCCGAAGAAGTGGTGTTCGGTGCGGATAAGGTGACCAGCGGTGCCGCGCAGGATATCAAGATGGCGACCGACCGGGCCCGCCGCATGGTGACGGAATGGGGGATGTCGGAATCTCTCGGCCCGATCGCGTACGGCGAACCGGAAGGGGAAGTGTTCCTTGGTCATTCTGTGACCACCCACAAGAACATTTCCGAGCAGACCGCCCGTGAGGTTGATCTGGAAATCCGCCGTTTGGTCGAAAAGGGTTACAAGCGCGCCTACGACATCATCACGGAGAACCGCGACCAGCTGGAGCGGATCGCACAGGCCCTGCTGGAGTACGAAACCCTCTCCGGGAAGGAACTGCGGGCGGTGATGAACGGCGAGCCGGTGGTGCGGGATGGCAATGGCTCCAGCACCGGCAGCACCGGCGGAGACACTGCCGCGCCGCGCAAGTCCTCGGTGCCGACTTCGGTTCCGCCGGTGTCGGGACCGGAACCGCAGCCGGGGCAGTAACCGGATGACGTCGACCTTTACGGTTGTGGAAAACCCCGCCTTGCCGCGGGGTTTTTCCATGACAGCCGCCGGAGATCAGTCTTTGGCGGCTGCCGGTGTTCCGCCGCTGTGGCTGGTGCCGCTGGGGGGCGGGGTTCCTGCGTCCGGGCGGGCAATTCTGGCGTGGCGGGTGTGGCTGCAAACCGGCCCGGCGGAGATCACGCAGGTGGACTGCACCCGTGACAGCCTGACCGGCTGGGCGCGGGAGGGCGGGGAAGCGCTGTGGGCGACGGTCAAGCGCCGCCTGTCGGCGACTGAAGGGCTGCGTCCGGCCTTCGCCGGGCTGGATATGGCACGGCCCCATGTGATGGGGATTGTCAATGTCACCCCGGACAGTTTCTCGGACGGCGGAGACCACGCCGATTCTGCGGTCGCCGTCAGCCGGGGTCTCGCCATGCTGGACGCCGGGGCGACGATCCTTGATGTCGGTGGCGAATCGACCCGGCCGGGGGCTGATCCGGTGTCGCCGCAGGAGGAGATCGCCCGGGTGGTGCCGGTGATCCGCGAACTGGCCAACCGGGGGGCGGTGGTGTCGATTGATACCCGCCACGCCGTGGTGATGCAGGCGGCGGTGGCTGCCGGGGCGGCGATCCTGAACGATGTCACTGCCCTGCTGGGGGACCCGGACAGCCTGCCGATGGCGGTCCGCCTCGGCAAACCGGTGATGTTGATGCACATGCAGGGGGAAGACCCCCGGACCATGCAGGCGGATCCGTCCTACCCGCATGCGCCGGTGGCGGTCTTCGAGTCGCTGGCGGCGCGGGTGGAGGCCTGTCTGGCGGCGGGAATCGCCCGGCAGGATCTGTGCGTCGATCCCGGGATCGGTTTCGGGAAGACCGTGGAGCACAACGCGGCGCTGATGCGCAGCCTTGGCATGTTGCACGGTCTGGGCTGTCCGGTCCTGCTGGGGGCGTCCCGCAAAAGCTTCATCGGGCGCCTTGCCGGAGTCCCTCTGCCGAAGGACCGCCTGCCGGGGTCGCTGACGGCGGCCATCCGTGGCTGGGAGCAAGGGGTGCAGATCGTGCGTGTGCATGATGTCGGGGAAACCGTGCAGGCGCTGCGAGTCTGGCAGGCCTGATTTTCGCTGACGGGAGGGCGGGGGTTCGCTGCTGCAAAAAATCCCCGTCCCCGGCATGTGAATCCTCTGGACGGCATGCAGGCTGTCTTTTATTTTTCGCATGTCACAACAGCTTCATGTGACGCGTGTCGTCAGGGATCGCCGTCCTTCTCGGAAAAGAGCAGGGGCGGCGTCCGTTTTTTCGATCTTTGCAGACGGTTTCAACGAGTGCAGACGGATCAGCTTCCCCCGCCGCGCCTACAGCTGCGGCGCATTGACAAGCGTTTTCCCGGCTGTCACGCCAACAAGGCGGTCTCTCTGACCTTGCAGCCGGGGGAAATCCATGCCCTGCTCGGGGAAAATGGGGCTGGCAAGTCGACTCTGGTCAAAATCGTCTACGGCGTTCAGCAGGCTGACAGCGGCGAGATCCTGTGGGATGGCCAGCCGGTGCACATCGGCAGCCCGGCACAGGCGCGTGCCCTTGGCATCGGCATGGTGTTCCAGCATTTTTCGCTGTTTGAGTCGCTGACCGTCACCGAGAATATTGCCCTTGGTATCAATGCCAGGGAACCGCTGGAGGATCTGGCAACCCGGATTGCCGAAGTGTCGCAGCGCTATGGCCTGCCGCTGGATCCGCAGCGCCATGTGCATGATCTGTCGGTGGGGGAACGCCAGCGGGTGGAGATCACCCGCTGCCTGTTGCAGAATCCGCGCCTGCTGATCATGGATGAGCCGACCTCGGTGCTGACCCCGCAGGAGGCCGATACCCTGTTTGAGACCCTGCGCCGCCTGCGCGACGAGGGCTGTACCATCCTCTACATTTCCCACAAGCTGGAAGAAATCCGCGCCCTGTGCTCTCAGGCGACGGTTCTGCGCGCCGGGGACGTGGTGGGATCCTGCGATCCGCGCGAAAACAGCGCCCGGGCACTGGCGCAGATGATGATCGGGACCGAGCTGAAAACCGCCCGCAGCAGCATTTCCGGCACCCGCCGGGGCGAGGCGCGGCTTCAGGTGACTAACCTCAGCCTCGGCTCTCTTCAGCCGTTCGGGGTTGACCTGAAGGACATCTCGCTGTCGGTGCACAGCGGTGAGATCGTCGGTATCGCCGGGGTGGCAGGCAATGGCCAGAACGAGCTGATGGCCGCCCTCTCCGGCGAACACCGCAGTGCCGACCACGATGCCATCCATATCAATGGGCAGCCGGTGGGGCGTCTCGGGCCGAAGCGCCGCCGTGATCTCGGCATGGGTTTTGTGCCGGAAGAACGTCTGGGCCGGGGGGCGGTCCCGGATCTGTCGCTGGCCGACAATGCCCTGCTGTCCGGCTATGGGCGGCAGGCGTTGGTCAGCCGGGGGCTGATCTCCTTCCGCAAGGTTAATGCCTACGCGGACCGCATTATTCAGGCCTTCAACGTCCGCACCCACGGGCGGCGGGCGGAAGCGCGGTCACTGTCCGGCGGCAACCTGCAAAAATTCATCATTGGCCGCGAAATCCTGCAAAAGCCGAAACTGCTGATCTGCGCCCAGCCGACCTGGGGGGTGGATGCCGGGGCGGCCGCGCAGATCCATCAGGCGCTGCTCGATCTGCGCGATCAGGGGGCGGCGGTGCTGGTGGTCAGTCAGGATCTGGATGAGCTGTTCACCATCGCCGACCGCATTGCGGTGATGTGCCATGGCCGCCTGTCGTCCCTGCGTGCCGCCCGGGAAACCACGGTGGAGCAGGTGGGGCTGCTGATGGGCGGCCTGTTTGACTCTGCTGACGAGTGGGAGGACGATCATGGCGCATAAGCCGTCGTTCATGCCGCGTCTGGAACCGCGTGGGCATGCCTCTCCGTCGATGGTGTATCTGACACCGCTGCTGGCGCTGGTGGTGACCCTGCTGGCCGGGGGCCTGCTGTTTCAGGTGCTGGGCTTCAATGCGCCGGAAGCGCTGTATACGTTCTTTATCTCGCCGCTGACCACGGCCTACGGGCTGGGGGAACTGGTGGTGAAAGCCACGCCGCTGGCCCTGTGTGCCATCGGTCTGGCGCTGGGGTTCCGGGGCAACGTCTGGAACATCGGGGCCGAAGGGCAGCTGACCTTCGGGGCGATTTTCGGTGGGGGTGTGGCGCTGGCCTGCTACGACATGGAAGGCTGGTGGATCCTGCCGCTGATGGTCGTGGCCGGAATGGTTGGCGGCATGCTGTGGGGGGCTATTCCGGCCTTCCTGAAGACCCGGTTCCACGCTTCGGAAATTCTGGTCAGCCTGATGCTGACCTATGTGGCGACCCTGATTCTCAGCCTGCTGGTGCATGGCCCGTGGCGCGATCCGGAGGGGTTCAACTTCCCGGAATCGCGGATATTCAGTGATTCGGCCCTGCTGCCGGTGCTGCTGGCGGAAACCCGCCTGCACTTCGGCGCGCTGTTTGCGCTGGCGGCGGTGGTCGGTGGCTGGTTCATCATTGCCCGCACCTTTGTCGGCTTCCAGATCAAGGTGATGGGCCTGACGCCTGCCGCCGGGGGCTATGCCGGATTCAGCCAGCGCAAGGTGGTGTGGCTGTCGTTTCTGGTGTCCGGGGCGCTGGCGGGTCTGGCCGGGGTGTCGGAAGTGGCCGGACCGATCGGGCAGCTTCAGCCGACGGTGTCGCCGGGGTACGGGTTTACCGCGATCATCGTCGCCTTTCTCGGCCGCCTGCATCCGGTGGGGATCCTGCTGGCAGCGCTGCTGATGGCACTGTCCTATCTGGGGGGCGAGGCCGTCCAGATCGGCATGGGCCTGCCGCTGGCTGTCACCGGGGTGTTTCAGGGGATGCTGCTGTTCTTCCTGCTGGCGTCTGATGTTCTGATCCGGTACCGGGTGCGCTTCGGCCGCCCGCAGCAGGAGGCGAAGGCGTGAGTATTGAACTGCTGGATGCCACCGCCCTGCTGCTGGTGGCGATGATGCGGGCCGCCGTGCCGCTGGCGCTGGCGGCGCTGGGGGAACTGGTGACGGAAAAGTCCGGTGTGCTGAACCTCGGCGTTGAAGGGATGATGCTGACCGGCGCGGTGGCGGCGTTTGCGGCAACGGTCTCCACCGGCTCGATGACCTTCGGTCTGCTGGCGGCGATGCTGGCCGGGATGGCGATGGCCCTGCTGTTTGGCTTCCTGACCCTGTATCTGCTGACCAATCAGGTGGCGACCGGGCTGGCCCTGACCATTTTCGGGATCGGCCTGTCGGCATTCGTCGGGCAGGGGTTTGTCGGCCAGACGGTGGAGCCGATGGCGGCGGTATCACTGGGCGCCCTGTCGCAGATTCCGCTGATCGGCAAACTGGTGTTCGGGCAGGATCCGATGGTCTACCTGACGCTGGCTCTGACCGGGGTCATCTGGTGGTTTTTCGCCCGGGCCCGGGCCGGTCTGGTGGTGCGCGCGGTGGGGGAAAGCCCGCATGCCGCCCATGCCATCGGCTATCCGGTGCGGCTGATCCGTCTGGGGGCGGTGCTGTTCGGCGGTGCCTGCTGCGGTCTGGCCGGGGCCTACCTGTCGCTGGTTTATACCCCGATGTGGGTGGAAGGGATGACCGCCGGGCGCGGCTGGATCGCACTGGCGCTGGTGGTGTTCGCCACCTGGCGGCCGTGGCGCGCCCTGCTGGGGGCCTGGCTGTTCGGTGGTATCACCATCATTCAGCTGCATGTGCAGGGGATGGGGGTCGATCTGCCGTCGCAGGTGCTGTCGATGCTGCCGTATCTGGCGACCATTGTGGTGCTGGTGCTGATTTCCCGCGACAGTACGCGGATCCGCCTGAACGCACCGGCCAGTATCGGCAAGGTATTTCATCCGGAAGGCTAAGGGGGAAATCCTGGCCCGGATGGGGTGTGTCGTGATGTTTTCCGGCTGATGCCACGGGGGAAAGTCCCGTCCGCTGGCAGGCCCGCTGACAGGAGCGTGAGGAATGGGAATGTTCAAGGGAACCCGTCTGGCGGCTGTTGCTGCCGTTCTGGCGGGCCTGCTGGGCGGCGCTGCCACCGCGCAGGCGGCTGATCCGCTGAAGGTCGGTTTCGTCTACGTCGGTCCGGTCGGTGACCTCGGCTGGTCGTATCAGCACGATGTTGGCCGCAAGGCGCTGGAAGCCCACTTCGGCGACAAGATCAAGACCGCCTATGTCGAAGACGTGGCGGAAGGCGCTGATGCGGAACGCGTGATCGCCCAGTTCGGCCAGCAGGGCTATGATCTGGTGTTCACCACCTCCTTCGGGTTCATGAATCCGACCCTCAAGGTGGCGAAGAAGTTCCCGAAGACCAAGTTTGAACACGCCACCGGCTACAAGACCGCTGACAACCTTGGCATCTACGACGCCCGCTTCCATGAAGGCCGGGCGGTGATCGGCACCATTGCCGGTCACATGACCAAGACCAACGTCATCGGCTACATCGGTTCCTTCCCGATTCCGGAAGTGGTGCGTGGCATCAATGCCGTCACGCTGGCCGCCCGCAAGGTGAACCCGAACGTTCAGGTCAAGGTGATCTGGGTCAACTCCTGGTATGATCCGGGCAAGGAACGCGAAGCCGCCGAGACCCTGATCGCGCAGGGGGCTGACATCATCACCCAGCACACCGACAGCCCGGCTGCGGTGCAGGTGGCGGAAGAAAAGGGTGTCTGGGCCTTCGGTCAGGCCTCTGACATGGCCAAGTTCGGCCCGAAGCGCCTGCTGACCTCCATCATTGATGACTGGTCGGGCTATTACATCTCCCGCGTTCAGGCGGTGATGGACGGCAAGTGGAAGGCTGAGACCACCTGGGGCGGCTTCAAGGCCGGGATGGTTAAGCTTGGCGCGCTGAACCCGGCGATCCCGGCGGACGTGCAGAAGGCGGCGATGGACGTGAAGACCGGGATTGAGGGCGGGACCCTGGATCCGTTTGCCGGTCCGATCAAGGATCAGGACGGTAAGGAACGGGTTAAGGCCGGTGCGGCCCTGACCGACAAGGACCTGCTGTCGATGGATTGGTACGTCGAAGGCGTGCAGGGCAAACTGCCGAAGTAAGCCCTATCCAGCCCGCCGGGCAGGATAGCCAGAGGGAAAAGCCGCTCCGGAGACGATCCGGAGCGGCTTTTTCAGTATGGTGAGGGAAGGACTGCGGAAAAAGACTCCGGCGGAAAAATCCCGGAGCCCCAAAGCCAAAGGCCGCCCCGGCGGGCGGCCTTTGATCTGTCTCTCAGAAAACCTGTCTCAGGCCGCAGGAACCCGGTGGCAGTCTTTCCCGGGCTCAGGCCTCGGGGGCAGCCGCCACGGGGGGCTGTGCCGCAGTGGGGACAGACGCCACCAGCTTGAAGCGGCGCGGGTCGTTCAGGACCGCACAGCTGTAGGTGCGGGCATCAACCCGGGTCTGTACATTGCGCAGACGGGCATGGGGAACTCCATGGCCGTCGGTATACAGGAATTCAACTTCCCAAAGCACGCGCGGATTGCCCACATCCTGAAAACGCTGCCCAAGCTCAACGGTTTTGCGTGCCATTTTATCCTCGATATATGACTGCCACATGCGCCGGAAACCCGACGTTTCCCCGGTACATCCCCCCAATGATGCAATATTAAAGGGTTCTGCCGCGTGGGGGGAGAGAAAACTTGAGTTTGGAACCTTAAGTTTTGAAAATGATTTTAAGTGCAACGGTCAGGCTAGCGCAGGGGGGCTGGCCTGTGCGGACCGGTCACTTGCCTGCGGGATTTGCCGATTCTGGCGGTGCTGTAGGGGCAGGGTGCGTATTGTGGCTGGTTTTGTCCAATCTGTAACAGGTGGCTTGCCAAAAGGGCTGGATTTTCTGACTCTGTGGGTGCGTCCTCTGTGGGTGCGTCCTCTGGGGGTACACCGTCCGGGGTAAACAGGGTCCGTCACCATAATGCCATATGTTTTTGATGAATGCCTGCATGTGGGTGGACGGTTTGCGGTCTGGCGCGGCTGGCTGCGCGCCGATGACGGGCCGGGGCGCCCGGTGATTCTGAAGCTTCCGGCTGATGCGGCGGTGCTGACGGTTGACCCGGAGGAAACCCTGTCCGAGCTGACGGCCCAGCTGTCGCGGCAGCATGATGTGCTCTGGCAGTTGTCCGGTGCCGGGGCACCGCCGGTATTGGCACTGGAAACCTCTTCCTTTGGGGTTTTGATGGCCAATGGTACCCCGGTCCGGGGGGGCGGGCCGGTTCTGGTGATGGCGGATACCGGGGCCCGGGTGCTGCGGTTGCCGTTCAGCTCCGGCGACAAGGGGCCGCCCGGACACTGGGATGAGGCGGCGGCCCTGCGGTTCGGCATCGGGCTGATGACGGCTCTGGGGCCGCTGCATCGGAGCGGACTGGTTCTTGGCGGCCTGCATCCTTCCCATGTTCTGCTTGATCCTGACGGACAGGTGCGGCTGATCGGGCAGGGAGCGGCGGCCCCGGCGGGAGAGCTGTGGCAGCGTTACGGCGATCCACCTGATTCCTCCTGCGTTGCGCCGGAACTGACCGGATTTCTACAGCGGCCGGTTGATCTACGGGCGGATTACTACAGCAGCGGTGTTCTGCTCTATGCGCTGCTGACCGGGCGCCTGCCATTCGGCGACACGGATCCGCAGGATCTTCTGCATGCTCATCTGGGGCGCACACCGGAAGCCCCGGATGTGCTGGATTCCCGGATATCGGCGGAAACCGCGCAGGTGGTCATGCGCCTTCTGGAGAAGGATCCTGACCGCAGGTATCAGCGGGGCAGCGAGATCCGCAGCGCTCTGGAACACTGTCTCGGTTCTCTTCGCGAGCCTTCCGTCCCCTCTGTTGCTCCCCGGCGGCACCGCACGGTGGAAACGGATCCGGCCGGAGATCTGCCGGGCCGCCGGTCAGAGCAGGACAGCCTCCGGGATGCCCTGCTGCATGCGATGAAGGGGCGGGGCTCTCTTCAGCTGATCCGCGCCGCCTCCGGGGGCGGAAAGTCTGCATTGCTGGAGGCGGTCAGCCGCTGTGATGCGGCCTCTTCGGCGCTGGTGGTGCGCGGGCAGTTTGACAGTCAGCAGGGCCATGTTCCCTTTGGGGTGATCATGACGGCCTTCTCCCGGATCCTGCGGCAGAATCTGGCCGGGGGAGAGCGGGATCTGAGGTCTGTCCGCACCCGTCTGGAAGCGGCGCTGGGGCGCGACGACAGCGGCCCGGTGTGGATGCTGACGGCGGCGATGCCGCCGCTGTCCGTCCTGATCGGGCACCATCAGGCACCGTCCGGGCAGGGCGGAGACCTTCCGGGGGACGCTTTCCGGGCGGTCTTCGTGCGGTTTTTACAGGCCCTGCTGGAGCCGGGGCAGGTCCTGCTGCTGATCCTTGATGATCTGCATCATGCGGACCGGTCCACGCTTGATCTGTTGTTGTATGTGCTGCAGGAACAGGCGCTGCGTGCGGTGGTTGTGGTGGCGTCCCTCCCTGACGGCACTGTCGAGCAGGACAGCCCCGCTGTGGCGGCTTTTCTCGAGGCGGTCGAACAGGCTGCCATTCCGGTCCGCACGCTCTGCCCCGGTCCCCTGACTGCGGCGGATGCGCTGACCCTGCTGGAGCGGTCGTTCGTTCCGGCACTGGAAAACGGCCCGCAGCTGGCAGAGCTGTGCATCCGCCGCACCTTCGGCAATCCTCTGTTCCTGCAACGGTTCATCGCAACGCTGCACGAACGGCGGGTGCTGCGGTTTGATGGTGGGGCCGATCTGTGGCGGTGGGATCCGGCGATGGTCCCCCACCTTCCGGCCCCGGAGAGCCTGATCGGCTTTCTGGCGCAGTCCCTGCGGGAGATTTCGCCTTTTACCCGGACGGTCCTACAGGTGGCGGCCTGTATCGGCATGGTTTTCGACCCGGAGGAGATCCGGCAGGCTCTGGAGGTGCAGGCGGGGGCGGTTGAGGGAGCCCTGCGGGAAACCGTTGCCGGAGGGTTGGTGATGCCGCTGGGCGAAGGCGGACATGACCCCGAGGAGGGGGCCGAACCGACTGCCGCCGCCGGGGGGCGGTTCCGGTTTCAGCATGACCGCATCCGCGATATGGTCGGGGCGACGGATACGGAGGACAGCCGCGCCCGTCGCCATGCCAGCCTCGGCAGGATACGGCTGGCGGCTTTGGGGGAGGCGCCGTCCGGCCCCTCTCTGTTCCGGGCTCTCGACCAGATCAACGCCGCTGCGGCAGAGGTCTATGATCCGGCGGAGCAGGATCGGATGGCCCGTCTGAACCTACAGGCGGCCCGGACGGCGATGGCCTCCGCCGGGTTTTCGTCGGCACTCAGCTATGCCCGCAGCGGGATTGGCTTTCTGGGTGCGGAGGCCTGGCAGCATCAGCCTGCCCTGTGCCTTGACCTGCACGTCGTGGCGGCGGAAGCGGCCTATGTCCTGCGGGAATGGGCGGATCTGGACCGCAGTCTGGACAGGGTTCTGGCGCAGCCCCTTGATCCTCTGGACACCACCCGGGCGACTGAGCTGCGGGTGTTGTCGCTGTCGGCACGCACCGACCCGGCGGCGGCGGTTGATGCGGCCCTGCGGGGGGCGACCGCGCTCGGTTATCCGGTTTCGTCCCGCCTCGGCGGCTTCTGCCGTCTGGCGGCGCTGATCCGCCTGCGGCTGACGGAGCGTTTTCTGGCGGATGCCCCCGGCCGGAAATCCCGGGCCGACAACCCCCGGGCTGAGGCTGCCTTGCGCCTGTTGCTGGCGGTTTCCGCCGCCCGGCATATCAGCCGTCCGGATCTGGCTCCGGTCTATGCCCTGCGGGTGATCGAGCTGGCGCTGCGGATTGGGGATTGTCTGCATCTGGGCTATGCCCATGCCATGCTGACCTCGGTCTGTGCCTCCCGCGGGGACCGCGAGCAGGCGTTCCGTCTGGCCTCCCGGGGGATCACCCTGCTGCGGGAGAGTCCGGGGGCGGCCCTGAAGGCGCGGGCCTTGCTGCCGCTCTATTACCTTGGTCTGCACTGGCAGGAGCCGTTACAGCAGACCCGGCGCGGCCTGCTGGACTGCCACCGTCTGGCGATGGAGACCGGGGATACGGAAACCGCCGCCTATGCGTTGGCGGCGGCACTGGAGCAGGGGGTTTTCTCCGGCGTGTCCCTGCGGGATCTGGGGATGGAGGCGACGCGGGCGGCCGTGTTTCTGCGCCGGTACCCCAATGCGATTGCCGGGGCTTATGTGGGGGCGGTCAGCCGGTTTCTGGTCCGGCTGACGGAGCCCGGCGCTCTGGCGGATCCGGTGGTGGTCTGGACCGAGACGCAGGAGGATATCCGCTCTCTGCTGGCGGCGGGGAATCCGCTGGTCGCCTATGGGACCCTGCTGTTGACGGTGATCGTCCTGACGGCGGCGGAAGCCTTTCCGCAGGCGATGGAGGCGCTGGCCGCGGCGGATCCACTGTCAGCCCGGGCGGAAGGGACGGTGTCCCGCTCCGTGCAGGTGTTTTATGGTGCCTTTGTCGGCACACGTCTGGCTGACCGCAGCGGTCTGCGCCGCCGCCGTCGCCGTCTGCGGCAGGCGATCCGGCAGTTTGAGGTCTGGACGGCGGAATGCCCGGTGCAGCACCTGCACCGGCTGCTTCTGCTGCGGGCCGAGGATGCCCGCATCAGCGACAGTCAGGATGCCTCCGATCTCTATGCCCGGGCCCTACAGGCGGCGCGGGATAACGGCAATACCGGGGAAGAGGTGCTGGTGTTGTGCGCGGCGGCAGCTTTCCATGAGCAGGGGCTGCGGACGGCGGTGGCAGGGATGCTGCGGCGGCAGGTGTTTGAGACGCTGGATGTCTGGGGGGCGGCCGGACTGTCCGAGCGCCTGCGCACCAGCTGGCGGGAAACGCCGGATGGCCTGTGGCGGGGTATGGCATCGGCGGCGGCCTGGGGCGGGGCTTCCCCGGCCGGGACCCCGGCCCAGCGCCGGGCCGCCGGGCAGACGGATCTGATGGCGGTGGTCCGGGCGGCTCAGGCGATTTCCGGGGAAATTCACCGGCCGGACCTTCTGGAACGGCTGATGCGGATCACCATGGGGGCGGTGGGGGCGCAGCGCGGCGTCCTGCTGCTGAAAGGGGCCTCCGGCTGGGTGATTGAGGTGGATGGCGAGGCGGAAAGCGACCGTTTTCTGGTCCACCGCATGCAAATTCCGGTCAACGATGACCTTCCGGCTGACTTTCTGCCGTTTTCGCGGGGGATTTTTAACTTTGTCATCCGCTCCGGGGAAACCGTGGTGCTGGAGAACGCGGTCCGGGGCGGGGATTTTACGGCGGATCCCTATGTGACCCGGGTCCGTCCGCTGTCGGTGCTGGCGATGCCGCTGTATCAGCGGGGGGATCTGACCGGCGTGCTGTATCTGGAGAACAATCTCGTCACCGGGCTGTTCACCACCGACCGGCTGGAGGTGCTGCGCCTGCTGGCGGCACAGGTGATGGTGTCGCTGGAAAATTCGCAGTTCTACGAAAACATGGCGGCACTGAACCGGGATCTGGAACGGCAGGTGGAGGAACGGTCGCGGGAGGCGACGGAAAAAACCCGGCTGCTGGAAGCGACGCTGGATAATATGAGCGACGGCCTGATCCTGTTTGACGCTGAAGGCCGGATGATGGTGTGGAACAACCGGGCGATGGAGCTGTTCGGGTTTCCTCCGGCGTTGCAGCGCCGGGGGGTGTCGCAGGCGGCGCTGATTTCCTCAACCATTGCTTCCGGCGTGCTGTCGGAACGGCTGGCCGGAATCCTGATGGAACGGGCGGCGGCCGGGCGGTCAGTCTATCCGGATAAGCTGGCGGCGGAGGTGGAGCTGGCCGGGGATCTGCACATACAGGTGCGCCGCCGCTTTATGGCAGATGGCGGGGAAGTGCAGATTTATCTGGATGTCACCGAAGAACGCCGCCGCGAGCGGGAACTGATGCAGGCCCGGCGCGATGCCGAGGCGGCGCTGGAGGATCTGCGCAGCGCGCAGGACAGTCTGATTCAGGCGGAAAAAATGGCCTCCCTCGGGGAGCTGGTCGCCGGGGTGGCGCATGAGATCAACACGCCGGTGGGGATTACCCTGACGGCGGCCTCCTTCCTGTCCGAACGGACGCGGGAACTGTCAACCGCGCTGACCTCTGATGTCCTGCGGCGGTCGCAGTTGCAGCAGTATGTGGAGCAGGCGGCGGAAACCACCGCGCTGATGGAAACCAATATCCGCCGGGCGGCTGACCTGATCACCAGCTTCAAGCAGATCGCCGTGGACCAGAGCAGCGGCGACCGTCGCCGCTTTAATGTTGAGGACTATCTGTGGGAAGTGATCCGCAGCTTTACGCCGATGCTGCGCAAGGCGGGCCATACCCTCAGCCTGTCGTGCCCGCAGCGGTTGGTGGTGGAAAGTTATCCCGGGGCGTGGTCGCAGATATTGACCAATTTCGTCACCAACTCGATTGACCATGCCTTTTTGCCGGGCCAGCACGGGCGGCTGCGGGTGGTGGTGTCGATGCCCCAGCCGGGGATTGTCGAGATGGTCTATTCCGATGATGGCCGGGGGATTCCCGCCGATGTCCGCAACCGGATCTTTGATCCGTTCTTCACCACCCGGCGTGGGGTCGGCGGCAGTGGCCTCGGTCTGCATATTGTCTTCAATCTGGTGACCGGCCTGCTGCACGGGTCTGTGGTCAGCGAGGAAAACCCCGGTGGCGGCACGCGGATGGTGGTGCGGGTGCCGGTGGCTGTGGTTCCGGTGATTACGGAACAGGTGGCCGCAGACTCCGCGCCGGTGGAGCCGGTCTGAGGGGGCCGCAAACGGAAACCGCCGGTCTGCACACAGGCAGACCGGCGGTCAGCAGGGTCAAGGGAACCATAGAACGGAGTGTCTTAAGCGGACTGCTCCACCTGTTCGGCGGCGATCCGGCGTTTTTTAGCGCGGCGGGCCAGCAGGACCGGGACAAAGGCGATACCGATGGCCATGGCCCACAGGATCAGGGAAATCTTGCTCTGGAACAGGATGCCGATATCCCCGCCGCTGATGGCCAGTGCGTTGCGCAGGTTCACTTCCATCACCCGGCCCAGCACGAAGCCCAGAATGATCGGGGCCATGTCAAAGCCGCCCTTGCGCAGCAGCCAGCCGACCATCCCGATCCCCAGCATCAGTATGACTGAGAAAATGGAGGAATGGGTGGAGTAAACCCCGACCACCGACAGGGTCAGGATGCCGGGCACCAGAATCCAGTTCGGCAGGGTCAGGATGCGGGCGAAGATGTTCACCAGCGGCAGGTTGAGAACCAGCAGCAGGATGTTGCCGATGAACAGGGAGGCGATCAGGCCGCCGACGATTTCCGGCCGCTCGGCGATCAGCATCGGGCCGGGCTGGATGTTGTAGAGCATCAGCGCGCCCAGCATCACCGCCGTGGTCCCGGACCCCGGCACGCCGAGGGTCAGCATCGGTACGAAGGCACCGCAGGCAGTGGCGTTGTTCGCCGATTCCGGGGCGGCCAGACCGCGCACGTCGCCCTTGCCGAAGGTGTCGTGGCTGTTGGATATGCGCTTTTCGGTGGTGTAGGACACCGAGCTGGACACCGATGCCCCGGTTCCCGGCAGAACACCGACCACGAAACCGATGATCGATCCACGCAGGGTGGCCCCGGTGATCTTGACGATGTCGCTCCAGCGGGCCAGCATCCGCCCCATTTCGCGGATGACGGTGTGGCCCTTGGTCTGGTTTTCCAGAATCAGCAGCGCTTCAGAGATGGAGAACAGGCCGATCACCAGCACCACAAATTCGATGCCATCGCCCAGTTCCGGTTCATTGAACGTAAAGCGGTAGGCCCCGGAGGTGGCGTCAAGGCCAACGGTGGCCAGCATCAGGCCCAGCACACAGCCGATCAGGGTTTTGGCCGGGGCGCTGCCGACCATCGACCCCAGGGTGGCGAAGGCAAAGACCATCAGCACAAAGTATTCAGCCGGACCGAAACCGATGGCAATGCTGGCCAGCAACGGGGCAAACAGGGCAAGACCGGTTGCCCCGATCATGCCACCGGCAAAAGAAGCGATCCCGGACAGCATCAGGGCTTCCCCGGCGCGGCCCTGACGGGCCATCGGGTTGCCGTCCATCGCCGTCATCACCGCTCCGGCATCCCCCGGCACGTTGAGCAGGATCGAGGAAATGCGTCCGCCGTATTCCGCGCCGCAATAAACGGCAGCCAGCAGGATCATGGTGCTTTCCGGCGGCAGGCCCATGGTATAGGCGATCGGCAGCAGCAGGGCGATGCCGTTGATGGGGCCGATGGCGGGCAGGGCGCCGACCATGGTGCCGATAAAGGCACCGATCAGGCCGATCAGCAGGTTCTGTGCCGACAGTGCGACGGCAAACCCGCTCCAGAGATAATCGAGATTCATGGATGTGACTCTTTATGTCCCGGGGTGGGCTGGACGTCAGCCGAACAGGCTGCCGACGGGCAGATAGACTTCAAGCAGATAGGAGAAGATAAACCACCACAGGGCCGCCTGAATGACTCCGCCGATGGCGGACAACACGAAGGAGGCCCCGAACAGGGCACTGATGATGGTGACGATGCAGAACACCATGATCGGGAAGCCGATGGTTTCCATCAGCAGGCAGAAGACGATCAGGGTCACCGGGATCGCCATGATGCGGACCATGGTCAGGCCGCGCGGGAATTCCTCGGCATCACCGGGGGTGCGGGCATAAAAGATGCACAGCACGGCCAGCGCGATGGCAAGGATGACCGGAAACACCCGGGGGCCGAGGGGATCGGAGGCGAAGGCATAGGTAATGGTGCTGCCGCCGATGCCATAGGCCAGCGCCAGAAGCAGCAGGCAGGCGGCGCCGATCAGACCGGTTCGTCTGGGATGAGTAGAAAGATGGGACATGACTGTTCCTTCCGCACACTCCGGCGCCCGGGCACGGGCAGGACGGTGCATGATGTGAACGGGAGAGACCGGCAGACCGGGGTACCGGTCTCCGCATCAGGCGTCACCGGGCCGGTGCTGTCGGTCTTGACAGAAAAGGAGAGAGGGCCGTCTGCGGATCCGGCAGGGAAAACCCTGCGCCGACCGTAAGGCAGACCATGATGGCCGGAGCAGACACTCCGGCCATCGCAGGATTAACAAGGACCGGGGCGGAGCTTACAGCCCGGCTTCCTTGATCATGGTCTTGAAGCGGACGACATCGGCCTTGACCTGTTCTTCGAACGGCTCGCCGATCATGGTGTATTCAAACAGGCCACGGGCTTCGCGTTCCTTGGCGAATTCCGGGGTCTGGGCCAGCTTCGACAGGGCGGCGGCCCACCACTTGTAATCGGCATCAGAGACATTCTTGCCGACGTAGTAACCACGCCACACCGGCCAGTCGATGTTCATGCCCTGCTCGCGGGCGGTCGGAACATCTTGCAGGGACCCCGGCAGGCGCTTCGGCGACATCACCGCCAGAACACGGACCTTTCCGGCGGCATGGTGCTGGGCCATTTCGGCGGCATCACCGGCACCGACCTTGACATGGCCGCCTTCCAGCGCGGTCAGCACCGCGCCGCCGCCTTCCAGGGCGACGTAACGCATCTGTTTGGCTTCCTGACCGGCAGCCTTGGCCAGCAGGGCGCCCTTCATCCAGTCCTGCGATCCGACGGCACCACCGCCGGCGATGGCGAACTGGGTCGGGTTTTCCTTATAGGCGGCGATCAGGTCGGCAAGGGTCTTGTACGGCGAGTCGGCAGCCACCACCAGAACGCCGTAATCGGCACCGACCGCACCCAGCCAGCGCACGGCAGTTTCGTCATACTGGCCGAACTTGCCCTGTGCGATCAGCAGGGCGGAGCCGCTGGAGGCGGCGGTGATCAGGTTGCCGTCCGTGTTGCGCTTGCCGATAACGTGGTTGTAGGCAATCGCCCCGACGCCGCCTTCCATGTAGGTCACGGCCATCGGCTTGGAAATGATCTTGGTTTCCAGCATGGAGTTGGCAGCAAGGCGGCAGGTCAGGTCAAAGCCGCCGCCCGGCTTGGCTCCGGCCAGACATTCCGGCTTGGCCGGTTCGGCCTGCGCGGGCAGGGTCACGGCGGCAAAGGCACCGGCAATCGCCAGAAGTCCGATAATAGAACGCTTCATGGTTTCACTCCCGAATGATCCCGGTAGATCCGGGTTGAGCCGGTGTTGACCGGCCTGAACGTTTTGGTCTGTGCCCCGTCATCGGGGCAGCGGATCAACGCTGGAAAAAAGACTGCCCCCCGAACCTGTCATCATGCTGTCACCTATGCCCCTGTCGCATGACAGGTAAGCGTTATGCGGATGGCGGTCTTGCCGGACGGTGGATCTTTGCTCTATGGTCGGGGCATGCGCATTCTCTTGGTCGAAGATACCCGCGATGTCGGGGAGGCAATCCGGCGCCGTCTGGAAACCACCGGTCATGTCATTGACTGGGAAACCGACGGGCAGGCGGCAGCGGATATTCTCGATTTCACCGATTACGATCTGGTGATTCTGGATGTCATGCTGCCGGGGCTGGATGGTTTTGGGATCCTGAAGCGGATCCGGGCCTCGCGGAAAACCATGCCGGTGCTGATCCTGACCGCACGGTCGGAGGTGGAGGACCGGGTGGGGGCGCTGGATCTCGGGGCTGATGATTATCTGGTGAAGCCCTTTGATTTCCGCGAGCTGGAAGCCCGGGTCCGGGTGCTGCTGCGCCGCCGGGGCGGCGATGCCACCAACGTGATTGCCTGCGGAGACCTGATCCTTGACCGTCAGAGCCGGTCAGTGCGGGTCGGCAACCGGGAAATTCAGCTGAAGCGGCGGGAGATCACCATTCTGGAGATTCTGGCGTCGCGGCCGGGGCGGATGTTCAGTAAGGCGGATCTGATGGATCAGCTCTATGGCTTTGACGAAACCGTCAACAGCAATGCGATCGAGCTGTATGTCAGCCGTCTGCGCAAAAAGATCGAGGGGGCCCGGGTGCGGATCATCACCCACCGGGGCATCGGTTATCAGATGGTGCCCGATGATACGGCATGAAACATCGCTGTTCAGCCGTCTGGCGCTGCGGGTGACGCTGATCCTGTCGTTCGGGGCGGCGCTGATGATTTCCGCCGCGTGGTATTACGGGCGCAGTGCCGCCAACCAGACTTTTGATCACCTGCTGCTGGGGGCGGCATTACAGATGGCGGGCAGCCTGTCGATTGAAGACGGGAAGCTGACCGCCAGCCTGCCGCAGTCGGCGTTTGAGATGCTGGGTCTGGCCCCGGAAGACCGGATTTTCTACCGCCTGATTGATACCGAAGGGCAGACCCTGACCGGCTACGGCGATCTGGCCGGGTATATTGATTACACCGCCGCCCGCCAGAAACCGGTGTTCCTGAATGACGAGTACCGCGGCACCCCGGTGCGGCTGGTGGTGGTCTCCCGGGTGCTGTCAGACCCGCCGCTGTCCGGCTGGGCTTATGTGCTGGTGGCGCAGACCACCGCTGCCCGCAGCGAGCTGACGCAGGAAATCACCGGGCGGGCCATGCTGCTGGTGGCGTTGATGAGTGCGCTGGCGCTGGCGGCGACGATTCTGGCGGTCCGCTACTCACTTCAGCCGATCACCGCGCTGGGCGAGATGATTTCCCGCCGCGATCCGCAGGACCTGACACCGCTGACTTTGAATGCCCCGAAGGAGTTGCGGCCGTTTCTGGGGTCGATCAACCATTTTATGGAGCGTCTGGATCAGCGGGTGGTCCTGCTGCAACGCTTTATCGCCGACGCGGCCCACCAGATCCGCACCCCGCTGACGGCGCTGTCGGCCCAGATTGATATGCTGGATGAGCGGGAGGTGTCTCCGGCAGGGTTGCAGTCGGTGGAACGGATCCGCACCCGCACCAATGAACTCTCCCGCCTGACCGGTCAGCTGCTCAGCCATGCCATGGTGATTCACCGGGCCAGTACGGTGAATCTGGAGAAGGTTGATCTGGTGCTGATTGCCCGGCAGGCGTACCGCACGGCGATCCCGATCACCGTCAACCCGGATATCGTGGTGTCGTTTGAAGCTGACCAGCCGCAGCTGTGGGTGGCAGGCGATGTGGTCAGCCTGCGGGAAGCGATTGTCAATCTGATCTCCAACGCGTTGTGCCATGGCAGCGTGGCCCTGCTGGCGGTGCGGGTCGGGGTGGCTGAAGGCCGGGCACAGGTGGAGATCACCGATGACGGGCCGGGGATTCCGCCGGAAAAATGGCCGCTGGTGGTCAAGCGCTTCATGACCACCAAGGCCAGCGAAGGCAGTACCGGTCTGGGGTTTTCCATCGCCGTGGAGGTCGCCACCGCCCATGGCGGCGAGATCGGCTTCCGCGAGAAGCTGCCGGACCGCTGTTTCAGCGTGTTGCTGACGATTCCATTGTGGCAGGAGGAGCGGGACTGATGCGCCTTCCGGTTCTGTGGGCCGCGTTCGGCCTGATGATGGCCGCCCCGCTGTCGGCCTCCGCTGCTGAAGGGGTGACATCGTCCTTTCCGGCACCGGGGAAGGAGAGCGGACGCCTGAAGATTATCGGAGCGATGGATACGACGGCGATCCTGCCGCTGATCAATGGGTTTCAGGCCGAGAACCCCGGCGTCTCGGTGGAGTATTCCGATTACGTCACCAACGACCTGTATGAAGAGGCCGATGCCGCCTGCCGTCGGGGGGAGAGTATCGCCGATGTTCTGGTGTCGTCCTCGGTCGATCATCTGGTCCGGCTGGCCAATGATGGCTGTGCCCGCCCGCACCGTTCGGCCCTGACCGATCCGGTGCCGGACTGGATGCAGTGGCGGAACGAGGTGTACGGCTTCACGCATGAACCGGCGGTGCTGATTTACCACAGTGATTTTGTTGATCCGGAAGATGTGCCGCGGTCCCATGCCGATCTGGCAGACTTGCTGCGCCGTAAACCGACGGTGTTTTTCCGCCGGATCGGCACCTATGACCTGCGGGCATCGGGTATCGGCTATCTGCTGGCCTATCTGGATTCTCAGCTGGCCCCGACGATCTATGGGCGGTTGGTTGAAAGCATGAGCCGGGTTGAGGCCGGTCTGTACTGCTGTAACTCCGAGGTCTTGCGCGAGGTTGAGGCCGGGCGGCTGTTCATCGGCTACAATATTCTTGGCTCCTACGCCTACGCGGCACAGCGGCGGAATCCTAAGCTGCGGATCAGCGTGATGCGGGACTACACCCATATTCTCAGCCGGGGGGCCATGCTGCCGAAATATGCGGGATCAGGGGATCTGGGCGGGCGGTTTCTCGATTATCTGTTGTCCCCGCAGGGGAAGGCGACGGCGGAGAAGGAGGGTATTTCTTTTCCGTGGGAGGATCCTCAGGTTTCTGGCATTACGCTACCGCCGTCACCGCTGGGGTCGGGGGTCGGGCGGCCGATCAGGATCGGGCCATCCTTGCTGGTGACGCAGGATAAGTTGGGGCGGGACCGCTTTATCGCCGACTGGACCGCGATCATGGTGGACTCACGGTCGCTTCAGGCCGGGCCTGTATGGTCCAATTATGAATGAGGGGTGGCCCAGATGGGCCGGGCCTGAAACACAAAAAAGCAGGTCCGAAGACCTGCTTTTTTGTGTTTGGTAGCGGAGGAGGGATTTGAACCCCCGACCCCAGGATTATGATTCCCGTGCTCTAACCAACTGAGCTACTCCGCCATAACCGGCCCCACCGTGGTGGGAGCGCCCTTATAATCGCTCCCTATCGTGCTGTAAAGACGAAAAATTCACGGCCGGAGTCTTCCGGTGTTTCGTCGGTGGCGGGTCGTGGAAGGGCTGAAAAGAAAAAAGCAGGCCCGAAGACCTGCTTTTTATATTTGGTAGCGGAGGAGGGATTTGAACCCCCGACCCCAGGATTATGATTCCCGTGCTCTAACCAACTGAGCTACTCCGCCGTAACCGGCCCCACCGTGGTGGGAGCGCCCTTATAATCGGGGCAAAAACCAGTGTCAAGACCGAAAAGTGACAGTTTGATTTTGCCGTCTGTCAGGTCCAGACCAGATCAATCAGCATGGTCCCGACCACCAGAACCAGACAGGTCAGGGGCAATCCCAGACGCCAGTAATCGCCGAAACGGTAGCCACCGGGGCCCATCACCAGCGTGTTGCACTGGTGCCCGATCGGGGTCAGGAAGTCGCAGGCGGCCCCGACCGCCACCGCCATCAGCACCGCATCGGGATTGATGCCAAGCTGAATGGCCAGACTGGCGGCGATCGGCCCCATCACCAGCGCGGTGGCGGCGTTGTTCAGGAACGGGGTCAGGGCCATGGCAGTCAGCATCATCAGGCCGATGACACCGATGGAGGGCAGCATGTGTGCCACCTGCGCCAGACCACCGGCGATCAGGTCGGAGGCTCCGGTGCCCTGCACGGCGTCTGAGACCGGGATCAGCGCCCCCAGCATCACCACCAGTGACCAGTCGACCGCCTCGTAGGCTTCGCGGGGGGTGATGGAGCCGGTGACGATCATTGCCACGGCGGTGGCAAAGAAGCCGACCGCGACCGGCACCACTTCCAGCGCCATCGCCACCATCGCCACCGCCAGAATCAGCAGCGGCATCAGGGCCGGTTTGCGTTCCATCGCCAGATTGCGCTGGGCCAGCGGCAGCAGGCCCATGGCCTGAAGGGCGGTGGGAACGGTCTGTTCCGGCCCTTCGATCATCAGGACGTCGCCGACCTGAAACTCCAGCTGCCGCAGGCGGGAGACCAGATGCCGTCCGCCCCGGCTGACCGCCAGCACATTGACCCCGAAGCGGGAGCGGATATGCACTTTCTCCTGATTGGTGCCGACCAGAAGAGAATGTGGGCTGATCACCGCTTCCTGCAAGACGAAGGAGGACTTGGCCGGGCGGCCCTCCGCCTGTTCCAGCAGCGACAGACCGGCGTTGGACAGGAAGGACTTCAGGGCAACCGGATCCCCTTCCAGCACCACGATATCGCCTTCCGAGAACTCCCAGTGTTCGCCGGGGATATAGCGTTGGCCCTGATCGCGGATGATGGCGGCAACCGTGATTGCCCCTTCGGAAAACAGCCGCTCAATATCGGAGACCGTGCTGCCGATCAGGGCTGACCCCGGCTGAATCTGCACCTCAGCCAGATAATCCTCGATCTGGAACTGGTCCTCGGCGGAGGCCCGGGCCTGACGCTCCTTCGGCAGCAGCCGCCAGCCGAAGGTCAGGAACACCACGCCCAGAACGGCAATGCCAAGGCCGACCGGGGCGTAATCAAACATCGAGAACGGCTGGCCGGTCACTTCGCCGCGGATGCGGGAGATCACGATGTTGGGGGAGGTGCCGATCAGGGTGATCAGGCCGCCGATCAGGGACCCGAAGGCCAGTGGCATCAGCAGCAGAGACGGGGAAAATCCCGCCCGTTTCGACAGGCGCAGGGCAACCGGAATGAACAGGGCCAGCGCCCCGATGTTCTTCATGAAGGCGGACAGGAAGGTCACCGCCCCGACCAGAACCGCCGCCTGGGTATCCGGGGTGGTCAGGCGGCTTTGCAGGGGGCGGGTCAGCCGTTCGACAATGCCGGAGCGGGCGAGGGCGGTGCTGACCACCAGAGCCGAGGCCATGACGATCACCACCTGATCGGCAAAGCCGCTGAAGGCGGACTTCATCGGTACGATGCCGGTGGCAATTCCGGCCAGAAGGGACAGCATCGCTACAACGTCGTAGCGCAGACGGTCCCAGATGAACAGGCCGATGGTAACTGCCAGAACGGCAAGGGCCAGACCCTGAGTCAATGTCATCCGGTTCTCCCGGTTACGGACGGTTGCCCCCATCCCCCCGCGGGGTGCCGCACGGGGCGGCACGGGCGTGTCATAACCGGCTTAACGCATCCGTGCCCGGCTTGGCAAATGAAACCATAAGGCCAGACTATGGAAGGGTTTGATCAGGCTTATAATTAAAGTTTTCACAACAACCGGCGATGGGGACTCAGCGCTTGGGGATCCACAGCGAGGCACGGTCAGCCAGCGGCCCCTTGTGGCCCTTCAGCCACGGATTCAGGGCCAGTACCACGTCCGGGGTGGTGCCTTCCCGCTTGGCGAAGGTGGCGACGGTATCACCCTCGCGGGCCATGCCACGCAGCACCGGAAAATCAACCCGGCCGCCGACGCTGACCGCCGCATAGCTGGCGTCCAGCTTTTTGGTCAGGTCTGCCTTTTCTTTCTCCGTCACCGCCAGCTGGGTGCTGCGTTCGCTCAGGGAAACCTCGGTGGCGGCCAGCCGCTGCCGGGTCTGCTCCAGCTCCGCCTCAAGGGCGGTGATCCGGGCGTTCCGGTCGCGCAGGTCCAGCGCAACCTTGGTTCCACCGCCGGTCAGGACGATCAGGGTCGCGAGCAGGCTGATCAGCAGCAGCCGGGTGCCACGGGTCATGCGGGACGGAGACAGGGACATGATCGGAAACTCGGTCTGTGGGGCAGAGAAAGGGCTGTCTTCCCCAGACAGGCCAGCTCAGAGGGGGCGGAGCGGCGGAGGAAGGGCAGCAGCCTGAGAGCGGATCATGGTGTGCGCTGCGGTAGCTTGCAAGCATTCTCAACACCGGCAGGGGATTTCCCCGCCGATTGTGTCGGAACGCTGTGGATTGTTCGGTCAGGAGCAACAGAGGAGTGTGGATGCCGCCCGGCTGAACAGCAGAAAGGGCTCCTGAAGAGCCCTTTCCGGTCAGAGACGGGGATCCGATGGATCAGAAGGCATCGACCGGCAGGGCCATCACCGCGTCACCCCCGGCCAGAACTTCCGCTTCCAGCGCCGCAGTCTGCGGCAGCAGATGCCGGATGAAGTACTGGGCCACCACCTGCTTTTCCTGCGCATACAGCGGGTCGCTGTCGGCCTTGGCGGCGTCGGCGGCCTGTAGGAGCAGGCAGCCCCCGACCGCCATGGCGGCAAGGCGGGAGAATGGAACCGAGGCGGCATAGGCATCCGCCGGGGCCGCAGCGGTGATGAAGGCGGCGGTACGCTCCACCCGGTCAAGGGCAGCGTTGAGGGCGGCGGTCAGCCCGGCGTCAAGGCCGGTCAGTCCGGCGCGCAGATCGGCCACCAGCGCCAGCAGTTCCGCGCCCTTGTCCTTCTGCACCTTGCGGCCGACAAAGTCCGCCGCCTGAATGCCGTTGGTGCCTTCATAGATCGGGGCAATGCGGGCATCGCGGTAGAACTGGGCGGCCCCGGTTTCCTCGATGAAGCCCATGCCGCCGAACACCTGCACCCCTTCACTGGCGACGGAGACGCCGATTTCGGTGCCCCACAGCTTGACCAGCGGGGTCAGCAGGGCGACGCGGTTGGCGGCACGGCTGGCGGTTTCGGCATCGGCAGCCTTGATCGATACGTCGAGGGTGGCGATGGCGGTATAGGTCAGCAGGCGGGCGGCCTGCACCTGTGCCTTCATGCTGATCAGCATGCGCCGCACGTCCGGGTGGTTGATGATCGGCGCGCCGCCGGAGAAGGCCCCGACCACCGGACGCGACTGGATCCGCTCCTTGGCGTAGGACACCGCATGCTGGGTGGCGCGTTCCGCCACCGCATAGCCCTGAAGGCCGACGTTGAGGCGGGCGTTGTTCATCATGGTGAACATATAGGCGAGGCCCTTGTTCTCCTCGCCGACCAGATAGCCGATCGCCCCGTCGGTTTCGCCGAAGCTCATCACCGCCGTCGGGCTGGCATGGATGCCCAGCTTGTGTTCAAGGCTGGCGCAGACCACATCGTTGCGGGCACCAAGGCTGCCATCGGCGTTGACCAGCACCTTCGGCACGATGAACAGGGAGATCCCCTTCACCCCCTCCGGCGCATCCGGCAGGCGGGCAAGAACCATGTGGATGATGTTGTCGGTCAGATCGTGATCCCCATAGGTGATGAAGATCTTGGTGCCGGTGATGCGGTAATGATCGCCGTCGCGCACCGCGCGGGTCTTGACCTGAGACAGGTCGGACCCGGCCTGCGGCTCGGTCAGGTTCATGGTGCCGGTCCACTCGCCGGAGATCATCTTCGGCAGGTACAGGGCTTTCTGTTCGTCCGATCCATGTTCGGTCAGCAGGTCCACCGCGCCCTGATTGAGCATCGGGCACAGGCCGAAGGCCATGTTGGCGGACTGCCAGATTTCCTGAACGGCGGCGGCGACCAGCCACGGCAGGCCCTGCCCGCCGTAATCGGGGGAGAACGGCAGGGCGTTCCAGCCGCCTTCCAGATACTGCTGGGTGTAGAAGTCCTTCAGGGCCGGATGCACGGTGACGGCACCGTTGTCCAGCTTCACGCCGAAGCTGTCGCTGTCCTTGTTCAGGGGGGCCAGTTCCTGCGCACCCAGACGTCCGGCTTCCTCCAGCACCGCCGCGATCAGGTCGTCGGTGGCTTCTTCATAGCCGGGCAGGGCGGCGACGGTCTTCAGACCGGCGATCTGCATGGCAAGCTGGATATCTTTCAGGGGGGCGGCGTAGGTCGCCATGGTGTTTCCTCCAGGACGGGTGTGGCGCAAGGGGCAGGCACGGTATGTTTAAGTGCTCTTTAACCCGTCTCCACAGTGCGGGAATATGCTGCATTGCGCAAGTGACATTGCCGCAATCCCGGCAGGTGTATTCCGCATGGGGTCCAGAAAAGCAGATACAGACAAAAGCAGACACGCCGCCCGATGGGGGATCGGGCGGCGTGCATCGGGTGGGCCGGGCAGGCAGGCCCGGCGGGATCAATCGTAGCGCAAGGCTCCGGTCTTTCCCCAGAACACCCGATAGGAAAACAGCGAGTAGACCAGAATCACCGGCAGGATCGGGGCGGCCACCACCAGAATGGCCATCAGGGCTTCCGGCGAGCTGGCAGCCTGCCAGACGGTCATCCGTCCCGGCACGATCCACGGGAAAAAGCTGTAGGCGATCCCGAGAAAACCGAGGGCGATGATCCCGACCGTCAGGGCAAAGGGCAGCCAGCACCAGCGGTCATCCTGCCGGGGCAGGCGCGGCAGCAGCAGGAACAGCCCGAGACAGAGGGCCGCCGCCATCAGCGGTACCGGGGCCAGCAGCAGAAATTCCGGCAGGCTGAACCAGCGGTCCGCCACCATCGGGTTGACCAGCGGCGTCACCACCGAAACCGCAGCCAGTCCGATGGCGCTGAGGATCAGGGCCGGGCGGGCCCAGCCCAGCGCCCGACGTTGCAGCGGGCCCTCGGTCTTCAGGATCAGCCATCCGGCCCCGAGAAGGGCGTAGGCGGCGAGCAGGCAGACCGCGGTCAGGGCCGAGAAGGCTTCGGCGGTAGCTGATGATGTCAGGCCGGTGATGAAGCGCCCCAGCATGTAGCCCTGCGCCAGTGTGGCGGCGATGGACCCCACCGCGAACAGGCGGTTCCAGCGCTGCTTGTGCCCGGCCCGGGCCTTGGTGCGGAAATCAAAGGCAACACCGCGCAGGATCAGGCCGATCAGCAGCACAAGAACCGGCAGATACAGGGTGCCGAGGATCGCCCCCTGCGCCATCGGAAAGGCCACCAGCAGCAGCCCGACCGCCAGCACCAGCCAGGTTTCGTTGGCATCCCAGAACGGACCGATGGCGGCAATCATCACATCCTTTTCGGCATCGGGGGCCAGCCCTAGCAGGATGCCGATGCCAAGATCGTAGCCATCGAGAATCACATAGGCCAGAACCGCCACCGCCATCAGGGCGGTGAAGATCAGCGGCAGGCTGTGGGCGTTCAGAAAGGTATCCATGGTCAGATCCTCCGTCCGGTTATTCCGCCGGCAGCGGCGCAAGGGTGGGGGACGGGGCGGCGGAGCCCGGCTGTGCGGCTTTTCCGGCCAGATGGAACAGGGTGCCGATATAGGCCACCAGCAACCCGGCATAGGTCAGCAGATAGACCGCCAGACTGAGCCCGATATGGGCGGGTGGCACGGCGGAGGCCGCCTCGGCGGTGCGCAGCACCCCGGTCACCAGCCACGGCTGGCGGCCGATTTCGGTGACATACCAGCCCGCCAGTGTTGCCACCCAGCCGGAGAAGGTCATGCCGACCAGAACCTTCGCCATCAGGCCGGAGAGGTCGCCCCGGCGGCGGCGCAGGTGCCACAGCGTTGCCCATGACACCAGCAGCATCGCCATGCCGGTGCCGACCATCACCCGGAATGACCAGAAGACAGGGGCCACCGGCGGATGATTGCCGACGTAGTCATTCAGGCCGGGCACCACCCCGTTGGGGTCATGCTTCAGGATCAGGCTGGCGACTCCCGGCAGGCCGATTTCAAAGCGGTTGCTGCGGCTGGCCTCATCAGGCAGCGCGAACAGCAGCAGCGGAACCTTGCTGCCGGTTTCCCAGTTGCCTTCCATGGCCGCGACCTTCTGCGGCTGGTGTTCCAGCGTGTTCAGGCCGTGCATGTCTCCGGCGACAATCTGTACCGGCATCAGCACCGCGCCAAGGACCAGCCCGGTTTTCAGGGCGGTGCGGACGGCATCGGACCGGTCGCCCTTCAGCCAGCGCCACGCCGACAGACCGGCGATCAGGAAGGCCCCGGTCAGGAAGCTGGCCAGCAGCATATGCGCCAGACGGTAGGGGAATGACGGATTGAAGATCACCTGCATCCAGTCGGCGACATGGGCGACGCCATCTCGGATTTCATGGCCCTGCGGGGTCTGCATCCACGAATTGGCCGACAGGATCCAGAAGGCGGACAGAAAGGTGCCGACCGCCACCACGGCGGTGGCAAGGGTATGCAGCCATGACGGCACCTTGGACCGGCCAAACAGCATGATGCCGAGGAAGGCGGCTTCCAGAAAGAAGGCGGTCAGGATTTCGTAGGACAGCAGGGGGCCGACCACGTTGCCGACCCGTTCCATAAAGCCCGGCCAGTTGGTGCCGAACTGGAACGACATGGTGATGCCGGACACCACCCCAAGGGCGAACGACAGGGCAAACACCTTGACCCAGAAGCTGTAACAGTCGATCCAGCGGCTTTCCCCGGTGCGGCTGTACTGCACCTTGAAAAACAGCAGGATCCACGCCAGCGCGATGGTGATGGTCGGAAACAGGATGTGAAAGGAGATGTTCGCCGCGAATTGAATCCGGGCGAGGACAAGGGCGTCCATAGGTGATCCCTCCGGAGAGGGCGAGGCGTCGGATCAGCGGGTTGTGTCCGTCGTGTCGCCAGTATCGGCCGGGGCGGCGGGAACGGACCTGCCTGTCCGTTCCGGGCCTCCGCCGGTCAGCCAGTCTTTCACCTCGAAGATCTTCTGGACCTTCGCCCCCAGTGAAAGCAGTTGCGCCAGCCGCGACGGTTCGATGCGGTGGATGTCATCGTACCAGCGGGTCAGCAGTTCAATCAGGTCATGCATATCCTGCATGCGGGCCTGTGCATGGCGTTCCACATCGGTGGAGGGGGTCTGCATCAGCACGTCGCGCAGCATGGTCAGGGTCGGATCCACCTCGCGCTTCTTCCGCTCCTCCGCCAGAGTCCGCAGGATTTCCCACAGGTCGCCGGGGGTGGTGAAGTAATCCCGCCGGTCATCGGGCAGGTGTTGCAGGCGCACCAGATTCCACGCCTGAAGTTCCTTCAGCCCCATGCTGACATTCGACCGCGAAAATCCCAGCTGCTGCACGATCTGGTCGGCATTCAGCGGTTCAGGCGACAGGAACAGCAGGGCATAGATCTGGCCGACCGTGCGGCTGATGCCCCAGCGGCTGCCCATTTCCCCGAAGTGGAGCACGAAGGTCTGGATCAGCGGCGGCAGGTTCATCGGGTGTTTCCGTAATTTCAGAAATTTGTGAAATTATAGAAATTCCAGAATTTCCTTCAACCATAGAATTTTTATGGATTGTGCGACGGGGCAATGTCAGGGATTGGTCGGGGCCGAATCTGCACTATAGTGGAGTGGGGCTGTTCGATTTTTCCCGGAGTTTCCTGATGACCGACACGCTGACCATGTCTGCTGCCCCCGGGGCCCGTCCCTGTGGTGGTCGCTGCGGCAGCGCGCCGCCCTTTGAGTTTACCATGGCGTTCCAGCCGGTGGTCGATGTGCGCGAACGGCGGATTTATGCCTATGAGGCGCTGGTCCGGGGGCCGGAGGGGCAGGGTGCCGGATGGGTGCTGGCGCAGGTGACGGAAGACAACCGCTACGCCTTTGATCAGGCCTGCCGGGTGCGGGCGATTGAACTGGCCTCCCGGCTGGGACTCGACCGGCGGCTGAACATCAACTTTCTGCCCAATGCGGTTTACCACCCGGAAGCCTGCCTGCAAGTGACGCTGGCGGCGGCAGCGGAGCACGGCTTTCCCCGCGATCAGATCACCTTTGAGTTCACCGAGGATGAGCAGATCGTTGACCGTGGGCATCTGCGCAGCATCGTCGATACCTATCGCCGTCATGGCTTCATGACCGCCCTTGATGATTTCGGGGCTGGATATGCCGGGCTGTCGTTACTGGCCGATTTTCAGACCGATGTGCTGAAGATTGACCGGATGCTGATCAGCGGGATCCACACCGACCCCTCCCGGCAGGCGGTGGTCTCCGGGGTGCTGCTGATCGCTGCGAAACTGGGGATGTCGGTGGTGGCCGAAGGGGTGGAGACGGCGGAAGAGGCCTGCCATCTGGTCGGCATGGGGGTTCACCGCTTTCAGGGCTTTTTCTTTGCCCGCCCGCAGATTGAACGCCTGTGCCCGGACAGCGAGATCCACTGGGATCTGGTCTGTCCCTGAGGATGTGTCTTTTAGAGCATCGAGCCTTTAATCTGATACATATCCTGCATGCTTGAGGTAATTCCAGCATTCGTCGCGAGAGTAGAGATCGCAGATGCTGCCGACGGCTTGCCATAGGGCGCTGATGGTTCGAGCCCCGATGCGGCGGAGATGAGCCTTGAGTTTGGCGAAG
>NZ_JACIIX010000015.1 GCF_014205675.1 Novispirillum itersonii
GTAGCTCTTGCCCATGATCCACCTCCAAGAAAGGTGAATCACAAAACAGGTCACATGGGAATCACTTTGATTCGGGTTTCAGGCTCGGTGCTCTAACATCACCGGTGCAAGCCTGGCTGAAGCTTACTCTGACTTATCACAGCGGGGATCATTTTGGTTCGCTTCCGCCACCGGATAATAGGTGCGGATCGCCCCGTCCTTGATCACCAGAGTCGCCGCCTGCCCGTCGGCGGCGGTGGCCCGGCAGGCGAGCTTCGACACGGCCCCGGCCCAATCCGTCGCCTGTTTCCAAGCCCGGGTGCCTTCAGTGAGAATTTCGCGCCCGCTCTGCCCATAGCGGTAGCTTTTCGGGCAGGCTTTGCCCTCGCCGCCCCCCGGTTTGCGATAGACCACGCCGGAACTGTAAACCGGTGGCGCCACCGCCTGCGCCGTACAGCCGGTTTCCGCCCGGCCAGCCCACCCGGCCCACTGGGCCTGAAGGAAGCGGGCCTGAAAATGCAGGCCGCCAAGGGTCTTCTCCCCTGGCTCGCCACAGAATACATGGGGGAAGGCATCTTCCCGGAACCACAGATCGGTGAGTTCCCGCACGAACAGGGCCGGCTCCGCCCCCGGCGTCCGGATGGTGAAGTCCAGCGCCTGACGCAGGGCCTGCACTTCCTCCGGATAGACCGTCAACAGCATGGCAGAAAAAGATTCGGCAGCGGGGTGGCTGCCCCACGGACCACACAGGGTCAACAGACCCCGGTCAAACACATCCAGACCCGGCATCCCCGGGGCGGGATCCTTGGCACCTTCATCCTTGCTGTCAAAAAATGGCCGCCCCAAGGCCGCCAGTGCCCCGGCATCGGCCTTCGGCTGGGTTGGGGGCTGGGCGGCAGGCTGACCCTTCGGGGCCGGTGGAGCCACCGCCACCTGACCGCAGCTTTCCGGCACCCACCGGTATTCCGGATCCGCTCCGTCCACCCGGATTTTCAGCAGGTCACCGCCATCCTTATTGCGGGCCCGAACCGGGTAGCTGTGGCCGGGTTCCAGACGGATCTCGCCGGGATTGCGCCCGGTGCTGCGGGAGGTCGGGGCCTCGCAGGCCTGAGTGGCCTTCAGGGTCCCGTCCAGACGGATGTCAGCCCACGCCCCTGCGGGCAGGCAGGCCACAACCATTCCGGCGGCAACCGCCGCAGTCCGTACAGCTGACATCCCTGCCCTCCCTTACAGTGTCACCACCTTGCCCTGACGCAGGGTGACGCGGCGGTCCATCCGCGCCGCCAGATCCGGGTTGTGGGTGGCAATCAGGGCCGACAGCCCTTCTTCCCGCACCAGCCGCATCAGCTCGGCGAACACGCCGTCAGAGGTCTGCGGATCAAGGTTTCCGGTCGGTTCATCGGCCAGCAGCAGCTTCGGCGCGTTGGCCAGCGCCCGGCAGATCGCCACCCGCTGCTGTTCCCCGCCGGAGAGCTGACCGGGGCGGTGATCCGCCCGCTTGGCCAGTCCCATGCTGCCCAGCAGATGCAGGGCCCGTTCCCGCGCCTGCTTCCGGCTGCGGCCATTGATCATCTGCGGCAGGATGATGTTTTCCGCCGCCGAAAACTCCGGCAGCAGGTGATGGTACTGATAGACAAAGCCCAGATGCACCTTGCGCAGGGCGGTGCGGCGGTCATCATTCAGGCCGGAACAGGCCTGCCCGGCCACCGCCACATCACCGGAATCCGGGCGTTCCAGCAGCCCGGCAATCTGGAGCAGGGTTGACTTCCCGGCACCGGACGGGCCGACCAGCGCCACGATTTCCCCGGTGGCGATGGTCAGACCGGCATCGACCAGAACATCCAGCCGTGCGCCGCCCTGTTCAAAGCTGCGGCACACCCCGGTCAGGATCAGGGCGGGAACAGACTTATTCATAACGCAGGGCCTCCACCGGATCGAGGCGGGCCGCCCGCCAGCTGGGGTACAGGGTCGCCGCAAAGGACAGCCCCAACGCCATCAGCACCACCTGCGTCACCTCGTGATAGTCAATCTGCGCCGGCATCCGCGACAGGAAGTAGATCTCCGCTGAGAACAGCTCGGTCCCGGTCAGGCTTTGCAGGCCCTGCCGGATGGCTTCGATATTCTCGCAGAAGGCAACGCCCAGCAGCAGCCCGGCCAGCGTGCCGGTGACCCCGACACTGGCCCCGGCCAGAAAGAAGATCCGCATCACCGCGCCCCGGCTGGCCCCCATGGTGCGCAGGATGGCGATATCCCGCCCCTTGTCCTTCACCATCATGATCAGGCCGGAAATGATGTTGAAGGCCGCCACCAGAATAATCAGCGTCAGGATCAGGAACATCACGTTCCGTTCCACCTGCAAGGCATTGAACAGGCTGGAGTTCGACCGGGTCCAGTCGGACAGGTAATAGGACGGCCCAAGGCTGGCATACAGGCCCTGCAACACCCGCTCGGCCTTGTCGGCGTCAGTGGTCAGCACCTCCACATGCGACAGGCGGCCCGGCATCTGGAAGTAAGCCTGCGCCGCCGCCAGCGGCATGTAGATGAAGGAGCTGTCGTATTCATACATCCCGACATCAAAGATCCCGGCAATCGGATAGACCCGCATCCGTGGCACGGTGCCGAAGGCCGTGGGGTTGCCCTTCGGCGAGATCAGGGTGATCCTGTCGCCCACCTTCAGGTCAAAGCTGCGGGCCATCCGGCTGCCGATCAGCACCCCGTCCCCGGCATCAAACCCGTGCAGGGACCCATCAATGATGTGATCTGACAGGGTCTTGCGGTCGGCGATGTTCTGCGCGCTCATCGCCCGCACCATGGCCCCGCGAGCACTGCCGCCGGACGCCGCCATCACCTGCCCCTCAATCGCCGGGGCAACGCTGACCACCCCTTCCAGCGCCTTGATGCGCGGCATCATGTCCCGCACTTCGGCTTCGCTGAGGGTCCCAGCCGACGCCGTGATCACGGCATGGCCGTTCAGGCCAAGGATCCGCCCCAGCAGTTCCTGCCGGAAACCGTTCATCACCGCCATAACGATGATCAGGGTGGCAACACCAAGGGCGATCCCGGTCAGGGAAAACCCGGCAATGACGGAGACGAACCCTTCCTTCCGGCGCGCCCGCAGATACCGCCAGGCCACCATCCGTTCAAAGGCATTGAAAATCATCGGCTGCACGCTCCGTCGTGCCGGGGTTGCATCAGGATTACTCAGGAAAACGGCCCGGTCAGGCAAAGCTGACCGGGCCCGTTCCATCACGGCAGATGCGATCAGGCGGTCAGCTTGGCAAGGGCCGCTTCAACCGACATCTCAACCTTTTCGCCGCTGCGGCGGTTCTTCAGTTCCACCACCCCGGCGGCGACCCCCTTCGGGCCGACCACCAGCTGCCACGGCAGACCTATCAGGTCGGCGGTGGCAAACTTGGCCCCGGCGCGTTCATCGGCGCGGTCGTCATACAGCACTTCCACACCGGCCGCTTCCAGCTTGGCGTAGAGATCATCAGCTACGGCATCGGTGGCGGCATCGCCCGGCTTGATGTTGATCAGGCCGACCTTGAACGGGGCGACGCTTTCCGGCCAGATGATCCCGGCGTCGTCATGGCTGGCTTCGATGATCGCGCCGACCAGACGCGACACGCCGATGCCGTAGGACCCCATGTGCAGGTCCACGTCCTGCCCATCCGGCCCGACCACCTTACAGCCCATCGGCTTGGAGTACTTGGTGCCGAAGTAGAAGATGTGGCCGACTTCGATGCCACGGGCCGACACCAGCGCATCGCCCAGTTCCGCTTCCTTCGAGGCTTCGTGCATTTCGTCGGTGGCGGCGTACAGGCTGGTCCAGTCATCGACAATCGGCTGGAGATCGCCGTCAAAGTCAACGTTGGCCGGAACGGTCTTTTCCAGCATGCCCTTGTGGACGAACACACCGCTTTCACCGGTTTCGGCGAGGATCAGGAATTCGTGGCTGAGGTTGCCGCCGATCGGGCCGGTGGCGGCCCGCATCGGAATCGCCTTCATACCCAGACGGGCGAAGGTGTTGAGGTAGGCCACGAACATGCGGTTGTAGGCGCGGCGGGCCGAGGCTTCGTCGAGATCGAAGGAATAGGCGTCCTTCATCAGGAATTCGCGGCCGCGCATCACGCCGAAGCGCGGGCGGACTTCATCGCGGAACTTCCACTGAATCTGATACAGATTCTTCGGCAGGTCCTTGTAGGACTTGACCATCGACCGGAAGATGTCGGTCACCACTTCTTCATGGGTCGGGCCATACAGCATATCGCGGTCATGACGGTCGACGATGCGCAGCATTTCCTTGCCGTAATCGTCATAGCGGCCGGACTCTTTCCACACTTCGGCGGTCTGCACCGTCGGCATCAGGATTTCGATGGCCCCGGAACGGTCCTGCTCTTCCCGCACGATCTGTTCGATCTTGCGCAGCACCCGGTACCCGATCGGCAGCCAGTTGTAGATCCCGGCGGCATGCTGACGGATCAGCCCGGCGCGCAGCATCAGGCGGTGCGAGACGATCTGCGCTTCCGACGGGGTTTCCTTCAGGACGGGCAGAAAATAACGGGACAGGCGCATGGGAAATCCTCTGAACCACTCAGGACAGGCCATAAAAAGGTCTGCGGACTTTACGGCAACGCAGGCGTGCTTGTCCATGTGCTTGTCCAGCAGACGATTTACACAGTTGCCCCTTGCGGAGGGCCGTGCGGCATGCTGGCATGGGGGCTGAAACAACCGCTTCATTCCGCACGGGTTTTACCATCATGACCGAAACCGCCCATCTGCCCCGTCTGGCCCTTGTTCAGGCCGGATGGTACCGCGACCTGCTCGACAACGCCCGCACCAGCTTTCTGGAGGAAATGGAGCGCAACGGCGTGCCCGCCAAACGCATTGACATCATCGATGCCCCCGGCGCCTTCGAAATCCCGCTGCTGGTGAAGGAACTGGCGGAAACCCACCGCTACGATGGTGTCGTCGCCCTCGGCATGATCATCGACGCCGGAGTATACCGTCACGAATTTGTCGCCCACGCGGTGATCGACGGCCTGATGCGGGTGCAGCTGGATACCGGCGTGCCGGTGTTTTCGATGGTGCTGACACCGCACCACATGCATGGCCATGCGGATCATCTGGATTTCTTCGGCACACATTTCCTTGCCAAGGGGGCAGAATGTGCCCGGGCCTGCCTGAAGACGATCCAGACCCTGCGGTCAATCCGGACCCCGGATCACTGACGCGCGGCAGGCAATCCTGCGGGCCGCCATTGTCTTTTTGCAGTTTCCCGCAGCCCGCCTTGCATTCTGCAACGCAAATATAGCAACGCCCCCGGCCCGCATCCGGCCCGGGGGCGTAACTGCCTGAAAATACTGGACTCACCTACTCATTCTTCAGGACCAGCCCAGACTGGCACAGAGATTGCTGATACTCCGGCACTTCCCTCGCCCCACCCGGAGGATCCGCCCATGCACGTCTCTCTGCTCAACCGCCCTGATGAAGTGATCGCCGTCCTCAGCGGTGAACTGACCCTGACCACCCTTGATGATGTTCTGCCGGTGCTGGTCGATCTGTCCGACGCGCCGGAGCACGATGTGTGCATCGACCTCAGCGGGGTTCCGGTGATTGATGCCTCCGCCATCGGCCTGCTGATCGCCGTCAACCAGCGCCTGCGCGCCGCCGGGCACGACCTGACGGTGTTCTGCCCGCCCGGTCAGCCGCGCGGTCTGATTTCGGTGATCGGGCTTGATCAGGAAGTGAAGGTGATCGACTGGTCCAACAGCGGCAGCAATCCGGCTCAGCCGGGTGTGCTGTACCACTGACCCCAACCGGTCACGACGCTTTTTTCCCCCGGATTGCCGCCAGCCCGATCCCGGCAAAAATCAGCCCCATGCCGAGGAAATGATAGGCCTGAAGCGGCTCCCCTAACACCGGCACGGCCAGAACCGCCGTAAACACCGGGATCAGGTTGACATAAAAACCTGACAGATTGGCCCCCAGACGGACGATCCCCCGGTTCCACGCCAGAAAGGCGACGAGAGAGGCAAAAATGGCGGTGTAGGCGATCATCGACAGCGCCTCCAGCGTCAGCGGAACCTTTCCGCCGCCGGTGCCGATATCCCACAGGTAGGCGCCGACCGCCACCCACAGGCCGGTCAGCATCTGCACGGTCAGGAAGACCATCGGCGGCAGCCCCAATGGCCGCGCCTTCATCCGCACCGAGAACACCGACCACGCCAGCACCGCCAGCAGCATCAGGCCGTCACCCCGGTGCAGATCCAGCGCCGTCAGGCGCGACAGATCGCCACGTGCCAGTACCACCGCCACCCCGAAGAACGACGCGGCCAGACCGGCAATACGCCACACCGTCAGGGCCTCACCCAGCAGGATCCGCGACAGCAGCAGGATCACCAGCGGCATCACCGCCCCGACCAGCGTGACATTCACCGCCGTCGAGGTCTGCAACGCCATGTACAGCAGGGTGTTATAGGCCCCGACCGACAGCACCCCGAGCGAGATCAGGTGCAGGGCATTGGCGCGGATGATGCTCCAGTGGGCCAGCGTTGCCCGCAGGGTGAACGGCAGCAGCAGCAGCAGCGCGAAACTCCAGCGCCAGAACGACAGCGCATAGGGCGACATCTGCGCCATCGCCAATCGGCCGACCACGGCATTGCCCGCCCACAGCAGCGGCGGCACCACCATCATCACCCACGGGGATGTCAGCAGGCTGGCCGGGGAGACGGACGGCGTCGGGGGTGCGGACACGGCGGGTTCCTCCTGTCAGGGTACACGGTGGAAACAAAGCTGCGGCGGGAGACCGCGGCATTCTGTTTTTGAACAAGGGTCTGCAACAATCTTTTGCACCCCGGCGGCGGATGCGCCAGCATGGGACCCTCAAACATAGGCAGCCTGCTTATATAAGACCAGTTCAAAAGGATCCGTGATGTTCAGCCTCCATCCGCAGCTGGAAAAAGATACCGTCGAAGTGGCCGTCTGGCCGCTGTGCCGTGTTCTGCTGATGAACGACAGCACCTATCCGTGGCTGATTCTGGTGCCGCAGCGCGATGGCCTGCGGGAAATGCACGACCTGCCGCCCCCGGACCGCAACCGGCTGATGCAGGAAATGGCGCTGGCCTCCAGCCTGCTTCAGGCCGCCACCGGGGCCGAGAAGATGAACGTCGCCGCCCTCGGCAACATGGTGCCGCAGCTGCATGTCCACGTGATTGCCCGCTTCAGCACCGATCCGGCCTGGCCGCGCCCGGTGTGGGGCGTGGCCCCGGCCCAGCCCTACGGCCCGGAGGCACTGGATACCATGCTGGCAAAACTGCGGACGGCCCTGACCCCGCCGCGCCCGCCGCTGGCCTGACCCTCCTTAATATCCCCGGAGATCTCCCCGGCATGATCCGTTTCCGTTCCCGGTGGCTGGCAGCCGCCGCCCTGTGTTGCGCCCTGACCGTCGCCCCGGCACTGGCCGCCCCGTTCAATGAACCGGTCTATGGCTACAGCCTCGATTATCCCGATGGCTGGCGGCTGGAAAAGGCCGAGGGCTACACCCTGATCTTCCGCCCACCTGCCGGAGAGGCAGAAGAGGCGGTTTCCGTCAGCATCCAGAACCGTAAGGCCCCGGAACCCGCTGCCCCCAAGCCGGAGAAGGGCAAGAAGGACACCAAAGCGGCCCCGCCGCACAGTGCCTCGACGCAGGCGGCGCAGGACATGACGGCCCGCTATCTCGGCGAGATCCGGAAAGGGACGCAGGCCGTGGTGGTCCAGCGGGAGGCCCCGTTCCGCTGGGGCGCGGAAGACAGCGTCATCATCGGGCGGCAGGCCGTCGTTGATTTCATGCTGGATGGTATTCCCCTGCGGCAATGGGCGGTGTTCCTGCCCAACCCCAATGCGCCGGTGATGCACGTATGGATCCTGACCGCCCCACAGGACAGTTTTGACCGCACCCTGCCCGCCGCCCGGCAGATTCTGGACACCCTGAAACCGGCCGCTCCGGCGAAAGGAAAGCCCACAAAATAAGTGAACTGTTTGCCGCAGACCGGCGTAAAGCTGCGGACAGACACTCTTTCATTCTCAGGTGCCCTGATGACACAGCCTGCCCCGGTTCTGCTCTGGTTTCGGTACGATCTGCGTCTGGATGACAATCCGGCCCTGATCGACGCGGCGGCCAAAGGGCCGGTGACCGCCCTGTTCGTACTGGATCCGGCCCTGGATGGCCGTCCGCTGGGGGGGGCGGCGCGGTGGTGGCTGCACCACAGCCTGACCGCCCTGTCGGCGGCACTGGCCGAGCGGGGCGTTCCCCTGCTGCTGCGGGCCGGGGATGCCACGGCCATAGTGACGGAAGAGGCCGCCAGGATCGGCGCTCAGGGCGTGGTCTGGAACCGGGGCAATACCCCGTGGCTGCGCCGTCTGGATCAGACGGTGCCGGTGGCTCTGTCCCGGCAGGGCCTTGCTCACCGCATCACCGCCAGCGATCTGATGGTGGAACCGGAGGCGATCCGCACCGGCAGCGGTGGCGCCTTCAAGGTGTTCACGCCCTTCTGGAAGACCCTTCAGGCCCACCACCGCCCGGCCCCACCGCAGGATCGTCCGGAGACGCTGCGCGGCCCCGGGCTGCCGGACGGGCCGATACCGGTGCCGGAGGACTGGGGCCTGCTGCCGACCCGCCCCGACTGGGCCGGAGGGCTGCGGGCAGCGTGGATCCCCGGCGAGGCGGCAGCCCATCGTCGGTTGGGGGATTTTTTGCAGGAACGGGTTCAGGCCTATGGGAACCGCCGCGATTTTCCGGCTGAACCTGCCACCTCCCGCCTGTCCCCCCATCTGCGGTTCGGAGAAATTTCCGCCCGCCGGGTCTGGCAGGTGACCGAGGCCCTGACCGGCCCCGACGGTCTGCCGTTCCTGCGGGAACTGGCGTGGCGGGAATTCAATCATCACATCCTGTTTCAGGCACCCGACCTGCACCTGTTGCCACTGCGGCCGGAATTCAGGCAGTTTCCGTGGCGGGACGACCCCAAGGGCTTCGCCGCGTGGAGCCGGGGAAAAACCGGGTACCCGATCGTCGACGCCGGTATGCGGGAGCTGTGGCAGACCGGCTGGATGCATAACCGGGTGCGGATGATCGTCGGGTCCTTTCTGGTCAAGGACCTGCTGATCCCCTGGACCGCCGGGGAAGACTGGTTCTGGGATACGCTGGTGGATGCCTGCCCCGCCAACAACCCCGGCAACTGGCAATGGGTCAGCGGCTGCGGGGCCGATGCTGCCCCCTATTTCCGGGTCTTCAATCCGGTTTTGCAGGGCGAAAAATTCGATGGCGACGGGGCCTACGTCCGCCGCTGGGTTCCCGAACTGAACCGGAAACGACAGGGCGTACACCGTCCGGCGGAGGCTGAGGACCTGTTCCGCACCCCCGGCTATCCGCCACCGATTGTTGATCATAACCGCGCCCGGGACCGGGCCCTTGCCGCCTTCAGTGCCCTGAAGGAGCAGAATACCGACAGCACGGACCCGGCAGAATAGACCACAAGGATAGTTGGGTATTCTACAGAACCACCCCAATACCGCACATCCGGCAAATTTGATGCCTGAGATCAGAACGGAAAGCAGATTCCCGCGAGAAAACAGATACCCGACCCTAAAACTCGACAATGCAGTTTTCTCTCTTGACCTTGTTCAAAACTCCCTTACATTTGAACAGGACCAGACAACCCCGCTGAGTCGACACTGATCTTATAAAGACTCCTTCCCGCAAAGCGGCAGCACGTTCCCCTCGGTGCTGCCGCTTTTGCTTTATCTGCGTCAGCAATCCAACAGCCCTATAAAATGCCTAATCCCTAAAACCATTATACTCTGTCATATGCTGACAGACTTAATTCCCGCTAAGACCTCCGAAGACTATACCTTTGGGCGCTGGAAATTACCGCACGGGACAGCCATGCTTTTCTGGCGGGGATGGATCAGGGCAAGCATAAGGACGCTGATCATGAGCACCTACGTATTCCGTAAACTTGCTTCCGAGACAGACCGTCCGTGGGCCGTCTATAAGATCGATCCGGCTGGCGAGAGCACGTTGGTGGAACAGTTTGAGACTGCGCCGGAAGCCAAGCGCTGGATTGATGTTCTGCGCTTCGATCAGGAAGACACGGTCAGCGAAGGCGCTGCGCAGGCATAAGCCGTAACCATCCGGTACGCGCCCCATCTGCCTGCCCGCTGCTGCGGCCAGAGCGTCCATGATGCTTTGCAGCCGGACACATGGCGCATGCCCAGAGATGTATCCGCTGCCAGCAGCGGACCATTTGTTCTGTGCTTTTTCGACCCCACTTCTCCGGCACCTGCCCTTCTCCGCCGGAGACTGCCCCCGGCACACAGGCACCCGCGCGCGGACGCAGAACGGCCCAGATATCAAAAAAGCCGCCCTCCCCAAGGATGGCAGCTTTTTTTCATACCTTAACCCGGACCGGCCACATCAGACACAGAAGAGCCCGCTCCGGAAGAGGTACATCCCTTCGCCGGGAACGCCCCCCTTCACCGGGAACGCCCCCACGGCCCTCAGGCGGCTTCGCCATCCCGGGGCGGCGGCGGCACTTTGTGGCTGTTGCTGCCAGCGCCGACATAAGCGACCGCAGCATGCTCCGCGCAGTACGGCTTCCCCGGGATCGCCGGAGCACCGCAGAAGTGGAAGCCCGGCTCCCGAGGGTCACCGATCGGCCAGCGACAGGTATTGGCCGAAAGATCGACCAACGTCTTCATCTTCGGCTCCGGCTCTTTGGCCGGGGCTGCCGCCGGGCGCGGCTGCTTTGCTTTTTTAATCGGGGAAGGACGGCCCTTCAGGCCCAGCCGGTGGGCCTTACCGACAACGGCGTTCTTGGAAACACCAAGGCGCTTGCCAATTTCGCCGGTGGTCAACCCCTCGGCCCACAAGACCTTAAGTTCCTCTATCCGCTCATCGGTCCAGACCATGGTGACTCTGCTCCAGAAAAAGACGCACCCATGCCAGAGCATTATCTACAGATCGAATCGCCCGTTGTCCATGCCGGAGTCGAGGTCAGCGTCTTTCTTGCCCGATTTTTGCCATATTTCCTGATCGTTTCCCGAGTTCAGGGCCAACAGCCTCCAAGCGTCTCTTCGGACCAAAAGAGGGCAGACCAAAAAAAAGGGCCGCAGCAGGTGCGGCCCTAAGTCTAGGGAGGAAACGTCCAAGAAAGACAACACAGCCTCACCGAAACGGGAGGGACACGCCATGTTGCGCTGCGATATATCGCAAGAGACGGCTTTCCTGTAAAGAGGAAAGACGATCAAAACGAAAATTCGACAGGGCGTTGCTCACGCCCCACAAAACAGGAAATTAAATTACGATTATACAGACCCAGCCCGGGAATCCTGCGCTATCAGGCTGCGGTCCAGCCACTCTCCAGCGCGATCCTGACCGCCTGCGCGCGGTTTGCCGCACCAAGTTTACGGTAAATGTTGCGCAAATGAACTTTTACGGTGATTTCCTGAACATGAAGCAGACGGGCAATCTCCTTATTGGTGCCCCCCTGAATCATATGCGCCAGAATTTCCCGTTCCCGCACCGACAGGCGTTCCAGCAGTTTCGGCATGGGTTCCCCTTCGGAAACCACCGGGCCAGAAGCCGGGAGACTATCCAGAAGCAGGGCATCAACCACAAAAGCCGGAAAGAATCTTTCGCCTGCCAGGATCAGCCGCAGGGTCTGCAACAGCACCGGACCACTGAAAGTCTTGGGAATATAGCCGACCGCGCCACAGTGCAGTGCAAAACGAACATCGTCGAGATCGGTCGATCCCGACAGCACCGCCACTTTCAGATCGGGGTAGTTCTGGCACAGGGTTTCCAGACCACCGCTATCCCCTTCCGGCATCCGCAGGTCAAGGATCGCCAGATCCGGCACCGGCCCGGCCTCGACCACCGCATGGGCCGAGGAATAGGAGTCCGCCTCCAGCAGGTCCAGATCCGGGCTGAGTTCCGCCAGAAACGGCTTCAGGCCGCCCCGGACCAGCTCGTGATCGTCAGCAAGTAGAATGCGCATTGGTTTGCCAGTCTTGTCGATCCCCGGCGCACTCTATCATTAAACGTTGCTTATACGAAAGCGTTAGCACGGCACAGGGGCAGATCTTCAAAGAAAACAGGGCGGAACCTGCGCTCCGCCCTGCATTTCCGGGGTCCGCTCTCACCCGAATGGTCAGGCCGCGTCGGGCTGCTGCTCCGGGGCGGCCGCGGCAAAGGCCGGAATGGCCCGGGCCGCCTGATCCAGACGGCACAGGGTCGGGTAAGGGGTCAGGTCAACGTTAAACCGGCGGGCATTGTACATCTGCGGCACCAGACAGACATCGGCCAGCGTCGGCACATCCCCATGGACATAACGCCCGGTGGAGGGATTCCCCGCCACCATCGCCTCCAGTGCCCGGAAGCCTTCCGTCACCCAGTGGCGGTACCAGATGGTCCGGGTTTCCTCATCGTGCCCCAACGGGCCGCCAAGGTACTTCAGCACCCGCAGGTTATCGACCGGATGAATATCGCAGGCGATGCCCTGCGCAAAGGCCCGCACCCGCGCCCTGCCCAGCGGATCCGACGGCAGAAGCGGCGGCTGCGGGCAAACATCGTCCAGATAATCGCAGATTGCCAGAGACTGGGTCAGCACCGTCCCGTCCGCCAGCACCAGCGACGGCACCGCCGCCGCCGGATTGATCGCCCGGTAGGCTTCCGTCAGGTGCTGACCGCCATCTTTCACCAGATGCACCGGAACCTGCTCATAGGGCAAGCCCTTCAGGTTCAGGGCAATCCGCACCCGGTAGGAGGTAGAGGAGCGGAAGTATCCATACAGCTTCATGGCGGTCAGGCCCCTGTGTCAGCGGGTATACGGCTGCACGGTCTGGTCAATCGCCCCGAAGACCGACTGACCGGCGGCGTCCCGCATTTCGATCCGTACCGTATCACCAAAGCGCATGAACGGCGTGGATGGCTTGCCGGTGTTGATGGTTTCAATCATCCGCACCTCGGCAATGCAGGAATAGCCGACGCCGCCATCCTTAATGGCAGAGCCGAAGGCGGTGTCCTGCTTGTTGGAAACAGTCCCGGACCCGATGATGGCCCCCGCCCCCAGCGGCCGGGTCTTGGCGGCATGGGCAATCAGGGCCGGCATATTGAAGGTCATATCCACCCCGGCATTGGCCTTGCCGAACGGCTCACCGTTCAGGGTGACCAGCAGCGGCAGATGTACCTTACCGTCGGCCCAGGCATCGCCCAGTTCATCCGGGGTCACCGCCACCGGTGAGAAGGCGCTGGACGGCTTGGACTGGAAGAAGCCGAAGCCCTTGGCCAGTTCTTCCGGGATCAGGCCCCGCAGCGACACGTCATTCACCAGCATCACCAGCCGGATTGCCTGCCCCGCCTGATCCGGGGTGGCGGCCATCGGCACATCGCCGGTGATCACCGCCACTTCGCCTTCAAAGTCGATGCCATAGGCCTCGTCAGCCATCACCACCGGGTCCCGTGGGCCGAGGAAGGTGTCGGACCCACCCTGATACATCAGCGGATCGGTCCAGAAGCTGGGCGGCAGTTCCGCCCCACGGGCCCGGCGCACCAGTTCCACATGGTTCACATAGGCCGAGCCGTCAGCCCATTGATAGGCCCGGGGCAGCGGCGAGGCACAGGCGGCTTCATCAAAGGCCACCGCATCCGGCAGGGTTCCGGCATTCAGGGCATCGGAACGCGCCTGCAACAGCGGAAGCAGCCGGTCCCAGTCATCCAGCGCCGACTGAAGGGTCGGGGCCAGATCGGCCACCGCCACGCAGCGGCTGAGATCGCGGGACACCAGCACCAGACGGCCATCGCGGCCATGCTTGAGGGAGGCGAATTTCATCGGGGTCCATCCATCAATCAGAAAACAGTCCGGGCCGCCCCGCAGAGACAGCCAGACAAGAACCATTCCAGACTGCTCCGCAGAGACAGTCCGGCCCCGGTCAGGATTTCTCCCGCCGGGGCACGGGCAGGCAGCTTATTTCTTCTGCCAGGACTTATAGTATTCGGTCCACTCCACGCCCTCCGGCAGGTCCGCCGGGGTCATCATATCGCGGGTATCGACCATCACCGCCACTTCGTCGGTTTCCTTCCGGGCATAGTCCATCGCCGTGTCATAGGCCTTGGGGTGCGGCCCGTGCGGGAAGCCGATCGGGTGGAACGTGGTCATCCCAGGGCGGATGTTGTCGCGGGAGAAGAACTCACCCTTATGGTAGAAAATGAACTCGTCGTAATCGACGTTGGAATGGAAATACGGCAGCTTCAGCGCACCGGGATCAGACTCGATCGGGCGCGGGCAGAAGGTGCAGATCACCACCCGGTTGGACAGGAAGGTGCAGTGCGCTGACGGCGGCACATGGTAACGGGCACTCATCAGCGGGCGGATATCCCGCCAGTTCAGCTTCACCGGGGCCAGATCCCCGTGCCAGCCGATGGCATCCAGCGGATTGAAGCCGTAGGTAACATGGGACAGCGCATCCTGCCGCTTGATCTCGCACAGGGTTTCCGCTTCCGAATACTGTTCCTTGAAGGCGTCGTCGATGCGCGGCACATCGAGAATCGCCGGATCGAAGATGGCGTGGGTGCCGACCAGCCCCTTGCCGGGCAGCTTGTAGCTGTCGCCGGTGGCTTCCACCATCAGCACCATCGCCGGTTCGTCACATTCCAGCCGCCACTGCACGCCGCGCGGCACCAGAATGTAATCGCCGTCGCGGAACGGCATGTGGCCAAAATCGCAGTAAAAATGGCCGCTGCCGGTATGGAAGAACAGCAGGTCATCGCCATCGGCATTGCGGGCCAGCGCCGGCATTTTGCCTTCGGTCTTCCAGATGCGGATCTTAGTGGCACCGTTGAACAGCACCAGCCGGGCATCCCACGGCGAACCGGAAACGGCGGTGGCGTTGTTCAGGTCAAAGGCACGCGGGCGCAGCGGCCCTTCCCACTTGACCCAGCCGGTCGGTGCGTGGCGGTGGTGCAGCTGCGATGCCGGGCCGAAGAACCCTTCGCGCCCCATTTCCTGTTCATAAGTGCCTGCGGGCATATCGCAATGGGCCTGACGGCTGGCGGTTCCCTCTACGATGGGGAACTGAATCCAGTTTTTCATCCTCCCGGAACTCCTTATGGTTCGTTACGGCGTGCGTCCCGCCGTCGGCTAGAGTCTGTGTGAGATAGCCATCCGGCACGGCTGTGCGCTAAGATGGTTCCTTCTGAAACCAATTTAGTTTCACCTGAAACTATTTCCAAGCAGAATTTTTCCAAAAAGGCGGCCCATGTCTGAAAAAGCGCCCCGTTCCCCGTCTCCCGCCGCCCCGGCCCGGCCCGGCGATCCGCTGCAACTGGATCTGTTCGTGCCGTACCGCCTGTCCGTGCTGTCGAATCTGATCAGCCACACGGTGGCGACGATCTATGGCGAGCGCTTCGGGCTGGCGATTCCGGAATGGCGGGTGATGGCGGTGCTCGGTCTGGCCCAGCATCAGGGCACGCCGATGTGCGCCAATGCCGTCGCCCAGCGCACGGAAATGGACAAGGTGCAGGTCAGCCGGGCGGTGTCGCGGCTGCTGGCGATGGGGCTGCTGGGGCGTACGGTCGATAAGGCCGACCGCCGCAAGGCCAACCTGACCCTGACGGCGGCGGGCACAACGGTCTATCAGCAGATCGTCCCGCTGGCCCTGCAATATGAGGGGGAGCTTCTCGATACGCTGGAAACCGATGAGCTGATGATGCTGGAACGGCTGCTGGATAAGCTGACCAAAACCGCACGCGGTCTGTCGGCCAGCTTCCGCCCGGCAGAAGCCCCTTAATCCTCAACCACAAACAGGTCGAAAACCGCCTTCGGGTTTTCCAGCTCCACCACCCACAGGTCTTCGTCATAGGTGCGCTGGCGGTCAATGAAGGCATCGGCCTCCGCCTCCGGCACCGGGGCCGGACCGGTGCCCAGACGCCAGTGAACGACCCCTTCCACCGTCCGGCCCTGCACCAGTACCTGACAGCCCTCGGCAAACAGGTTCAGCTTGACCAGCACCGCCCCTCTGTCAGGATCGCCCGAAGTGACCACGGCGGCGAAGACATCGCGGGCGGCGCAGCTCCGGATCAGGGCCTGTACCCGCAGTTTGCTGTTCAGCCGCAGTTCGCTCATGCCTGTTCCCTTCTCTTGTCCCGATGGAGATACCCGTGAAGCTGATCGGCCGCAACTACTCGCCTTTCGTCCGCCGTGTCGCCACCACGCTGACCCTGCTGGATATTCCGTTTGAGCATCATCAGCTGTCCGTTATCACCGAGCGGGAGACCGTTAAAACCTACAGCCCGCTGGTGCGGGTTCCGGCCTTGGTGCTGGATGACGGCGAAACCCTGATCGACAGCGCCGCCATTCTTGACGCCATCGATGAGATGGCCGGGCCGGAGCGGGCAATGGTTCCCGTCGCCGGAGCGGACCGCCGCGCGGTGCTGAAACTGGTGGCTCTGGCGGTCGGGGCCTGCGAGAAGATGGTGACAGCCTACTATGAACGCACCCGCCGCCCGGCGGAGTTCCTGTACGAAGACTGGGCGAAACAGTGCGAGGATCAGGCCCGCGCCGCCCTGACCGTACTGGATCAGGCCGCCGCCACCGCCACGCCGCTGTCTGGCGGACGCCTGACACAGGCCGATATTTCCGCCGTCATCGCCTATGATTTCGCCTGCCTGACCCAGAAGGATCAGCTGACGCCGGAAAGCAGCTTCCCGGCACTGGCGGCCTATTCTGCCCGCCTGAACGCCCTGCCCGCTTTTGCCAACACACAGGCCACCTGAGGGCCGCAGAAGACAGACGGCCCGGCAGGTCTCCCCGCCGGGCCGTTCTGTTCTCTCACACCGCAGGGTATGCGGTTTATTCGGTGCGCAGGATCAGGTGGAAACCGAACGGGGTTTCCACGATTTCCGACAGCTCATTGACCTCCAGCGTGAAGGAGGCCTTGTCGAATTCCGGGACCATCATCCCCTTGGAAAAATGGCCGAGATCGCCGCCATCTTCGCCCGAAGGACAGTCAGACAGGGTCTGCGCCGCCTCGGCAAAGTCCACATCGCCCGACTTGATCTTGTCGCGCAGGCGGGTCATCGCTTCCAGCGCTGCGGCGCGGGAACGGTCGCTGGAGGATTCCGGAACGCCGGCATGCATCAGCAGGATGTGGGAGGCGCGAATGGTGGCGGCCATGGCCGTTACTCCTTAAACGGAACGGAGGTCAAAACTGGGGCTGATATGCCTTCATCCGCCGCCGGATGCAAGGGCGGATCGCCCGGACAGAAGCCGCCTCAGGCCGACAGCACGCGGTAAACCTGCACCGCCGCCATCAGGTCTTCCAGCGCACAGCCGACCGACTTGAAGAAGGTGATCTCCTGATCATCGCCGCGCCCGGCAGCCGTGCCCCGGCACAGGTCATACAGATCCCCCCGGATACCCTCGGCCGTCAGCGCCCCGCTGGCCAGCGGCTGGACGATATCGCCGCCTTCCTTGGTGGCCCCGGCGCGGGTATCGACATAGACGCTGGCCCGGCGGATGGCCTCATCATCGGCCTCCCGCATCGCCGGGGTGAACCCGCCGACCAGATCCAGATGCTGGCCCGGGCGCAGCCATGCCCCCTGAATCAGCGGCTGAGTCGACAGGGTGACGCAGGAAATGATGTCGGCCACTCCGACCGCCTGTTCCAGCGAGGCCGGAGCCACCTCCACCGTCACGCCGAGATCGGCCAGTTCCGCCACCACCGCAGCCGCCTTCTCCGGGTTGCGGCCCCAGATCAGCACCCGGGTCAGCGGGCGGACCGCCGCATGGGCCCGGGCCATGTGGGCCGACAGCCGCCCGGTGCCGACCACCAGCAGGGTGGCGGCATCCTTCCGGGCCAGATAATCCGCCGCCAGCGCCGAAGCGGCGGCGGTGCGGCGGCTGGTCAGCTCCGGGCCATCCATCACCGCCAGCAGTTCCCCGGTCTTCCCCGATGACAGCAGGTAGCTGCCGTAAATCGACGGCTGCCCCCGGTCGGCATTGCCGGGAAACACCGAAACAACCTTGACCCCGACAAAGCCGCCCTCGATCCACGCCGGCATCAGCAGCAGGGTGGCGGCAGCCTCCCCCGGCACCTGCACGGTGTGGTGATGGCGGACCGGCATCTCGCAGCCCTGACGGAACCCGTCGCGCAGGGCCTCCACCAGAGCGGCAGGGGTCAGCGCGGCGGCAACGGCGGCGGCATCGGCAAACTGCATGGGCGGGCGCTCCTTATCCGGGTGTTCAATCACGGTGGCCCACAGTGACAGAAACCGGCCCCGGTGCGAACAGGATTTTGGATCCAGAATGAAGACCCTTGCCCCAAACAAAAAGACCGGGCGGAAATCCTTCCGCCCGGCACAGTCAGCACACCATAAGGGAACCAAAAGGCAGGCGACTCCCCTGCCGGAAGCATCCGGTCAGCCTTCCAGCACGCCCCGGCGGATCTGGTCCAGCTCGATCGATTCAAACAGGGCGCGGAAGTTGCCTTCCCCGAACCCCTGATTGCCCCGGCGCTCAATGATTTCATAGAAAATTGGGCCGATGACGTTCTCGGTGAAGATCTGCAACAGCAGGCCCTGATCCTGCGTCGGGGCGCCGTCAATCAGGATGCGGTTGCGGCGGAACGGCTCCAGATCCAGCCCATGCCCCGGCACCCGGGCATCCACCAGCTCGTAATAGGTGTCGGGGGTATCAAGGAAGCGGATATCCTTCTTCATGCTTTCAACGGTGGCGACGATGTCCGCGCTGCTCAGGGCAACATGCTGCACCCCTTCGCCGTTATAGGCATGCAGATATTCCTCAATCTGGCTCTTGTCGTCGGAGCTTTCGTTGATCGGGATCCGGATCTTGCCATCCGGGCTGGTCATCGCCTTCGACTTCAGGCCGGTCAGCTTGCCTTCAATGTCGAAGTACCGCACTTCCCGGAAGTTGAAGATCCGCTCGTAGAACCCGGCCCAGGTTTCCATGTTGCCACGCATGACATTGTGGGTCAGGTGGTCAATTTCGGTCAGGCCATGGCCCACCGGATGGGCCTCAACGCCGGGGAAGAAGGTGAAGTCGCCATAGACATCGCCCTTGGCCCCATAGCGGTCCACCAGATACAGCAGGCTGCCGCCAATCCCTTCAATCACCGGGGCATCGACAACCGGGGCGGAGACAGGCACCACAGCACCGGTGGTGACGGCATGGGCCTGCGCGGCGGCGGCATCGGCAACCCGGAAGGCGATCGAACAGATGCTCGGTCCGTGCGCGGAGCGGAAGCGGGCCGCATGCCCCTCGGTCTCGGCATTCAGCAGGAAGGAAATACCGCCCTGACGGTACAGGGTGATCGGGCGGCTGTTGTGCTTTGCCACCGCCGTAAAGCCCATGTTGCGGAACAGCGCATCCAGCGCCGCCACATCCGGGCCGGTGTATTCAACAAATTCAAAACCATCGGTCCCCTGCGGGTTATCCCACAGGTCAAGGCGGGCGGCAGTCTGGATGGGCTGATGGATGGCGTTCATGCGTGGTTTCCTCCCCGGAGACCGATATTTCGTTCTGTCTGGAATGATACCAAAATACCCCCGCACGGGGCTTGCAAAGGTGGCTCCCGATCGGCATCCTGATTCACGGAAACACCACAAAAGAAGATCTTTCCGCAATGACCGAGCATGACAGCAGTCTTGATGCCATTGATCGCCGCATCCTGCGGGCGATGCAGGACAACGCCCGCCTGTCGAACGTGGAACTGTCGGAACAGGCACATCTGTCGCCGTCGCAGTGTCACCGTCGCCTGAAGCGGCTGGAGGAGCTGGGGGTGATTGACGGTTATTCCGCCCGCCTGAACCCGGAAAAGATCGGGCTGGGGGTAACGGCTTTTGTCAGCGTCTCGCTGGGTAAGCACGGGGAAAGCCCCGCCACCCGCTTTGCCGAGGCGGTACAGGGAATCCCTGAAATTTTGGAATGCCATTCGGTCAGCGGCGAGGCGGATTATCTGCTGCGGGTCACCGCGCCGGACCTGAAATCCTTCTCCGACTTCCTGATGCACCGGCTGATGGCGTTCCCGTTTGTGGAAAGCGTGAAGTCGTCGATCGCGCTGGAATGCCTGAAGCGATGGAAGGGCCTTCCGGTCTCATGATCCGGCCCTTCCCGCCCCTTCAGCGGGCTGACGCCAGCCACTGGTCCAGTGCCGCATCCGTCTGGCGGTGCAGGGCCGCTGCCTGCTGCCCCAGAGACACCGCCCCGGTCAGGTCGCCTGCCTCACACAGGGCCTCGACCTGACGGCCCAGCGCATAAAGGGCCGAGAAACCGAAGTTAGAGGCCGCCCCCGCCAGCTTATGCCCGGCTTTGGCCACATCATCCCCGGACGGCGCAGGCACCCGGACACTGCGGTCCAGTTCCTCCGCCGCGAAACTGACACTGCGGCGGCCAAGATCAAGGATCACCGCGAAACTGTCCGCCCCCAGCGCTGCCCGACGGTCGCGGATGAAGGTTTCGTCCAGAATCTGATCGAGCGACGTCCAGTCCGGCCCGGCAGATACCGCCGCCTGCCGCCGCCGCCGGGTCAGAACCCCGCCCAGAACGGTCCGGAACTGCGGCATCCGGATCGGTTTGGCGACAACCCCGGACATTCCCGCCGCCTCGTACCGGCTGAGGTCATCGCCGAACACGTTGGCGGTCAGCGCCAGAACCGGGACGGCAGACCGCACCGGATCCGGTAACGCCCGGATGCGGCGGGTGGCCTCGACCCCATCCACATCCGGCAGGCGGATATCCATCAGAATCAGATCGTAATCGCCGCGCCCGGCCATATCCACCGCATCCAGACCGTTGGAGGCGACCTCCACGCGGTATCCCTCCCGTTCCAGAAAGGTCACGGCCACCCGGCGGTTCACCTCCACATCCTCCACCAGAAGGATGGTCCGCACAGCCTCTGCGCCGACAGCGGCCCCCGGTGCGTTATCCCCAACAGTCGCCATACTCTCCTCCCCTTTCCCGGCTTCGACCGGGGTCACCCCGGCCAGACGGACAATCCCGATTTCCCGCACCACAACCCCGTGATCATCGCGGACCCGGCAGATCGACAGCTCCACCAGCCGCTCTTCCTCCGGGCGGACCGACAGCCGGATCATCCGCGCGCCGGATGTCCAGTCCTGCCGGTCCAGCCAGCTGAACAGCGCCAGCTGATCCTCGGCCCGGACCCCGGCCAGAAATCCGGCCAGCGTCTCCGGATGGGCCCCTGTATCACAGCCCCACACCGCCAGAAACCCGTCGGAACACCGCCACGTCCAACGGCCGTCCTGCCATTCCGAAAGGCAGTGCCCGACCCCGCCCCAGATCTCAAGCTGAGCCAGATCCTGCCGCAGGGTCTCATTGGCCCGGCGCAACCCGGCAATCTGCTGCGCCTGTAGATAGACCTCGGACAGATCCTTCACCGCCGCCACGAACACCGGCTGACCGCCGATATCAATCCGTGTCACCGTGCACTGCATGGGAAACAGGCTGCCATCCCGGCGGCGTCCCACCATTTCCACCGGCCCCTGACCGGTATAGGTCAGCACCCCTTCGGCAGCGAAGCGACGCATCGACTTAACCAGTCGCTCCCCCCACTCCGGCGACAGCAGGGTCACCACCGGGCGGCCGGTCATCTCCTGCCCCCGCCAGCCGAACACCCGCTCAGCCCCCGGCCCGAAGATATCAACGGAGGCATCCGCCGTCAGGGTCAACACCCCGTCCGGGACGCAGGACACGATGGCCTCAAGCTGCTCCCGCGTGGCATGAATTTCCCGCGAGGCTTCCGTCACCCGCTCCTCCAGACGCCGGTTCAAGGCCACCACATGCCGGGACAGCGTCTGCGAGGCCTGATAGACACGGTTCAGCCGCGCCCCCATCAGAAACACATGGCCCAGCGCAAACAACACGCAGCCGGTGGTGACCGGGCCAATAGCCTCCACGGTATCCCGCAGCGGCAGGCCCGGACGCGGCCAGACCACACTCTCCACCAGCACCGCCACCACCAGCACCAGCACCGACAGGGCCACCCATCCGGCACCATCGCGCCAGCGCCGCATCAGAAGCACCGCCAAAATCCCGACTGCCAGCAGCACCAGCATCAACAGCAGCCGGGACCAGTCCATCAGCAGGCCAAGGGAATCAGCAGGGATCAGCAGGATCAGCAGACCGGCAGCGGCGCAGACCCCGATGACCGCCTGAGGCAGCAGGCGCGGAACATCTTCGGGGAACAGGGCGCGCAGAAACAGGACATAGGTCACCCCGATCAGCAGCAGGCTGACCCCGTCGAAACGCAGCAGAGCCACCCCGTCCATCAAGGGAAACGGCCCGCCGAGAACCGACAGCACCGGCAGAAGTCCGCGCAGAGAGGCCACCAGAAGAAACACCGCCAGCAGGGCCGGTTCCCGGATCCGTCGCAGCAGTGCCAGACTGCCAAAATACAGGGCCAGCGAGAGACCACCCCCGCACACAAGAAGACTGGCCGCCAGAACCGGGGTCAGCACCATCAGCCGTCCACCCCCGTACCCCGGCCGGAAGACAGCGCAGCCTCAGCCCGCCACAGGTCTTCCGGAGTATTGATATTGCTGAATGGGTCGGGTCCCCGCCCGATTTCCGCCGCATCGGTCTCTCCGGCGGCAGGCCGCCACGGCATACGCAGGGTTCCCGCCTGCCGCATCCAGCCGCCGACCCGGCGCTCCCTCGCCATCAGGGCGCCCCGCAGAGACGGCGCCAGCCCGGCCCACAGCAGGGCAATCGCCGGATGCCAGCGTACTCCCCCCTCTTCCTCCGGGGCTGAGGCCTCCACCGTCACCCCCGGTGGTACAGCTCCCTCAACGGCGGCGACCTGCAACAGAAAACCCGCCATCCGGGATCCCAGATCGGGCGGAACCAGCGGCACATCGGCCGGGCAGGTCAAAACCCAGTCCAACCCCAGCCGTCCCGCTTCCTCCAGCCCGGCCAGAATTGCCGCCAGCGGCCCGGCCCGGCCCTGATCCGCCGCCGTCAGCGGCAGATCAGGATCCGGCAGGCAAGGCAGGCCAAGATGGCTGTAACGGGCGCTTTCCGCCCCGGTGGCCAGCACCACGGCCCCCTCCGGAGAGCGCAGCGCGGCAGCAACCCGCAGGACCATCGGCACACCGGCCAGCGGCAGAAGCGGTTTATCCGCACCGCCCATGCGCCGCCCCAGCCCCCCGGCCAGCACCACGCCAAGCACGGCCCCGGACCGCAGTCCTTCAGGCTGTAAGGCCCGCTCCGCCCCGGATACCCGTTGCCCGCCGATCATTCCTTCGCAGCCTGCCTTCGCTGTTGTCCGGTATTCCATCTGACTATAACGCAGTTGCGGCGGCTGTCGCTGCCCACCGTCAATTTTACCGGGCGTTATGGCCGAGCGGAAACACCCCTTACGCCATGGGCAGACAGCCCGGCGGTCAGGGCGGTCAGCACATAGTCAATCATCGCCCCGCGGTCTGCCCACGGGAACCCACCGTTGCCGATGTGCAGGCTGATCACCCCATTGACGGCCGCCAGCAGACCGTGGGCCGTAACATTCACCTGCTCTTCCGGTACATCAGCGTCGGCCTGCCCGGTTGCCTCTGCCATAACCGCCCGGACCTGACCAGTGATGAAGGTATTGACCTGTATCACCACCGGATCAGCGGCGAAGGCCACCCGGTCCTGCACAAACTGATGATCAGCCTCCAGAAACAGGGCACGGAAGGGGTCCTGCCGCTGCCACCAGAAGGCGGCATAGGCCTGAAACAGGGCCATCAGCCGCGCCCCCGGAGCCTGCCCCCTGACCCCGGGGGCCTCCATTGCCGCCTGCATCGCCGCCAGAAGACCCTGAAGGTCCTCCGCCCACAATTCGCGCAACAGCTCCTGACGGCTGGGGAAATACAGGTAAATGGCACCCGGACTGTACCCCGCCTCGGCCGCCAGACGGCGCATGGTCAGCCCGGAGGCACCGTCACGGGCATGAACCCGGCGGGCACACTCCAGAAACTGGCGGCGGACCAGTTCCTGCTCCTGCGCGGTACGCGCCCGTGCCCGTCGGCCCCCCGGATTTCCAGAAGTGCCCCCCGGCTGCCTGTCGCCCATGACCGTGCCCCCCGATCCATCCGTATACGGACTGTTTTCCGACGCCGTTCTGCCAGCATTCCGCCAACTCATCCAGACGAAAACGCGCCTTACGCTTACCCTGACCACAGATTTACGACAAAAGAAAGGGGTGGCCCGATCCATATCAGCGGGCCACCCCATTTTTCAGTTTCTGTCCGGTTATCTATTCGGCTGCCAGCAGGGTCAGCCCTGCTCCCTCCGGCTGCTGGGGTCGCGGCGTCCGAAACACCGGCAACAGGGCAGACCAGCGCTGCCGCGCCTTTACCGCCGCAGCCTCCTTCACCGCCCCGAAGCCCCGGATCGTGTCGGCAACCGCCGCAATTTCCACAGCCTCCACCAGCCGGTGTGAATCGGTCAGCCCGGCGCAGATATTTATGAGAATATCTTCATATTCTGCAATCAAGGCGCGTTCCATTTTCCGTTCCGCCGTCCAGCCGAAGGGATCAAAACGGCTGCCCCGCAGCCCCTTCAGCCGGGCCACCACCCCCAGCACCGGGAAGATCCAGCGCCCGAACTCGTGTTTGCGCGGCTCCCCGGTCGGGGTCCGGCCCAGCGGCAGCAGCGGCGGGGCCAGATGCAGCGACACCTTATAATCGCCGTCGAACACCTGATCCAGCCGCGCCCGGAACGCCGGGTCAGCATAGCGGCGGGCCACCTCATACTCATCCTTATAAGCCATCAGACGGTACAGCCCCCGCGCCGCCGCCAGCGTCAGATCATGGCCGGAAGACACCCGTGCCTCCGCCTGCCGCACCTGCGCGATGATCCGCCGGAACCGCTCGGCATAAGCGGTATCCTGGTAGCCCTCCAGATCCTTGATCCGGCTGGCAATCACGCTGTCCACATTCTCCGCCGGTTTGGTCCGCACCGCCCCGAACCCGGCGGCAACCTCAGCCACATAGGCGGCGTCTTCCGCCGCCACCCGGCCCCAAGCCAAAGCCCGTTTATTGGCGTCCCGTGCCACACCGTTGAGGTCAACCGCCTTTTCCAGCGCCTCCAGCGACACCGGCAGCAACCCCTTCTGCCACGCATAGCCCAGCAGGAACAGGTTGGAACCGATACTGTCGCCCAGCAGGGCGGTGGCAAGGCGGTTGGCATCCACCAGATCAAGGTTGCCACTGCCCACCGCCAGTTCCAGCGCCGCCGTCAGCCGCTGCGGCTGAAGGGTGGCATCCCGGTCCCGCATGAAGGATCCGGTCGGCACCTCGGCAGTGTTACAGATCACCCGGCTATGGCCCTGCCGCAGCACCCCAAGCGCTTCCGGCGTGGTTGCCACCACCATATCACAGGCCAGAAGAACCTCGGCCTGCCCGACATCAATCCGCACCTGCCGCAGGGCCTGCGGCGACGCGCCGATGCGCACATGGCTCAGCACCGCGCCCCCTTTCTGGGCAAAACCCATAAAGTCCAGCACGCTGGCGCCTTTGCCCTCCAGATGCGCCGCCATACACAGCAGCGCCCCGACTGTCACCACCCCGGTTCCGCCGATGCCGGTGACCAGAATCTCCCACGGTTCTGCCTGCACGGAAGGGATCACCGGCAACGGCAGCGCCGCCACCCGCTCCCGGAAGCCGGGCAGCTCTCCGGCACTCTGCGGTTTACGCACCGCCCCTCCGCGCACCGAGACAAAGCTGGGACAGAACCCTTCGACGCAGGAGAAATCCTTGTTACAGGATGACTGATCAATCTGGCGCTTACGGCCAAACTCGGTTTCCACCGGCTGCACCGACAGGCAGTTGGATTTGGCGGTACAGTCGCCGCAGCCCTCACACACCGCTTCGTTGATAAACAGGCGGCGGGCCGGATCAGGGAATTTACCCCGCTTGCGCTTGCGGCGCTTTTCGGCCGCACAGGCCTGATCATAGATCAGCACCGTCACCCCCGGGGTGGCGGCCAGATCCCGCTGCACCGGATCCAGCTCCGACCGGTGATGGACCGTACAGCCCGGGGCAAAACCGCTGCGGTCGGTGTATTTTTCCGGTTCGTCACTGACAATGGCGATGCGGCGGACCCCTTCGGCCTGCACCTGCCGGGAGATTTCCTGCACCGTCAACGGTCCGTCATGCGGCTGGCCGCCGGTCATCGCCACCGCGTCGTTAAACAGGATCTTATAGGTGATGTTGGTTTTTCCGGCGATCGCCTGCCGGATCGCCATCAACCCGGAATGATAGTAGGTGCCATCGCCAAGATTCTGGAACACATGCTTCCGTTTGGAAAACAGCGACTGCGCCATCCAGTTGACACCTTCACCGCCCATCTGCACCAGCCCTTCGGTGGAGCGGTCCATCCAGTTGGCCATGAAGTGACAGCCGATTCCGGCGAAGGCCTTGCTGCCCTCCGGCACCTTGGTGGAGGAATTGTGCGGACAGCCGGAACAGAAATACGGGGTCCGCTTGACATCAGCCGGAAGATCAAACCGCCGCAGCGCCGGGGTGATCTGCGGCAGGCGTTCCGCCAGATCCGGGGCCAGCCACGGGAAGGCCGCCGACAGACGGTCCACCAGTGCCGGGGCAATCCGCGACGGGCGCAGTTCCCCCAGCGATGCCAGCAGCGGGCGGCCATCCGGGGCCGTCTTGCCGGACACCTTCGGCGCACCGGGCTGGCCGTACAGCAGGGTCTTGATCTGGTCCTCAATGATGCCCTTCTTTTCCTCGACCACCAGAACCTCCTCCAGCCCGGCGGTAAACCGGCGCAGGGCCTGCGGCTCCAGCGGCCAGGTCAGGCCCAGCTTCAGGACCCGCACCCCCAGCGCCACCAGACCGTCCTCGTCCAGCCCCAGCCGGGCCAGAGCCTCCATCAGATCCAGCGATGCCTTGCCGGTGGTGATGATGCCGAAGCGGGCCTGCGGCGCATCGACCAGCAGCCGGTCAATGCCCGGATTAGCCCGGACGAAGGCATGGACAGCGTCCAGCTTGGCGGCCATCCGTTCCTCAATCGTCAGGCTGGGCAGATCCGGCCAGCGATAATGCAGACCCCCGACCGGTACGGTGTAATCGGTGGGGGCCGTCAGCGGCAGCCGGTGCGGATCCACCTCGACCGAAGCCGCGCTTTCCACCGTCTCTGAAATCGCCTTGAACCCGACCCATGCCCCGGTAAAGCGCGACAGCGCCCAGCCATACAGCCCGAAATCCAGATACTCCTGAATGTTTGCCGGATTGAGGATCGGCATCGACCACGCGATGAAGGCGTGATCCGACTGATGCGGCATCGAAGAACTGACCACCCCATGGTCATCCCCGGCCACCACCAGCACCCCGCCATGCGGCGAGGATCCGAAGGCATGACCATGCTTCAGGGCATCCCCGGCGCGGTCCACCCCCGGCCCCTTGCCGTACCAGATGGCAAACACACCATCGACCGTACCTTCGCCGCCATGTTCCACCTGCTGGCTGCCCAACACCGCAGTCGCGGCAAGATCCTCGTTGATCGCCGGCTGGAAGGTGACGGCATTGTCCGCCAGAAGGTCCTTCACCTGCCACAGCGCCTGATCGTAGCCGCCCAGCGGACTGCCCCGGTAGCCGGAGATATATCCGGCGGTGTTCAGCCCGGCGGCACGGTCGCGGGCCGCCTGCATCAGCGGCAGCCGCACCAGTGCCTGCGTGCCGGTCAGATAGACCCGGCCACTGTCGCGGCGGTAGCGGTCCTCAAGGGTGTAAGACGGATCCGTCAGCACCGACGGGGCAGCACGCAGGGCAGCGGCATCCGCAGGAACGGCATGGGTCATGGTAAAAATCCTCCCGGAATCCGGCCCGGCATTCTCCGGCGGTGGAGCACCACAGCGCCGGGGTCGGGCATTTTTCAATTCAGACCAATTCTAGATCTGAACCGCGGGAATTTTTTCCCTCTTTTACCCTTTAACATGGCATATTGGGGTTACACCTTCCTCAGAAGCATCTTTTTCAGAAAGAAATACCCTGATGCCTGCTTCATTGGATCCGACTGAAATCCGCATCCTTTCCGAACTGCAAAAAGACGGACGGCTGACCAACAACGATCTGGCGGAACGGATCGGCCTGTCGGCCTCCCCCTGCTGGCGGCGGGTGAAGGCGCTGGAGGAAAACGGAGTGGTCCGCGGCTATGTCGCCCTGCTGGATCCGCACAAGGTCGGCATCGGCGAAAGCGTCTTCTGCAATGTCACGCTGGAACGGCAGACCGAAGGCGCGGTGGAACGCTTTGAGCAGGAGGTCCGCCGCCGCCCGGAAATTCTGGAATGCTACGCCATGACCGGCGATTACGATTATCTGCTGCGGGTGGTGGTGGACGAGGTGCGCACATACGACCGCTTCCTACAGGACTTTGTGTTCCGCCTGCCCGGAATCGCACATGTGAAATCAAATTTCGCGCTGCGCGAAATCAAATACGAAACCGCCCTGCCGCTGCCGAAACCCTGACCCGGCAGCACCGGCACAGGACATAGGCCCAAAGAACCAGAGTCGCACGCCCGGAGCGCGAAAAGCCCCCTTCAAAAGGCAAAGACTGAAGAGATTTCAAAGGGTTTTCCGCATCTGCTCAATTGGAGGAACATGCCTCCACAAGCTGTTGAGTTTTTTGGCGTTTAGGCTAACATCTGCAAACTTAAAGGGAGGCATGCGCCCACGGCGTCCCAACAGGGGTATGATTCGCCCGGGGTTTGTGTGCATCCTTATCGGGATCTTGGTCATCCAGTCAGGACAAAAAAGAATGAACGTTGCCCTGCGCGCTCTTGCCGTTGGCTCTGTTGTGGTCTTTGCCGCCGCTGCGGCGCAGGCCGCTGATCTGAGCACCCCTGCCGTGCAGGTGGCTCAGGCCCAGCCCGCCGCCACCGCCGCCGATCAGCAGCCCGCCCCGGCCAAGAAGCAGGAAAAGGCCGCCGAAACCAAGGCTGCGGATCCGAAGGCCGCAGACGCCAAGGCTGCCCCGGCGAAGACCGACGCCAAGGCCGCCCCGGCGAAGACCGAAACCAAGACCGACGCCAAGGCTGAACCGAAGGCTGACGCCAAGCCCGCCGATGCCAAGACCGCTGCCCCGGCTGCGGCCGGTGCCGCCACTCCGGCTGCCAAGCCGGAAGAAAAGCCGCTGCCGGCCAACATCGCCGGGGAATGCGCCTACACCGGCAAGCGCATCGTCAGCCTGCTGGCCCGCGACGATGTCGATCAGGCCCGTAAGTTCATGGACTTCTACCGCCTGTTCAGCTGCGACGAAAAGCACATCGGCCCGACCTTCCGCTGCCTGGTCAATGACAGCACCGTCAATGCCTCGGCCGAAGATATTAACGCCCGTATCGACCGCTGCTGGACCAAGCAGGACTGATTTAAGGCACCGAAAGCGGGTCAGGCCATCCCCGGTCTGACCCCTTGATTTTTTTCCGTCTCCCGACGCGACGCTTCACAGCCGGACCCCGCAGTCGGATTATCGCCGCTGCGGGGTCCGGTTCTTCAACACGCCCTGCGGGATGCCCCTGCGGGACTTCTGGAATCAGAGGCCATGGTGCGCATCCTTCTCGCCGCCGTCCTTGCTGCTGCCCTCCACTTTGGCATCTGGCTGAACGCCAACGTCCGCGTTCTCCCCCCGGACGTGACGGAAAAGGGCATGGAAATGCCCATCAACTCCCTCTCCTTCAGCCCCTTCAAACCCGGTGAAGACCCGGTTGAAGGGTTTGTCGTGCCGGTCGAGCGCATCGATCAGGATCTGACGCTGCTGTCGAAGTACACCCGCAACATCCGCCTGTATTCCAGCCGCCTCGGTCTGGAAAAGGTGCCAGAGCTGGCCCGGGCCCACGGCATGTATGTGACCACCGCCGCCTGGCTGTCGGGCGAGGTGCCGGAAGACCGCGCCGAGATCGAACGCGCCCTGAAGCTGACCAACAACAACTGGAATGTCCGGTCGCTGTACATCGGCAACGAATCCCTGCTGCGCGCCGAAGTCACCATCGAACAGCTGATCACCTACCTGCGGGAAGTGCGGGGCCGGGTGCGGTCTGACGTACAGGTCTCCACCGGGGAAACCTGGGACGTGTGGCTGAAGTATCCGCAGCTGGTGTCGGAAACCGACTTCATCGCCGCCCACCTTCTGCCGTACTGGGAAGGGGTGCCGTGGGAAGAGGCGGTGAAAGTCGCCTATGAACGCCTCGACATGCTGCGCAAGACCTATCCGGGCAAGCGCATCGTCGTCGCCGAATTCGGCTGGCCGAGTCAGGGTTATAACTTCAAGGCCGCCACCACCGGCAAGCACGTGCAGGCGGAAATCATCCGTGGTTTCATCCGCGAAGCCAAGCGCCGGGGCATTGAATACAACATCATCGAAGCCTTCGATCAGCCGTGGAAGGTCAATGAAGGGTCGGTCGGGGCGTATTGGGGGGTGTTTGACTCCGAACGCCGCCTGAAGTTCCCGCTGGAAGGCGAATTCAAGGTTGAGTACACCTCGATCGCCTTCGGGGCACTGGCCATCGGTGCCCTGCTGACCGTGATCGGGCTGCGCCGCCGCCGCCCGACACTGGCCCACGCCATCATCTATGCCCTTGCCGCCAACGGTTTCGCTGCCGGTATCGCGATGGCGATTGCTTATCCGTTCGGCAACTACATCAATTTCGGTACCGGCGTCATGTGGGCCACCGGCGTGATCATGGTGATCCCGCTGACCATCATGACACTGGCCAAGGTTAACGAAATCAGCGAAGTGCTGCTGGGGCACGCCCCCAAGCGCCTGATCGTCGCCGAGCCTGACGGCCCGAAGACCGACTATAAGCCGATGGTGTCCATCCACGTCCCGGGCTACAAAGAACAGCCCGAGATGATGAAGTACACGCTGGATACCTGCGCGGCGCTGGAATACCCGGACTTTGAAGTTCTGGTGATCATGAACAACACCACCGACGAATATTACTGGCGTCCGGTGGCTGATCACTGCGCGGTGCTGAACGAACGTCTCGGCAAGGAAGTCTTCAAGTTCATCTATCTGCCGAAGGTGAAGGGCTTCAAAGCCGGGGCGATGACCATGGCCTATGGCTTCACCGATCCGCGTGCCGAAGTTCTGGCGGTGATCGACGCCGACTATGCCGTGGACCGGCATTGGCTGCGTGACATGGTGCCTGCCTTTGCCGACCCGAAGATTGCCCTTGTGCAGGCGCCGCAGGATCACCGCGACGGCGAGGAAAGCCTGTTCAAGACCATGATGAACTGGGAATACGCCGGGTTCTTCGACATTGGCATGGTCCAGCGCAACGAAGACAACGCCATCGTCGCCCACGGCACCATGCTGATGCTGCGCCGGTCGTCGTTCGAGGAAGTCGGCGGCTGGTCGTCTGACACCATCGTCGAGGACACCGAGCTGGGCCTGCGCCTGTTCGAGGCCGGATACGACGCCACCTACACCAACCGCCGCTATGGCTGGGGCCTCCTGCCCGATACCTTCAAGGCGTTCAAGACCCAGCGTCACCGCTGGGCCTATGGTGCCATCCAGATCATCAAGCATCACTGGCGGCACATGCTGCCGAAGTCCAAGACCCTGACCTCCGCCCAGAAAGCCCAGTTCGTTTCCGGCTGGATCTTCTGGCTGTCGGATGCGCTGGGCGTTGCGGTGGCGATGCTTAATCTGGTGTGGGTGCCGATGATCGTCTTCGTCGGTATGGTGCTGCCGATGATGTCGCTGACCATTCCGATCCTGACCAGCTTTGTCATCAACGTGCTGCATTGCGTGCTGCTGTACCGCACCCGGGTGAAGGCTGCGCTGCCGGAAATCCTCGGGGCCGCCATCGCCGCCATGAGCTTGCAGCTGACCGTGGGCAATGCCGTCTACACCGGTCTGGTGAAGGACAATCTGGCCTTTGCCCGCACTGAAAAGGGCGGCAACACCGCTAAACCCAATCAGGCGGTCAAGAAGAAGATGACCGACAGCCCGGTGTTCTGGGAAACCGTGCTGGGGGTGGCCCTGCTGGCCTCTGCCACCCTGCTGTGGGTGATGAACCCGTTGAATATCACTGAACAGGATATTTTCGCCGCCACGGTGGCAGTGCAGGCAATCCCGTTCCTGTCCGCCCGCGTGATGCGCTGGGTGGAAAAGAACAAGGACCGATTCAAGGGGATTCCGGTCCGCGCCGGTAGCCCGGGCAGCAGCACCACCCACCGCCCGGTCTGAGTTCCTGCGTTTCTCAGGGGCCGGTTGCACAAACCGCCCGTGCCAGACAGACAGAGCGTTTTCAGCAGAAATGGCCCTCATTTCACCGCTGAAAACGCTCTTCGTCCATTCGGCCCCTGCAAGGATGGCAATATGCTGTGACGCATTTCTGCCACAGCCTTCAACCGGAAGAATGCACCTGCGGCATCCCCTCCTGCATCTTTGGGGAAATCCGTGTAAAGTGTGGCCCGGACCCTTTCCGCATTGCGAAATGGCAACCGGTTTCTCTCGGGAGGATTTCAGGGATGCTCCGATATCTGATGGGGACAGACACTGCCTTCTCCATCGCCCTGCCTGCTGTGTTGGGGCTTTCGGTCCTGTGTCTGTCCACCCCGCAGTCCCCCGCCTTTGCCGCAGGCATCAACTGCGAGCGTACCACCAATCCGGCGGAACTGTTGACCTGTGCCCAGAAGGATCTGACCGCCAACCAGAAAAAGCTGGATGCCCTGCTGAAGCGGGGCGAAAAGCAGGTCCCGGCCTCTGCCCTGCCACTGTTCCGCGCGGCACAGACAACGTGGATTGCCTACCGCGACGCCGAATGTGCGTGGAATGCGCTGGATCTTGATAACGGCAGCACCAACGAACTGGCCCGCCTGACCTGCCAGTCCGACCTGACCGCCAGCCGGATTGACGAGCTGGAAGCCAGCATCGGCGGACGCTGAAGCCACAGCCTGCCGCACGAAAAAAGGAGCGTCATTGCGCCCCTTTCTCCGTCGTTCCGCAATTTTCTGCTTAAAAATCAGACAGCTTCAGGTCCGGGGTATACTCAACGCCCTCAACCTCTTTGATGATCGCCTGACCGCAGATCACCCGCTTCTGTTCCGCATCAAAGGTCAGGGTCGGGGTCCCATGCAACTGCCAGCCCTTGTTCAGCGCAGCGGTAACGCGGTGGCAAAAGGCAGACTCATCCGGGCCGGTCAGGTAACGGTACAGCTTCATTCGTTCTCTCCGTCTTCGCCGCCGGAATCCGGCGGGCCGTTCTGGGGGATGTCACTGTAAAACAGGATCGTTATCAGGCAAGGCTGATTTTCGACCGCACCCGGGCCGTCAGCAGCGCCACCGTCACCAGCCCCAGCGCCAGCCCGAAGGCCACCCGCAGGCCGGAGGCCGCAGACTCCGCCGACGTCACTGCGCCCCCGGCCCCCCACAGAAACACCGCCCCCATCGCCGATGCCCCGGTGACCAGCCCCAGATTCCGCGACAGGTTCAGCAGCCCGGAAACCACGCCACGCTGATCCGCCGCCCGCCCGCGCATCACTCCGGTGTTGTTGGCGGTCTGGAACAGCGCATACCCCGGCGTCAGCACCAGCAGAGCCAGCACATAACCGCCCCATCCGCCGATCCCGGCCTGAACCGCCAGCCCTCCGCAGCCGATCAGCATGCCGGACAGCCCCCAGCGGGTCACACGGTCCGCCCCGAAGCGGTCCACCAGCCGCCCGGCCGGGGTCGCCGACAGTGCCGACATCACCGGGCCGGAGGACATCGCCACCCCGACCTGCGCCGCCGTCAGGCCGATACCCTGCGTCAGGTAGAACGGCCCGGCCACCAGCGTGGTCATCATCACCGCCGAAACCAGAAATCCCATCAGCAGCGATCCCCGCAGGGTTGGGTCCCGTAGCAGATCCAGCCGGATCAGCGGGGCCGGGCTGCTCCGCAATGACCACAGCACCAGACCGGAAACCACCGCCGCCCCGGCCAGCAGCCCGCCGCGCACGCTCAGGTCCATCCCCCCGGTTCCCGTCATTGCCAGCGCATACCCGGCCAGTGCCACCACCAGCAAGCCCATGCTGCGGAGATCAAAGGCCGGATGCGGCCCGTCCTTCCCCGGTTCTTTCGGCACAGACAGCAGCACCAGCCCCAAGACCACCGCCGCCACCGCCGCAACGGCCAGAAACACCAGCGGCCAGCCCCACGCCTGTATCAGCAGCCCCCCGACCGACGGGCCACAGGCGGTGCCAATGGCCGACAGCGTGCCCATCATCCCCATCGCCCGCCCGGTGCGGTCCTTGGGGATCACATCGCCGATCAGCGCCATGCTGACCGCCATCATCACCGCCGCCCCGGCCCCTTGCAGAATCCGCGCTGCCACCAGCAGCCACAGATCCGGCGCGGCGGCGCAGAGCAGCGACGCCAGCAGGAACAGGCCGGTTCCGGCCAGCAGCAGGCGGCGGCGGCCCCACAGGTCCGACAGCCGCCCCGCCCCGACCACCAGCGTCGTCAACGCCAGCAGATAGGCGACCACCACCCATTGCACCGCCGCCACCGGCTGACCGAACCCCAGCGCCAAAGATGGCAGGGTGACAGTGGCCACGCTGCCGCCAAGGGCCGACAGCAGCACACACAGGCCCAGCGCCGCCAGAACACCCGGACGGGCCGGGGAAGAAGAGGATATCGCCGACATCGGGCATCTCCTGAAAACAGTCATTCCATGCCGCCAAGGGTAGTCCCCGCCCCGATATGGCGGAAGACGCACGGTTTGCAGTATAATGCTGCATGAAACGCCATCACCGGAGCAGCCCCGATGCCGCTGCCTGACCTGAACCTGCTGATCCCCCTGCATGCCCTGCTGACAGAAGGCAACGTCGCCCGCGCCGCTGCCCGCCTGCATCTCAGCCCCTCCGCCACCAGCCGGGCACTGGCCCGCCTGCGGGAGGTCACCGGTGACCCGCTGCTGGTCCGGGCCGGGCGCGGGCTGGTCCCGACGCCACGGGCACTGGCCCTGCGGGAGGAGGTTCAGGCCCTGCTGGAATCCGCACAGCGCGTGCTGCGCCCGGAAAGCGCCATCGACCTGACCCGCCTCGACCGGGTGTTCACCCTGCGCGCCAGCGATGGTTTCGTCGAAAGCTTCGGTCCGGCCCTGCTGGAACGTGCCGCCGCCGAAGCACCATTGGTCCGCCTGCGCTTTCTGCCCAAACCGGAGAAGGACACCACCCCCCTGCGCACCGGGGCGGTGGATCTGGAGATCGGGGTGGTGACCGAAGAAACCGGCCCGGAACTGCGGACTCAGGCCCTGTTTCAGGATCGGATGGTCGGTGCCGTCCGTGCCGGGCATCCGCTTCTGGCCGCACCGGTGACGGCGGAACGCTTCGCCGCCGGGGATCATGTGCTGATGTCACGCCGGGGCGTCAGTCAGGGCCTGACCGATACCGCCCTTGCCGCTCTCGGCCTGCGGCGGCGGGTGGTGGTGACAGCGGGCGGCTTTTCCGAAGTGCTGGCACTGGCCCGCAGCAGTGACCTGATCGCCACGGTGCCAGACCGCTTCACCCGGGCCCTGCGCGACGGAATGGTCAGCTTTCCGCTACCGTTCCCGATGCCGGGACTGACCATCTCCCTGCTGTGGCATCCGCGTCTGGATGCTGACCCCGGCCACCGCTGGCTGCGCGACTGCGTCCGCAGCCTGTGCACGGCGCAGCCGGGATAAAGAACCATGAGAGAACGCTAATCCGGTACTGACATCTGTATTCAATCAGGCTGTCGGGCACGGCACGTTCGGTGATCGCGGGGTTTACCGAATACGCCAAAGCCAAGGCGGTGGCCGCTCAGGGGGTACGCGACCCTCCCCGTAAGAGCCAGCTGACGCTCGCCCAACCGGACCCGCGAATTTCCCGGTTGTCAGAGCGGCCACGGAAAGAATATCGCGCCGATCCGCCTTGCTTGCAAGATGCCCGCCCTCAGCAAAGCCAAACGCAGCCAAACCGGTAAGGTTGCTCAGGCATCCGAAGCATAATTGCCTCTTCAAATACCCCATGCTGCCCCCGGCCTCAGGCAAGAAACAGGGCCCCGGTTTCCCGGAGCCCCATCCCGATACAGGCTGTCTGGTCCGGTTACAGCGGCACGCTGTCGCCGACCTCATCCTGAAGCTGCTTGCGCAGCACATACTTCTGGATCTTACCGGTGGAGGTCTTCGGCAGATCACCGAACCGCACATCGCGCGGGCACTTGAACCCGGCCAGATTGGCCTTGCAGTGGGCGATAATGTCTTCCACCGTCAGATTGTGACCGGGCTTCAGCTCCACGAAGGCGCACGGGGTTTCCCCCCACTTGATATCCGGCTTGGCCACCACGGCGGCCAGCGCCACCGACGGATGCTTGTGCAACACCCCTTCCACCTCGATTGACGAGATATTCTCGCCACCGGAGATGATGATGTCCTTGGAGCGGTCTTTCAGCTGGATGTACCCATCCGGGTGCATCACCCCAAGGTCACCGGTATGGAACCAGCCCCCGGCGAAAGCCTCGTCAGAGGCACGCGGGTTCTTCAGGTAGCCGCGCATCACCTGATTGCCGCGACAGAACACCTCACCGATGGTTTCGCCATCGGCCGGAACCGGCTGCATGGTGGTGGCGTCGGCCACCATCAGATCAAACTGAAGGGTATAGGGCACCCCCTGCCGTGCCTTCAGGCGGGCCTTTTCCTCGATGTCGCCGTGGTCCCATTCTTCCTTCCACGCACAGACCACCGACGGGCCATAGGTTTCGGTCAGCCCGTAAACGTGGGTAACGCGGAAGCCCTGCTGCTCCATGCTGGCCAGCACGCTGGCCGGGGGCGGCGCGGCGGCGGTCATCACGTTAACGATGTGGTCGAAGGACCGCTTTTCCTCTTCCTTCGCATTCAGGATCATCCCCAGCACGATCGGCGCGCCGTTGACGTAGGCAACCTTGTGATCGGCGATGGCGTCATAGATCACCTTGGCCGACACCCGGCGCTGGCAGACAAAGGTGCCCGCCGTCATTGCCACCGTCCACGGAAAGCACCAGCCGTTGCAGTGGAACAGCGGCACGTTGGACAGGATCACCGGATGCGGCCCCATGCCCCAGTCCAGCGCGTTGGAGACGGCGGTCAGATAGGCCCCACGATGGCTGTAGACCACACCCTTCGGGTTGCCGGTGGTGCCGGAGGTGTAGTTGAGGGCGATGGCATCCCATTCATTGGCAGGCAGCGCCCACTGATAAGCCGGATCCCCGGCGGCAATGAAGGCTTCGTAGTCGCATTCGCCGATCTTCGGGCCGGGGTTTTCACACTCCGGATCGTCGATATAGATCACCAGCGGCTTGTAAAACACCTTGCCCAGAATATGGGTGACCAGTTCGCCGAATTCCCGGTCGGTGATCAGCACCTTGGCCTCGCCATGGTCGAGGATGAAAGCGATGGCGTCGGCATCCAGCCGGGTGTTGATGGCATTCAGCACCGCACCGATCATCGGCACGCCAAAATGCGCCTCGTACATTTCCGGGGTGTTGTGGGCCAGAAAGGCAACCGTGTCCCCGGTGCTGATCCCGCGCTGCGCCAGCGCCGAGGCCAGACGGCGCGACCGGGCATCGGTCTCTTTCCACGTAAAGCGGCGCTGGCCATGGATCACCGATGTGTAATCGGGGAAGACCCGTGCCGCCCGTTGCAGGAAGGAGACCGGGGTCAACGGCACATAATTGGCCGGGTTCTGGTCCAGATGCAGCTCATAAGGGTTGGTCGTCGTGCCCACGATCGCGTTCCTCCGTCGATCCTGTCAATTTGCGGTCCCATGTGCGCCATCGGGGGTCGTGAGTGTTCCGGTCTGTCGCCTGATTGTCCCCATACGGCGCACGAAGCGTACTCCGCGCCTGCGTGCGGCGCAACATAATGTCATTATGATGCACGGAAGATCTGCCGTGCCGGAAATGCGTGGCAAAAATGCGCGGGAACAGAATCTCCTTGGCACGGCGGGCTTGTCAGCGGCAGCCGTTCCGGCGCACAGTGCCGCCTGAAGACTCCCCCGTTGCCGGATTGCCCTGCCGTGTCCCGCCTTCTGTCCTCCGATGCCCTGCGTCTGTCCCTGCTCTATGGGGCGTGGTTCTGCGTTCCCGGCATCCAGTTGCCGTTCTGGCCGGTGTGGCTGCAACACCGTGGCCTGTCGGCGGTGGAGATCGGCATTGTGCTGGGGGCGGTCTACTGGGCGCGGGTGATCAGCAATCCACTGATCGGCAGTGCGGTGGACCTATGGGGACGGCGTGACCGCATGCTGGCGATCCTCGGTATCGTCTCGGCGGTACTGATGGCAACGTATCTACTAGCAGATGGTTTCTGGCCGATCCTGATTGTGTCGCTGCTGGCCTCCGCCCTCTATGCCGGGATTGTCCCGATCAGCGAAACCATCACCATGGCCCTGAACGCTGCCGGGCGGGTGGAATACGGACGGATCCGCATGTGGGGGTCCGCCACCTTCATCGTGATGGCCGGGATTGCCGGGCTGGCCATCGACCACAGCCCGACGGCGGAAGTGATCGTCTGGATGGTGATCGGCTGCGCCGCCATCACCTGCCTCGCCTGCTTCCTGCCGCCAAAGATTGATGCCGACCGCCCCAAAGGCCCCCGGGAACCGTGGAGCGCCATTTTAAAAGACAGACCGTTCATTCTCTTTCTGTTTGCTCTCGGCTGCTTTCAGGGCAGCCACACCATGTTCTATGGCTTCGGCACCCTGCACTGGCGGGCGGCGGGGATCTCTCCGGTGATCATTGGGGCGCTGTGGGCGGTGGGGGTGATTGCCGAAATCCTGCTGTTTGCCTTCTCCCCGCAGATCCTGAAACGGCTGCAACCCCGCCATCTGCTGGCTCTGGCCGCCTTCGGCGGGTTGCTGCGCTGGATGGTGATGCCGTTCACCACCTCGCTGTGGGTCCTGTTTCCCCTGCAAAGCCTGCACGCCCTGACCTTCGGCTGTGCCCATCTGGGGGCGATGCACAGCGTTGGCCGGATGGTCAGCCCCGGCCTGACGGCGCGGGCACAATCGCTGTATTCCTCCATCGCCGCCGGAGTGATTCCGGGTATCCTGATGCTGGGGGCCGGGCCGCTGTACAATCATCTCGGCGGCTGGGCCTTCATGACCTCCGCCCTGCTCTCCGGCGGTGGATACCTAGTGTTACGGCTGATTCCCCCCGCCGCTTTCACCCGGACCTACTCCCCTTAACCCGGATTAACCGCCATGACCCCGCCCCGCCCGCCCCGCAGCCGCCCGGTGATCCTGAGGGGACTGCCCGGCCTTGATCCGGCCCCCCGGCAGCGCCCCAGACCACAAAAGCGCCCTGTGGAGCCCCCCCGCAGCAACGGCCCCAGCCGGACCATTGCCTTCCACAAGCCCTATGGGGTGCTGTGCCAGTTCACCCCGGACCAGCCCGGCCAGAAGACGCTGGCGGATTTTGATCTGCCGCCGGACCTGTACCCGGTCGGGCGGCTGGATCAGGACAGTGAAGGCCTGCTGCTGCTGTCCAACAACGGCCGCCTGATCAAGCACCTGCTGGAACCGCGCTTCGGCCACCCCCGCACCTATCTGGTGCAGGTGGAGAACATACCGACCGAGGAGGCCCTGACCGCCCTGCGCGACGGAGTGACCATCCGCATCAACAAGCAGGATCACCATACCCTGCCCGCCAAGGCATCCCTCGACAGCAGCGAGCCGGATCTTCCGCCGCGTGACCCGCCGGTCCGCTACCGGGCCGCCATCCCCACTGCCTGGCTGCGCCTGACCCTGACCGAGGGCAAAAACCGGCAGGTGCGGCGGATGACGGCGGCGGTCGGCTTCCCCACCCTGCGGCTGGTCCGGGTTGCCATCGGGGCGCTGGACCTCGGGTCACTGGCCCCGGGTCAGTGGCGCGATGTGACGCCGGAAGAGATCGGCCTGTGACCGCCCCCACCTCCCCCCTTGCCCTGATCCTTCTGGCGGCGGGGCGGTCCAGCCGCATGCAGGGCCGCCACAAGCTGCTGGAAGAGATCGGCGGGGAACCGATGGTCCGCCGCAGCGCCCGCACCGCGCTGGACAGCGGACTGGGGCCGCTGGTGGTGGTCACCGGTTTTCAGGCGGAGCAGATTGCCGCCGCCCTGCACGGCCTGCCCCTGACCCTGACCCATGCCCCGGATTTTGCTGATGGCCTGTCGGCCTCGCTGCGGGCCGGGCTGCGGGCCTGCCCGCCGGACTGTGCCGGGGCGATGATCCTGCTGGCGGATATGCCGGATGTGTCGGTGGCCGATCTGCGGGCGCTGGCGGAAGGCTGGCGGCAGGCCCCGCCCCCGGCCGTGGCCGTCACCGCCCGCGACGGCCGACGCGGCAATCCGGTGCTGTGGGACCACGCCTATTTCCCCGAGCTGTCCGCCGTCGAAGGCGACACCGGCGGGCGGGAGGTGCTGCAACGCCATGCCGCCCATGTGTGGAAAGTCGAACGCCCCGGCAACGCCATCTTCACGGATATCGACACCCCGGAGGATCTGGCTGCCCTGCGGGCGCGGCTGGCGGCGGATCGGCCCTGACTCAGGCCCGGGGGGTGCGGTCTGTCAGAAAGCGTCGGACTCCTTCTGCCGCCCGCAGGGCGGTGGCATAGCAGCCGGTCAGCAGATATCCGCCGGTGGGGGCCTCCCAGTCCAGCATTTCCCCGGCGCAGAACACCCCCGGCAGGGCCGTCAGCTCCAGATCCTCGGTCAGGGCCTCGCGGCGGATGCCTCCGGCGGTGCTGATCGCCTCGTCCAGCGGGCGCAGGGCTGACAGGACAACCGGCAGATCCTTCACCGCTGCCGCCACCGCCGCCGGGCTGGACCACAGTCCTGGCGGGGTACACTCCCGCAGCAGGGCCAGTTTCACCCCGTCCAGACCCAGCACTTTTTTCAGGTGGGTGGACCACGACCGGCTGCCGCGCGGGCGGGCCACCAGCGCCATCACCTCGGCCTCCGGGCGGTCCGGCAGCAGATCCATCCGCAGATCGGCCGATCCGGCGTGTTCAATCTGCTGGCGGAGCAGCCGCGACACGGCGTAAATCACGCTGCCTTCAAGGCCGTCGGCACTGATCACCGCCTCCCCCTTGCGCCACGGCGTCCGGGTGCCGTTATCATCAAGGGTGCGGACCGCGATGGTTTTCAGTGGGGTTCCGGCAAAGCGGGTCACAAAATCGGCTGACCATGGGCGGAGAAAGCCACAGTTGGCAGCCCGCAGCGGACTGACCGCAACCCCGGCCTGCTCCAGCAGCGGCATCCACTGACCGTCAGACCCCAGCCGGGCCCAGCTTCCGCCGCCCAACGCCAGCACCACCGCATCAGCGGCGACGGTCACCGGACCATCCGGTGTCTGAAAGCACACCTGCCGCTGCCCCTCCGAGGTGGCCGCACCGAACCCGGTCCAGCGGTGGCGGACATGCAGATGCACCCCCAGCCCACGCAGACGGCGCAGCCACGCCCGCATCAGCGGTGCCGCTTTGAAATCGGTGGGAAACACCCGCCCGGAGGTGCCGACAAAGGTCTCAATCCCCAGTGCCGCCGCCCAATCCCGCAGGGCCTGCGGCGGGCAGGCCCGCACCATCGGCTCCAGCCACGCCTGTTGCGGGGCATAGCGGGTGACAAAACGGTCAAGGGGCTCCGAGTGGGTCAGGTTGAGGCCACCGCGCCCGGCCAGCAGGAACTTGCGGCCCGGAGACGGCATGGCATCGTAGAGATCCACCACGGTATGCGGCTGTGCCGCCAGGGTTTCAGCGGTATACAGGCCCGCCGGGCCACCCCCGACAATAATAACCCGCCGGGGAGTCTGCTGGTGGGGGGTCTGCTGGTGCGGAACGCCTGACACGCCCTGATCCTTTTGCCACGGTCATCGCTATGCCGGGCACCATAACGGTTTCACCCGGACTCGCAACTGCTGACGGCCCGTGATGCGGCAGAACGGGTTCTGCCGGGAGTCCCTTCCGGTTACATCCCCGGCTTCCGCAGCGGAATCACCTCGCCCTCCGCAACCGGTCTGGCCGCCGGGGCATCCGCGGTCCCCGTCGCCTCGGTGATTGCCTGCCACGTCCGCGGCTGTGCCCGCAGCACGGCTTCCAGCTGATCCATCAGCCGTTCGACCTCGCTGCCGACATTGGCGATCACCGCTTCCCGGATCTGCTCGCACAGCAGGGTCACCCGCTTCATGCCGATACCGACCGCCGCGCCGACGATGCTGTGCAGCTCCGCCCGCACATGGTCACCGCCGGCCATCAGGCCCCCCTGTACCCAGGACAGGCGCATGCCCTGCACCCGGGACAGGCTGTCTTCGGCAAAGGTTTTCAGCAGGCGGTTGACCGCATCCTCGCCCAGCGTCTCCACCAGCCCGCCCAGAATTTGCAGATTGATCAGATCCGCCACCGACCCCGGGGCCGGGGCATCCCCCCGCAAGGCAATATAGGGCCGCAGCGCCGCCGACAGCCGCACCCGATCCACCGGCTTGGCGACATAGCCGTTCATTCCGGCTTCCAGACAGCGGCGTTCATCGCCCGGCATGGCATTGGCGGTCAGCGCGATGATCGGCACCGACAGCCCGGCGCCACCCAACGCGCGGATGCGACGGGTGGCCTCCAGACCATCCATGCCCGGCATCTGCACATCCATCAGCACCACATCGAACGGAGCCCGGCGCACCGCCGCCACCGCCTCGGTGCCGGTGCCGACAATTTCCAGATCACACCCGGCCAGTTCCAGAAAACCGGCGATCACCTGCTGGTTGACCGGATTATCCTCCGCCACCAGTACCCGGGGGGGGGCCAGCCCGGTATCCGCCGTCACCGCCGCCACCGGACCGCTGGGCTGGGTCTGCCGCACCCGTGGCAGCTCATCCACCTCGATCGGCTCCAGCCCCATCACCTCCGACAGCGCCCGCAGCACATGGCGGGGCGTCAGCGGGCGCACCAGAACCACCTTGCCCGGCTGCTGCGGCAGGCGCTTCAGGGCATCGGCCTCCGACCCGGTTTCCGGCAGGGTCAGCCACGGCAGGGTCTGCAACGCCGGGGGCAGCAGCAGCAGGCCGTCGGTGATCAGCAGATCGTGGTTTCCACCGTAACTCAGCTGCGCGGCGGCATCGGTGGTCATCAGATCCACACTGAATCCCATAATCTTCAGCTGATGCCGCATCGCCCGACCAAGAAAATCCCGTGGGCTGACCAGTGCCACCGACCGGCCCCGCAGCTGCGGCGGCACGATGTGGTGGACCGCCCCGGTCGACGGCAGCGGCACTTCAAACCAGAAGGTGCTGCCGCTGCCCGGCGTACTGCTGACGCCGATACGCCCGCCCATGCAATCGACGATCCGCTTGCTGATCGCCAGCCCCAGACCGGTGCCGCCCCGGGTGCGGGTGTCGGAGCCGTCAATCTGCGTGAAAAGCTGGAACAGGCGGATCTGTTCGTCTTCCGGGATGCCGATACCGGTGTCGATCACCTCGAAGCGGATACGGTCAATATCGCTTTCGCCCGGGCGGACCACGATTTCAATCCCGCCGTAATCGGTGAATTTAATGGCATTGCCGACCAGATTGACCAGCACCTGCCGCAGGCGGCTGGCATCGCCGCGCACATCGCGGCAGATTTCCGGATACAGGGTAACGACCAGCTCCAGATCCTTCTCAGCAGCGCGGGCGACCAGCATCTCCGGCACGCTCTCCACCAGATCGGTCAGGCTGAAATCGCTTTCCTGCAACACAACCCGGTTGGCTTCCAGCTTCGAGAAATCAAGGATGTCGTTGATCAGGTCCAGAAGGTGTTCCGCCGATTTGCGGATGGTCAGCGCCCGGTGGCGCTGGCGGGCATCCAGCTGCCCTTCCAGCAGCAGGTCGGTCATGCCGATCACCCCGTTCATCGGGGTGCGGATCTCATGTGACATCGTCGCCAGAAATTCGCTCTTGGCCCGGGATCCGGCCTCGGCGCGGGCGGCGGCATCGCGCAGCTTATCCGACAGCAGGGTCAGGTTGGTGCGGGACGTCTCAATTTCGCGGATCTGCCGGAACAGCAGCCACGCCACCCCCAGCATCGCCAGCATCATCGCCGCCACCAGACCGCCCATGATCAGGTAAATCTGCACATCCTGCGCCCGCCCGTCAGAAATGCGGTCGGCCCGGGCCTGATTGGCCAGCGCGGTGATTTCCGAGGTGTCATTGCGCAGGCGCTTCACCAATCCGGCCAGATACTCCAGCCGCTCCGTCAGCTTGCCATCCTGATCAATGCTGTCGAATTCGGCGATGATCCGGTCGGCACGGGACACCACGTCAATCAGCTGCGGGTACAGCCCGGCTTCCGCCAGCAGGCGCACCATCTGGCCTTCCCGCAGAATCATCAGGCGGCTGATCAGAATATCCGCCGACAGACGGACGGTTTCCAGATTGGCTTCGGTGGGGGCGGGGGCGGCTTCACGCATCGCCACTTCCAGCTTCATCACCTCACGGTCAAACTGATAGGTGCTCCAGACCATATCCTCACTGACGGAGCCCATGGCCTCCGTCTTCCGGTCCAGCAGCAACAGAAAACACGCAAGGGCGCTGATGAACAGCAGGCCCATGACCGTCATGGTCAGACCGACGCGCATTCTCCAGTTCATACCGTTTACTCCACCCACCGCCGACCCCCCGCGCATGGCGGACCGACACACCCCCGTGACAGACACAACCGGATCCGGTCCCGGCGGCAAACGCCGGACCGGATCAGCCCCGGATCATCAGTTTACGGCAATTTCCTTCACCTGCCACACAGAACGGTTGTAGATTTTCTCGTTCTGTAGCGACGGGTCCAGATCAAACGGATAAATGATGAACAGCGGCCCCTTTTCGCGGACCGTCATCTTCTTGCCGTCCCGTTTGGTCGCCAGAATCACCGGATAGCGGGTCATGTCCTCCACCGGCACTTCGGCGACATAATCGTTGATGGCCTTGACCATCAGGGTCGTCCCCTTGGCCCCGACCGCATCCAGAATCGCCGACATCAGCGGGCCTTCGTAGGTGGTTTCCTTATCCGCCCACGGCGTTTTCACCGGAGCGACACGGCCCTTCAGCTTTTCCAGCATCGCCAGATCGAATTCAGCCTTATCACCGTTGTTGGTGAACTGGATCCCGCCCTTCAGGGTCAGGATCACCGCCCCGGTCGGCTTCGGCAGAACCCCTTCCTGTGCCGATACCGGCGTGGAAATGACCGCCGTCAGCCCCAGCAGCAGGACAACCGCCCCCAGACCTTGCGAGAAAAAACGGCTTACAGCGTTGAAGCCCCGGTTCATTCTGCGACTCCTTATCACCAAAACGCAGCCGCATCCCATCCGGTCGATGCATTCTGCGATGCAATTTGCCAAAGCCCGGTCGGGCCGCTGCACCGGGGACCAATCCCCATATCCGCATTCCGCCTGTTCGGGCACTGGTTGCGGGCGGGATCTGCATCCCATGCAGGGTAATCTATGCAGACAGCATGCCAGAAAAATTTGGCCGCATACCATTCTTTGTATCCAGCCCCCCGCCCTGCCACCCGCAGGCGGAAGAACCACAGGAAGCCGTGCCCCGGAAAGCACGGGCCGACAGGCGATTATCCCCTAAACCTTTTATCTGTTTAGGTCGGCGCCAAACTGGGGTAAGACAACAGCGACAAGGCCGCCGCGCCGCCTGCCGCCGCGCAGGCTTACGCCCCGCCGCACCCCATATCCGCATTCCTTAAGACTGGTCACGACGCCGCCATGGACGCCGCCAAGCCGATTTATTCCTATCGCAAACACTGGGCTCACCGCTTCGGCACCGCCCCGTTCCTGCCGATGTCCCGGGCAGAAATGGATCAGCTCGGCTGGGACAGCTGCGATATCATCATCGTCACCGGCGACGCTTACGTCGACCACCCCAGCTTCGGCATGGCGGTGATCGGCCGCACGCTGGAGGCACAGGGCTTCCGGGTCGGCATCATCGCCCAGCCGGACTGGTCGGGGCCGGAGCCGTTCAAGGCGCTGGGAAAGCCCAACCTGTTCTTCGGCGTCACCGGCGGCAACATGGATTCCATGGTCAACCGCTACACCTCTGACCGGCGGATGCGCCACAACGACAGCTACACCCCCAACGACGAAGGCGGCAAACGCCCCGACCGGGCGGTAATCGTCTATTCCCAGCGCTGCCGCGAAGCCTACCGCGATGTGCCGATTGTTCTGGGCGGTATCGAGGCATCGCTGCGCCGCATCGCCCACTTCGACTACTGGTCGGAAAAGGTCCGCCGTTCCATCATCATGGACAGCAAGGCCGATCTGCTGTGCTACGGCAACGCCGAACGCGCCATCATCGACATCGCCCACCGCCTTGCCAAAGGCGAAAAGGCGCAGGACCTGACCGACGTGCGCGGTACCGCCTTCGTGCGGACCAAGGTGCCGGACGACTGGGTGGTGCTGGACGCCTCGACCATCGACACCACCACGACGCCGCAGGAGCCGGACGCGGCACCGGAAGACGATCACGACGACACCGGCCTTGGTGCCTCCGCCATGGCCACTCCGTCCGACAGCGGGGAAACTGCCCTGCGCCGGGCCGTGCGCAGCGGCACCCTGCCGAAGGACCGCACCGTGGTCCGCCTGCCGGATTATGAAGCGGTGGTCGGGGACGAAATCCTGTATGCCCATGCCTCCCGCATCCTGCATCTGGAGAGTAACCCCGGTAACGCCCGGCCGCTGGTGCAGCGCCATGGCGACCGCGAGGTGTGGCTGACCCCGCCGCCGATTCCGCTGGCCACCCCGGAAATGGATACCGTCTTCGGGCTGCCCTATGCCCGCGCCCCGCATCCGGCCTATGGCGATGCGCGTATTCCGGCGTGGGAGATGATCCGCTTCTCGGTCAACATCATGCGCGGCTGCTTCGGCGGCTGTACCTTCTGCTCGATCACCGAGCATGAAGGCCGGATCATCCAGAACCGCTCGGAAGAATCGATCCTGAAAGAGATCGAGGACATCCGCGATAAGACCCCGGGGTTCACCGGCGTCATCTCCGACCTTGGCGGCCCGACCGCCAACATGTACCGGCTGGCCTGTAAGGACCCGAAGATTCAGGATGTCTGCCGCCGCCCGTCCTGCGTCTACCCGGATATCTGTAAGAACCTCGACACCAACCATCATTCTCTGGTGCAGCTGTACCGCAAGGCCCGTGACCTGAAGGGCGTGAAAAAGATCCTGATCGCTTCCGGCCTGCGCTACGACCTTGCCGTGCGCAGCCCGGAATATGTGAAGGAGCTGGTCAGCCACCACGTCGGCGGCTACCTGAAGATCGCCCCGGAACATACCGAGCAGGGCCCGCTGTCGAAGATGATGAAGCCGGGCATCGGCACCTACGATGCCTTCAAGAAGATGTTCGACAAATATTCCAAGGAAGCCGGGAAAGAGCAGTACCTGATCCCCTACTTCATCGCCGCCCACCCCGGCACCACCGATGAAGACATGATGAATCTGGCGATCTGGCTGAAGCGCAACGGCTTCCGCGCCGATCAGGTGCAGGCCTTCCTGCCCTCCCCGATGTCGCTGGCCACCGCCATGTACCGCAGCGGCCGCAACCCGCTGCGCCCGGTGCACCGCGATGCCCGCAGCGAGGAAGATTCCGTCTACGCCGTCAAGGGGTTGAAACAGCGCCGCCTGCACAAGGCCTTCCTCCGTTACCACGATGCCGAGAACTGGCCGATCCTGCGGGATGCGCTGAAGCGGATGGGCCGCGCCGACCTGATCGGCAACGGCAAGCATCATCTGGTGCCGACCTTCCAGCCCGCCGGAACCGGCCTGAGCGGTGGCGAAGGCGCGCGGACCGGGCGTAAACACAAGGGGCAGGTGTTCCTGACCCAGCATGCCGGGAAAGGGCGGCGGTCAAACCCGCGCCCGCTGCCGAAGACACCACGGGCATAACAGGCTTATTTTAAAAGATTTTTTCATTGCCTTCACCGGCCCGCTGGACCATCCGGCGGGCCGCTTTTCTATCTCAATGCGTTTTCTTCCCCATTTTAACCCCTATAGGTGGACCCGACACCCCCGTTCGGGGGAATAGTGCTTTGCCGCCCCCGGGGGCATTGTCAGTCAACGCACAGATTACCCCTCCGGGATCGCTCTGAATGGGCTGAATGAGAGAAAACGCCATGGCCAACGCCCTTGCCTTCAACAGCCGCGCCATCTGCCTTGATGATATCGAGCCGGACCTGAACAGCGGCCCGGGACGCGCCAAAACCGTGCGCAGCCTGCACCAGTGCCTCAGCTATCTGCTGCGGGAAGTCGAGCAGGTCGGCGACGTGAAGCTGTCTGAAGCCATGGAAGATGCCGTGCACGCGGCGGAGCGCCTGATGCGCCTGCTGCCTGATTACAAGAACTGACGGTTTCGTCCTGCGGGGTGCAGCTTGATCTCCCGGGGTCACAGACCCCGGCCCCGAGCCGGATGATCAAAAGGGCGCGGATCTCTCGTTCCGCGCCCTTCTTTTTCCTATGCTTTCCGGATCCGGTGGATCAGTTCTTCTGCAACTTGCGCCAGTGCGCCACATTGCGGTTATGCTCATCCAGCGTCTCGGCAAAGGCATGGCCGCCGGTTCCGTCAGCGACAAAATACAGGTCCTTGCTGACGTCCGGATTCAGCACCGCTTCCAGCGCCAGCCGCCCCGGCAGAGCAATCGGCCCGGCAGGCAGACCCGGGCGGGTATAGGTATTCCACGCATGATCGGTCTCCAGATCCTTGCGGGTCAACGCCCGGCCAAGGGACCCGGTGTTGCGGGCCAGCCCGTAAATCACCGTCGGGTCTGACTGCAACGGCATCCCCAGCCGCAGGCGGTTGATGAACACACCGGCAACCCGCCGCCGTTCCGCCGCCACCCCGGTTTCCTTTTCCACCACGGAGGCCAGCGTCAGGGCCTCCCGCGGGCTCTTCAGAGGCAATCCTGCCACCCGGCGCTCCCACAGGTCCGTCAGCAGGGTCGCCTGTGCCGTCATCATCCGGCGCACCACGGTGGTGCGGTTATCGCCACGCAGCAGCTGATAGGTCTCCGGCATCAGGTCGCCTTCGTTGGGGGTAACAGTAATGTCGCCCTCCAGAACCTCCAGCGCCCGCACCTTCTCCAGTGCTTCCTGCACCGTCAGGCCCTCCGGGATGGTCAGGGTGTACTGCACCTGATTGCGGCCGCTGGCCAGCATGGCGACAACATCAGCCAGCGAATAATCCGGCGGAATCGCATATTCCCCGGCCCGCAGGGACGAAGCCTGACCGTCCAGCCGGGCAAACAACGGGATCAGCGTCCGTTCCGCCTGATCCCGCAACACGCCGGCGCGGGACAGGATATCGACAATAACGGTGATACCGGCCCCTTTCGGGATCAGGACCACAGTATTATCCAGCCGTTGCCCCGGCGATGTATAGCGGGACTTCGCCCATTGCCACAGGCCTGCCGCCGATCCGGCACCGACCAGCAGAATCACCAGAAACACCGCCACCAAACGCCTGAGCATCCTGCGCTCCCTCACCCATACCCCAAACCTTCGCCGGACCGTAGCCCCGGACAATCCCCGGAATCATACCGATGAAGCTGGCCAAAAATATGGCGCGCCAAAGGCTTCCGCAACCGGCCACATCACAGGGTCACAAAATGGCAACAGGCCCAACCGGTTACACCCGGCGGGCCTGTTGTCAAAAGCAGACTGCGGACCGCAGCCGATATCAGACCGCGCCGAGAACCAGAGACGCGTTGGTACCGCCAAACCCGAAGGAGTTGGACAGCGCAATCTTCACCTGCCGTTCCTTGGTCTTCAACGGCACCAGATCGATGTCGCAGCCTTCGGACGGGTCATTCAGGTTCAGGGTCGGCGGGCAGAGACCGGTGTTCAGCGCCTTGATCGAGAAGATCGCCTCAACCGCACCGGCGGCCCCCAGCAGATGGCCGATCGCCGACTTGGTGGAAGACATCGACAGCTTGTAGGCATGGTCGCCGAACAGGCGCTTGACCGCGCCCAGCTCGATCTCATCCCCCAGCGGGGTCGAGGTGCCATGGGCGTTGACATAATCAACCGCCGACACATCGAGCCTGGCATCCTTCAACGCATTGCGCATGGCCCGGAAGCCGCCGTTGCCATCTTCCGCCGGGGCGGTGATATGGTAGGCGTCGCCGGACATGCCGTAACCCAGCACTTCGGCGTAAATCTTGGCGCCACGCTTCTTGGCGTGTTCGTACTCTTCCAGCACCACGACCCCGGCGCCTTCGCCCATCACAAAGCCATCACGGCCCTTGTCCCACGGGCGGGAGCCGGTGGTCGGGGCATCGTTATAGCTGGTGGACAGGGCACGGGCAGCAGAGAAACCGGCAATCCCCAGACGGCACAGCGCGGCTTCGGCACCACCGGCAACCATCACGTCGGCATCGCCGTACTTGATGATGCGGCTGGCATCGCCGATGGCATGCGCCCCGGTGGAGCAGGCGGTGACCACCGCGTGGTTCGGGCCCCTGAAGCCATAGCGGATCGACACATGGCCGGAGACCAGATTGATCAGCGACGACGGGATAAAGAACGGGCTGATCTTGCGCGGGCCGCTGGCTTCCATGATCTTGGAGGCCTCGGCGATATTCGGCAGACCGCCGATGCCCGAGCCGATAATCACACCGGTGCGTTCACGGTCTTCCTCGCCTTCGGGCTTCCAGCCGGAATCCTCGATCGCTTCGACCGCAGCGGCCAGACCGTAAACAATGAATTCGTCCATGCGGCGGCGGTCTTTGGCAGCCGCCACCAGATCGGGATCAAAACGGTAGGGATGGTCGGCTTCGGTCGGAACCTGACCGCCGATGCGCGCCGGCAGATCATCAACCTGAAACCGGTCAATGGCCCGAATCCCGGAGACTCCGCGCACAAGCTGTTCCCAGGTGCCCTCGACACCATTCGCGAGGGGGGTGACCATACCGAGCCCGGTGACGACTACTCGCCTCATGACCTAGCGTTCCCGTTACAGTTTTCTGTGTCGTTTGTGTATTTCGGTCAGGTCACGCTGCCGGGGGCAGAAGGGGCCTGACCGGAAGACAGACGCCGCCCCGCCGGACCGCGCCGGGCGGATAGCCCGGACGTCAGAACCGGCGGAGGCGGCGCCGTCAGGACCGAAATTAGCCGTTGGCCTTTTCGATGAAATCGATCGCGTCCTTAACGGTCAGGATCTTTTCGGCGGCATCGTCCGGAATCTCGACGCCGAATTCTTCTTCGAAAGCCATAACCAGCTCAACGGTGTCCAGGCTGTCAGCGCCCAGATCGTCAATGAAGCTGGCAGTATCAGTCACCTTGTCGGCTTCGACACCCAGGTGCTCCACCACGATCTTCTTCACGCGCTCAGCGACGTTGCTCATTCGTTTGTCCTCAGATGCAGTTGGCCCGCCATCCCCTAACAACGGGCAGCAGACAGGGCCGATTTGAACCCATTAACTCCGGCGGTCAAGAGAAAACCTCCTCTCCCAACCCCGGAGCGCAAATAGCGCCTGTTGGTAACACACTTGCCGCACGAATGCCATAGCGCAGCAACAGAGAACGCAAAAGACTGAAATAAAACGAAAATGCAGCCTTCCGCACCCTTTCTGACCGGTCTTTTTCAGACCAATCAGATCATTGCCATGCCGCCGTTGACGTGCAGGGTCTGACCGGTAACATACCCGGCTTCCGCCGAAGCCAGATACAGCACCGCCGCCGCAATGTCTTCCGAAGAGCCCATCCGGCCCATCGGGATCCCGGCGTTCAGCTTTTCCTTCTGGGCGTCCGGCAGGGCATCGGTCATCGCCGTGGCGATGAAGCCCGGGGCAACGCAGTTGACGGTGATGCCACGGCTGGCCACTTCGGCGGCCAGACTCTTCGACATCCCGATCAGACCGGCCTTGGAGGCCGCATAGTTGGTCTGCCCCGGGTTGCCGGTGACCCCGACAATGGAGGTGACGGAGATGATGCGGCCGAAACGGCGCTTCATCATACCCTTCAGGCAGGCCCGGGCCAGCTGGAAGGAAGAGGTCAGGTTGACGCGGATCACCGCATCCCAATCCTCATCCTTCAGGCGCATGGCAAGGGTGTCCCGGGTCAGCCCGGCGTTGTTGACCAGAATGTCCACCTGCCCCATCGCGGCTTCCGCCGCCGGGATCAGGGCCGCCACCGACTCAGCGTCGGACAGGTTGGCGGGGGTGACGAAGGCACGGTCCCCCAGCTCCGCCGCCAGCGCTTCCAGTGCCTCGCGGCGGGTGCCGGACAGGGCCACCTTGGCACCACGGGCATACAGGGCCCGGGCCACAGCCCCGCCGATACCGCCCGATGCACCGGTGACCAGCGCGCACTTACCGTTCAGATCGAACATTGTCGGAATTCCTTAGTCTTAGGGAACAGGGCCTTAGGGAGGATCAGGCGTTCAGGGTCGCCAGAAAAGCATCGATATCAGCCGGGGTGTTCAGGGCCACACCGGCCACTTCCTTGTCAATGCGCTTGGCCAGACCGCTCAGCACCTTACCGGCACCGCATTCCACCAGCGTGGTGATGCCCTGCGCCTTCATATAGAGAACGCTTTCACGCCAGCGCACCGCACCGGTCACCTGCTCCACCAGCAGACGGCGGATGTCATCCGGCGCGGTGACGGCGGAGGCGGTGACATTGGCCACCACCGGCACCACCGGGGCGTTGATGGTCACGCCCGCCAGCGCCTCGGCCATCGCATCGGCGGCGGGCTGCATCAGGGCGCAATGGAAGGGGGCGGACACCGGCAGCAGGACGGAGCGCTTGGCCCCCTTCTCGGCGGCCAGCGCAATGGCGCGTTCCACGGCGGCCTTGGCACCGGAAACCACGACCTGCCCCGGGGCATTGTCATTGGCGGCCTGACAGACCTCACCCTGCGCGGCAGCGGCGGCGATTTCCTGCGCCTGTTCCAGATCCAGCCCCAGCAGGGCGGCCATGGCGCCCTCACCCACCGGCACCGCCTTCTGCATGGCACGGCCACGTACCTTCAGCAGGCGGGCGGTATCACCGATCGACAGCGCCCCGGCGGCGCACAGGGCCGAATACTCGCCCAGCGAATGCCCGGCGACGAACTGCCCGGCGGCCTTCAGGTCAAAGCCCTGCGACTCCAGCACCCGGATCACCGCCATCGACACCGCCATCAGGGCCGGCTGGGCGTTCTCGGTCAGGGTCAGGTCATCGGACGGGCCTTCAAACATCAGGCCGGACAGGTTCTGGCCGAGGGCATCATCCACTTCCTGATAGACGGCACGGGCAACGGCGTGGGCCTCGCCCAGATCCTTACCCATTCCCACCGCCTGAGAGCCCTGACCGGGAAATACGAATGCGCGCGCCATCGGCGACCCCTTGGTTAAATCGGTTAACGGGGTTGGTTCCGTTAACGGGACAGTAAAAAAGTCTGGCGAAAGTGAGGAACCGGCCCGCCCCTGTCAAGATTCCGTGTGCGACAGGGCGCGGCCCTTTTGCGTTTTTCCGCATCTTCTGTTGCAATCGCCGGACGGATGCGTATAGTGCGCGCCTTCATCTCCCTTGCCGGATGGTCCGGCTATGCCTAGTCACAGGCCGTATATGGACCTGTCGGGCTGAGAGAATCCATAAGGGTAAAACCAATGTCTTTGTATGAGAGCGTGTTCATCGCTCGCCAGGACATCACCAACCAACAGGTTGAGTCCCTGGCCGATGAGCTGGCCGCCATCATCACCGAACGTGGCGGCGCGGTGACCAAGAAGGAATTCTGGGGTCTCCGTAACCTGACCTACCGGGTCAACAAGAACCGTAAGGGCCATTACGTCCTGTTCAACATCGACGCTCCGGCTGACGCCGTCCTCGAAATGGAACGTATCATGCGTTTCAACGAAGACGTTCTGCGTTACATGACCGTCCGTGTTGACGCCCTGGAAGAAGGCCAGTCGGCCATTCTGCTCCAGAAGGGCGAACGTGATACCCGCTCCCCGCGTGGTGATCGCGGCGACCGTGGTGATCGCGGCCCCCGTGGCCCGCGGGAAGACCGTGGTCCGCGCGAAGACCGCGGCCCGCGCCGTGACCGTAACGACCGTACCGAGGGAGGCAACTAATGGCCGCGCCCCGTCGTCCGTTTTTCCGTCGTCGCAAGACCTGCCCGTTCTCGGGTGCCAATGCGCCGAAGATCGACTACAAGGACATCAAGCTGCTTCAGCGTTATATCTCTGAGCGTGGCAAGATCGTCCCGAGCCGTATCACCGCCGTTTCCGCCAAGAAGCAGCGTGAGCTGGCCCGCGCCATTAAGCGCGCCCGCTTCCTCGCCCTGCTGCCTTACGTCGTGAAGTAAGGAGCGCGAATTATGGAAGTGATCCTCCTCGAACGCGTTGAAAAGCTTGGCCAGATGGGCGAAGTGGTGCGGGTGAAGCCGGGTTATGCCCGTAACTACCTGCTGCCGCAGAAGAAAGCCCTGCGCGCCAACAAAGACAACATGGCGATCTTCGAACGTCAGCGCGCCGAACTGGAAGCGCTGAACCTGAAGCGTCGTCAGGAAGCCCAGGGCGTTGCCGGTCAGATGTCCGGCGTCCGTGTGGTTCTGGTCCGTCAGGCCTCCGAAGGTGGCCAGCTGTACGGTTCCGTGACCGCCCGCGACATTCAGGAAGCCCTGAAGGACGCTGGCTACAAGATCGAACGCCGTCAGGTCGAACTGAACAGCCCGATCAAGTCGCTGGGTTCCTACACCGTCCGTCTGTCTCTGCACCCGGAAGTTTCCATCGAAGCTGGCGTCATCGTCGCCCGCTCCATGGCGGAAGCCGAAGAACAGCATGCTGCCGAAGAATACTTCGAAGAGCCGGCTGAAGAAGACGTTGATGGCGAATACGAAGCCACCGAAGAATAATTTCTTCTGTGATTTCGGTCCTTACGGCAGGCCGCCCCACCCGGGGCGGCCTGTTCGCTTTTGCGCTTCGCCCACCTTCAGCGCCTGCCCGTCTCCGCGCCCGGTGCCTTTGCGGCAGAACCGCAGCCCTTTCCAGCAGAAAGCACGGGACCGTCATTTTCTGCGGCATATTTTATATTTCCTCGTCAATCCTGCGATTATCACCGGATTTTGCCCGCACTTTCCGTCGCCTCTTTCAGGCCGATGTTGGTATGGTTGCAAAAGGCCGGGGGGTGACCTATCACTGAACCCTCCCCCTGCCCTGCTGCCGCCCATCGTGGCGAACGTAGGATCCGGGACCCGGAATTCCCCTTTCAGGATGGCCTTTTCAGGATGGTTCCCCGATGACCGGATACGAGATGTCTCTTCCCCTGCCCGACGGCGGCCCCGGCGACGGTATGCCGGTGCGGGAGCTGCCCCATAATCTGGAAGCGGAACAGGCCCTTCTCGGGGCAATTTTCCAGTCAAACCGTGCCTATGAGCGGGTCAGCGAGTTTCTTCAGGCCGACCATTTCGCCAATGCCCTGCATGCCCGCATTTACGGTGCCTGTGGCCGCCTGATCGAACAGGGCCATCTGGCCACCCCGGTCACCCTGAAGGGCTATCTGGAAAACGATCCGCTGCTCAAGGAAGCCGGCGGTCCGGCCTATCTGGCACATCTTGCCAATTCCGTCATCACCGTGGTCAATGCCGAGGACTATGGGCGGCTGATCCACGATTTCGCCCTGCGGCGGGAGCTGATCGACCTCGGCCAGCAGATGGTCAACGAAGCCTACGAGGTGTCGTTCGACCGTTCCGCCACCGACCAGATCGAAATCGCCGAACAGAAGCTGTACGACCTTGCCACCACCGGCCATCAGGAAGGCGGCTTTCAGGACTTCCGTATGGCCCTGACCACCGCCATCCATATGGCGGAAGCGGCCCACCGCCGCGCCGGGCAGCTGGCCGGGGTACCGACCGATCTGGTGGACCTCGATAAAAAGCTCGGCGGCCTGCATCCTTCTGACCTGATCATCCTCGCCGGACGCCCGTCGATGGGGAAAACGGCGCTGGCGACCAACATCGCCTTCAACGCCGCCAAGCTGTACAAGGAAAAGATCGACGCCACCGGCCAGCGGGAAACCCTGGATGGTGCCAAGGTCGCCTTCTTCTCCCTTGAAATGTCGGCGGAACAGCTCGCCACCCGTCTGCTGGCGCAGGAAGCCGAAATCAGCTCCCACAAGATCCGCACCGGGGAGCTGGCCAATGAGGATTTCTCGCGCATGGTGCAGGTCAGCCACGAACTGCACAGCATGCCGCTGTTTATCGACGATACCCCGGCGCTGTCGGTTTCCGCCGTGCGCACCCGCTGCCGCCGTCTGGCCCGCCAGCATGGTCTGGGCCTGATCGTCATCGACTACCTTCAGCTGCTGTCAGCCAACCCCGGTGACCGCTCCGATGGCCGCGTCAACGAAGTGTCGGCCATCACCCGTGGCCTGAAGGCGCTGGCGAAAGAGCTGAACGTGCCGGTGATCGCGCTGTCGCAGCTGTCGCGCGCCGTCGAACAGCGCGACGACAAAAAACCGCAGCTGTCTGACCTGCGTGAATCCGGCTCCATCGAGCAGGACGCCGACGTGGTGATGTTCGTCTACCGCGAAGAATACTACCTGTCGCGCAGCGAGCCCGGGCGTAAGCCGGAAGAGGATGAAAACCGGTTCATGGAACGCCACCGGGCGTGGATGGAACGGTGCGAAAAAGCCCACAACGTCGCCGAAGTGATCGTCGCCAAGCAGCGCCATGGTCCGATCGGCAGCGTCCGTCTGTTCTTCGACGGCAACTACACCAAATTCGGCAACCTGATTGCCTCTGACTACGGCAGTTATGACGATGAATAATCTCTCTTCTTCCCGCACCGACGATCCGGCCGCCGGGGGTTTTCTGATCGTGGACACCGCAGCGGTGGTCGCCAACTGGCGCACCCTGCGGGACAGCGCCCCGTCGGCCAAAACCTGCGGCGCGGTGATGAAAGCCGATGGCTACGGCCTTGGCGCGGCAGAACTGGCCCCGGCGCTGGCCGCGGCAGGCTGCCGTGACTTTTTCGTCGCGGTGCCGGAAGAAGGGATTGCCCTGCGCCGGGCGGTGCCGGACCACACCATCTATGTGCTGTCCGGCCCGCTGGGGTCGCTGGAACCGTTCATCACCCATAACCTGACCCCGGTGCTGAACGCGCCGGAACAGGTGGCGGAGTGGCTGGCCCACAGCGGCGGCCGGGACTACGTGGTGCAGGTTGACAGCGGCATGAACCGCCTTGGCCTGACCGCTGCCGAACTGACCGAACTGGCCCCCGGCCTGAAGCCGCGCCTGCTGATGTCACATCTGTGCTGCGCCGACGAACCGGCACACCCGATGAACCAGTCCCAGCTTGCCGCCTTCCGGGTGGCGCGGGAGAAACTGCCGGGCGTACCGTCCTCTCTGGCGGCATCGTCGGGGATTTTCCTTGGCCCGGACTACCATTTCGATCTGGTCCGCCCCGGCATCGGCCTGTACGGTGGCAATCCGGTGCCCGGCCAGCCCAACCCGGTGCGGGCTGCCGCCACCCTGCGGATCCGCATTGTTCAGGTCCGTCGAATTGACACTCCGGGGGCGGTTGGCTATGGTGCCACCCACGCCGTAACCCCCGGCATGCGTCTGGCAACCGTTTCGGCGGGCTATGCCGATGGCCTGCTGCGGTCACTGGGGGGGCGCGGTAAGGGGATGCTGGGGGGCATTGAAGTGCCGATCGTCGGCCGGGTGTCGATGGACCTGATCTCCTTTGATGTTTCTGCGGTCCCGGAAGAGTTTGCCCGGCCCGGTCAGTGGATTTCCGTTCTCGGGGATGGCATTGATCTGGATGAACAGGCAGGACGTGCCGGAACCATTTCTTACGAGCTGCTGACGGGTCTGTCCCGCCGGTACGCCCGCCGGTATACCGGCAGTTAAGGGCCCGCCGATCCACCGGCGGCCCACGTTTGGGAGCCCGTGAATGAACTCCACCAACCCGGTGACGGCCTTTCTGGATTTCCTCGCCCTTGTCGGGCGGGTCCTGCTGGCGTTCTTCAACCGGGTCGGGCGGCTGTCTACCTTCACGGCGATGGCGGTGTTCCACTGCCTGACCCCGCCGTTCTATCCGCGCACCCTGCTGCGGCAGATGGTGGAGATCGGCTATTACTCGCTGCCGGTGGTCGGCCTGACCACCCTGTTCTCCGGGATGGTGCTGGCCCTGCAAAGCCACACCGGCTTTGCCCGTTTTGCCGCCGAAGGCGCGGTTGCCACCGTGGTGGTGATTTCGATGACGCGGGAACTGGGGCCGGTGCTGGCCGGGCTGATGGTGGCCGGGCGCGTCGGGGCCTCGATGGCCGCCGAGATCGGCACCATGCGGGTGACCGAACAGATTGATGCCCTGTCCACCCTGTCAACCAACCCATTCAAATACCTGATCGCGCCGCGTCTTCTGGCCGGGGCGCTGATGCTGCCGCTGCTGGTGCTGGTCGGGGATATCATCGGGGTGTTCGGCGGGTACCTGATCGGCACCTACAAACTGGGCTTCAACCCCGGCAACTACATCCAGCGCACCTGGGAATTTCTGGAGACGATGGATGTCGTCTCCGGTCTGGTCAAGGCCTCCACCTTTGGCTTCATCATTGCGCTGATGGGCTGTTACAATGGCTATACCTCGCGCGGTGGCGCGCAGGGTGTCGGTCAGGCCACCCGCAATGCGGTGGTGTCGGCCTCCATCCTGATTCTGGTATTCAACTACCTCATCACGGAACTGTTTTTCGCGCGATGATCAGCACCACCCCCGCCTATCAGCCCCCGCCCTCCGTGCCGAAGCTCAGCCTGACCAACGTCCATAAGGCGTTTGGGCAAAAGGTGGTGCTCGACGGTGTTTCCATTGATATCCGCCCCGGCGAAAGCGTGGTGGTGATCGGCGGCTCCGGGACCGGTAAATCGGTGCTGCTGAAGTCGATCCTCGGCCTGATCACCCCGGACAGCGGATCGATCCTGATCGACGGTCAGGAAACCGTCGGTCTGCGTGGCCGGAAGCGCGATACCGTCCTGCGCAAGTTCGGCATGCTGTTTCAGGGGGCGGCGCTGTTTGACTCCCTGCCAGTGTGGGAAAACGTCGCCTTCGGCCTGATTCAGGGCGAAGGCATGGCCCGGGGCCCGGCCCGCGACAAGGCCGTGGAAAAGCTGGCGCAGGTCGGCCTTGGCCCGGAAGTGGCCGATCTGTTCCCGTCGGAACTCTCCGGGGGCATGCAGAAGCGCGTCGGCCTCGCCCGTGCCATCGCTGACGAGCCGGAGATCATCTTCTTCGATGAACCGACCACCGGGCTGGACCCGATCATGGCCGATGTCATCAACGACCTGATCGTGAAGTGCGTGAAGGAACTGGGGGCCACGGCCCTGTCGATCACCCACGACATGGCATCCGCCCGCAAGATTGCCGACCGTATCGCCATGCTGCACAAGGGCCGACTGATCTGGACCGGCCCGGCATCGCAGGTGTTTGACTCCGGCAATCCCTATGTTGACCAGTTCGTCCATGGCCGGGCCAGCGGACCGATCACCATGGCGGTCAGGGCCTGATCCCCCGGTTTTTGTCTTGCCACTCTGTCTTTTTGCCGGGGCCGGTGCTGAATACCGCGCCCCGCTCCATCCCCCTGTTTCACTGGAGTTTCCGTTGATGTCCGCCCTGCGTAGCCTGTGCCTGTGTGCCGCCCTGTCCCTGCTGCCGCTGTCCGCCATGGCGCAGGGCACCACAGTGGACCGGGTGACCTCCACCATCACCAGCACGGCCCAGACCGTTGACAGCGCCGCCAAAAAGGCTGATGCCGTCTCCCAGAGCGTTGATCAGGCCACCAAGGCCGCCGACACCGTCAAAAAGACACTGGGGCAGGAAACCACCGCTGCCGGAAACACCGCCGGGAAGGCCAAGGATGCCGTGAAGGATGCTGCCAGGGACACCGCCAAGGCCATTCCGGAAAAGGCCCAGAAGTACGGTAATTCCGCGGAACGCCGCATGGATGACCTGAAGAAGAAGCACGGCAAGAAGAACTGAGGCTTGCCCTGCCTTCTACCATGACCGACGCCCCGCCCCGTGCGGGGCGTTTGCTTTTGCGCGCCCGCCGCATGCCGGATTTTGCCGCACTGTGCTGAAATTACGGCAAACATCGCCCTTACGCTGACACAGTGCCGGGGCTTAATACATCTCAGGGAACGACGGCAGCCTCCTCGCTGACCGATCCCGAAACCCTCCGCCCCACCCGGGGCAACCGGGGCCGCCGGGCCGGATCTTCCGCCCGCCCCCACTGACAGACACCGGAGTTTACGGTCATGTCCTTTACCCGTCTTCTGACCCGCACCGCCCTTGCCACCACCATCGTGTCCGTGATGGCAGGCGCCGCCTTCGCTCAGGTTCCGCCTGCGGCAGCCCCGGCGGCGGTTCCGGCCCCGGCGGTGACGGATGCGGCCCAGCCCCCGCAGGATGCGGCGAAGGCTGGACAGACCAAGGTGGACCCGAAAGCGGCTGAGGCCGCTGCGGCACACACCCCGAAAGATCATGCCCAGAAGGAGCAGCTGGCCAAGGATGCCAAGGCCATGCCCGACACCGCCAAAAAAGGCGGAAAATCGGCCGAACACCGCGTCGATGACGTGAAAAAGCAGCACGCCAAGGATGCCGCCAAGGGCGCGGTGCCTGAGCCGAAGCCCGCCCAGTAAGCGGCCCCGTCTTCCGGTCCCCGACCGGAGCGGGGCCGGAGGCACCGGAGCGTTTCCGGCAGGGCCGGTCACCGGACCTGCGACAGGAAACGCTCCCTTCCCATCACACAGCAGCAGGAGGAACCGGGGATCAGCCCCCCAGTTCCTCCTTCAGCATTTCAATGTCCAGCCACTGTTCCTCGGCGGCGGCCTGCTCAGCCTTCAGGGCTTCCAGCCCCTCCACCGCCTTGGCAAAGCCCTGCGGATCGCGGGCATAAAAGCCATCATCTGCCAGCTTCTTTTCCAGCGCCGCGCTTTCCTTTTCCAGCCGTTCCATCAGCTTGGGGAATTCGTCGAGGAAGCGTTGCTGCTTGTAGGACAGCTTGACCGATTTCCCCTTCGGCTTTTCCTTCGGGGCTTCCGCCTTCGCTTCGTCCTTCACCTTCGCCGGGGCCTGCACCTTCGGGCGCTGGATTTCATAGTCGGAATAGCCGCCCGGATATTCCCGCACCACGCCATCGCCCTCAAAAACGATGGAGGACGTCACCACCCGGTCAAGAAAATCACGGTCGTGGCTGACCAGCAGCAGGGTGCCGTCATAATCGCCCAGCATGTCCTGCAACAGATCCAGCGTTTCCATATCCAGATCGTTGGTCGGTTCGTCGAGGATCAGGAAGTTGGAGGGCCGGGCCAGCGCCTTGGCCAGCAGCAGGCGGTTGCGCTCCCCCCCGGACAGGCTGCCGACCGGGCTGCGGGCCTGCCGCTCATCAAACAGGAAATCACGCATATAGCCGACCACATGGCGCAGATGACCGCGCACATTGATGGAATCCCCGCCGGTGTCGGCCAGCGTATCCCAGATGGTCTTGGCCGGGTCCAGCGCGCTGCGGCTCTGGTCAAGGTAGACGGTGGTCAGGTTGGTGCCCAGCTTGACCGTGCCGCTGTCCGGCGCTTCCTGCCCCATCAGCATCCGCAGCAGGGTTGACTTGCCCGCCCCGTTGGGGCCGATGATGCCGACCCGGTCCCCGCGCAGGATCCGGGTGGAGAACGGGGCCAGAATCACCCGGTCGCCATAGGTCTTGGCAATCCCTTCGGCCTCGATCACCAGCTTGCCGGAGGTCTGGCCGCTGTCGCTTTCCATCTTCACCAGACCGGTGCGGGCGATCATCTGCGCCCGTTCGCTGCGCAGCTCCTGCAACCGGCGCATCCGGCCCATGTTACGGGTGCGGCGGGCCTCGATGCCCTTTTTCGACCAAGTCACTTCCTGCTCAAGGAATTTGTCGAACTTGGCGGTCTCGACCGCTTCCTGCTCCAGAATCCCCTGTGACCAGCCTTCAAACTCCTTGAATCCAGCCTCAAGGCGGCGCACCACGCCACGGTCCAGCCACAGGGTGGTACGGGTCAGGCGGTTGAGGAAGGCCCGGTCGTGCGAGATCAGGATGAAGCCGCTGCGGGTGTTAGACAGGTATTCTTCCAGCCACTGGATGGTCGGCAGATCCAGATGGTTGGTCGGTTCGTCCATCAGCATCACATCGGGCTGGCTGACCAGCAGGCGGGCAATGGCGGCGCGGCGCTTTTCCCCGCCCGACATCGCCGCCGGATCCGCATCCGGACGGACCTGAAGATCATCCAGTATGATATCGACGGTGTGATAGTCGTGCAGCTGCTCCGGCCCCAGCCCGGCGGCGACATAATCGTGGGCGGTGGCGAAGCCGGACAGGTCAGGCTCCTGCGGCAGATAGGCGATGCGGGTGCCGGGCTGCACGAAAATCTCGCCGCTTTCGGCATCGACCATCCCGGCGATCACCTTCAGCAGCGTTGACTTGCCGGAGCCATTGCGGCCGACCAGACAGACGCGGTCGCCCTTGCCCACCGCCAGCTCCACGCCCTGAAACAGGGGATGGCCGCCAAAGCCGAGGCGGATGTCACGCAGGGTCAGCAGGGGAGGAAGAGCCACGGGCGCACCTGTCTTTATCAAACATCGGAAAAACTGCCCCGATGATTACGGCGTCCTCCGGTCCCCGGCAAGAGAAAAGGCCCGCCCCTGCCCTCCGCCCCCGCCCCAGCCGCAGAGATCAGCCATGCTGCACTGCCCCCTTGCGCCCTGCCGCCGCCGGGGCCATGATGCCGCGCAATCTCCCCCTCCCCCTGATGAGTTTCCGCAATCATGGACCTGCTGCTTCTGGCCGCCTTTCTGGGCATTATTGAAGGCCTGACTGAATTTCTGCCGGTGTCCTCCACCGGGCATCTGGTGCTGCTGGTTGATCTTCTGGGGTTCCCGGCCCCGTCGGGCAAAACCTTCGAGGTGGTGATCCAGCTCGGGGCCATTCTGGCTGTCTGCGTCGCCTTCTTCCCACGCCTGTGGCAGGCCCTGACCGGTGTCGCCACCGTGCGGAGTGAACAGCTGTTCGTCCGCAACATCCTGATTGCCTTCCTGCCCGCCATGGTGATCGGTGCCGGGGCCTATTCGATGATCCGCGCCCTGCTGGATTCCCCGATGGTGGTGGCGGTGACACTGGTGCTGGGCGGCATCGCCATCCTGCTGATCGAACGGCTGAACCACACACCGCGCTATCACGCCATTGAGCAGTTTCCGCTGCCGCTGACGGTCAAGATCGGCCTGTTCCAGTGCATTGCCATGGTTCCCGGCGTCTCCCGCTCCGGGGCCACCATCATGGGGTCGCTGCTGATGGGGGTGGAACGTAAGACCGCCGCCGAGTTCTCCTTCTTCCTCGCCATCCCGACCATGGCCGGGGCCACCGCCTACAGCCTGTATAAAAACTGGGCGGCGCTGGATTTCTCCGCCTTCGGCATGATCGGGATCGGGTTTGTCACTGCCTTCATCACCGCCCTGCTGGTGGTGCGGGTGGCGATCGGCTTCATCGGGCGGCATGGCTTTGCCCCGTTCGCCTGGTACCGCATCGTGCTGGGGCTGGTGATGATCGGTGTTCTGGCCCTGCGCTGATCTACCCGCTGTCTGACATCCCTGTTTTACCGGTACGGCCCCAGATCCTGCATCACCGGGGCCGTTGCCTTAACGCCCCAGATATCCCGGGCGTAATCCAGCACCGTCAGGTCGGCGGAGAACTTACCCATCCGCGCCACGGTGGTGATGGCGGAGCGGGTCCAGCCCGCCGCATCCTGCCACGCCGCATCCACCAGCCCCTGCGTCGCCACATAGGCAGCATAGTCGGCCAGCAGCAGGTAATGATCCCCGCCATACAGCAGGGCATCAACCAGCGGGCGGAAGGCCTCCGGTTCGCCGGGGCTGAAGTAACCGCCCCGGATCATGTTCAGCACTTCCGCCAGCTCAGGATTGGCATGCATCACCGCCATCGGGTCATACCCACCACTGCGGCAGGCCGCCACCTCCTCCGCCGTCAGGCCGAAGAAGAACAGGTTCTCCTCCCCCACCTCCTCGGCGATTTCAATATTGGCTCCGTCACGGGTGCCGATGGTCAGCGCCCCGTTGAGCGCCAGCTTCATGTTCCCGGTGCCCGAAGCCTCGGTGCCCGCCGTCGAGATCTGCTCTGACAGATCGGCGGCGGGAATGATCACCTCCGCCGAGGAGACATTGTAGTTGGGCACAAACACCACCCGCAGCCAGTCGCGGGTGCGCGGATCACCATTGACCACCCCGGCGACGGCATGGATCAGCCGGATGATCATCTTCGCCGCCGCATAGCCGGGGGCGGCCTTACCGGCAAAGATCACCGTGCGCGGCACCATCCCCGCCGTCAGCCCATGGCGCAGCCGGTTGTAGCGGGTGATGACGTGCAGCACATTCAGAAGCTGCCGCTTGTATTCATGGATCCGCTTGACCTGCACATCAAACAGGCTGCCGGGGTCGATCCAGACCCCCAGCGTCCGCCCGGAGAAACTGGTGAAGCGCTCCTTGTTGGCGGTTTTTGCCCGCCGGAATTCCTCGGCGAACCCGGCATCCTCCGCCAGCGGCAACAGGGCACGCAGCAGATCCAGATTGACCGGCCAGTCTTCGTCCACATGGCGGGAAATCAACCGGGCCAATGGCCGGTTGGCCTGATTGAGCCAGCGGCGCGGGGTGATGCCATTGGTGCGGTTGACAATTTTATCCGGGTATAACCGGTGGAAATCAGCAAACAGCCCCGATTTCATCAGATCGGTATGGATCCGCGCCACCCCGTTGACGCAGTGGCTGCCGACCACCGCCAGATGGGCCATCCGCACCCGCCGTCCGCCGTTTTCATCAATCAGAGACACCCGCCGCACCAGATCGGCATCGTCCGGCACCTGCGCCCGCACCTGATCGAGGAAGCGGCGGTTGATTTCGTAAATGATCTGAAGATGACGCGGCAGCAGCCGTTCAAACAGGGCCACCGGCCAGCATTCCAGAGCTTCCGGCAACAGGGTGTGGTTGGTGTAGGCGAACACACCCCGGCTGATTTCCCACGCCTCATCCCAGCCCAGCCCCTGTTCGTCGATCAGCAGGCGCATCAGTTCCGGAATGGCAATGGTGGGGTGAGTATCGTTCAGCTGGATCGCCACCTTTTCCGGCAGCAGGCTCCAGTCCGCCCCCGACTGAGCGCGGAACTGGTGCAGGATGTCGGCGACCGAGGCGGCGACAAAGAAATACTCCTGCCGGAAGCGCAGCACCTTGCCCTGTTCGGTGGAATCATCCGGATACAGAACCTTCGACAGGCTTTCGGACTCCATCGCCGCCATCACCGAGCCGATATAGTCGCCCCGGTTAAAGTCCTGAAGGTCAAATTCCTGCGAGGCCCGGGCTGACCACAGCCGGATGCTGGAGGCCCCAAACCCGCCATAGCCCGGCACCGGCAGATCGTTGGCAATCGCCAGCACTTCCTCGGCATGGATCCAGACAAAGCTCTGGTGGCCTTCGCCGTCGTCCACCATTTCCACCCGGCCGCCGTAGCGCACCGGATAGCAGACATCCGGGCGTTTGAATTCCCACGGATTGCCATAGGTCAGCCAGTTTTCCGGCACTTCCACCTGCCGCCCGTCCTCAATGCGCTGACGGAACATGCCGTGGTGGTAATGGATGCCATAGCCTTCCCCCGGAATGCCCAGCGTGGCGAGGGAATCGACAAAACAGGCCGCCAGCCGCCCGAGGCCGCCGTTACCCAGTGCCGCCTCCGGCTCCTGCTCGCGGATCGCGCCGAAATCCAGCCCCATTTCCGCCAGCGCGGCATGGCAGATATCCATCATGCCAACCGCCAGCAGGTTGCTTTCCAGCGACCGCCCGATCAGGAATTCCAGCGACAGATAGCACACCCGCTTGGCGTCGGCACTGGCCGCCGCCCGCTGGCTGTCAGTCCAGGTTTCCACCAGCAGGTCGCGGGTGGTATGGGCCAGCGCGGTATACCAGTCGTGCAGGCTGGCCTCTTCCGCACTGCGGGCCAACCTATGCTTCAGGTGGGCATACAGACGCCGCTTGAAGACGTCGATGTCCCCCCGGTTCAGCTGGCTCCAGTCTACGGTCATCCAGTCAGCACCGCTGATGCCGCCTTCTTCCGCCGCAACAGGATGATCCCGGTGCGGCTGATCCCGGTAAGTCTGCATGGCCTGACGCTCCAGCGCTGATCCCCCGCCGGAATCCTACCACGGCAGTCCCCCCCGCGTACAGAAAAGGGCTGCACGGCAAAGGGATAATACCGGGCGGGATCAGTGCCGGATTGTCGGCAGACCACTGCTGCCGCCACTGCGGTAGACTTCCAGCCAGTAGCGGCGGAAGGGATGATCCACCGCCTCGTTTTCGGCGCGGAACTCTGCCAGATCACGCGGCATCGGATCCCCGGCGCCACAGGCAGCGGTAAACACCGAGGCCCAGCACACCCGGTACAGGGTGGCTTCCTGCGGGGTCAGCGGCGGATTGCCCTTCTTCTGCGCGGCCCGGGCGTCCGGGCGGGCATTTTCTGCGTCTTTACGGGGGTCTGCCTGCGCACTATCTGTTTTGAGGTCGGTTTTGCGGTTGCCGTCAGCCGGACGGCCCGTGTCGGAAATCATTTCAGACCTCCTCCTGTGGGGAGGCAAAACTGCGGCTCTGTTCAGCCGCCACCATGGCAGCTACCGGCAGATGTCTCCTGTTTTTGATTGTACTCCTGCCCGCATCGGGAAAATATTACCAAAAGGTTTATTTGCACTGCGAAATTACACCTTTCCTCTCCTCCTGCCCCCCTCAAAGGAGTTGTTCCTTGGAATACCGTCCCCTTGGCCGCAGCGGCCTGAAGGTGTCCGCCATCAGCATGGGCACCATGACCTTCGGCGAACAGAACACCGAAACTGAGAGCTTTGCCCTGCTGGATATCGCCCGTGACCACGGCATCAACTTCCTTGATGCCGCCGAGCTGTATCCGATCTCTCCCCGCCCGGAAACACAGGGCCGGACCGAAGAAATCGTCGGCAACTGGGTCAAGGCCCGCGGCAACCGCAGCGATACGATCATCGCCACCAAGGTGGTGGCCTACAGCCCGCCGATGCCGTGGTTCCGTGGCCCCGATCACCGGCTGGACCGGGTGAACATCGAGGCCGCGCTTGATGCCTCGCTGAAGCGCCTTCAGACCGATTATATCGACCTGTATTACCTGCACTGGCCGGACCGGCAGACCAACTTCTTCGGCCGTCTGGGCTATGAACACCACCCGGAGCAGGATCAGACCCCGCTGGAGGAAAGCCTTGCGGTACTGGCCGATGCGGTGAAGGCCGGGAAGATCCGCCACATCGCGGTCTCCAACGAAACGCCGTGGGGCATCCACCGCTGCCTGCTGGCCGCCGAAACCGCCGGGGTGCCGCGCATTGCCTGCATCCAGAATCCCTACAGCCTGCTGAACCGTTCCTTCGAGGTCGGTCTGGCCGAACTGGCAATCCGCGAAGAGGTGCCGCTGACCGCCTATTCGCCGCTGGGCGGTGGGGTGCTGACCGGCAAATACCGCAACGGCGCCCGCCCGCAGGGGGCCCGCGTCACCCGCTGGCCGGACCGCTACGCCCGCTACACCAAGCCCGCCGCCCAGCTCGCCACCGATCTGTATTGCACGCTGGCTGAAGCCGCCGGATGGTCCCCGACCACCATGGCGATCCGCTATTGTCTGGAACGGCCGTTCCTGGCCTCGGCGATTGTCGGGGCGACCACGCCGGAGCAGTTCGCCGCCAGTCTGGCCGCCGCCGACCGCCCGCTGACCCCGGAACTGACGGCGGCCATCGAGGCTATCCACACCGCGTATCCTAATCCGGCCCCGTAAGGGCCGGATCAGCCTTACCGTTACGGCCCCTATCCGGCGCGGCGGAAGGTCAGGTTGATCCTGACCTCTCCCGTTGCCGGATGGGTACCGGGTTTCAGCGGGGCGATGCCGTGGAACACCAGCCGCGACGGCCCGCCCCACACCACCACATCGCCATGACTGAGGGTGATCCGCCGCACCGGGCCGGTGCGGGCCAGCCCGCCCCACAGGAACACCGCCGGAATCCCCAGCGACAGCGAGACGATCGGCTGGGTGAAGTCCGCCTCATCCCGGTCCTGATGCAGGCCCATCTTGACCCCGGCAGCATAGCGGTTGATCAGGCAACTGTCGGGATCAAACCCCGGATAGCCTGCCATCTCCGCCATCGCCCGGGCGAAACCATGCAGCACTCCCGGCATCACGGGCCACGGGATGCCGGTCTGCGGATCCGCCGCCACATAGCGATAGCCTTTGCGGTCAGTGACCCAGCCCAACGCACCGCAGCTGCTGGTGGCCACCGACATCGACTGTCCACCCGGCGTCTGCATCCGCCGGAACGCGGTCTGCGCCGTCACCGCCCGCACGGCGGCCAGAACCGCCTCCTGCTGATCTGCCAGCCCGCCACGCAGCAGCACGGCACCGGGGGCGAAATCCTCCCGCCGGATGTTCATGCTGCCCGCGCCATCGCCGAGGGCGGAAAACAGATCAGTCACCGTATACTTTCCTCCGGTTTCAGGGCTCTTGCCACGGCTGTCAGCATGGCCAGTGTTCCGGCATCGGCCTGCCCGGTCAACTCCGACGGGCGGTAGCGCCGCTGAAACGCCACCAGCGCCGCCCGCAGACCCTCCGGGGTTTCCGCTCCGTCTTCGCCCAGCGGATAGCCGATCTGCCGCAGCAGAGCGGCGGCATCCCCGCCTGCACCCGCCACAGGGGCGGGAAACAGACCGACCCCCTGATCCGCCAGAAACGGCCAGTCAAACAGTTCGCCGGGGTCCTCCTTGCGGGCCGGGGCCACATCGGCATGGGCCACCACTCCGCCGGGCAGGATCGCCGGGTGCCGGTCCAGAATATCACGGCACAGCGCCGCCACCGCCTGCATTTGCACCGCCGGAAACGGGCGGTAGCCGAATTCATGGCCGGGGTTGACGATCTCTATCCCGATTGAGTGGCTGTTGACGTCAGCGCGGCCCCGCCAGCGGGCGACCCCGGCATGCCAGGCCCGCCGTGCCTCCGGCACCAGTTGAAAAATCCGCCCGTCCTCTTCCACCATATAATGGGCCGAGACCTGCGCCTCGGCCTGACACATCCGCCGCAAGGCCGCCGACCCATCCGGCATGCCGGTATAATGCAGCACCAGCAGATCCACCGCCGCCCCCGCCGCACGCGGGCCGTGGTTGGGCGACGGCATCACCGTCACCCCCGGCAGGGACGTATCAGCGGCAAAGGCCGGGCCGGTCATCAGGCCGCCCCCTTTTTCGCCTGCCGCCACAGGATGATACCAACCCCGCCCAGCGTCAGCAGGCCTCCGGCGATCTTTTCCGGGCCGATGCTTTCGCCCAGCACCCATGCCCCGACCAACACCCCGAACACCGGGTTGAGCAGCGAGATCGGCACCACCTGACTGACGGTATAGCGCCCCAGCAGCCAGTACCACAGGCCATAGGCAACGATGGAGGACCCGATGGCGGTATAGAGCATCGCCCCCCAGCCGATCAGGTGGGCCTGTTCAATGGCGGCGATATGGCCGGTTTCAAAAATCAGGGTCCACAGCAGACATTGCGGCACGGCAAACAGCGACATCCAGCCGGTCAGGGCGATCGGGCTGACATCCGTCACTTTTTTCACCAGCAGGTTCGACACCGCCCAGAAGAAGGCCGATACCACCAGCAGCACCGCCGGGCCGATGGCGGGCACATTCGGCCCCCACGCCAGCACCGCCGCCCCGGCAAAGGCCACCAGCAGGCCGCTGACCCGCCAGACACCCAGCCGGTCCCCCAGAAACACCACGCCGAGCAGGGTGGAGAACGGCACCCCCAGTTGCAGCAGCAGGGCGCTGGTTCCGGCTTCGGTCATTTTCAGGGCGACAAACAGCAGGGCGAAATGCGCCGACCCGAAGGTGAAGGACAGCAGCAGCACCCCCGGCACCTGTTTGCGGGTGATGCGGTAAAACGGCACCAGCAGCACCGCCACCACGGCAAACCGCAGGGTAATCAGCAGCAGCGGCGGAAATTCCGACACCCCCAGCTTTACGGCAACATAATTGGCACCCCATAAGACCATCACAAACAGGGCGAGAAGGGTATCGCGGATACTCACAGGCAGGATACTCCGGGGAGACGGGGAGAGAGAATCCCCCGGCCCGCGTTAGGGGCGCAGGCCGGGGGCAAATGAACAAAACAGCAAATGCAACGAGACCTGTCAGCGCCGGTAACGGCGCTGCCCTCTTTTGAAACGAAACCTGTCAGCGCCGGTAGCGGCGCTGCCCTCTTTAGAAACGAAACCCGTCAGCGCCGGTAGCGGCGCTGACGGGCAATCTCGTCCCATGCCGCGTTGATATCCGCCATCCGGCGGTTGGCAACGGCGATGAATTCCTCTGGCAAGCCCTGTGCCATCAGCGTATCCGGATGGGTCTCCCGCAGCAGGCGGCGATAGGCGGCGCGGATCGTCGCCTCGTCACTGTCCGGCGGCACCCCCAGCACCTGCCACGGGTCCGGCCCGCCCCCCGTCCCGGCGGCCCCGGCCTGAAAACGCGCCCAATCGCGCCCCGGCCTGCCCAGATCGGCGGCAATCGCCTCCAGATGCGGCACCGCCTGCTCCAGCCGCCCGGCAGCGGCGGCAATCATCGCCAGAGCGTCAACAATCTCGTCCAGCAGCCCCGGGCTGCCGTCAAACAGCGCCGACAGCACCGCCGTCACCGTTTCCGGCCCGCTGTCGGACTGCCACGCCCGGCTGTACAGGGCATGTACGCCGTCCTGTTCCTCCGGCCCGATACTGGCGACCCGGATCAGCGCGGCAAAGCCCTCTGCCTCGTTCAGGCCACTGGCCCGGGCCACCTTGGCCGACAGCAGCACAACCCCCATGGCAAAGCCGCTCTGGCGGCCCTGCTCCTTGGCGGAAGCGACAAAGCCCTGCCACCCCGGCACAAAGGCCATCGGGTTGAACAGGCTGCGGAACGGATTGCGGTCATAGAACAGGTGGCCCATCGAGGCCCCCATCATCGCGCCCAGCGGGCCGCCGACCATCATACCGGTCATGCCGCCCATCAGTTTGCCCCAGATGCTCATTCGGGTTTGCTCTCTCCGCAGGGTCATCCGGCTATGATTTATGCAAAAAGCGTTATACGGTCCACTGTTCCGGCTTGACCCGACCAGATCAATCCCGGCACCATTCCCGCCCGTTGAACCAGAACATTAAGTCACCCGCCGATCATGAGCAATCCCGCAGCCGAAACCGCCGCCTCCCCGCTGGTCCTGTCGCCGCACCACGCCAGCCGTGCCGCGCTGATGACCTTCCTTGACGGATTGAACATCCGCACCTCCACCGTGGACCATCCGCCGATCATGACCGTCGAGGACGGCCATCAGTTCTGGGCTGATATCCCCGGCGTACATTGCAAGAACCTGTTTCTGCGCGATGCCAAAAAGCAGACATGGCTGGTGGTGGCCCCGATTGACCGCCAGATTGACCTGAAAACCCTGCCCGACCGCATCGGCTCGAAGCGCCTGTCCTTCGGCTCGGCGGAGCGTCTGGTTGATATGCTGGGGGTCTTTCCCGGCTCCGTCACCCCGTTCTCGCTGATCAACGACCGGGCCGCGCAGGCGGTGAACGTGGTGCTGGACCAGTGGATGATGGACCAGCCTATACTGAATTACCACCCGCTGGAAAACACCGCCACCACCAGCATTTCCAACACCGATCTGCTGACCTTCGTCCGCGCCTGCGGCCATGCTCCGCAGATTGCCACCCTTGCCTGATCCTCTCTCCTGACTCCCCGCCACAGGACCCCGCACCATGTCGCATCTGCCCCCCGCCCTGCCCGCCCGTACCGCCCCGCCGGAATGTCTGGCCGAACTGGCCGCGCTGGTCGGTGACCGTCTGGCCACCGGCACCGCCATCCGCGAGCAGCATGGCAAGGATGAATCCTTCCACGTCGCCTTCCCCCCCGATGCGGTGGTGTTCGCCACCAGCACCGAAGAAGTGTCGGCGGTGGTGAAAATCTGCGCCCGCTACGGCACCCCGGTGATTCCGTTCGGCACCGGCACCTCGCTGGAAGGCCATATCGCCGCGCTTCAGGGCGGCATCTGCATCGACGTCTCGCGGATGAACGCGGTGCTGGAGGTGCGGCCGGAGGATCTGGACTGCACCGTGCAGGCCGGGGTCACCCGCAAACAGCTGAATGAATTCATCCGCGACACCGGGCTGTTCTTTCCGATTGATCCGGGGGCGGATGCCAGCATCGGCGGCATGACCGCCACCCGCGCCAGCGGCACCAACGCCGTGCGCTATGGCACCATGCGTGAAAACGTGCTGGCCCTGACCGTGGTGCTGTGCGATGGCCGGGTGATCCGCACCAGCCGCCGCGCCCGCAAGTCCGCCGCCGGATATGACCTGACCCGCCTGTTCGTCGGGTCGGAAGGTACGCTGGGCATCATCACCGAGGTCACCCTGCGCCTGTATGGCATCCCGGAGACCATTTCCGCTGCCGTCTGCCCGTTCCCGGGGGTGGAGGAAGCGGTCAACACCGTCATCGCCACCATCCAGAGCAGCATTCCGGTGGCCCGCGTTGAATTCCTCGACGCCTTGCAGATGAAGGCGATCAACGCCTATTCCAAGCTGTCACACGCCGAAACCCCGACCCTGTTCTTTGAATTCCACGGCTCCCCCGCCGGGGTGCAGGAACAGGTGGAAATGGTGCAGGCACTGGCCGCTGACCATGGCGGCACCGACTTCCAGTGGGCCAATGCCCCGGAAGAGCGGGCCCGGCTGTGGGATGCCCGCCACAAGGCCTACTATGCCGGTCTCGGCCTGCGCCCCGGCTGTTCCGGGTTCTCGTCGGATGTCTGTGTGCCGATTTCGCGTCTGGCCGACTGCATCGTCGAGACCCGCGCCGATCTGGATGCCAGCGGCCTGCTGTGCCCGATCGTCGGCCATGTCGGCGACGGTAACTTCCATGTGCTGTTCATCGTCAACCCCGACGACCCCAAGGAGCTGGAAACCGCACTGGCCCTGAACGACCGGCTGGTCCAGCGCGCCCTGTCGATGGACGGCACCTGCACCGGCGAACACGGCGTCGGTTATGGCAAGATGGAGTTTCTGGAGACCGAACACGGTGACGCGCTGGACGTGATGCGCGCCATCAAAAAGGCACTGGATCCGGCCAACCTGCTGAACCCCGGTAAGATTGTGCGGCTGTAAGCCCGACACCCCCAGAGGGAACAGTCCCGGCCCCGCAGCCAGATCCGGCAGCGGGGCCGCTGTCTTTTCATAAGCCCTGCTTATCGTTTCCCTTAGGGAATGCAGCTTGAGCCGCAGACCGGAACACGGCAGCATGGCTTCACGGATCGGCAGCCTCCCTGACGATCCGTTCCAACAGATCTTTGTAACCCCCTACTCAGTACCCTCTACTGTGATTGTTACAGACTTCCCAGACTGTAATGCAGCCTTGGCGTTCCGGGCAGGTTTCCCCGCTCCGGAACGCCCTTTTCTGATCTTTGCCCCTGACACTCCTGATGATCTGTTTCCGGACTCCCCGTCCTTAGTTTCCCCCTGCTGTTCTTTTTCATCCGGCAGCCCTGCTGCCGGGCCGGAGCCTGCGTGCCATGCTGATCGACCTTGAACTCTACCGCCTCTATCTTCTCGCCGTGCTGATCCTGATCCTGATCCCCGGGCCGGACATGCTGCTGATCCTCAGCCGGGGCCTGTTTGAAGGCTGGAAATCCGGCTGGGTGGCCAGTGCCGGAATCTTTTTCGGGGCGCTGGTTCATTCGGTTCTGGCGGCGCTGGGGGTATCGGCGCTGATTGCGGCCTCGCCGCATCTGTTTGATGGCATGCGCCTGATCGGGGCGCTGTATCTGGCGTGGATCGGTGCCAAATCGCTGAAGGGCGCGTGGCAGATGTGGAAGGCGCAGGCCGACGGTGGGGTGCCGCAGGTGGAACGCCTGTCAACCCGCCGCACCTTCCTGCACGGCATGATGACCAACCTGCTGAACGTCAAGGTCATCCTGTTCTTCCTCGCCTTCGTGCCGCAGTTCATCAACCCGTCCCTCGGCCACGTCGGCCTGCAAAGCCTGATCCTTGGCCTGACCCTGACCCTGTGCGGCACCGGCTTCCTGCTGATGATCTCGGTGATGGCGTCCGGCGTCGGCCGGGCCCTGATGGGCAATGTGCGGGTGCGGGCGGCGCTGGATGGTGTCGCCGGGGTGATCTTCCTCGGCTTCGCGGTGCGGCTGTTCCTGACCGAGCGCAAGTTCGTCTGACCCCGCTCCCGTCGTTTCTAACGCCCTGCTGCGTGTTTTCGTGCCCGGCCCCGGTCCCCTACAGGACCGGGGCCGTTCCATTTCTGACATCGATATGTCTGCACAGACACGCCGGATATTATGCCAGCATATGAAAAGAAGCGGCTAGCACAGGGCTCTGGCACCCTCCCGAGAAACAATCATAAAATGCAAAAATAAATACAATACTCTTCTTAAGAGAATCACCGGATCGTGGTCCGGCGCATCAGGGGGATGCGCTTCCGCACGACGGAACCCACCATCACATCACAGGGGATCGCTCCATGACCGATACCGCCACTCTCTCCGCCACCCGCGTTGGCATCGCCCGCCCGAATGCCACCAATGTGTTCGTGTCCTCGCAGTTCGGCCTGCTGCTGGTCAGCCATTGCAGCGCCAATGTGTCCTCGATCCCCGGCGCCACCACCGTGCAGATCAACCTGCCGGACAACCACCCGGATTTCATCGTCGGGACCGAATACATCGTCGGCGGCCAGCTGTCTGAGCCGCCGGCCGAATACATCGAGCCGTTCGTGCTGAAGAACGCGGTGTTCAAGGGCTACGGCACCGGCCTGCTCCAGAACGTCGGCGTCTTCGTCGGCATGATCGTCAAGCCGGAATAATCCCGGCCTGACAGGATAAAAAAACCCCCGGTGACTGCCCACCGGGGGTTTTCCTGTTTCACAGGGATGGCCTCAGCCGAGGGCTTCCAGCTCGTCAATAAAGCCCGCCACCACCGACAGACCGCGCTGCCAGAAGGCCGGATCACTGGCGTCCAGCCCGAACGGGGCCAGAAGCTCCTTGTGCCGCAGGGTGCCCCCTGCCGACAGCATCGCCAGATACTTGGCCTCAAACTCCGGCAGGCCCTGCTGGTAGACCTCGTACAGGGAATTGACCAGACAATCCCCGAACGCATAGGCGTAGACATAGAACGGGGTGTGGACAAAGTGCGGAATGTACGACCAGTAATGGGCGTATTCCGGCTCGAACCGGATTGCCGGACCAAGACTTTCGCCCTGCACCTGCATCCAGATTTCACCGATCCGTTCCGCCGACAGCTCGCCGCTGCTGCGGCGTTCGGCATGCAGCGCCTGTTCAAAATGGTGGAAGGCAATCTGCCGCACCACGGTGTTCAGCATGTCTTCCACTTTCGACGCCAGCAGCACCTTGCGGCGGGCCGGATCCGTCTCGGCATCCAGCATGGCGCGGAAGGTCAGCATCTCGCCGAACACCGAGGCGGTTTCCGCCAGCGTCAGCGGAGTATCGGACAGGAAGCAGCCCTGCTTGCCGGCCAGAACCTGATGGCAGCCGTGGCCCAGCTCATGCGCCAGCGTCATCACGTCGCGGCCCCGGCCCATGTAGTTGAGCAGCAGGTACGGGTGGGCTCTGGGCACCACCGGATGGGCAAAGGCACCGCTGGCCTTGCCGGGGCGGGCCGGAACGTCAATCCACGCATTGTCGAAAAACGTCTGACCGACCGCCGCCAGCTCCGGCGAGAAGCGCCGGTAGGCCCCCAGCACCAGCGCGCTCGCTTCCGGCCAGGTATACTTGCGGTCGCTGTCACTCGGCAGCGGAGCGTTACGGTCCCAGTAATCCAGATGATCCTGCCCGAACCACTTCGCCTTCAGGGCATAGTAACGGTGCGACAGGCGCGGATAGCTGTCCTTGACAGCGGAGGCCAGCGCGTTGACCACCGTATCCTCCACCTGATTGCTCAGGTTGCGCGAGGCCATCGGCGAGGCATAACCGCGCCAGCGGTCGTCTATTTCCTTATCCTTGGCCAGCGTGTTGGTGATCAGGCTGAACACCCGGCTGTTGGCCCCCAGCACCGTGCCGATGCTCTTCGCCGCCGCCTTGCGCACCGCCGGATCGGTGCTGGACAGCAGGTTGGTCGCCTCAGTGATGGTCAGGTCCTTGCCATCGACCGGGAAGCGCAGCGCCGCCAGCGTCTCATCAAACAGGCGGACCCATGCCCCGGCCCCGGTGATGCCCTTTTCGGTCACCATCCGCTCCAGATCATCGGTCAGCTGATGGTCCTTATACTGGCGAATGCCGTCGATCCACGGGCGGTAGCGGGCCACCACCGGATCGGTCAGCAGGGCAGCCAGCGCCGCATCGTCGAGACGGTTGATTTCCAGCGTGAAGAACAGGGTCAGGGTGGAAATCTCCGTCCCCTTCTCGCTCAGGCCCTGATAGAAACGGCCGACCTCCGGGTCGCTGACATTCCCGGCATGCACCAGCTGGCCGTAGGACAGCGCCTTGTACAGCACCTCGCACAGGTCCTCATAGGCCCGGATGGCGGTGCCGAACTCCGCCGGGGACAGCCCCGCCACCTTGCCCTGATAGGCGGCGGCAAAAGCGCGGGCGGCAGCGTCAACCTTGTCCAGATCCGCCTTCAGTTCCGGCGAGTCCGGGGCCGGGTACAGATCGCGCAGGTCCCATTCCGGCAGCACGCCCAGATCCGCCGCAGCGGAGGCCGCAGCGGCCCCGGCCTGTTCCCGCATCACACGCATCATCATCAGCACCATCTCCACACATATTATTCAGGGTCAGGCGGCACCATATTCGCGATAGCAGGGACGCCTTCTGCCCTATACACTGTCATTTAACACTACTATGGGGTCTGAACACCGTTGCGGCAATGCTTGATCGGAGACCCGGCAGCCCGTCTGCCGTAACCGTCATCCTCCTGCCACAGACGGTGAAGAAAGATTGCCCCCGCCGGAAATTCGGGGTAACCGGATCCGGATTTTAACAAGGGAGGATCACGGTGCCCGGCCGTGTCGTTGATTATGCCGCCATGACCAGCCTGCCCGGGCTGTTCTTTGATCAGGCGCAGGCCCTGCGGGGTGCCCCGTTTCTGCTGGCCAAACGTGCCCGCGACAACACCCCCCTGAAGACCTTCGCGGCGTGGAGCTGGGACGAGGTCGCCGCCGCCGTCACCGCGCTGGCCAACGGGCTGGCCGCCATCGGCATCCACCCCGGCGACCGGGTGGTTCTGGTCTCGGAAAACCGCCCGGAATGGTGTATCGCCGATCTGGCAGTAATGACCGCCGGGGCGATCACCGTACCGGCCTATACCACCAACACCGCCAACGACCACCTGCACATCCTGAATGACTGTCAGGCCAGCGCGGTGATCGTCTCTACCGGCAAGCTGGCACGGCAGGTGCTGCATGCCGCCACCCAGATGAGTCACCCGCCGCAGGTGGTGCTGATTGACCCCACCGACCTGCATCAGAACCCCGGTCTGGTGCTGCACCGCTGGGCCGACCTGATGGCGCTGGGGGAGGGTAAACCGGCCCCGGCCCCGCTGCACAGCCTGAAGCGCGGTGATACCGCCTGCATCATCTACACCTCCGGTACCGGCGGTGCGCCGAAAGGGGTGGAGCTGTCGCACGGAGCGATTATCACCAACAGTGAAGGCCCCTATCGGGTGCTGAAAGACCTCGGCGTCGGGCAGGAAGTGTTCCTGTCGTTCCTGCCGCTGTCGCATGCCTACGAGCACACTGCCGGACAGTTCTTCCCGATGTCGCTGGGGGCGCAGATCTATTATGCCGAAGGGCTGGAAGCGCTGGGCACCAACCTTCAGGAAGCCCGCCCGACCATCATGACCGCCGTACCGCGCCTGTACGAGGTACTGCGCCAGAAGATCCTGCGCGGGGTGCAGGCGCAGGGTGGCCTGAAGGAAAAGCTGTTCCTGCGCACGGTTTCCATTGGCATGAAGCGCCAGTGCACTCCCGCCAGCCTGACCCTGACCGATCATCTTCTGGATCCGCTGCTGACCCTGCTGGTCCGGCGCAAGGTGGCAGGCCGCTTCGGCGGGCGGCTGAAGGCCTTCGTTTCCGGCGGAGCCCCGCTGAACGCCGATGTCGGCCACTTCTTCACTGCGCTGGGGGTGCGGATCCTGCAAGGCTACGGCCAGACCGAAGCGTCTCCGGTGATTTCGGTCAACGTTCCGGCCTCCGTGAAGATGGATACCGTTGGCCTGCCCCTCTATGGGGTGTCAGTGAAACTGGCCGAGGATGGCGAAATCTGCGTGCGCGGTGAAACGGTGATGAAAGGCTACTGGAACAATCCGGAAGCCACCGCCGCCGTCATCGATGCCGACGGCTGGCTGCACACCGGCGACATCGGCACCATCGACAGCCTCGGGCGGCTGAAGATCACCGACCGCAAGAAGGATATCATCGTCAACTCCGGCGGCGACAACGTCTCGCCGCAACGGGTGGAAGGCTTCCTGACGCTGGAGCCGGAAATCGCGCAGGCGATGGTTTACGGCGACCGCCGCCCGCATCTGGTGGCCCTGATCGTGCCGGACCCGGACTTCATCCAGACTTTCCTGTCCCGGAACGGGCTGGAACCGATGCCGCAGGAAACCCTGATTGCCCGGGCCGACTTCCGCGCCGCCATCAGCGAAGCCGTCAGCCGGGTCAACCGGGACCTGTCGAACATCGAAAAGGTCCGCAAGTTCGTGCTGGCCCCGGCCGCCTTCACCACCGACAACGGCATGCTGACGCCAACCCTGAAAATCCGCCGCCATGTCATCCGCCAGCACTACGCCACGGCGCTGGATGCCCTCTACGAATAACGGAGAGCCAATAACGGGGGCCCGGATCCGGTGATCCCTGACCGGAGGACCCGTCCCCCGGTCCCCTCCGGTTCCCGTGCCCCTCCACAGGCGGCAGCCGAAACCATAAAGGCAAGCCCAAAAGCAAAAGGCAGGATCCCGGATGGATCCTGCCCTGTTTTTTCAGGCTGTCTGCCGCACGGGCCGATCAGCGGGTGCCCATGTGGCGCAGCTTCTTGTCGGTCAGGCTCTTTTCCGACAGCTTGGTCTTGCCACCGGCCTTCGGCCCTTTGCGCGGGGCTTCCTCTTCCACTGCACCGGCCGAAGCCCGGTACAGCCTGGCGTCCGGCTGGGCCTTCGGGGCGTCGCCGCCGCCGGTGTAGATGAAGCCATAGGTGTCATAGGTGGTATTGCCGTAATCGGCGACCGGACCGTACCACACCCGGGTCTTGCTCCAGTCGTTCTTCGGCGACACGTCGATCACGCCGACCTTCTGCTCCACCTTGCCGTCCCGGCTCCAGTTGGCATGGTCGATCATGATCTTGCGGCTGCTGACAACTTCCCGCACCACGGCAACGTGGCCCCGGCTCATCTGGCGGGTTTTCTTGAACACCAGCACCGATCCGGCCTTCGGGGCCTGCCCTTTGGCGTAAACGCCGCTGGCATTATCCCACCAGCGCCAGGCATCGCCGCGCAGGTCAACATTGGTGATCGACCGGGCATAGGGAACACAGCTCCAGCCCGCAGCCGCTTCCGCCGTGCCCGAAGACATCACCGAAAGGCCACAGGACAGGCCAGCAATCACAACCAAGGCACGGATACCGCGGGTCAGGAAAGAGCTGGTCGTCTGCGTCATGCGAAGTTTCCCCTATGTGCCAACTTCTAAGGTGGCAACAAGGTAATTCAATGCGCGGGGGGATTTCAACCCGGAAATCCCCCGCATTTGATCTATTACAGCTCAGAAGGCCATTTTTCGACCATTCCGGTCACTCCGTCCATGGCACCGGGCACCAGTTCCAGCGCCAGAAAGCGCGCCAGATCGACCGGACCGGGCAGAGACAGCGGCTCCGCCAGAGCCCGCCGGAAGCCGAACCGGCTGTAATAGGGCTCATCCCCGACCAGAATCACGATGCGATGGCCCAGCGCTTTCGCCCGTTCCAGCCCCGCCCACATCAGGCGGGTGCCGACCCCGGTTTTGCGCAGCCCGCCGACCACGGTCAGCGGCCCCAGCAGCAGCGCCGGGGTCTGACCGATCATCACCGGCCAGAACCGCAGGGTGCCCCGGAAGGCCCCGGCCTCATCCTCGGCCACCAGCGCCAGCTCCGGCAGGTGGGAAACCCCGTCGCGGAAACGGTAGACGGTTTTCTTCTGGCGGTCCGGGCCGAAGGCCTCGTCGTTCAAAGATTCAATGATCGCCGCATGGTGCGGCTGTTCCAGCCCGATCACCAGCCCCGGCGGCGGAGTCACCGCAGCGGAGATATCAGCGGCGGAGGAGGACACGGTGGGCTGATCGGAAGAGGTCATCGAGGTCATTACAGTCTCTCATCGGTCCCGTGGCGGGACACTGCGCCGGTGCGGGCGCAGGCAGCGCCGGGCACCGGTGTCATCTGGACGGATCGGCGGAACCCGGCAAAGCGGGCCGGTTCCGGTCACCGGGCGGAGAGGAACACCGCGTCTTCTTCAGCCAGAAGATCACGGCAGCGCGCTTCGATGGCTGCCCACGCCGGGCCTTCCATGTCGTCCTTGGGCGTCACGCCCCAGTGCTGCATCAGGGCTTCGGTCAGCAGCAGGGCATACCGCTTGGCGGTCTGCTGCCAGTGTCCGAGGTCCCACGCCACACCACTGTCGGAAAACAGGCCGGTGGACAGAAACACCTGCGCGCCGGTTCGTCGTCGCTCTCCGGCCCCCTGTGCGGCAGGCCCCGCGCCGGGGCGGGCATCGGCCCCGTCCTCCGCCGCCATCACTTCCACGGTCAGGGGGCGCAGGGTGTACCCCGCCCCTTCATAATAGTCGATCCGGTCAAGATCCTGCGCGGTCAGGCCCCGCAGCAGGAAGCCTTCCACCGGCGGGTGACGGGTGGTGTCATCGGCTTCCACCGCATGCGGATCGGGAACCAGAATCGGGAAGACTTCGTCCCGGGCACTGTGCCGCCGGTACCCGGACAGCCACGCCGGCTGCCGGATCACCGCCGCCGCCCGCTGTGGCCCCAGCACCCCGGCCAGAATATCGGGATCCATCAGACTGCCGAACACGAACAGCGGCAGCCCGGAACAGGCATCCGCTGCGGCGGGCATCTGGGGAGCATGGTGCGGGAAGGTCAGCATCGGCCCTGGGATCCCTGCGGCTGCGCGCCAGCCTGCTACAGGGCGGTGGCGCGGTGGCTTCGTGTGCGGCATCGTTGGCCCCGGTCGCGCAGGCGGCGGGGCAGCAGACGGGGTTTCCCCGCCCGGTCAGCAGGACAGGAAGCGTCGTCGCAGGGAAGACTGTACGGAACCAATGGCAGGCCGGAGAGAAGAAACCAGAGAAGCAGCAGACATACTGTGCCCTCCTTCTTTTCCGTTCACCCGGGCCGGGTGTCCCGCTGCCCGGTGGGGCGGAGCGGGAACATCTGAAATAATTTCAATATGGGATAAGGCCTTCGCGGCCCTGACGCAAGACAAAAAGCCCGCATGCATCCGGAATAGGCCGGAAAAGCCCCGGCAACGGCCCCGCCGCTCTCGACAAGGGCGGCGGCACGGGGTATATCCATACTTACTCAAGGGGAGTTTGCATGGCAATCCACCGCCACCGCCAAGCGTCCGGAAGGTCGGTTTCCGCCCGCCCGGTCAGCAACCGGCAGGCCGCGCTGTTCGCGCTGGCGCTGCTGGCGGCGTTCGTGCGGGTTGTGTTTGCGCCCGGTTACATGCCGCAGGTGACCGCTGACGGTTCCCCGCTGTCGCTGGTCATCTGTACTCCTGGCGGTGTCACATCGCTGGCGCACCCCGGCACCGATGGGTCCGGTGGATCCTCCGCCTCCGTTGATCCCCCTTGCGCCTTTGCGGCGGTCAATCCGTTGTCCGCCGCGCCGGATACCCTTTCAGCCCCCCTGCCCCGGTTCCTTCCCCGGGCCATGGACAGGGCGCTCCCACCCCTCCGGGATGTGGCAGAAATGGCGTCCCCGCTGCCGCTGGGGGCACGGGCCCCGCCGGGCCGCGCGGTCGCCTGACCCGACCTTTCCCTGTGTTTCTGCCCCGCCCGGCCCGGTCCCGGCGGGGATTTTTGTGCCCGCCTCCCACTCCGCTCCCGGCCCCAGCAGAATGGCCCAGATCCTTTCCCCTGCGGCAGCCACAGGGCAGCAATGCACTCCGCGCAGGCAAAAGGGCCGGTTTTCGCTGCCCGAAAACTGGACAGAGGTAGGGGGACACCCTAATATCCCCACACGCAGTCAGCCCTTGTTCAGGAACGGACCGTTAAGACAGATCCCGCCGCGTGGACACACCGCCACGCCGGGACCGTGCGGACGGCCCACACCGGGTGTATGATGACTGACCTGCCATCGGCCCCGGGGAACTGCCGTATCCGGTTTCGCCACCGCCCGCCGCGTTGCCCCTGCCCGCAGGGATAACCGGGCAAAACGGGCGAAATTTACCGCCCGGCATCTGGCCGGTGCGGAGAATGCCATAGGATCAGGCCCCAGCAGGCCACGCTTACCGGAGGGTATACAGGCATGAACTACGATGAGTTCTTCCAGTCGAGTCTGGACGACTTGCGCACCGGCGGCAATTACCGCGTGTTTGCCGATCTGGAACGGTACGTCCAGACCTTCCCCCGGGCCCGGAACCATCGCGACGGCAAGGTGCATGACATCACCATCTGGTGCAGCAACGACTACCTCGGCATGGGGGTGTCGGACACTGTCACCACCGCCATGAAGGAAGCGATTGACCGCTGTGGCGGCGGTGCCGGTGGCACCCGCAACATCTCCGGCACCAATCACTACCATGTGCTGCTGGAGCAGGAACTGGCGTCGTGGCACAACAAGGATGCAGCCCTGCTGTTCTCCTCCGGCTATGTCGCCAACATGACCGCCCTGATGACGCTGGGTGCCAAGGTGCCGGGCATGGTGCTGTTTTCCGATGCCCTCAACCACAATTCGATGATCGAAGGCATCCGCCACTCCCGCGCCCCGCGCCATGTGTGGAAGCACAACGATTACGACGACCTGCACCGCCAGCTGTCGCAGTATGACCGCGAAACCCCGAAGCTGGTGATCTTCGAAAGCGTCTATTCCATGGATGGCGACATCGCCCCGCTGGAAAAGATCGTCGAGGTCGCCGAACACCACAACGCCATGACCTATCTGGATGAAGTGCATGCCGTCGGCATGTACGGCGAAAGCGGATCCGGCGTGGCGGAACGCGATGGCGTCGTGGACCGGATCGACATCATTCAGGGCACCATGGGCAAGGCCATCGGCGTGGTCGGCGGCTATGTCGCCGCCAAGCATTCGGTGGTCGATTTCATCCGCAGCTTCGGCGCCGGGTTCATCTTCACCACCTCGATGCCGCCGACCGTCGCCGCCGGGGCCTGCGCCTCGGTCCGCTACCTGCGGGAACACAACGAACTGCGCATCCGCCATCAGGAACGCGCCGCCACCCTGAAGGCCCGGATGAAGGCGCTGGGCCTGCCCGCCATGCCGTCGGTCAGCCACATCGTGCCGTTGCTGGTCGGCGATGCCGCCCTGTGCAAGCAGGCCAGCGACATGCTGCTGGAAAAGCACGACATCTACGTGCAGCCGATCAACTACCCCACCGTGCCGAAGGGGACGGAGCGCCTGCGCTTCACCGCCACCCCGCTGCATACCGATGCCGACATCGACCACCTGTGCACCGCACTGGTCGATGTGTGGGAAACCCTCGGCCTGCGCCGGGAGGCCCTTGCCGCCGAGTAAGGCCCACCAGCGTCTCCGCTATCAGAAAAGGCCGGTTCCCCCTGCGGGATCCGGCCTTTTTCACGGGCTTACCGGCCGCCAAACAGATCCCTTCGAAGGGCGAGCCGGTCTTACGCCGCGTCGCAGGTCCCGGACGGTTTCATCTGCGGGAACAGGTCCGCATTGGCATCCCCCCACTGCTTCAGGGCCATCAGCACCGGTTGCAGGCTGCGGCCCCGATCGGTCAGGGCGTAATCCACCCGTGGCGGCACCTGCGGGAACACGGTGCGGGAAATCAGGCCATCAGCTTCCATCTCCCGCAGCTGGTGGGTCAGCATCCGCTGGGTAACGCTGGGCAGTTTGCGGCGGATTTCGTTGAAGCGCAGGGTGCCGTCCAGCAGGTGGAACAGGACCACCCCTTTCCATTTGCCATCGATCAGGGTCAGCGTCGCCTCCACGGCGCAGCCGGGGCTACAGTCAAGGCGGTCATGGCGGGTGCGGCCCATGGCATGGTATCCTTTTTGATACTATAGGCGTTTTTAGATACTATAAGCGCTATATGTGCGTACTTTTCAGAAGGCATGGTAACGCGCATCTTGGTGGCACGCAACCGGCCCCGCCGATGGGGCTGCCTCAGGAGACACACCATGCGCGCCATTGCCTATCAGGCCCCCCATGCCATCACCGAAACCCCGGGACTGACCGAGGTTGATCTTCCCCCCCCCATCGCCACCGGCCATGATCTGGTGGTGCGGGTGAAGGCGGTATCGGTCAATCCGGTCGACACCAAGATCCGCACCCGCGTTGCCGCCGAGGACGGCGGCTGGAAGGTGCTGGGCTGGGATGCCGCCGGGGTGGTCGAAGCCGTCGGCCCGGATGTCACCCTGTTCCAACCGGGGGATGAGGTGTTCTATGCCGGAGACCTCACCCGTCCCGGCACCAATGCCGAATGGCATGCCGTGGATGAACGGATCGTCGGCCCCAAGCCGAAGAGCCTTGATTTCGCCGCCGCCGCCGCCCTGCCGCTGACCGCCATCACCGCGTGGGAGATGCTGTTTGACCGGCTGGATGTCGCCCGCCCGGTGGCCGGGGCTGCCAACGCCATCCTGATCATCGGCGGAGCCGGAGGCGTGGGGTCGATCGCCATCCAGCTTGCCCGTGCCCTGACCGGCCTGACCGTCATCGCCACCGCCTCCCGCCCGGAAACGCAGGCGTGGGTGAAGGATCTGGGCGCGCACCACGTTCTGGACCACAGCCAGCCGCTGGCGGCACAGGTGGCGGCGCTGGGGCTGGGGCAGCCCGCCTTTGTGTTCTCCACCACCAACACCGATGACCATTATGACCAGATCGTCGAGCTGATCGCCCCGCACGGCCGCTTCGGCCTGATTGATGACCCGAAGGACCTCAGCGCCCTGCCGCTGAAGCGCAAGAGCCTGTCCCTGCACTGGGAATTCATGTTCTCCCGCAGCCTGTTCGCCACCCCGGACATGATCCGTCAGCACGAGCTTCTGGCCGAGGTCAGCCGCCTGATCGACAGCGGCACGTTGCGCACCACCCTCAGCGATACCTTCGGCCCGATCAGCGCCGAAACCCTGAAGCGTGCCCATGCCCTGATCGAATCCGGCAAGGCCAAGGGCAAAATCGTGCTGACGGGGTTCTGATCCATGCTTCCATCAACGGTGATGCTGTTTGCCACCCTGACGGCGGCCCCGGGACAGCGGGACGGCCTGCGCGCCGCCCTGCTGGACCTGATCGGCCCGACCCGTCAGGAGCCCGGATGCCTCGACTATGTCCTGTTTGAACAGAGCGACAGTCCCGGCACCTTCATCATGCGGGAGTCCTTCGCCAGCGCGGCGGACTTTGAGGCTCACACCGCCAGCCCGCACTTTCAGGGCTTTCTGGCGCAGGCTGACGGGCTGCTCAGCGGCCCGGTCCGGCTGACACCACTGACCCGGATCCCGGAGTAAGCGGGACACCCGCAAGGCCAGCCCGGACTCCTGCCTTCAGACCGGGTCATAAACAGAACAGGCCGCCATCCCTGCGGGCGGCGGCCTGTTGTCTTCTCTTATTCTGTCTGTCTTCCGGAAAACCGTCAGTCGGCCTTGGCGACCATCAGCTTATCGATACGGCGGCCGTCCATATCCACCACCTCAAACCGCCAGCCGTCCCAGACGAAGACATCCCCTGTTTCCGGGATCTTGGCGGCGCGGGCCAGCACAAATCCGGCAATGGTGCTGTAGGTCCGGGTGTCGAGGGCGATGGCGGCACAGCCGGTGCGTTCGGCGGCCAGATCAACCGGAGTATCGCCATCCAGCAGCCACGAGCCATCCTCGCGCTGCACCGGGTCAACGCCGTAGTCCTCGCCGTGTTCCGACAGCGCCCCGACGATGGAGGACAGAATGTCAGAGGCGGTGACGATCCCTTCCATGCCGCCGTATTCGTCCGCCACAATCGCCATGTGGATCGGCGACTGCTTGATCATGTCCAGCACCACCAGCGCCGGGGAATTGTCATGCACCACCGGCACGCTGCGCAGGCTGGCGGCAATGTCGAATTCCTGACCGTCAAGATAGGCGTTCAGCAGATCGCGGCTCTGGATCACACCAAGAAACTTGTCCGGCCCGCCTTCGCACACCGGCAGGCGGGAATGCAGGCTGTTGCGCATGGTGCGCAGCATGCGGTCCCGGTCCCACGTCAGGTCGATCAGCTCCACCGCCGAACGCGGGGTCATGATCGCCTTGATTTTGCGGTCCCCGAAGCGGATAACGCCGGAAATCAGCTCCTGTTCCTCCGGCTTCAGCACGCCGTTCTCCGTGCCGGCGGCGACAAGGGCCTTGATTTCCTCTTCCGTCACCTCGTCCTCGCGCTGGTCATGGGCACCCAGCAGGCGCAGGACGGCGTGGGTGGAAGCTTCCAGCAACCACACCAGCGGCGAGGCCAGCCGGGCAATCACCGCCATCGGCGGGGCGACCAGAATCGCCAGACGTTCCGGATTGGACAGGGCAAGACGCTTGGGCACCAGTTCGCCGATGATCAACGAGGCATAGGTGATGGCCCCGACCGAAATGATCATCGCGAGCGGAGCGCTGACCGGGGCGAACAGGGCAAAGCCATTCAGCCAGTCCGCCAGCGGATCGGTCAGGGTGGCACCGGAATAGGTCCCGGCCAGAATACCGACCAGCGTGATGCCGATCTGGACAGAAGAGAGGAATTTCCCCGGATTATCTGAAAGGCGCAGGGCAATTTGCGCCCCTTTGCTGCCTTCGTTGGCCCTTGGTATCAACCGCGCCTTGCGGGCGGATACAATCGCCATTTCAGAAAGGGCGAACCAGCCGTTGAGCAGTACCAGAAAGGCAATGACGGCGATCTCGAAGGCCATTGACATGGCGCGGGTGGGGGCTCCTGTCCCGGTTGCGGAAGATACCCACAGTTATAAGGCCAGAATGCCGCACCGCAAAGGCCTCAGCCGATAATTTAACAACTTTCGCGAACGCGGCCTGCCAAGCCCCGGCCTCCGGGCCGGGAGCAGCCGTTTTCCAGATCCCCGGTTTCCGGGCCGGGGTCAGCCGTTTTCCAGATCTCCGGCATCGGCCTGCGAGTCATTCGCCTCCAGCGGCTTGCGGCGCGGGGCCCGGCGGCGGGCAACCCCGGACAGGCGCTCTTCCCGCTGGGCCAGATAGCGTTCCAGACGGCGGCGGGAGACGGTCTTGCGGGTTTCCTCCCGCTGGAGTTCCCGCATCACATCCTGCACGTAGGACATATGGTCCCGCGCCGCCTGCCGGGCCGCTTCCGGATCCCCGGCGATGATGGCATCGTAAACGGCGCGGTGCTGACGCAGCAGAATATCCCGCGCCCCCTGCCGGTTGTACAGTTGCAGGCGGTTATAGAACACCCCTTCCCGCAGCACCCGCACCAGACCGTGCATGATGTGCAGCAGCACCAGATTGTGCGCCGCCTCGGCGATGGCGATGTGGAAGTCGGTGTCAATCTCCGCCTCCACTTCCTTATCGCCGCGCTGATGGGCGGCCTCCATCGCCTCGAAACAGGCGGTCAGCAGTTCCCGGTCCTCGTCGGTGGCCCGCAGGGCGGCCCAGTAGGCGGCGCTGCCTTCCAGCACCCGCCGCAGTTCCACAAAATCGGCGGCGGCGGAGGGGTTGGACCGCAGGATCTCGGTCAGCGGATCGGTGAAGGTGGCGGCGACGAAATCGGCGACGTAGGTGCCGCCGCCCTGCCGGGTTTCCAGCAGGCCCTTGGTTTCCAGCTTTTGCAAAGCTTCGCGCAGCGACGGGCGCGAGACATCCAGCTGGGCAGCCAGATCCCGTTCCGGCGGCAGCCGTTCCCCCGGGATCAGGATCCCGGCCAGAATTTGCTCTTCCAGCTGCCGCACGATGTTGTCCGACAGCTTGGGCTGCTTCACACGATCATAGGTCATACCAGTTACCCACTCACCATACCGTGGCCTCAGTTTACGGTGGGGGAAGGGGTTCGGCAACAGCATTTAAGGGGGTGTTCAAGCCCTTGCTTTTCCGGGCTGTATCCGGCCCGGGAACGGCCTCTGCAACGCATCTGTAAAACAGTGCTTGCAAAATTGGTAAGATCAATTATCCAGATGTTACATTTGGTTTACCAAGAAAGCCTGCTGCCGCCATACCTCCCGCAACCTCGCCGCCAAGGGCCACGCCATGACTTCAGGGTCCCTTCCCGCCGCCACCGTCCCCCGCCCGCTGCCTGCCGGGCCGGTGACCGAGGTCTATCTGTTCGGCACCTGTCTGGTGGATCTGTTCACCCCTTCCGCCGGGGTCAGTACGGTGCGGCTGCTTCAGCGCGAAGGGGTGCGGGTGATTTTCCCGCAGGGCCAAAGCTGCTGCGGCCAGCCCGCCTACAACAGTGGCCACCCGGAAGAGGCCCGTGCCGTTGCCCGCGCCCAGATCCCGCTGTTTTCCAAAGACATTCCCATTGTCATTCCCTCCGGCTCCTGCGGCGGTATGATCCGTCAGCACTGGCCCCACCTGTTCGCCGGGCAACCGGAAGAGGCAGCGGCCTGTGCCATCGCCGCCCGCATCTGGGAACTGAGTGAATTCCTGCTGCATGTGCTGAAGGTGTCGCTGGAGGATCACGGCGCGCCGGAGACGGTGACGTGGCATTCCTCCTGCCACGCCATGCGGGAAATGGGTCTGACCGATGAACCGAAACGCCTGCTCGGCCAGCTGAAAAACGTCACCGTCGCGCCATTGCAGCGGGAACGGGAATGCTGTGGTTTCGGCGGGACCTTTGCCGTGCGCCATGCCGATGTGTCGGCGGCGATGGTCGCCGACAAATGCGCTGATATCGAAAGTACCGGGGCCGCCACCGTGCTGGGCGGTGACTGCGGCTGCCTGATGAACATCTCCGGTGCGCTGGACCAGAAGCGCTCCGCCGTCGGCAGCCAGCATCTGGCCGATTACCTGTGGGAGCGCACCCAATGAGCCACGCCCCGCACCAGACGCACGACTTCCGCGCCGGAATTGACGCCGGGCTGCACGACACCACCCTGCGCGCCAACTTCCGCCGCGCCATGGATGGCCTGATGACCAAACGGGCCAAACAGTTTGAGGATCCGCAGGAATGGACCCGGCTCCGCGCTCTCGGGCAGGAAATCCGCCAGCGCGCCCTGTCGAAACTGCCGGACCTGCTGGAACGGCTGGAGGAAAACTGTACCCGCAACGGCATCCACGTCCACTGGGCGGAGGATGTCGCGCAGGCCAATGCCATCATCCTTGGCATCCTGCAACAGCGCGGGATCACCACCGTCGTTAAGGGTAAGTCGATGGTGTCGGAGGAAATGCACCTCAACGCTTTCCTCGGCGGGCATGGCATCCGGGCGCTGGAAGCCGACCTTGGCGAATACATCATCCAGCTGGCCGGGCAGATGCCCTGCCACATCGTGATGCCGGCCATCCACCTGAACAAAACCCAGATCGCTGACCTGTTCGCCGACAAGCTGGGCACCAGCCCGGACGGGCAGGATGCCGAGGCCCTGACCGCCATCGCCCGCGAAAAACTGCGCGAGGAGTTCCGCACCGCCGGGGCCGGGATTTCCGGCGTCAACTTCCCGGTGGCCGAGACCGGTACCCTGTGCCTGATCGAGAACGAAGGCAACGGCCGGATGGTCACCACCGTGCCGCCGGTGCACATCGCCGTCACCGGCATCGAAAAGGTGGTGGAAAATCTGGAGGACGTGACACCGCTGCTGCGGCTGCTGACCCGCTCCGCCACCGGGCAGCCAATCACCACCTATGTCAATATGATCTCCGGCCCGCGCCGGGGGGCCGATCAGGACGGCCCGCAGGAAGTCCATCTGGTGCTGATCGACTTCGGGCGCTCCCGCGTCTATGCCGACCCGGAAACCCGGCAGACCCTGCAATGCATCCGCTGCGCCGCCTGCATGAACCACTGCCCGGTCTATGTGCGCGTCGGCGGCCATGCCTACGGCGGGGTCTACCCCGGCCCGATCGGCAAAATCCTGACGCCGCAGCTCAACGGGCTGGCGGAGTATCCGGACCATCCGTCGGCCTCGTCGCTGTGCAATGCCTGCGTCGAGGTCTGCCCGGTCAAAATCCCGATCGCCCAGATGCTGGTCCGCCTGCGCAACGAAAAAGCCGGGAAGGGCACCGGAGCGGTGCAGGATGCCGGCAGCGGCGGCAGCCTGCTTGAGGATGCGGCATGGAAGGCCTGGGCCACCACGTACAGCTCCCCGCTGGCCTACCGCGTCGCCTCCGCCGCGATGACCGCCGTCGGGAACGCCCTGCCCGCCTCCGCCCCGCTGCTGAAGGCGTGGACCAGCGTGCGCACCAAACCGCGCTTTGCCGCCCAATCCCTGCACCGGACCCTGAAAGAGATGGGAGTGGCCGATGAGTGACGCCCGCGCCAATATCCTCCGCCGCCTGCGCGCCGCCCCGGCGGGGATTACCCAGCCCTCTTCCGACTGGTCGGTGCTGCGCGACCGCAACTGGAGCATGGAGGAGCAGATCGAGCGCTTCCGCACCATGGCGGAAAGCGTCAACGCCCGGGTGATCGACTGCGTGGCCCCGGATGACGCCAGCCGCCCGCTGCCGTCCTGGGATGCGGTTCTGGCGGAAGACTGCGCCGCCAACGGGGTGCGCCGTCTGGCCGTTTCCGCCCCGCTGGCCGCCCCGTTACAGGCCCTGTGGACCGGCAGCCCGAACCGCCCGGATATTATCCTGACCGCTGACCGCGACACCCTGTTTTCCGTCGATGCCGGGCTGACCACCGCCCGGGGTGGCATTGCCGAGACCGGCAGCCTGATCCTGTGGCCGGGGCCGACCGAACCGCGCATGCTGTCGCTGGTGCCGCCACGCCATATCGCCCTGTTGCGCACCAGCCGCCTGCACCCAACCCTGTGGCACGCCATGACCGAAAACGGCTGGGCCGGGCAGATGCCGACCAACGTGGTGCTGGCGACCGGCCCATCCAAGACCAGTGACATTGAACAGACACTGGTGTTTGGCGTCCATGGGCCCAAAGATCTGCTGATTTTGCTGATTTATGATCATTAAGGAGCCCCTCAGTCGCCGGGCGCGGGCGTTCGCCCGGCTACGCCGTGCTTTTTTGTTTGGTCCCTCAAACGCCGGGCGCGGGCATCCGCCCGCTTGGCTTACGTGCCCACGCGGGCACGGGGCCTCAACGGCCCAGTCGGCCCTTCGGGCCTCCGGTGTTTAATGCCACACTGATTTTTCTCCGCTACCCCCTACCCAAAAAAACAACGCTCAGACACCGTTTGCCGACGACCCTTTCACCCCCTCCGCCCTTTCTGGCCTTCCATGACGGAGTGTAACGTCGCGATGTCCCCTGCTTCCCGCGCCCCGCGCCCCATCCGCCGCCTGCTGGTGGCCAACCGCAGTGAAATCGCCATCCGGGTCTGTCGCGCCGCGACCGAGCTGGGCATCACCACGGTCGCGATCTATTCGCACGAGGACCGCTTCGCCCTGCACCGCTTCAAAGCCGATGAGAGTTACCTCGTCGGCGATGGCAAAGGCCCGATTGAGGCCTATCTGGATATCGAGGACATCCTGCGCATCGCGCGGGAGGCCAATGTCGATGCCATCCACCCCGGCTATGGCTTCCTGTCGGAAAATCCCGACTTCGCCGAAGCCTGTGCCCGCGATGGCATCCTGTTCGTCGGCCCGTCGCCCGAGACCATGCGCCTGCTGGGCAACAAGGTCTCCGCCCGCACTCTGGCGGTGGAAGCCGGTGCCCCGGTGATGCCCGCCACCGGCCCCCTGCCCCATGATGACGCGCAGGTGTTGGCGCTGGCAGCTGAGGTCGGCTATCCGGTCATGCTGAAAGCCAGCTGGGGTGGCGGTGGCCGCGGCATGCGCCGCATCACCGCCGAGGCCGAGCTGCTGGATCAGGTCGCCGCCGCCCGCCGCGAAGCCAAGGCCGCGTTCGGCAATGACGAGGTCTATCTGGAAAAGCTGGTCCAGCGCGCCCGCCATGTCGAGGTGCAGGTGATCGGCGACAGCACCGGCCATGTCGTCCATCTGTTTGAACGCGACTGCTCGGTCCAGCGCCGCAACCAGAAAGTGGTGGAACGCGCCCCGGCAGCCTACCTGACCACCGCCCAGCGGCGGGAAATCTGCGAGGCCGCCCTGCGCATCGCCCGCGCCGCCCATTATGAGAACGCCGGGACCGTCGAATTCCTGATGGATGCCGACACCGGAAAGTTCTACTTCATCGAAGTCAATCCCCGGGTGCAGGTGGAGCATACGGTGACAGAAGTGGTCACCGGCCTTGATATCGTCAAGGCGCAGATCCGCATCGCACAGGGGGCCAAGATCGGCAGCGACAGCGGCATCCCGTGGCAGGGGGATATCACCCTCAACGGCCACGCCATCCAGTGCCGCATCACCACCGAAGACCCGGAAAACAACTTCATCCCCGATTACGGCCGCATCACCGCCTATCGCGGGGCCACCGGCTTCGGCATCCGGCTGGATGGCGGCACCGCCTATTCCGGCGCGGTGATCACCCGCCATTACGACAGCCTGCTGGAAAAGCTGACCGTCTGGGCCCCCAGCCCCGATGAATCCGCCGCCCGCATGCTGCGCGCCCTGCGCGAATTCCGCATCCGGGGCGTTGCCACCAATCTCCAGTTTCTGGAAGGGGTGATCTCCCACCCGCTGTTCCAGAACGGCGAATGCACCACCCGCTTCATTGACGACACCCCGGAACTGTTCGCGCTGGGCAAGCGGCGCGACCGCGCCACCCGCCTGCTGCGCTTTCTGGGAGAGGTGATGGTCAACGGCAACCCAGAAATGAAGGGCCGCAGCCGCCCGAAGCAGATCCACCGCCCGCTGCCGCCGCAGGACCGCACCACCCCGGTGCGCGATGGCTGGAAGCAGCTTCTGGACGCCGAAGGACCGCAGGCGGTGGCGCAGGCGATGCTGGCCCGCAAGGAAGTTCTGGTCACCGACACCACCTTCCGCGATGCCCATCAGTCGCTGCTGGCCACCCGTTTCCGCACCCATGACATGGCGCGGGTGGCCCCGTTCTACGCCCGCCGCCTGAACACCCTGTTCTCGGTGGAATGCTGGGGCGGTGCCACCTTCGACGTCGCCATGCGCTTCCTCAACGAATGCCCGTGGGACCGGCTGGAAGCCTTCCGCACCGCGATGCCGAACATGCTGTTGCAGATGCTGCTGCGCTCGGCCAATGGCGTCGGCTACACCAACTATCCCGACAACGTGGTCCGCGCCTTTGTCCAGCGCAGTGCCGAAGCCGGAATTGACGTGTTCCGCATCTTCGACAGCCTGAACTGGGTGGAGAACATGCGCTTCGCCATCGACGCGGTGGCCGAAAACGGCAAAATCGCCGAGGCCGCCATCTGCTACACCGGCGACCTGCTGGACCCGAAGCGCCACAAGTACGACCTGAAGTATTACGTGCGGATGGCGAAGGAGCTGGAAAAGGCCGGAGCCCACATTCTGGGCATCAAGGACATGGCCGGTCTGTGCAAGCCGGAGGCCGCCCGCCGCCTTGTCACCGCCCTGAAGCAGGAAACCGGGCTGCCGGTCCACTTCCACACCCATGACACCAGCGGCATTTCCGCCGCCTCGGTGCTGGCGGCGGTGGATGCCGGGGTCGATGCCATCGACGCCGCGGTGGACAGCATGAGCGGCCTGACCAGCCAGCCCAACCTTGGCTCCATCACCGCCGCCCTGCGCCACACCCCGCGCGATCCGGGGCTGGATGCCGACGCCCTGCGGCAGGTGTCGGATTACTTCGAGCAGGTGCGCGAAAACTATGCGCCGTTTGAAAGCGAGATCCGCAGCGGCACCGCCGATGTCTATCACCACGAAATGCCGGGCGGGCAATACACCAACCTGCGCGAACAGGCGCGGTCTCTGGGCATTGCCGAGCGCTGGCCGGAAGTGTCGCACGCCTATGCCGAGGTCAATCAGATGTTCGGCGATATCGTCAAGGTGACGCCGTCGTCGAAAGTGGTCGGCGACATGGCGCTGATGATGGTCACCGCAGGCCTGACCCCGGCCGATGTGCTGGACCCGGCCCGCGACATCGCCTTCCCCGAAAGCGTGGTGTCGCTGTTCCGGGGTGACCTCGGCCAGACCGAAGGCGGTTTCCCCAAGGCTCTTCAGGCCAAGATCCTGAAAGGCGAGACGCCGATCACCGTCCGCCCCGGATCGGTGATGCCCCCGGCGGATCTGGAGGTCCTGCGGGCCGAGGCCGAAAAGAAGGCCGCGCGGAAAATCAGCGACAGCGAATTCGCCTCCTACCTGATGTACCCCAAGGTGTTCACCGATTACGCCCGCCACCGCCGGGACTATGGCGATGTCAGCCTGCTGCCGACCCCGGCCTTCTTCTATGGCATGGAGCCGGGCGAGGAGATCAGCATCGAGATCGACACTGGTAAATCGCTGATCGTCTGCTTCCGCGCCCTCTCCGAAGCCGATGAGGAAGGGCTGCGCACTGTCTACTTTGAACTGAACGGTCAGCCGCGCACGGTGAAGATCACCGACCGCAGCCGCGCCCCGGAACGGGCCGCCCGCGCCAAGGCCGACCCGGCGGACCCCGGTCAGACCGGTGCACCGATGCCGGGTCTGGTGGTGCAGGTCTCCGTCACCGCCGGTCAGACGGTGGAGAAAGGCGACGTGCTGCTGGCGATTGAGGCGATGAAGATGCAGACCTCGGTGGTGGCAGAGGTGACGGGCACCGTCTCCTCCGTTGCCGTCAAGGTCGGCGACCAGATCGACACCAAGGATCTTCTGGTGGTGATCGACCCGGCTTCCTGACGGTATCAGATCAATGCGGGGGCCCACGCCCCCGCGCTATACCCCGCCTTTCCTTACCCTGTCTTTTCTTACCCTGCTTTTTCTTCCGGCGGCGGTGTTCCGGGCTTCATGCAAAACCGGAACTCTGCCCGCCGCAGGGTTGAAAAGGCTAATATTCTCCATCGTCATTCGACACTGCCATTAAACAAACATTCACCCTTCCGCCGCACACTGGCGGCCGGGGATAGTGAGGGGCCGAGATGCCGAAGGGCACCGCTCCGCAGGGGATGTGAAAAAGGATGAACGCGCTGACACTGGATCCCGGCCTCAGCACTGATGCGCTGATCCGCGACCTGGCCGCCCACTTTCCGGCGGACCGGCTGGTGACCGACCGCCTGCGCCGTCTGGCCTGGGGCACCGATGCCAGCTTCTACCGGCTGATCCCGCGGGTGGTGGTGGTGGTGGAAAGCGAGGAAGAGGTACAGACCCTGCTGGGGGTGTGCCGCACCCATGCCGCGCCCGTCACCTTCCGCGCCGCCGGAACCAGCCTGTCCGGTCAGGCCGTCACCGACTCCGTTCTCGCCGTGCTGGGCGAAGGCTGGCAGGATGCCCGCATCCTTGAGGACGGTGCCGCCATCGCCCTGCAACCCGGTGTGGTCGGGGCCGAGGCCAACCGCCTGCTCGCCCCGCTTGGCCGCAAGATCGGCCCCGATCCGGCCTCGATCAATTCCGCCATGGTCGGCGGGATTGCCGCCAACAATTCCTCCGGCATGTGCTGCGGCACCGCCCAGAACACCTACCGCACCCTGCGCAGCCTGAAAGTCATCCTGCACGACGGCACCCTGCTGGATACCGGCAGCGACCTCAGCCGGGCCGTGTTCACCCAGCGCCACAAGGGCCTGCTGGATTCCCTGCTGGCCCTGCGGAACGAGGTGCTGGCCGACTTCAGCCTGACCCGGCGCATCCACGACAAATTCAAGATCAAGAACACCACCGGCTATAGCCTGAACGCGCTGCTGGACTATGAAGACCCCATCGACATCCTCGCCCACCTGATGATCGGGTCGGAAGGTACGCTGGGCTTTATCTCCGAAGTGGTGCTGGATACCGTGCCGGATCACCCGCACAAGGCCACCACGCTGGCCTTCTTCGAAACCGCCGAGATCGCCGCGCGGGCGGTGATGGAACTGAAGCGCACTCCGGTGGCGGCGGTGGAGCTGATCGACGCCGCCGGTCTGAAATCCATTGCCGGAAAGCCCGGTCTGCCGAAGATCCTGACCAAGCTGCCGCCACAGGGCACCGCCCTGCTGATCGAGGTTCACGCCGAAACGGCGGAGCAGATGAACCACCAGATCGGCCTGCTGCTGGTGGCGATGGCCGATGTGCCGGTGCTGGAGCCGGTCCGCTTCACCACCGATCCGTCACAGCGGGAGCTGTACTGGAAGGTCCGCAAGGGCCTGTTCCCGCTGGTCGGTGCCCTGCGGCAGGACGGCACCACCGTACTGATCGAGGATATCGCCTTCCCGATCCGCTATCTGGCCGATGGCGTGGTGGAGCTTCAGGGCCTGTTTGAAAAGCATGGCTATGAGCAGGGCATCATTTTCGGCCACGCGCTGGAAGGCAACCTGCATTTCGTCTTCGCGCAGGATTTCAACAGCCCGGAAGAGGTGGCCCGCTACGCCGCCCTGATGGATGACGTCACCGACATGGTGGTGCGCTTCGGCGGATCACTGAAGGCCGAACACGGCACCGGCCGCAACATGGCCCCGTTTGTCGAACGGGAATGGGGCCGTCAGGCCTATTCCCTGATGGTCCGCCTCAAAAACCTGCTGGACCCGGATAATCTGCTCAACGCCGGGGTCATCATCAACGATGACCCGGAAATCCACCTGAAGAACCTGAAGCCGCTGCCGGTGGCCGATGCCATCGTCGATAAGTGCATCGAATGCGGCTTCTGCGAGGTCAAATGCCCCTCCGCCGGGTTTACCCTGTCGCCGCGCCAGCGCATTGTCGGCTGGCGGGAACTGTCGCGCCGCCGGGCCGAAGGGGTGACCGTCACCGCCGAGGATAAGGCGGTGCTGGATGATCTGGCCGGGGCCTATGATTACGCCGGGATCGACACCTGCGCCGCCTGCGGCCTGTGCGCCACCGCCTGCCCGATGGGCATAGAGACCGGGGCCCTGATCCGCAAGCTGCGCGGCGCTGCCAAGACCGAGCGTCAGCGCTGGATCGGCCAGAAAGCCGCCGACCATTATGATACCATGCTGACCGCCACCCGGCTGGGCCTGCGGGCGGCCTCCATGGCCCGGTCGCTGATTGGAAACACCGGCATGAAAGCCCTGCTGGACACCGCCCGGAAGATCATCCCGGCCCTGCCCCACTGGCGCAGCACCATGCCGACCGCCAGCAAGGCCAAAATCAAAACCACCATCCGCGACGAGATCGTTAACGGCGGCGTCGTCTACTTCCCCAGCTGCGCCGCCCGCACCATGGGGCCATCCGCCGATGACCCGGACAAAGACCCGCTTCCGGTGGTGATGGAACGCCTGCTCAACCGCGCCGGTTTTCAGGTGTTCTACCCCAACGGCCCGGTGGAAAGCCTGTGCTGCGGCCAGCCGTTCCAGTCCAAGGGGCTGGATAAGCAGGCCAACCAGAAACTCTCCGAGCTGGAAAAGACCCTGTGGTGGGCCAGCAATGCCGGGCAGTATCCGGTGCTGATGGATACCTCGCCCTGCGCCTTCCGCGCCCAGACCGCCGGAAAGGAACGGCTTCAGTTCGTCGATATCACCGACTTCCTGCACGACCGCGTGCTGCCCAACCTGAAGATCTACCGCAAGGAAAAGGCGGTAACGGTGCATTGCACCTGCTCCGGCCAGAAAATGGGCAACACCACCAAGCTGAAAGCCCTGGCTGCCGCCTGCGCCGAGCGGGTGGTCACCCCCGCCGGGGTCACCTGCTGCGGCTTTGCCGGGGACAAAGGCTTCTTCACCCCGGAACTGAACCGCCACGCCCTGCGCCGCCTTGGCAAAAGTCTGGATGCCGACATCACCGAAGGCGTCTCCACCAGCCGCACCTGCGAAATCGGCCTGTCGGAAATGTCCGGGATCCCCTACCACTCCATCGCCTATCTCCTCGACCGGTGCAGCACCCCGCCGGAAGGTCTGGCAGAGGACTGAACCTCGGTCTTTCCGGAGGTATCCACGTCTTCTTGTCTTCAATTGTGCTCATCAAAAAGCTATAATGGCCCCGTCACTAAAGATGAGGTCCATATGATCATTATCGATTTTCTGGAGAAAATTGCGGCGATTGTCTCGCCCCCAGGCTCCCTCCATGAAGAAATAATAACAGCTCTCTTTGGATGGAGTTCCGGGGCCTTTATAGCAACAGGCTTAATTGTAAAGTTAATTTTCCAAAGCCAAAACTCAGATTTAATCTTAGAAATCGGAATATCTCTTCTTTTTTCAGCCATCATAAGAGATTTTTATCGTATATATAAAATACACAAAGAGCGCAAAAGGCCCTAGTAATTTTAATTACCGTAAACCTCGATTAGCAGTGATCGGCACGGGCGCAACATTGATCGGAACAGGCGCGTCAGTGACACGCCTCCCCCCCTACAGTACGGGCATCAGGCAGCGCCATTCCGGCCTGCCGTTTCCCGTCTCTGACAGGAGGAGTTTCCATCATGCCCCACACATTTTCAGTCCGCCATCTCGCGGCCGCCGGTACGGTTGCCCTCGGGCTGGCCGTTTCGGCAGCGCAGGCGGCTGACACCCCTGTGACCATTCCTGTTCCGGGCCTGTTTCCGGAAGCGGTGGAACGGGTGGGGACTGACTTTGTCGTCACCAGCCTGAAAACCGGCAGCCTGACCCGCATCAGCCCTGATGGCACCGCCACCCCGTTTGTTGCCCCCGGCGTCAACGGTCTGGTCTCGGCGATCGGCCTGCGGGCAGATCCGGCGCGGGATCTGCTGTATGTCTGCTCGTCGGATCCCGGCGTCAGTAAACTGACCGGCTCTGCGGCCCCGGCGCTGACCGCGTTCCGGATGTCCACCGCCGCCCCGGCCGGACGGTGGGAGCTGCCCGGCGGTGGCTTCTGCAATGATATGATTGTTGATGCCGACGGCACCGTACTGGTGACGGACTCCTTCAACCCGCGCCTTCTGGCCCTGAAGCCCGGAGCCACCGCCCTGACCGAAATCCTGCGGGACCCGGTGTTCAAGGGCGAGGGGTTTGCCCTGAACGGCATCGCCCGCACCGCCGACGGCAGCCTGTGGGTGGTGAAGTATGACGACGGGCGGTTGTTCCGCCTTGCGCCGGGCACCGCCACCCCGATCACCGAAATCAAGCTCAGCCGCACGCTGGGCCTGCCCGATGGCCTGTATGCCGGATCCGGCAACAGCCTGATTGTGGTGGAAGGCGCAGGCCGCCTGAGCCGTATTGATGTGTCCGGCACCACCGGTACCGTCACCACCCTGCGCAAGGATCTGTCGATGCCCACCACCGCGCTGGTGGAAAATGGCACGGCATGGGTGCTGGAGGCCCAGCTCGATTACCTGTTTGACCCGTCGCTGAGCGGCAAAAGCCCCGGCCCGTTCCGGCTGGTGCCGGTGAGCCTGAAGTAAACAGATGGGCGGCGGTGCGGAGCCAGCTCCTGCACCGCCGCCGTCTGGCATTACGGGTGATGTCCGGCGCAGGACAGACAGGTGACCACGGCGGGATCCGACGCCAACCGGGCCGCAGCGATGTCGTCATCACAGACGAGGCAGCGGCCATAGGTGCCCTGCTCCATCCGCTCCAGCGCGTGGTCGATACGTTGCAGTTCTTCCAGATGGCGGTCATGGCGCGACAGGGCCAAAGCCTGATCGGCCAGTTCCCCCTGCCGCAGGGCCTGCCCGGTGGCGGTGGCGTCAATCTCGATATGCACCGGGCCGGAGCGGTCGGTGCGGCTGAGATCCAGAAGCTCCGCCCTGCGGTCCAGCAGGTGCTGACGCAGGGCCGTGAAATCAAGGCTTTGCGGGGTGGGAACGGGGCGGCCCATGATCGGCCTCCTTCAAGGTGTGAAGGGCTGACCCCAGTGTATCACAAACCGCGCCGGACCGCATCGCGGACGGTTACAGTCCCCACAGGAACAGCACCAGAATCTGCGGGGCCAGAATGCGCAGACACATCACCAGCGGGTAAACGGTGGCATAGGCAACCGAAGACGCTTCCGAAGACGATTGCGCGGCGGCAAAGGCCAGCGCCGGGGGATCGGTCATGCTGCCCGCCAGCACCCCGCACAGGGTCAGGTAATTCTGCTTCCAGATCAGGCGGGCGGCCAGACCAACGGTCAGCAGCGGCAGCAGGGTGATCAGGGCCGCCCAGCCCATCCACGCCACCCCATCGCCATGCAGCAGCACATCGAAAAAACGGTCCCCGGCGTTCAGGCCGACCACGGCGAGGAACAGCACAATCCCCACCTCGCGCAGGGCATGGTTGGCGCTGGGCGGCATAAACCACACCAGCGGCCCCATGTGCCCAAGGCGTGACAGCAGCAGCGCCGCCAGCAGCGGCCCCCCGGCCAGCCCCAGACTGACCGGGGCTGGCAGACCCGGCAGGGCAAGCGGGATCGCCCCGATCAGCACCCCCAGCGCAATTCCGGCAAAGATCGGCAGGATCTGGGCCTGCTGCAACGCCTTGCCGGTGTTGCCCAGCAGTTTGGCGGCAGCACGGATATGCTCCTCGGTGCCGATCACCTGCACGATATCGCCGAACTGAAGATGAAGCTGCGGCGAGGGCAACAGCTCGATCCCGCTGCGCGACACCCGGGAGATCATCACATCGCACTGTTGCAGCAGATTCAGGTCATCCACCGACTTGCCGAGGATTTTGGTGTTGGTGACCACCAGCCGGTCCCATTTCACCTCTTCGGTGCGTTCTTTCAGATTGATATCCGCCGGTTCGCCGAGAATCAGCTGCATGGCATGCAGGGCCTGCGGCGTGCCGACCAGAAACAGCACGTCGCCGCAGCGGAAGCGGGTGTCCGGGTGCGGCACCTCAATATGGCCGTCGGCCTCCTGCCGCAGCACCCGCGACACCACCGCGCCGTGATCCTGAAGGCCGGGAATTTCCGACAGCGGCAGACCATCGAGATTGGGGTTGGTCAGGCGGACATTCAGGGTTTCCAGCCCGTGACGGCGGGCCTGCTGCCCGGCCTCGAACGCCTCACCCTCCGCGGCCGGAGACACCCGGAACAGCATGCGGATCACCGTCATCGACAGCAGGATCCCGGCGATGCCGAACGGATAGGCCACCGCATAGCCGGTCGGCAGCAGGGTCAGGGTTTCCTTGGTCGCCCCCATCTGCGCCAGCATCTGCTGCCCGGCCGCCAGCGACGGCGTATTGGTGACCGCGCCGGAGAACAGGCCCAGCACCACCGGCAACGGCAGCCCGGCGATGAAGAACACCGCCACCGTCGTCAGCACCCCCAGCACCACAATGGCCGCCGCCATCAGGTTCAGCGGCAACCCCACCCGTTTCAGGGCACTGAAAAAGCCCGGCCCGACCTGCACCCCGATGGTGTAGACAAACAGGATCAGCCCGAATTCCTTCAGGAATTCCAGCACATGCGGATCGCCGCGCAGGCCGAGATGCCCCAGCACCAACCCGGCGAACAGCACCCCGCCGACGCCCAACCCGATGCCACGGAGCTTCACCGCCCCCAGCGCCAGTCCGACCACCGCCGCCAGCGACAGGGCCAACACCCCCTGCGCCACCGGATTCAGACCGGCGATCAATGATCCCAGCATGGAGACCTCCCCAAAAACCCTGAGTGCTGTACTGATTTACCCACTGTTACGGTGCAGCGCAAAAAAAGCAAGCGCGCCGCGGTTACAGCCGCATCCGGCCTGTCTGTCCCGGCAGGAAACGACAAGGCCCTCCGCCGGAAACCGGACGGAGGGCCTTTCCTGTTCGTGGTCAGGAAACCATTATCCCCGGGTTTTCAGGAACCTGATGCCCGGATAATCCTCCTGCGCCCGGTCGAGATGCCAGGCATTGCGGGCCAGAAACACCGGCTGCTCTTCATGGTCATCGGCCAGCGAGGCCTGATTGGCGTCGAGGAACTTCTTCAGCGCCGCCGCATCGTCGGATTCCACCCAGCGGGCGGTAAGCAGCGTGGTGTTTTCAAAGATCACCGGCACGTCGTATTCGGTACGGATACGGTCAGCCATCACTTCAAACTGGAGGGCTCCGACCACCCCGACGATCCAGTCCGCGCCCATACGCGGCTTGAACACGCGGGCTGCCCCTTCTTCGGCCAGCTGAACCAGCGCCCGGCCCAGATGCTTGGCCTTCAGCGGGTCCTTCGGCCGCACCTTTTGCAGCAGTTCCGGTGCAAAACGCGGAATGCCGGTGAAGTGCAGATCTTCGCCCTCGGTCAGCGCATCGCCGATGGCGAGGTTGCCGTGGTTGGGCACCCCAATGATATCCCCGGGAAAGGCCTCTTCCGCCAGCTCGCGGTCCTGCGCCAGAAACATCACCGGATTGTGCATGTTGACCAGCTTGCCCGACCGCACATGCTTCAGCTTCATGCCACGCTTGAAGTGGCCCGAGGCCAGCCGCATGAAGGCGATACGGTCGCGGTGCTTGGGGTCCATGTTGGCCTGAATTTTGAAGATGACACCGGTCACCTTCTCTTCCGTCGGCTCAATCGCCCGTTCCTGCGCCGGTTGCGGGCGCGGGCGCGGTGCCTGCTCCGCCAGACCCTGCAACAGTTCCCGCACCCCGAAATTGTTGACGGCGGAGCCGAAAAACACCGGGGTCAGATGCCCTTCCAGATAGGACTGCGGATCGAACGGCTTGCACAGGGCGCGGGCCATCTCCACGTCCTCGCGCAGCTTCTCGACCGCCATCGACGGCAGCTGGGAGTCCAGCATCGGATCATCCAGACCGCTGCACGGCTCGCCCAGACCGGGCATGCCGCCCTTGGAGCGTTCCATCAGGATCAGCTGATCCTTCCACAGGTCGTAGCAGCCAAGGAAACCCTTACCCATGCCGATCGGCCACGACGCCGGGGTGACATCCAGCGCCAGCGTCTGTTCGATCTCGTCCAGCAGGTCGAAGGGCTCGCTGCCCTCGCGGTCCAGCTTGTTGACGAAGGTCATGATCGGCACGTCACGCAGACGGCAGACCTCGAACAGCTTACGGGTCTGTTCTTCGATCCCCTTCGCGGCGTCGATCACCATCACCGCGCTGTCGACCGCCGTCAGCACCCGGTAGGTGTCTTCGGAAAAGTCTTCGTGGCCCGGGGTGTCGAGCAGGTTGAAGGTGCAGCCGGCGTAGTCGAAGGTCATCACCGAGGACGCCACCGAAATGCCGCGCTCGCGCTCCACCTTCATCCAGTCGGAATGGGCGCGGCGCTGTTCCCCACGCGCCTTGACCGCCCCGGCCATCTGAATGGCACCTCCGAACAGCAGCAGCTTTTCGGTGAGCGTGGTCTTCCCGGCGTCGGGGTGAGAGATGATCGCGAAGGTCCGCCGTCGCGAAACGGCTTCCTGAAGGGTACTCATTATCGGTGGCTTTGCTCTTCGGCGATGGCAAAACAGCGCACAGACCTACCGCACTCCGCCAGTCAGCGCAAGCAGGCGATCGGGGATAACGTCTGACAGCCCCCCTGAGAATCCGAAAACAGAAGGGGCTGCCGGAAAGCAGCCCCCGGAGAGCCCCAAAACAGAAGGGGCTGCCCGAAAGCAGCCCCTGTCTGGATCAGTCTCTGTCCGGGCCGCCGTCAGGCTGCGCCGAGGGTGCCGCCGGTATACCCCGGCTTCGACACCGCATAGACGCCGCGCTGGCTGGGGATCGGCTTGAACCGCTCGGAAATCCCGAGCACGGTTTCCGCCCCGCCAAGATACAGCACCCCGTCATCGTTCATTTGCCGGGAGATATTATCCAGCACCACGCCCTTGGTATCCTGATCAAAGTAGATCAGCACGTTGCGGCAGAACACCACATCGAACGACCCCAGCGCACCGAGGTCCCCGAGCAGGTTCCATTCCTTGTACTGCACCATCGCCCGGATGGCAGGATCAATTTCCCACTGGTCATCGCGCTTTTTGAAGTACTTGACCAGCATCTGGATCGGCAGGCCGCGCTGCACCTCGAACTGGCTGTACAGACCGGCACGGGCTTTCTGGAGGATCTCGCGGGAAATGTCGGTCCCGACGATTTCCGTCTTCCAGCCAGCCAGCTTCGCCGACTCTTCCTTCAGGATCATCGCCAGCGAATAAGGTTCCTGCCCCGAAGAGGCCGCCGCACACCAGATGCGGAACGACTTCTTGGTGGCCCGGGTGGCCAGCAGGTTGGGAAGAACCACCTGACGGAACTGGTCAAACGGCTTCTGATCCCGGAAGAAGAACGACTCATTGGTCGTCATCGCCTCCGTCACGTCCACCGCCAGCGCCTCATCACGCTTGCGCAACTGCGCCACCAGCTCTTCCAGACCCTTATAGCCCCGCTTGCGGGCCACCGGCATCAGCCGGCTTTCCAGCAGGTAGGACTTGTCCTTCGTCAGGACCAGCCCGGAGCGGTCCTTCAGCATTTTGGCGAGGAAATCAAAATCTTCTGGCTTCATGCTCAGGCGCGCCTTGTGGCGGTTTTGTAGATGTAATCAGCAACATCGGAAATCGGCAGGATGGCACTGCACGCACCGGTATTCGCGGTGGCGCCGGGCATGCCCCACACCACGCTGGACGCCTCGTCCTGCGCGATCAGGGTACCACCGGCATCGGCGATCACCCGCCCGCCCTTGGCCCCGTCAGATCCCATACCGGTCAGCACACAGGCCAGAACCCGACGGCCGTAGGCGGCGCTGATGGACCGGAACAGCGGATCGACGGCCGGACGGCAGAAGTTTTCCGGCGGCCCTTTGTCCAGCTTGATGACCTTTTCACCACCCCGGACTTCCACAGTCATGTGGAAGTCACCGGGGGCGATGTAGACCCGCCCGCCTTCAATCTTCTCGCCATCCTGCCCTTCCCGCGCGGTCAGACCGGCGATGCGGCTGATATGCTCGGCAAGAATGGTGGTAAAGGTCGCGGGCATGTGCTGGGTGATCAGAATCGGCTGCGGAATGCCACCGGCCTTTTTCAGACCGCCCAACACGGTGAACAGGGCCTGCGGCCCCCCGGTCGAGCTGCCGATCACCACCACATCCGGGCGGTCGTTTCCGGCCGGACGCAGGGAAATCGGCTGGGTCGGAGACAGCAGGCTGTGATGCCCGGCCGTCGCCGGAGCGGATGCCGCCGCCTTGAACGGTGTACGGGCGGCCGTCGCGGGCGAAGCCGGAGCTCCCGCAGCCGGAGCGGCAGCAGGGGACGCCGCCGCCGGGCGCGTGAAGGGCGTGTGGCCTGCCGACTGGCCGGACACCGACTGCTGGGCACTGAAGGAACGGCGGGCCGGACTGATGCCGGTCCCCCGGCGGGCCGACAGCCCCAGCGCCTTCACCTTATCGACCAGCATGGTGCGGAAATCGCTGGCCCCGGTCAGCTCCCGCGAGGAACTCGGCTTCGGAATGTAATCCGTTGCCCCCAGTTCCATCGCCCGGATGCTGATCTCGGCATTCTTCTGCGTCAGGGTTGACGACATCAGAACCCGCACCCCCGGGTGCTTTTCCAGGATCTTCGGCAGCGCTTCCAGACCATCCATCACCGGCATTTCGATATCAAGGACGATGACCTCGATATCCATGCGGTCAAGGGTCTGCAAGGCGCTCTGGCCGTTTCCGACAGAGGCGACAACTTTAATCGACGGATCGCTTTCCAGCATCCGGGTCTCAAGCCCACGCACGACGGCGGAATCATCCACCACCATCACGCGGAACGGCTCGGCAGCTCCACCTGCCCCGGTGTCCCTGTTCAAGGACAAATCACGCCTCCCCTGTTAAAATCCCCGACGATCCACCTGATACGGCCACCGATCCGGCTGCCAGTCCGGAGGACCTGAACGGACACAACGTACCCACAGCAAGCGGCACCGGCAGTAGGCTGATGCGCGTGCCCAGAAAGGCACCTGCGATCACCGGCCATAAGGAAAGCCCCTGCAAAAGGGGCACCCACCACAAGAAGGCATTCCCCGAAAAACCGGAGAACGCTTAACCTGATCCACCGGGCCAGACAGCAGGCGTCACCGACGGTGCCCCTGCATTACCCCTGAGCCAATCCCGGATGACTGTGCCAAAGCCCCAGACCGTACCCGACCAGTCACAATGGCAGGCCTCCCGGGGCAGTGCCATCAGTCGTCCAGAAGACCGACCTGCGAGAACTTTGCCTGTAGGATCTCGCTGTCGAACGGCTTCATGATGTATTCATTCGCACCGGCTTCGATCGCTTCCTGAATGTGAGCGATGTCGTTTTCGGTGGTGCAGAACACCACGACCGGACGGTCGCCACCCGGCAGATCCCGCAGGGCCCGCAGGAATTCGATCCCGTTCATGACCGGCATGTTCCAGTCAAGCAGGACCGCATCCGGCAGTTCCTTCTTGCAGGCGTCCAGAGCGCCCTGACCGTCTTCGGCCTCCAGCGTGCTGAAGGACAGCTCCTGAAGGATCTTCTTGGCAACCATGCGGATGACCTTGGAGTCATCAACAATCAGACACGACTTCATGCTTCTCCGAGCCCCGTTCGGGTTCCCTGACCGGACCGGACCTGCGGCTGGGCCCCAGATCCATTTTCCAGCATCCTGTATATCTCTGACATGGCAGACGAAACGCCTGCTAAGCCAAGCATAACGGTATCAGAGCGGGCTGTCTTGGCAGAACTTGTACACTCTGCCAAAAAACGGTTTCCGCACCGGGCGATGCCGGACCGGGTCCTTGCCCGGTCCGGCAGCCGCATCAACCGGCCGTGCTGCCGATGATGTGTCCCAGCGTGCTGAGCAGGGAGTCACGGTCAAACTTGGCGACATAGTCGTCAAAGCCCACCTGACGGCCACGCTCGAAGTCACGCTCCGTCGCATGCGACGACAGCGCGATCAGCGGAATGGTGTTGAAGCGGTCATCCGCCCGCACCGCCTCGGCAAACTCAAACCCATCCATCCCCGGCATTTCGATGTCAGAGACGATGCAGTCGAACCGCAGGCCGCCATCAAGCATCCCCAGCGCCCGTTCAGCACTTTCCACCGCCGTCACATCATAGCCGGACACCGACAGCAGCGGGGTCAGCAGATTGCGGAAGAACGGGCTGTCGTCGATCAGCAGCACCGCCCGGCCGGAGGTGGAACGGGTGTTGTCCGGCAGGGCCTGATGCGCCCCGAACCAGTCGCCGAAGGCGGCGGTCAGGTAATACCCGGTATCGATCACATCGGTGGCCTTGTCGCCGATGATCGCCGTACCGATGATGCCGGGCATTTCGGCCTTCAGCTCCACCTTCAGGCGGTCTTCAACAATATCGACGATCTCGTCAACCACCAGCCCCATGGAGCGGTCGCGGTCAGAGAACACCAGAATCGGCTGGCGCCCTTCGTTGCGCATGGTGTGCATGTCGGTGACAGTGACCAGCGGCATGAGCTGACCACGGTACTGCACGACCGGCTTGCCGAAGGAGTATTCGACCTTGTCGAGCTCGATCTCTTCCAGACGGGCGACCAGCGCCAGCGGCACCGCCTTGAGTTCCGGGGTTCCGGCACGGAAGATGAGCAGGCTGGTCTGATCGTCGGTACGCATCGCCGCGTGGGTTGCCGCCGCTTCCTGCGAAGCGGTGGAGCCCATGGTGACTTCACCGGTGGCGGTGGCGATCCCGTTCGGATCCAGGATCATGATCACCGAGCCGTCACCAAGGATGGTGTTGCCCGAGAACATGTTGATGTGCCGCAGGATCGGGGCGACCGGCTTGACCACGATTTCTTCGGTGTCGAACACGCGGTCGACGATGATCCCGAAGGTGTAGGTGCCGACCTGCGTCACCACAATGAAGGTTTCGCTGAGTTCGTTGTTCTCATCCGCCAGATTGGCGGCGATTTCCTGAATGTCGTCGTGGCGCAGCTTCAGCAGGTTGCCGAGCGACACCAGCGGCAGCAGGCGGTCACGCAGACGCAGCACCGGAGCCCGGTTGATCTTTTCGATCTTGGTTTCGGAATTGGCGGTGACACGCACCAGTTCCAGCACGCTGATCTGCGGAATGGCGAAGCGTTCCACCGCGCATTCAACGATCAGGGCCGACACAATGGCCAGCGTCAGCGGGATCTTGATGGTGAAGGTGGTGCCGCGCCCGGCATAGGTCTTCAGCTCGACGGTGCCGCCGATCTTTTCAATGTTGGTGCGCACCACATCCATGCCGACACCACGGCCGGAGACGCTGGTGATCTTTTCGGCGGTGGAGAACCCGGCCTTGAAGATGAACTGCGCCACCTGCTGGTCATTCATCGAGTCCAGATCGGTCTCGGTCGCCAGCCCGTTGGCAAGGGCCTTGTCGCGGATGCGGTTGATGTTCAGACCACGCCCGTCATCGGAGATCTCGATGATGATATGGCCGCCTTCGTGGAAGGCGTTCAGCTTGATCACCCCGGTTTCCGCCTTGCCGGAGGCCTTGCGGGTTTCCGGATCTTCCAGACCGTGGTCGGCGGAGTTGCGGACCATGTGGGTCAGCGGATCCTTGATCAGCTCCAGCACCTGACGGTCCAGTTCGGTTTCCGCCCCGTACATCTGCAGATCAATTTTCTTGCCGGTTTCAATCGACAGGTCGCGGACGATACGCGGCAGCTTGGCCCAGGCATTGCCGATCGGCTGCATGCGGGTCTTCATCACCCCTTCCTGGAGGTCGGTGGTGATGTGGGACAGGCGCTGCAACGGCGCGGCGAATTCGGAATCATCGCGCCCGCGCACCATCTGGAGCAGCTGGTTACGGGTCAGAACCAGTTCCGACACCAGCGTCATCAGGTTTTCGAGCAGATCGACGTTAACGCGGATGGTCTGGGAGGCGATGGCGGAATCCTTCGCCCCACCTTCCCCACCGGCCGGAGCGGCGGCGCCGGCCTTGGCCGGAACGGCGGCCTTGCGGCTGGAGACCGGAGCGTCATCGTCCTCATCGGCATGCGCCGGAGCCGGGGCAGCAACCGGAACCGGCACGGCCGCCGGAACCGCAGCGGGGGCCGGGGCAGGCTTGGCGGTGCCGGTTTCCTTAGCGCGCTCGACGGCCATCTCGGCTTCCAGCTCGCGGTCGCTGGCGGCACGCTTACCGGCAGCCAGCGCAGCCTCAACCTCGGCCAGCAGCTCGGCGGCGACCGGGAAGCTCGGGGCTTCGTCCACGACCTCGACGGCAGGCTCTTCCGCAACCGCAGCATCCGGGGCATGGGTGAAGGCCGCCATCGACACCGGGCGACCTTCCGCCATAGCGTTCAGCATGTCGATCAGGTCACGGTCATGGCCTTCCGGCTCGGACTCGGTGGCCTCAAGGTGGTTCAGGATTTCCTTAATGCGGTCAATGGACGCCAGAATCAGCGTCACCGCATCGGCATTCACCTCAAGCTCGCCATCGCGGAACTTGCCCAGCACGTTTTCGCCGGAATGGGCCAGCGCTTCAAGGCGCGGCAGACCAAGGAAACCGCAGGTCCCCTTAATGGTATGCACCAGACGGAAAATATTGGACAGAATGTCCCGGTCATTCGGGTTCTGCTCCAGATTCACCAGCTCAACGTCCAGCGTTGCCAGACTTTCAGCGGTTTCGGTCAAAAATTCACTGAGCAGGTCGTCCATTCGTCACTCCCCGATGCCTTCCAAGGGACCTGAAATTCCGCAGCATCGCCATTCCCGCACCGGCATGCACCGGACCACACAACTGGAACCCGCCCCTGCACTCCGGCTGATCCGACCATCCATTCCCGGCATCGGCCGGATACTGCATCCGCAGTTTTTAAGGACAGTCCCCCTGCCTGCCGGAAGGGAGATGAAGGCTCAGTCCGCATGGCACCTACGTTTGAGGGCAGCATGGCAACACTGATGTTTCGAGTGTTTGTACCATGGAACCGGTCAGATCAGAAGAATTCTGTCATTTCCATTCCGCATGGTTAATGATTTTATCCCGTAAAACGATATTTTTTAGCGAAAACTATCGACAAAAGAGCATATGCATATTGCAAAACTGTTTATTTTCAAAATGTTACCGCAATGCAGCACATCAAACTGCATTCGCAGTAAGCGAGACCCGCAGCACCGGTTTTCCGTCACCATCCGCGTAATGAATCGCCGCCGGACCGGCAGCGATCATCCCCAGCATCGCCAGCGGTGCCGTGCGCGGCGAGACCCCCCGCAGATCCCCTGCCAGCACTGCCCGCCCTTCCTCGCCCAGACCGGCGGAGGACCCTTGCAGAGTAAACTGAAACAGCCCGCTGCCCTCGCCGGTGACGGTAATCTCGCCCCCCACCCGCAACATATCAAAGGCGGCCAGAACCCCCAGCAGCACCCCCTGCACCTGCCGCTCCCCCAGCGTCCGCGCCGGATCAAGATGCCAGTTCAGAGCCACCGGACTGCCACTGGCGGACAGAAACCCCTGCACCGTCGCCTGTAGCTCAGCCGCCCGCTGCATCACCCCGCCGGAGACCCCAAAGGCAAGGCGCAGAAACTTCAGGCGGGCCGCCGCCGCCTCTGCCGAATGGCGCAGCAGGGCGGCGGTCTCGGTGATGAAAGCGGCATCCGTCTCATCGGCCAGCAGCTCGATGCCTGCATTCAGGGCCCCGACCGGACCGGCCAGATCGTGGCACAGCCGGGTGGAGATCATTGCCGACAGGTGCAGCAGCTCAGCCGGAGCAAGGCCAAAGGCGGTTTCGCGGGTCACGGGGCTCCTCCCTGAAAAAGCAGATACGCGCAGCACATAACCGCAGAAAGTTGACAGAATGATAACTCCGGGCCGGTCACGGGCCGTGCGGACCTTACCCGCGGCGGGTTTGGCTGTGCAGCGTTTTTTTGCCGTCAGCCATAATCCGGAATGATGACACTCCCCCCGCAGGCATTATATCCCGCCGCCCTCACAGTGCCAGCCGGTTCCCCCCGGCTGTCTGGGGCCTGTTAACCGCCCGGCAGACACCTTATACTATGCCCTGCTTGCTCCGGGCAGCCGCCCGGTCTCTATCTGCTTTTTTTCAGGATCCACCATCATCATGTCGTTCTTCCTGCTGCCCGGCACCTGGGTGCGGCTGCCGTCACAGGCGGACTGGGGCCTTGGACAGGTCCAGTCCGCCATCGGCTACCGGGTCACCGTCAATTTTGAGAATGCCGGGAAGCGGCTGGTCAACACCAGGGAAGTGGTGCTGGACGTGGTTGACGACGACGAGATGGACCGCCTGTACGGCCCTGCCCCCGGCCGCCGGAGCTGACGCCCGTGACCCTGCCCGCCTTTCTGCCCCCCGCCCTGCCGGCCGGGGCCATTGTTGCCCCCGCCGGAACACCGGCCCAGCCGGTGCTGGCCGCCTTCACCGCTGAGCTGATCAGCCGGGGTTTTGCCGTCGCCGGGGTCACCCAGTCGGTCAGCCGCGATGGCGACGGGCGGAAAACCGGCATGCACCTGCACCCGGTGGAGGGCGGCGACGCCATCGCCATGGCGCAGGGGCTGGGGCGGGGGTCATCCTCCTGCGTCATCGACGAATCGGGGGTGGCTGATGCCGCCGCCCGGCTGCGGCAGGGGCTGGACAGCGGCTGCGATCTGGCGGTGTTCAACAAGTTCGGCCATCTGGAGCAGGAAGGCCGGGGCTTCCATGCCGAACTGCTGCTGGCCCTCTCGGCGCGGGTGCCGGTGCTGGTGACTCTGCCGCCGGAGATGCTGGGGCCGTGGCTGGAGTTCTGCGGCGGGGCCTGCACCCTGTTGCCTGCCAGCGCCGACGCCCTGTGGCGCTGGTGGGGGCCGCACCGCCTGTATGCCGATCTGGTCCACAGCGTGCCTGCCGCCGATGCCGGATCCATCCGCCGGGTGGTGATCGGCCTGAACTGGTGCCTTGTTGAAGGGGAGTATGGCTGCGGGCTGGCCCACACCCCGGCCCGGGGCACCCCCGGCTGCCGCAGCATCGATGCCAGCGGCTGGGCCGGTCGCCCGCTGGCGGAACTGGCGGCACTGCTGCCCTCCCTCAATCCGTTTGAAGCCGCCCTCGGGCTGGCGGCGGTCAACGCCCACCATAACCGCCGCAGCCTTGATCTGCCGCAGGCCAGCGGGCTGGATGCCCTCGGCCCGCAGCCGGGCGCGGTGGTGATGATCGGGGCCTTCCCCGGCGCGGCGGAGCGCTTCACCGAGCTGACCGTCATCGAACAGTCCCCCGGCCCCGGCCAGTTGCCGCCGACCGCCGCCACCGCCGCCCTGTCCCGGGCCGATGGTGCGGTGATCACCGCCTCGGCGCTGGTCAACCACACCCTGCCGGACCTGCTGCCGCCGCTGCACGGGCGCCCGGCGGTGCTGACCGGGCCGGGCACGCCGCTGACCCCGCGCCTGCATGCCTATGGCCTGACCGCCCTCGCCGGGCTGATCATCGACGATGCCGATGGCTGCGCCGCTGCTGTGGCCGCCGGGGCCGGAGCCCGCGCCCTGAAGGCCTTTGGCCGCGCCGTGATCCTCTCCGCCTGAGCCCCCTTTTGTTTTTAGAAAGTCTGCCCTGCCGTGAGCCTGCCCGCCGTTGATGACCGCCTGTTCGCCAGCCTGCCGATTGCTGAAATCCTGCCCACCGTGCGGCAGACGCTGGCCCGCGGCCCCGGCGCAGTGGTGCAGGCCCCGCCCGGGGCCGGGAAGACCACGGCAATTCCGCTGGCCCTGCTGGGGGCGGACTGGCTGAAGGGCCGCAAAATCCTGATGCTGGAACCGCGCCGCCTTGCCGCGCGGATGTGCGCACAGCGGATGGCCGCCCTGCTGGGCGAGGAGGCCGGGCAGACGGTCGGCTACCGGGTGCGGCAGGAAACCAAGGTCTCCGCCGCCACCCGGCTGGAAGTGGTGACCGAAGGCATCCTGACCCGGCTGCTGCAATCCGACCCGGAGCTGTCGCGGGTCGGGCTGGTGATCTTCGATGAATTCCATGAACGCAGCCTTCAGGCCGATCTCGGGCTGGCGCTGTGTCTGGAGGTGCAGGCCGCCCTGCGCGATGACCTGCGCCTGCTGGTGATGTCGGCCACCCTCGACGGCGGGCCGGTGGCGGCGCTGATGGGCGGGGTGCCGGTGCTGACCTCTGACGGGCGGGCCTTTCCGGTGGAAACCCGCTTTCTGCCGCCGCGCCCGCAGGAACGGCTGGAGGCCGCCACCGCCAGTGCCGTCCGCACCGCACTGGCCGAGGAAAAGGGCTCGGTGCTGGTGTTCCTGCCCGGCGAACGGGAGATCCGCCGCACCGAAGCCCTGCTGCGCGATGATCTGCCGGGGCGGACGGTTGACCTTGCCCCGCTGTATGGCGCGCTGACCCCGGCGGCGCAGGATCTGGCCCTGAAGCCCGCCGCCGCCGGACGGCGCAAGGTGGTGCTGGCCAGCGCCATTGCCGAAACCTCGCTGACCATCGACGGGATCCGCGTGGTGGTCGATGCCGGGCAGGCCCGCCGCGCCCGCTTCGATCTGGCCAGCGGCATGGGCCGCCTGATCACCACCCGCGTCAGCGCCGCTGAGGCCGCCCAGCGGCGGGGTCGCGCCGGGCGCCTTGAACCCGGCGTCTGTTACCGCCTGTGGAGCGAGGCGGAAGACCGCGCCCTTGCCCCCTTCCCGCCGCCGGAAATCGCCGAGGCCGATCTGTCCTCCCTCGTGCTGGATCTGGCGGCGTGGGGGGCCGACCCCGCCACCCTGCCGTGGCTGACCGCCCCGGCCCCGGCGGCACTGGCACAGGCCCGCGCCCTGCTGACCGACCTCGGCGCGCTGGATGCCGATGGCCACCTGACCGCCCACGGCAAGGCGATGGCCACCCTGCCGCTGCATCCGCGCCTGTCGCACATGATCACCGCCGCCACGCCGCTGGGCCTTGGCGGGCTGGCCTGCGACATCGCCGCCCTGCTGGCCGAACGCGACCCGGTGCGCAGCAGCCGCGATGCCGACCTGCGCCTGCGGGTGGACCTGATGCAGGGCGACCGCGACCACGGCCTGACCGTGGACCGTGGGGCACTGGCCCGCGCCCGCTCCCTCGCGCAGGACTGGCGGCGACGGCTGAAGCTGCCCGCCGTGCAGGGCTCCGGCGAGACCGGGCTGGTGCTGGCACTGGCCTACCCCGACCGCATCGGGCGGCGGCGCGGCAGCCAGACCGCCTATACCCTCTCCGGCGGGCGCGGCGCGGTGCTGCCGGAAACCGACCCGCTGGCGGCGCAGGATTATATTGTCGCCGCCGACCTTGACGGGGCCGGGCAGAACGCCCGCGTCCATCTGGCTGCCGCCCTGACCCGCGCCGACATCGACCGCCTGACCGCCGACCGCCAGCAGACCGGCACCGTCATCCGCTGGGATAGCCGGTCCGGGGCGGTGGTGGCCCGCAGACAGACCCGGCTGGGGGCGATGGTGCTGGACGACGCCCCCCTGCCCGCCCCCGATCCGTCGCGGCTGGCGGAAGGGCTGGTCGACGGCATCCGCCAGACCGGCCTGCACGTGCTGCCGTGGGACCGGGTGACGGAACAGTACCGCGCCCGCATCGCCTTCCTGCACCGCAGCCGCCCGCAGGATGGCTGGCCCGATGTCTCCGACGACGGACTTCTGGTAACGCTGGAAGACTGGCTGATGCCGTTTCTGGACGGCTGCACCCGGCTGGACCACCTGCGAAAGGTGCCGCTGGGCGACGCCCTGCACAGCCTGCTGCCGTGGGACCGCCAGCAGAAACTGGATGCCGACGCCCCCACCCACTTCACCGTGCCAACCGGCGACCGCATCCCGCTGGATTACAGCGCCAATGATGTGCCGGTGCTGCCGGTGCGGCTGCAACAGATGTTCGGCAGCACCACCCACCCCAGCATTGCCGCCGGCAGCGTGCCGCTGGTGGTGCACCTGTTGTCCCCGGCACACCGCCCGATCCAGATCACCCGTGACCTGCCCGGCTTCTGGACCAGCAGCTACCCCGCCGTGAAGGCGGAGATGAAAGGCCGCTACCCCCGCCACCCGTGGCCGGACGATCCCGTCGCCGCCCCCCCCACCAGCCGCGCCAAACCCCGGGGGACGTGAGGGAAGTGTTTGGGGATTGGGTGTTCGGAGAGAGCGCGGGGCCTTGCCCCGCACCCCGTGTGAGAGGCTTGGCCTCTCACACTCTCCGATTTTTTATGAGAGTATTTTACAGGTAGCCATCCTCCTCTGGCTGGGGAGAAGGGCATCTAAATCGGCAAAAGCTGAAAGAGTGGCGCGTCACGCCAAGGAATCAGATAAAGCTCCGTTTCCGGAGATGCGCAATAGAATAGAGGGTCCTAATCGTGGCTTTGTATAACCTGATTATGCGTGACCTGCCTCGTCTTTTTCATCCAGCCGAAGGTAGAGTCCTGAGAAAAGTTACGCCGTCTGGCGCGGTCTGAGCAATGGGGGCAGGTTTGGAGC
>NZ_JACIIX010000016.1 GCF_014205675.1 Novispirillum itersonii
CCGTCGGCAGCATCTGCGATCTCTACTCTCCCGACGAATGCTGGAATTACCTCAAGCATGCAGGATATGTATCAGATTAAAGGCTCGATGCTCTAGCATATCTGCGGCGCAGGAAGGCTTACCCCCGGATGATCCAGCCGCCGCCCAGCATGTGGTCACCATCGTAGAACACGCAGGCCTGACCGGGGGCGACGCCATCGACGCTGGCATCCAGAATCACCTCCGCCGTCCGGTCCGACCCGGAAAACACCGTCGCCGCCGCCGGACGGAAGCTGTTGCGGACCTTGACCGTCACCCGGGTGCCGTCCTCCTCGCTCAGGGGCTGCGCCCCCAGCCAGTTGACCGCCCGCAGCCGGAAGCGGTCGCGCCCCAGTGCGCTGCGCGGCCCGGCGATCACCCGGCGGGTATCCGGATCGACCCCGACCACATACAGCCGCTCCGGCAGGCCGCCGAGGTCCAGCCCCCGGCGCTGCCCGACGGTGTAATGGATGATGCCGTCATGGTGGCCCAGCACCCGGCCATCAACATGGACAATCTCACCGGGGCCGGACGCACCGGGCCGCAGCTCCCGCACCACCCGGGCATAATCACCGTCGGGGACAAAACAGATATCCTGACTGTCCGGCTTGTCCGACACCGCCAGCCCATGGCGGCGGGCAATCGCCCGGGTTTCATCCTTGCTCAGGTGCCCCAGCGGGAACCGCAGGAAATCAATTTGGTCCTGCGTGGTGGTGAACAGGAAATAGCTCTGGTCGCGGTTATGGTCACCGCCCCGCCACAGCTGCGCCCCGGCCGGAGTAGCCACCCGGCGCACGTAATGGCCGGTGGCCAGCGCCGCCGCCCCCAGATCGCGCGCCGCCTGCACCAGATCGCGGAACTTAACGGTCTGATTGCACAGCACACAGGGCACCGGGGTCTCCCCGGCGATATACGAATCGGCAAAAGCGTCCATCACGTCTTTCAGGAAGGTCGATTCGTAATCGACGACGTAATGGGGGATTCCCAGATGGTCGGCGGTGCGGCGGGCATCATAAATATCCTGACCGGCACAGCAGGTTTTGCCCCGCCCGACAGTGAACCCGGCGTCATAGAGCTGCATGGTCAGGCCGACCACGTCATACCCGGCCTCTTTCAGCACCGCTGCGGTGACGGAACTGTCCACGCCGCCGGACATCGCCACCACCACCCGGGTGTTGGCGGCATCAGCGGGCAGATCCAGCAGATCCGGGGTGAAAACGGCGGTGCCGTCACCGGGGGCGGTCAGGTCAGGGGAAAACGTCATGTCGGGGGTCCACTCTCAAAAGCCATCCACGCCCGGTGCAGACTGCGGGCTGAAACAGGGCGGACGGCGGCTGATCCGCCATACATAAGCGCATCACTCGGAAATGAAAAGCCCCCCGCTCCCGGCCCGGGAAACGCAAAACGCCCGGCACCAACGGGCCGGGCGTTTTGCATCATCAGCGGATGACCGGATCCGGTCAGTCCTTCAGGACGTTGCGGCTGCCTTCCGGCAGATGCACGACCAGACCGTCCAGATCACCGGTCATCAGAATCTGACAGCCAAGGCGGCTGGTCTTGGTCAGACCGAAGGCGAGGTCCAGCATGTCCTCCTCATCTTCGGTCGGGTCCTTCAGACGGTCGATCCAGTCCGGGTCAACCACGACGTGACAGGTGGAGCAGGCCAGCGAGCCTTCGCAGGCGCCTTCCAGATCCATGTCGTTGCGGTGGGCGATTTCCAGCACCGACAGACCCTCCGGCGCCTCAACCTCGTGGCGCTTTCCGTCCGGGCTGACGAAGGTCATTTTCGGCATTCTTGGTCCTCTCCCACCATGATTGTGTGACAAGTTTGCAGTGCAGAAATGGATAGCCTGAGGTCACCGTCGCGGCAAGCGTTTTCCTGTTTCGCGATGGCAGCCCCGCTCCGGACGCCTGTCACCGCGCCGCCGCCGCCAGCGGGGCATAGGCGGTCAGGAAGGCATCGACATCAGCCTCCGTACTGGCCCAGCCGAAGCTGACCCGGATCGCCTCCCGCGCGGTTCCCTCATCGGCCCCCATCGCCCGCAGCACCGGGCTGGGCTCCAGCTTGCCGGAGGAACAGGCCGACCCGGCGGAGACCGCGATTCCGGCCAGATCCAGCGCCATAATCTGCCGCTGCTGGGCCACGCCGGGCAGACCGATACAACTGGTGTTGGGCAGACGCGGACTGTCCACGCCCCAGATCACCGCCGACGGGGCCAGCGCCCGCACTCCGGCCTCCAGCCGGTCGCGCAGGGCGGCCAGACGACCCTGTTCTTCAGCGCCATGGGCCAGAACCGCCGACGACGCCGCACCAAACCCGGCGATTCCCGGCAAGTTCTGAGTGCCACCCCGCTTGCCGCGTTCCTGCCCGCCGCCGGTCATCAGCGGCGGCACCAGCTCTGCCACCCGGGCGATCAGGGCCCCGATTCCCTGTGGTCCGCCGATCTTGTGGCCGGAGATCACCAGAAAATCGACATCCAGCGCCGCAAAGCTGACCGGGATCTTGCCCAGCGCCTGTACGGCATCGCAGATCACCGCGCAGCCATGGGCCCGGGCCAGCGCCACCACCTGCGGCAACGGCTGGATCACCCCGGTTTCATTGTTGGCCAGCATCACCACCAGCGCCGCCGGGGCTGGCCGGGCCGGATCGGACAGCCGGGCTTCCAGCGCCACCAGATCCAGCAGGCCATCCGCCCCGACCGGCAGCCGTTCCGCCTGTGGGGCGGTGGCCGGGGCACAGGGATGCTCAATGGCTGACATCAGCACACAGCGCCCGGCAAAGCCGTTCAGGGCCAGCGCCATTGCCTCGGTGCCGCCGGAGGTGAAGATCACCTGCCGGGGGCTGGCCCCGGCCAGCGCCGCCACCCGGTCCCGGCTGTCTTCCATCAGGGCACGCGCCGCCCGCCCCGCCCCATGCACCGAGGACGGATTGCCCGGCACCGACAGCGCGGCGGTCACGGCAGCCACCGCCTCCGGGCGGGCCGGAGCGGTGGCGTTATAATCAAGGTAATGGATCACAGCCGCAGTCCGGAACCGGTGAAGGAGATGCGGTTATTCCGCTGCCGGAACGCTGTCACGGAAGAGGCCGCTGGTGCCCAGCACCCGGCGTTCCACCACCTGCTCCAGACTGACCGCGCTGAGGTACAGGTAGATCTGGTTCCCCAGTTCTTCCCACAGGTCGTGGGTCATACAGCGGCCCTTGTTGTTGTGGCAGCCGGCCGGGCTGCCCGGGGTACAGCGGGTGGTCTGGATCGGTTCATCGACCGCCAGAATGATGTCGGAAATCCGCATATCCGACGACGGGCGCGACAGCAGGTAGCCACCGCCCGGACCCCGCACGCTTTTCACCAGTCCGCCCTTGCGCAGGCGGCCAAACAGCTGTTCCAGATAGGACAGGGAGATTTCCTGCCGTTCGGCGATATCCGCCAGCGCCACCGGCTTGCCGCTGGAATTGCAGGCGAGATCCGCCATGGCCATCACGGCATACCGCCCCTTGGTGCTCAGTCTCACGTGGTCAGCTCCTTCATAAAACGTCTGTGCCCGGCCTGCCCGGAGGCAAAACCCTGAGGCGGTCATTCTGGTGTCGCGGTGTGTCCGGGCCGCACCGGCCCGTCAGTTCACCCGCTGTCCGTTCTCCGGTCCGGAAACGGCGGCCACCGCATCGGCGGCCTCCGGCGGGGGCATCCCCGCGCCATCCATCCCGGTCTTTTCCATCTCTTCCAGCCGTGCCGACAGCACGGCGATCTGATCGCGCAGGGCATCCATGGCCCGCATCACCGGGTCAGGCAGCTCATCCCGCACCACGCCATAGGCGCAGAACTCTTCCGCTTTTCCACGGTCCTTCGGCACGGCCGGGCGGCCGGGAATCCCGACCATAGTCACCCCCGGCGGCACATCGGTCAGCACCACCGCATTGGCACCGACGCGGGCCCCTTCACCGACCACCACCGGCCCCAGCACCTGCCCCCCGGCCCCGACAATCACCCCGTCGCGCAGGGTCGGGTGACGCTTGCCCCGGTTCAGCGAGGTACCGCCCAGCGTCACCCCCTGATACAGGGTGACATCGTTGCCGATCTCGGCGGTTTCCCCGATCACCACCCCGGTGCCATGGTCGATGAACACCCGCCGCCCGATGGTGCAGCCGGGATGGATCTCGATTCCCGTCACCATCCGCGCCAGATGCGACACCAGACGCCCCAGCAGCCGGAAGCCCTGCCGCCACAGCCAGTTGGCGGCGCGGTAGGCGATGATTGCATGCACACCCGGGTAACACAGCAGCACTTCCAGCCGCGACCGGGCAGCCGGATCGTGGGCCAGAATTGTGTCTATGTCTTCCTTCAGGTGGGTCAGAAACATATCCGGTTGATATCCGTGGCTGGTGATGTGCTAGTATGCGCCGGTCTCACCCCGGCCCGGGGACCGGAGATCCGACCGCAGGCAGGAGCAGACCAGCCCGGAACGGATACCGGCACCGGATACCGATGCGGGATACTTGGTCACCCCCCGCGACAGGCCACCGCCTTTCTGCAGGAGATCCACCGACCGGACTGAAGCGGACCACCGCGGACCCTGTGGCATTGCTGCCCGGCCGCTTTAGCCCTTCCAGTCTTAAGGACACTATAGGATCTCCGACAAAAGCGGTCAAGATTGAGGGGGTATATTGTTTGCAGGCTTTCCCTTGTCAATCCGGCGGGGGTCGCCTTTATTCTCAGTGCCTGACCCGGGCCGGGGCCGCCCGACCGGATTCGGGTGCCCACCGATGGTTCCGTCTTTTTTCTGATCACCGCGCGAAGAACCCAGAATCCATGCCAGAAGTCATCTTCAACGGCCCCGAGGGCCGACTGGAAGGCCGGTATCACCACTCCAAGGCCGAAAACGCCCCGATTGCGCTGATCCTGCATCCGCATCCGCAGCATGGCGGCACCATGAACAACAAGGTGGTGTACAACCTGTACCACGCCTTCGCCCGCCGCGGTTTCTCGGTGCTGCGCTTCAATTTCCGGGGCGTCGGCCGCTCGCAGGGGGCCTTTGACAACGGTCAGGGCGAACTCTCCGATGCCGCCTCGGCGCTGGACTGGATGCAGAGCCTGAACGCCAATGCCGACCAGTGCTGGGTCGCAGGCTTTTCCTTCGGGGCATGGATCGGCATGCAGCTGCTGATGCGCCGCCCGGAGATTGCCGGGTTCGTCAGCGTTGCCCCCCCGGCCAATATCTACGATTTCACCTTCCTTGCGCCCTGCCCGTCCTCGGGCCTGATCGTGCATGGCACCGGGGACGAAATCGTACCCGGTGCGGCGGTGCAGAAGCTGGCCACCAAACTCCAGAGCCAGAAGAACATCACCGTCGAATACCGCCCGGTGGACGGGGCCAACCACTTCTTCAACAACCACCTCGACCCGATGGTGGCTGTGGTGGATGACTACGTCGCCCGGTCGCTCGGCCGCAAGTAAGCCGCTTCCAGCGCAGACAGCAACAGGCCCGGTCTTCCGCCGGGCCTGTTGCTGTTTTCAGTCAGGGACTGTCAGGCCTGAATATTCAGGGTCTGGCCACTGGTGACGATCAGGCCGAGGGCCAGACCTTCGACATCAGCCGACATCTGTTCCACCACCCCCCGATAGCCACGGCCCTGCTCCGGCTGTTCCGGGCGTCGGTCCGCCGCCGGGTCCGGGCCATCCCCCGTCGCCCCGGTCTCCTCCGCCCGCTGTGTCTGCGCGGGCTGCTTCCCGATGCCCGTCTCCGGCGACGCATCCGCCTCGGCTCCTGCCGGATTTTTCGGCCGCATCGCCCGCAGAATCGCCACGATCTGGCGGGCAATCGCCACCGCCCTGGCCGCTTCGCCCTGCCCTTCAATCAGCACCGGATCGACCCCTGAGCCCGCCGCCTGACGGCCATCGGTGCCGGAAGACGGTGCCCCCGCCTGCTCTGCCTGCTGCTGTACCGCCTGCCGTTCAGAGGCATCGACGGCACCATCCCCGTTCAGATCCTGCCCTGCGGTGGCGGCGGCCTGTGCCTGCCCGTCCTCGCCAGAAACGGAAGCTCCGGACGCCGAAGCTCCGGCCTCTGGGGATACGGCGGCGGTGGATGTCGTCGCCTGTGCCTCGGCCCCCGCCGTCCGGGCCTGTGCCGGGTCACTGCCGGAGGCCCCGGCGCTGCCGCCTCCCCCCGATGCTCCGGTCAGGAAGGCTGTGGCTGATGCGCCGTGCAGGGTGCGCAGGGCAGAACTGATATCCCGCAGCACGCCTTTGACCGCCTGTGCGATTGACCGCGCCCGCTCCACATCCCCGGCAGCAGCGGCAGCCTGCGCCTGTGTTTTCAGGCGCTCCATTTCCTTGCGGGCTTTTTCCAGTTTCCGGGCCGCCTCCTCCTGCTCCGCCTTACGGCGGTCGGTCACCGTCTGCTGCTGGCGGGCTTTGCGGGCATCGTCCAGCGCTTTCTGGCGGATATCCAGTTCCGTCTCAAACCGGTCGGTCAGGGATTGCGCCTGTATCAGGGCTTTACGCTGGGTCTCGGTCAACCCGGTCAGCTCCATCACCGACAGCCGGGCACCGGACGAACGGCGCTGCCGGGCCTTGCGCAGCAGCGTGAAATAATCATCCCCCCCGGCAAAGGGGTTGGACGGGACCTGCGAAGCCATGGCGTTCTGCCTTTTGTCCGGGTCTGTGCACCCGGACAGCCCGGGGCGGCGGTTCCCGGTTCTTTTCCGCGCCGCCGCAAAGGCAGCCCTGAAAAAGCACCGGACCGGCCGCTATTCTCAGCGGCCGGTCCCAGTGTAACGGATTCGCACCCGCCCCGCGAGTGCCGTGGTTACAGGATTTCGCAGGCCTCTTCAAACGACAGGCGCGGATTGCGCGGACGGATCCCGGACGGATCGCCATAGCCGATATTGATCAGCATGTTGGCGGTCCATGGCCGGTCCGGGAAGAAAGCGGCCTTGATCGCATCGGCATTAAAACCGGTCATCGGTCCGGTATCCAGCCCCAGCGCCCGCGCCGCCAGCAGCACATAGGCCGCCTGTAGCGTGCTGTTGCGGGTGGCGTTGTCGGCGATCACCTCCGGCTTGCCGACATACCAGCTGCGGGCATCGGTCTGCGGATAGGTCTGCGGCAGCTTTTCGTAGAATTCCAGATCCTGCGCCACGATCACCGTCACCGGAGCCGCCATGGTCTTATCGACATTGCCCGGCGACAGGGTCGGACGCAGCCGGTCCTTGGCGTCCGCCCCGCGCACGAACAGCAGCCGGGCCGGCTGGGTGTTGGCCGCCGTCGGCGGCATCCGGGCCAGATCCCACAGGCGGTGCAGGGTGGCATCATCCACCGGCCGGTCGTGCCATGCATTGTGGGTATGGGCCTGAAGGAACAGGGTATCAAGGGCGGCGGCATCAACGGGGCGGCTGGCGGTCTGGGTCATGGCCTCAATCCGGTCAGAGAAAACATGCCCTCAGTGATGCCTCAAACTCCGGCGACGTGCCAGAGGGCCGCCGGTTACAACACTGTCTCGGTGGCGGAAACAATTGCATCACCGCCCCCGCCTCATGCCCGGAACCCCGGCATCACGGCGCAAACGAAACGGTCGCCGTCGCCCGGGCCACCTTGTCCGGTCCCCAGACCTGTACCCCACCCGGGGCGCCGCTGCCCTTCAGCACGGTCCCCTGCCCCGGCGCATCCAGCAGGACGCTGCCGTCGGCATTGCGTACCTCGACCTTGCCTTCCAGCAGGAACACATCCAGCGCCCCGTCGAGCGGACCGCCCCAGAACTGAGTCCCCCGGATCCCCAGCGTCGCCACCGGCGTCCGGATCACCGCCCCCGGCGTCGGTGAGGCCACCAGCAGGAAGGCCCCGTTCAGCAGGCTCATCACCTCCCGCGTGGTACCGGGCGGACCGACCACCAGATCATCCAGCGTCATCGCGCCATTCCCGCCCAGCGTCAGATCCGACTGATCTTCCAGCCGGGCCTGCACCCGGCTGTCCTTCCCACCGGTCAGCAGGGTATCGCCTTTGAACAGCTCCGCCCCCGGTGCCAGCCGCCGGGTCTTGCCTTCAAAAGCCGCCGAGACCTCCCCCTGCGTTTTGACGACAGTCCCGACCTTCTCCCGTGCCTGTGCCGGGGCACAGGCCATCAGCACAAGAACCAGACCGGCCACCACGGCCCCCCACGCTTTGTTTCGTCCTATGGTCACGCTGTGGCTCCTTTGCCTGACTGCTGGCCAAGATTAGACAGACTCCAGCCCCAAAAGAAAAGGCCCGCAGCACGGCCGCGGGCCTCTCCTCACAGACTTTTGAGCCGCCCCCGGGCGCACCCGGAGGGCGATGGGGGCTTACGCGCCCATCTTGCGGCGCAGACGGCCGTTCAGCTCTTCCAGGAACAGGGTGGTGGTCATCCACGGCTGTTCCGGGCCGATCAGGATCGCCAGATCCTTGGTCATCTTGCCGGATTCAACGGCTTCGACGCAGACGGCTTCCAGCGCTTCGGCGAACTTCACCACATCCGGAGTGCCGTCGAACTCGCCACGGAACTTCAGGCCACGGGTCCACGCAAAGATCGAGGCGATCGGGTTGGTGGAGGTTTCCTTGCCCTGCTGGTGCAGGCGGTAGTGGCGGGTGACGGTGCCGTGGGCGGCTTCGGCCTCGACGGTCTTGCCATCGGGGCTCAGCAGCACGGAGGTCATCAGGCCCAGCGAGCCGAAGCCCTGGGCGACGGTGTCGGACTGCACGTCCCCGTCATAGTTCTTGCACGCCCAGACGAAGCCACCGGACCACTTCATGGCGCAGGCGACCATGTCGTCGATCAGACGGTGTTCGTAGGTGATGCCACGGGCCTTGAACTCAGCGGCGAATTCGGCGTCGAAGACTTCCTGGAACAGATCCTTGAAGCGGCCGTCATAGGCCTTCAGGATGGTGTTCTTGGTCGACAGGTACACCGGCCAGTTGCGCAGCAGACCATAGTTGAAGCAGGAGCGCGCGAAGCCACGGATGGATTCATCCATGTTGTACATGCCCATGGCGACACCGGCACCCGGGAACTTGAACACTTCGTACTCAACCGGCTCACCACCGTCTTCCGGGGTGAACTTCATGGTCAGGGTGCCCTTGCCCGGCACCAGGAAATCGGTGGCGCGGTACTGGTCACCGAAGGCATGACGACCGATGACGATCGGCTGGGTCCAGCCCGGAACGTAACGCGGCACGTTCTTGCAGATGATCGGCTCGCGGAACACGGTGCCGTCGAGGATGTTACGGATGGTCCCGTTCGGGGACTTCCACATCTTCTTCAGCTTGAACTCTTCGACGCGCTGCTCGTCCGGGGTGATGGTGGCGCACTTCACGCCGACGCCGTACTGCTTGATCGCATTGGCGGAGTCGATGGTGATCTGGTCGTTGGTCTCGTCGCGCTTTTCGATGCCCAGATCGTAGTACTTCAGATCGACATCGAGGTACGGAAGGATCAGCTTGTCCTTAATGAACTGCCAGATGATCCGGGTCATCTCGTCGCCGTCGAGTTCGACGATCGGATTGGCAACCTTAATCTTGCTCATGTGGTCAGGCCCCTGTGGAGGTGAAGCAGGTTCAGAGCTGAAATCCGCCGGGGTGCGCCCCGATATGCCCACCCGGACGGGGCAGACACCCTGCCCCCTGCGGATGGTCACCACCGGCACCGGTTCGATGCCTCGGACGCCGCACATTATGCACAAGGCGGCGCTGATGCAAGACGGAATGGTTTTTTGGCATGGGTGGGATCAGCCTGCCCAAAGGGGCAGGCTGAGGCAAACGGAGCCAAAATCCCGGACCGGACCGGGATCAGAACCGCTCCGGCCGGGCCGCCGGGGCAGAGACGGGCAGCAGATCCCGCGCCGCCTGCAAGGCCTGCGGGGCACTGTCCACCACCGAAAACATCCCCAGATGTTTCTCCCGGATGAACCCGGCCTCCAGCATCGACCGGCAGAAGGTCAGCAGACCGTCCCAGTATCCGGCGGTATTGACCACGATCACCGGTTTGGCGTGCAGGTTGAGCTGCTTCCACGTCAGGATCTCGAAGGTTTCATCCAGCGTGCCGAATCCGCCGGGCAGAACGGCAATGGCATCGCTGCGCTCGAACATCATGCGCTTGCGGGTATGCATATCGGGCACAACATGCAGCTCGGTCAGGCCATCGAGGGCGATTTCCGCCGTCTGAAGGTGCTCGGGGATGATGCCGACCACCTCACCGCCATGCGCCAGCACTGCACGGGCCACCACCCCCATGATACCGATGCCGCCGCCGCCGTAGACCAGCCGCACGCCGTTCTCCGCCATGGCACGGCCCAGCGCCGCCGCCTCGTCGGCGTAGGCAGGCAGAGCCCCCGGCGAGGCCCCACAGAACACACACAATGACCGCAGTTCCGGCATTCTCTTTGATCCTTGTCTCAAATCCGCACTGATCTGGTGCCCTGCACAATCGCGGGGCGGTTCCCGGTCTGTCAAGGCACAGCCCGGAGACAGCCCGTCGGCAGCCTGCCATGCGATCAGAACGGCTTACGATCACTGCTGCATTGCAATGGGGTTCATCTCCGGTTCATGCTGCTCACTGTTTCGTGATTTGCTGCTGCCCCGTTCGCCCCTTACCAACAGAGGTTGCCTGAAGCAGCCCGAAGGCCTGCGGCGCGGCCCAACCAAACCTTATAATAATCCCGGAGTATCCCGTCATGCGTGTTATCCAGGCCCTGACCCTTGGCGCAGCCCTGCTGGCCACCACTGCCGCCACCGCTTTCGCCGGCGATGCCGATGTGGTCAAGTACCGGCAGAAGAACATGGAAATCATGGGCGCCCACATGAACTCCATCGCCGCGATCGTCAAGGGCGACGTCACCAACAAAGATCAGCTGGCAGCCCATGCCAAGGGCCTGTCCGCCGCCGCCGCCCTGGCGCCGGGTGCCTTCAAAACTCAGGCCCAGACCAGCGAATCGACCGCCAAGCCGGACGTCTGGGCTGACTGGGCCAAGGTTGAAGCCGGGTTCGAAAGCCTGCGCACCAAGGCTGACGCCCTGGCTGTCGCCGCCGCTGCCGGGGACCAGTCCGCCATCGGCGCCGCCGTCGGCGACATCGGCAAGAGCTGTAAGTCCTGCCACGACAACTTCCGTGTGAAGAAGTAAGCCTTACCCCCAGAAACAGGCTTCCAAAAGACAGGGTCGGAACACTCCGGCCCTGTTTTTTTCAGCGCTGTCCTGTTCTGCCCGCCAGAGGCACGTCCGCCTGTCAGTCCGCGTGACGCGGCAGGCGCAGGTGCAGGGTTGTTCCCTCTCCGCGCACCGAGACCACCTCCAGATCCCCGCCCAGCAGACGGGCCAGACGGCGTACCCCGGCCAATGGCAGCACCGAAGCCTTCAGGGACCCCGCCGTCCCGAACGGATCATCAATCACCGCCTGCTCATCCTCCGTCAGGCCGATTCCGGTATCCGCCACCGTAATCAGGACCGTCCCCGGCCCTTCCTCCGGATCCGGCTGCACCGCCAGCGTCACCTGCCCGTCCGCCGGAGTGAAATACAGCGCCGTCAGCATCATCGTCTGCACCGCCCGCTCCACCGCCTCGGGGGCGGCGGCGGCCCGCCCGGTCTGCGGATCGCAGTCAAAGTGCAGGATCACCCCTTTTTGGCGGAACGGCTCCCGGCAGTCCGACAGCACCCGCGCCAGCAGAGGCTGGATCTCCGCCTCATCGGCGGGCAGGGCCGCCACATCCTGTTCCAGCGTCAGCAGATCGGCGGCGGCCCCGGTCATCTGCCCGGCCAGCCGGGCCGCATCGGCAATCCCGGCCACATAGTCCGTCTGCCGGACATTCAGGCTGCCGTAATATCCGGCGGACAGGATTTCCGAGAAGCCAAGGATGGTGGTCAGCGGGGCCCGCAACTCCTCCGCCAGACCGGTCAGAAACGCCGACAGACCCGCCACCGTCGGTTCCGCCGCCGGAAGCCGGGACATCGCCTGAAGCTGGATCACCAGCACCGCCCCATCCGGCAGCGGCACCCCGGTGACATCCAGCCAGCGCCCGGCCCCGCCGCTCAGGCGGCCCTGCCGCAGGGTGCGGCCTGACGGCGGTGCCGTCACCAGCGCCCGCACATCCTGCCACGCCGCCGCCTCACGGTACTCCTCCGGCAGGGCGGCAGTCAGGTCGGCCAGCAGCGGCGCGGCTTCCGCCAGATCGGGCGACACCGCCCACAATGCCCGGAACGCCGGATTGGACAGCCGCAGGCGGCCATCGGCGCCAAACACCGCCACCGCTTCCCGCAGATGGTCGATGGTTTCCCGCTGCACCGCCACCAGTTCCTTCAGGCTGGCCTCCAGCGCCAGACGGTCGGTCACGTCCTCATAGGTCGCCAGCAATCCGCCCAGCGGATGCGGGGCCACCACCCGGCGCAGGGTCTTGCCATCCGGGCGGTGCATCAGGTCCTCAAACGGTTCCAGCAGGGACTTGAAGCGGGACAGCTCCTGTTCCTTGAAGGCCGGAAAATCAGCCACCTCCGGCAGTTTTCGGCGCTGACGCAGGGCGTCCAGCACATCGGAGTAGGTCGGTTCCTCGCTGTCGAGCCAGCTGTCATCCACCCCCCACAGCCGGGCAAAGGCGGTGTTGTGGAACCGCAGACGGGTGTCTGGCCCATAGATCACGATGGCGGTGCCCAGACGTTCCAGCACCGCCGCATGGCTGGCGGCTTCCTGTTCCAGCGTCAGGCGCAGGCTTTCCGCCCGGGTCTGGTCCAGCGCCAGCCCGACCGTCACCGTGCCCTCATCCCCGCTGGTGCAGGGGATCTCCCGCACATCCATCAGGCGACGCGCCCCGTTCAGCACCACATGGAAGGAGGCAGAACGGGCCTCGCCCGCCGCCCGCGCCGCCGAGGCCAGGGCCCGCAGCTCCCGCGCTTCCGATCCGGTCACCAGTTCCCGCTCGGCGTGTTGCAGATCCTCCTCGCCGGCAGCTTCCACCGCCCGCAGGAAGGCCCGGTTCCCCGAAACCACCCGCAGGTCAGCATCACGCCGCCACACCGGCAGCGGCAGGGCATCCAGCACATCCTGTACCTGCTGGGCCTGTTGCCGCCAGACACGGGCCTCGTCCTCCGCCAGACGGGCCGCCGTTTCCTCTTCCGTCACATCGCGGACCCACAGCACATCCCCCTGCGGCACCCCGTCGCCATCAAAGGCCCGGATCCCGCGCACCTGCACCCAGCGGCGCAGGTCACCATCATCAAACGGGCGCAGCAGCAGGGTCATGCGGAAGCCCTCCCCCTGCCGCCGCAACCCGAGCAGGGCCGCCCGCAGCCGAAGGGAATCCGCCTCAACAAAGGCATCCAGACAGTCCCGGATGGTGGAAGCCTGCCCGGCATAGAGCGACAGGATCACCGCCAGCCGCCGCGAGCAGTCCCCCCCGGCCAGCAGGCTGTCGTCTTCCGGGGTTGCCCCGTCCGCCGGGAGAGCGGCAGGCCGCGCCCACAGGAACCAGCCATCCGGCGCGGTATCCAGCGCCCGGTCCAGCAGAACGGAGCGATCCTGTAGACGGACCACCGTCTCATCGGCCCGGCGACGGCGGAACCATTGCCACCACAGGATCAGCAGCAACGGCGGCAGCAGCACCACCAGCCCGGACACGGCGGAGACCATGCCCTCGCCGCTGGCGGCGGGCATCAGCAGGGCCAGCAGCCGCATCCAGATCCCCGGCGGGGTGCTTTCCTGAAATTCCAGAGCGCTTTCCATCAGAACACCCGTTTCCCCACACCGTCCGCAGCCCCGTGGTACCGCGCCGCCAGAAAACCACAGGCGGCGAATCGGGCACAACCGCTTTCCCCGCCTGACGGCGGTTATCCACCGGCGATTTCATCGTCCAGAGCGTCCGGACTGTCGGCATCAATCACCCGCCGGGCGATATCATGGCTGAAGCCCTGCCGGGCCAGCGCCGCCATATCCCGTTCCCGCCGGTCTTCCCGCGCCGCGCCATCCCGCCATGGCCCCAGACGGCGGCGGCGGGCATAGGCGGCGGCCGCCTGAAGATCGCGCAGACGCGGATCCTCTACCCCGGTTTCCTCGGCCACCCGCTCCAGCGCCTGATCGATGACCTCGGCGGCAACCCCTTTCCGGCCCAGCGCCATGCGGATTCCCCGCTGCGAAGTCCCCCGCCCGGACAGGCTGCGGACCCGCCCTTCGGCGAACGCCTGATCATTCAGCAGCCCCAGCCGTTCCAGATCGGTCAGCAGCGCCTCAATCCAGCCCTCCACCTCTGCCGGATCACCGCCGTGATGGTCCAGCGACCGCCGGGCCTTCCGCCGCAGCACCTGCGCCACCGCCGACCGGCTGGCGGAAAACCGCTGCAAATAATACAGGGCGGCATTGCGCAGGGACGCCGGGGAGACCTTGCGCGGCACCTTTACCGCCCGTTTTGCCCCATCTGTCTCCGGCTTGCGTCCGCTGTCATTTGTCTGCACTGTCTGCGCCATCCGTTGCTATTCTCCCATGGGCCTTACACCAGAGGGAGGCCTTTCCACATGGGGTCCTTTTCCTCTGGCGGTCCGGTCCCGGCCCGCCCTATATGCTGGCCCTGACCCCGGATCCGAAACGAGAGCTGCCGTCCATGTCCGCCAACACCGTGCCGCCGGAACCCCGGCTGACCGCCCTTGCCACCGAACCGCTGTGCCAGCCGCGCCGCCTTGGCGTCGTCAACTGGCTGGGCCTGTGGGAACTGTATCTGAAGGAAGTCCGCCGCTTCATCAAGGTCTGGCTACAGACCATCGCCGCCCCGGTGGTGACATCGCTGCTGTTTCTGGCGATCTTCGCGCTGGCGCTGGGCGGTGACGTGCGGATGGCCGGACCGGTCAGCTTTCTGGAATTCCTCGCCCCCGGGCTGATCATGATGACGATGGTGCAGAACGCCTTCGCCAACACCTCCAGCTCCGTCATCATTGCCAAAGTGCAGGGCAACATCGTCGACCTGCTGATGCCGCCGCTGTCGCCGCTGGAAATCACATTGGGCCTGTCCCTCGGCGGTGTCACCCGCGGGCTGGTGGTCGGGCTGGTGGTCGGTGTGTGCATGCTGCCCTTCGTCACCCTGCACATTCACCACATCGGCTACATCCTGTTCCATGCCGTCGGCGCCAGCCTGATCCTCAGCCTGCTCGGCACGCTGGGCGGAGTCTGGTCGGAAAAGTTCGACCACATGGCGGCGATCACCAACTTCATCGTCACCCCGCTGTCGTTCCTGTCCGGGACCTTCTATTCCATCGACCGCCTGCCGGAATCCTTCCGCTTCCTCGCCCATATCAACCCGTTCTTCTACATGATTGACGGGTTCCGCTATGGCTTCATCGGCCATGACTCCGCCCTGCCGGTCACCGGGCTGATCGTGGTTGCCGCCACCAACGCCGTGCTGATGCTGCTGTGCTATGTGCTGGTGCGGTCGGGCTATAAGCTGAAGGCCTAACGGCCTTCTTTTTCGGTCCCTCACACGCCGGGCGCGGACATCCGTCCGCTTGGCTTACGTCCGCACGGGCGGACAGGCCCTCAATGGGCCAGTCGCTGCGCTCCGCTTTTTTGGTGGGTCCCTCAATCGCCGGGCGCGGACATCCGTCCGCTTGGCTTACGCGCGAACGGTCGCGCGGGCCCTCAATGGGCCAGTCGCTGCGCTCCGCTTTTTTGGTGGGCCCCTTGTATGTTTGGCCCCTCAGTCGGCGGGCGGGCGCATCCGCGCCCTTGCCTCACGTGCCCATGTGGGCACGGGGCCTCAATGGCCCAGTCGGCCCCGCAGGGGCCTCCAAGAACACGATGGAGATACGACCCTCAAAGGCCGGGCGAAACGCTCTGTCGGGACACAAAACCATCCGCCCCCTCCCCCTCCCCAACCTTTTCTTACCCTCCCGGCCCATCAAATCCAGCCCATGACCGCCGCCGCTGTCATGGGCTGTCCGTTGACAAGACCCCGTCAACCCCCCACAATCCCGCGCTTTCCGGGGATCTTTTCACCGTATCGGGGCATTGCCCCACTGACTTCCCACCGATCCCCCTGTTGAGGACACGGAAAGCGATGACCATCCCGGCTGTCATGCCCACCTATGCTCGGTTCGACCTCGCCTTTGAGCGGGGCGAAGGTGCCTGGATGTACACGGTGGACGGTCGACGATTCCTTGATTTCGGATCAGGCATCGCCGTCAACGCGCTGGGCCATGCCCATCCGCATCTGGTGAAGGTCCTTCAGGATCAGGCTGCCACCCTGTGGCATACCTCCAACATGTTCCACATCCCCGGCCAGCAGAAACTGGCGGAGCGGCTGGTGGCCAACACCTTTGCCGACACCGTGTTCTTCTGCAATTCCGGGGCCGAGGCACTGGAGCTGTCGATTAAGATCGCCCGCCGTTACCAGCAGTCGCAGGGCAATGGCCGCTATCGGGTCATCACCGCCCGCAACGCCTTCCATGGCCGCACGCTGGCAACGCTGGCCGCTGCCGGACAGCAGAAGTATCTCGAAGGCTTCGGCCCGGTAGTGGAAGGCTTTGACCATGTCGCCTTCGGCAACCTGAACGAAGCCCGCGCCGCCGTCACCCCGGAAACCGCCGCCGTGCTGGTGGAACCGATTCAGGGCGAAGGCGGGATCACCCCGGCCTCCGCCGACTATCTGCGCGGCCTGCGCGCCATGTGCGACGAATACGGCCTGCTGCTGATGTTTGACGAAGTGCAGTGTGGCGTCGGCCGCACCGGCAAGCTGTTCGATCACCAGTGGACCGGCATCACCCCCGACGTGATGGCCGTGGCCAAGGGGCTGGGCGGCGGGTTCCCGGTCGGGGCCTGTCTGGCCACCGAAAAGGCCGCCGCCTGCATGGGCGCCGGCAGCCATGGCTCCACCTTCGGCGGCAATCCGCTGGCGATGGCTGTCGCCAACGGCGTGCTGGATGTGGTGCTGGCCCCCGGCTTCCTCGATCAGGTCAATGCCACCGCCGCCGTGCTGTGGCCGAAGCTGGAAGCACTGGTTGCCAAATATCCGGGCGTCATCACCGAAGTCCGGGGCCGGGGGCTGATGATCGGCCTGAAGTGTGCCGTCACCAATTCCGATCTGGTGAAAGCCCTGCACGCACAGGGCATGGTCACCGTGGCCGGGGGCGACAATGTGGTCCGCCTGCTGCCGCCGCTGACCATCGGCGATGCCGAAATCGCCGCCGCCATTGAAAAACTGGACGGGGCCTGCGCCGCCCTGTCAGCCGGAGGGGCCGCGTAAGCCCCTCTCTCAAAAAGGGAGCCCGCCCGCAAGGGCGGGGTACTGTAACGATCATGACCATCAAGCACTTTCTCGATATCGACCGTCTGGACACCGCCACCCTGCGCACCATTCTGGCCCGGGCCACCGAGCTGCGCCGCACCCGTGAGCGACCTCTGAACGGCCAGACCCTGGCGATGATTTTCGAGAAGCCGTCCACCCGCACCCGCGTGTCGTTTGAAGTCGGCATGCGGCAGCTGGGGGGCGAAACGGTGGTTCTGACCGGAACGGAATGCCAGTTCGGCCATGGCGAGACCATTGCCGACACCGCCCGCGTGCTGTCGCGCTTTGTCGATGCCATCATGATCCGCACCGACTACCCGGTGAAGGTCGAGGAACTGGCCGAATATGCCAGCGTCCCGGTCATCAACGGCCTGACCCACGAAACCCATCCCTGCCAGATCATGGCCGACATCCAGACCTACGAAGACCGCTACGGTGCCGGGTCGATCGAAGGCAAGACCGTGCTGTGGACCGGGGACGGCAACAACGTCTGCCATTCGTGGATTCAGGCCGCCGCCCGCTTCGGCTTCGAACTCCGCATCGCCGGGCCGGAAGAACTGCGCGCCGACGCCCGGATCATCGCCTGGGCCCGCGAACAGGGGGCCGCAGTGCTTGAAGGCACCGATGCCATGGCGATGGCTGACGGGGCCGACATCGTCGTCACCGACTGCTGGGTGTCGATGGGCTTTGAACCCGGGGCCCGCCACGATCTGCTGCGCCCCTATCAGGTCAATGAAGCCCTGATGGCCAAGGCCAAGAAAGACGCCATGTTCATGCACTGCCTGCCCGCCCACCGTGGCGAGGAAGTGGTGGACGCGGTGATCGACGGCCCCAATTCCGTGGTGTGGGACGAAGCCGAGAACCGCATGCATGTCCAGAAGGGCATCCTCGCGTGGTGTCTTTCGGTGTAAGGCATCCTGCCCTATATGCAGTCCTGCTGTTCAGCCTGTGCGGCCCGCCGTGCAGGCTGACTGCTTTTTCCGCTCTCCCCTGTTAAGAACCGTCCCCGATTGTGCCCCAGCCCCCGAGATGACCATCATGACTGAGCCGCATACCCACCAGACCGCTGATTTCGCCCTGCCCTTCCTGCTGCACAACGGTGCGGCCCGTGGCCGTCTGGTGCGGGTCTCGGGGGCGGCGGAAGAGATCCTCAGCCGCCACGCCTATCCGCGTCAGGTGTCCCGCCTGCTGGCCGAGACCGCCGCGCTGGCGGTGACGCTGGCCGACGCGCTGAAGTTTGACGGCGTGTTCACCCTACAGGCCAAGGGCTCCGGCCCGGTGCGGCAACTGGTGGCCGATGTCACCTCCGCCGGGATGCTGCGTGCCTGTGCCACCTTTGATGCCGACGCCCCGGGGCTGGATGACGCCGGAACCGATGCCGAAGTCAGCGTGCAGGCGCTGCTGGGCACCGGCTATCTGGCCTTCACGGTCGATCAGGGGGACAACACCGACCGCTATCAGGGTATCGTCGAGCTGACCGGCCACACCCTGACCGAATGCATCCACGAATACTTCCGCTCTTCCGAGCAGCTCGAAACCACGATCAAGGTGGCCTCCCGCCCGCCGCAGGGCGAAGACGGTCACTGGCAGGCCGGGGCCCTGATGATCCAGCGCATGCCCCTGCATGGCGGCACCGACAGCCCGATGCAGGACGAAGAGGAGGCGGAAGACGCCTGGCGCACCGCCGTGGTGCTGCTGGGCAGCCTGACCGCCACCGAACTGCTGGATAACACCCTGCCGGGGCCGGACCTGCTGTACCGCCTGTTCCATCAGGAAGAGCTGCGCCTTTCCGCTGAAAAGACGCTGGCTTTCGGCTGCCGCTGCTCCCGCGAGCGGGTGGAACACACTCTCGCCACCTTTACCGTCGAAAGTCTGGACGAGATGCGCCAAGATGACGGCACTGTCAGTGTCGTCTGTCAGTTCTGCTCGACCGACTATGTGTTCACCGATGCCGATCTGGCGGCCCTGCCGCGTGAGGCGGCCTCTTAAAACAGTACCGCGTGAAGCGGCCTTTTAAAATACAACCGCATGAGGCGGCCGGTTAAAATTCTGCCGCGCAACGCGGCGACTTAAAATACAGCCGCGTAAGGCGGCTTCCCCTTCAGACCGCCCTTCCGGCGGTTGGCTGACCCGTTTTGCACAGGACGTTCCGATCCATGCGCTTTCCCCGCCTGTCTTCTCTCCTCCGCCCGCTGGCGCTGATGCTGGTGGCCGTGACCATGGCCGCCTGCGCCACCGAAGGCCCGCCCAAGCGCGGCACCCCGGAACTGCGGTTCACCAACCTGCCGCCGCTGAACGTCGCGGCACAGGGCCCGCGGATCCAGACCACCTACGTCTCGCCGCTGCGCAACCCCAACGTCGAACACCTGATGCCGGTGTCGCCGGAACGGGCAATCCGCCAGTGGGTGCAGGACCGCCTGCACACCACCGGTGCCGGGACTGACACCGTGGTGGTGGAAATCCGCGATGCGTCGGTGGTGGAAACCCGCCTGAACACCAAAAAGGGTGTCGTCGGCTTCTTCACCGACGATCAGGAAGCCAAATACGACGCCAAGGCCAACGTCGTGCTGCAAATGCGCGGTCCGGATGGCCGGGTGAAGGCCGAAGCCTTCACCTCCGCCTGGCGGACCCGCTCGATCAACGAGAAGGCCTCCCTCGCCGACCGTGAGCAGATCTGGTTCGATCTGGTGGAGGAGCTGATGCGCGACGTTGACCAGCAGATGGAAACCGGGGTGCGTCAGTACTTTTCGGACTACCTCCTGCGCTGATCAACCATAAAAGTTTGTAAAGAATTTCAACGGGCGGCACGATTTTCGTGCCGCCCGTTCCGTTTGCTGTGTATAATCATTGGGTGGGGACAGATTTTGGAAAAGGAGACGCTGCGGGTGCGCGTACTGATCGCCGACGATCATGGGCTGTTCCGTGCCGGTCTCAAGCGGGTCCTTCAGGACCTGACGGAAGATCTGACCGCCCTTGAAGCCTGCTCTTTCGACGAAGCGGTGATCCGCCTTGTAGAAGGAGTCGATATCGTTTTGCTTGATCTGGTCATGCCGGGCATGCCGTGGAATGACTGCCTGCGCCTGCTCAAGTCCCGTCACCCGGAAATTCCGGTGGTGATCCTGTCGGCCAGCGACGACCGCAAGCTGGTGCTGGAGGCGGTCAGCCTCGGTGCCTCAGGCTTTATCCCCAAGACCTCTTCGGCACAGGTGATGCTGTCCGCCGTGCGTCTGGTGCTGTCAGGCGGCGTCTATCTGCCGCCGGAAGTGCTGGGGGCCCAGCATGCCTCTGCCATCGCCCGCACCGCACCGGCTGCCAACCGCCCGGTGCCGCAGACCCCGGAAGACGTGCTGTCCACCCTGACCCCGCGTCAGCGGCAGGTTCTGGCCCTGATCGGACAGGGCCGCAGCAACAAGGACATCGCCTTCACGCTCGGTCTGGCCGAAGGCACCGTCAAGCTGCACGTCACCAGTATCCTGAAGGCCCTGAAGGTCTCCAACCGCACCGGTGCCGTTGTCGCCGCCAGCCGCCTTGGCGTCACCCCGGATGATCAGGCCTGACCCTCAGGCCCGTGGACACAGACCGACCACCGCCCCCCTTACCGGTGTGACTTGCGCCAGTCCTCCGGCGGCTGGAACCGCATGGCCCACAGGCCACGCCCGGCCGCTTTGGCGGCCTTTTCTTCATCTTTGAAATCATCGGTCCAGTAGGCGACGGCCCAGCCCAGAAGGACCATGGCCCGGTTCAGCTCCTGCGCCGGGTCCTTGCCCCGGGCCTCGACCGCGCAGAATCCGACCTTCCGGCCGTAACTGTCTTCCTCGATGATCCGGCAGATCAACGGGCGGTCGGCGATCAGCATTTTCAGCACCGTCGCCGCCTGACGCCCACAGGCCGCCGTCCCGCCGGACAGCGGCTTACACAGCTGTTCGCGCTCGGGGGCATCGATCCCCCGCAGCCGGATGTTCTGCTTGCCGATGGCCACCGTATCGCCATCCAGAACCCGGGCCCGTCCGGTGACTTTGCCAGCCGCCTGCGCCGGAACATCAGAAAGCACACCGAACAGCAGCGCAACCACCGCAAGACACCCCAGACTCCGCATCCTCATCCCTCCGCCAGCGTCAGTTCCAGCGCCCAGGCACCGATGGTCTGTCCTTCCCGCGCCACCGCCCCCCGCACCAGATAAGCCCCGTCCTCTTCCGCCAGCAGGAAGCACTCGGTCAGGCCATAAACGCCATCGTCTGAAAAGGCCTGATTGAGAAAACTGTCGCCGACGGCACAGAAATGCCCGGAAACATCACCCATGGTCAGGCTGTGCCACGACCAGAACGCATCCCGCCCGGCATTGTCCGGCTCATCAATCAGCATCACCGACCGCCACGCCGAATGCTCGCCATCCACCAGCACCAGCCGCAGATCGACATCCAGCCGCCAGTATGCCGGGGCCTCCGGCAGATCCTCCGGATCGTCTTCCGACAGGGAAACCCCGGTCAGGCGGGCATCCTCCGGCGTCGCCCGACGCAGACGGTAGCTTCCCACCGCAGGCAGAACCCGACCGCCCTCCTCGACATAATGGCCGATAGCGGACCAGATGACCCCTTCGGTAAAAAAAGGATGATCTGCCAGTGTCGGTGTCTGCACCATACCCCTGTCCTTTCCGCGCCCCGCCCCGTTCCGGCAGGCAGACATGACAACAGGGTCCGCACAGCCAGTGTGCGGACCCTGTAATCAGAATACCGAGCAGAAAGCTTAGGCCGCAGCGGCCTTGGCAGCTTCGACGCGCTTCTTCATGCGGCGCAGGTCGGTCGGCAGATCGACCGCAGCAGTGCCCAGCAGGAAGGCGTCAATGCCACCACGGTGTTCGATGGTGCGCAGGCCATTGGTCGACACGCGCAGCTTAACGGTTTCGCCCAGGGCTTCGGAGACCAGAGAGGTCACCTGAAGGTTGGGCAGCCAACGCCGGCGGGTCTTGTTATTGGCGTGGCTGACGTTGTTACCGGTCTGAACGCCTTTGCCGGTCACGACGCAACGACGAGCCATGATCCTATCCTCTTCTGCAAATTCGGTATGAAACTCGGTTCAGGAAGCGCGGTAGATATAGATCAAGGCCCGCCCCGTCAAGTGAAATCACCGGAACCATCTCCGGAGAACCCCGCTCCACTGCGGCTGTATTCGCGGTGGAAGCCGGTGTTTTACAGGAGTCGCCCCCGGCATGTCTTCAAAAACCACCGGTCCCGGCCCTGCGACGGAACACATCCGGGCCTTTTTCATGACGGCAAACCCTGTCCGCTGCCGGGCCCCGCCGGGTTATTCAGGGGCGACTCCAAGCGGAACCGCTGTCTCTGCCTTGTATGTCTCCATGACGAACAGCGAGCGGAACTTGACGACGTTAGGGTCATGCCCGAACAGCCGGTCACAGACCGCCTGATATTCCTGCATGTCGCACAGGTGCATCATCAGCATCACATCCGGGTCACCGGTCACCGCCCACGCCTGCGTCACCGCCGGTTCCAGCAGGACCCGACGGACAAAGTCCTGCCGCTGCGGCACCCCATGATGGTCCAGCATCACCTCCACCAGCGCGGTCAGTCCCCGGCCCACCGCCGCCGGATCCACCAGTGCCACGGTTTTCCGCAGAACTCCGGAGTCGCGCAGACGCTGAACCCGGCGCAGGCAGGACGACGGCGACGTGCCGATCCGTTCGGCCAGCGCGGCGTTGGTCAGCCCCGCATCCTGTTGCAGGATTTCGAGAATTCGGTGGTCGAGTCGGTCTAATGCCATTTTTCACCAGAAATATTTATTTTCTGACAGAATATTTCATCATAGCGCAAAGTTTGACCACCCTTTTCAGGGGTTCCCGGATACAACTCTGGCTGCCGGAGCCTTTTCAGACACGGCGGGTCTCCGGCCTGCGGCCGACCGACTCCTGACTCCCCGACAGAACCGGCCGTCAGCCCACCACTGCTGTCCCGTCACCGGATCCTGCCCCCTTTCCCTGCATAGGTGCGCCTGATGCTGTCCTTTACCCGCATGATTGCCACCCAGTCCGCCGGATTGTTCTGGACCCTGCTGAAGATCATGGTTCCGGTGATGATTCTGGTGCGAATCGCCGTCCACTTCGGCCTGATCGACCTGATGGGGGTGGTCTTTGCCCCGGTGATGGCTGTGGTCGGCCTGCCCGCCGCCACCGGTCTGGTGTTTGCCACCACCTGCCTGATTGGCATCTACGGCGGCATCGCCGTCCTGCTGGGGCTGCTGCCGACGCTGGATCTGTCCACCGCCGACCTGACCGTCCTCGCCTGTATGATGCTGGCCGCCCATAACCTGCCGGTGGAACTGCGGGTGGCCCAGAAGGCCGGGGCCAGCCTGACCCTGACCCTGCTGCTGCGGGTCGGGTTTGCCATCCTGCACGGGGCCCTGCTGCATCTGGGCTATCAGGCGGCAGGCATCCTTCAGGAACCCGGCACGGTGATGATCGCCAGCGCCGCGCCGCCCTCCGATGACTGGCTGTACTGGGCGATCGACTCCGCCGAGTCGCTGCTGATGATCTTTCCGGTGATCGTGGTGCTGCTGGTGGTGCTGCGGCTGATGGACCTGCTGGGGGTCACCGCCTTCCTGACCCGGCTGCTGCAACCGGTGTTGAGCCTGATGGGGATGTCGCCGGTGGCCGGACCGCTGACCATGGTCGGTGCCCTGCTGGGCCTGACCTACGGCGGCGGCCTGATCATCGCCGAAGCCCGCGCCGGACACCTGCCGGAACGTGACGTGGTGCTGTCGGTCTGGTTCATGTCGATCTGCCACAGCCTGATTGAGGATACCGCCCTGCTGCTGGCCATGGGTGGCCACTGGTCCGGCATTCTGGTCAGCCGCTTCCTGCTGGCGGTGCTGGTGATGGCCGTTCTGGCCCGGGTGGTCCACCGCCTGCCGGACGGCACCTTCCGCCGCTGGGTGTTCCGCCCCGCCGCTCAGCCCGCCACCTGATTACAACCCCGCCACACAATGGCAACAGCCCCGGCGCACAGGCACCGGGGCTGTCTGTTAAAATCAAAGCTCCATGGGCCGGATCAGGGCCGCAACAACACCGATCCGGTGGTTTGCCCGGCCTCCAGCACCCGATGGGCCTCCGCCGCCTGCTCCAGCGGCAGTTCCAGCCCGATCACCGGCCGCAACCCCTCCTGCAAACGGACAAACAGGGCCTCCACCGCCGTGCGGTAGGTCAGCGGATCACTGAAATAGCGGAATACGCTGGGGCGGCTGACCGACAGGGTCCGCCCCGGCCCGATCTCGCGCAACGGAATCTCCGGCAGGGTCCCCGACGCCTGCCCGACACTGGCAATCATGCCGAAGGGACGCACCGCATCCAGAGTCCGCAGCAGGGTTTCCCCCCCGATGCCATCGACGGCATAGGCCACGCCTTGCCCGCCGGTCAGATCACGGACGGCCCGCACAAAGTCCGTTTCCCGATACAGGATCGTATGGTCTGTGCCGTGGTGGCGGGCCAGAGCCGCCTTTTCAGCCGATCCGACGGTGCCGATCACCGTCGCCCCCAGCACTTTGGCCCACTGCGCCAGAATCAGCCCCAGCCCCCCGGCCGCCGCATGCACCAGCAGCGAGGTGCCGATGCCGACCGGAAACACCCGGGTCAGCAGCATGTGGGCCGTCACCCCGCGCAGCATCGCCGCCGCCGCCACGCGGTCCTCCACATCCTCGGGAATCGGCACCGCCTGCCAGTCCGGCAACAGCCGGTGGCTGGCATACCCGCCGACCGGCAGACCGGTATAGGCAATCCGCTGCCCGGGCGTCAGGCCGGTGACTCCCGGGCCGACCGCCTCGATCACCCCGGCCCCGTCCACCCCCAGCGGCACCGGCAGCGACGGCACCGGGTACAGGCCGGTGCGGTGATAGATATCGACGAAGTTGACCCCGATGGCGGTGTGCCGGATCAGGATCTCTCCGGCGGCCGGGGCAGGCAGGTCCACGGTCCGCGGCTGAAGGACCTCCGGCCCACCGGGGGCGGTCAGTACCATCTGACGGGCCTGAATCGTCTGTGACATTGCCATCTCCTTGACTGTGGCATCGGCTGTGGTGTCCCCGGCGGATCATCCGGGCACGATCAAGGCTACCGGCAGGATTTAATCTGGAAAATTCGGTATAAACTCATACTCTCTGTGCAATTCTGCACAGAGCAGCGGTAAGGGCAGCCAATGCACACCTGGGATGACCTGCGCTTTTTTCTGGAGCTGTCCCGCTGTGGCAGCCTGTCGGAAACCGCCCGGCGGCTGAAGGCGGACCACGCCACCGTCTCCCGCCGCATTACCGCGCTGGAAACCCGGCTTGGCCTGAAGCTGTTCACCCGTCTGCCCCGCGGCTATCTGCTGACCCCGGAAGGCCATGATCTGGCGGACCGGGCCACCGCCGTGGAAACCGCGATGCTGGCGGTGGAACGGCTGGCCCGGGGCAGCACCGACACACTGGACGGGACCGTGCGGATCAGCGCCCCGCCGGTGTTCGCCAGCCATTGGCTGACGCCCCGCCTGCTGCCATTGCGGCAGGCGCACCCGGCCCTGTGTCTGGAGGTGGTCGGCGAAAGCGGGTTTGCCAACCTGAACCGGGGAGAGGCCGATCTGGCCCTGCGCCTGTCCCGCCCGGAAGACAATGGCCTGATTGCCCGCAGTCTGGGGCAGATGCGGTTTGGCCTGTACGGGGCCACGGTTTATGTCGCCGCAACCGCCGAAAACGACCATGTCTTCCTTGGCTATCACGGGGAGCTGGCCGGATCCCCGCAGCAGGTCTGGCTCGACTCGGTGCGCGGCAGACGGCAGACCGGGCTGCGCACCAATGATCTGGCCACCCTGATTGCCGGTGTCCGCAGCGGCATGGGTCTGGCGGCCCTGCCGCATATGATCGCGCAGGATATCCCCGGCCTGACCTGCCTGTGTGATGCCCCGGCGGCAACGCGGGAGCTGTGGCTGGTGGTCCACCCTGACCTGCGGCAGGCGGCCCGGGTCCGGGCCGTTGCCGACCACCTGACCCGGATCACCGCTCCCCTGCGATTCCCCACAGAGGATTAACCTCAGGCGGGACTCCCGGCATCCAGCAGCAGGGACACCCGGTTCCGCCCGGCCCGTTTGGCCTGATACATCCCTTCGTCGGCCCGGTGCTGGAGCTCGACGATACTGTCCGGGGCCACCTCCGCCACCGCCACCGCCACCCCGATGCTGGCGGTAACCGTCAGGCACTGACCGTCACTGATTTCCGGGCACAGCCCTTCAATCGACCGACGCAGGGTTTCTGCCAGACTCAGGGCTCCGTCGCTTCCGGTATCAGGCAGCAGGACCGAAAACTCCTCCCCGCCGATCCGCCCGACCAGATCACTCTGCCGCAGGCCGCCGCGCAGGCAGGAGGCCACGGCTTTCAGCACCCGGTCCCCGGCTTCATGCCCATAGGTATCGTTGATCCGCTTGAAGTGATCGAGATCAACAAACAGCATCGCCAGCGGCGTCCCGGTCCGGCGGGCCTGCTGGGCCACCCGGCCACAGGCATCGTAATAGGCCCGGCCGTTCATCAGGCCGGTCAGCGGATCCCGGGCGGCCAGATCGCTCAGGGCCCGGTTGGCCACCACCATCGCATGGTGGAACGACACCGACTTCGACGACACCGCATGGAAAAAGGCGGCAATGTAGAGAATCGCCACAACGGTGGTGATCACCGCACTGGGGGAGTAAGGAGCCGCCAGCTGGCCGTTGGCCCACAGGACGAACCCCACGGAAACCGCCGCCAGAGCCATGCCGACCCGCCGCCCGGCCAGAATATAGGCCCCGGGAATCGACAGCGGATACCAGATGATCCGCATCTCATCGGCGGTGTTATGAAAAAACGCCACCGACACAATCAGGAACGAGGCGATGACCCCGACCGGGGTGATCTGCGGCAGCCGGTCCGGCCGGACCCGCAGGACAACAAAGATCCCCATCATCACGGCACAGTAGAGCATCCCCCCATAGACATAGTGGTCATCCAGCACCGCCAGCCCGCTCAGGGCCGTCAGAATGAACAGCGCCGTTGTCATCACGCTGAACAGGGTCAGGACACAGGCAAATCGATACTGAAACTGGCGGTATTCCTGCCCCTCCCCGAAAACCGCAGTCCCGAACAGCAGCCTTTGCAGGCCCATCACAGCCTCCCCCGGTTATGGCCTCCCCCGCCACTCCTGTAGTTTAGAAAAGGATCAGGCAAAGGCAAAGCACCGACCGGGCAGAAGAGGGCATGCCTGCCCCGCGAAAACCGCCGCAATCAAAACCGCAGGCTGATGAGCGGATCACCCCTGAAACCGCTGCGGCACAAGGCGGCGCAGCCGGAGGACAATCCCCTGCCGCAGCCGCGGATGATGGAGGCAATACCCCCCCGCCAGCCCGATCACACTGCCCAGACAGGTATCCAGAAACCGGGCCTGTATCAGCTCCATCGGATCGGTCTGGCCCAGTGTCGCCGCCTCCGCCAGCAGAATCGCCATCGGGGTGATGAAGGCGGCGGCGAAGGTGTAATGGCGGACCACCGCCGTTTCGATGACAAAGGTCAGGGCCATCATGATGAAGGGAACGGTCCACGGCGTCAGCGGCAATGACAGCACCGCCAGCGCCACCATCAGACCGATGGCGGTGCCAAGAATCCGGTGCAGCTGCCGGCTCCACACCGCCCGCAGCGAAGCCCCCTGAATCACCGCCAGACAGCTGACCGGCACCCAGTAGGCTTTTTCCATCTGGAAGAGCTGGGCCAACCCCAGCGACGCACCGACCGCCAGCGCAATCACCACCGATTCCACCACCACACCATCGAAAGTGGCCGGAGGCAGCGGCGTCACTGGCAGCGGATCGCGGATCCGCAGCACATACAGGCTGTAGAAAAAGCCGATCAGGGCCGCCAGCAGGGACCCCATCACCAGCAGTCCGACCATCAGCGGAATCTGCACCACATCCACCGGGGAAAAGGCCCCGATCGAGGCCGCCATAATAAAGAACAGGTTGCCCGGTGGCCCCAGCCGGTAAAACCGGCAGACCATGGTGACCAGCAGAGTGATGAACACCAGCACCGGCACCATCAGGGCCGGGATCAGGTGGCTCATCAGCCCCAGCGCATAGCAGGCCGCCATGCCGAAGGCCGCCGCCATCAGCACCACCATGCGGTGATGCAGGGGCGTGCGTGGCAGATACAGCAGACACAGCCCGCCCAACGAAGACACAAGGCCATAGGCCAGATGGCCGAACCACGCCCCGACCAGCAACGGAAGCCCGGTGGCCAGCGCCGCCGCAAATGGCAACTGCCACGGGCGGTCACTGGCCTGCACCGTCACCAGCTGGCGAGCTTCTTCCCGCAGGAACTCAAGGGCCTGAGTCCGGGTCCACATCTGTCCGTCTCTCCGGTGTCTGCCGCCGTTCCCCCATGGTGTGGGGTACCTGTTATAGGATACCGGCGGCAGACTGACACGTCTTCCGGACAGGGAGGAGCCGCAGAGCCTCCGGATCAGCCCCGGGCGGCCTGCTGCTGTTCCACCATCCGCAGATCATCGGCCCAGACCGTGCGGAACGACTCGCGGTCCGTCACCCGGGTCACATACTCCCGCAGGACCGGGTGCTCCGGCACCAGTCCGAACTGGAGGGTCCATTGCAGGGCGGTGGCCCATTGCAGATCGGCCAGACTGATCCGGTCCCCCAGCAGATAAGGGCCGGGAATCAGGGCCGCCTCAAAGGTCCGCAGCATCGAGTCGAAATCGCCGTAGACGGACCGCGACGGCTCCCCCGGATCATGGCCGTTTGCCCGGTCCAGCACCGCCGGTTCAAAGCAGGCGGCGTAATAGACCATCCAGCGCAGGTAGGTGCCCCGGGCCGGATCCTGCGGGGCCGGGGCCAGCCCGGCCTGCGGGAACTGGTCCCCCAGATAGAGGGCGATGGCAATCTGTTCGGTCACCACCACACCACGATGGCGGATGGCCGGGACCTTGCCCAGCGGATTAACCGCCAGAAACTCCGGCAGGCGGGTTTCCCCCCGGTGCATATCCATCACCTGCAGGGTATAGGCGGCCCCCAGCTCCTCCAGCATCACCCGGGTGCCGGAGGCCCGGGTCTGCGGGCAGTAATACAGGGTGACGGGATCAGACGTGGTCATCAGTGCGCTCCATTCAGTCCAGCCCGCCGTGCGGGCCTGTAAAGCACTGTAGGGCGACAAACCTGTCAGATTCTGTCATGTATAAAGTCCACCCCGAAAAAAAGATGAGGCCGCCATGCGCGCCAGCCGCCTGTTGACCCTTCTGACCCTTCTACAGGCGCGGGGCCGGGTCACAGCCCCCCAGCTGGCCGCCGAAACCGGCGTCTCCGTCCGCACCATTTTCCGGGATATTGATCATCTGGCGCTGGCCGGGGTGCCGGTGTATGCCGAGCGCGGGCCGGACGGCGGATACCGCCTGCTGGATGGCTACCGGGTCCGTCTGAACGGCCTGTCCCCCGCCGAGGCCGAAGCCCTGTTCATGACCGGACTGCCCGGCCCGGCGGCAGACCTCGGGCTGGGGGCGGTGGTGGCCAGCGCCGAACGCAAACTGGCGGTGGCCCTGCCCGAAGACCTGCGCCACAGCGCTGACCGCCTGCGCAGCCGGTTTCACCTCGACCCGCCCGGCTGGTACAGCGAAGCCGAATCGCCGCACTCCCTCGCCTCGCTCTCCGACGCGGTGTGGAACCACAAGCGCATCCACATGCGCTACCGCAGCTGGAAGAAGGAAAAGCAGGTCACCACCGAACCGCTCGGGCTGGTCCTGAAAGGCGGGGCCTGGTACATGGTGGCCCGGACGGACGGAACCGCCCGCACCTACCGCGTTGCCCGTGTTGATGACCTGCTGGTGACGGCGGAAACCTTCACGCCGCCGCCGGAGTTCGACCTTGCCGCCTACTGGCGGGACAGCACGGACCGGCTGGCGGCCGAGATGCATCCCGGAACCGCCCGGATCCGCCTGTCGGAGTGGGGGCGCAAGCTGGCCCCACATGTGCTCAGCCCCTACGCTTACAGCCGCCTGACCCTGAACGGTCCGCCCGACGCCGATGGCTGGCAGGACGCAACACTGCCGGTTGGGTCGCTTCTGCATACGGCCCGGGAGTTCCTGCGGTTCGGCACTGACGCCGAAGTGCTGGATCCGCCGGAGCTGCGGCAGGCGATTACCGAGGCCGTCGCCGGACTGGCGCAGATGTACCGCTGAACCGCCCCGGCGATCTCGGGCCAACACAGACCGGACAGACGGTACTGCTCAGGTGGGCCATTGCGGGCAATTGCCCCCGCAGACGACCGCAGCCACTTCAGCCCGGCCAAAAACGCACAGGCCCCCGGCCTGACCTTCCGCCCGGTAGAAGACACCCTGCGCGATGAGATTGACGGGTTCCGCCGCCATGGACTGATGCCATAAGCCAAAACGGAAAAACCCCTGCGGGCTTTCACCTGACCGGCGAAAGACTGCGGGGCGTAACACCTGATTTTGACAAAGGGGAGTTTCTGAATCCTGCATTCCTTCCGGTCTGCCCGGAAGGAATGGCGGAGAGGGTGGGATTCGATTTTTCCACCCCGCAACCCGCAGAAATCCTAGGTTTTCAGCAACCCGAAACTGCCCTTGGTGTAACAGTCCGGGGTATCAAAAGCAAGCTTAGAGGATCGCCCCATAGCGGCGCAGTTCGGCCACCGTCTTGGGCAGGCTTTGCGCCTCCAGGGTGTCCAGGTAATCGGACACCGATTTGGGCGGGTTCTTCAACCGCGCCCGGCAGGTCCGCACCGCTTCCAGCACTCGGGCCAAGTCAAGGTCCAGTTGGTAACGCAGGAAGTCGTCAGGGTGGATGGCTTCCAGCCCATAAGGCTCCAAGGCGGCGGCGGGGAAGTCCTTCAGGTTGAAAGTGACGATGGCGTCGGCTTGGGCGTGATAGGCGGCGGCGATGACGTGACGGTCATCGGCATCGGGGCAATTCTGGACCAGCCCGATCAGGGCTTCGTGACCGCTGACCAAGCTGTCGCGGGCGTGAAGGTTCATCAGGTCGCGCACCCGTTCCAAATCGGCCCGCTTCAGGTCGGGGCGGTTGGCCAACAGGTTGCGCATCCATTCAGCGTGGATCTGGTCGGTCCAACGGGCACGGAACAGATCGGCAGCGGTCAATTGCATCAACAGGTCGCGCAGCGGTGCCGGATACAGCACACAGGCATCCAGCACAACGGTGAAGCGTCCTGCGGCCATCAATAGCCCATCCCCAGTTCCTGCGAGACGCGGGCCAAATCGTCCAAGGCCTGCGAGCGGTTGGCGGTCAGGCGGTCCTTGTAGTCCCGCACATCCTGGAAGCGGACCCGGCGATGGGTGCCGACCTTGTGGAAGGGGATTTCGCGCTTTTCCAGAAGGCTGATCAGATGCGGGCGCGAGACGTTCAAGAAGTCTGCGGCTTCCTGGGTCGTCATCTCGGCATGGATGGGGATCATGGTGACGGCGTTGCCTTCCGCCATCTCGGTCAAGATATGGGTCAGCAGACGGGCGACGGATTGGGGCAGGACGAGGGTCTGGCCGTCTTGCAATTGCACCCGCAGCTCCTCGCGGGCGTGGCCCGCAAGAATACGTCCGGATTCCTCGGCGATCCGGGCCTCGGCTTCCGTCGGCACAACCGGGTCGTAGGCCTTCAGGTCCGACATTGGTTTCTCCCACCCTTTGGTCATTGGTTGGCGCGGGTTTTCCTACACGCCCCTCCCATATGGCACCTAACCGCAATAAACGCAACATCCGAAGCAAGCGCAATAGATCGCGGCGGCGATACGCGTCTTCAGGGCGCGTTCGTCAGAGCCAGGGAATCCAGAATCATGGAATCTTGGCCCGCCGACATGTTCACCTCGGCGAGAAACTGAAGGACATCCTCGCGGCCAAATTCCCCGTCCGCATCGGGATCGACCGAGGCGGCGACGCTTCCGGACACTCGGGCAAGATCATCCCGAATTCCCCACTGAGTAATGGAAATTTCCTTGATCCGGAAATCATCGGCACCACGGCCCAGGCGTCCGAACTCGACAGCCACGCCTTCCGCAATCAGGGGCTTCAGGTTGGCGATGGTGTTTTCCTGCCACCGCTCCTTGGCGGCCTTGAGTTCCTGAAGGTAGGCGTTGCGGTCGTACTGATACATCAGGAAGCTGGGGCGCAAGTCCTTGCCACCCACATAGATGTTCCTGTCGCCCTCTTCTCCAAGCCTGACCGATATGGCCTCGTCCAGTTCCTCGTTGAATGCAGCGAGGTCAAGGCCGGATTCCACCTCGTCAAACGACAGCTTCGTTCTGGCAAGGTCCGGGCCTGCGGCTTCTTCCAAGCTGAGCAGGATTTCCACAAGGTTGGCAAAGGTGGATACGAAGATGTTGATCTCGGTTCGCCCGATCATGGGGCGATAGCCTTCCAAGCCATGCCCCGCGACGGTGTCCTTGTTGCGCATCTCGGCGATGGCCTGGGCAAGGCCGGTGATGTTGCCCACCAATTGCTCGGTCCTGGCCCCCAGGGCGGTGCAGGCTTTCTTGATCAGCTTGGGCAGCTCAAGAAACTTGCCGTCGGGGCTTTTATACTCCTGCCCCCGATCCTCCAGAATGGCCTTGCAGATGGTTTCCAGCGCCGACTTCGCCCAGTCGATGGTCTCGGGGCGGAAGTCCTTCAGCGCCCCTTCCGCTTGCTCAAGCGTATAGCGCAGCCGCTCCAGGTTGTAGCGTTTCTCGAACTCATAGGCGCGGAGGAATGGGTTCGACATATCCGCCTCCGTCAGGCCGCCAGGGTTTGATCGATCAGAGCGACGGCCAAGAGGCGCTGCACCGTGCGGGATTCGGTGATCTGCGCTTTCAGAGTGTCGCAAAGGGCCAGGAGTTCATCGACCTTGGCAACGATGCGCTGCTGTTCTGCGAGGGGCGGGACAGCGAGCGGGGCGACTCTTAGCTTTTCTTGGGAGATGTTCATCTGGCTTTCAGCCATTCCAGATTTTGATGCCTCAAGAAATTCGGCTGTTATGCCGACATTCATAGACAAACAAACAAATCGGGCATCGATGCTATCACCCACGACGTGAATGCGAATTATTTTATCCGAGATCATAAGCCTTGGGCGTGTTTGCAGCACAAGACAAGAAACCCCCACTCTGTTTTTTGGGCCTGCCCTGGTTATGAGGATATCACCGGCCTTCACTTCATATTCTGGCCTTGGGCTGAGGCTTGACGGAAGATGCTTATTTTCAGATTCAATGTATCTTAGCGGCTGAACTGCCGTTGTTTTAAGTACGCCCCAAATATCTTCAGAAGGAGAAGGTTCTGTTAGACAAGCCGGACTCCAGCCAGAATCAATTGAACCGATTACGTCACCAATACATACAACGGACCAGCTTTGTGGAACATTGGTCTGTGCGAAGGACTGTGTCTGTCGAGACGGGTTCCTTTTGAGGATTCCCGCTCCAATCAGTCTTTGCTTCTCGGTCTCAATCCGCTTCAAGAGTTCGCTCGCCGGTTCATCCCTCGGGTCTTGCAGCACCAATTTTCCCCGTACCGCCATGCGCAAAAGCGCCTGCTTCAGCGCATCCACACTTGCTTCGGTGGTGAAGATGGTGGGGAAGTGCTGGCTGAGGCGGTGCCAGTTGGTGGCGAAGTCGTCGGCATCCTGGCTTTGGGTCAGGGTGTCCAGCAGGGTCTTGACCAGGGTGGCGTGAACGGCTTCGGCATCCGCCTGCTGCGCCTGCAACCGGTCGCACAGCGCCATCAACTCATCGACCTTGGCGACGATGCGGCGCTGTTCGGCGAGCGGGGGCAATGGGAACGGCGAGTAAGCAAAATAGTCTGACGGAATACGCTTCTGACCAGCGGTTCCGGTCATCTTTGGAACCCCTGCCGCTACAAACGATGGGCTTTTCAGAAAGAGCAGGATGTAATCAGGCTCGATTATGACGGGACGAACAATATGTAGTTCCGTTGTTCCGCTGCCAAAGCCACCTGTTAAATTCCGGAAAACCGTTGATTTCCCATTCTCGAAGCATGGCGTAATCTTCGCGAGGCCAACATCGCCTTCCGCAAAGTGTGTGTAGCCCTGCTTGATCTCACCCCAGGGGCGAACCTCATGCCCATTGGGCACACCATGCTCCGCCGCAATTAGCGACATCGGAACGAACGAAGCAAGCTGATCATCGTCCCCATCATTTCTGGGGCTGATGAACCCAACTTCAGCCAGTTGGCTCCATTGCCAAGTTTGAGGCAAGGCAGCATCAGGCGAGCTTGCAGAAATTGCACGAGAGGCTTTTTGCCTGCCAGCCTTTCCCAGCCCGACCAACCGCACCTTCTCCGCCGCAATCCGCTTCAACAGCTCACTTGCGGGTTCGTCCTGCGGGTCTTGCGGCACCAGTTTCCCCCGCACCGCCAAATCCAGGATCAGGCCGCGCAGGGCCTTGATGCCATCGGGGGCGGCGGCGATCAGGGGCAGGTTGTCGATCAGGGCCTGGGTCACGCCTTACCCTCCAGCGCGGCGGCCAGGGCGGCTTTGATCTGGTCGCGGGTGGCGGTCAAGGCGGTCTGAAGGTCGGCGTACTGCTTCAGTAGCACGTCGGGATCGTGGCTTTCGACCTCATCCCGATGGGGGTTTGTGAAGTCCAGATTGTAGTTCTTCGCCTTGATCTCGGCGATGTCCACGCACCACGCCTGTTTGTTGGCCTGACGGGCGGCGAAACCGTCCGCCTCGGTGCCCCACCAATCGCGCTCGGGGCCAAATTCCTCGACCCGCATGGGCTTGGTCTTGGAATAGCTTTTCACCCCCGCCGGATAGGGATGTTCATAGAACCAGGTGCGCCGGGTGGGGCGGCCCTTGGTGAAGAACAGCAGATTGGTCTTGATCCCGGTATAGGGGTTGAAGACGCCGTTGGGCAGGCGGACCACGGTATGCAGGTCGCAGGCTTCCAGCAGATGTTCCTTGATGCGGGTCTTGATGCCCTCACCGAACAAGGTGCCATCGGGCAGAACCACAGCGGCGCGGCCCCCGTCCTTTAACAGGTGGGTGATCAGCACCAGAAACAGATCGGCGGTTTCGCGGGTGCGGAAGGTGGCAGGGAAGCTGGCTTCGATGCCGTCTTCCTCGATACCACCAAAGGGCGGGTTGGTGACGATCACGTCCACCCGGTCCTTGGGGCCATAGCTGATCAAGGGCCGCGACAGCGTATTGTCGTGGCGGATGTTGGTGGGCACCTCAATTCCATGCAGGATCATGTTAGTGGTGGCCAGAAGATGGGGCAGCGGCTTTTTTTCCACGCCGTGGATGCAGCCCTGAAGCGTCTTTTCGTCTTCGACCGTCTTCACGTCATTCTTGCGGATATGCTCGATGGCGCAGGTCAGGAAGCCACCGGTCCCGCAGGCGGGGTCCAGCACCTGTTCGCCCAAGCGGGGGTTAACCCGTTCCACCATGAACTGGGTGACGGCGCGGGGGGTGTAATATTCCCCGGCGTTTCCGGCGCTTTGCAGATCTCTCAGAATCTGTTCGTAGATGTCGCCGAACAGGTGGCGTTCTTGGGCCTTGTTGAAGTCGATGCCGTCTTCGATCTTGTTGATCACTTGGCGGATCAACTGGCCCGACTTCATGTAGTTGTAAGCGTCCTCGAACACGCCCTTGATGACGAAGGCCCGCTTGTCGTCGCCCTTGGCTGTCAGATTCTGAAGGCCGGGGAAGAGCGTGGTGTCGATGAAGTCCTTCAACTCATCGCCGGTGATGCCCTCGGCATCGGCGGCCCAGTTGCGCCAGCGCAAAGACTCGGGCAAGGGCGAGACGTAGGACTCGTCCAGCAGCTCCCATTCCTGTTCGCGGTCGTCGTAAATCTTCAGGAAGAGCATCCAGACCAACTGGCCGATCCGCTGGGCATCGCCATCGACGCCCACGTCCTTGCGCATGATGTCCTGAATCGCTTTAACCGTCGCACTGATCGACATAACCGCCCCTGATCATCCGTACAATTGCTGCTCAAGGTCCTGGATCGCTTGCAGATAGCGATCCTTGCCGCCAAACGCCTTGACCAGTTCGACGGCGCTGCCGAGCCGGGTGAACGGGTCCAGTTGCAAGACCTTGATGTCTTCCACGTTTTCTATGCCGGTATCGGCGTATTTGTCGAGCAGGGCTTCCAGCACCTGACGGGCGGTGCCGCCGTAACGGGTAAAATAATCCCGCTTGCGGACGTTGTCGGCCCGCTCCCGCCGTGACAGAGGCGGCTGATCGAAGGCCACATGGCAGACCAGATCGAAGGGGTCCAGGGTGTGGCCCACCTTCTTTTCCACCTCTTCGGCCAACGCTTCCCACAGAACGCCCTGAGTGACCATTTCTTCCATGATCACCTTCTTGCGCTCCGCCGAAGTCCAGCGGCGCAGGAAGTCATCCATGGAGGCGTAGTGCTTGCGGACGCATTTGCGGGTGTAGTCGCGCAGGGATTCAGTGATCAGCTTCCCGTCCGCGCCATAATACTGGACCCGCTCGGCCAGAACCGACACCTCGACGTCATCGACGATATAGCGGAGGCGTGGGTTGCCTGTTTCATCGGGTCGCAGTGGATCACCGGAGGGGCGGGGCTGATCGGGGGTGTCAGGGTGATCCGGTTCTTCCGGTTCGTCGGGGGGGACTGGCAGTTCCCCCGGCCCCGGCTCGAACACCTGGGTTGGGTCACCGTCGAAATCGGGATCGGCAAACAATTCTGACGCCCGTTTGAAGTCCATGATGGTGAACCAGAACTTGTCGTAATCCTCGTTGATACGGGTGCCACGCCCGATGATCTGCTTGAACTCAGTCATGGATTGGATGCGCTGATCCAGCACAATCAGCTTGCAGGTCTGGGCATCGACCCCGGTGGTCATCAGCTTGCTGGTGGTGGTGATGACCGGATAGCGGCTTTCCGGGTTGATAAAGTTGTCCAGCTCTGCCTTGCCTTCCAGTTCATCCCCGGTGATCCGCATGATGTATTTGCGGTTCTCGGCGACTTTGGCGGCATTCAGGTTGACCAAGGCTTGGCGCATCCGCTCTGCGTGGTCGATGTCTTCGCAGAAGATGATGGTCTTATGATAGGGGTCGGTGGCTTGCAGGAACTCCGTCACCTTACGGGCCACAAGCTCGGTACGTTGGGTCAGCACCAGTTTGCGGTCGAAATCCCGTGGGTTATAGATCCGGTCTTCAATCACATTGCCGTACTTGTCGGTCTGCCCGGCCTCGGGTCGCCAGCCCTGAAGATCCTTGTCGAAGTCGATACGGACCACCTTATAGGGGGCCAGGAAGCCGTCTTCGATCCCCTGACGCAGGGAGTAGGTGTAAACTGGCAGGCCGAAGTAATCGATATTGGAGACATCCCGCGTTTCCTTGGGCGTCGCCGTCAGGCCGATATGAGTGGCGGAGGAGAAATAATCCAGAATGTCCCGCCACGCAGAGTCCTCGGCGGCGCTGCCACGATGGCATTCATCGACCACCACCAGATCAAAGAAATCACGGCTGAACTGGCGGTAGATGTTTTTGTCTTCCTCGGCCCCGGTCACGGCCTGATAGAGCGAAAGATAGATCTCAAATGACTTGTCGATCTCCCGCTTGGTGATTTTGGTCATCGCCGCGCCGAACGGCTTGAAGTCGTTGTTTCGGGTCTGATCCACCAGAATGTTCCGGTCAGCCAGGAAGAGGATGCGCTTCTTCTGCTTTCCCTTCCACAACCGCCAGATGATCTGGAAGGCGGTATAGGTTTTCCCGGTGCCCGTGGCCATCACCAGCAGGATACGATCCTGTCCCTTCACAACCGCCTCAATCGTGCGGTTGATGGCGATTGTCTGGTAGTAACGTGGGTCACGCCCCGACCCGTCGTCGAAATACGGTGTGACAACGGTCGGCACGGTCTCAGGCTTCAAGCCTTTCCAGACTTGATAGCGGTCCCAGAGCAGGGCCGGGGACGGGAATTGATCCAGGGCCAGTTCGGTTTCCACCCGGTCGCTCAGGCCAGTGCGGTCATGGAAGAGGAAGCCGTCCCCATTGCTGGAAAAAGCGAAGGGAACGTCCAGCATTTCAGCATACCGTAGGGCCTGCTGCATCCCAGCGCCGATGGAATGGCTGTTGTCCTTGGCCTCAATGACGGCCAGCGGCAGGTTGGGCTGGTGGGACAGGACATAATCAGCCCGGCAGGTCTCCCCACGGGTATGCATCCGGCCCCGCACAATGATGCGGCCTTTGGTAAAGGTGACTTCCTCGCGGATCTGCCCCTGACTGTCCCAGCCCGCACCGGTTACAGCGGGGGTGATGAACTTGGTGCAGATGTCCCGCTCCGTCAGCGCTTTCTTGTCCATCCCTTGCCCTAACCCTTTTATCTGCCGTGAAGTCTAGCGATGACATAGGGGGACGGCAAGAAAAGGCGAAAGGGTGGAGATTTATCGCGCCATACTGGCCGTGATCTCGCTTAGATGATGCTGGGCCAGCAGCTCCACCGCCTGCTCGATGTCTGCGCCGATATGCCGCAGCACCCGGCCCCGGCTGCGGGGATACCAGTGCTTTTCCTCGATCACTGTCTTGGTGCGAAGGCCTGACCAGTCGGGATCGGCGACTTCGCGCTCCCATCGCTTATGGGTGCCGCTGGCCATGCGGTGGACAATCTTGGCGGCCTGGACTTGGGCGAACTCCCTGGTTCTCACCGACTGCGGATCGTCGGCGGTGATCATTTCCACCGCCAGCCATGCGGCGACCACCTGGGCCGGGTCGATCTCGGCCTTGCGCATCCGTGCCCAGTGGGCCTTGGCACGGTCCTGTGGCGACAGGCCGCGCAGGCGGAAGGCTTCAATGTGGGGACCGGCGCTTTGGTACAGGCCCCGCACCCGGTCGATGGCGTTCTTGACCCAGAACAGCTCGGCGTTGGTCTTCAGCCATTTCAACGCAGCACGGCGATAGGGGGACAGTTCCTGGCCGGTATAGGACCGCTTGAACGGGCTCCCGTGGCGTTGGTAATGCTCGGCGTGGGAGCGACAGAACCGGGTATCGAGGCCATCATCAGTTCCTGCGCGGGCAGGCTTGCCACAGCCGATGACCCGGCAATAGCCAAACATGTGGTTCGGTTCGGCGGCTCTGGCCTTGACCTCTTGCTTGCGGCGGCGGGCGGTTTCGGGGCTGCTCATGACTTACGAGTCCCTCACAAGGAGAAGGGTAGAGTTGTACTGGTTGGATATAACCACCATCATCACCCCCTTTCCTCCGATACCATCCCCTCCACCCCAGTATAATCTTTGAAGACCTCCAGCATGATTTTGCTGACCTGGGGAATGGATGATCTGGCAACGATCACCGCATCATGGACGGGAAGACCGATGATCCCTTCCGTCTTCAAGGCCAGCAGGACATCCACCAGGATTTCACTTTCGACGAACTGGACCTGATGGCCGATGCCGGTGAAGAACAAATGGTTGATGGGGGCATGGAGCTGTTGCAGGGCCTCGACCACCTGGGCAAAGGCCATGCGGGTCGGGAACAGCTTCCTGGTATCAGCAGGAAAGCGGGTCAAAGGCTTGTCAGCGAACAGCAGGGCGTTCATCACCTTCTTCACGCCCTTGCGCTGGGCTTCCAGTCCGGGCAGTAGATAGGAATCGGTGGTGGGAGCGGGAACACCGGTCAAGCCGTACAGGATGCGCGGGGCCATCTGACCGTAATCCAGGGTCGCCACTTCCTCGCCGTCGATCAGCAAACCCTTGTGTCGCTGCCACTTGGGCAGGGGTTGCCAGAAGCCGCCGAACAGACGCCCACCGCAATCGAACGATCCCCGGCTGAAATAACGGCGCAACAGCCGGTCGGTGTCATCGACAACCGGGTCCCCATCGAACTGGATATCCGCCTGGGTTAGCCAAGCGTTGATAGCCTGGACCTCATCGCGGTAGTGCCGGGTTTGGTCGGTATCGTCGTATTCGACCAAGCCACCTTCGTCCCAGTAATCGGCCTTGCTGTCTTTCAGGATGATAACCTCTTGGCCCGTGGATTGGGTCAGGTCATCCAGGCCGATGCCGTGGTCGTGCAGCCGTGTCAGCAGCCGTGAACCAGCCTTCATCACCGTGCGACGTGCCGGGCCGAAATAGCCCTGATGCCCGATCTCCATCTCGACGAAGGCCATTTCCGGCTCTGCCAGCCGCTTGATGACGGTAGGCAGGGTCTTGTTCATGGCGGTGGCGCGGTACCGGCTGGCCCGGCCCAAGTCTTGATTGGACAGAGACACCGACACCCAGCCATCGGGCTTGGTGATGAAGCGGTGGATCAGGTCACAGACAACCGCCGCGACCGTGGTTTCAAGGGTCTGTTGGTCAGTGGGTTTGCGTTGGCGCTGACGCAGGCCCTTGACCCGTTCAAAGCACTGAAGCTGTCCCAGCACATCGGCGACGATGGTCTGGGCCTGGACGGTCTTGGGGGCGCGGAACGGGTTGAAGGGGCGGTCGTCGGTGAGCTGTCTCTGGGGGATGTCGTCTTCGTTGTGTTGGGCCATCAGCGTCGGGTCATCAAACTAGCCACCCCGCATCAGCACAGGGTACGACAAGGTTAAAGGGGAGAAAGAGGGGCGGTCTTCTTATGGTGAGATGGCTTCATGAGTACATGGAACCAAGCCTGCAATGGTTGACCGGCTTTCCAACCATGGTCCTTCTGAGCTTGAATGAATGCTTCGGCCCATTCCGTCCGAATGCATTCTTGCCCCTGATCGTTGCGCTGGATGCGGGCGTATTCCCATTGCTGGATGAAGCCTGAAACCTGCTCCCGCAGGTCACGATAGGCAACCCCAGGGAAGGTTTCCCGTAGCTTGGTCAAAGTGGTCGTGGCAGCGCAATATGTATCCTTGAAGGCGAACAGACGCTCAATGACCTGTTCGACAGCAGCTTCCCGTTTCTTGAAAGGGATGCTCAGGAACTCGGCCTCCAGTTGATCGACCAAGGTGGATAGCGGATCTGATGCAGGCATAGAGCCTTCCACCACCTCCGAGAACTCGGCGTCGATGGTCGGCGGTGTTTCGGCCTTGGGGGTGCGGGGCTTGGCCAGCAGTTTGACCGCATCGCGGATGCTCAAATTCGGAACATGTTCCGGATTTCCCGCCGCCAGCGTGTCCCAGCCCTTGGCGATCTTCATGTACTTCTCGGCCATACTGGCGGAGACGCGGCAATGAGTCTCCAGCCACGGCAGCCAGTTGCCATGACCGGCAAGGCGCTTGGCCTCGATCAACATCTCTCCGGCCTGCTTGGCCAGTTCCAGAGTCATGCCCCAGGCTTGCTCAATCTGCTCTTGCTGTTCGTTGATCCTGATCGCCAGAGCATCAAGGCTGACCAACTGTTGGGACACTGTTTCCTCCTTCCAACCTTTCCAACAATCGCTTGACCTGTACCGCCTGCCACTGCCCACCGCGAGAAGTGGCAAGGCCCGCAGAATTTAGGGCGGATGCAATTTCCCGCAAGCTGTTGCCGTTCTCTCTGAGGGGCAGGACAATACCGGCCAGCTTGCCTGCCCGCTGATCTGCCTGTTCCTTTAACACCGCGTTGCGCTTCATGGTGGCGTCACGCATCCCGCCCAGCTTCTTGGTGGATTGGGCCAGAGCTGCCTTGGTGCGTTGGCTGATGAAGTCGCGTTCCTTCTCGGCCAGAGCGGCGTAGATGTGGAGCTGGAACTTATCGGCGCTGGGCATCTGGGCGACCTTGAAGTCCAGCTTAGGGTCGTCGGTCAGTTTACCGATGAACGACACTTTGCGGCTGAGGCGATCCAACTTAGCCACCAACAACACCGCCCGTTCCTTCTTGACCAAGGCGATGGCCTTGCCCAATGCGGGGCGGCTGTCATCGGACCCGGACTGCACATCCACGAACTCGCCGATCACCTCCCACGGTTCCGGGCTATAGGTGGTCAGGAACAGGCGGATATCGCGTTCCTGGGCGGCAAGGCCCAGACCCGAGCGGCCTTGTTCCTTGGTGCTGACACGCTTGTAGGTGACGTAACGGAGCATCGCCGTCCCCTTGGTGATGAGGCTTTCGGCGACGTTACAGCCACAACGTTACAAACGTCAACGAACGTTGTGATTGTAACGGAGATCTCCTGGGGCAGTATCAACCGCCAACACGGCAGATCGGGCACGAATGCACCCCACCCCAGGCATGGGGGGGGAATGTCATGCAGTCGTATCATCGAAAGGGCTCTCGGAAATTTGCCCCGGAAGATTCCGGGAAGGGCTACGCCTTCACCGGAACCAGATCCCCGAGGTCCAACCCTGGATAGGCCAACCGCTGGAGGGCAGCATCCAACGTGGGCAGCGAGAAGCCCATGCCTTCCTCGTCCAGGCCGTAGTCCTCCGCCACGTCCTCGTGGGCATGACCCATCAGGGCATCGCGCAGGGTCTTATCTACCCCCGCATCGCGGAAGGTACGCTTCACCAGATGACGGAAGGAATGGAAGACCTTGCGGCGGTCGTCGATGCCGATGGAATCCATATACCGCGCCCACCATGCCGACCACGCGGAGGTGATCTCGGCCCGTTTGGATTTCAGGTCCGGGAACAAGGTGGTGTCCTTGGCCTTGCGGCGATCCTCCACATAAGCCAGGAAGCCCAGCACGACCAACTGAGCGTGGACCGGAACCTTGCGGCGGGAGGATCGGTTCTTCACCCGCTTGCCTTCGCCGATGGTGTTGATGAACAGATAGGTGACGCCGTCTTCCATCCGCACATCGGCAGGTGTCAGCCGTCCCAACTCTTCCAGGCGAGCGCCCGTAAACAGGGCTAACAACGGCAGCCACTTAGCCGCCTCGCCGCCACCGCCGACCGGGCGGAAACCTTCGATGAAGACCGGCGACGAGAAGATGGTCTTCAGGTCATCCATGGAAAAGGGAATGCGCGGCGGCTCGATTCGGGTGGAACCCGCCACCTCGAAGCCCGAGGCGGGATTGTCGGTGCGGTAATGGTTCTTCTTGGCATAGCCCAGGATGGCGCTGATCGCCCCCAGCGCCTTGTCCTTCACCGTTCGCGGCGACAGGCGCGGCGTCTTGGTGTCGTCCTTGAAGGCCTCCAGAATCTGCGGGACCGTCATCTCCTGGTACTTCTTGGTCAGGGCGCTGGGCATGGCCAGCATGGCGGTCTTGAAGGTGCGGATATGCCCGGCATTGATGGCCTTGATGGGGACATCGCCGTTGATCTCGCGGAAGCGACGGACATAGGTGCCAAAATCGGAAACCGTCTTGGCGGGCGGCTTTCGTTCCATCTTCCAACGGTCGAAGATCACCGACAGCGGCGGGTTCTCGTCATCGGCTGTGCTGGACACCACGGTCAGGAACGGGGCGGGTGCGGGCGGCGTGTCCACCGGCTCGCCCTGTTGACGTTTCTTCTGTGCTTCCAGCGCCTTCAGGCTGGCCTTGAGAACGGCGAAGGACAGCCTGCGATAAGCGGGGGAATTGTTGGCCAGCTTGATGCCGTTGCTGTTCAGCAGTTCCTCGACATCATCACGAATGATGCTGGTGTCACCCCGCGCCAGGGCTTGCCGAAGGTCAGGTTCGATGAAGTCCAGGGCTTCGCCGATTCGATCGTACTCACGCTGGCTCAGACCAAATTCGGCGCGGGTCTTGGGGCTGGAGAAGTTGGCCCGGCCCCCGGCTGCTTCGACCTGTTTGGCGATACTGGCGTAAAGGTCGGCCTCGTTCGCGCCTTCCATGCGCAGTTCCTCGTCCTCTTCCATGATCATGTGGAAGTGGATGGCGGCAAGGCGTTCGATCTCGTTGTCGCTAAGATTGCTCCGCAGGTCAGCGTTCAACTTACGCCGGGCGGTGGTGAATTCCTGATCGACCTTAACCGATTCAATACGGACCCTCTCCAGCGCCTCGCGAGGATCGCTGGTCTTCAGGCTGTAGATGATCTCGGTCTTGGGGGCGTAATGGGCCTTCAGATCAGCAGGCACTTTGGCCCTGATCCAATACATGCGACCGCGCTTAGTCAGGCGAGGATGCTTCACGTCGTCCATGCTCCCGGTGTAACACAGCGGTGTAACAGTCGGGAAGCCGAAAGCTTTTGGTCTCTGGGAAATTCAACCTTCCCAATAGCTTAGGGAAGGAATGGCGGAGAGGGTGGGATTCGAACCCACGGTACCCTCGCGGGTACAACGGTTTTCGAGACCGCCCCGTTCGACCGCTCCGGCACCTCTCCGCAGAGTTCCGAAAAAAATGAAGCGACACAATGTGTCAGCGGTCATCGGAGGGGGCGGAACGTATCCCAGCCCCACACCGCTGGCAAGGGGTATTTTTGGGGTCCGGGCATTATTTTCATCCCCGGGCCCTGCGTGCCTTACACAGAGCATGCCTCTGTCACATCCCGGCATTGCCCGGTCATCCCCCTGTCATCACTAAAGCTGGTGTTTTTGTCCGATTTCCGTATGGTGGGCGCGCGACGCAGTCCGCAGGGGGCCTTCCGGTCCGGCAACAGTCGAAAAAGAGTCATTTTTCGCTGTTGTCCCCATTGACAGGGGCGACCCCCTGCGTATTATTGCGCCCTCTTTCGAACGGGCCCCACCGGGCCCGGCCCTATGTCTTACGTAAAGGTTGCACCATCATGTTCGCAGTCATCAAGACCGGCGGCAAGCAGTACAAGGTCGCCCAGAACGACATCGTCGCGGTTGAGAAGCTCGCTGCCGACGTTGGCGCTTCCGTGACGTTCGACCAGGTCCTGCTGGTCGGCGACAAGGTCGGCGCTCCGGTGGTTGACGGCGCTGCCGTCACCGCTGAAGTGCTGGAGCAGTTCCGGGACGACAAGGTGATCGTCTTCAAGAAGAAGCGTCGCCAGAACTATCGCCGCAAGAACGGTCATCGCCAGTACCTGACTCTGGTGAAGATCACCGGCATCACCGGCTGATATTCGCGCGAAGCGCAGAGTTTAGAGGAGCAGAGCAATGGCTCATAAAAAGGCAGGCGGTTCGTCCCGTAACGGCCGCGACTCCGAAGGCAAACGCCTTGGCGTCAAGAAGTTCGGCGGCGAAGCTGTGATCGCCGGCAACATCATCATCCGTCAGCGTGGCACCAAGTGGCACCCGGGTGAGAACGTTGGCCTCGGCCGCGACTTCACGATTTTCTCGGTGGTGAACGGCAATGTGAAGTTCCACAAGGGCTTCAAGGGTCGTACCTTCGTGTCGGTGGTTCCGGCGGCCGAAGCGGCCGAATAACACCGATCCGCACCGGATCTTCGGTCGAAAAGGGGAATGGATCACCATTCCCCTTTTTGGTGTTCTGATGGTCCCCCCGTGGTGCGGATGCCGGGTGTGCAGGATTTAAGGGAAGGGTCAGAGTCATGAAATTTCTCGACCAGGTGAAGATCTTTGTGAAGTCCGGTGGCGGCGGCAATGGCTGCGTCGGCTTCCGTCGGGAAAAGTTCATCGAATTCGGCGGCCCCGACGGCGGGGACGGCGGGCGCGGCGGCGACGTGATTCTGGAGGCTGCGGCCAACCTGAACACCCTGATCGATTTCCGCTATCAGCAGCACTTCAAGGCTGAACGCGGCCATGACGGCGCCGGGCGCAACATGACCGGCCGCGACGGCTACGACTGCATCATCAAGGTGCCGGTCGGCACGCAGGTGTTCGACGAATCGGAAGAAACCCTGCTCGCCGACATGGTGGAACCGGGTCAGCGCGTGGTGCTGCTGCGCGGCGGCAACGGCGGCTGGGGCAATGCCCGCTTCAAGTCCTCGACCAATCAGGCCCCGCGCCATGCCAACCCCGGCGAAGCCGCCGAGGAAATCGAGGTGTGGCTGCGCCTGAAGCTGATCGCCGACGTCGGTCTGGTCGGTCTGCCGAACGCCGGGAAGTCCACCTTCCTGTCTGCCGTCACCCGGGCCCGCCCGAAGATCGGCGACTACCCCTTCACCACCCTGCACCCGAATCTCGGTGTGGCCTCGGTCGATGGTGATGAATTTGTCATCGCCGACATTCCCGGCCTGATCGAAGGCGCGCATGAGGGCCATGGCCTCGGCGACCGCTTCCTCGGCCACATCGAACGCACCGCCGTGCTGCTGCACCTGATCGACGGTACTGCCGATGATCCGGGCGAATCGTACCGGGTCGTCCGCCACGAGTTGGAAGCCTATGGCGGCAATCTGGTCGGCAAGCCGGAAATCATCGTGCTGAACAAGATCGATGCCCTGTTCCCGGAACTGACCGAAGAACAGTGCCGGATCGTCAGCGAGGCGGCCGGTGGCCGCCCGGTGATGGCAATGTCCAGCATCGCCGGGATGAACCTGACCGACATCCTGCGGGCCCTGAACGACTTCGTGAAGACCGACCGCGAGTCCCGGGGCTTTGGCCCGCGTGAGGCCTCCAACACCGGGATCCGCCGCTTCGAACACCTGCCGGTGGCCGATGAGGACGACGGCGAGGACTGGGACGAGGAAGAGTGGGATGACGAACTCGTCGAGGAGGATGGGGACGGCGAAGCCCACGCTGAGAGCGAAGAAGAAGAGGGTGAGTGGTCCACTCCCCTCAATGATGACGGAGAATGGCGTCCATGACCGCTGCGGCCGAACCCCTGCTTTCCCGTGACCGCCTGTCGCAGGCCCGTCGCGTGGTTCTCAAGATTGGTTCGGCCCTGCTGGTCGACCAGCGCACCGGCCATGTCCACCGTCAGTGGATGGAAAGTCTGGCCGAAGACATCGTCGCCCTGCGGCAGCGCGGGGTGGAGGTGGTGGTGGTGTCCTCCGGGGCGGTGGCCGTTGGCCGCCGCCATCTCGGCCTGCCCGACGGCGTGCTGAAGCTGGAAGAAAAGCAGGCCGCCGCCGCCACCGGTCAGATCCGTCTGGCCCACGCCTATCAGGAGGTGATGGCCCACCACAGCGTCATCGTCTCGCAGGTTCTGCTGACCCTTGGCGACTCGGAAGACCGCCGCCGGTACCTGAATGCCCGCGCCACGCTGGACACCCTGCTGAAGCTGGGGGCCCTGCCGGTCATCAACGAGAATGACACCGTCGCCACCACCGAAATCCGGTTCGGCGATAACGACCGTCTGGCCGCCCGGGTGGCGATGATGTGCGGGGCTGATACTCTGGTCCTGTTCTCCGACATCGACGGCCTGTACACCGCTGACCCCAAGGGGGATCCCACCGCCCGGCTGATCCCGGAAGTGCGGGAACTGTCGCCGGAGATCCGCGCCATGGCGGGCGAGGCCCGGCCCGGTGTCGGCACCGGCGGCATGGTCACCAAGCTGCTGGCCGCCCAGATCGCCATGGGTGCCGGTTGTGCCATGGCAATTGCCCCCGGCAAGCCGATGCACCCGTTGCAGGCCCTGACCGAAGGCGGCCCCTGCACCTGGTTCCTGCCCTCCACCACCCCGCGTGCCGCCCGCAAGAAGTGGATTTCCGGCGCGATCAAGCCGCTCGGCAGCGTGATTGTCGATGCCGGGGCGGTGAAGGCCCTGCGCGACGGCCGGTCACTGCTGCCCGCCGGGGTCACCGCCATTGACGGCGACTTCCAGCGGGGCGATGCCGTGGCGGTGAAGACTGCCGACGGCACCCTGCTGGGCAAGGGCCTGATTGCCTACAGCGCCGAGGATGCCCGTGCCATCCGCGGCCGCCAGAGTTCGGAAATCGAGGATATCCTCGGTTACCGGGGTCGCGAGGAACTGATCCATCGCGACGATCTTGCCATCGACTGACTGACCCACACACCAAACGACCACACCCAAACGGAAGGTGCCCGTGATGACCACGCCGCAGACCCTTGAAGCGCAGATGACCGACCTTGGCCGCAAGGCCCGGGTGGCCCAGACCGCTCTGGCTGCCGCGCCGTCGCCGCGACGCACCCTTGCCCTGACCGCCGCCGCCGCCGCCATCCGTGCCAATGCCGCCACCATCCGCGAGGCCAACGCCAAGGACATGGCCGCAGGCACCGCCAAGGGGCTGACCCCGGCGCTGCTGGACCGGCTGCTGCTGAACGATGCCCGTATTGAAGCGATGGCCAAGGGGCTGGAAGACATTGCCGCCCTGCCCGATCCGGTCGGCAAGGTGCTGTCGTCGTGGCAGCGCCCCAATGGCCTGACCATCGACCGGGTTTCGACTCCGCTGGGGGTGATCGGCATCATCTATGAAAGCCGCCCCAACGTCACCGCCGATGCCGGGGGCCTGTGCCTGAAGGCGGGCAATGCCGCCATTCTACGCGGCGGATCGGAAAGCTATCATTCCTCGCAGGCGATTCTGGCCTGCCTGCATACCGGACTGGCCGAGGCCGGACTGCCGCAGGACGCCATTCAGATGGTGCCGACCACCGACCGTGCCGCCGTCGGCCTGCTGCTGCGGATGGACCAGTTTGTTGATGTGATTGTGCCGCGCGGCGGCAAATCGTTGATCGAACGGGTGTCGGCGGAAAGCCGGATCCCGATGTTCAAGCACCTCGATGGCATCTGCCACACCTATCTGCATGAAGGCGTGGATCCGGCGATGGCCCGGGCCGTAGTCCTGAATGCCAAGATGCGCCGCACCGGTATCTGCGGATCGACCGAAACCCTGCTGATCGACCGCGCCATTGCTCCGGCCCTGCTGCCGGGAATCGCGGCGGACCTTCAGGCCGCCGGCTGTGAACTGCGCGGCGACGACGCGGCCCGGGCGCTGGTGCCGCCGATGGCGGTGGCGACTCCGGAAGACTGGGACACCGAATATCTCGACGCCATCCTGTCGGTGAAGGTGGTCGATGGACTGGACAACGCCATCGCCCATATCCGCGCCCATTCCAGCCAGCATACCGATGCGATCCTGACCGAGGACGCCGAAGCGGCGGAGGCGTTCATGAACGCCCTCGATTCGGCAATCCTGATGTGGAATGCCTCCACCCAGTTTGCCGATGGCAGCGAGTTCGGCATGGGGGCGGAGATCGGCATTTCCACCGGCAAGCTGCACGCCCGTGGCCCGGTGGGGGTGGAGCAGCTGACCACCTTCAAGTACAAAGTGCGCGGAACCGGACAGTGCCGCCCGTAATCCCGCCCTCTGACCCTCTTCCGCCGTCGGCGTGGGGCGACTCACGGCGGCGGCGGATCGGCCTGCTGGGGGGATCCTTCAACCCTGCCCATGCCGGGCACCTGCATATCAGCCGGATGGCGCTGACCCGGCTGGGGCTGGATGAGGTGTGGTGGCTGGTATCGCCGCAGAATCCGCTGAAGGCCCGGTCCGGCATGGCCCCGCTGCACCAGCGGCTGGAGTCGGCCCGCCGCGTGGCCACCCCGGAGCGGCGGTTGCGGATCTGGGCCCCGGAGCAGTCTTTCCGCTCCTCCTACACGGTTGATACCCTGCGCACCCTGCGTCAGCGGTTCCCGCAGGTGGCGTTTGTATGGCTGATGGGGGCCGATAATCTGGTGCAGATCCCGCGCTGGCACCGCTGGACAGAGATCTTCGGGACGGTGCCGGTTGCGATTCTCGACCGGGGACCGTATTCTGGAGCAGCCTTGGCCGGGCAGGCAGCCCACCGTCTGGCCGCTGCCCGCTGCCCGGCGTGGCGGGCCCATCGGCTGGCGGATCTGCCGCCACCGGCGTGGGTGTTCCTGCCAATCCGGCGTCATCCTGCATCTTCCACCGCCCTGCGGGCGGCGGGGGTGTAGTGTTTATTTTATTCGTGTACCCTTTTTCCTCTTCAATCATCAGTCCGTGACCCGGACAGGAGTTCCACCATTACTACGACCGTTGACGCGGTGCAGCCCGGCATGTCGGTGGCTGCATTCATCGAAACCGCGCTGGACGCTGACAAGGGCGAAGACATCATCGTGCTTGATCTGCGCGGGAAGTCGTCGTTTGCCGACACCATGATCATCTGCTCCGGCCGTTCGCCGCGCCATGTCGCCGCCATGGCCGACCACCTGCAGGAAAAGCTGAAGGCCATGGGCCTGTACACGCAGGTGGAAGGCAACCAGACCTGTGACTGGGTGCTGCTGGATGCCGGGGACGTGGTGGTGCACCTGTTCCGTCCGGAAGTCCGCGCCTTCTACAATCTGGAAAAGATGTGGGGCGGCGGCAGCCTGTCGGCACCGGTCAGCGAAAAGTCCAGCCGGGATGCCTATGCTGCCACCCTCGGCGTGCCGGGCCCGGATTCCGTTGATTTCACCTGATCCGGCCTGATCCGCGATGCAGGCCCTTCTTGCCGCCGTCGGCCGGTCAAAAGCCGGACCGGAACGCAGCCTGTTCGAGCATTATGCCGGACGGCTGCGCGGGGGGATCACCGTCCGCGAAGTGGAAGAAAAGCGCCCCCTGCCCGTTGCCGAACGGATGGCGCGGGAAGGGGAGCTGCTGCTGGGCTGCGTCCCCGCCGGGGCGCGGGTGGTGGCACTGGACGAGCGCGGCAAGGCGCTGGACAGCCGCACCTTCGCCGACCGCCTCGGCCGCTGGCGGGATGAGGCGGTGCCGTCCGTCGCCTTCCTGATCGGCGGTGCCGACGGCCATTCCGACGCCGTGCGGCAGCGGGCCGACCTGCTGCTGAGCTTTGGTGTCATGACCTGGCCGCATATGCTGGTCCGGGGCCTGCTGGCCGAACAGCTTTATCGTGCCCAGTGCATTCTTGACGGCCATCCCTATCACCGGGATTAAAGCCCCGCACCAGGCGCGGGCATGCGGGGACCTCCCGGCCCGCCACCGCTACCCCACCAGCTCCGGCAACCCGGCCAGAGACGGCAGCATCCGCGCCGTTCCGCCATATTCCGGGGCCGCGCCGATGCGGTTGATCCACACCCCGTTCAGGCCATAGGCCATCGCCCCGGCCACATCCCAGGCATTGGCACTCTGGAAGCTGATCACCCGCCCGGGCACGCCCAGCGCCTCTCCGGCCAAGGCATAGACCCGGGGATCCGGCTTGAAGACATGCAGGCTGTCCACCGACAGGATCTGAAGCCCCAGATCTTCCAGCCGCGCCGCCGTCACCGCGTGGCGCAGCATCTCCGGGGTGCCGTTCGAGAGAATCGCCAGCCGTTTGCCGCGGTCCCGCAGGCGTTCCAGCGTCGGGCGGACATCGGCATAGGCATCCAGTGTCCGGTAGGCATCCAGAAGCCCCGCCCGGACCGCCGGATCGGCCCCGCCATAGACCGCCAGCGCATGATCCAGTGCGTCCGTCGTGCAGTCCCAGAAATCGACATAGCGCTGCATCAGGCTGCGCACCCAGCTGTATTCCAGCTGCTTGGTCCGCCACAGGGCCGAAACCGCACTGGCGCGGGAGCCCAGCGCCGACCCGGCGCGCCGGACCGCCGAATGCACGTCAAACAGCGTGCCATAGGCATCAAAAACACAGACCTCGATCATACTCCCCCCATCCCCTGTTTCCCCCGACCAGCCCCGGCAAAGGTTGCAGGTTTTTCAGAACACCGGCACAGTGGCATCCAAGGTTCCAGTTCAGCACGCATTCAGGTCCCGGTGCTAGTCTTTACCGTATGAAACGCTTCGCACTTCCCCTTCTCGTCGCCCTTGGCGCGGTCATCGTCACCGGGACACTGGTCTGCCCGGACGATCCGGCGCGGGGGGACGACCGCTTCCGCCCCGGCACCACGGTCGGCGCCCCGGACCATGAGCAGGCACGCCGCGCCATGCAGTCCGGGAAGGCCGCCCCCCTGCGCGAGGTGCTGGCCAAGGCGGAGAAAGACTTCGACGCCCAGATGCTGGAAGCGGAGCTGGATGACGATGACAATCACTGGGTTTATGAACTGAAGATGCTGACCCCCAGCGGCAGCATCCTGAAGCTGAAATACGACGCCATGACGATGGCCCTGGTCAAGGCCCGTGGCCATGATCTGGCCCGGTGGTACCGGGGAGACCCGAAGACGCTGGCGGCTGTCGCCCCCACCCAGCGGCGGGAACGCTGGATGGGCGCACAGGAAGGCCGCCGTGGCGGCCCCCCGCCGTCTGCCGGTCCCTTTGGCGTCCTGTCATGGTTTGGTCTGGATGACGAAGGCGACGACCCCCCGGAAACCCATCCGGTTAGTGATGACAGGACCCCCGACTGATGCGCGTACTGGTGATTGAAGACGAACACACCCTACAGGGTCAGCTGGTCAAGGCCCTGACGGCGCAGGGCTATGCCGTGGATACCGCCGACAACGGCGAGGACGGCCATTACATGGGTGAAACCGAACCCTACGATGTGGTGGTGCTGGACCTCGGCCTGCCGGTGCTGGATGGCCTGACCGTGCTGAAGCGCTGGCGCGCCGCCGGTCTGGCCACCCCGGTGCTGATCCTGACCGCCCGCTCCAGCTGGCAGGAGAAGGTCGATGGCATTGATGCCGGGGCCGATGACTACCTTGCCAAGCCATTCCGGATGGAAGAGCTGCTGGCCCGGGTCCGCGCCCTGATCCGCCGGGCCAGCGGCCATGCCAGCAGCGAGCTGATCTGCGGGCCGATCCGCCTCGACACCCGCTCGTCCAGCGTCTCCGTTGATGGCATTCCGCTGTCGCTGACCAGCCATGAATACCGCCTGCTGGCCTACCTGATGCATCATCAGGGCAAGGTGGTCTCCCGCACGGAACTGACCGAACACCTGTACGCGCAGGATTTTGACCGCGACTCCAACACCATCGAAGTGTTCATCGGCCGCCTGCGCCGCAAGCTGGGGGTGGATGTGATCCACACCGTGCGCGGCCTTGGCTACCGGATGGAAATGCGTGGCGACACCCCGCAGGACCCCACCTGAGGTGTGGCGGTCCCTGCGTCTCCGTCTGCTGGCCAGCGCCGCCGTCTGGGTGGTGGTGGCTCTGGCGTTGGCCGGGATCGGCCTTCAGGCCCTGTTTGAAAGCTACGTCGAACGCCAGATGGTCGGGCGGCTGGTGCTGGCGCTGGACCATATGGCCGCCAATCTGGAGATTGCCCCCAACGGCGACCCGATTCTGCGGTCTCTGGTGCCGGAACCGCTGTTCCAGCGGCCCCTGTCCGGGATGTACTGGCAGATTGAAAGCCCACAGGGCATTGAGATGCGGTCGCGGTCCCTGTGGGACGAGGTGATCCGGGTTCAGAATCCCTCCACCCGCGATGACGGGCTGATCCATATCCACCGCGCCATCGGCCCCGGCAACCAGCGCCTGCTGGTGGTGGAGCGGGTGATCACCATCCCCGAGGCCCCGTATCCGTTCCGGCTGCTGGTCGGGCGCGACGAATCGGGCCTGCGCCGCCTGTTCGGCGGCTTCACCCAGACCATCGCCTTCTCCCTCGGCCTGCTGGCGCTGGGGATCATGCTGGCGGTGTGGGGGCAGGTGACGTTTGGACTGACGCCGTTCCGCCGCCTGCGGGTGGCGCTGGCCCAGATCCGTGGCGGCGACCGCGCCACGCTGGAAGGCCGCTACCCGGTCGAGGTTCAGCCGCTGGTCGATGACCTCAACGCCCTGCTGGTCCACAACAGCCAGATGATCGACACCGCCCGCACGCAGGCGGGCAACCTTGCCCACGCCCTGAAAACCCCGCTGGCGATCATCGCCAACGAGGCGGAGGCATTGGAGGAGCGCGGCGACAGCGACGGCGCGATGCTGCTGCGCCAGCAGGTGGATGCCATGCGCCGCCATGTTGACCACCATCTGGCCCGGGCCCGGGCGCAGGCCGCCAGCGAGGTGCGGACCCTGTCCACCCCGGTGGTGCCGTCGGTGGAGCGGCTGCTGCGGGTGATGCAGCGCCTGCATGACCACCATTTCGATCTGGATCTCGATGATGATCCCCCCGCCTTCCGCGGGCAGCAGGATACGCTGGAGGAAATCCTCGGCAATCTGGTCGACAATGCCTGTAAATGGGCAAAGCACACCGTGATGATCCGCGCCGGGGAAGACAACGGGCAGGTGCTGCTGACGGTGGAGGACGATGGTCCCGGCATCCCGGAGGACCGCATTGCCGAAGTGCTGCGCCGGGGCATCCGGCTGGACGAGAGCAAACCCGGCAGCGGCCTTGGTCTGTCAATCGTCGATGACCTGACCCGCGCCAGCGGCGGCACCCTGACGCTGGACCGGTCGCCGGAGCTGGGCGGACTGCGCGCCGCCCTGCGCCTGCCCGCCGCAACGCGGGAATAAGCAGCCCGGTGAGGCCACCGCCCCCACCGCACCGGTTCCCCATCGCAGGACTTGGTTAAGCCCGGCAGCCGAACTATGATGGTCTCCAATCCTTGGGGCGTTTTCAGAACAAGGGGACGCTGGTTTTGCTGTTGAAAAGGCTCTAAGTTTTTAAAAAACAGAGCATTTTCCGATTGACCGGCTTTCCCTCAACCGGAAAATGCTCTGGCGGGGCAGATGCCTCTGTCCCGTCCTGTTTTTCCTCAGGAGACCGTTTCCTTGACCATCAAGCAGGACGCCCTGTCTGCCACCGCCTCCTCGCTGCGCGCGGTGATGAGCTATGTCTCGGCCAGTGATGAACTGACCGCCCCCACCAGCGTCATCAATCAGGCCCGCGCCGATGAGCCGGTGTTCGTTCTGCGCGCCCGCGACATGGTGGCAACCGCCACCATCGAATGGTGGCTGTGGTGTGCCCGCAACCGGGGTGTGCCCGCCGAAAAGCTGGAACGGGCGGAGCGCCAGCGCCGCGCCGCCGACCTGTGGATCGACAAGCGCCTGCCGACCGTGACCGGCACCGATGGCCGCACCATCGTCCGCACCGCCCGGCTGGAGCGGGAAGACCGCGACTCCGTCCTGAATTCCTGCCACCCGGACGAACCGGTGTTCGTGATTGTCGCCTCCGATGCCGTTTCCACCGAAGTGGTGGAATTCTGGGCCTTCATGGCGGAACGCCACGGGGCCCCGGCCCGCAAGGTGGAAGGGGCGATGGAAGTGGCCAAGGCCATGGCCCGCTGGCAGGAAAAGCGGATTGTCGGCACCGGTGCCCGCCGCCTTGCCGAAGCCCAGCCGCCGCTGGCCGAGGTGCCGCGCCCGCGCCACAAAACGGTGATGCACCTGCTGTGCGTGGAATGCGGCCACGATGAACGCCTCGGCGAACCGCCGTTTGACGAGGAACTGTTGGCGACAGTGCGGGAAACCTGCGAAGGCCCCTGCCCGGCCTGCGGTGCCGAGCCGAAGACCGATGCCGCCAGCGGCCAGATTCGCCGGGTACTGACCACGTCGATGACCACCGAATAATCCTGCCCGGCCCCGCCCGGAGGCCCCCCGGCGAAACACCGAAAGACGGGCGGGTCCTGACCACACCGATAACCACCGAATAACGCTGACCCCGCCCCTCCGGCCCACCCGGCGGGGCGGATCCCACCGGGCGGGAGGCCCTGCATGCGGTCCCTTTATGCATCCCTGTCCGCCCTGCTGCTGGCGGTTGGTCTGATGACCCTCGGCCAGAACCTGCTCGGCACCCTGCTGGCGGTGCGGATGTCGGTGGAAGGCTTCTCGGTGCTGATTTCCGGCGTGGTGATGGCCGGGTACTTCACCGGCCTGCTGGTCGGGTCGCTGACCGTGCAGAACATCATCCGCGCCGTCGGCCACATCCGGGTGCTGACCGCCCTGATTTCCGGCTTTTCCGCCGCCACCCTCGTCCATGCCCTGACCATCGACCCGTGGAGCTGGACCGCCCTGCGCTTCGCCGAAGGCTATTGTATGGCGGGGATCTACATCTGCATCGAAAGCTGGCTGAACGCCCGGGCCACCAACAGTACCCGGGGCACGGTGTTCGGCCTGTACATGATCACCACCTATCTGTTCGGCGGTCTGGCACAGTTCCTGCTCGTCACCGCCGATGTCTCGGGGTTTGAGCTGTTCTCGGTGGCCTCGCTGCTGCTGTCGGTGGCCCTGCTGCCGGTGGCGCTGACCCGGGCCCCGGCCCCGCCGATCCCCGACCGCTCATCCATCGGGCTGCGCCGCCTGTGGCAGATCTCGCCGCTGGGCACCATCGGCTGCACCGTCTCCGGCATCCTGCTGGGGGCCTATTACGGCATGGCGCCGCGCTACGGCACCGCCGCCGGGATGGACGCCTGGGGCATCGCCACCTTTATGGGGGCGGGGATCTTCGGCGGCATGGCCCTGCAATCGCCGATCGGCTGGCTGTCGGACCGCTACGACCGCCGTCTGGTGCTGACCGTGGTCGCCGGGGCGCTGGCCCTGAGCAGCCTGCTGGTGGCGATCCTGACCAACCACAGCCTGACCGGCCAGCCGGTGACCGGGATGGCCACCCTGTCCCGCGTTGACCTGCTGCTGGCAACGCTGGTGTTCGGCGGCCTGATGTTCGTGGTCTATCCGCTGGCGGTGTCGCATGTGAATGACCGGGCTGACCCCAGCGAATATGTCGGGGTGTCCGGCGGGATGATCCTGCTGTATTCGATCGGTGCGGTGTTCGGGCCGATTCTTGCCTCCGCCAGCATGGAAGCGGTCGGCCCGGCCGGGCTGTTCCTGTCGATGGGGGCGGCCTCGGCCCTGCTGTGCGCCTATGCAGTGTGGCGAATGCGGATCAGCTCCCGCCCCGATGATGACAGCCGGGTCCGGTTCCGCCCCTCCGCCCGCGTGGCACAGGTGACACCGGATCCGCCGCCGCCGCCGACCGATGTCCGCTGACCGGCGTCACCGGACGGCCCGCCATGCAGCTGGACCTGCTCAACCGCCCCGATGCCCGCACCGCGATCCTGATGCCCTCCGGCTTCGTGCTGGATCTGGTGACACCGGATGCCACCGGCCTGCCGATCACCGACATCGCCCAGTGTCTTGCCGCCCAACCCCGCTGGGGCGGGGCAGCCCGGCCCTGGTATTCGGTGGCGGAACACTGCGTGATGGCGTCGCATCTGGTGCCACCGGACCTCGCCTATGACGCCCTGATGCATGACTGCGAGGAATTCCTTGGCGACTGGCCCTCTCCGGTGAAGGTGGTCCTCGACCGTGCCTACCTGAAGCAGCGGCTGGGGCCGGTCAAGGCCGCCCTGTGCCGGTGGTTTGGCTTTGAAGAGGATCTTCCGGCGGTCAAACAGGCCGATCTGGTGTGCATGGCGACCGAGCTGCGCGACCTGCTGCCCCCGGCGTGGATGGACTGGGGCCACCTGCCGCCGCCCCATCCGGACCGCATTACCCCGGTGGGGCCGGACCGGGCCTATACCCTGTTCCTCGACCGCTATGAACAGGTGCGGCATCTGGCCCGCCCCCAGACGAAACGGGGCAAAAAGTAAGGCCCGCCTCCGGAAAAGCGGGCCTGTTACCAGACCATACCGGTCAGTCTTTCAGCCACGTGACGCTGACGGTTTTCAGATCGCTGCTGTGTGGCCCGACCCCGATGAGGAAGCGCCCCGGCTCCCACACCCGGTTCAGGGCCGGATCGTGGAATTCCAGATCCGCCGTGGTCAGGGTGAACGACACCGCCTCTGTCTGCCCCGGCTCCAGCCGGATCTTGCGGAACCCGCGCAACTGCTTGCCGGGCCGGACCACGCTGGCCACCGGATCGGTCAGGTACAGCTGGACCGTCTCCACCCCGACGCGGGTGCCGGTGTTGGTGACAGACACCGTGACGGTCAGCGGGCCAGCGCCGTGGACCACTTCCCGGTCCACCGTCACCGCCCCATAGGAGAAACGGGTGGTGCTGAGACCGAAACCGAATGGAAACAGCGGTTCTGACGGGCCATCGAGGTAGCAGCGGGTGCTGTACTTGCCGGGATCGTTGTCGGCGCTGCCGGGGCGGCCGGTGGTGGCCCGGTCATAGGGCAGCGGCACCTGTCCGACATGGCGCGGCCAGCTGGTGGTCAGGCGGCCCGACGGCACCCGGTCGCCGAACAGCAGATCCGCCACCGCATTGCCGGCCTCGCAGCCGCCGAACCACGACACCAGAATCGCCGGCAGGGTCTCCGCCTCCCACGGCAGGGTCAGCGGACGGCCGTTCAGCGTCACCAGCACCACCGGGGTTCCGGTCCGGTGCAGGGCCTTCAGCAGGTCGCGCTGGCCGTCCGGGATGCCGATATCCATGCGGGATGCCGATTCGCCGGACATTTCCGCCGCCTCGCCGACCACCGCAATCACCACATCGGAGCGGCGGGCGATCTCCACCGCCTCGGCGATCATCTCCTGCGGGCTGCGCGGATCCAGATCCACCTTCGGCCCGGCGAAATTCAACAGATCCAGCATCCGCCGGTCTTCGGTGATGTTGGCCCCCCGGGCATGCAGCACCGTCGCCCCGGCCCCGACCGCCGCCTGCACCCCGGCCAGCACCGACACCGCCGTCGCCGGATCCCCCTGAAAGGCCCACGGCCCCAGCACATTGCGGGTGTCGTCGGCCAGCGGCCCGATCACCGCGATGGTGCCGGTTTTGGCCAGCGGCAACAGATCACCATCATTCTTCAGCAGCACGCAGGACTCCGCAGCCACCGCCCGCGCCGCCCGCCGGTGCTCCGGGGCCAGAATCACCCGCGCCGCCCGGTCGGCATCAAAGCGGGCAAAGGGATCGGCGAACAGGCCCAGCTTATACTTGGCCTCCAGCACCGCCCGGCAGGCCGCATCAATCTGCGCCTGCGTCACCCGACCGGCCGTCAGCGCCGCTTCCAGCCGGGTGATGAAGCCCTTGCCCATCATATCCATCTGCACCCCGGCCCGCAGGGCGCGTTCTGACAGGGTCTGCAACGGATCGGCGGCATCAATCTGCCCGGCCTCATCCCCCAGACCATGGGCGATCATTTCCGGGATGCCGTCAAAGTCCGACACCTTCAGCACCCCCGGCAGGATCTTATCCAGCAGATCCTGATCGGCATGCGACGGCACCCCGTTGACCGCCGAGAACGCCATCATCGCCGATCCGGCCCCGGCCGCCACCGCTGCCTGAAACGGTGGCAGATAGACATCCCACAGCCGGGCCGGACTCATATCGGCATTGTTGTAATCGCGGCCCCCTTCCGGCGCACCGTAGGCGACAAAATGCTTCACGCAGGCCATCACGCTGTCGGAGTTAGAGAGGGCGGTGCCCTGCAAACCCCGGATCATCGCCGCCGCAATCTGCGACCCGAGATAGGGATCCTCCCCCGAGCCCTCAGCGATACGGCCCCAGCGCGGATCCCGCCCGATATCGACCATCGGCGAGAACACCCAGTTCAGGCCGCTGGCGCTGGCCTCCCGCGCCGCCGCGCGGGCGGTGGTTTCCACATGGCCGGTGTCCCAGGTGCAGGACAGCGCCAGTGGAATCGGGAACACCGTCTGGTGACCGTGGATCACGTCATAGGCCAGCAGCAGCGGAATCCCAAGCCGGGACTCCTGCACCGCCGCCGCCTGCACCGCCCGCAGTCCCTCCGGCCCGTTGACGCCGAAGGTGCAGGGGAACAGCCCGCCCAACATGCCGCCGACCCGGCCCGCCCGGATCTCCGCCAGCTTGTCCTCTTCCACCGGAATGTTGGTGGTGATCAGGTTCAGCTGGCCTAACTTCTCCGGCAGGGTCATTTCCGCCATCAGGGCATCAAGAAAGGCATCCATCTGCGCCGGATCAGCAGTCTTCGGGGTCTTCGGTATCGGGCTCATCTCGGGTCTTCCAGTCAGGACAGCGGCGGGAACAGGGTCCCCCCATTTCCCGCCGCCGCAACAAAAATGTCAATCACTTCAGATGCATGACAGGATTCTTATTCCCACCCTGTCACACGCTGTAGCACATCCGGAAGGCCCCCCAGTGCCGCCCGCCGAGCGTCAGCGGCACCGCCACCTCCTTCAGCATCACATAGGTGCCGCCGCCCATGTCCCGCCGATAGGTCTTCAGGGTGAAGGGGGCGGTGCTGCGGGCGGAATGCAGGCCGACCGGATCATTAAAAATCCGGCGGTTGCGGCAGTTGGCGGTGTTCCATACCGGGTCCGGCCCCTGCGGGTGGGAATACTTGCGGTTATGGGTCGGCAGATAGCCGTTGCGGTCCACCGTGGCACAGAAGGCAATGCGCGGATCACTCTCCAGCAGCGCTTCCTGCACCGGTGGCAACACCTCATCCATGAACGCGGTGAACCGGGTCATGACCTGCTGCGGATTGCTGCCCGGCACCGGCTGATACTGCTCATCAAACAGGTCCGACAGGGTCAGCCGTCCCTTTTCCAGCCCGGCGTTGATGGCGGCGGTGATCCGGGCCGCCGCCGCCTGCATGGTGCGGACCACCTGCGTCTCCGCCACGTCGATGTCACGGGACACGATATCGGTGATCATCTTCTGGGCCAGATCCATCACCTCGGCGGTCTGGTCCGCCGCTTTGGTCAGGTGGGCGGCATCCCGGCCCAGCCCGCCGGCCATCACCGCCACCGCTTCCGACACCGTCCGGCATTCCGACAGATTGCGGGAACTGTCTGCGGCAATGGAGGTCACCGCCTGTTCCACCCCGGAAAACTCTTCCGTCAGCTCTGCCAGTACCGCTGACAGCGAGGACGTGGCCTGATCGGCCTCTTCGGCATTGCTCAGGTTGGCGGCACTTTCCGTCATCAGGTCCGACACCAGTGCGGTCAGCGCGGTGACGGTGCCGTTGATCTGGGCTGTGGCATCGCTGGTTTCCTGCGCCAGCGCCTTGACCTCGCCCGCCACCACGGCGAACCCCTTCCCCGCCTCCCCGGCGCGGGCAGCTTCGATGGTGGCATTCAAGGCCAGAAGACGGGTCTGGCTGGCAATGCTGCCGATTGAGCGCGACACCTCGCTGATTTCGCCCAGTGTCCGTTCCAGATGCAGCAGGCGGGTTTCCATCTCCTGCACCGACCGGCACAGCGTGCCGATGCGGGCGGATGCGGTGGCCATCGCCTGCTGGGCGGACCGGGTCTGCGAGGCGGCGGTGCGGGCCTTCTCCGCACTGGCCGCCGCCGAGTCGTGGATCGCCGCATTGCTGCCGGTCATGGTTTCCGCCGCCATCTGGAGGCTGCGGCAGTCACCGGAGCGGGCCCCGACATCGCCGGTCACCACCCCGACCTCGCCGGTGATCACCGCCAGACGGTCCCACAGATTGCCAACCATCCGGCCCAGATCCCGGGCTAAAGTATCGCGTGCGAGGGCCTGATCATCCGCCCCGGACACTCCGGCGTCTCCATCCAGCATCGCTTGCTCCCTGTCGTTGATCCGCATTGGTTCCGGTCCGCCCGGGGACCGTGCCCCCGGGCAAACTGGTTACGGTTGCAACTACGGTGTCCTGCTCCGCCGGATCCGTCAAGGCACAGCCTGCCGGAGGCAGGACCCGGTATTAAGGAGACCTGCCGGAGGCAGGACCAGATAAAGGACGACCTGCCAGAGGCCGGATCAGGCGTTACTGGCCCAGCCGGGCTTCCAGCGCCGCGCAGTAGGTTTCCAGCACCTTGACGCGGGCGTGCTTCTTGGAATTGGCCTCAACCAGCGTCCACGGGGTCTTGCGGGTGGAGGTGCGCTCGATCATGTCGTTCACCGCCTGCTCGTAGACGTCCCACTTTTCGCGGTTGCGCCAGTCTTCCTCGGTCAGCTTCCACGCCTTCCACGGAATCGACTGCCGTTCCTCGAAACGGGCCATCTGTTCCTCCTTGGTGATGTGCAGCCAGAACTTGCACAGCACGCGGCCGGAATCGACCAGCTGTTCCTCGAAGTCGTTGATCTCGCCATAGGCCCGCATCCACTCCTCGGTGGAGGCATAGCCCTCGATCCGTTCCACCAGCACCCGGCCATACCACGACCGGTCATAGATGGTGGCCCGCCCGGCCCGGCTGATGTGACGCCAGAAGCGCCACAGGTAATGCTGGGCCTTTTCTTCATCGGTCGGGGCGGCGATGGGGATGACCTTATAGTCGCGGGCATCCAGACCGGCGGTCAGGCGACGGATCGCCCCCCCTTTTCCGGCGGCATCCCAGCCTTCAAACACCAGCGCGCTGGACACCCCACGGTCCCGCGCCAGACGGCTGAGATTATGCAGGCGGGCCCGCGCCACCTTCAGGCGTTCAGCGTAGTCCTCGTCGCTGTAATCCAGCGTCATATCGAGGGCGTTCAGGATGGTCGGCTGCTGCGGCAGGGTCGCCATCACCAGCGAGGACCCATGCACCGCCCCGGCCCCGGCGACGCCATGGGCGGTCTTCTCGGTCCCGGCCGCCTTGTGGTCTTCGGCCTTATGCTCTCCGGCCTCGTCCTTCAGGCGGCGCTGCTCTTCCCGGCGCATGGTTTCCGCCACCCGGCGCTTCAGGTCCATCGCCTCCAGATGGCGGGTGATGGCATCGCGCAGAGTGACCAGCAGGGTCAGGGACCGGTAACGGTCATCCTGCCCCTCAATGATGGTCCACGGGGCATGACCGGCGCTGGTGACCTGAATGGTCCGTTCCGCCGCCGTGGTAAACTGGTCGTACATCTCCCAGTTCTTCCAGTCCTGCTTGGTGACCCGCCACGATTCAGTCGGGTCCTTCTCCAGCTTCTTCAGGCGTTTCTTCTGGGCATCGCGGCCCAGATGCATCCAGAATTTCAGGATCAGCGCGCCGTCATCGGCCAGCATCTTCTCGAAGCGGGTGATGTGCGACAGCCGCTCATCCAGCTCGGCATCGGAAATACGGCTGTTGGCATGGTCCAGCACCGGGGTCGAATACCACGACCGCAGGAACAGGCCGATCCGGCCGCGCGCCGGAAGATCCCGCCAGTACCGCCAGGAATCCGGGCGTTCCCGCTCCTCATCCGAGGGCGGACCATAGGCGTGGGTTTCCATCCAGCGCGGGTCCATCCACTCGTTCAGCAGATTGATGCTTTCGCCTTTCCCGGCCCCGTCCACCCCGGCAAACACCAGAATGACCGGAAACTTCGCCGCCCGCAGGCGTTGTTGAAGCTGCGTCAGTTCAGTCCGAAGCTGCGGAGCCACCGCCTCAAACTCTTCCTTGCTGACCTTCCGCCCCAGTTCTGCGGTTCTGAACATCGTCACCCTCTCCCCGTCATGACGTCGACGCCGGAAAGACTACTCTTTTGTTGCGGATATCGGAAGAGGCCCCGCCACCCGGCCCGGAGGGTGGCCCGGCACCGCAGCCGCCCCACCCGGAAGAGCAGGTTTTCTGTACCCTTTTCTGGACTGCCCCTTGGAACTGTCTGGATTTATGCGGGCGTCCGTGCCATAGATGCCGCAGCGCCCTGTGGGTTGCTGCCGGGGTTTCCTCCACCGGTTTCCCTGCCAGTTCCGACCCGTTCAGGATGGCGCGACGAGTTTCGCAGGCCGTCTTCTGACCCATTCATCCCGGCGGCCTGTTTCTGCGGAGGAAAAAATGGCTGTTCGTGTTGCGATTAACGGCTTTGGCCGTATCGGTCGTCTGGTTCTGCGCGCCCTGGTCGAATCCGGCCGTACCGACGTGGAAGTGGTCGCCATCAACGACCTCGGCCCGGTCGAGACCAACGCCCACCTGCTGAAGTACGATTCCGTCCACGGCGTGCTGAAGAACGACGTGCAGGCCGTTGACGGCAACCTCGTCATCGACGGCAAGGTGATCAAGTGCCTCGCCCAGCGTGACCCGAAGGCCCTGCCGTGGGGCGAGCTGAACGTTGACATCGTCGCCGAATGCACCGGGATCTTCACCGACCGCGACAAGGCCGTGGTGCATCTGGAAGCGGGTGCCAAGCGCGTGCTGGTCTCTGCCCCGTCCAAGGGTGCCGACATCACCGTGGTGTACGGCGTGAACCACGACAAGATCACCGCCGACCACAAGGTGATCTCCAACGCCTCCTGCACCACCAACTGCCTGGCCCCGGTCGCCCACGTGCTGAACACCGTGTTCGGCATCGAAAAGGGCTTCATGACCACCGTGCATGCCTACACCGGTGACCAGAACACCGTGGACACCCTGCACAAGGACCTGTACCGCGCCCGCGCCGCCGCCGTGTCGATGATCCCGACCACCACCGGTGCCGCCAAGGCCGTCGGCGAAGTGCTGCCGGAACTGAAGGGCAAGCTGGATGGCGTGTCGGTCCGCGTGCCGACCCCGAACGTCTCGCTGGTTGACCTGAAGGTCCTGCTGAAGAAGTCCACCACCGCCGAGGAAGTCAACGCCGCCATCGTCGCTGCCGCCAACGGCGCCCTGAAGGGCGTGCTGGGCTACACCGACAAGCCGCTGGTGTCGGTTGACTTCAACCACAACCCGGCCTCGTCCTCCTTCGCGCTGGACGGCACCAAGGTGATGGACGGCAACTTCGTCCGCGTGATGAGCTGGTACGACAACGAGTGGGGCTTCTCCAACCGTATGCTCGATACCGCTGCGCAGATCGCCAAGACCCTGTAATCACAGCGTTCCGGAACGCCGCCCTTCCAACCGGACGGGCGGCGTTTTTTCTTGTGTCCGCAGCCCCGTCCACCCTGTGTGTTAGGGAATCAGCCATGCCCGCTTTCAAGACCATTGCCGACTTCGACGTTGCCGGGAAGCGCGTCCTCGTCCGTTCCGACCTTAATGTGCCGATGAAGGATGGCCGCGTTACCGATGCCACCCGCATCGAGCGTTCTGCCGAGACCATCAAGGCACTGGCCGCCAAGGGGGCCCGCGTGGTCGTGCTGTCGCACTTCGGCCGCCCGAAGGGGGAACGCGTGCCGGAGATGAGCCTGAAGCCGGTCGCCGAAGCCCTTGCCGCGACCCTCGGCCAGCCGGTGGCCTTTGCCGATGACTGCATCGGCGATACCGCCAAGGCCGTGGTGGAGGCCCTCGCCCCGGGTCAGGTGGCGATGCTGGAAAACCTGCGCTACCACAAACAGGAAGAAAAGAACGACGTTGATTTTGCCAAGGCGCTGGCCGTACTGGGCGACATTTACGTCAACGACGCCTTCTCCGCCGCCCACCGCGCCCATGCCTCCACCGAAGGGCTGGCGCACCTGCTGCCGTCCGCTGCCGGTCTGCTGATGCAGGCGGAGCTGGAGGCCCTCGGCAAGGCGCTGGAAAAGCCGGAACACCCGGTGGTCGCCATCGTCGGCGGCGCCAAGGTCTCCACCAAGCTGGACCTGCTCGGCAACCTTGTCAGCAAGGTGGACGTGCTGGTGATCGGCGGCGGTATGGCCAACACCTTCCTGTTCGCGCAGGGCATCGAGGTCGGATCCTCGCTGTCCGAAAAGGACATGGCCGACACCGCCCGTGAAATTCTGGAAAAGGCCAAGGCCGCCAACTGCGAAATCATCCTGCCGTCCGACGTGGTGGTGGCCGGTGAATTCAAGGAACATGCCGCCAATGCCGTGGTGGCCGCCAATGCCGTTCCGGCGGACAAGATGATCCTCGATGCCGGTCCGGCCGCTGCCGCCGCGCTGGCCGAGAAGCTGACCTCCTGCAAGACGCTGGTGTGGAACGGCCCGCTGGGGGCCTTCGAACTGAAGCCGTTTGACGCCGCCACCAATGCCGTGGCGCAGGCCGCTGCCAGACTGACCGCTGAAGGCAAGCTGCTGACCGTGGCCGGGGGTGGTGACACCGTCGGCGCGCTGGCCAATGCCGGGGTGGCTGAGCAGTTTTCCTACATCTCCACCGCCGGGGGCGCGTTCCTGGAGTGGCTGGAAGGCAAGGAACTGCCGGGCGTTGTCGCGCTGAGCAAGTAAACCGCACTGACCGCCTGAGAACAGGCCGCTCCGGGCATCACCGGGGCGGCCTGTTTTTATTGCGCCGGTTCCGGATACGCCGGGGCAGAGAAGCCCGGCCAGCCGGCAAAGAAACCGGGCAGGTCCGCTTCCGGCATCGGTCGGCCGATCAGATAGCCCTGTAGCCAGGTGCAGCCGGACTCCGCCAGTACATCCCGCTGTCCGTCAACCTCCACCCCTTCGCCGACCGTTTCCAGCCCCAGATCCTCGGCGATGCGGATGATCGAACGGACCATCGCACAGTCGGTCCGCTCTTCCGGCAGGCCTTTGACGAAGGATTTATCCAGCTTCAGGGTGGAAAAAGGAAACTGGCGCAGATAGGTCAGGGAAGAATAGCCGACCCCGAAATCATCCAGACTGGTGTTGAACCCGATGTCGCGCAGGGCCCGCAGCCGACGGCTGGCTTCATCATAGGCCCCCATCATCACACTTTCGGTGATTTCCAGTTCCAGACGGCGGGGATCAACCTGCTCCTGCTCAGCGATCCGCGCCGCAGTCTTCACAAAGTCCGACTGCATCAACTGCACCACCGAGACGTTGACGCTGAGGATCAGGTCCGGCACTCCGGCCTCCTCCAGCCGCCGCACCATCCGGCAGGTCTGACGCAGCACCCATTCCCCGACCGGAATAATCTGCCCGGTCTCCTCGCAGGCCGGGATGAACTGATCCGGAGGCACCATCCCCAGTTCCGCATCCCGCCAGCGCAACAGGGCTTCCGCTCCCCTGATCCGGCCATCGGTGGCCCGGACCTGCGGCTGATAATACACCGCGAAAGCCCCCGCGCTTTCCGCCGTGCGCAGACGGTTGAACAGCCGCACCCGGGCGGTGGTGCGTTCACTCATGCTCTGGTCATACTTGACCATGCCGCCTTTTCCCGCCGCCTTAGCCTGATACATGGCGATGTCGGCATTCTGGAGCAGCTCCTCGAAGGTCGTTCCGTCATCGGGATACATCACCAGCCCGGCACTGCACCCCATGTAGAACGTCTGGCCGTCCACATCGAACGGGGCGCGGAAGGCGTTGATCAGTCGGGTGCGGCGGTTTTCCAGATCGTCCATATCTTCTGGCAGCAGAACGACGACAAACTCATCGCCCCCCAGACGCGCCACAACCCGGTCAGCACCGGCCGCCCGTTGCAGGCGTCCCGCTGTCTGCACCAGCAGGCGATCGCCCACGGTATGACCGGCGGAATCGTTGATATATTTGAAGTTATCCATATCAATGAAAATCAGGGCCAGAGGGGCGTCCGGCGTCTCTTCGATCCGCTGCCGGACCTGAAGGCGCAGGTTCTCCCGGTTCGGCAGTTCCGTCAGAACGTCATGGTAAGCCAGAAAATCAATATGCTCCTGATGCCGTTTGGCCTCGGTGATATCGGTATAGGTTCCGACCAGCAGATAGGGAACACCCTGCTCATCGGTTAAGGCCTTGGCATTGGACTGAAGCCAGATGTAGTTCCCGTCGGCCTTCTGAATCCGGTACTCGACCCGATACTCTGTCCTCCGCCCCGACAGATAATCGTCCAGCATCCCCCGGACTTTGGCCTGATCCTGCGGATGGATACGTTCAATCCATTTCGGCAGACTTTTCAGGGCACTGCCATCAATGCCCATCAGCTCATCGACCCGCCCGGAGAAATGCCGCAGGCCGGTCCTCAGGTCCCACTCCCAGATCACATCCCGGGCGGCCCCGGAGGCAAGGCGGTAGCGCTCCTCACTGCGGGCCAGCTCGGTGCGGCTCTGCCGCAGGTCCTGCACCTTCCGGCGCAGCGCCTGTTCTGCCGTCCGTCTCTGGCGGATGTTGAACAGCAGAAACACCGCAAGCATCAGCAGGGCGATGATGATGATCAGGGTCGCCACAATCACCAGGGCGTATTGCTCGAAGACCGAAACCGGCCTGTTCACCAGACGGACATCGGGGGCGAGCAAGGCAGGGGACAGGCCATGCCGCCGCAGCACCCCGTAATCGGCCAGACGTTCTGCGGTCTTTCCATCCTGCCTCGGAATTTGCTGGACCGGGACGCCTTGCAGGACATCCGTCATGATCCGGGCCTGCTGCACCCCGGATGTTGTGCCGGACAACAGGCTGCCCCCGGCAATTCCATGATCGAGCTGATACCGGTAAAACCCGAACACCGGCCCCCCTGCCTCATCCGTCACCCGCCGCACAAAGCTTGGTAACGGCAGGATCATCCCGTTTGTATCGGAAGCATAGGATCCCAGCAGAATCGCCGTGTCCGGCTCCACCGTCCGGATCCGGGCCAGAATCTGGCCGAAGGACAGGGTATGAAGGCTTTCAATCTCCATCGGTGGGGTCAGCTTCTGCGCGGCAGTCCGCAGCTCCGCCTCGAACGCCGTACTGCTTTCGGAACCATCGCGGACCAGAAGGGCCTTCCGGTACGGGGAAAGGGAGCGGGCCAGCTGAAGGGTTCCCAGCGGATCCATGCTCTGGTTGACCCCGGTCACAAGGGGATCAGTCCCGATCAACCGCTCCGCATCTTCCTTCAGGACACCGGCATACACGACCGGTATCCCGGCGAAGAGCGTCTCCCGATGCATCAGGGTAAAGATCAGGGCCGCATCATCGGTCGCTGCCACCAGATCAGGCCGGACGGCACGGTAGCGGTCGCGGAGGGTGGCATAGGCATTCTCATAGGTTGCCTGTTCCGGATGGCGCTTCCAGTCGAGATAGAACACCTCAAGAGTGGCTTCCGGAGCATAGGTCAGCAGCCCATCTTCAATCGCGTTGGACTGTTCATCCGTCCAGCGATAGCCTTTGTGATAGGAATTGATCAGAAGGACCCGGGGCGGCCCGGCCTGTGCCAGTATTGGCACGATCAGGATCAGGCATACCACCCAGCCTGCCAGCACCCTGCGCCAAGCCTGCATCGCGGTCTCCACGCCTACACTCTGCCGTCCCGTTTCATTGCTCTACCGGAGGACTGGGCGGCGACAGGTCTTCCCCTCATATTTTATTTTTCTACTCTAGCACCGAAATACACGCAGAAAGAGAACTGCGGCGTCATCATGGCTGCGCAGGCACATCGGGGGCAGGTGCGTCCTCCCCTCTGACCGAAGACAAAAGAAAACGGCCTGTCCGAAGACAGGCCGTTTCAGCTACAGGCGATTGCAGGCGGATCAGGCGATCGCAGCCAGCATCGCTTCCGCCACTTTCAGTTTGGAAGTGGCAGCAGCCTTTTCGCTGGCACTGTCGGCTTCCTGAAGCGCATCCTTGGCCGCCTGAATACGGGCATCCACGGAGTCACGGGTCAGGGTCGACAGGTCGTGGGCTTCTTCAGCCAGCACGGTGCAGCGGGTCTCGTTCACTTCGGCAAAACCGCCAGCAACGAAAATGCGCTTGGCGATCTGACCGTTCTTATAGACGTCGATGACGCCCGGACGAACGGTGGACAGCATCGGGGCGTGCTGCGGCAGCGCCCCGAAATTGCCTTCGGTGCCCGGCACGACGACCATGCTCACCGGCTCGGAAACGAGCAGCTTCGCCGGAGAGACGAGTTCGAAATCAAGGGTGTCAGCCATAGCCTTCAGGCTCCGCAACAAAGATTAAAAACCGGCGTTCACGGCATAAGGGGCCGGAGGCTGGACAGATCCAGCCTCCGGGAGATCCTTAGGCGGCTTCACCAGCCAGCTTCTTGCCCTTTTCGATGGCTTCTTCGATGGTGCCGACCATGTAGAAGGCCGCTTCCGGCAGGTGGTCGTAGTCGCCGTTAACAATGCCCTTGAAGCCCTTAATGGTGTCTTCGAGGGAGACGAACACGCCCGGGGTGCCGGTGAACACTTCGGCGACGTGGAACGGCTGGGAGAGGAAGCGCTGGATCTTACGGGCACGGGCCACGATCAGCTTATCTTCTTCCGACAGTTCGTCCATGCCGAGGATGGCGATGATGTCCTGAAGGGCCTTGTAGGTCTGGAGGACTTCCTGCACCCGGCGGGCGATGCCGTAGTGTTCTTCACCGACGATGCGCGGGTCGAGGGCGCGGGAGGTGGAGTCCAGCGGGTCCACGGCCGGGAAGATCGCCTGTTCGGCAATCGCACGCGACAGCACGGTGGTGGCGTCAAGGTGGGCGAAGGAGGTGGCCGGAGCCGGGTCGGTCAAGTCGTCGGCGGGCACGTAAATGGCCTGCACCGAGGTGATCGAACCCTTCTTGGTGGAGGTGATGCGTTCCTGAAGGGCACCCATGTCGGTCGACAGGGTCGGCTGATAGCCCACCGCCGACGGAATACGGCCCAGCAGCGCCGACACTTCAGAACCGGCCTGAGTGAAGCGGAAGATGTTGTCCACGAAGAACAGCACGTCCTGACCTTCTTCGTCGCGGAAGTATTCGGCCTGGGTCAGACCGGACAGGGCGACACGGGCACGGGCACCCGGCGGCTCGTTCATCTGGCCGTAAACCAGCGCCACCTTGGAGTTCTTGCCTTCCAGGTCGATAATCCCGGATTCGATCATTTCGTGGTACAGGTCGTTCCCTTCACGGGTCCGCTCGCCCACGCCCGCGAACACGGAGTAACCGCCGTGGCCCTTCGCGACGTTGTTGATCAGTTCCATGATGGTCACGGTCTTGCCGACGCCGGCGCCGCCGAACAGGCCGATCTTACCACCCTTGGAATACGGGGCCAGCAGGTCGATGACCTTAATGCCGGTCACAAGGATCTCGGTTTCGGTCGACTGATCGACGAAAGCCGGGGCAGAACGGTGAATCGGGGCAACGCGGGTGTTGCCGATCGGGCCGCGCTCGTCCACCGGCTCGCCGATGACGTTCATGATGCGGCCCAGCACTTCCGGGCCGACCGGCACGGAGATGGCCGAACCGGTGTCACGCACTTCCTGACCGCGGACCAGACCTTCGGTCGAGTCCATGGCGATGGCACGGACGGTATTTTCACCGAGGTGCTGAGCCACTTCGAGGACCAGGCGGTTGCCGTTGTTGTCAGTTTCCAGCGCCGAGAGAATGGCCGGAAGCTCGCCGTCGAACTTCACGTCCACGACGGCGCCCGTAACCTGAGTGATGCTACCGACGTTTTTGTTCGCCATGGAAGACGCTCCTAATAGCCCGGTCCGAGACCGGAAATCGTCTGAGTCTATGACCGAGGCCCCGAGTAACGGCCGGTCGGTCCGGATCTTGAGTGGCCTTACAGCGCTTCCGCGCCGGAGATGATTTCGATCAGTTCCTTCGTAATCATCGCCTGACGGGTACGGTTGTAGACCAGGGTCAGCTTCTTGATCATGTCACCGGCGTTGCGGGTGGCATTGTCCATCGCGCTCATACGGGCACCCTGTTCGGATGCATCGTTTTCGAGCATGGAGGAGTACACCTGCATCGCAACGTTCTTCGGCAGCAGATCGGTCAGAATGTCTTCTTCGCTCGGCTCGTACTCATAAAGCGCCTTCGGGCCGGCATTGGCCTCGACGCTCACGGCCGGAACCGGGAACGGGACAATCTGCTGACGGGTGGTGATCTGGGCGATCGCCGACTGGAACTTGTTATAAATCAGTGTGCAGACATCGAAGGCGCCCGCGTCAAAGTCAGCCAGAATCTTCTGGGCGACCATGTCGGCATTGGCGAAGTCCGCACCCTTGCGGGCCAGACCTTCGTAGGACTGCACGATCTTGTCAGCGTGATCGCGCTTCAGCTGGTCCCGGCCCTTGCGGCCGACGCACAGCAGCTTCACGGTCTTGCCTTCCGTTTCCAGTTCGCGGATGAACTGGCGGGCGGAGCGCACGACGTTGGTGTTGAAGCCACCGCACAGACCACGGTCAGCGGTCATGACGACGATCAGATGGACGTCGGACTTGCCGGTTCCGGCCAGCAGCTTCGGCGCACCGGCGGTGCCGGCGACCGAGGAGGCCAGGTTGCCCAGCATCCGCTCCATACGCACGGCATAGGGACGGCCCGCTTCGGCCGCTTCCTGCGCCCGGCGCAGCTTGGACGCCGCCACCATTTTCATGGCGCTCGTGATCTTCCGGGTGTTTTTCACCGAGTTGATACGAACGCGGAGATCCTTGAGGCTAGCCATCGGCTGTCAGGCCTTCCTGTTTAGCCTGCCCAGTCTCCGGCGGGGCCGGTCGGGGCGGGCTGGATCTGAAACAAACCGGACAACCGGCAAAGCGGTGTCCGGGGAGCGAAGATCCACCCCGCAGCAGGCGCTGCGGGGTGGATCAGTACGGTCTTACGCCGCGAACGACTTGGCGAAGCCTTCGAGGAACGCCAGAAGCTTGCCTTCGGTGTCCTTCGAGATCGCCTTCTCGGTGCGGATGGCGTTGACGATATCAGCGCCCTTTTCCTTCACCTCGGCCAGCATTTCGCGCTCGTACCGGTTGACGGCATTCAGCGGCAGCTTGTCGAGGAAGCCACGGGTCCCGGCGAAGATGGAGATCACCTGCTCTTCGACCGGCATCGGGCTGAACTGCGGCTGCTTCAGCAGCTCGGTCAGACGGGCACCGCGGGCCAGCAGCTTCTGGGTCGCCGGATCGAGGTCGGACGCGAACTGAGCAAACGCGGCCATTTCACGATACTGGGCGAGGTCCATCTTAATGGTACCGGCAACCTGCTTCATCGCCTTGATCTGGGCGGCGGAGCCGACGCGCGACACCGACAGACCCACGTTCACGGCCGGGCGGATACCCTTGAAGAACAGGTCGGTTTCCAGGAAGATCTGACCGTCGGTGATGGAAATCACGTTGGTCGGAATGTAGGCGGACACGTCGTTCGCCTGGGTTTCGATGACCGGCAGAGCGGTCAGCGAGCCATTGCCCGACTTGTCACCCAGCTTCGCGGCGCGTTCCAGCAGGCGGCTGTGGAGATAGAACACGTCGCCCGGATAAGCTTCACGGCCCGGCGGACGGCGGAGCAGCAGCGACATCTGACGGTACGCGACAGCCTGCTTGGACAGGTCATCATAGAAGATCACGGCATGCATGCCGTTGTCGCGGAAGAACTCGCCCATGGTGCAGCCGGTGTACGGCGCCAGGAACTGCATCGGGGCCGGATCGGACGCGGTGGCGGCGACCACGATGGTGTAATCCAGAGCACCCCGGTCAGCCAGGGTCTTCACGACCTGGGCAACGGTGGAGCGCTTCTGACCGACGGCGACGTAAATGCAGAACAGCTTTTCGCTGTCATTCTTCGCGGCGTCGTTGATCTTCTTCTGGTTCAGGATGGTGTCGATGATGACAGCGGTCTTGCCGGTCTGACGGTCACCGATGACCAGTTCGCGCTGACCGCGGCCGATCGGGATCAGGGAGTCGATCGCCTTCAGGCCGGTCTGCATCGGCTCGTGCACCGACTTACGCGGAATGATGCCCGGGGCCTTGACGTCGGCCAGACGGCGCTCGACATCAGCCAGATCGCCCTTGCCGTCGATCACGTTGCCGAGACCGTCAACAACGCGGCCCAGCAGGCCCTTGCCGACCGGCACGTCCACGATGGTGGCGGTGCGCTTGACGACATCGCCTTCCTTAATGGTGCGGTCGTCACCGAAGATCACGACGCCGACGTTGTCGTTTTCCAGGTTCAGGGCCATGCCCTTAATGCCACCCGGGAACTCGACCATTTCACCGGCCTGGACACGGTCCAGACCATAGACGCGGGCGATGCCGTCACCGACGGACAGAACAGTACCGACCTCGGCGGATTCGGCATCCGTGCCGAAGTTCGCGATCTGATCCTTCAGGATAGCGGAGATTTCCGCGGCGCGGATTTCCATCACCCAACCCCTTTCATGGCGAGCTGTAGACGTTGCAGCTTCGTGCGAATTGAACTATCGACCATCCGGGACCCGACCTTAACGACCAGGCCACCCAGGAGGGACGGATCTACTTTGGCGTCGACGGCAACTTCCTTGCCGACAGCCTGCTTGAGCGCGGCGACCAGTGCGGCCGCCTGTGCTTCGGTCAGCGCCTGCGCCGAAACGACCTCAGCGGTCACTTCCCCCCGGGCAGTAGCCAGTCGGGAGAGGAACGCGCCCACAATGCCCTTGAGGGCAAACAGACGACGGTTCACGGCGAGAAGACCGAGGAAATTACGGGTCAGCTCGTTGAGCCCGGCCTTATCAGCCAGGGCGAGCACCCCTTTTTTCTGGTCTTCACGGGACATGACGGGAGAGGCGACGAAGCGTCGGAAGTCGACACTTTCGCCCAACATGGTCTGAAGCGACCGCAGATCACCGGCTACCTGATCGAGCAGCTTACGGTCTTCGGCGAGCTCATAGAGCGCCGAAGCGTAACGGTCCGCGAGGCCCTTCGTTCCTGCAATTTCGGATGACACGTTCTGCTTGCCCCGGAAATCGAGAGGAAAAGGTGGTGTGAATTCTTTAACGAACTGTTTTGCAATGTGTTTTTGACGCCGAACAAGGGAGGCCCCTGTCAGCGCGGTTGGTTGTTAACATAACCCGTCAGGCGTTGCAAGCGAATGACGCCCAAAACGGCGTCTACTCCTGCGTTCCGGGCCAATTTCCCGGTTTTGTCACGGGTCTTGCCGGTCCGGGGACCCTGCCCGTCCGGGCGGGGCGAAACCCGCCTGCCTCCCCGCCCGCCCCCGGTGGGTCCTTTAATCGGAAAAATCGTCACAAAAAGCTGTACGGATCGATATCAACCTGAATCCGCACCGCAGAGGGACAGGCCACCCCGCCCAGCCACTGCCGGACCACGGTCTGGACCCGGACCTCGCGCGGGGCCTTCAGCAGCAGCCGCCAGCGATGACGGCCCCGCAGCAGGGCCAGCGGTGCCGGGGCCGGACCCAGCACTTCGAGTCCCGCCCCCTGCGGGGCCTGCCGGGCCAGCGCCCGCGCCACCGATTCGACCGCATCCGCCGTTTCGCCGGACACAATCACCGCCACCAGCCGCCCGAACGGCGGCATCCGCAGGAGTCGCCGCCCTTCGGACTCTGCCTCGCGGAAGGCCCGCATGTCGCCGGTTGCCATCGCCTGCAACACCGGGTGATCCGGCTGGAAGGTCTGCACCATCACCCGGCCGGGACGTTCCCCACGCCCGGCCCGGCCAGCCACCTGCGACAGCACCTGAAAGGTCCGCTCCGCCGCCCGCAAATCGCCGCCGGACAGCCCAAGATCGGCATCGACGATGCCCACCAGCGTCAGCATGGGGAAATGCAGGCCCTTGGCCAGAACCTGCGTCCCGATCAGCAGATCCACTTCTTTCCGTTCAATCCGCTCCAACAGCCCGGCGATCCCCTGCGGCCCGGCAAGGGTATCGGAGGCGACCAGTTCCACCCGCGCCTGCGGAAAGCGGCGGGAGGCTTCCTCCGCCACCCGCTCCACCCCCGGCCCGCAGGCCACCAGCGCATCCTCCGCCCCGCAGGACGGGCAGACCTTCGGCAGTGGCTGCTGATGGCCGCAGTGATGGCATTGCAGTTTGCCGAGGCGGCGGTGCTCCACCAGCCACGCCGTGCACTGCGGGCACTGCACCCGGTGGCCACAGGTGCGGCACAGGGTCAGCGGCGCATAGCCCCGGCGGTTGAGGAACAGCATCGCCTGCTCCCCGGCCTCCAGCGTCCGCTCCAGCGCCGTCACCAGCGGCGGCGACAGCCACGACTGCCCCCAGTCCCCTTTTTCGGGGGGGAACCGCCGGATGTCGATCAGATCGATGGTCGGCAGGGTCGCTCCGGCATGGCGGACCGGCAGATCCACCTTGATGTACCGCCCGGCCTCGACATTCGCCACCGTCTCCAGCGACGGGGTGGCCGAGGCCAGCACCACCGGAATATTCCCCAGATGCGCCCGCACCACCGCCATATCGCGGGCGTGATAAATCACGCCTTCTTCCTGCTTGAAAGCCACTTCGTGCTCTTCATCGACCACGATCAGCCCCAGCGCCTGATAAGGCAGGAACAGCGCCGACCGTGCCCCGACCACCACCCGGGCCCGGCCATCGGCAATCGCCCGCCACGTCCGGCGACGACGGGCCGGGGTCAGATCGGAATGCCACACCGCCGGGTCCGCCCCGAAGCGGCGTCGGAACCGCCCCAGCCACTGGGTGGTCAGGGTGATTTCCGGCACCAGCACCAGCACCTGCTGCCCCTGCCGCAGGGCGGCGGCAATCGCCTCGAAGTACACCTCGGTCTTGCCCGATCCGGTTACCCCTTCCAGCAGGGTCGCCGAATAACCCTGCCCGAGGGCCAGAACCAGTTCCTTCGCCGCATCGGCCTGTACCGGACTGAGGGTCGGGCCGGGGTGGTCGCCATCCGGCTCCGGCAGGTCGGGATCCATCGCAAACGGCACCTCGGCCAGCAGACCGGCCTCCGCCAGCCCCTTGATCACCGACGGGCTGACCCCGGCTTCGCGGGCCAGATCGGGGGTGGTCATCGGCACCCCGGTCTGCAACGTCCGCAGCACCCGGTCCCGCGCCGGGGTCTGCCGCAGGCCGGGCACCTCGGCCCCGGACAGCCGCCACGCCACCTGTGCCGCCGGAGGATCCAACGCTTCCGGCACCGGAATCACCATCTTCAGCACCGCACCGGGGAGAGACAGAGTATAGGCCGCCACCCAGTCCACAAACCGCCGGGTCACCTCCGGCAACGGGGCGGCGTGGTCGAGCACCGCCTGAAGCGGGCGGATCTTCGCCGGATCCAGCCCCGACCGCCCGGCGCCCCAGACAATCCCGGTTTCCTGCCGCCGCCCCAGCGGCACGCGCACCGCCTGCCCGTCACACACCGTGCATCCGGCAGGCACCCGGTAATCATAGGCCCCGGCCAGCGGCAACGGCAGCAGAACGGCCACCTGCGTTCCCTCCGGGTACGACGGGGCAGCCATGTCTGCGGAAGGACTGGGATTGGCGGGGGGCATCGGCTACACTCGCGGCTCGGTCATGGGGAGGAGATAGAGCTTTTTGCCCGCAAGGGGAATAACTCTGTCAGGAAAGCCTTCCGGCCATTCACCTGTCTGGTTCTGACTCTGGGTTTTGTGACGCACCATGAAGTTCTTCATCGACACCGCCGATCTTGACGATATCCGCGATCTGGCCGAAACCGGTCTGGTTGACGGCGTCACCACCAACCCGACGCTGGCCGCCAAGACCGGCCGCAGCTTTGTCGAGCTGATCCGCGAGATCGCCGCCGCCGTGCCCGGCCCGGTCAGTGCCGAAGTCACCGCGCTCGACTTTCCGACCATGATGAAGGAAGCCGAAGTGCTGCGCGCCATCGCCAGCAATGTCACCATCAAGGTGCCAATGACCGCCGATGGCCTGAAGGCCTGCCGCGCCATCACCCGTGACGGCGGCATGGTCAATGTCACGCTGGTGTTCTCCGCCGCGCAGGCCCTGCTGGCCGCCAAGGCCGGGGCCACCTTTGTGTCTCCCTTCGTCGGGCGGCTGGATGACCTGTCGCAGGACGGCATGGAGCTGATCGCCGACATCGTCCATATCTATGACCAGTATCCGGGCATCGAGACGCAGGTGCTGGTCGCCTCCGTCCGCCACCCGCTGCATGTGGTGCAGGCCGCCAAGCTGGGGGCCCATGTCGCCACCCTGCCGCCGAAGGTGCTGCGCCAGATGTACCAGCACCCGCTGACCGACAAGGGGCTGGAGTCCTTTATGAAGGACTGGGCCGCCAGCGGCCAGACCATCCTGACCCCGGGGGCGTAAGCGGTGACGCTGCACACCCCGTCGATCCCGGCCTCGGACCTGCCCACACCGGAGCAGGTTCTGGCCTTCCTTCAGGCCCACCCCGACTTCCTGCCGGCGCAGGACGGGGTGATGGCCCGCCTGCTGGCCGACTATATGCCGGACCGGAACCTCGGCTCCGGCGTGGTGGACTTTCAGGGCCACGCCCTGCGGGCCCTGCGTACCGAAATCACCGAGCTGCGGCGCGAGGCACAGGAGCTGATCCGCACCGCCCGCGATAACATGAGTCTGCAACACCGGATCCATGAGGCGGCTCTGGCCCTGATGGCAGCGGAAACCGTCGAGGACGGTGCCAAGGCACTGGCCGAAGACCTGCCCCTGCTGCTGGAAGTGGATCTGGTGCTGCTGTGTCTGGAGCCCGGTGCCCCGGCCGATCTGGCCCGGATCAGCCAGCCGCTGCCCGACGGCACCGTCGAAACCCTGCTGGCCGGATCCGACACCCGCCTGCGGGCCCATCTGCACGGCGAGGCCACGCTGTATGGCGAAGGGGCCGGGCTGATTGAGTCCGATGCACTGGTCCGCCTGCCCGCCACCGACCGCCATCCGGTCGGCCTGCTGGCGTTCGGCAGCCGCCGGGCCCGGGCCTTTGAGCCCGGACAGGGAACGGAGCTGATGAGCTTCCTGTCCGCCGTCCTGCATCACTGCCTGCGCCACTGGAAGGGCTGATCCGGTGGCGGCGGCCCATCCCCTGCCGGTGGTGTTCCCCCCTCTGGGACCAGACCTGACAGCGGCGGTTGTTGACTGGCAGACATGGCTGGCCGCCGAACGGCGGTCCAGCCCGCACACGGTTGCCGCCTATGGCCGCGACCTGTCCGCCTTTTTCACCTTCCTCACCCCGTATCGGGGGGGAATCCCGGAGCTGTCCGATCTGGCTGACCTGCACCCGGCGGATTTCCGGGCGTGGCTGGCCCAACGGACTCAGGATGGCCTGTCCCGCCCCTCGCTTGCCCGGGCGCTGTCAACCCTGCGCGGATTTTTCAAGTTTCTGGAACGCACCGGCCGGGTGGAAAATGCCGCCCTGAAAACCCTGCGCAGCCCGCGCCTGCCGAAACAGGTGCCCCGCCCCTTAAGTGAAACTGACGCCGTGGAAACCCTCTCGACCGCCGCCGAACTTCAGGATGAGCCTTGGCTGGCGGCGCGGGATGTCGCGCTGTTTTCCCTGCTGTACGGCTGCGGTCTGCGTTTGGGGGAGGCCCTGTCGCTGACCGTGGCCGACCGGCCGCGCGGCGACACCCTGCGGGTGCTGGGCAAAGGATCGAAAGAGCGGATTGTCCCGGTGCTGCCGCTGGTGCGGGACGCCATCGCCGCCTATCTGGCCCAACGCCCGGACGGCAGCCCGGAGACCAGCGCCCTGTTCATCGGGGCCCGTGGCGGAGCCCTGAATCCCGGTGTGGTCCAGCGCCAGATGCGGCGGCTGCGGGTCCTGCTGGGTCTGGGAGAACGGGCAACCCCGCACGCCCTGCGCCACAGCTTCGCCACCCACCTGCTGACCAACGGCGGCGACCTGCGCACCATTCAGGAGCTGCTGGGGCACAGCACGCTCGCCACCACCCAGCGGTACACGCAGGTGGACCCCAGCCAGCTAACCCGGGTCTATCAGTCGGCCCATCCCCGCGCCGGAAAGCCCCCGGCGGAATAAAGCCTATCGCAGACAGACCCGGTTGCGGCCGGACTCCTTGGCGTCATACATCGCATCATCAGCCCGGCGCAGCGTATTGCCGATGGCATCTTCCGAGGGGTCAAGCTCTGACACCCCCAGACTGACCGTCACCGCCACCGCCGTGCCATCGGCGATCATCGGCTGGGCCGCCATGGCCTGCCGCAGGCGCTCCGCCACCTGCCGTGCCAGCTCCCTCGGGGTTTCCGGCAGCAGGATCGCGAACTCCTCGCCGCCGTACCGGCCAAGAATATCGCTGTCACGCAGCACCTGACGGCTGCGGGCCACCACGGTGCGCAGCACATCATCCCCGGCCAGATGCCCATAGGTGTCATTCAGGGATTTGAAGTGATCAAGATCGAACATCACCACCGACAGCGGCCGCTGGTAGCGGCGCGCCCGCTCCACCTCCCGCGAGGCCCCTTCCATGAAGCTGCGGCGGTTCAGAGATCCGGTCAACGGGTCGGTGTAAGCCAGCTCCTCCAGTCGGCGGTTGGCCTCCTCCAGCTCCCGGGTCCGGGCCGCCACCCGCTGCTCCAGCCGCTCGTTGGCGGCCTGAAGATCTTCATACAGGCGCACATTGGCAAAGCCGATCGCCATCTTGGAGACAAAAACCTCCAGCAGGCGGCGGTCATCCTCGCCCAGCCGACGGTGGGAATGGATATAGGCCGCCAGCTCCGACCCTTCCGGAACCGGAATGTAGAGGACGGTATAATCCGCCGAATACTGGCTGATCTTCCGTTCAAAGGCGGCGTCAATCACTGTGCCGATCGTCGGATCAACCCCGCTGTCGCGCAGGGTGCGGGTGACAGCTTCGGCATAGCGGCCAACCCCGGCCAGCACGCAGATCTCCCGCTGATCAGCCCCGCCGGGATCCGTCCCGCCGGAAACCGCACGCTGCACGCAGAGGATGCCATTCGGCCCGGCATGGACAAAGGCGGCCAGTTGAAGCAGGACCCCCCGCGAAAACTGCCGCAGGGAATGCAGACGGAACAGCGAATCGGTGCAGTCAATAATCTGCTGCAATCCCAGACGGTTACTTTCCAGCGCCCGGATATCTTCGTACCCGCGCAGGGCGGCGACCACGGTGGTGAACAGCTTCTGGGCCGTCAGTTCCGTCTTGGATTTATAATCGTTGATGTCGTACCCGACGATCACGTCCTCTTCCGGGGCCTGTCCGGGCTGACCGGTGCGCAGGATGATCCGGACCGCGCGGTTGCGCAGATCCTCCCGGATCTCCCGCGCCAGACGCAGACCGGCATCATCGGTCTCCATCACCACATCCAGCAGAACCACGGCAATATCCGGTTCCGCCTCCAGAAGGGCCCGCCCTTCGGCCCCCGAAAAGGCAGACCGGAACACCAGCCCGCGGCCCTTGAACACAAGTTTGCCCAGCGTCAGCCGGGTCACGGCATGGACCTCCGGATCGTCATCGACGATCAGGACCACCCACGGACCCGCAGCATCCGCCACGGCGGCAGGCCGCGCCTCGACCGCCGCTTCGTCAAACAGAAAGCCGTCGGATTTCATCCCGGCGTCCCCTTCCCCACCTCAGCCGTGCACCGTGGAAACCGGAAGGTAAAGCAGACGCCTTCCCCCGGTTGACTGTGCAGATCCACCGTTCCGCCCAATGTGCGTACGACGATATTATAAACGATGTTCAGCCCCAGTCCGCTGCCCCCCGCACCGCGCCGGGTGGTAAAAAACGGATCGAACACCCGGGGCAGGATATCCGGACGGATCCCGGCCCCGTTGTCCTTATACATCAATTCGATGATATCGCTACCGGCCTGTCGGTCTGCGGCGGCGTCTTCAGCGCGGACCGTCACCACACTGGCCGAAATAGTTATATCCCCGGCCTCACGCCCGGCGAATCCATGCAGCAGAGAGTTGATCAGCAGATTGGTCAGCACCTGCGACAACGCCCCCGGATAGCTGTCCATCTCCAGATCCTGCGGACAGTCAACCGTAACCCGGTAAGGCGTGTTCTTGAACTTCGGCCGCAGGCTGAGAAGGACTTCGTCAAGATATTCCGCCAGACGGAAGGTCCGGCGGTGACCGCTGGTCTGGTCAACCGCCACCTGTTTGAAGCTGTGAATCAGATCCGCAGCCCGCTGGTTGCTGGAGACCAGAAGGTCCGTCGCCTCCCGCGCTGTGTCCAGAAAGGCCTGAAGATCGGTCATGGTCAGGCTGCGGTCATCCAGCCGGTGCTGGAGGGCAGCCACTTCCTTGGCCAGATGGCTGGCCCCGGTCAGGCTGACCCCGACCGGGGTGTTCACTTCATGGGCAATTCCGGCCACCAGACTGCCGAGGGAGGCCAGCTTTTCCGACCGGATCAGGCTGGACTGGGCGTCCTGTAGGGTCAGCAGAGCTTTTTCCGCCCGGTCCCGTTCCGCCTGTAGAGACAGCTCCATCATCCGGCGGTCGGAAATATCCATCGCCGTGCCGATCACCGCCGTCACAATCCCATCCGGGGCCCGCAGCGGCGCCTTCGTGATCAGCAGATGATGCTCCGTCCCATCCGGGGCAAAGGCGGTATACTCATAGCTCTGCGGGGTTCCGCTGCGCAGAACCTCCTGATCGGTGCGGATTGCCTGTTCGCCGTCCTCCCCGGACGGCAGATCAGCGATATGCCGTCCGACCACATCCTCCACCCCGCTCTGATCGCGGAATTTCTGGTTGCACCGCAGATAAACCCCGGCGGCATCCCGCACGAACATCAGCACCGGCATGGTATCGATCAGGGTCTGGCTCAGCAGATGTTCCCGTTCCAGCGCCTGTCGGCTGCGCTCCAGCTCATCCGCCGCCCGCAGCCGCGACACCTGCGCCCGCAGGATCCACACGGCGGCAATCCCGATCAGCACCGCAGAGAGGACGGCAAAACCGACCGCATAGGTGAGACCCCGGTACCAGCTTTCCAGCACGACCTCCCGCGGCAGGGAGGCACTGACCACCAGAGGAAACCGCTCCACTTTCCGGAAGGTGATCACCCGGTCCCCGGCCGTGGCCGGTTCAATCGGATCCCGGGCGGCTGTCTCGGTGATTTCGGTCTTATGGACATCCGGATACAGCGGATTGTCCATGGTCCGGCGGGTGACATCAAGACCACCGGGCAGACGCGCCAGAATCACCCCATCGGGATCGGTCACCGTCACCACCTCGCTGGCATCCTGCTGTAGCAGGGCCAGACGGCGGCGCACCAGTTGCAGGTCAATCGAGACCATCAGAACGCCGAGAAAGCGGCCGTCCGGGGCCGACAGCCGCAGACTCATCGGGAAGAACCATTCCCCCAGATAGGCCCGGGAGACCATCCCGGCCCCAAGATACAGCCCATGGTCCGGGGTATCGCGGTGGACCGTGAAATACTGCCGGTCCCCGACAGAAGGAGGATCCCCCGGTCCGGTCCATAGCCCGACGCTGCCATCCGGCCGGATCAGCAGGAAATCCATCATCATCGAGTCTGCGGCCTTGAACCGGCCCAACAGCGCGACGATCTGGCTTTCGGTCAGGGCCGGGGCGTCTTCCGCCCCCCCCTGATCGGTCACGGTCAGACGCAGCCCCTGCAACAGCACTTCGACATGGGTCAGCAGCGTGGTCAGGCTGGCCGAATAAGAGCGGGCCGCCCCCTGCGTGCGTTCCTGCGCTGCCGCCAGTCCACGCCGGTATTCCTGAGCAAGGATGACCGTCATCACCAGAACGGTCAGGCTGAAGGCGAGGACGGCGGCCGCTGTGACCCGCAGTGCGGCCCGGTATAGTTTCTGGCGGAGTCCCGGATCAGTCCCCCCGGAGGGAGGGGCCTGTTCCGGCTCCGGCGGCTCCGACAGGAACGGGGCGAAGTCACCGGCAACGGAGGGTCCCCCCGTCACCGGTCTGCGGCCATCACTTCTGTCTGTCTGTCTGTCCGTCATGCCCGCCCCCTGACAGTCAAGCCATACCGGCAGCTTCACCGGACAGGCAAGAATAAAGTAGGGGTTTTCTCTGAAAACGCCCGGTGCCCCTTGCAGGGCACCGGGTCATGCTCAGACCTTGAAATACGACCGGTACCAGCGCACGAATTCCGCCACGCCAACCTCGACCGGAATCGACGGCACATAACCGATATCGGTCTGCAGGGCAGTGGTGTCGGCATAGGTCGCCGCCACGTCCCCGGCCTGCATCGGCATCATGTTGAACTGCGCCTTGATCCCCAGTTCTTCCTCCGCCACGCGGATGAAGTCCATCAGGTCAACCGGCGCCCCGCGCCCGATGTTGTAGATGCGGTAAGGGGCAATCGCGCTGCGGTCCGGATCCGGATGCGATTCCATCGCCGACCAAGTGGGATCCGCCTGCGCGGGCTTGTCCAGAACACCGATGATCCCGCCGACGATATCCTTCACGTAGGTGAAGTCCCGCTTCATGTTGCCGTTGTTGTACACATCAATCGGCTGCCCGGCGAGGATCGCCTTGACGAACTTGAACAGCGCCATGTCCGGACGGCCCCACGGGCCATAGACGGTGAAGAACCGCAGCCCGGTGGTCGGCAGCGTGAACAGGTGGCTGTAGGAATGGGCCATCAGCTCGTTGGCACGCTTGGTGGCGGCATACAGGCTCATCGGGTGGCCGACGCCGTTGCGTTCGCTGAACGGCATGTTGGCATTGGCCCCATAGACCGAGCTGGTCGAGGCATACACCAGATGATCAACCCCGGAATGACGGGAATTTTCCAGAATATTCAGGAAACCCATCAGGTTGCTGGTGCCATAGACGATCGGGTTTTCGACGCTGTAGCGCACCCCGGCCTGCGCCGCCAGATTGATCACCCGCTGCGGCTGATGGCGGCGGAACACCGAGGTGATCGCCTCGGCATCCTCCAGACTGACCTTCTCAAACCGGAATGCGGCGTGCTGGCGCAGCATCTCCAGCCGGGCTTCCTTCAGGGCCGGATCATAGTAATCGTTGATATTATCAATCCCGATCACCTCGTCGCCCCGCTCCAGCAGCGCCAGAGAGGTGTGAAATCCGATAAAACCGGCAGCCCCGGTGACAAGAACGCGCATGATCAGTCCAAACCGTCAAAAAGGGAGAAACAGGAACCGGCGGAAGGCCGGGGGACACAGGCGGACATGCGCCTCAGGCGCAGCGGAGTTCCACCTGCTCACACAGGAAATGGTACAGCGCGATATGAACTTCCTGAATCCGGGGAGTATCCTTGCTGGGCACCGCCAGCAGGGCATCAGACAGCGCCGCCATCTTGCCGCCACCGGCCCCGGTCATCGCCACCACCGACAGGCCAAGGGCCCGGGCTTTTTCCGCCGCTGCCACCACATTCGGCGAATTGCCGCTGGTGGTGATGGCGATCAGCACGCCGCCGGGGCGGCCAAAGGCCTCCACTTCCCGGGCGTAGGCGGAGGGATAATCGTAATCGTTGCTCCACGCCGTCAGCGCCGCCGCATTGGTGCCCAGCGCAATCACCGGCAGCCCCTGCCGCTCCAGCCGGAAACGGGCGACCAGCTCCCCGGCAATATGCTGGGCATCGGCCATCGAGCCACCGTTACCGCACACCAGAACCGGCAACCGGTTCTTCAGGGCCGTCACCAGCAGATCCAGCGCCTGATCCATGGCGGCGTCCAGTGACGCTTCGGCAGACCGGCGGTGCAGGTCCGAGGTATCAAGAAGGTACTGGGACAAAGACCGGGACTGGAACTGGGACTGGGTCATCAGGACGGATCCATATCACAGGAAATCGGGGCAGAAGACCGGGAGACACCAGCGCGGCAGGCGTCCGGCCCGGAGTGCCGCGCCACCCTAGCGCATTTCCTCCGCCGGAGGAAACAGCTTGATCGCCGCCCGCCCGCCCACGCCGCAGGATTGCCGATCCGCCTGCCCTCTGTTAGAGGTGACCGCCAGTTCCGCCCGGTCTCCACCGCCATTCTTCCGGAGGGTTCCCCTGATGTCCGGTCTCCCGCTTCCGTCCGCCGCACAGGGGGGCCTGTGGCTGCTGTCCGCCTTTGTCCTGTCGCTGGCGCTGACCCGTCTGGTGCTGGGCTGGCTGCGGGCCAAAGCCGTAATGGACATCCCCAACGAACGCTCCAGCCACACCATCCCCACCCCACGCGGCGGCGGTCTGGCGGTGACGCCGGTGGTGATTGGCGGATGGGCGTTGGCCGGATATCTGTCCCCGGCCCCGGTTCCGGTGGCGCTGTGGGCGGTTCTTGCCGCCAGCTTTGCCCTGTCTGTGGTCTCATGGCTGGATGACCGGCTGAACCTGTCCCGCCGCCTGCGGTTTGCCCTGCATATCGCCGCCGCCGCCCTTGGCACCCTGCTGCTGCCGGAGGCCACGCTGGTGTTTCAGGGCTGGCTGCCGCTGTGGGCCGACCGGGCGGTGACGCTGGTCGGCTGGGTATGGTTCATCAACCTCTATAACTTCATGGACGGCATCGACGGCATTACCGGGGTGGAAACCGCCAGTCTGGGGGCCGGGCTGGTGACCGTCAGCCTGCTGCTGCCTACCGCCGCCACCCTGCCCTACGGGCTGTTCGGCCTGACCGCCGTCGGGGCCGCCCTTGGTTTTCTGGTGTTCAACTGGCATCCGGCCAAACTGTTCCTCGGCGATGTCGGGTCGGTGCCGCTGGGGTACCTGCTCGGCTTCGCCCTGATCCTGCTGGCCGGGGACGGTGCCCTGACCGCCGCCCTGATCCTGCCCGCCTATTACCTGCTGGATGCCACCGTCACCCTGCTGCGGCGGCTGGTGCAGGGCAAACCGATCGGGCAGGCCCACCGGGAACACTTTTATCAGCAGGCCGTCCATACCGGCGGCCTGCGCCACAGTCAGGTGTCCGCCCTGATCCTGTGCGGCAATCTCGGCCTGCTGGCGGCGGCGGCCTTTGCCGTCAGCGGGCAGCCGCTGCCGGCGGTGGCGGGCACCGTCGCGGTGCTGGGCCTCATTGTGGTTCTCTTCCGCCGCCGCCCGCGCTAAAACAGCGCCTTCTGTCTTTTGCCTGCCCGGAGCCTGCATCCCTATGCTGTCGCGCCGTTCCATCGCCGTCATCCACGATATCATCATGGCCGCCGCCAGCTTCTGGCTGGCGCTGACCCTGCGGCTGGGCGACAGCCTTCCCCAGACCATCCCGACCGGCACCCTGCTGACCGGCTGCGCCCTGTTCACCGCCACCGCCGCCGTGATGTTCCACCTGCTGGGCATGTACAAGGGAATCTGGCGCTATGCGTCGATGCGCGACCTGATCGCCATCACCCGGGCGGTCACCATGACCGTGCTGGTGTTTACCCTGCTGATGTTCCTGCTGACCCGGCTGAATGACCTGCCCCGGTCCCTGCCGCTGATCAACTGGCTGGTGCTGGCTGCCCTGCTGGGGGGGCCGCGCTTTGTCTACCGGATGTGGAAGGACGGCGGACGCCGGATCTCCGACCTGTCCGGATCCCCGCGCATTCCGGTGCTGCTGGCGGGCACCAACGATGCCGCCGACCTGTTCATCCGCGCCATGGAGCGCGGCGACGGCGAATATTCCGTGGTCGGCACCCTGACCGAACGGCCGGACCGGGTTGGCATGCATATCCATGGGGTGCCGGTTCTGGGGCATTTTGACCAGCTCGGCCCGGTGCTGGCGCAGCTGAAGGCCCGCAACACCGCCCCGCACCGGCTGATCCTGTGCCGGGAGGATGTCGAGGCCAAATCCGTCCGCGCCCTGTTCGAACAGGCGCAGAACCTGAACCTGCCGATGGCCCGCCTGCCCCGGATGAGTGACTTGCGCGAAGGCCTGACCGACCGCCTGAGCCTGCGCCCGATCGCCATCGAGGATCTGCTCGGCCGCCCGCAGGTGACGCTGGACCGCGAGGCAGTGCGCGCCCTGATCACCGGCAAGCGGGTGTTGATCACCGGGGCTGGCGGCTCCATCGGCAGCGAAATCGTCCGGCAGGTGGCCGACCTGTCCCCGGCCCGGCTGACTCTGGCCGACAGCTCGGAATTCGCCCTGTACACCATTGACCTTGAGCTGTCCGAACGCTGGCCGCAGGTGCCGCGTGACGCCAAAATCCTGGATGTCCGCGATGCCGGGCGGATCGAGTCCGTGTTTGCCGGGCTGAAGCCGGAACTGGTGCTGCATGCCGCCGCCCTGAAGCATGTGCCGCTGGTGGAGGCCAACCCGCTGGAAGGCATCCGCACCAACACCCTCGGCACCGCCCTGATCGCCGACGCCTGCCGCCGCCATGGCGTCGGCCTGATGGTGATGATTTCCACCGACAAGGCGGTCAACCCCACCAACGTGATGGGCACCACCAAGCGTCTGGCAGAGCTGTACTGCCAGTCCCGCGATCTGGAAGGCCGGGCCGGGGGATCCACCCGCTTCGTCACCGTCCGCTTCGGCAACGTTCTGGGATCCACCGGATCAGTGGTGCCGCTGTTCCGCCGCCAGCTGGAACGCGGCGGTCCGCTGACCGTCACCCATCCGGAGATGACCCGCTACTTCATGACCATCCGCGAAGCGGTGGAACTGGTGCTGGAAGCCGCCGCCATCGGGCGGCAGGATGACAGTTTCGGCGGCAAGATCGTGGTGCTGGACATGGGCGAACCGGTGAAAATCGTCGATCTGGCCCGGCAGATGATCCGGCTGGCCGGTCTGCGCCCGGATGAGGATGTGAAGATCACCTTCACCGGCCCGCGTCCCGGCGAAAAGCTGTTCGAGGAAATCTTCCACGGGGCGGAACCGCCGCAGCCGACCGACCATGCCGGGCTGCTGATCGCCACCCCGCGTCGGGCAGACCCCGATGTTCTGACGGAGCAGTTCGCCCGCCTGAAGACCGCCTGTGACAGCGGCGACACCGCCCTGATGCACGATGTGTTCCGGGTTCTGGTGCCGGAATATGTGGAAACCCCACACGCCTGAGGCCTGCGGGGCTTCCCTTTCGCGTTACATCACCACAGGGTGGCCTGTGCCCGTTCCGGCCACGCCCGGTCATAGGCATCACCGTCAATCACCGCCTGCGCCGCCATCCGGCTGGTGACCGTCAGGATCTGCCCCGGCGTCGGCAGGGTGGCGGGATCAACGCGGCTGGCCTCGTCCCACAGGGCGGAGCGCACCACCGCCCGGGCACACTGGAAGAACACCGTTTCGATGCGGATCACCAGTACCGACCGGGGCTCCTTGCCTTCCACCGCGAACCGGGCCAGCAGGGCCGGATCAATGCAGACCGCCGCCTGACCGTTCACCCGCAGGGTGGTTCCGCTGCCGGGGATCAGAAACAGCAGACCAATCGCCGGGGTGTGGATCACGTTGCGCAGCGAATCGATGCGGTTGTTGCCCCGGCGGTCGGGCAGCAGCAGGGTCCGCTCATCCTCGACAAACACCACCTGTCCGGCATCACCGCGCGGGGAACAGTCGAGCCCGCCCGGGCCGCTGGTGGCCAGCGCCACAAACGGTGATGCCTCGATCAGGCGGCGGTATTCGGGGGTCAGACGGTCCAGTTCCTTAACCGTCGCCGCCTGCACCGGCGTGCCATACAGGGCTTGCAGGGCCTCTTCAGAGGTCACGAGGGTTTCCGGCGGATACCCGGCGGGGGACAACAACGACTCCGGCATCATCGGCTCCTTGCACTCCGGCGACCCGGACAGGCGGGCAACGGTCACCGGCAAACCCGGGGATCGCCAAAAACGGGGACAGAAAAACAGGACAGAAAAACGGGGGCAGGTCTGGATGACCGCCCCCCTGTTATCCCATCTCCGTCTGCCGGATCCCAGCAGTATCCGGCACCGGTCTCAGTGTCCGCCGTTTTCCCCCGGCCCCATCACCAGATGCACCAGTGCCGCATGCAGCACCTGTTCAGTATCCTCAAGGCCTGTCAGGGCCTTGGCGCGGGCCAGCAGATCCATCGGCACCCGCACCCGGACGGTGCAGCCAATTCCGTCGGCCAGATGCCGCAGATCGGCGGTTGCCAGCTCCTGCCGGACCTGATCACGCAGAACAGACTTCTGCCCCCCGGCGTTCTGATCCCCGGCTGACTGTAAACCTGACATGGCACGTTCCTCCGTCAGAGACCCCGCTGTTTTCCCCGGCACCACCGGGCAGAAGCCATCCTATCACACACGCCGGGACCACTCTATCATGTTGCAAAGCAATAGTTTTTTGGCAATGCGATAACGATATGCGTAAAAATTATTCCCTGTTTGGCAGAGCAGGGGTTGACCATGGCGCAGGCGGCGGACTACAGTTCCGGCCATGAACACGCATCGCACTCCCTTTGTGGCCAGCCTGGCCCTATCGCTACGGACCTGACGGTCCGGCGACCTGACCCCTGAGGCAGGATCGCCGGGACGACCGCTCTGCTGCCCGCGCAGCACCGGATCTCCCCGCTTCCTTCCCCCTCTCCGGGTCCTGAGTGATGATCGCCCTCTCCGTTCTCCTGACATTCTCCCTGATCCTGTCCGCCATCCGCCCGTGGCGTAGTGCGCCGTCGGTCCGCCTGTGGCGTCCGGCGCAGGTGTTTGTCTGGCGTCAGTCGCGACTACCGCAGTCTCCGCGTTCCGCAGCTGCCTTCCATCGCTTCTGATCCGCGCCAACCGCGCCCGCCGACTGAACAGGACCCCCGATCATGACCACCGCCACCGCTTTTTCCGCCCCGGTTGACTGCACCGTAAAGTACCGTCCGTTTCCGCCGGTCGGCCTGACCGACCGCACCTGGCCGAACGCCACCATCACCAAGGCCCCGATGTGGTGCAGCGTTGACCTGCGCGACGGCAATCAGGCGCTGGTGGAACCGATGGGCTGGGAACGCAAGCTCCGCCTGTGGGACATGCTGATCGCCATGGGCTTCAAGGAAATTGAAGTCGGCTTCCCGGCGGCCTCGCAGACCGACTTTGATTTCGTCCGCATGCTGATCGAAGAAAACCGCATCCCCGACGGGGTGGCGATTCAGGTGCTGACCCAGTCGCGCGATGCCCTGATCGCCCGCACCTTCGAAGCGGTACGCGGGGCCAAACACGCCGTCGTCCACCTCTACAACTCCACCTCCACCCTTCAGCGCAAGGTGGTGTTCGGGTTGGAGAAGGAAGGGATCATCGACATTGCCGTCAAGGGGGCCCGGCTGATCCGGTCGCTGGCCGACAGCATGCCGGAAACCAAGATCACCTGCCAGTACAGCCCGGAAAGCTTCACCGGCACCGAGCTGGACTTTGCGGTGGAAATCACCGAGGCGGTGATGGACGTGTGGCAGCCGACCCCCGAGCACCGGATGATCGTCAACCTGCCTGCCACCGTTGAAATGGCCGGTCCGCACATTTATGCCGACCAGATCGAGTGGTTTGCCCGCAACGTGAAGAACCGCGACACCCTGATCCTGTCGGTTCACCCGCACAACGACCGCGGCACCGCCGTGGCGGCGGCGGAGCTGGGCGTGATGGCCGGGGCGGACCGCGTCGAAGGCACCCTGTTCGGCAACGGTGAGCGCACCGGCAATGTTGATGTGGTGACGCTGGCCCTCAACCTGTTCACGCAGGGAGTGGATCCGCAGCTCAACTGCTCCAACATCGCCGAAATCGTCGAGACCGCCGAATACTGTACCCGCCTGCCGGTGCATCCGCGCCATCCCTACGCCGGGGAGCTGGTCTATACCGCCTTCTCCGGCTCGCATCAGGATGCGATTTCCAAGGGCCTGAATGCCCTGCGCAAATCCAACCAGCCGGTGTGGGAAGTGCCGTATCTGCCGATTGACCCCGCCGACGTCGGCCGGGGCTATGAAGCGGTGATCCGTATCAACAGCCAGTCCGGCAAGGGCGGGGTTGCCTATATTCTCGAACGGGATCACGGCCTCCAGACCCCGCGCCGCCTGCGCATTGAATTCTCGGAAACCGTGCAGGCGATCACCGACACGGAAGAGCGCGAACTCAGCCCGGATGAAATCTGGAACACCTTCGAGACCGATTACCTGTCGCGCGACACCGCCGACAATCCGTGGTCGATCACCGAATACACCACCATCCCGCTCGGCCGGGAAGCCGACAGCCCGCGCTCGCTGAAGGCCCTGATTTCCCACAACGGCACCACCACCGCCATTGAGGGCACCGGGAACGGCCCGATCGACGCCTTCGTCAATGCCCTGAACGCCGCCTTCACGCTGGATATTCAGGTGCTGGATTACCACGAGCACGCCGTCGGGTCCGGGGCCGATGCACAGGCGATCTGCTATCTGGAAACCACCGTCGGCGGGAAAGGCCCGCTGTTCGGGGTCGGCCGTCACACCAACATCGTGATGGCCTCGCTGGAAGCGGTGATCAGTGCCGTCAACCGCTCCGGCCGCGCCCGCTATCAGGGGTAACGCCCCCCGCGCGGTCCTGCCCCCTCCGCACAGAAAAACCCCCGCCGAAGACCACGGCGGGGGGTTTCCAGTCTCCCGGGAGTCCCGCAGGCCGGGATCAGGCCGGTTGATGCTGCGGCTGATCCGGGCTGCCGCCCAGCGCCGTTTCCGGATCAAAGGGGGCAACATTGGCCAGAAACTGATCGACGCTGACGGTCCAGTCATTGCGCTCGGCAAAGGCCCGGCAACGGTCGCGGGGGATCTCCAGCGCCCGCAGCGCCGCCTGCCGCAGATCAGCCTCCAGAATGCCGACCGGCTGCGCCGGGTCCTGCTGCTCCAGCACATCCTTCGGCCCCGCCACCGGATAGGCCGCCACCGGCACCCCGCAGGCCAGCGCCTCCAGCGTCACCAGACCGAAGGTATCGGTCAGGCTGGGGAACACGAACACATCGGCGGCGGCAAAGTGGCGGGCCAGATCCTCGCCGGTCTTGGCCCCGACATAGACCGCCTGCGGAAAGCGGCGCTTCAGGCTGGCAAGGTGCGGGCCATCGCCGACCACCACCTTGCTGCCGGGCAGATCCAGCGACAGGAAGGCCTCAAGGTTTTTCTCCACCGCCACCCGTCCGACATTCAGGAACACCGGACGCGGCAGACCGTGGAACAGATCGCTGCCGCGCGGCTGGAACAGGGTGGTATCCACCCCCCGGGTCCAGCGGCGGATGTTGCGGAACCCCCAGCCGGTCAATTCCTCCTCAATCCCCTGCGTTGCCACCATCACCGCCTGTGACGGGGCATGGAACCGCCGCAGGACGGCGTAGGTCCAGCGGGACGGAATCCCGAAGCGGGCCTCGACATATTCCGGGAACTTGGTGTGGAAGGCGGTGGTGAAGGGGATGTCCCGCCGCAGGCATTCCGCCCGCGCCGCCGTCCCCAGCGGCCCTTCGGTGGCGATATGCACCACACAGGGACGGAAGGCCTCCAGCATTTTCCGGATCCGGCGGCGCGGAAATAAGGCCAGACGGATTTCGGAATACGAAGGACAGGGGATGGTCCGGAACAGATCCGGGGTGATGTACAGCACCTCGTGGCCACGCTGTTCCAGAGTGGCCTTCAGGGTGGCAAGGGTCCGCACCACGCCGTTGATCTGGGGAAACCACGCATCCGTCACCAGCAGTATCCGCATCACGGGTCTCCATCACAGGGTTACGGGCGGGCCAGAGTGTTTTCAGCAGATGGGAACATCGGCCTTACGCCTGAAAACGCTCCGGTTTTTCAGTAAACGCTGTCAGGCCGGAACCGGCGGGCGGACGGCGTCTTCGTCCTCCGCCGCTGCGGTCCGGCTGTTGGCGGCCTGCCAGGCCTCCAGCGGCGAATAGGCGCGTTCCCGCGTCCAGTCGATGATTTCCAGACGGCCGTCGTCGTGCTCCACCAGTGCGGTACAGCTTTCCACCCAGTCGCCGTCATTGCAGTACAGGATGCCGTCCACCTCCCGCAGTTCAGCGTGGTGGATGTGGCCGCACACCACCCCGTCAAAACTGCGGCGGCGGGCTTCCTCGACCATCGCCGTCTCGTAGTTGGTGATGAACGACACCGCATTCTTCACCCGGTTCTTCAGGAACCCGGACAGCGACCAGTACGGCAGCTTCAGCTTCCGCCGCACCACGTTGAACCAATGGTTCAGGGTCAGCGCCAGCGTATAGGCATGATCCCCCAGCAGGGCCAGCCACTTGGCGTAGAGCACCACCCCGTCGAAGGCGTCGCCGTGGGTCACCAGCAGGCGACGGCCATCAGCGGTGAGGTGTTCCGCCTCGGCCATCAGCTCGATACTGCCGAAATCATTGCCAAGGTAGGACCGGGCAAATTCATCGTGGTTGCCGGGCACATAGACCACCCGGCAGCCCTTGCGGGCCTTGCGCAGCAGCTTCTGTACCACATCGTTATGGGCCTGCGGCCAGTACCAGCCCTTGCGCAGCCGCCAGCCGTCGATGATGTCCCCGACCAGATAGAGGGTCTCGGACTCAGTATGACGCAGGAAGTCGAGGAGGAAGTCCGCCTTGCAGCCCCGGGTGCCCAGATGCACGTCGGAGACGAAAATGGCGCGGTAGCGGCGGGGGGCGGCCGGGGGATCCGCCAGCGGGGCGGAAGAAGAAGGGGACTGGGGCACGGTCATGCGGACCTCGGGCTCCGTCGCGGTGTCTGTCCGCCTGCATTCCTAGTGCAGGGCCGCAGGTTGCACTAGCGCTTTTCCGGACATTCTTTAAATATTCACCGCCCTGACACTGTATTGTCATACCCTTTCGCCACACTGCCGCCGGTCAAATCTCCACTTTTATTTAAATTCAACGCAGGATCCTGCCCATGACGCGCCCAAAACGCCTGACGGTCATTTTCAATCCGACCGCCGGGGGCGATAAACGCAGGCGGTTACAGGCCGTTCTGGCCCATCTGCGCCGCCGGGGCTGTGATCTTGACCTGCGGGAAACCACCCGCGCCGGGGATGCCGAGCGCTTCGCCGCCGCCCTGACCCCGGGCGAGACCGATCTGGTGGTGGCCGCCGGGGGCGACGGCACCATCAACGAAGTGGTCAACGGCCTGCTCGCCCTGCCTGCCGGAACCGCCCCGCCGCTGGGGATCATCCCGCTCGGCACCGCCAACGTTCTGGCACTGGAACTGAAACAGGGCCTGTCCGCCGCCGCCGTCGCCCGTACCCTGACCGAAGGCACGCCCCGCCCGCTGTGCGTGGTCGCCACCGACCAGCCCTCGCCGGTGGCCCCGGACCGCCGCCGCCATTTCCTGCTGATGGCCGGGGCCGGATTCGATGCCCATGTGGTCGCCCATGTCCGCCTCGGCCTGAAGCGCCACACCGGCAAGCTGGCCTATGTGGTGGAAACCCTGTTGCAGGCGGTGCGCTATGATTTTCCCACCGTCCGGCTGGAGGTGGACGGCCACGCCTACGACGCCGCCACCGCCGTGGTGTGTAACGGGCGGCTCTATGGCGGGCCGTTTGTGGTGGTGCCCGACGGGAATCTGGAAAAGCCGACCCTGCGGATCGCCGTGCTGACCCGCAAGGGCTACCGTAATGTGTTCCGCTACGCCCTCGCCCTCGCCCTTGGCCGCCTGCCGACCCTGAAGGATGTGGAGGTTCTGGAGACCACCCGGGTCCGCCTGATCAGCCCGGAGGGGGCACCCCTACAGGCCGATGGCGACAGTTTCGGCACCCTGCCGCTGGAGATGTGGCTGGCCGACCGCCGGGTTGATGTCGTCTTCCCGCCACAAGAACCCCGCTGATCCGTAAGAACCGTCTTTTATGCGGCGGCGTTCGCTGCTACACGTAGCGCCGTCCCCGGAATTATGACGAGTTCGCGATCTGCCATGACCGCTGCCGCCCCCGATCCGACCACGGCCCCGCTGCCGCCCCTGACCATTGCCCTTGCCGGCCCGCGCGGTTTCTGCGCCGGGGTTGACCGGGCTATTCAGATTGTCGAACGGGCCTTGCAGAAGTTCGGCGCCCCGGTCTACGTCCGCCACGAAATCGTCCACAACCGCTTTGTGGTCGACAGCCTGCGCGCCAAGGGCGCGGTCTTTGTCGATGATCTGGCCCAGTGCCCGGCGGACCGCCCGGTGATCTTTTCCGCCCATGGCGTGCCGAAAAGCGTGCCCGCCGCCGCCGAAGCCCGGCGGATGACCTGGGTCGATGCCACCTGTCCGCTGGTCAGCAAGGTGCATATGGAGGCGGAACGCCACGCCGAGGACCACCGTCAGCTGATCCTGATCGGCCATGCCGGACACCCGGAGGTGATCGGCACCATGGGGCAGGTGCCGGACGGGGCGATGCTGCTGGTGGAAACCGTGGCCGATGCCGAGACCGTGCAGCCGCAGGACCCTGCCGCGCTGGCCTATGTCACCCAGACCACCCTGTCGGTAGATGAGACCGCCGATATCGTCGCCGTGCTGCGCCGCCGCTTCCCCGAGATTCAGGGGCCGCGCAAGGAAGACATCTGTTACGCCACCACCAACCGGCAGGCGGCCGTCAAGGCCATGGTGGAAGGCTGCGATGCGGTGCTGGTGATCGGTGCCCCCAATTCGTCCAATTCCAAGCGGCTGGTGGAAGTCGCCCGCAATGCCGGATGCTCCCGGTCCCTGCTGGTGCAGCGCGCCGCTGATATTGACTGGACACAGATGGACGGCATCCGCCGTCTTGGCCTGACCGCCGGGGCCTCCGCCCCGGAACTGTTGGTGGAAGAAGTGATCGACGCCTGCCGGGAACGCTTTGCGGTGACGCTGGAACATGTCTCCGTCACCGAGGAAAACGTTGTGTTCAAACTGCCCGCCATTCTGGCGGATGCCCCGGCGGCGGAGTAAACAAGCATGGCCGTCTATACCGAAGTCAGCGACGACGATCTCGACGCCTTCATCGCCCAGTACGACATCGGCACGCTGGAAAGCTGCAAGGGCATTGCCGAAGGGGTGGAAAACAGCAATTTCCTGCTGACCACCGACCGGGGCCCCTACATCCTGACCCTGTATGAAAAGCGGGTGAACCCGGATGATCTGCCGTTCTTTCTCGGCCTGACCGAACACCTGTCGGCCAATGGCTTCCCCTGCCCGCTGCCGGTCAAGGCCCGCGATGGCGTCGCCCTGCGCGAACTGTGCGGCCGCCCGGCGGCGATCATCAGCTTCCTGAAGGGGATGTGGCCGCGTAAGATCTCGCTGTCCCACTGTGCCCAGCTTGGCACCGCTCTGGCGAAAATGCATCAGGCGGCGGATGGCTTTACCCTGACCCGGGCCAATGCCCTGTCCGTCTCCGGCTGGCGGCCGCTGTTTGATCTGGCCCGCGACCGCGCCGACGAAGTACTGCCGGGTCTGGCCGCCGAAATCGCCGCCGAGCTGGACTATCTGGAAGCCCACTGGCCGACCGACCTGCCGCACGGGGTGATCCACGCCGACGTGTTCCCCGACAATGTGTTCTTCCTGCATGACACCCTGTCCGGGGTGATCGACTTCTATTTCGCCTGCAACGACCTGCTGGCCTATGATCTGGCGATCTGCCTGAACGCGTGGTGCTTTGAAGGCGACAAAACCTTCAACGCCACCAAGGCCCGGCTGATGATCAACGGCTACCTGAAGCAGCGCCCGATGAGCGATGCCGAGCTGGAGGCCCTGCCGCTGCTGTGCCGGGGCTCGGCGATGCGTTTCCTGCTGACCCGCCTGTATGACTGGCTGAACACGCCGTCCACCGCCATGGTCACCCGCAAGGACCCGCTGGAATACCTGCACAAGCTGCGCTTCCACCGGGCAACCCCCGGCCCCGGCGCCTATGGTCTGGGCTGACCGGCATGAGTGATCCCGCAACCGCCCCGGACACCGTCGAGATCTACGCCGACGGGGCCTGTTCCGGCAATCCCGGTCCCGGCGGCTGGGGGGCGGTGATGCGCTGGCGCGGCCATGAAAAAGAACTCAACGGCGGCGAACCGGACACCACCAACAACCGTATGGAACTGATGGCGGTGATCGAGTCCCTGCGCGCCCTGAAACGGCCAATGACCATCGACGTTTACACCGACAGCACCTATGTGCAGAAGGGGATGACGGAATGGATCTGGGGCTGGCGCAAGAACAACTGGCGCACCGCCGATAAAAAGCCGGTGAAAAACGCCGACCTGTGGCAGATGCTGGATGCCGAGGCCCGCCGCCATACCGTGCGCTGGCACTGGGTGAAGGGCCACGCCGGACACCCGGAGAATGAGCGGGCCGACGCTCTGGCCCGCGCCGGGGTGCCCGGCCGGTCCTGAAATACCCTTGCTGCCGCCCTGATTTCGTTCTTTTTTCTGTGGAGTTTCCGACCCGATGCGGGTGGATGCCTTTGATTTTGACCTGCCGAAAGAGCTGATCGCCGACCGCCCGGTGACGCCGCGCGATGCCGCCCGGCTGCTGGACGTGACCGCCGACGGCTGCCATGACCGGGGCGTGCGCGACCTGCCGGGCCTGCTCCAGCCCGGGGATGTGATGGTATTCAACGACACCCGCGTCATTCCCGCCCGCCTGTTCGGCCAGCGCGGCCCCCGCCAGCCCGGCGGCCTGCCAGCGCAGGTGGAGGTGACCCTGCATCAGGCGCTGGGGCTGGACACCTGGGCGGCCTTCGCCAAGGGGGCTAAACGCCTGTCAGTCGGCGATGTGGTGACGTTTGCCGCTGACTTTGCCGCCTCCGTCCTTGAAAAGCACGACGGCGGCGAGGTGATCCTGCGCTTCAACCGGGCCGGGCCGGAGCTGATGCAGGCGCTGGAAACCCACGGCCACCTGCCGCTGCCGCCCTACATGGGCCGCGACGACGATGCCCGGGACCGGCAGGATTACCAGACCGTCTATGCCCGCCATGACGGGGCGGTTGCCGCCCCCACCGCCGGGCTGCACTTTACCCCGGCCCTGCTGGAGGCGCTGGACGCCCGTGGGGTCAAGCGGGTGCATGTCACCCTGCATGTCGGGGCCGGAACCTTTCTGCCGGTGAAGGTGGATGACACCCGAGACCACCGGATGCACAGCGAAAACGGCCTGATCTCCGCCGAAACTGCCGCCACCCTCAACGCGGCGCGGGCCGCGGGCGGGCGGGTGGTCTGTGTCGGCACCACCTCGATGCGGCTGATCGAAAGCGCGGCGCAGGAAGACGGCACCATCCCCGCGTGGAGCGGTTCGACCGATATTTTCATCACCCCCGGCTACCGCTTCAAGGCGGTGGACCTGCTGATGACCAATTTCCACCTGCCGCGGTCCACCCTGTTCATGCTGGTCTCGGCCTTTGCCGGTATGGACCGTATGCGGGCCGCCTATCAGCAGGCCATCGCCACCGGCTACCGTTTCTATTCCTATGGCGACAGCTCGCTGCTGCGCCGCGAGGAGACCCTGTGATGACCGCTTTTTCCTTCGAGGTTCTGGCCACCGACGGCGCTGCCCGGTTGGGGAAGATCCAGACCGCCCATGGCGAGATTGATACCCCGGTGTTCATGCCGGTCGGCACCGTCGGCACCGTCAAGGGCATGATGCCGGAAAACGTCGCCGCCACCGGGGCCCAGATCATTCTTGGCAACACCTATCACCTGATGCTGCGCCCGGGTGCGGACCGGGTGCAGCGGCTGGGCGGCCTGCACACCATGATGAACTGGCCCGGCCCGATTCTGACCGACTCCGGCGGGTTTCAGGTGATGAGTCTGACCAAGCTGCGCAAGATGACCGAGGAAGGGGTGACCTTCCGCAGCCACATCGACGGCAGCCGCCACACCCTGACCCCGGAAAACTCGACCGACATCCAGTACAAGCTGGACGCCACCATCACCATGGCGTTCGATGAATGCACCCCCTATCCGGTGGAAAAGAAAGTTGCCGCCGAATCGATGCGGCTGTCGATGCGGTGGGCCAGACGCTCCCGCGAGGCCTTTGTGCCCCGCGACGGCTACGGCCAGTTCGGCATCGTGCAGGGCAGCGTGTTCCCCGAACTGCGCGAGGAAAGCATCACCAAACTGCGGGAGCTGGACTTCGAAGGCTATGCCGTCGGCGGTCTGGCGGTCGGGGAAGGGCAGGAAATGATGTTCCGCGTCCTCGACAGCACCATGCCGAAGATGCCGACCGCCAAGCCGCGCTACCTGATGGGGGTCGGCAAGCCGTCCGACATCGTCGGGGCGGTGGTGCGCGGCATCGATATGTTTGACTGCGTGATGCCGACCCGCTCCGGCCGCACGGCGCAGGCCTTTACCCGGCGCGGCACCGTCAACCTGCGCAACGCCCGGCATCTGGATGACACCCGCCCGCTGGACGAAAGCTGTTCCTGCCCGGCCTGCCGCAACTATTCCCGCGCCTATCTGCACCACCTGATCCGGGCGGAAGAGATGCTCGGTCCGATGCTGCTGACCTGGCACAACATCCAGCATTATCAGGACCTGATGCGCGACCTGCGCGCCGCCATCAAGGCCGGAACCCTGACCCAGTTCGTGCAGGCGTTCGAGGCGCAGCAGGCCCTGGGCGATATTGACCCGCTTTAACACCAGAGAGTTCCTGTCATGACCAACAGCGACGCCTCCGGGCTGACCCAGCTCGGCACCAAGACCGACCTGCCGAACGACCCCAACGATGCGGTGCTGGAACGGGTGCCCAATCCGCACCCCGGCACCCTGTATGTCACCCGCTTTGTCGCCCCGGAATTCACCAGCCTGTGCCCGGTGACCGGTCAGCCGGATTTTGCCCATCTGGTGATCGACTATGTGCCCGGTGACTGGCTGGTGGAATCGAAGAGCCTGAAGCTGTTCCTCGGCTCCTTCCGCAATCACGGCGCTTTCCATGAAGACTGCACCGTCTACATCGGCAAGCGGCTGGCGGAAGAACTGAAGCCGGTGTGGCTGCGCATCGGCGGCTACTGGTATCCGCGCGGCGGGATTCCGATCGACGTGTTCTATGCCACCGGCCCGGCCCCGGACGGCCTGTGGCTGCCCGATCAGGGCGTGCCGCCGTACCGTGGCCGTGGCTGATCTGCCCCGCCATGCCTAAAAAACCGCCGCCGGTGCCCGACACCCCGGAAGGCCAGCGCGCCCTGATCCGGGCCGAGGCACTGGCGGCGGGCTTTGATACCGTTGCCTTTTCCCGTGCCACCATCAGCGATGCCGACCGTGCCAATCTGGCCGCCTATGTCGCTGACGGGCGGCATGGCACCATGACGTGGATGGAAGAGACGCTGGAGCGCCGCTCCGCCCCCACCGCCATGTGGCCGGAGGCGGTGACGGCGATCTCGCTGGGCGTCAACTACCGCACCCTGACCGCACCGCTGGACCTGCTGGAGCATCGCGACCGGGGCTATATCAGCGTCTATGCCCGTCACCGCGATTACCATGACCTGATCAAGAAACGCCTGAAGCAGGTGGCCGGATGGCTGCACCAGACCTTCGGGGCCGACGTGAAGGTCTTCGTTGACACCGCACCGTTGCTGGAAAAATCACTGGCGGTGGACGGTGGGCTCGGCTGGCGCGGCAAGCACACCAACGTCGTCACCCGGGGCTTCGGAAGCTGGCTGTTTCTTGGCGAGATCCTGACCACCCTGCCGCTCCCCGCCGACAGCCCGCAGGAGGACCACTGTGGATCCTGCACCCGCTGTCTGGACATCTGCCCGACCGGGGCCTTTGACGGTCCCCGGCGGATTGATGCCCGCAAGTGCATCTCCTACCTGACCATCGAGCATAAAGAGCCGATCCCCCGCGCCCTGCGCCCGCTGATGGGTAACCGCATCTACGGCTGTGATGACTGTACCACCGTCTGCCCGTGGAACCGTTTTGCCCCGCCGACCCCGCATGCTGACTTTCTGCCCCGGATTGAGCTGACCGCCCCCCGGCTGGCCGATCTGGCCCAACTGGATGACGGCAGCTTCCGCAGCCTGTTCACCGCCAGCCCGGTCAAACGCATCGGCCGGGACCGCTTTCTGCGCAATGTGCTGATCGCCCTTGGCAACTGTGGTGATCCGGCACAGGCGGTGGCAGCCCGGCCACTGCTGGACGACCCTGCGCCGCTGGTGCGCGGGGCCGCCGTCTGGGCGCTGTCCCGGTTGCTCCCGGCGGCGGATTTCGCCATGCTGCGGGATCATTACGCCCCCACCGAACCCGACCCGGAGGTACAGGACGAATGGGCCTGCGCCGTTTGCTGTTGACCGCCCTGCTGGGCACCGTTCTGTCCATCCCGGCACAGGCCGCCCCGGACTGTGCCCAGTGCCCGGATATGATGCCGGTCCCCGGCGGCACCCTGATCCGCAGCGATGGCACCGAGGCCGAGATCACCCCGTTCCTGATGGGGGCCACCGAGGTCACCTTCGACCAGTTCCAGCTGTGTGTGGATGCCGGGGCCTGCCGGGCCGATGTCAGTGACCGCGACTGGGGCCGGGGCAACCGCCCGGTGATCAACGTCACCCATGCCGATGCCCGCGCCTATGCCCGCTGGCTCCAGCAGACCACCGGCCTGCCCTATCGGCTGCCGACCGAGGATGAATGGGAATGGGCCGCCCGGGGCGGGACCACAACCCGCTTCTGGTGGGGAAATGAGCCGGGACAGATGCACGCCAACTGCCGCTACTGCGGCCCGGCGGACTCCGGGAAACGCTCCATGCCGGTGGCGTCGTTCCCGCCCAATGCCTACGGGCTGTATGATACCGCTGGCAATGTGATCGAATGGGTTGACGACTGCTGGGCCGACCGCCGCGACACCCCGCCCCAGAAACGCGACTGCGCCTTCCGGGTCGCCAAAGGGGGCGCATGGTACTACGTGCCGGAGCAGGCCCGCCCGGACAACCGCATCCGTCAGCGGGAAGACCTGTGGAGTTATACGGTCGGGTTCCGCATCGCCCGTTAAGGGGCCGATGGCAGGGTCAGGGTAAAGATGCTGCCACCGCCTTCGGCCGGGGCATACTCCAGAGAACCGCCCATCAGCTCCGCCAGACGGCGCGACAGGGCCAGCCCGAGGCCGGACCCCTCAATGGCACTGGCCTCACGGCCCATGCGGTTAAAGGCCTCGAACAGCTGATCCCGCAGCGCCGGAGGAATCCCGACCCCGGTATCCTCCACCTCGATCCGGGTCAGACCATCAACCCCCGAGACCCGCAGCAGCACCAACCCGGAATCGCGGTTGTATTTAACGGCATTGCCCAGAAGATTCAGCATGATCTGGCGCAGGCGGCGCGGATCCGCCATCACCCGCCCGGGGATCAGCACATCAGGATCCGGCAGGGCAATATCCGTGCGCTGCGCCTGCGGCTGAAGAGCGGTCAGGCAGTCCGGGATCACATCCTGAAGCGCCACCGACTGGCACTCGACCGGCATATCCCCCTGAAGACAACTGGAATAATCGAGGATTTCGGTGACCAGTCCATGCAGGTGCCGCCCGCTCTGACGGACCGAGTCAAGAGCCCGGGCCTGCCGGGGCGTCAGCGGGTCCGGCCAGATATCGACCACCAGATCCATGAAGCCGATCACCGCATTCAGGGGGGTGCGCAGTTCGTGGCTGACGCTGGACAGGAAGCGGTCCTTGGCCTCCGCCGCCCGCAGGCTGGCTTCATGGGCTTCCCGCAGGGCCTCTTCATTGCGCCGCCGCTCGGCAATTTCATCCTGTAGACGGGCCTGTTCTGCGGTCAGGTCATCCAGCAGAACCGCATTGCGCTCCTGCAGGGTCAGGCGCTGCTTCATCAGCGTATTGAAGCGGAAGGTGTAAAACAGCAGAAACAGACAGAACGGTGTGGTGAACACCCCGACCGGCAGCAGATAGGACCGCAGGAACGGCTGGCTCATCCCCGCCAGCATCATCAGCAGCAGGGACGTCACCTGTGTCGCCGCCACCTGACGGCTGGCATGGGCTGAAAAAGCGGCCCCGGCAGCGGTCCCGATGATGATGACCAGAATCATCAGAATGTTTTCCGGCCGGATATCGGCGGGCAGGACAAACAGGATCCCGCCCCACAGCACCCCCGACACCAGTGTGGCGACCGTCTGGATCCATTCCCAGACCCCGGGGGAGAACCGCTGCGGCTGCACCCGGAACAGCCCGAACAGGCCAAGCCGCGCCAGCAGAACCACCATCAGGGCCAGCCCCCACAGCGGCAGCGCCGACGGCGAACTGTCCCGCAACAGGAACCCAAGCAGAAGCGCCAGATTGGCCAGAGCAATCAGGATTCCGAACCCGTTGGATTCCATCAGAATCCGGATCCGCTCCCGCTCCACATGCTGGGATATCATCAGTCCGATTGCCCTTCCCCCTGCCGCGCCCGAGCTGACGCTGCGTTAGTCTTCTGTCCCCACGGCAGTGCTAACGGGAAAGCGGAAACATCACAATCCGCCATTGGGCCTACGCCCGGCCCACCGGACCGGAAAAACAGAGACCGGGGATACCCCTATCCCCGGTTGAGGCACGGAACACGGGAAACCGGTTATTCCACCGCCTGCCGCAGCGCCGCCGAAGCCGCCCACGGGCACAGCGCCAGCGTTGCCAGAAAGAAGGCCGACAGCACCAGAAGCTGGGCCCGGACCTCGAACCCCATCACCGCCGCATCGACGGCCGACACGCCAAACACCAGAATCGGGATGTACAGCGGCAGCACCAGCAGCGACAGCAGCACCCCGCCCCGGCGGGCCCCCAGCACCAGCGCCGCCCCCACCGCCCCGATCAGCGACAGGCTGGGGGTACCCAGCAGCATGGCGACGATCAGGATCAGGAAGCCGTCCTGATTCAGGTGCAGCAACACCGCCAGCACCGGCGCCGCCAGCAGCAGCGGCAGGCCGGTGGTCAGCCAGTGGGCGGCCACCTTGCCCATCACCAGCAGAGACAGCGGTACCGGTGACAGCGTGATCAGATCCAGCGAGCCGTCCTCATAATCGGCCTGAAACAGCCGGTCGAGCGACAGCATGGAAGCCAGCAGGGCGGTGACCCACAGCACCCCGGCGGCAATCCGTTCCAGCACCCCGGTTTCCGGCCCAACCCCAAAGGGGAACAGCACCACCGTCAGCACAAAGAACATCACCACCATCAGGCTGTCAGAGCCCTGACGCAGCGCCAGCCGCAGATCGCGGCGGATGATCGCGAGAAAGGCAGCCATGATCAGTCCTCCCCGTCCTCATCAAAGTCATAACGGTGGCGGGGGGCAAAACGGTCCATCCGGAACTCCTGCGCCCCGGGCAGGGCGACATCAATATGGGTGGACAGCACCACCATGCCCCCGGCGGCCCGGTGACCGGCAATCGCCTGCTCCAGCACCGCCACCGAGGCCCGGTCCAGCGCCGTCGTCGGCTCATCCAGCAGCCACAGCGGGGCCGGGGCGGCAAACAGCCGGGACAGATTGGTACGGCGCTTCTGCCCGGCCGACAGCATCTTGCCGGGCACCTCCAGCAGGCGGGTCATGTCAAAACGCGCCACCGCCGCCTCCACCTGCGCATCAGCCTGCGCCGCCGGGCAGTCCGGCTGCCACTGGCGCACCCAGAAGCCGATGTTCTCCCGCACCGTCAGCACCGGCTTGATCGCATCCTGATGGCCGATGTAGCGGGTGCGGCTGCCATGGCCTTCGCGGTCGGAGAAAATGCTCTCCTCCTGCCACAGCACATCGCCCATCGCCGGATGCAGCAGCCCGGCCATCAGCCGCAACAGGCTGGACTTGCCGGAGCCGTTCGGCCCCAGCAGCAACAGCGCCTGCCCGGGGGCCAGCGTGAAGGAAAGATCGGTGAACACCACCCGATCCCCCCGGATGCAGGTCAGGCCGCGCCCTGCAAACACAGGGGCGTCCACAGACGGAACGGGTGGGGTGGCGGGGGGGATCTCGGCGTCAGTCATGGCGCAAGACAATAGAATCTGTCTGCCCGCAGGGGAAGCCGGAACTGGCCGGAACCGGCAGCAGATCAGAACCATTCAAGGTTTGGCAGGGGGGAGGGGGAGGGTCGGCGGCAGCCGGTGCCTTATACGGGTTCGAGGGGGACAGGGTAGGAAGGACGAACCCAAGGACACCGGCGCCGTGCGTGGATGAGGATTGCGGCAGCAACAGGGAAGGGATCTGCCGTAATCGCGGCGCCCTCAGAGCGGTTGAGGGTGTCGGGCTTCAGGGGGATGAAAGCCGGACTGTGCCGTCCACACTGAGGAAGATGGTGGAGAACTGTGGCGAAAATAGGGTGAGGCCAAGGTTTCTTTGTGATGGGATTTTCTGTGTGACCGGGGCCTCTGTCACGACCGGTCAGCCCCAAAAAAACAGACGGGCGGTGGTTCCCTCCGCCCGTCTGGCTGATCACATACCGGAATCCCGGTGCGCTTACTTCGGTTCGCCCATACGCAGGGCTTCGATGAAGGCATTCTGCGGGATTTCGACCTTACCGAACTGCCGCATGCGCTTCTTGCCTTCTTTCTGCTTCTCCAGCAGCTTCTTCTTACGGCTGATGTCACCGCCATAACACTTGGCGGTCACGTCCTTGCGCATGGCACTGATGGTTTCGCGGGCAATCACCCGGCCCCCGATCGCCGCCTGAATCGGAATCTTGAACAGGTGCTTCGGGATCAGATCCTTCAGGCGTTCGCAGATCTGACGGCCCCGGTATTCGGCCTGACTGCGGTGGGCCATGAAGGCCAGTGCATCGACCGGCTCGGCATTGACCAGAATGCCGACCTTCACCAGCTCGCCTTCCAGATACTCGTCCACTTCATAGTCGAAGCTGGCGTAACCCTTGGAGATCGACTTCAGGCGGTCATAGAAATCGAAGACGATTTCGTTCAGCGGCAGGCGGTAGACCGCCATGGCGCGGTTGCCGACATAGGTCAGGTCAACCTGCACGCCCCGGCGTTCGCTGCACAGGGTCAGGACCGAGCCAAGGTATTCATCCGGCACCATGATGGTGGCCTTCACCCACGGTTCCTCGATCCGGTCGATCCGGACCGGATCCGGGAAGTCCGCCGGGTTATGCAGTTCCTTCACCTCGCCATCGGTCATATGCATCCTGTACACCACCGACGGGGCGGTGGTGATCAGATCCAGATCGAATTCGCGGTCCAGACGTTCCTGAATGATTTCCATATGCAGCAGGCCGAGGAAGCCGCAGCGGAAGCCGAAGCCCAGCGCGGCGGAGTTTTCCGGCTGGAAATCGAAGCTGGAGTCGTTCAGGCGCAGCTTGGCGAGGCTGTCGCGCAGGTGTTCGTACTGCGAGGAATCCACCGGGAACAGGCCACACCACACCACCGGCACCGACGGCTTGAAGCCCGGCAACGGCTCGGCGGCGGGCTTCTGGTCATCGGTGATGGTATCCCCGACCTGGGTATCGGCGACGGTCTTGATCCCGGCGATGATGAAGCCGACCTGACCGGCGGTCAGTTCCGGCAGATCGGTCAGCTTCGGGCTGAACACCCCGACGCGGTCGATGGTGTGGCTGGCCCCGGTCTGCATCATGCGGACCTTCATACCCTTCTTCAGGCGGCCTTCGGTGACACGCACCAGAATGATGACGCCGAGGTAAGAGTCATACCAGCTGTCGACCAGCAGGGCCTGCAACGGCTTGGTGACATCGCCCTTCGGCGGCGGCAGGCGGGTGACCACCGCTTCCAGCACCGCCCCGATGTTCAGGCCGGTCTTGGCGGAAATTTCGACCGCCTCGGAGGCATCAATGCCGATCACGTCCTCGATCTGCTGGCGCACCCGTTCCGGCTCGGCGGCGGGCAGGTCGATCTTATTCAGCACCGGCACGATTTCGTGGTTGGCGTCGATCGCCTGATAGACGTTGGCCAGCGTCTGCGCTTCCACCCCCTGCGAGGCATCCACCACCAGCAGCGAGCCTTCACAGGCGGCCAGAGACCGGCTGACCTCATAGGCGAAGTCAACGTGGCCCGGAGTGTCCATCAGGTTGAGCTGATAGGTCAGCCCGTCGGCGGCCTTGTACAGCAGGCGGACGGTCTGCGCCTTGATGGTGATGCCACGTTCGCGCTCGATATCCATCGAATCGAGCACCTGCTCCTTCATTTCGCGGTCGGTCAGGGCCCCGCAATGCTGGATCAGGCGGTCAGCCAGCGTGGACTTACCGTGGTCGATATGGGCGATGATGGAAAAGTTGCGAATAAGGCTGAGATCGGTCATGGCCGTGTTCAATAGACTCTGGGATTGGGGACCATAGGGCCAAAGCCGCCTGCGGGCAACGCCTGTATGCAGCCCGGCGGGCCTTCTGCCGCCGTTTTCACGGTCCCGCAGCGGCAACTTCGCGGTGGCGCCCCGGTTTGCCCTGCCGTAAGGTGGCCGCCTTACTCCCCCCGGCCCGCCGGACCACCCCCTTTCCCCGGTCCGCTGCGCCGCCCAGACTTGAAGACGGATGTCAGGAATGCTGGTCGAAATCACCGCCGAAGGCTTCGGCGTCGAGCTTGATATCGCCTATGCCACCACCAACAACTTCACCGGTGCCCCGGTCTATCGCCGTCATGCCGCCTTCCTGCTGCCCGAGGCTGCGGAGAACCTGCGCAAGGCCTGTGGCATGGCCCGGGCGCTGGGGCTGCACTTCAGGATTTTTGATGCCTACCGCCCGTCGGAAGCCCAGTGGCTGCTGTGGGACCATACCCCGGACCCCGAGTTCCTCGCCGATCCGCACCGGGGATCGCCGCATTCGATGGGGGCGGCAGTTGACCTGACGCTGGTGGACTCCGCCACCGGGCAGGATCTGGACATGGGCACTGCCTTCGATGCCTTCACCCCGCTGTCGCACCATGCCGTCACCGACGGCATTTCCGCCGAAGCCCAGCGCAACCGCCTGCTGCTGCTCGGCATCATGACTGCCGCCGGGTTTGATTTCTATTCGTCGGAATGGTGGCATTATCAGCTGTTCAACGCCCGGGCCCGCTACCCGGTTCTGACCGATGCCGCCTCCGGCGCCCGGATGATGGAGCCCTGATGCGTATTCTGGCTTTCGATACCGCCGGCAACGGCTGCTCTGCCTGCGTCTGGCAGGATGGCACCGTTCTGGCGCAGGCCCGGCTGGGGATGGAACGCGGACAGGCCGAAGCGCTGGTGCCGCTGCTGTCCTCCCTGCTGGAACAGGCCGGTCTGGACTGGCCGCAGCTGGACCGGCTGGCCGTCACCGTCGGCCCCGGCTCCTTCACCGGGGTCCGCGTCGGGCTGGCCACGGCCCGGGCGCTGGCGCTGGCCACCGGCCTGCCGGTGAGCGGTGTCACCACGCTGGACCTGTTCGCCACCGCCGCCCGCGCCAGCCTGCCGGCGCCGCAGGGCGTGCTGCTGGCCCTGATCGATGCCCGCCGCGATGACCTGTACTGTCAGGCGTTCGATGCCGCCACCCTGTCGCCGCTGACCGGGCCGGACAGTCTGCGCCCGGAAGAGATCCGGCCGCTGCTGACCCGCCTCGGCCAGCCCGCCGCCGCCTGCGGCGACGCCCGCCCGCTGGTGGAGACGCTGCTGGAGGACGGGACCCTCGGTGGCTGGCTGGGCGAAACACTGGCGGACCCGGTGGTGCTGGCCGGGATTGCCAGTACCCGCCCCCGGGAAGACGGCGTTCCGTCGCCGCTGTATATCCGCCCGCCCGATGCGGCCCTGCCCGCCAACGGCGGCCAGTTGCGGCCCTGAGCCCGATGACAGCCGCCCTGTGCCCGGCAACTCCCTTACATGCAGCGGTTCTGGCAGGCCTGCATGCCACCGCCTTTGCCCACCCATGGTCAGCGGAAGAGTTTGCCACCCTGCTGGCCGACCCGACCGTGTTCGGCCTGATCGCGACGGACGGGGATCATCCCTGCGGGCTGGTGCTGTTCCGCACCGTTCTGGATGAGGCGGAGGTGCTGACCGTCGGCGTGCCGCCGCAGCAACGGCGGCAGGGGCTTGCCGCCGCCCTGATGAGCGCCGCCCTTGCAACAGCCACCACCCGGGGGGCAGCGCAGGTGTTTCTGGAGGTCGCGGACAGCAATGCGGCGGCGCAGGGCCTGTACCTGCGCCTCGGCTTTACCGCTGCCGGACGGCGGAAGAAATACTACCGCACCGCCGATGGCGGGCAGGAAGACGCGGTCGTGATGGTCCGCCCCCTGCCCTGATCCTGCCAGACCATCCCGGGATCCGGTGCCCTCAGAGTATCCGTGTTGATCAAGCGTTTTTTGGGATCCATGGACGCCCTGCCTTGAGCAGGGCGTTTGCCATGACGATGAGCTTTCGCATGATGGCG
>NZ_JACIIX010000017.1 GCF_014205675.1 Novispirillum itersonii
CAGCCATTCGTCCGGCCAGATACCCACGTATCCCTTCCCTCTCTTCACTTGTCTAACAGCGGCGCCACCAAGGTGACTTCCAAACTCCGCTTCCCGTCAGCTACTCGCTGCGGCCCGCGTCGTCGGGAGGCGCTTTATAGGTCCCCAACACAAAACCGTCAAACACTATTTTCAGGAAAATGACTCTTTTCTCGGCACTTGCGCCCAAACCCACAGAACGACAGGGGAGGGCAGGGGAGGAGGAGGCCCGCATTCCGTCCGCATTCCACAGGCCGTCTTGCCATCCAGGCCTTCCCCCTGCCAGACTCCTGCCAACAGGAGGAACCGTCATGAAACCCATTGGCCTGATCGGCGGCATGAGCTGGCAGAGCACCGTTCTCTATTATCAACACATGAACACCATCGCCCAGCAGCGGCTGGGAGGATTGGCGTCTGCCGACCTGCTTCTGCATTCGGTCAACTTCGCCGAGATCGCCGCCTGCCAGCATGCGGGAGACTGGGACGGGGCGGCGCGCCATCTGGTCACTTCCGCACAGGGGTTGGAGCGGGCAGGGGCCAAGGCCCTTGTGCTGTGCACCAACACCATGCATCTGGTCGCTGACCAGATAGAAGCGGCCTGCGCCCTGCCGCTGATCCACATCGCCGATGCCACCGCCGGGGCCATTCAGCAGGCCGGGGCGCAACGGCCGTTGCTGCTGGCCACCCGCTTTACCATGGAACAGCCGTTCTACCGGCAGCGCCTGCGGGAGCGGCACGGGATCGAGACCCTGATCCCGGAGGAGGGCGACCGCGCCACCGTCCACCGGGTGATTTATGAAGAGCTGTGCAACGGGGTGATCCGCCCGGAGTCAAAACAGGCCTATCTGGACGTGATCGAACGCGGACAGCAGGCCGGAGCAGACGGCCTTATTATGGGGTGCACTGAGATCACCCTGCTGATCGGACAGGGGGATTTCAGCATTCCGGTGTTTGACACCACCCGGATCCATGCCGAAGCCGCAATGGCCTATTCTCTTGGAGAGACGGAGGAGGGGAGGGCCTGAGGCCCTCACCCAGCCGCCTGAAGGGCTCCGATAAACACATCGGGGTCAACATTGCCCCCGGAGGCCACCAGCCCGACCCGCTGCCCGGCAAACAGCCCCGGATTGGCCAGAACTGCCGCCAGAGACGCCGCCCCGGCCGGTTCCAGCACCAACTTCAGGGTCCGGAACGCAACACTCATGGCATAACGCACCTGATCTTCCGACACCGCCAGCGGCGTAACCCCGTGACGCAGCAGCACGTCCAGCGGCTGCACCCCGGCGGACGGACCATTGATCCCATCCATGATACTCTGCGGGGCAGGGCGGATGGTCTGCGCCACACCCGCCGCCAGCGACGCCGCCATCTTCTGATACCCCGCCTGCTCGACGATATGGCAGGCCGTCTGCGGCGACAACGCCTTCACCGCTTCCGTCACCCCGGAGGCCAACCCGCCGCCACTGGTGTTCAGCAGCACGGCATCGAAGGTTTCGCCCAGATCCTGCACCTGCCGACACATTTCCAGCCCGATGGTGCCCTGACCGGCCATCACCCGCAGGTCATCAAACGGGGCAATGAACACCGCGCCGGTGGCCTCCATGCGGGTCTGCATCACCTCCGCCCGGTTCTGGGTGGCCGGGTCATACAGAATGACCTCCGCCCCCCACCAGCGGCAGTTGTCCACCTTCACCGCCGGGGCGACGGCGGGCATGATGATGGTGGCGGAACAGCCCATCTGCCGGGCTGCCGCCGCCACCGCCTGACCATGGTTTCCGGCGGAATAGGTGATGACGCCCCGGCCCCGCTCCTCCGCCGTCAGCGACAGCATGGTGTTCAGGGCCCCCCGGTATTTGAACGATCCGGTCCGCTGGAGAGATTCCGCCTTCAGGAACACCCGGCACCCGGCCAGGGCATCCAGCTGCGGCGACGTCAACAGCGGGGTCCGCACCACCGCATCCTGAATCCGCGTGGCGGCGGCCTGAATCTGGTCAACCGAGAACCCTGTCATCCGGTGTGCTCCTGACTGTGGCTTTCAACCCTGCGTATCAAGCCCCAGAAGGCAGCAGCAGGCAAGGAAAAGCCCCGGCGGCCGGAGCGTACGGACTGGCAGGGCAGGGGGGATCAGGGAAACCGGCCGCCAGCCTCTGCCGTGGCCTGCGCCCCTGCTGGCGCGGGCGCAAAATGAACGACCCGCTGCGGATAAGGGATGCCGATTCCGGCCGCGTCAAAGGCCTGCCGGATCATAAAGCGCAGATCACTGGCAATCTGTGCGCCATCTGAGGTCTGACTGTAATCAATCCAGTACTGCAAGGTGAAGAGCAGGGCGTCCGACCCGAAGTCCTCGAACAGAACCCGTGGGGGCGGGGTCTGCAAAACCTGACCATGGCGGGTGCAGATCTGAAGCAGCAGATCGCGGACCGTCTCCGGCGGTGCAGCGTAGTCTACCCCCACCCGGACCGAGCGGCGGACCGCCGAGCTGGAATAGGTCCAGTTCGTCACGTTGTTTTCGATAAAGGTCGAATTGGGGACCAGGATTTCGATCCCCTCGTTGGTGCGGACGGTGGAGGACCGCACCCCGATATCGGTAACCCAGCCACTGACGGAGCCGACCTCAATCCGGTCCCCCACCCGCAGCGGCCGTTCCACCAGCAGCATCAGGCCGCTGACCAGATTTTTCAGCAGAACCTGCGTCCCGAAGCCCAGACCGATGGCCAGCGCACCGCCCAGAAACGCAAAGACGGTCAGGGGGATATTGACCATGTAGAGAACCGCGATGAACAGCAGCCCCAGAAACATGAAATGCAGCCAGCGCGTCATCATGCTGGCATGACCGTCCCCGGCATTCAGCCGGTCAACCGCAAAGCGCCCCAGCCGCCGCGAAACCCAGGAGCTGATGAAGTAGCCCGCCGCCAGAAACAGCAGGGCGCCCCCCGTCTTGCCAACGGTGACACTGCGCGTGGCGATCACGGTACGGCCATCCACCGTCAGGGTATCTTCGGCACTGAAGATTTCGAACTGCCAGACATCCTGCACGACCCGCCAGAGGTCCGACGCCGCCTCGCGGGCCACCATCCCGACCGTCCGGTCCGCCCCCCGGGCCTGTAAGTCCTGACGCCAGAGGGAGAGGGTCCGCAGCAGGGTTCCCACCGCCTGCTGCGCCGTGCGCAGGATCTCCACCTGCCGCTGCTGTAAGGCCTGTGCGGTATCATCGGCCCCGGTGGCATGGCCGATCACCGGACGGTCACTGCGGTTAAGGGTCCGTTCTATTTCGTTCTCAAGATAGAGGCCCCACGCCTGAAGGCGGTGAGAAAGAATCTCCATCTCAGACAGGGCCTCACGCAGCTTGTCATGATCCCCCGAATTGAGCAGCAGCCAGCGCATCTGCCAGCCGGTCCGTTCCCAGGCCAGAACATCCAGCACGCGGTGAGTAACCTCGGCCGCCAGATCATCGGTATCCGCCTGCAACCGGCGCAAATCCTCCGCCCGTTCCAGCGCCGCCAGCGAAACGGTCCCGTCTCCGGCAACGCCGCCGTCCGGGTGCGCTTCCCTGAACTGGGCAACCGCCTGCTGCGCCGCTGTCAACTCCTGCCGGGACCGCAGACTTGCGGCACGGGCCGCGTCCACTTTCTGCTCCAGATCCGTCCGCCGGTGCTCAAGGTCAGCCAGCACCGTTTCCAGATCGGCACGGGGGAAATGAGTGGTCTGCCGCGCCACCGCCACCTGCTTGTCCAGCAAGGTCACCAGACTGCGCTGCTCGTCAGCTTCCGCCGCCGTCACCGCCCGCAGGGCGCGGGCCTCCTCCAGACTGGCCGCCGCAGCCCGCAGCCGCAGCCCGGCCAGCTCACTCCGCCACCGCTGCCGGTTGCGCTGTTCTTCCGTTCCGGCCTCGGCAGCCCGTTCCTCACTCTGGCGCCGGGCGACCTCCGCCTCTCTGTACTGCTCCTCTCCATCACGTTCCTGATCCTTCAGCAGCAGGACCCGGGCCTCGGCCCCCTGCACCTTGACGGTTGCCGCATCCAGCGCCGAGCGCAGCTGATCGACCAACAGAATGGAATAGGGCGGGGGAGACGGAAACCTGCTCCATTCGCGGGTCCGGACCTCCTGCATGGCGACCCGCTGGCGCAGCTCCGGCAGGCGTTCCGTCGCTTCAATGGTATGTTGAAGACTGGCAACAAGCTCCCCCATCAGGTGGTTCCGCTCCAGAACCTCCTCACGGCTGGCCCCAACCGGCAGATCCACTGTTGCCGCCGCCCGCCGGAAGGCCGCCTGCGCCGCCTCCAGAGCCCGCTTCAGACCGGCGCCGTCATCTGCGGACTGTGGAGCGGAGGCTGCCGTCCCCGCCGGACCGCCCGCCGGACCGGCAAGGGGAAGGACCGGACTCTGGGCCCCGGCCGGACCGGTCATGGCCGTCACCAGCAGGCCGAGAATGCCCAGCCTCAGGATCCCCACCTTAAAGGCGGTCAGGAGGGACATGACTTTCTCCTTTTCTCGGATCCGCAGAGGCAAGACCACGGCGCATAAGCGGCTGCGAAGAATAGCATAAGGAACCGGAACCGCCACAACACCAGCCGGGCAGGGACCGGCGCGCCGGGATGGGAGGCAAGGCTGTGTTCAGAAACGGGAAGGCAGGCCTGCCACAGCCCTTACCGCCGCTCCGGGGTCCCGGAGCGGCGGAGGAAAGCCGCATTAAGATATACAATAAGGATACTTGAGATATTGAATGTATATCTCTTATCAATCCGCGCCTGATCCCGGGATTCCCACTGACAGACCGAATTGTCGCATAATTTTTGTTATGAATACCGTTGGGAAGCCCCCGGTGTCGGCTGAATGCATCCCACAAGCTTGTCCCGAAGCCATTGCTGGGCCGGATCAGCCTGCAACCGCTCGTGCCATGTCAAAACCTTTGTAAAGCCCGGGACCGGAACCGGCGGCGGTACCATCACGCAATCCTTCACCCCGGTCGCCAGCCTGCCCGGGACCATGGCCACCAGATCAGAACGCCGTACAAGGTCAATCAACACAAGAAAGCTGGGAACGACAGCAACCACCCGGCGGCTGAGCCCAAGGCCTTCAAGCGCCACATCCGTCACCCCACGGAACTTTGATCCGTCGTGCGACATCAAGGCATGATCCAAGGCGCAGAACCGCTCAACCGTCAATGGGGTGTCTGCCACCGGATGGCCTTTGCGCATAAGGCAGACATAGTGTTCGTGAAACAACACACGCTGCCGCATCGTTTCAGCCGCCAGATCGGGCGTAATCAATGCCATATCGAGATGGCCACACTCCATCTGAGAACCAAGGCCGGAAGGATCGACCGGGCGGACGGCAATGCGGATCCCCGGGGCCTCCTGACGCAGCAGCAGCATCAACGGCAGCAGCACCGCTGTCTGTGCATAGTCGGTCGCCGCGACCGTCACCGTCATGGCGGCCTGTGCCGGAACAAACGCCTCGGGTGTCAGCAGAGACTGAATATCCCGCAGCGCCTGCCGCAAAGGCACACCAAGGGCTTCTGCCCTTGGTGTCGGAACAACACCCCGCTGGGACCGGATGAACAGAGGGTCTCCGAACACATCGCGCAGACGGACCAAAAGCCCGCTGACCGCAGGCTGTGTCAGTCCCAGCCGTTCAGCCGCACGGGTAACGGAACGGGTTTCCAGCAATGCATCCAGCGCCTTCAGCAGATTGAGGTCAAGGCTCTTAATATCATTCATTCTGATATCAAAAATTAAATATCCAGATTTGTCTTATAACAAAGATCCCCGCATGGTGCCAGCACCCCCTTCCTGCAAAGCGGCACATCCACAGGAGATCCGCATGAGTGACATCCTCTGGCCTGCGGGCTATGTCCCCGGCTTTACCGACAACTATTGTTCCAACGAAGTGATTATTGCCACTCTGACCACGGAAGACATCTGGCCCTTCCTGAACACCCCTGCCCGCTGGCCCGGCTATTACCGGAATTGTGCCGATATCCGTTTTTATGACGCTGCGGGACCGGATCTCGCGCTGGGGACCCGCTTCTTTTTCAGCACCTTCGGCTTTCCGGTTGAAGCCCGGGTCGTGGAGCATGTGGCACCGGTTAAAGGGCAACCCGCACGCATCGCCTGGCATGGCTGGTCGGGAGAAGACGGAGCCGCTGACCGGCTGGACGTTCACCACGCCTGGCTGATTGAGGACCTTTCGGAAAACCGTGTCCGCATTCTGACCCAGGAAACGCAGAATGGTGCCCCCGCCCGGCAACTGGCCCGGACCATTCCCAACCCGATGATTAACGGCCATCAGGAATGGCTTGACGGGTTGGTCGCCGCCGCCCGCACCGCAAAACAGTGAACGATGTGAGCGGCGGTCCGTTTCCGGCGGGCCGCCCTTCATCAAGCCTTTGATATTTAATGAAAATCAATACGCCAACTTACAGATAGTCCGTCAGCGACAGTTTGAACATGGTGCCAATGGCACTGTAGGAAGCCTGAAGCGTGCTTTCATACTGCGACAGCTCCACCGTCACTTCGGCGGTATCCACCGCCGTCAGGCCGGTCACGCGGTCCTGCAGCAAAGACAGCATGTCGCTCTGGGCAGTCTGGGCATTTTCCAGCCGTTTGGACTGTACCGACAGCCGCCCCTGATCGGCCAGCAGCCCTTCCAGCGCTTCCGTCGCCAGATCATAGGCTTCGGTGATGGCATCGGTATCCATCGGGCTGGTGGTCAGGTTCGCCAGCAGGTTGGCTGCCCGCAGCGCTTTCTCAAACCCGGTTCCGCCGGCGCTGACCCCATACTGAATGGTCTGGTCTGCCGAGACCCGGACCGACGCCAGCGTCGAATCCCCCTGAAAATAGGCGGTGTCTGCGGTTGATGGCACCGTCGGCACCGACAGGGCCGTGGTATCCACCGGTGCCGTATCGGTGCGGCTGCCGCTGAACAGATAGCGCCCGTCCATCTGTAAGTTCATCTGCTGGGCCAGATCGTCCAGCACCCCTGCCCCGATGCCGTTGTAATCGACCGAGGCCGAGGCATCGCTGCGGGCGGCGCTGAGGGTCGACCGCAGCGAGGACAGCTGATCAATCATCGACCCCAGCGCGCTGTACATCGCCTGAGAGCGGTCCACCGCCACCTGCGTGTTGCCGGACCATGCCTGCGTGCGGGTCATCACCGATTCCAGCGACAGCACGGTCCCCGCCGTCGCCCCCAACCCGCCATAGGTGGTCGTGACCAACCCGGAGGCTGAGGCCACCTGCTTTTCCGCCATCCGCGCCTGAAGGGCCATGGCTGAGCGCAGCATAATATCACTGAGACCGGCGGAGGAAACGCGCTGGATCATGGTGTCGGGTCCTTCCTGTACTGATCTGCCCGTGGGCCGACATCTGGCCTTACTTCACCGCCTGCAACAGGGTCTGGAACATCTCGTTCACCGCCGAGATGATCTGGGCCGAAGCGGAATAGGCGTTCTCCAGATCGGTGATGCGGGCGCTTTCCTCGTCCACATTCACCCCGTATTTCGAGGAAAACCGGTCGGTCAGGGTGGTCAGGGTGGTTTCCGCGGCGGTCTGGTCGGCTTTTGCCTGTGTCAGGCTGGTTCCGACCTGCGCCACCAGATCCGCCGCCGCCGCGCTGATTTTCGCCGATGCCAGCGCATCCGCCATCGCCTGCGCCGGGGAGCCGGATCCGGCGGTCAGCGCCACATCCCCGGCGGCCAGTGTCGCCGCCGTGCTGACGGTTCCGGTCGCCAGACGGGAGGGCGTGCTGAGGATATCCGCCCGCACCGCGATATCCGTTGCCCCGCTGCCGGTCAGCAGATCATTCAGCCCGAAAAAGGCCGAGGCCCCCTCCCCCGCCAGCGTCCCGCCGGACAGCGACACGCCATTGGCGCTGTCGGTGGTGGACAGCACCAGGGCCCCGTCGCTGTTGAGGCTGGCGGACAGACCGCCGAGGCTGTTCAGCTGGGTCAGCAGATCATCGACCGTCGCCACGGTGGACAGATCGATGTCCAGCGCTGCCACCGTCGCACTGCTGCTGTCCGACACCACCACCCGCAGGATACCGGACCCGCTGAGGCCATCGCTGCCGCTCAGGCCGGTTGTGGTGCCGGTCAGCGTTGCCGGGGCCGGAACCGCCGTATTGCCGTTGTGCAGGCTGTTCAGGGTGTCCATCAGGGTCTGGGCCTGATCGTCCAGCTCCTCCTGAATCCCCGGCAGGGTGGTGTCGCGCAAAGTGACCAGCGCCGCCAGTGACCCGGATTTCAGGCTGCCGGTGATATCCTTGCCATTCAGCATGATCCCGGAAAAGCCGCCGGGATAGGTGGTGTTGGCATCAACGCCCGAGGCCGTGTCGTAGGACAGCGGATGCACCACCGAGGTCAGCAGCGGTTCCCCGGTGCTGGTATAGATCTTGGTCGCCCCGGTGCTGTCGTTGAAGGTGGTAATGTCCAGATATCCGCCCAGCGACTGGATCAGGCCGTTGCGCTGGTCTTCCAGATCGGCGGTGGACTGCCCGGCCTGCCGGGTGCGGACCACGCTGTCATTCAGGGCCGACACCTGCGCCAGAATGTCGTTAACAGCGTTGACGGCATCCCCGATCCCGCTGTCCGCCTGCTGACGCAGCGACTGCACCGAGGCCGAGGTGGAGCGCAGGGCACTGGCGGCATCGTCAAAGGCCATCACCGCCTGCGTCTTCAGGGTGGCACTTTCCGGGGTCGTCGCCAGTTCTTCCAGCGCGGAGACCGCATCGGCCACCGCCGAAGACAGGGTCTGACCACTGCCGGTGCTGCTGAGTGAGCCCAGCGCATCCGACAGGCGGCCCAGAAAATCCGCCGTCACATCGGCCGCCCCGGAGGCCGATCCGGCGGACACGATCGAGCGCACCAGATTGGCGTCAACCCGGCTCTGGATCACTTTCAGGGTAACGCCGGTCCCCTGCCCGCTGCTGACGGTGTTGACCTGCGTCGCCGACTTGGCCGAATAGCCGTCGGTATCGCTGTTGGCAATGTTCGAGGACGCCACCGCCAGATGGGTCTGAATAGTCCGCAGCGAGCTGTTCGCCGAGGACAGGGCAAGGGACAGGGACATCGCGGTTCCCCCGGAGGGACGGGTGGGGTGGTGGCCTCAGGCGTGATAGGCGGTCTCGGGCACCGACAGGCGGGCCGCCAGCGGCACGGCCGGGGCCGGGCTATCGGTGCCCGGAGAGGTATCGGTGCGCAGCGCGGTCAGAACCGCCTCCACCCGGCGGCGGGAGGTCTGCATGGCGGTTTCCAGCCGGGCCATGTTCTCATCCGCCACCGCCCGCAGCAGCCGTACCCGGCGGATCAGCAGATCCACCGCACCCGGATCAACCTGTTGCAGATGCGGCAGAGACAGGCTGAGCGTCTCCCACAGCCGGGCATATTCCTCACTCAGGGCCTGTTTCTGATCCACGGTATGCACCAGACCGGCCGGAAACCCGGCGGCCAGTGCCTGATTTTCTTCGGTCATCACCGCAATCAGCTCGTCGATCACCACCTGAATCGGCCGCGACCGCAGCAGCCGCTGCCCGGCGGAACGCCCCACCAGCGGACGGGACTCCAGCGGGCCGGACACAGACGGGCCGGTGACCGGCGGACGGGGGGACAGGGGAGAACGCATGATCAGTCTCCTGACAGGAGGGGAAACACGGAGGAACAGGAGCTGGCAGCCAAAACGCCCTATCCCAGACGCCGGTAGGCGGTGGCCGCCCCGGTGTGCAGGGTGACGGCGTGCAGATCCGACGCCAGCGCCGACAGCTCCCCTTCCAGCTCATCCAGCAGGGTTTCCAGATCCGCCGCCGCCGCCGCTGACTGGCGTTGCAGCAGGCGGCGTTCCTCCGGCGGCAGGGTCTGCAACTGGTCAGCGACAGAGCGGGCCAGATCGGCGGCATCGGCAATCACCCGGTCGGCACGCCGTTCCAGCAGCGACAGGGCAACATCACGGTCCGGCGACAGGGTAAAGGCAGACAGTTTGGACATGGCGGTCTCCTGTTCAGGTCAGGGCAGGACAACAGGGCAGAAACAAAAGGCGGACGCGGCGGGCAGCCGGTCAGCGCATCGCTGACATCAGGACAGACCGTCAGCGCACCGCTGACATCAGGCTGTCGAACATGTCCTTGGTGCTGGTGATCACCTGTGACGCGGCGGAATAGGCCTGCTGCGCCACGATCATCCGGGTGAATTCGTCAGCGGTATCAACGGTGGAGGCTTCCAGCGCGCTGGACTTGATGGTCCCTGCCCCGTTTTCCCCCGCCTTTTGCAGGGCGTAAGTGCCGGAGGAATTGGACTCCTGATACACCCCGTCACTGAGGGCATTCAGGCCGTTGACATTGGGGAAGGTCGCCACCGCCAGCTTGTAGATCGCCAGCTGCTGGCCGTTGTCATACTTGGCGTAGACCGTGCCGTCGGTGGACACTTCCACCCCGCTGTAGGCCCCGTAGGTGATGCCGTTGCCGGAAATGCTGGTGATGGAGATGGAATCGGTGTTGGTCTTCTGGGTCAGGCGGTTGCCGCTGCCACTCTCGCCCAGATCCAGGGTGATGGTGCTGTCGGCGGCACCGGTGGTCCAGCCGGAGACCGACAGGGTCACCGGCGACGGCGTGGTGGAGCTGAGGTTACCGCTCTCATCAAAGGTGATGGTGTACGGCCCGCCGCTGCTGGTGCCGGTGGTGGATGTGCTGTCCGACGCTTTGGTGGGGTTGGACAGCTCCATCGACCACTCATTGGTATCGGTCTTGGTGAAGGTCATGGTCACGGTGTGGGCGATGCCAAGGGAATCCACCACTTCCATGGTGGCGGAATGTTCATCCAACACATCGGCACTGGCGGGCAGGCTGGCCTTGATGGTCTCGGTGGTGGTCGCCGACGACATCCCGGAAAACCGGTTGACGTTGATCGAGTCCAGCGTGGCGATGCTGTTGGTCGCCCCCTGCGAGATGTTGCCGGAGGAGTCCGCCGGCCAGCCTTGCAGGTAGTAGTTGCCCAGCGTCAGATAGCCCTCATCATTCACCGTGAACTGACCGTTGCGGGTGAAGTAGGCGGCGTTTCCGTCAACACTGTCGGTCAGCACGAACATGCCGTTCCCGTCCAGCGCCAGATCGGTATCATTGGTGGTGGAAGTCACCAGCCCCTGCGCCGATACGTTCTGGCGCACGGTGGAAAACACCCCGCCCGACGGGTAGGAGGTGCTGGAAAACTGTTGCGTCACCAGCGTTGAGAAGCGGGTGGTCACCGCCTTGTAGCCAGAGGTGCTGGAGTTGGCGAGATTGTCCGATACCATCGCCAGAGCCTGACTCTGGGCCTTCAGGGCGGACACGGCGGTGTTCATGGCTCCGGCGAGACTCATGGTCGTCTTCCTTTTCTCAGGGGCCGGGGTCAGGCCACAAGCCGGGTGACATCGGACATCGACACCTCGGTGGCGCCGATCTCGAAGACGGTGCTGCCGCCGGAGGAGTCGACCCCGGTGACGGTGCCGGTGATGGATGTGGAGGCAGAGAGGGTGCTGCCGCTGCTGTTCTTGGCGGCAACGGTCAGGGTGTAATCCCCGGCGGCGACGGCGTAGCCGTTGGCATCCTTGCCGTCCCAGCTGAAGGTGTGGCTGCCGGACGCGGTCTCCCCGCTGCCGGACCACACCACGGTGCCGTCGCTGTTGGCGATGCTGAGGGTGACGGAGGACGCCTCACTGGGCAGGCTATACTTCCACGCCCCGCCGACGCTGCCGCTGCTGTCAACCCCCAGGGTATCGCCGGACGCTTCAACCGCGTGGCCGAGGTAACCGACACCGCTGCTGAAGGAGAAGCTGTCGAGCTTGCTGATGACCGTCTCAAGCTTGTCATTGACCTGAATCTGCTGCTCGACCCCGGCATACTGCACCAGCTGCGAGGTGAAGGTCTGGGCATCCATCGGGTCCAGCGGCGACTGGTTCTTCAGCTGCGTGGTCAGCAGGCTGAGAAACATCTCGTAATTGGCGGAAATACCCGATGATGTCGAGGACGAAGACGACGCAGAAGACGTGGCCGTCATAGAAGAAATGGCTGACATTCTGACCCGCTCCGATAAAGACATTGCGACAGTCATGTGCCGCTTCTGTGGTCTGTTACGGTGCAATGCAGGTCTATCAGGCGGAAAAAATTCCGACTTCTTCTGAGAAATTCACGTCACTTATCCACAATGACATGGAGTTGAAACCGGCGTTCTTTATACGGTTCCTGCCGACGGATCAGGCGCAAAAAACAACCCTCCACGCGGAGGCCGCGGGAGGGTTGCTTCAGGGATGGCCCCGTCAACGGCGGAAGCCGCTGCCGGAACGGATCCGGGAAAGGTGTCAGTTTTTCGGCTTACCGGCACCGGAGGCCGCAAGAATACGGTCCACCAGCCCCTCGGGGGCCTTGATCCGGCTGTTCTTCAGCGTTCTGTGCAGGGCTTCGGCTTCCGCCAGAACCGCGACGGCCTCGTCAGAGTCCGTCAGCAAGGCTTCGGCAGCGCGGCGCTGATCCTCCGGCCAGACGGCAAGATCGGCACCATTGGTGTCAAGCAGCGTCACAAACGCCGCGACGGTCAGGGGGTGTTCAGTCATGGTGCCTCGAATTCTTCTTCGGCATGGTCAACCGGCCAGTTCTGACCGGGCACAAGAGAGTATCCGACCCCCTTGAAAATAGACAGCTTATTTTACCGTTCCATCAGGCGCAGACGGGGGTCGGATCCACCGTTTTTCTGGCCCCCCTGAAAATAGACAGCTTAATTTGCCGCCCCTTCAGGCCCTTCAGGCGCAGACAGGGCCGGATCCACTGTTTTTCTGGGCTCTGCCACCGCCATTCCGGCATTTTCCGCCCAGGAGTTGCGCAGGCTGCGCAGCCCGCGACTGATACGGTCATAGCAGCTCTCGGCCTCCGGGCTGCCAAGGCTGGACAGGATCGCGGTCATATTGCTGCGGTAGGTTTCCCCCAGCCGCACCGCCACCTCGCCGCCCCGGGCGACATCCAGCACCGACAGCAGTCCGCGCAGGATCTCCACCGCCCGCATCGACTCCTCCAGCTGGCGCGGATACTCCCCGCTCCGGGCCGCCACCGCCGCCCCGTGCAGGTGGCCGAGCACACGGTCATACAACATCACCACCGCCTGTAACGGCGGCACGGTCATCAGGGCGGACTGATAGACTCCCACCGCCTTGCGGGCACGGCGGGGATCGGGCATCGGCATCATGGCAGGTCTCCTTCTCCGGCGCAGCCTTACGCGCTGCTCTCGGCATTGTTGATGGCTTCCAGCAGATCCAGCACCGACTGGGCCTTGGCCAGTTTGGCCTCGATCCGGGCATACTTGTCCAACAGGTAGGACCGGTAGGTTTCGGCATTGGATTTGATGGTGGAAATCCGGTCCGTCAGATCAGTGTTGGTTTTCTGCAGGGTCGAAATGATCCCGGTCAGGGATCCGTCGTAGCTGTCCGCCACGGTATCGGTCACCTGCCACAGGGAATCTGCGATCCCCTGAGACAATTTGACGGAAATGCTCTGCGCGGTCTTACCGGTATAGACAAACACCAGCCCGTCATAGGCGGTGCCCGCCGCCCCGGTGATGGTGCTGCCCGAAACCGTGAACAGAGAGGCATTCCCGCCCACCGTCGCAGCGGTCAGCGCCCCGGAGGAATCCACCGTCACATCCAGCGTGAAACTGGCGCTGTCGGGGCCGTCACCGTGACGCAGCAGCTGCAACGAGGAGGTGGAGCTTTCCATCCGGTAGGAAAACAGGGTCTGCACCGCCTCGAAATTGTTCAGCAGCGCATCTTCCAGCGCGGTGCTGTCCAGTTCCAGCGCGTTGCTGCTGTCAAAGGACAGACCGATATCAGCCAGCGACACCCCGTTAACCTCGGTGGTCAGGATGGTCTGCATCTGCTGCGACACCGAGCGCAGGGTGGCATCACCGAACAGCACGGCACTGTCATCGGCACTGCCATCAGACCCGGTGGTCTGGTTGGTCAGCACGAACTCCCGGAAGGCATTGTAAGCCTCCACCAGTGCCGTGATCTGATCCATGATGCCGGACAGGTCGTTATCGACCTCCAGCGTCAGGCTGTTGCCCTCCTCGGCGCGGTACAGGGTAAGAGAGACACCGTCGATCACATCGTCAATGGAATTCCCTGACCGCTCAACCGTCACCCCGTCCACCACCAGCTTCGCCGGCTGGGCCGCCTGCAACACCACGGCAGCATCACCGGCACTGTCGGTGACGCCCAGCGCCGTCATCACGTCATCGCCGCTGACAGCGGTCAGGTTGATGCTTTTCCCGGTGTCGGCAGCGGTCAGGGTCAGCATGTAATCCCCGTCACTGACCTTAACCACCGACGCCTTGACCCCGGAGGCGGTGCTCTGGGCGTTGATCGCCGTCACCAGATCATCCAACGTCATGGTCGCGGTGACGGTGACCGAGGCCGATAACGACCCGGTGCCGAGAGTAAAAACCCCGGCATGACCCAGCGCCGTGGTCCGGCTGTTGACCGATCCGCTGCCCAGCCGCTCGGCCTTGGCGATCTGGAGCACCTCAATGGAATGGGTGCCAAGATCGGTGCCGTCGGCCACGGTCGCCGAAAGGATGGTGCTGGCGGTGGTGCTGGTCGAGGAGGTGACATAGGCGGTGCGGTCCCGGAACGCATCATTGGCCCGGCCGGAGGTCCCCGGTTCCGACCGCAGCGTGCCCAGCGATGTCTGCATGGTTTGCAGCAGGGTCTGCATTTCCTGATAGGCGGCGATCTTGGTCTCGTTGGCGGAGACCTTGGTGCTGAGGGTATCCGCCCGGGTCAGGCGGGCCGCCACGGCGGCCTCGACCAGACTGTCGGTATCGAAGTCATTGCGGTTCTGGGAATAACTGGTGGCGCTGGTGGTCGAGGATGTGGATGAAACGCTGGTCATGATCCCTCCGGCAGGCAGCAGACGGGGGCTGGCCCCCAAAGAACGGACGCCGGGTCCACTGAGCGGTCGGAACGGCTGGGCTCTCCGGGATGGAACGGACCACGCCACCGCTTCAGGCGGTGTTTTTTCCGTCTCCCTCCCCCGTGCATACCCCCCCCTGCGCACAAAAAGAAAGGCAGGGGCCGCCACGCCGGAGGACGCGGCAGCCCCTGCCCGTCAAGGCTCTTGGGCGTTAAACACACTCACTAAAAAGCCGTCAGATCATCAGCTCTTCAGCAGGCTGAGGAGATTCTGCGGGATCTGATTGGCCTGCGACAGGGCGGCAATCGCCGCCTGCGTCTTCACATCCGCCGACGACAGGGCCGACTTTTCTTCCGCCACGTCGGCATCCATTACCGCCGACTGAGCGGCGGAGAGGTTTTCGCTGCTGGTGGCGATGTTCTCGGCGCGGAACTCAAACCGCGACATCACCGCCCCGACATTGGCGCGGGCCTGCGAGATGGTGTCGATCGCCGCATCAATGGCAGTCAATGCCGCCTGCGCGGTGGTCTGCGTCTTCACATCCAGCGTGCCGACCGCCAGCGCGGTGGCATCAACATCGGTGATTTCGACCTTGATCACGTCGGTGCTGTCGGTACCGACCATGAAGTCGATGCCGGTACCGGTGACATAATCGCTGGTGCCGTCGAGCAGGGATTCCCCGTTATAGCGGGTGCCCTTGGCGATACCGTCGATTTCGTCGCCCAGCTGCTGGAATTCGGCATCAATATAGGCACGCTCGTCGTCGGTGACGGAGCCGGAATTCGACTGGGTCGCCAGCGCCTTCATCCGCTGGAGAATGTCGCCGATGCGGGCCATGCCGCCGTCCGCCGCCTGCAGGATGGCAATCCCCTGCGAGGCATTGGTCGCCGCCTGACTGAGGGTGGTCACATCCGACTGCACGCGGGTGCCGATCGCCAGACCGGCGGCATCGTCAGACGCCTTGGTGATGCGGGAACCGCTGGCCAGCTTCGACAGGATGCTGGACTGTTCACTGGCGTTGGAATTGAGGTACCGCAGGGCCGAATTGGCGGCGGTGTTGGTGGCAATAACGGGCATGGTCCGTCTCCTTCTGTTCCTGGACACATCTGCGACCCAGACCGGTGTCCTTCTGCCGCCCCCGCGCAGGGTTCTCCTCCGGGGGGCCATCGGACATGTCCGTCGGTGTCGTCATCAGGTGGAACGGACCAAACCGCCGCTTCAGGCGGTTTTTTTAACGCCACGGTTTTTCAGGCGTCGGCAAGGGCCAGACGCATATCACGCTCCGACCGGCGCAGACGTTCGCGCAGGGTCTGGCGGCCGCGTTTTAACAGACTTTCCACGGCTTTGACCGTGGTCCCGAGAACAGCGGCAATCTCGGCGTTGGCCATTTCTTCGAAATAGGCCAGCGTCAGCGCCGCCCGCTGCTGTTCCGGCAGCAGGCTGATGGCGTGGCCCAACCGGTCAAACACCTGACGGCGGTGCAGGGTCTGCTCCGCCGACCGGGCATCATCCTCCGGCTCCGGCACATCATCCAGACAGGCCCCCACCGGGCGCCGGCGCAGATCAATGCAGCGGTTGACCACCACCCGGTACAGCCAGGTGGAGAACCGGGCCCGGCCCTCCTGCCAGTCGTGCCGGTGGACCCATGCCTTGATCAGCGCATCCTGCGCCACATCTTCGGCATCGGCCCGGTTGCCCAGCATGCGCAGGGCCAGCGCGAAGGCGCGGTCCACGTGCCGTTCCACCAGCACCCGGTACGCCGCCGCGTCGTCCGCTTTCATCCGGGCGAGCAGAACATCATCATCACAGTCGTCCGGAGGGTCCGCCGGAACGGGGTACGCTATGGTCTGTGTCATGGTCATGGCAGAGTCCTGTCGCAATCAGGGTCTGTCGCAAGTCTTCCGGTCCGCCGGCGCCACCGCGCCCGGCTGCCGAAACACTCTCCCCGAAAGGCTTACACGCCGGGCCGGAAAAATTCCGTCGATAAAAAGTGCGGATTTTCCAACAGGATACCCGGCAAATTTTGCCCATCTTCCGCTTTCTGCGCGCAGGAAGCCGCAATCTGCCCCGTTTAAGCATCATGCCCGTCCCCCTGCCCGGTCCTTCCCCCCGCGGACAGACGCTGATACGAGACCTACGATGCAAGACCTTGATTCCCTTCTCAGAGTCCATGCTTCCGGCCCAGACACTTCCCAGCCGGACACCCGCCAACCGGGCTCCCGCCGGGGCCGGGCCCGGCAGACACTGGCGTGGGGGGCCCTGACCGCCGGAGTGCTGATGTGTATCACCGCCGTCATCGCCACCGATGCCGCCACCGGATCCGCCGCCGCCCCGCCGCCGTTTGAGACCGCCAGCGTCCACACCGGCCCCCTGACCGTCCGCATCACCGCCACCGGCACCCTTCAGCCGACCACCTCGGTCGATGTCGGCAGCGAGCTGTCCGGCGTGGTTGCCGCCGTTCTGGTGCAGGAGAACGACACCGTCCAGCCCGGACAGGTTCTGGCCCGGCTGGATACCGCCAAACTGGAAGACGCCGTCCTGCGGTCGCGCGCCGCCGTCACCGTCGCCGAGGCCAGCGTCACCGAGGCCCGCGCCACCATCACCGAAGCCCGCGCCACACTGGGCCGCCTGCAACAGCTTTTCGCCGCCACCCACGGCCAGACCCCGTCCCGCGGCGAACTGGACACCGCCGAGGCCACCCTGCAACGGGCCGTCGCCGCCGAAGCCAGTGCCCGGGCGCAGGTCATACAGGCGCAGGCCTCGCTGAAGACCGATGAAACCAACCTGAGGAAGGCCGAGATCCGCGCCCCGATGTCCGGCGTGATCCTCAGCCGCGCGGTGGAACCGGGGATGACACTGGTCACCGCCATGTCAACCCCGGTGCTGTTTGAAATGGCCGAAGACCTGACCCGGATGGATCTGGAGGTGAATGTGGACGAAGCCGACATTGCCGCCCTGCGCCCCGGTCAGCCCGCCACCTTCACCGTCGCCGCCTGGCCGGGCCGGAGCTTTGCCGCCACCGTGCGGCGGGTCAGTCTGGGGTCCAGCACCACCGACACCGTTGTGACCTACAAAACGGTGCTGACCGTCGCCAACGACGATCTGGCCCTGCGCCCCGGCATGACCGCCACCGCCACCATCACCACCGCCGCCCGCGACGCCGCCGTGCTGGTCCCTAATGCCGCCCTGCGGTTCTCCCCCGCCAGCGGGGCAAAGGCCGGGGCCGAGCCCCCCCGGCGCGGTGGCCTGCTTGCCAGCCTGCTGCCCCGCCCGCCGGAAGCCGCCCGCCGCCCCCGGCAGACGGAAACCACCCCATCCCCGGCCGCAGGCGGGGCGGCGGGCGGATCAACCGTCTGGGTGCTGACCGACGGCCAGCCGGTGCCGGTCCGGGTCTCCACCGGCCTGACCGACGGCCGGATGACCGAAATCACCGGCGGGGGTCTCAGCGCCGGAACCGACGTCATCACCGGGCAGGCAGCCCCGGCATCATGACCGCCGCCGCCCCGCTGATCCGCCTGTCGGCCCTGACCCGTGTCTATGGCCGGGGCGACACTGCCGTCGCCGCCCTGCGCGGCATCGACCTGTCGCTGTGCCAAGGGGATTTTCTGGCCATCATGGGGGCCAGCGGATCGGGAAAATCGACCCTGATGAACATTCTCGGCTGCCTTGATACCCCCAGCGGCGGAGAATACCGCTTCGGCGCAATCGCGGTGGAAACCCTGAACCAGACCCAGCGCGCCCTGCTGCGCCGCCACCGGCTGGGGTTCGTATTTCAGGGCTTCAACCTGCTGGCCCGCACCTCGGCGCAGGAGAATGTGGAACTGCCGCTGCTCTACCGGGGCCTGCCTGCGGCCCGGCGGCGGGAGGCGGCACTGGCGGCGCTGGATCTGGTCGGCCTGTCCGACCGGGCCGGACACACCCCGGCGGAACTGTCCGGCGGCCAGCAGCAGCGGGTGGCGATTGCCCGCGCCATTGTCACCGATCCCGCCGTGCTGCTGGCCGATGAGCCGACCGGCAACCTCGATACCGCCCGCAGCCATGCCATCATGGATCTGCTGACCCGCCTCAACCGGGAACGCGGACTGACCGTCATCATGGTCACCCATGAAGAGGATATGGCCGCCTACGCCGGGCGGACCCTGCATCTGCGCGATGGCCTGATTGACCGCGACAGTGGCCGCGACAACGCCCGCCCCCTGCTGACAGAGACCGCCCCATGCTGCTGAACGCCCTCCATCTTGCCCTGCGGGAGATCCGCCGCAACCTGCTGCGGTCCCTGCTGACGGTGTTGGGAATCGTCATCGGGGTTGCCGCCGTCATCACGCTGGTGACGCTGGGCAACGGTGCCACGGTGATGGTCAAACAGCAGATTTCGGCGCTGGGCAGCAATCTGGTGGTGATGCGCCCCGGCCAGCGGCTGGGGCCGGGCCATGATGAGGCCGGAGCCCCCCCGTTCCGGCGCGAGGATGCCGACGCCATCGCCGCCGAAATCCGGGGCATTGCCGCCGTTGCACCGGTGGTCAGCGCCACCGTCACGCTGGTGGCCGGGGCGGCGAACTGGTCCTCCTCCGTCACCGGCTCCACCAATGCCTATTTTCCGGCCGGAAACTGGAGGCTGGCACAGGGCCGCCTGTTCAGCGACGACGAGGAGCAGGCCGGGAAAGCCGTCTGCATCATCGGCGAGACCGTCCGCGCCAAACTGTTCGCCGGGGAGCCGCCGCTGGGCAGCAGCCTGCGGGTCAAAAGCTTCGGCTGCGAGGTGATCGGCGTGCTGGCCGCCAAGGGACAGGGGGCGATGGGCATGGATCAGGATGATACCGTCATCCTGCCGCTGGTCACCGCCCAGCGCCGCCTGACCAACAGCCGGGCGGTGGGAACGGTGATGATCTCCCTGCGCGACGGGGTTTCCGCCGCCACCGCCATCACCGACATCACCACCCTGATGCGCGAACGGCGGAAGCTGACCGAGGCGCAGGAAAACAATTTCTCGCTGATGGATACCCGCCAGATTGCCGAGACCCTGTCCGGCACCATCGGCACCATGACCACCCTGCTCGGGGCGGTGGCGGCGGTCAGCCTGCTGGTCGGCGGGATTGGCATTATGAACATCATGCTGGTCTCCGTCACCGAACGGACCCGGGAAATCGGCATCCGGCTGGCGATCGGTGCCACCGGGCGCGAGGTGCTGACCCAGTTCCTGACCGAAGCCGTCGTTCTGTCCGCCTGCGGCGGGCTGGCGGGCATGGCGCTGGCCCTGCTGGCCTGCCTCGGTCTGGCCGGGGCGCTGAGCATGCCGTTCCTGTTCAACCCCGGCATCAATGGCCTCGCCTTCGGGGTCTCCGCCGTGGTCGGGGTGATCTTCGGGTATATGCCCGCCCGCCGGGCCGCCGCGCTGGACCCGATCGACGCGCTACGGCGGGAATAGGAAGGGGTTTCTTTTCCACCCCCTCAGACACCGGACGCGGGCATCTGCCCGCATGACGGCTCTTGACCGTTGCGACGCTTGCCCCTTCCTACCCCCTGCGGCATCCTATCCGTCACAGAATCTCCCCGCCGGGGCTGCCATGTCTGCCAGAGCCATCCATCCCCTGCCCGTTTCCGGCCCCGCCCGCCTGCGGCAGGGGATACAGGCCGTTGCCGCCGATACCGCCTTCCGGTTTGGCCGCCACAGCCATGATCAGTTCGGGTTCGGTCTGATCCGGCGCGGCGCCCAGACCTCCGCCAGCGGACGCGGCACCGTGGAGGCCGGGGCCGGGGATCTGATCACCGTCAACCCCGGCGAGGTCCACGACGGCAGCCCGCTGGAGGAAACCGGGCGGGCCTGGCAGATGCTATACCTTGATCCGCAGACGGTGGCCGGTCTGCTGGCTGAAACCGGTGGCCCCGACCGGCAGCGGGAGTTTCATCACCCGGTGATCCGCGATACCCGGCTGGTCCGTCCGTTTCTGTCCACCTTCGGTGCCCTGACCGCCGCCCCTGACCCCGATGGCAGCGATCTCGGCACTCTGGCAGTGGAGGAACGGCTGATCCCACTGCTGACTGCCCTGCTGGTCCCCGGATCCGACCGGCGCGGCACCCCGGCGGGAATTGCCGCGGCCCGCAGCCGGATCGACGATGACCCCGCCGCCCCGCTGACACTGGAGACCCTTGCCACCGAGGCCGGACTCAGCCGGTTTCACCTGATCCGCGCCTTCCGCCGCCATACCGGCCTGACCCCGCATGCCTATGTGGTCCAGCGACGGATCCAGCAGGCCCGGCGGATGATCCTGCGCGGGGCGGCACTGGCCGACACCGCCGCCGCCTGCGGCTTTGCCGACCAGAGCCACATGACCCGGCAGTTTGTGCGGATGTATGGGCTGCCGCCCGGAGCACTGGCCCAACTGGCGGACTGACCGCACTTTTGTTCAAGACCCCTGCCCCCTGCGCCCGGCAGGCTGGCCACTCCTGTTTTCCTGACGGAGGGCCACCATGGGGCCGGAATTCCTGATCACCTCACTGCTGCTTGTCGCCTCCCCCGGAACCGGGGTGGTGATCACCCTGACCGCCGGACTGTCGCAGGGGGCCCGGGCCGCCACCCTGACGGCGCTGGGCTGCACCCTTGGCATCGTGCCGCATATGCTGGCCGCCAGCACCGGTCTGGCCGCCATCCTGCACAGCGGCAGCACCGCCTTCACCATTCTCCAGTCCGTCGGGGTCGCCTATCTGCTGTGGATGGCCATACAGGCCCTGCGGGACACCAGCCCGCTGAGTCTTGAGGCCAGTGCCCCGGCCCGCCTGCCAACAGCGCTGATCCGTCATGCAATTCTGGTCAATCTGGCCAACCCGAAGCTGTCGGTGTTCTTTCTCGCCTTCCTGCCCCAGTTCATTGCCGCTGATGACCCGACCCCGGCGCGGCAGATGCTGGTGCTGTCCCTGACCTTCATGGCCATGACCTTCGCGGTCTTTGTCCTCTACGGCCTTGGCGCGGCGCGGGTGCGGCGGCAGGTTCTGGCCCGCCCGGCGGTGGTGCGCTGGCTGCGGCGGGGCTTTGCCGCCGCCTTCGCCGGGCTGGGCCTGAAGCTGGCCCTGCTGCGGTCCTGACTTTTTTCCGGGAGAGGGCAAGATCACCGGTTGATCTTTATATAAATCTATATTCTTATAGAATTATATCTCTCGCTCTCTCTCCGGGAACTCCGCCATGCCCACCTCTGCCCTGCCGATCCTCGATATCAGCCAACTGCACGGCTCCCCCGCCGACCGTGCTGCCCTGATCGCCCAGATCCGTCACGTTGCCCGCCACGTCGGTTTCTTCTACGTCACCGGCCATGGCGTCAGCGAGGCGCTGGCGGCGGATGTGTTCCGGCATTCCAGACGGTTTTTCGACCTGCCCCCGACCGAGAAGCTGAAAATCGAAATGGCCAATTCCCCCCACTTCCGGGGCTATACCCCGCCGGGACAGGAATACACCAAGGGCCAGCCGGACTGGCGGGAAGAAATTGATATCGGGCTGGAACTGCCGCCGCTGGACCTGCTGCCCGGCGATCCGCCGTGGAAGCGCTTACAGGGGCCGAACCAGTGGCCGGAAGCCGTGCCAGAGCTGAAGGAGACCCTGTTGCACTGGCAGCAGGAGGTGATCCGGGTTGCCACCGATCTGCTGAAAGCCTTCGCGCTGGCGCTGGGCCAGCCCGAAACAGTCTTTGAAAGCATCTACAGCGGTGTCTCCAACCAGCTGCTGAAAACCATCCGCTATCCGGGGCGGGACCAGATCCCCGATGATCAGGGCTGCGGTCCGCACAAGGACGGCGGGTTTGTCACGCTGGTCCGGCAGGATCACATCGGTGGATTACAGGTCCAGACCGATGCCGGATGGATTGATGTCCCGCCGCTGCCGGGGTCCTTTGTCGTCAATATCGGCGAGCTGCTGGAACTGGCGACCGACGGCTTCCTGCGGGCCAATGTCCACCGGGTGGTGGCCCCGCCCGCCGGTCAGGACCGGCAGTCTCTCGCCTTCTTCCTCGGTGCCCGCCCCGATGCGGTGGTGCCGCAGCTGACCCTGCCCCCCGATCTGGCAGCCCAGACCCGGGGGGTGGAGCGGGACCCTGCCAATCCGCTGTTCCGCGATGTCGGGATGAACATCCTGAAAAGCCGCCTGCGGTCTCACCCCGATGTCGCCCGGCGGCATTACGGGGATCTGGTCGCCCTGCACGCCTGATACGCGCCGGAAAGGAGACAGAAGGGGACGGGCGGACAGGCCGGGGAAGGACTCCTGCCTGTGAAGCCTTCCCCTTGTCTCTTTCCGGTCCCTATACTCTCCGGCCCTGTTCCCGCTCCGGAGACCCCGCGCATGATTCCCCCGGCAATCACCCTGCTTGATGGCGGCATGGGCCGCGAGTTGCACCGCATCGGTGCCCCGTTCCGTCAGCCGGAATGGTCGGCACTGGCCCTGATGGACGGCCCGCAGTATGTGGAACAGGTCCACGCCGCCTATATCGCCGCCGGGGCTGATGTCATCACCAGCAACAGCTACGCGGTGGTCCCCTACCACATCGGCGAGGAGCGGTTTGCCGCGCGTGGGCAGGAACTGGCCGATCTGGCCGGACAGCTGGGCCGCCGGGCCATTGCCGCCGGGGGCCGCCCGGTCCGGCTGGCCGGATCAATTCCGCCGGTGTTCGGATCTTATCGCCCCGACCTGTTCCGGGCGGAAGACGCCGACCGCATCCTGCGGCCACTGGTGTCCGGCCTGACGCCGCATGTCGATCTGTGGCTGGCGGAAACACAGGGATCAGTGGCCGAAGCCGAAGCGGCGCGGCGGGCCATCGGGATGGAGGATCCCCGCCCGTTCTGGCTGTCCTTCACCGTCGGCGATGAGGATCCTGCGGCCATCGCAGCCGGCACCGCCACCCCCGGCCTGCGCTCCGGCGAGACCGTCCGGGCCGCCGCCGAAGCCGCCCTGCGCCTGAAGGCCACCGTCCTGCTGTTCAATTGCAGCCATGCCGATGTGATGGCCGCAACGGTCCGCGAAGCCCGCGCCGTTTTCGGGACGGCCCCGGCGGCAGACCGGCCGCAGCTGGGGGTTTACGCCAATGCCTTTGAACCGCAGGAGCAGACGGAGGAAGCCAACGAGGCGATCAGCACCCTGCGCCGCGATTTCGGGCCACAGGATTATCTGCGGGCCGCCCGCCACTGGCAGGCGGCAGGGGCCACCGTGATCGGCGGGTGCTGTGGGGTTGGTCCCGACACCATCGCCGTACTGGCCGCAGCCCTGAAGCCCTGACTCTCTGCCACCACCGGGACAGATGCCGAGGCCGTCAGACCGACGGCTCCGGCTCTGCCGGGGCACTGATCCGGTTACGCCCGGCGTGCTTCGCCCGGTACAGGGCCTCATCCGCCATCCGCAGCAGATCCTGCTCCGACCGGTCGCGGTCAGGGCGGAGGGACGCAACCCCGATGCTGACCGTCACCACCCCCAGGGCGGAATCGGCATGGGGAATCGCCAGCGCCTCCACCGCCCGGCGGATCAGGTCTGCCCGTTGCAGGGCCCGCTCCGGATCGGTATCGCCCAGCACCACCACGAATTCCTCGCCGCCATAGCGGGCGGTCAGGTCTCCGGCCCGGCGGGCCGCCCCGGCCAGCACCCCGGCCACCCGTTGCAGGCACAGATCCCCGGCCTGATGGCCGTAGAGATCGTTATAGTTCTTGAACAGATCGACATCGATCATCAGCACCGCCAGCATATGGCCGGAATGCCCGCCACGCGCCCATTCCCGCGCCAGAACCTGATCAAGGTGGCGGCGGTTGGCCAGCCCGGTCAGGCCATCGGTGGTCGACAGCTCCTCCAGCCTGCGGTTGGCCTGTTCCAGCTCCCACGTCCGTTCCGCGACTTTCTGTTCCAGCGTCAGGGTATAGGCGCGCTGGCGGTCCGACATCACGATCAGCCCTTCCGACAGGGACCGGACTTCGGTCACCGGGGTTGCCAGCGGGGCCTCGGTGATCCAGTCGCCGTCCGCCAGACGGCGGCACCAGCGCTCCAGCACCACCAGCGGCCGTGCCACCCAGTCGGCGGCAAACAGGATCAGGGCCAGCGCCGCCACCAGCACCGCACTGCCGAGAATCACCACATTATTGGCCGCCGCCTGCGCCGGGCCGGAGAAATGAGTCTGCGGCAGCGCAACCCCGATGGTCAGCACCGGGCCGTCCGGCAACTGCAACCGGCGCCAGTGAACATAATACCGGTCGCTGTCGCCGCGGGCAGAGCTGTAGCCCTCCGGCTCCGGCTGACTGTCGATGAGCGCCTTGGCCACCCGCACCGCCGCGTAACTGCTGTTCCCGGCGTTCAGGCGGCGCACCTGATCCTGCGCCATGGTATAGGTCGGCTCCGGCGTTGACGTGGCCAGCAGATCCCCGGCCCCATCAATGATAAACGCCACCGCCGCCGTGCCGTCCGTCGCCGCCTTCAGCCGGTCGCCCAGCTGCGACAGCGCCAGATCCGCCGCCACCACCCCGGCAAAGCGGCCATCCGGCGTGTAGAGGGGGGCTGCTGCCCCGAACCCCAGATCATCATAGGCCCCGGCCACATCCTCGATGGCATAGCGGTAGGCACCGTACCAGTGGATGCCATCGGTGGATCCGACCTTGAACCACGGCCGGGTCCGGGCATCAAAATACCGGTTGCCATTGGAAACCGCATCGGTCCGGCGGTTGTCATCCCCGACCCGGTACAGTTTCATTTGTCGCCCGTCGGTCTCCAGCGCCTCGATCAGCCGCAGCGTCCGGTCATCGCCCAGCGGCGGGCGGCTGGCGGCATGATAATCACCGGTGGCGGTCCCCATGGTGATGAAGGTCAGCACCGGCTGCTGCCGCAGTTGCAGCAGGAAGCTGGCGGTCAGGCGGGTTTTGTCCTCCGCGTTCAGCAGCCCGGTCCGCGCCTGCCCGACATTGTAGCGGACCACCCGGACCGGGATATCAAAGAAGTCGGAGACGGTCCCCACCACCCGGCTGCCAATGCCGATGGCATATTCCTCGGTCAGGTCATCGGCCAGCTGGCCGGAAGAGCGGTAAGACAGCCAGCCGGACAGGCCAATCGCCGGAACCAGCGCCAGCAGCAGCCCCCCGGCCAGAACCCCCCGCAGCGGAATCCGGCGGCTCCCCCGTCGTCCGGCCGGAGCCACCTCCGGCAGGGAGCGGGCAAGCCGCAGCCGCCCGCTGAACAGGGCCAGCAGCACCAGACTGCCGGTCAGCGCCGCCCCGACCACCCGGATCACCGTGGTATGCGATGCCGCCGCCAGATCCTGCGGCCTGATCTGGGCCGACAGGGTCCATTCCCCGTCAAAAAAGCGGACAATCGTCCCGACCCCGGCAGCGGCGGCCACCCGGGGATCCCCGTAGATGGTGGCTCCGCCCAGCTCATCCCCCATCCGCCGGATGGCAACCTGAAACGGCAGGGCCGGATCCGTCAGCCCGGCATCGGCCAGAATCGCATCAAAATCCATGCCGATCGACACCACCGCCAGCGGCGTATCCTCCGGCACTGCCCCGGACCGGAACACCGGGGCCCGCAGGATCACCCCCTGACGGCCACTCTGCATCAGCGTCACCGGGCCAGACAGAACCGCCGTCTTCCGCCGCATCGCCGTGCGCAGGCTTTCAATGAAGTCAGGGCGGTAATTGTAATCAATGCCCAGCAGGGCCTCGTTGCCCTTCACCGGATGGACGAACGTCACCACGGTCGGGCGCGACAGCACCACTGATTTGATCCAACGATGGCGGGACGTGACCTCATCGGCCAGAATCCGCATCTGCCCATCCGCCATATCCGGGTTTTCCGCAACCCGGGCGGCGAAACGGCTGCTGAGACTGTGCACCGAAGACAGGTCGCGTTCCAGCCGCAGCCGCATGTCATCCAGACGGACCGCAACCTCCGAGGTCAGGGCTTTTTCCGCCCGCATCTCAAAGACTGTCTCAGCGGTCAGGGTCGCAGTCAGACCGACCGCCAGCAGGATGATGGTTGACCAGACGGCGCGCCGCATTGCCCCCCCATGCTCCGACGTTCCCTAATATAGGAATACCATCAAATACCGATGGGAAACGAGCAGGAACCACCGTCATGGTGCTTAAGGCCCGGCAAAATGAAAACCCCGGCTCCGTTGCGGGAGCCGGGGCAGAAAAATATGTCCACACAGACAGATATGACCTCAGAGCGGCGCATACTCCGGGGGCGTGGCCACCGCCGGCGGCATCCAGTGCCGCCCCGGCACCGCCGCCACCAGTGCCTGCGTATAGGGGTGCTGCGGATCCGCCAGAATCTGCGCCGCCGGACCGGTCTCCACCACCTCCCCGCTTTTCATGACGATCAGGTCATCGGCCACCTGCGCCGCCACCCGCAGGTCATGGGTGATGAACAGCACCGACAGGTGCAGCCGCTGCCGCAGGCTTTCCAGCAGGTCCAGCACCTGCGCCTGCACCGAGACATCCAGCGCCGAGACCGGTTCATCGGCGATCAGGATCTCCGGTTCCAGCGCCAGCGCCCGGGCCAGCCCGATCCGCTGCCGCTGCCCGCCGGAGAACTCATGCGGGAAACGGGTGATCGCCTGCGGGTCCAGCCCGACCAGACCGAACAGCTCCCGCGCCTTTTCCAGCGCCGCCGACCGTGACAGGCCCCGCACGGTCAACCCCTGCGCCACCAGATCCCCGACCCGGCGGCGGGGGTTGAGGGATCCGAACGGATCCTGAAACACCATCTGCATCCGGCGGCTTTCCCGCCGCCACTCACGGCCCGACAGGGTCCGCAGATCAAGGCCATCCAGCCGCAGGCTGCCGCCATCGGCCGGGATCAGCCGGGCCAGACAGCGGGCCAGCGTCGACTTGCCCGATCCGCTTTCGCCGACAATCCCGAGTGTTGCCCCGCGCCGCAGCTCCAGCGACACTCCGCGCACCGCATGGGTGACGCGGCCGGTGCCGAAAAAGCCCTTGCGGCCATAGGTCTTGACCAGATCCTGCACCGTCAGCTGCACCGCCCCGTCCGGGCGCGGCCGGTCAGCTGGGGCCAGCGGCGGCACTGCGGCAATCAGGCTGCGGGTATAGGGATGCTGCGGACGGTTCAGCACCTCTTCCGCCGGTCCCTGCTCCACAATCCGTCCGGCCTGCATCACCGCCACCCGGTCGGCGATTTCCGCCACCACCCCGAAATCGTGGGTGATGAACAGCACGGCGGTGCCATGGCGGCGCTGAAGATCACGGATCAGCTTCAGGATCTGCGCCTGCGTCGTCACATCCAGCGCCGTCGTCGGTTCGTCGGCAATCAGCACCGCCGGTTCCAGCGCCAGCGCCATGGCAATCATCGCCCGCTGGCGCTGACCGCCGGACAGTTCATGCGGATAGGCTTTCGCCGCCGCCACCGGATCGGGGATCAGCACCTCGGTCAGCAGGGTCTGGACCCGTTCGGCGATTTCCGCCCGGGTCAGGGTGGTGTGGACACGGAACACCTCGCCGACCTGATCGCCGATGGTGCGCAGCGGGTTCAGGGCGGTCATCGGCTCCTGAAAGATCATGCCGATCCGCGCCCCGCGCACGGTCCGCATCTCGGCCTCCGGCAGGTCAGGCAGGTTCTGCCCGTCCAGCAGGATCTTCCCGGCAGCAATCCGCACCGAGGGCGGCAGCAGGCGCATCACCGCCCGCCCGGCGGTGGATTTGCCCGATCCGCTTTCGCCGACCAGACAGAGGATCTCGTTCGACGACAGGGTCAGCGACACCGAGTCCAGCGCCAGCGGGCGGTCGGCACTCTTCGGCAGGGCGACGGACAGGCCGTCAATGGCAAGGCGCAGGCTCATTGTTCGTCCAGTCGCGGATTGAGAGCATCATTCAGCCCCTGCCCGACCAGCGACACCGCCAGCACGGTCAGGAGGATGGCGAGACCGGGGACGGCACAGACATACCATTCCGTGCGCAGCACCGACCGCCCCTGTCCGACCAGATTGCCCCACGACGGCACGTTGGGGTCCGACAGATTGAGGAAGGCCAGCGCGCTTTCCAGCAGGATCGAGGTCGCCATCACCACGCTGGCATAAACGATCACCGGCGGCAGGGCGTTGGGCAGGATCTCGCCGAAGATCAGGCGCAGGTCGCCCAGACCGGACAGACGCCCGGCCTCGACGAATTCGCGGTTGCGCAGGCTGAGAAACTCCGCCCGGGTCAGCCGGGCCGGGGCGGGCCACGACACCACGCCGATGGCAATCACCACCGTCTCGATCCGCGACCCGAACACGGCGATCAGCAACAGCAGCAGCAGGAAGTTGGGCAGGGTCTGGAAGGCATCGGTGACGCGCATCAGCACCTCGTCCACCACACCGCCGTAGTAGCCCGACACCGCCCCGACCAGAATGCCCAGCACAATGGCGATCGAGGTCGCCACCACGCCGATCAGCAGCGACATCCGCGCCCCGTGGAAGATCTGGGCGGCAATGTCGCGCCCGGCGGTATCGGTGCCCAGCCAGAAGCGCGGGTTATCCAGCGGCCATTGCAGCGGCCGCCCGGCCAGCCCCAGCGGATTGCGCGGGAACAGCAGGTCGGCGCTGAGGGCGAGGGCCACCACCGCCACCAGCAGCGTCAGCCCCAGCACCGCCGCCGGACTGCGGAAATAACGTTTCAGTGCGGCCATGACGTCAGTGTCCTTTCACGCGGATGCGCGGGTCGAGGCGGGCATACAGCAGATCGACCACGAAATTGACGGCAATCACCAGAACCGCCGAGATGAAGACGATACCCAGCAGGGTGTTGAGGTCGCGCTGGATTACCGACTCATAGGCCAGCCGCCCCAGCCCCGGCAGGGTGAACACACTTTCCACCACCACCGCACCGCCCAGCATGGTTCCGGCGTGCAGGCCGACCAGCGTCACCAGCGGCAACAGCGCATTGCGCAGGATATGACGGGTGACAATCGCCCCGTCCGGCACCCCCTTGGCCCGGGCGGTGCGGACAAAGTCCAGCGTCGACACCTCCAGCATCGACGCCCGCATAATGCGCAGATAAATCGACAGGAAGATCAGCCCCAGCGTCAGGGTCGGCAGCACCAGATGGTGGGTGATATCCAGCGCCCGCAGCAGGCCGGTCTTGCCGGATCCGATCTCTTCAAAGCCCCCGGCGGGCAACCAGCCGAGTTTGATGGCAAACACCACCACCCCCATCAGGCCCAGCCAGAACGCCGGGGTGGCATAAAACAGCAGGCCAACGGTGGAGATCACCGCATCCTGCCAGCGGTGGACCTTGCGGGCGGCGATGATGCCCAGCACCACCCCGCCGACAGCGGCAAACCACAGGGACGCGACCATCAGCAGCAGCGTCACCGACAGACGTTCGGCAATCACAGCGGCCACCGGCTTGCCGTAGATGGCGGAAAAGCCAAGGTCAAACTGCACCAGCCGCCACAGATACCGGCCCAGCTGCACCGCCGCCGGGGCATCAAGGCCATAAAAGGTGCGCAGCTGCTGGATCTGGACCGGATCACCGCCGCCCATCTGGGCCAGCAGGGCATCCACCGTATCCCCCGGGGCCAGTTGCAGCAGGGCAAAGACCCCGATCAGGATCAGCAGCAGGCTGGGCAGGCTGACCGCCAGACGCCGCAGGGCAAAACTCAACAGGGCCATGGTCACATCCGGAAACAGGGCCGGAACCGGACCGGAAGCCGCCATGGCGGACCCCGGCCCGGTTCGTGGCCGTTACAGATCAGAACGAGGTATCGTGCCACGAGCTGGACGGCCAGCGCGGGGTATTGTGGTGATTTTTCAGCGTCTTACTGGTGACGGAGATGAATTCCCGCTCTGTCGCGAACCAGATCGGCAGGTCACGGTTCACTTCCGCCACGAAGTCGGCATACAGCGCCTTGCGTTTGACCGGATCGATCTCGGTGGCAGCAGCATCAATCAGGCCGTCAATCTTCTCCGACTGCCAGCCGTGCTGGTTGGTCCACGGTGCCCCCTTCGGGCTGCCGGAGCGGAACCACACGGTGGTCGACACCGCCGGATCGCCCCGGTACTGGTGCCAGCCGGTGGCCAGATCGAAGTTCCAGTCCTTGTAGATGGTGGCCAGCGCCCCGGCGACATCCAGCTGCACGATCTCCACCTTGATCCCCACTTCCGCCAGCGACTGCTGAATGAAGGTGGCGAACTGCGGAACGTCCTCGCCGTTCTGCACCGGCACCAGCTTCAGGCTGAAGCGGGTGCCGTCGCCGCCGCGCCTGTACCCGGCTTCGTCCAGCAGGGCCTCGGCCTTCTTGGTGTCGAAGGCATAGGGGAAGGCCCCTTCGGGGTAGAACGCCTTCGACAGCGACGGAATCGGGCCGGTGGCGCGCTTGCCGTTGCCGTACAGGAAGTTCTCGATGAAGAAATCCACGTCAATGGCATGGGCGATGGCCCGGCGGACCCGCACATCGGCCAGCTCTTTACGGCGGTGGTTGAATTCGATGGTGTTGTTGAAGGTGTTGCCTTCGTTGCCACGGCTGGAGACCTCGAAGCGCGGATCCTTCTTCAGGCGGTCGATATCCGCCAGCGCGATCTGGCTGTAGGCCGACAGCTGCACCTGCCCGGTTTCCAGCGCCGCGGCGGCGGCCGACTTGTCGGTGATGAAGCGCCACACCACCCGGTCCAGATACGGCAGGCCCTTGCGCCAGTAGCCGTCATAACGCTCGGCGACGATGTACTGACCGCGCTGATATTCGACAAACCTGAACGGCCCGGTGCCGACCGGGGCGGTGTTGGCCGGGTTTTCCAGCGGGTTGGTGCCTTCATACAGGTGACGCGGCACCACATAGCCGAGATCGACCAGCGCCCGCAGCAGCAGGTCCAGCGGCATCGGGCGGGAATAGCGGAACACGGCGGTATGGGCGTCCGGGGTGTCCACCGCTTCCAGATTGGCCTGAAGTTGGGTGCCGTAGTTCAGGTGCTTCTTCCACAGCTCCAGCGCATTGTACTGCACGTCGGCGGAGGTGAACGGCTTGCCATCGTGCCAGGTCACCCCTTCGCGCAGCTTGAAGGTGACGGTCTTGCCGTCGGGCGAAGCGGTCCAGCCGGTGGCCAGCACCGGCACCGGCTTGCCGTCCGGGCCGAGATCCAGCAGGCCTTCCACGATCTTGCCGGTGATGATGTACACCCCGGTGGAGGCCCGCAGCGACGGATTGAGGATCCGCTGTTCCGAGGCCAGATGCACGGTCAGCACCCCGCCCTTCTTCAGCTCTTCGGCGGCAAACACAAACTTCGGCAGCACGGAAACGGCGGCAGCGGCGGAAACGGACGCCAGCAGCGCCCGGCGGGACAGGTTCATCGGTCAGATCCTTGTGCGAAAAGACAGTCGTTGGTGCAGATCAGGACGCCGGAGCCAGCACGGTGCGCACCAGTTGCACCCAATACGCGGCCCCAATGGACAGAATCTCATCGTTGAAGTCATAGCCGGGGTTATGCAGCATGCAGCCGGACTGCCCCGGCCCGGCCCCCAGCCAGATGTAGGCGCCGGGACGCTGCTGAAGCATAAAGGCGAAATCTTCCGCCCCCATCGACGGCTGCGGATCCAGATCAACCCGGTCCGCCCCGGCCACCTGCGCCGCCACGTCGGCGGCAAGGCGGGCATTGGCGGCGGCGTTGATGGTCGGCGGATAACGGCGTTCATAACGGACGCTGACGGTCACCCCCTGCGCGGCGGCAATACCCTGCGCCAGTTCGCTGATCCGGCGCTCCACCAGATCCTGCACCTCCGGCGAGAAGGTGCGGACCGTGCCCCGGACCACCGCCTGCTGCGGCAGAACGTTCCAGGTGTCACCGCCGTGGATCTGGGTGACGCTGACCACCGCCGACTCCAGCGGGCTGACACTGCGTGCCACCACCGACTGCAACGCCACCACCAGCTGCGCCGACGCCAGCAGCGCATCCCGGCCCAGATGCGGCATGGCGGCATGCGCCCCCTGCCCGTCCAGCGTGATTTCAAAAATATCGTAAGACGCCATGATCGGGCCGGGGCGGATGGCAAAGCGCCCGGCCTCCAGCCCCGGCCAGTTGTGCAGGCCATAAACGCTTTCGATCGGGAAGCGGTCGAACAGGCCGTCTTCGACCATCGCCCGGCCGCCGCCTTCGTTTTCCTCGGCGGGCTGGAAGATCACCGCCACGGTCCCGGCGAACTCACGGTTGGCGGCCAGATGCACCGCCGCCCCCAGCAGCATGGCGGTGTGGCCGTCATGACCACAGGCATGCATCTTGCCCGGCACGGTGGAGCGGTGGCTGAAGGTGTTGCCTTCATGCACGTCCAGCGCATCCATATCAGCGCGCAGGCCCAGCCACGGACCGTCCGCCGTGCCACGGATGACCCCGACAACACCGGTGCGGCCGATGCCTTCATGCACGTCGATGCCATGGTCCCGCAGGACGGAGGCGACCAGCGCGGCGGTCTTCACTTCCTCGAAAGCGGTTTCCGGGTGGGCGTGCAGATGATGCCGCCATTCCCGCATCCGGGCGGTCAGGGCGTCGTCGGCGAGAATATGGCTCATGATGCGGCGTCCGTCTTCGGCAGGGTGTAGCGGAAATCACAGTGGCTGGCCCCGCCCATGATGGTCTGAGTGCGGGTCAGTTTCATGCGGGGGTCATAGCCGGTACAGAACTCGCCATCGCGGTTACACGACAGCAGGTCGCCGATCTCTCCGACGCCCAGCTCACGGTAGCTTTCGGCATAGCGGCAGCGGGTGACGTTGAAGTTCAGCACCCCCGGTTCGACATCCAGCCAGTCGATGACCAGCGCATCGTCCTTCTGCCACAGCGACAGCAGATCGGCGAAGGCCAGCAGGTCAGTCGGTCCCCCGGCCCTGTCGGCAAAGTCGGCCCCGGCGGCACGGGCGGCATCAATCACCGCCGTGCCGAGCAGGCGGCGGGCGGTCTCGGTGCCCAGCTCGGCCTCCAGAACGTCATAGATTTTCTTGGCGAAGGCCGCCTCGATGCGGCGCTGTTCGAGAATGGTGGTCATGATCAGAGAGAAACCTCACGGCGGTCACGCAGGCGGTAGCGCAGCAGTTCCAGACTGGCAAAGCGGCGGATCAGCCCCTGAAACGGCACCGGACGGACCGGTGTCAGCGGAATATCGAGATCCTCCAGCCCATGGCCCAGTGCCGCCCGGGCCAGAACCGGCCCGCAGGCGGTGGCCAGCGCCACCCCCCGGCCATTGTAGCCGGTGATGGTGACCACCCCGGGGGCCAGCTCATGCAGGTGCGGCAGGAAGTCGGGGGTAAAGGCAATCGTGCCGTCCCAACGGTGGCTGAAGCGGATCTCCCGCCCGGCGAAGGCCGGGAAAACCTCCCGCAGGCGCTGTTCCACCCGCCGGTCAAGGCGCGGCTGCCAGTTGGCCTGCGACACCAGCGCCCCGCCGCTGACGATCCGGCCATCGACGGTGGGACGGAAGAAATACAGGTCGGCGTGGGTGTCAGACAGGGCATGGCCCTTACCCAGCACCTGCGCCAGCAGGTCCGGCGGCAGCGGGTCGGTGGCAATCTGATAGAACGTCACCGGCACCATCGACCGCCGCAGATCCGGGAACAGGGCGTCGGCATAGGAATCCGTCGCCACCAGCACCTTGCCTGCCGTCACGCTGCCCCGGGGGGTGGACAGCCGCCAGCCGCCCCCTTCCGCCGTCACCGTCAGCACCGGCGACCGGGTGTAGACCTGTGCCCCGGCGGTCAGGGCCGCCCCGGCCAGACCCCGGGCCAGACCCAGCGGATTGACATGGCCACCGTCATGGGCCAGCCAGGCGGCGGAATAGCCGGTGGCCCCGGTCAGGTCCTGCACCTGCGCCCCATCCAGCAGGGCGACATCGGACCCCAGTTCCTTCCACTGTTCATAGCGGCGGCGCGACAGGGCCGCCCGGCCCGGGGAGTGGGCGGGCTGAAGCCAGCCGTCCTGCCGGGCCTGCGCATCAATGCCATGGCGGCGGATCAGATCGAAGGTCAAGGCGGCCGACCCGGCCACCAGCCGGGCCAGACGGTTGCCCCGGTCCACCCCGAAGCGGCGGCGCAGATCCGCCGGATCCGAGCGGGTCAGCGACGGAATCACCTGACCGTTGTTGCGCCCGGCCCCGCCGTGCCCGACCTCCTGCGCTTCCAGCACTGCCACGCTGCGCCCGGCCTCGGCGACATGCAGGGCGGCCGACAGCCCGGCAAACCCGGCCCCGATCACCGCCACATCAACAGTGATGTGGCCGTCAAGCGGGGTGGTCGGCGGAGCGGCGGCGGCAGTGGCCGCCCACAGGGACGGAACAGGAGGGGAAGACTGGGTCATGGGCGCTCTCCGGCAGGAAATCACCTGCACACATATAATCTATAAACTAATAGATTATTAGGTCCATCTATCCCTGTTCCGCAAGGCTTTTGTGTTTAATTTTTCAATATGCCTGCATTTTTCAGGATATTTGTGTGAATTGCATACAAAATAACGGTCCTGTCCGACAAAAAATATCCGCCTCCCGTGCGGACACCGGATCAGCACAGCCAAAGGATGTTTCTATTCAACGGGTTAAAAATGCAGAAGCCCCCGGCGACAGACTGAGTCGCCGGGGGCTGGAATCAGGAATCAGGTCATCAACCCCTTGATCGCAGGGGAACGGGCTGTTCAGCGAACCACCCCAGTCTCCCCGATTTTCAGGGTGAAGGTGGTGACCTCCCCCCGCCGCTCGCTCTGTTCGCGGTCAAGGTCACGCGGCGCCGGTGCAGGCTCCGCCACCGGAACCCCGGTCATATCCAGACCGAACAGCAGGGCCGGAAACCGCAGGGCACTGAACTGCGGCGACGGATACAGCCAGCCGGTGACACCATAACGGCCATCCCGGCAGTAGGCCCCGACCCAATAGTAACCGCCCGAGGGCAGTTCCAGCCCGACCGCCGGGGGACCGAACTGCCCGGCCTCGGTCAGGGCGGCAAGCAGATCCTCATACTGCTTCTGCCCGAGCGGGGTGGTGACCTTTTCCGCCCGCCACGGGGCCAGCGGATCATCAAGCGTCACCGTCAGCAGGCCTTCATTGTGCTTCGAGACCGTCGCCGTCAGGGTGCGGCTGGCGGCGTCAAAATCATAAACCCGGATCTGACGCGCATACTGGCCATTGTAGGTCAGGCGGAAGCGGTCAGGGGCCCCCGGCTGGCAGGCCTGCCGGATGTCATCCCCGGCGACGGCGGAAAACCACTGGGCCTTGCGCACCAGCGGATTGCCGAGATCATCCCCGGTGTAGGCACAGGCCGCAGGCAGCAGCGCCGCAGCCAGAACCAGAGAACGGAGGAGAAGAGAACGGACCATGATGGCTGTTACCCAAAAGCGGAGACCATCCCCCATGATTCCCCGTGTTGCGCCGCAGGTCCAGATCTGTTGCGGCCTGTCCCCAATCCTGACCGGAGAAAGCGCACAATCCGCCACCGTCAGTCCGCTGCCCGCCGCACCGCCAGAACAGTCAGCAGGATCAGGACCAGCGCCAGCGGCAGGAATGACAGCATCAGGACCGACGCCCAGCCATAGGTTGACAGAATCCCGCCGGAGGAGAACGACCCGACCACCATCACCCCGAAAACGATGAAATCATTCACCGACTGGACCCGGGTTTTTTCGTCCGGCGTGTGGGTGTCCAGCACCATCGCCGAGGCCCCGAGGAACCCGAAATTCCAGCCCAGCCCCAGCATGATCAGCATGCCCCAGAAGTGCAGGTCCGTCTCTCCGCCCAGCCCGATCACCGAGGCCACACCGATCAGCAGCAGCCCGATCACCGACAGCCGCACCGCGCCGAAGCGCACGATCAGCCGCCCGGTGATGAAACTGGGAGCATACATGGCAATCACGTGCCATTGCAGGCCCAGATTGGCCGCCGTCTGCGGCAGGCCACACAGATGCATCGCCAGCGGGGCCGCCGTCATCAGAAAGTTCATCAGCATGTAGGAAACGGCCCCACAGGCCGCCGCGACGATAAAACGCGGCTGCGCCACGATCACCGCCAGAGGCCGCCCCCCGGCCTGCTCCGCCGCCGTCGGGGCCGGAACCCGCACCCCGGACAGGATCACCCCGGCCACCGCCGCCACCGCCGCCTGCATCAGGAAGGTCACGGCAAAGCGGTAGACCGGCCACAGGTCCATGGTCGAGGAAACCAGCTGTGGCCCAACCACCCCGGCGGCAATGCCCCCGGCCATCACCAGCGACAGCGCCCGGGGCCGGGCCTTTGGTGCCACCCCGTCGGCGGCGGCAAAGCGGAACGACAGCACCACCGCCGCGTAAAAACCGCCGAAGAACGTCGCCAGACAGAACAGCCAGAACCAGCCGAGGATCACCGCCGCCGCCGCCAGCAGGCCGGTCAGGATCCCGGCCCCGGATCCGGTCTGAAACGCCGCCCGCCGCCCGTAACGCCGGGCAATTTTCCCCACCGGCAGAATGCTGGTGGCCATCCCGACCACAAACAGCGAGATCGGCAGGGTCGCCAGCACCGGGCTGGGGGCCAGCGTCGATCCGATGATGGCGCCGGTGGCGTAGACCACCACCGAATTGGCCCCGGCCAGAGCCTGCGCCACCGCCAGCCGCCAGATATTGCCGCGCTGCACGGCGGGGGGCAGGAGATCCGGGGCAGCAGCAGGAACAGGGCTCATCATGGTCAATCCGTCAGGGGCCATCAGGGGGTCTTCCCCGGTGGTAGCATACTCCACGCCGCCCTGCCTATTCCGGATCCCCTGCCCTGCCACAACCCAGAGCTTACGGCGGGGGCACCCGGGCAATATCCGCCTGCATCGGACCGAACGGGGTCTCCACCGGCACGCTGTCGACCTGCGGGAACCCCGCCTGCCGCAGGGCCGCCGCGATCTGCCCGTGATGGAACGACGGATCCCGCCCGCGCAGGGACGGAACCAGCCGCCCGATCACATGGGTTTCCGGCCCGGTCCGGTCTTCGCTCAAGCCTTCGTGGAAGCTGACGAACACCCCGCCCGAGGCCAGTGCCTGACGGGCTGCGGTCAGGACCGCCCCCAGATCGCGGGCGAAGTACAGGGTCATCGCCGCCCAGATCACGTCATAGGGTCCGCCGAACGGAACCGCATTGAAATCCCCGGCAATCACCTGCACCCCAGCTCCGGCCCCACCCCCGTGCGGGGACCGGGCCAGCGCGGAGCGGATCCGGTCGGCCATCGGCGGCAGGTCCAGCACCGTCACCGCCCGGCCTGCCGGGGCTTCCGCCGCCAGCGCCAGCGCCAGCCGCTCCGACCCCGCCCCCAGATCAAGGATCCGCCGGGCCGAGGCCCATTCCGGCAGGCCGCGCAGCACCGACAGGGCTGTTTCCGTCCCCATCGCCCGGTGAAAGGCCCGCAGGCTGTCCGCTGACCGGTCCCAGAAGGCGGGCGAGGCCATATCCGGCCCGCCGCCGGGGTCACCCTGCCGCACCAGATCCGTCACATCCCCGTGCCGGACCCGGACGATCGTCAGCAGCAGATCCCGCATCGACCGCGCCCCGTCCCGGCACAGATAGGGGGCCAGATCCTCCGGCAGGCTGTAGCGGCCCCCATCGGCGCGGCAGATCCCCAGCGCCGTCATCGCGTTCAGCAGCAGCCCGGTGCGGCGGGGGTCAAGCGACAGCGCCGCCGCCGTTTCCGCCACGGTACGCCCTCCCCCGTCGGCGAGGTCGTCAACAATCCCGAGTTCCAGAGCCGCCCGCAGGATTTCCCAGCGGATCGGGGCCTGTATCAGGTCAAACAGGGCAGACGGAGTCATCATCACCAGTACGCCTTGATCCGCAGGCCCAGTTCACGGCCATCACCATCCTCGGCAATGATCCCGACCGGGGTTGCCGCCGCGCGGCTGTAAACGTTCTCGTCAAACAGGTTGCTGCCCCACAGCGCCACGTCGACCCCGGCGAAGCGGTAGCCGATCTCGGCATCCGCCAGCAGAGACGCCCCCTGCCGCGCCACGTTCAGGCTGTCAAAATAGAACGGCCCGGACCCGTTCAGGCTGGCCTGACCGAACCATCCGGCTTCAGCGTCATAGCGCACGCCGAGCCCGTAGGTGACTGACGCCGCCATCGGCAGGGTCCGGCCGGACAGATCGGTGCTGACCAGCGCCGCCCCCTGCTGGACCATGGCCCGGTACTCGGTGGCCTCGGCATGCTGCCAGCCGCCGGAGGCGAACACCGACCAGTTGCCGTCAAGCCGGGCCTCGGCGGACGCCTCCATCCCGTAGATCTCCGCCCGGGCAGCATTGCTGACCCGCTGGGTTCCGCCCGGCACCAGATCAAAAATCTGCTTGTCGCGGGTGGTGGTGTGGAACAGGGCAAGGCGGGTGTTCAGCCGGTCTTCCCAGAAGCGGTTTTTCAGCCCCACTTCCGCCGTCCAGCTGGATTCCGCGTCATAGGTGAAGCCTTCCGCGGTTCCGGCGCTGCCATAGTTGTAACCGCCCGGCAGATAGCCCCGGGCATAGGATCCGTACAGCAGGCTACTGTCTGTCACATCAAACGACAGGCTGGCCCGGGGCAACAGGGTGACGCTGTCACGGCTGCCGTCAAAGGTGGTGCGCCCGGTGGCCGTGGCATAGGTCTGGTGCCCGTCCTGCCCCAGCCACTCCACCCGGCTGCCGAGACCGGCGCGCAGGCGGTCGGTCAGCCCGATCTCCACCTGCCCGAAGGCGGCAGCCCCGGTCTGATCAATGGTGGTGGTCCGGCGGGTGGCGGCGGTGCCGGTGGTGAACTCCAGATCGGTCCATTCCCGGAAGGTATACAGCCCGCCCAGCCAGCGGACCCGCGCCTGCGGATCGGCGGTCGCCAGCCGGAGTTCCTGCGACACCGCATCATCGGTATGCGACAGGGTGTTGCGCAGCGCCTGAACGGACCAGCCATCCAGATCCATCAGGAAATCGCGGCTGTAATGGGTCCAGCCGGTGACGGAGGTCAGCTCCAGATCCCCGGCCTGATGCACCACCTTGGCCGACTGCACCGCCGTCAGCGTCCGGTCCCAGGACTCCGTGTTGTAATTGGTCTCATAGCGCGGGGTGGTGAAAGCCCCGGTGATGTAACGCATCCGCTGTTTGCCCTGTTCGCCGCGTTCCACCACGCTCTTCAAGGTCACCTCTGTATCATCGCCGACAAAGGCGGAGACCCCGCCGGACAGGGTCCAGCGGTCCAGATCGCCACCGGTGGAACTGCCGTCCCAGCGGTTGCGGTGAACGCCGTCGGTGGTCTCCCCGCGCACCGCCAGCGATGCGGCGACATCACCGGTCACCGGACCGGACACCTGCCCGGAGGCAACGGTGGTCGGCGACCAGCCGGTGGCACCGTCGCGGAAACCGACCGAGGCCTCCGCCTGCGCCCGCAGGGTCCGCGAGGGCTCCCCGGTGATCACCTTGATCGCCCCGGCCTCGGTGTTGCGGCCATACAGGGTGCCCTGCGGCCCCTTCAGCACCTCCATGGAGGCGGTGTCAAACAGCCGGGGGGCCTGCGATGCCCCGTGCGGCAGGGCGACATCGTTGACGAAATACCCGACCGGATCCTGCAAGGCGGTGTTGGCGGCGGTCATCCCCCGGATCACCACCCGGCTCTGCACCGTGGACTGTTCGATCTGCACATTGGGGGTCACCTTGGCAACGGCGGCCAGACTGTCCCACAGCGGCGTCCCCAGCGTGTCCCCCCGCAGGACCGAGACCGAGGCGGGAAGATCCTGCTCGTCTTCCTTCCACTGCCGGGCCTCGACCGTCAGCGGGGCCAGCGTCACGCTGCCCGGCTGGGCCGGGGCGGTCTGGGCCGCCGCCCGGACGGGCATCATCAGCAACGGACCCAACGAAGCGGAGAGCACCAGTGCCCCCCGCATGGATAACCGGACCATCAGCAATACCTCCTGCCTGTCTCCGTCTGAACTGTCCGCCCAGTATCGGAAACCGGTCAGGCCGCCGCTCTCAGATGGCGCACGAAAACCATCACCCGGCGAACAGGCGGGAGCGGAGCGTCAGCACCGCAATCAGCAGCATCAGCAGGGCCGCCGCCACAAACGGGGCCTCCGGCATGATCTGATGCAGCATCGCCCCGGTCACCGGACCGGCCGCCAGCCCCAGCCCCTGCCCGATGGCATTCAGCCCCGCCGCCCGCGCCTGCGCCGCCGCTCCGGCCCGCAGGCTGAGACCCGCCAGATTGCCGGGAATCAACAGGCCCAGCATCGCCCCCAGACCGGCCATCCCCACCATCAGCACCGGCAGCGACGGCGCTACCGCCACTCCGGCCAGAAACAGCGCCGCCCCCAGCGCCCCCACCCGGACCAGCAGCAGCGGCGCACAGCGCAGACGGCGGACAATCCCGCCCTGCGTCACCACCATCGCCAGCATCGTCACCATCATGGCACCGCCACTGTGCTGCACCGCCTGATCCAGCGGCAGCCCGAACCCGTCGTGCAGGCGCAGCGCCATCACCTGCTGCAACAGGCTGTAGGCCCCCAACCCGAGAAAGGTGATCAGCAGAAACGGCCAGAGGGCCGCCAGCCGCAGCGGCCCACCGCTGTCAGCCCCGGACAGGACCCGGCGTGGCGGTTCCGGCAACAGGACCGTCAGGGCCAGAAGGGCCACCGCCTGCATCCCGGCGATCAGCAGCAGGGCGGTTCCCGCCCCCGCCGCGCCGAAGCCCCAGGACAGGGCCCCGCCCGCGATGGTTCCCGCCCCGAAGGCGGCCCCCATCACCCCCATACCTCCGGCCCGGTTGCGTTCCGGGGTACAGTCGGCCAGAAAAGCCTGCGCCCCCGGCATCAGGCCTGCGGTCAGCACCGCCTGCACCAGCCGGGCTGACAGCAGCAGCGTAAACGCCAGCTCCACCGGCAGCAGACCGGTCCCCCGCCCGGTCAGAACCCCATAGAACACCAGCGCGAAGGCCGCCGCCGCGATCAGACCGGTAATCAGGGCCGGGCGGCGGCCATGGCGGTCACACAGAATTCCCCAGACCGGCCCGGCGGCGGTCAGCAGCAGGGCGGCGGCCCCGATGAGCCAGCCGGTGCGCAGATCGCCGAACCCCATCTGCCGCCCCAGCGGCGGCAGGACCATCAGGGCATAGGAATGACCGACCGCATTGGTCATCAGCGCCGCCACCAGCACGGCAAAAGCCCGGCGGGGCACCGCCGGTCCCCCGGCAGGCGGCACAACGGCGTGCAGGCCGGAGGAAGAAGACTCTGTCATGACAAAACCTCGGAGAATTTCAGGGGCAGACCGTGGCAACACGGCCTGCATCGGGTCCTCTGGACAGGGAACGCTACGCCCGGGCAACGTGTTCCCGCCATCACGGCGCGAACATGGATCATCACTCACAGAACCGTGTGGCAAGGCGCAGCGGCTTATCCCTGCCCGCGCCGGTAATCCCCCGGGCAGCAGCCATGCATCTGCCGGAACAGCGAAGCAAAATGGCTGGAACTGCTGAACCCGCAGAGGAAGGCAATCTCGGTGACGCTGTACCGTCCTTCCGCCAGATAGCGGCAGGCCAGCTCCAGCCGATAGGTGCGCAGCCAGCCGAAAACCGTGGTGCCATGCAGCCTGCGGAAACAGCGGTTCAGGCGGGTGTGGCTCATCCCCGCCTCGCGGGCCAGCTCCTCCAGCGACGGCGGATCCTCCAGCCGGGACACCAGCAGATCCATCGCCCGCGCCACCCCGCGCTGTTCATCCCGCCCCAGAATCCCCCCTGTATCCTCAACCGCCGGGGCCGGGTCCAGCCAGCGGGCCAGCAGGCCAAGGGCATGGCTTTCCGCCTGAAGACGCTCCAGCGGGCGGAGCAGCGGATTGTCGGTCAGGGCGGCCAGACCGGCGGCGGCATCGGGACTGCGGCCCAGCCGCAGGGCCCGGGTTCCGCCGGTCTCCACCGTTGTTTCCAGCAGGCCATGCAGACGGCTGGCATCGAATTTCAGGGCCAGCATCTGCCCGCCGCTGCGGGCCGGGGTCAGACGGTCCATCGACAGGTCAGCGGTCTGGAACAGCCAGACATCGCCTGGCCGGATCTCATGGCGCGGGGCCTCTCCCCCCAGTCCGAACAGACTGCCGCCGGACAGGCCGAAGCCCAGAACGCAGGTCGGCCCCTCATGCTCGATCCGGCTGCGGAAATCCTCTGTCAGGGCGCAGCGGCTGTGCGTGACGGTCATTCCCGCCGCAATCCGCGCCGTCCGGAACCGGGCCTGCCCGGACACCTGCGGCAGACAGTTGTCCTGCCATCCGCCGCCCGCTGGCAGAAACTCCCGCAGGCGGCTGGCATCAACATGGCAGGCAGGGGACGGCATCGGGGACCCTCCGTTCCGACATAATGATTATGATTATTAATTGCACTATGTCGACGGACGGATCAACCGGAAAACGGACCGGCACCCAAAACAGACAGCCCTGCCCCCGATGACCACCGGGCAATCTGACGGGCGATGGAAAGGGCCACCAGAGCCTGAAAGACCTGCGCCCCATGCGCTGGTACCGGTGTATTGCGGTTCCTCAGCCGGGTCGCCTCCTCCAGATCCGGGGCGGCAGCGATGATTCTGGCAACCGCGTCCAGATTCACCTGTATCGCTGCGGCACTGTCGCGCAGCGCGTCCACCTGCGCCAGCACTCCGGACTTCACTCACGCTAAATTCAGCATGGCGTCGGGGGTGGGGGCGCTTTTGTCGGTACGGGTGCGGATCATCTCCGGCAGGATGCCGGTCATCGCCGCACGATAAGGCTGACGGACAAAGCCATCCGCCACAAAGCGTTCCAGCGGCAGGGAAAGAATAAAATCAACGATCCGCCGGTCCAGCAGAGGGGCGGAATAGGCCACGCCATAACGGGCGGCGATGGTCGACCGGCAGTCGTTGCGGCCAACGACATAGCTTTTGACAAACATTTCCGCCCGATCCTGCGGGTGGCCGGAAATCCAGCACCGCCAGCGCCGCCGGTCCATCGGCCCGGACGGCCAGCCGGGGGGACAGTCCGGGGGCGGTCAGCGCCGCCGCCATGACATGCGCGCTGGCGGGGGCGGCATCGCCCCCTACAGATTGATGCGGGATTTCCCGGGCGATGAGAGGGTCGAGCGGGTGTTGCACGGAGGCGTTTTCAGCAAAACCGCAACCGGTATCTCCACGACCACGGGAGGAGGGGCTCGATCACCGACCGTCACCATCGCCGCAACCGGCCCGGCAGCGGTCTGCCACTGCCAGACCCGGACAGCAACCCCCAGACAGGCCGGACCGGATTGCCGGAGCACCCGGCCCTCCGCCGGATGACCGGACAGGGCTGTCGGCGGCTGCATCGAAAACGTCTCCAGCCCCAGCGCCAGCCCCTGCCCTGCTGCTTTGACAAAGGCCTCCTTCAACGTCCAGATCTGTAAGAATGCCTGTAACGGTAAGGGCTGCCTGCGGATCCAGACCGCCTCTTCCGCCGCAAAAAAGGACGCGGCCAGATCCTCCGGGACCGGACGGGACAGCGACTCAAGATCGAAGCCGACGGCCACCGTCCCGGCTTCCGGCTCTCCCCGGCCCCAGACCGCACAGCCCACAGCTCCCGCCGTATGGCTGATATTGAAATCAACCACCATTCCCGGCATCAGCAGGCACGGTTTTCCATACTCTCCGGAGACCCCGAACCGGAGGGCCTGCGGAGAACAGCGGCACCGCAGCGCCAGCAGGATCCGCTTCAGGGCATGGGCAACCGTATATTCCCGCCGGTTGCCGGGCCGGAGGAACCGGTCAGCCCGGGCCTGCTCCTGCGGCGACAACAGCAGGCGGCAGGCCTGTTCCTCCGGCTCCGACAGAGGATCCAGAGGAACCACAACCGCCACAGGAGCAGACCCGGAGAGGCCAGACAGGCAACACCCGGTCATCCCATATCCCCCATGACAGACATCCAGCCTCCCGGCCCGCCCAGCGTCCCGGCACCTCTGGCGGATCAGGCCGGAACCGCCTCCCGCACCAGCGCGAGACAGGCGGCAACCTCGGCAAATTCCGCCGGATCCGGCGGCAGGTCGAGGATGATGGCATCAACGCCCCGCTCAATATGGCCGATCAGGATGTCGGCAATCCGCTGGCGTGATCCGACCAGCCACGGGCAATCCGCCCGCAACTGCCGGAACGGTTCCAGCCAGTATTCCGGATGCGTCCCTTTGGCCAGCGTCGCTTCATACATCTTTTTCTTCCAGACCGAGTCCGAGCTTTCCATCATGAAATCAAGCAGGCCTTCCCGCTCAGGGTCCGCCGGGAAGCGGGCCCGCGCGGCGGCCCAGGCAGCGGCCTCCGTCGTCCGGGACACCATACCCAGATGCACACCGATCCCCCCCGGCGGGGCCGTCGGCAGGCCATCAGCCAGATCCGGGGCCAGCATTCTCAGGCGCATGGCCTGCACCAGATCCGCCGTCTCCCCCGCCACGGCGGAATGGCCGGACACCAGAAACGCCGGGTGCAGGGCCGGGGGAAGCGCCGGGGACAGCACCGCCTGTGACAGATGGTAATAATCCCCATGAAAATCGGTCATCCGGGCATCCGTCAGCAGGCTTTGCATCACCTGCACGTATTCCTTCAGCCGGGCATAGAGAGCGTCATGGTCCAGCGGATCATGCAGGACCTCGCGGTCACGCAGCGATGCCCCGGCAATCAGGTTCAGAATGGTGCGCCGCCCATACATATAGGCAAAGGACGACACCATTTTGGCGGCGGTAAAGGGATGCATGTACACCGGATTAAGGGCAACAATCGGCGTCAGCGCCCGTGAGTTCTGAAGCAGATAATGAGCTGCCAGCCACGGGTCGATCATCGTTTCATTGGCGGAAAAGCACAGCATTCCGTCGAACCCGGCCCCGTCGCTCATGCGGACCAGAGTCCGGAAATCCTGCCAGTAGGCCGCCGGATCACTGGTGCGGGTATTGATGGTATGAAAAGCGATCTGTCGGTTGTTCCAGATGAGCGGCATGGCCTGCCCTCCCCAAAAAATCAGGAATGGAAAATGTTACAGAATGAACTCTTCGACCGGCCCCGCCGGTGGGGCTGACACGGCCTGCGCAGGCGGCGGACCGTCCTCCCGCAGGATCAGGCTGCGGGCCAGAACCGACAGCACCGGGGTCTCAAACACCGCCCGGACCGGCAGGCCGTGGCCGGTCTCCCGCCGGACACGGGAAGACAGACGGGCGGCGGCAAGGGAATGTCCGCCAAGATCAAAGAAATCGGCGTCCGGCCCCGGTGGCGTCACCCCCAGCACTTCCTCCCACAGGCGCAGCATCAGCGCCTCCTGCCGGGTCAGCGGACGTTGGGAAGCGGCTTCCCGTTCCGGTGTCCGGCCACCACCGGCTTCCGCAGCCAGCCGCAGGATGGCAGGATAATCAACCTTCCCCGCCGGGCTCCGGGGGATCCGGGGAACCGGCAGCAACAGGGCGGGAACAGCAACCGCAGGCAGCCGGGCCTTAAGCCGCATCCGGATCTCCGCCACCGGCAGGGTCCCGGCGATCACCGCAATCAGGCGGGGGTCTGCGGGGCCCCCGTCTTCCAGCACCACCGCCGCATCCGTCACATCGGGCAGCCCCCGCAGAACCGTCTGCACCTCGTCCAGTTCCAGACGCTGCCCGCGCAGTTTGATCTGCCGGTCCTGCCGCCCGAGGAGGGTCAGGCTCCCGTCAGCCGCGATCACCCCCCGGTCTCCGGTCAGGAAGACGCGTTGCCCCTGCCAGTCCCGGAAACGGCTGGCGGTCAGCTCCGGCCGGTTGCGGTATCCCCGGGCGAGGCAGACACCGCCGATGATCACCTGCCCCGGTACCCCGGCGGGCTGCGGTGTCAGGTCATCCGCCACCACCCACAGCCGGACCCCCGGCAGCGGCCTGCCGACGGTCATCCGGGTCACATCAGGGGGAATCAGGGCTGCCGTGGCATCTGCCCCGGTTTCCGAGGACCCATAGAGGTTCCACAGCCGGACCCCGGGGATTCTGTCGTGCAGATCCTGCGCCAGAGCGGCGGGAAGAGGCTCCCCGCTGCTGACCCACAGCCGGACTCCCGCCAGTTGGCCCGGACCGGAAGCGTCCAGCAGGGCCCGCAGCAGGGACGGAACCACCAGCAGGCGGCTGACCCGGTTCCCCGCGATCACTCCCGCCAGACGCTCCGGATCCCGTGCGGTCCCGGCGGTGGCAATAATCAACGGAATCCCGTTCAGCACCGGGGCGAAAAGTTCCGTCAGATAATCGGCAAACTCCACGGCGGTCCGCGCCAGACAGATCTCTCCGTCCTGCCACGGCAGGGCCTCCCCCTGCCACAGCAACCGGTTGTGCAGAAAATCCGCCGTTGCCTCCACCCCATTGGGAATCCCGGTGGAGCCGGACGTATACACCAGCGCCACCAGCTCATCTCCCGTGACCGGGGCCGCAACGGCAGGCGCTGCCCCGCCCCTGTCCGCCGCATCCAGACCGGCCACCGTCAGCAGGACAGAAGGGGCCGCATCAGCCAGCAGCAGCGCCCGCCGTTCCGGTGGCAGGTCAGGCGACAGGGCGAGAAAATGAGCCCCACAGCGCCAGACCGCCAGCAGGGCCGCCACCAAGGCTGGCCCCCGGGGCAGCTCGACGGCAACGGTGGTCCCCGGGCGGGCTCCGTTTTCCCTCAGCCAACCGGCAATGCGGTGGCTGAGGTCAGACAGCTGGCGGCGGGACAGCCGTTCTGCCCCCTCTTCAGACATCAGGGCCATGGCGTCCGGGTTGGCCGCGACGGTGCGGTCAAACCAGCCGATCAGATCCGCCGTGGTGCGGCGCGCTGCCGGACTCACCGGGGCACCGGAGACCGGACGGGACCGCCCCCCGGGCGGTTGCCCGGATGCCACAACCGGCAGCGTGGCAGCCGCCGCGTCAGGGGTGGCGGCGATCGCCTCCAGCAGAGAGGTCAGCCCGGCCAGCAGATCGTGGACCTGATCCGCATCCAGCAGGGCACGGCTGTAGACGGCTTTCAGAAGAATCCCGCCGTCCGGGGCCGGAGCGGTTGCCACATCCAGATCCAGCGCCGTCCGCGCAACGAAGGCCGGTCCACTGGCCACCGTCAGCGGCCCCGCCTGTACCGGCGGGGGCTCCGCAGCTTCCTGCGTCAGGGTTATGCCATAAAGCGGGTGACGGCTGAGGTCCCGCCATCCGCCCAGCGCCTCGACCACGCCATTGAACGGGGCCAGACCATGGGCCCAGCCATCCATGAAGGTCTGACGGGCAACGGCAATCGCCTGAGGCACCGTCGCCACCGCCGACAGATCAAGGTCAAGAACCACCGGGTTGATCATCATCCCCGGCAGAGCCTCAAGTCCCGGCTGATCCCGCAGGGCAAGGTGGGTGCCGATCACCACCCGCCCGCTGTCGCAGCGGCGGGACAACAACAGGGAAAACCCGGCCAGCAGGATCACGAACAGAGTGGTGCCCTGCTGTTCCGCCATTGCCGTCAGCGCACGGATCACACCGGCCCGGACAGTATGGCAGACCAGTCCGGCCGCATCATCCCGTGGCAGGGTCCGGGGGGGCATCCCGGGCAGTTCCGTCGCCCGCGGCAGATCCAGCAGGCGCTGCCGCCACCACCCGGTCTGGCGGACCTTTTCCGCCGCCACCGCAGGCAGGGCTTCCCAGCGGGCATAATCCAGCGGGGTCAACCGGGGCGGAGCGGTCTCCACGGTCAGGGAGGGCTGATCCGCAAGGGCTGTGCTGAGATCCTGCACGAACAGAGGCCAGCACCAGCCATCGAACAGGGCGTGATGTACGCTCAGGATCAGCAGGGACCGGTCATCGGCAATCCGGACCAATGCAAACCGGACCCCGTGACCACGGCCCAGATCAAGGGGCCGGGCCGCCAGATCCTGCCCGAAGGCCTCAACCGCTGCCTCGAGAGGGATCTCATGGCGGACATCACGCTCGATCAGGTCCAGCCTGTCCGGCACCGGCAACACCTGCTGGACCAGCCGTCCCCCCGCCTCCTCCCGGATTGCCAGCCGCAGTCCAACCCACTGGCCCAGAACCTGCCTCAGGGCGGCCTCCACCCGCGTGCGGTCAAGGGCCACCCCGCGCAGATCCGCCGACAGGCACAGGGTATGGCGGGACCCGGCGGAACTGACCCGGTCCTCAAACCACAGGCGGGCCTGAACCGCCGTTGCCGGGGCCAGATCCCCCCCCGTTCCGGCTGATACCGGGGGCAGGACCGGTTCCTCAGGCGCGGCGGATGTCAGCAGCGCCACCAGCCCGCCGGGGGTCGGAGACCGGAAAATACTGACCACCGTTGCCCCGGCAACCCGCCCGGCCAGCAGTGTGTTGTACAGCCGGATCGCCGTCAGAGAATCTCCCCCGGACGCAAAGAAGTTGGCATCCGGACGGGCCGGGGCACGGCCCAGACACGCCTTCCACGCGGCTGCCACCTGTTTTTCCATGGCGGTGACAGGCTGCCACAGTCCGGCATCGGCGGGACCGGCGTCCTCCGTCTGTGCCGCCTCGGCCTCCAGTGCGGTACGGTCAACCTTGCCGTTCCGGGTCAGGGGCATGGCGGACCGCAGCAGAACAGCCCGGGGATGCATCGGTTCGGGCAGGGCCGCCCGCAGCAGGTCCAGCAGCGTTTCGGCACTCTCCGTGGCACCGGCATGCAGGCAGACCCAGACCACCAGCCCCCGCACCAGCGTTCCCTGACGGCGGGGAACGGCAACGGCCTGCGAAACCGCCGGGTGACGGTTCAGAACCACCTCCAGATCCCCCGGCTCAATCCGGTACCCGTTGACGTTGACCTGCCTGTCCCCCCGCCCGAGAAACTCGATGACTCCTCCGCCGTCCCCGGTCGGACGGAAGCGTCCGTAATCGCCGGTGCGGTACATCCGCTCGCCGCTCCGGGGGTGACGGGTAAAGGCCCGTTCCGTCCGCACCGGGTCATCAAGATACCCGGCGGTGACCCCGATGCCGGTGCAGCACAGCTCACCCCGGACCCATTCCGGGCAATCCTCACCATCGGCATCAAGGATATGATACCGGTTATTGGCAATCGGCCGCCCATACGGCACGCTGCGCCATCCGGCCTCCAGCGGGCCACCCTGCCGGTGGGCAATGTTCCACAGGGTGGTTTCCGTCGGCCCCCCGACCGAGGTCAGGGTCGCCGCAGGGGCGAAAACGGTCAGCCGTTGCGGGGTTGCAACGGGAATCCAGTCCCCGCCCAAAATCACCGTCCTCAGGCTGGACAGCCCGCCCCGGATCGGCTCCCGCCGCTCCGGCGGCTGCCCTTCGGCCCAGTCCAGCAGCATCGTCAGCATCGCCGGAACACTGTTCCAGCCGCTGACGGCATGGGTCTGCATCAGATCCAGCCAATGGGCGGGATCACGCCGCCGGTCAGGATCCGGGAAAACAACCCGCGCCCCGCTGGCAACAGCGACGAACAGATCATACAGGGCCATATCGTGCCAGAACGGGGTCAGGGACAGCAGGGAATCCCCGTCTGTCACCGCAAACCGCTCCAGACCGTCAGCAATGGCATTCCGCAGCCCCGGCAGCGGGACCATCACCCCTTTCGGCACCCCGGAGCTGCCGGAGGTGAACAGAATGCAATGGCAGCGGTCGGGATCAAGCGACGGATCCTCCTCGGGCAACCGCGACGGTCCGCCGGACAGATCAGCCCGGTCAAACCGCAGCACCGGCGGCGTCAGCCCCAGTTCTCCGGAAAATTCTCCTGAAAGCTCCCCCGCCGCAGGCAGAATGATCAGGGCAGGACGGGCAGCCGTCAGGATCTGAACCAGACGGCGGGCCGGGGTTTCCGGGTCCACCGGCACACAAATGGCCCCCAGTCCGTGCAGTGCATAGGCGATCAAGGCCTGTTCACTGCTTTTGGGCAGCAGCGTCACCACCCGGCTGCCCACCCCGACCGTCTGCCGCCGCAGCAGGGCCATCGCCGCAGCGGTCAGGGCGGCGGTTTCCCCCCAGTCCAGCGTTCCACGGCCATCGACAAGGGCCGGGGCCTGTGGCCGGGTCTGCGCCTGCATCCGCAGCAGCCGCAGGAACGGTGGCAAGGACAGCGGGCGGTCGGTGGCGGTCAGGGCCTGCCGCCGGACCCGTTGATCCGCTGGCAGTGGCAGGTCCGCGGGACGGTGCCAGCAGGCCGGATCATCGGCCAGAGTCTCCGCCAGACCGGCATAGGCCGCGAACATGTCAGCGACCAGTCCGGGCGGAAAGCGGTCATCAAGGGCATCCCAGACCAGCAACACCCCATCGCCGAGATCATGGTACTGGGCATCAATCCAGACCTGCGGGGTCTGGGTCAGGGATTGCCGGACCGGCGCCACCCGCCCGAACGAGGCCAGCCACGCCCGCAGGCGGGGATTTTCATCCAGATCGGCCGGATCGGGGGCATCGGGTTCGTGGGTAAAGACATAAGGGATGCCGCTTCCCGGACCAATGCCCCCTTGCCCGGCCCCTCCCCGGCCGGCAATGCCCTGACCGGTGGCCCGCCGCCATTCCCGCAGCACCCGCACGCCGGACACCCGGTCATGCTCCAGATCCGCCGCGAACTGGTCCTGCACCCGGCGCGCCCGGTCAAGGAAGCTGAGCCGGATGGCTTCAGGCCTGCGGAAATCAACTTCCAGCAGGTCGAAGGTGGCAAATTCCCCCACAATGCCGTCAACATCCGGGTGAAGCGGATGGCGGTTCCAGCGGGGAATATTCAGGGTAAAATGATCATCACCGCTCCAGCGGGCAAGAACCGAGGCATAGGCCGCAATCAGGGCGCTGGCAACGGTCAGGCCATGCGACCGGGCATTCCGGCGCAGGCGGTCCACCTGACCGGAGGTCAGACGGTGGGCATGGCGGACAAAGGCCGGCCGCCCCGTTGCCCCGGATTCCGCCAGTGGCAGGGCGGCCGCAGCAGGCAGGGTTTTCACCCGGTTCTGCCACCACCGCAGCGACGCCTGATAGGCCTCTCCCGCCTCCTCAGCCTGCAATGCCAGCAGATAATCTCGGAACGTCAGCGCGGTCGATGGCAGGACGACCGCCCGATCACGGTAGGTGGCGGCAAAATCGGCGGCGATAATCTGGATACTGCGCCCATCAAGGGCCCAGCAATCCAGACTGATCAGCAGAACCGCACCGGCAGAGGTCAGGACCCCATGCAGACGCCACGTCGGCCAGCGGGTCAGATCGGCACAGGCACCGGACAGTTCAGCCCGCAGGGCCGCAAGCCGACGGTCCGCCTCCTCCTCCGGCAACGGGCGGAGGTCGGTGACAGGAAGGGACCACTCCGGCGGGGTTTCCAGACATTGCTGGCGGCCATCGGGCAGGACCACCGCCCGCAGCATGTCGTGGTGCGCCACCACCCGGCGCCATGCCGCCTCGGCCTGCGGCAGGGACAGACCGGGATCCGCCAGCTCGACAAAAACCTTGATCGCCACTTCGCCGGACTCAAAAACCGCATCCCGGCCCAGCCAATAGGCCTGCTGGTTCTCATTCAGCGGGAAAGGCTGATACCGGTCCGCCGGGGCAGGCACACTCTGTGCCCGGGCGGGCATCTGCCCCGCCGGTCCGGCCCGCAGGGCTGCCCGGACCCAGTCGGTCACGGCCGGGATTGCCTGCCCGGTGTAAAAGAGCGGGATCGGCGGCTGCACGCCACACAGGCGGGCAATCTCGCGGGAAATGCGGACCGCCAGCAGGGAATCCCCACCCCGCTGGAGGAAGCCATGGTCCGCCGTCAGCTCCGGATCCACCAGCAGCGCCCGGAACACCCCTAACACACCATCGTCAGGGGCAACTGGGTCAATTTTCAGCGGACCGTCTCCGTCCTGCATCAGCGGCAGGGGCAGGCGGCGGCGGTCAATCTTGCCATTGCCGGTCAGGGGGAAAACCGCCACCGGCAGAACCCAGGCGGGCACCATGTAGTCCGGCAGGGTCCGGCGCAGTTCGTCCAGCACCGCTTCCGGGGTCGACCCGCGGATCCAGACAGCCAGACGGCGGTCTCCCGGCCGGGGTTCATGCACCCCGACGCAGGCCTGCTCAACCCCCGGGCAGGCCAGAACCGCCGCCTGCACCTCCCCCGGCTCAATCCGATGGCCACGCAGCTTGATCTGATCATCAGCCCGCCCCCGGAACAGGAGCCGCCCGTCCGCCAGCCGCTCCGCCCGGTCTCCGCTGCAATACAGCCGCCCAAGGCCGGGGATTTCAACGAAACGCCCCCCGGTGCGGACCGGGTCACCAAGGTATCCCACGGCGACGCCATCCCCCCCCAGCCACAGGTCCCCTTCAACACCGGGGGCCACTTCCTGCCGCTGCTCATCGAGAACAAACGCGGTGGTGTGAGCGATCGGCATCCCCAGAGGAACCGACGGTCCGTTCAGGGTCTCCGGACGGATCCGGTCGGCGATGGCGTAAACCGTGACCTCGGTCGGGCCGTAGCAATGCGTCAGGGCCGGGGCCTGCGGGCGGCTGAGCAGGCGGGCAAAACTGCGGGGGTTCACCGCCTCCCCCCCGACATACAGAAATCCGATGCCGTCAAACAGGCTTTCATCCTGATCCAGCAGGCTCTCGAACAGGGCCGTGGTGAAGAAGGCAAGATCGACCGGCTGAGTGATCCGCCGCAGCCGGAACGCCTCGGCCGTCAGCAGGTCATCCCGCCGGAACAGGCTGATGCACCCGCCACGCAGCAAGGGCAGCCACAGTTCCTTGGTCGAGGCATCAAACACCAGCGGCGCACCGTGCAGAACATGCTGGCCGGGCATCAGGGGAAGGAGATCACGGTCAAAAACCAGACGGCTGACTCCCCGGTGGGGGATCTCCACCCCTTTGGGGACTCCGGTGGAGCCGGAGGTGAACAGGATGTAAACCCGGTCCCCCCCCGCCCGGAGCGGAGGACTGCGACGCAAAGCGGCCCTGTCGTCAACACTGTCTTCCGGGAGGCACCGGCAGTCCGCCAGCGGCAGCCCCAGCCGTGCCAGCGGCTCAGGCAACACCGGAGCCGGGTCCGGCAGCAGGATCCGCACCAGCCCGGCGGCCTCCGTAATCAGGGACAGGCGGGGAGCAGGCCAGTCCGGATCAAGCGGAACATAGACCGCCCCGGCCAGCACAATCCCGACGATGGCAAGGATTGCCTCGGGGCTGCGCTCCCCGAACACCCCCACCGCCTGCCCCGGCCGGACACCCTGACGGTGCAGCGCCACCGCAATCTGCTCCGCCCGCTCCAGCACGTCCCGGAAGCGCAGGGTCAGATCTCCATCCCGCAGGGCCGGGTGATCCGGCCATTGCTCCACGGCCTGCCGGAACAGGGTGGCAAGATCGGCATCCCGGGGATACGCCGGACAGGGGCCATATCGGCCGGGGCCGGATTGACCACCGGAAGAGAGAGAAGACCCGGAGGGAGCTGCGGACATAATGTTTCTTCCCGGCAAAAAGGCATGGCGGTGCGGAGGCTCAGGAAACGGGTTCCTGAGACCATGGCCTGCCGACCCGGAGGCCAGAGGCAGCGGAGCGGCCCAAAACCGTTGACCGCGTCGCCATCAGCCCGGAAGGAAGGGGCCTTCATGACAGGCGGATGGTGACCGGAGGGGGCCGCCTTGAAGCGTTTTCAGGAAAAGGGGACACCGGCCTTACGGCTAAAAATGTTCCAGAGCATCAAAGGCAGGGCGTGCTCTTCGACGGACCGGTGTCCCCCGACCCGGCCCCTTCTCTAGGCGGGAACCGGCTGCAACCGGGACACAGACCCCGGCATGGGAACCGGGCGGGACTCTTCGGTCTCCGTATCCAGAACCTGCATATCGAGATCACCGTCCCCGTTGACGAAAACATCATAGGTCACGCGGTCAATGATCGCGTTGTCAGCGTCGAAAATCAGCACCCGCGGTTTGTCCCGCATCACATCCTCCACCCGGCCATAGGAAGAGGCCGCGATGATGACCACATCGCCCGGCTGGCAGGTGCGGGCGGCAGCCCCATTCAGGATGCAGCACTTTGACCCCGGTTCGCCATACAGCACATAGGTGCTGATCCGGGCTCCGGAATTGCGGTTCCAGATATCCACGAACTCCATCGGCCGGATGCCGATCTCGCGGCAATGCAGCGGATCAAGGGTGATTGATCCGTGATAGTTGAGCACCGCTCCGGTGACTGTAATCCCGTGCAGTTTGGCGCGGACGTATTTTTCCATGATCGGGGAGTCCTTCAGAAGAGAGGGGACAGGGCTGGCGCAGGCTCGGGAAGGGAAATGGCGGAAGAGAACACGCCATCAGGATCAAACCGCCGCTTGAGATCCAGAAGACGGTCACGGTTGGCGGCAAAAGCGGCGCTTGACTGCTCCTTTGCTTCCGGTCCCAGCAGATTGGGGTATCCGCCGGGCAGCGCATGGTTCGCCACCGCCTGCGACAGGGCCTCAGCCCAGGCAATGTGACCAGCGGCCCCGGCCGTCTCGCTGTCATCCCAGCCCGCCACGAATTCCATCAGGATATGCGGTTGCCGCAGTCCGAAAGCAGTGGCGTCGGGGGCGACAGCGGCGGCGGCTCCGTGGAAGCGGTGCAGCACAATGGATTGACCGGGGACCGTCCGCCGGGACAGGCCATCGAGCAATGTGTCAATCAGCGGCGTGGTCAGATCCGCCGCATTGCGGGTCCGGACCGCATAATGGTGCCCCTCCGCCACCCGGAACATGCCCAACGCCTGCCGGTACGTCATCAGGCGCAGATCGCGGTACAGTGGCGTCCCCAGTGTATCCAGCGGTTTCAGCAGGGCTTCCCCTGCGGCGGGATCACCGCACCAGACAGGGATCAGCACAGCAGCCGCATCACCGGTATCGGCGGTCAGCAGGGTTGCCATCATCGTCAGCTCCGCCGGGGCGGTGGCGGTGACCTCTGCCCAGACTTCCAGCGCCGGGCGGATCTGCGCCCCGGTAAACAGGAAGGCACCGGACAGCACCTGTGGCTGGGCATGCAGGCGGACAGTCAGTTCCGTCACCACCCCAAAATTGCCGCCACCCCCGCGCAGGGCCCAGAACAGATCGGGGTTTTCCCCGGCCGACGCGGTCATCACCCCCCCATCGGCCATCACCACCGTGGCCGACAGCAGATTATCCAGCGCCAGCCCGTAGGCCCCGGTCAGCAGACCATATCCACCGCCAAGGGTCAGTCCGGTCAGACCGACCTGAAAGATTGTCCCGGTGGTGGCAACCAGACCATGGTCCTCGGCAGCGGCGACAACCATCCCGGCCAGAACACCGCCTCCGACCCGCGCCGTCCGGGCCTCCGGGTTGATCGCGATATCCCGCAGGCGGCTGAGGTCTATCACCAGTCCACCATCCCGCAGGGCCCGTCCTGCCCAGTCATGGCCCCCTCCTTTGACCGACAGCGGGACACCATGGCGGACCGCCACCCTGACAACCGCTGCGGTTTCTTCTGTGGTGACGGGGGTCACGGCGAGAACCGGCCAATGGATGACCGCCGCATTCCACAGCCCGCAGGCGGCGGCAAAGTCCGGGGTCTGCGGACGTGCCACCAGCCCGGAACGCAGACGGTCAAGATCATCCGCCAGAGCCATCACGGCGGCGGGGGAATATGCTGGGGTCATCTTTTTATCAGTCTCCGTCAAGAAGGGCGCAGCCGCCCCCCTTCTGTTGGATCCGTCAGGCCGGAACCGAAGGCACCTGCCGGGCCTCCGGTATGCCGCCCTCCGGCGGGCCGGAGACCGGTTCGCGGTCAGCCAGCCGCCGGAAGGTGGCACAGTCACGCAACAGGTCTTCGTACCGGCCGCTACCGGCAATGCGGCCCTGATCAAACACCACAATCTGGTCGGCATGCCGGACCGACGACAACCGGTGAGCCACCACCACCACGGTTTTCCCGGCACACAGGGATGCCAGAGCAGCGCGGATCTCGTGACTGGTCTCCGGGTCCACCGAGGCGGTTGCCTCATCCAGCAGGACCACAGGGGCCCCCTTCAGAATGGCCCTGGCAATGGCAAGACGCTGCCGTTCGCCGCCGGACAGCCGCCCTCCCCCTTCGCCGACCCGGGTCTCATAGCCTTCCGGCAGCGCCAGAATGAAATCGTGGCAGCGGGCCGCCGTGGCGGCGGCGATCATCTCGGCATCGGTGATGCCGGGCCGGGCGACCCGGAGGTTTCCGGCAACCGTGTCGTCAAACAGGAACGTGTCCTGAAAGACAATCGAGAACAGACCGGCCCGGGTCTTCTCTTCCAGTGCCCGCAGATCGACCCCGCCGATGCGGATGGCCCCCTGATCCACATCCTGAAAGCGGGCCAGCAGGGTCAACGCCGTGGTCTTTCCCGACCCGGACGGCCCGACGAACGCATGCAGCCTGCCTGCCGCCAGATTCAGCGACACATCCAGCAGAGCGGCCCCGTCCCCGGTCCAGGAAAAACCGACATGGTCAAAGGTGATGTCAAGGCCCGGCGGCAGGGCCGGGGCGACCGGCTCCGGCAGGACCGGCAGCGACAGAACCTCGCTGATCCGCTGGATGGTCTGATCCTGCTGACGCCGGGCAGCAACCAGATCAAAGGCATCAATGATCGGACCATAAAAAACCAGTCCGACCACCAGAACCAGCAGGAACAGCGGCAGCGACAGGCTGCCCGCTGCCGTCAGCAGCCCCCCGGCCAACAGAATGGCGCAGAAGCCGAGATCAAGAATGGACACCCCGACCGCCATGGTTGGTGACAGCCGCAGAACGGTGGCCAGACTGACCTGACGGTGACGGTCCAGTGCCACGGCCAGGGCGCGGTGACGCAGCCCCCCCATGCCAAAGGCCCGCAGGGTTGCCACCCCCTGCAAATGATCAATCAGCCGTGCCGACAGGTCTTCCCGCGATGCCAGCAGATCACTCCAGATGGCCCGGTACAGACGGTCGCTCAAGGAAACCACCAGCAGAAACGCCGGAATGGTGGCCACAACGGCAAGGGCCAGCCGCCAGTCCACCGCCACCAGCACCGCCAGACTGACCAGAGGGGCCACCACGGCCCGCATCATCTGCGCCGGGGGCAGAACCATGTTCAGTTCCGTCACATGCCGGGTGATCAGGGTTTCCAGCGCCCCGGTCTCCCGGCGGGTCAGGACACCCAGCGGCACCCGCCGCAGATGATTGCCGATCCGGTGTTGCAGGCGCGGGGCCGCCGTGGTCTGAATCCGCCACAGCACCCTGTGGGCCAGAACATTGAACAGTCCCTGCATCCCGAAACTGGCCAGCACCAGCCCGGTATACAGCCACACGGACGCGGCAGTCAGGGTACCTGCCATTCCATCCAGAAGGGTAGCAACAGTGGCCAGAACCGGCGCCCCCATGAACAGCCCTTCCAGAAACAGCAACGGCAGCGCCCGGGTCAACAAAACCGACCGCATCGGCCCCAGCAGCGACAGAAAGATGGCCAAGCCATTCCGCCCACCGATCAGTCTGTCATCGTCACCGGAAGAAGCGGCAGCCGGTGGCACCGGTGCGGCAGGCAGGGCTTCCGGGACAGAAACCGCTTCGGCCTCCATCCCGCCGTGCAGGGTCCAGCCTTCATCCGCATCAAAGCGGTCACACAGGCGGGCATAGGCCGGACAACGGGTCAGCAGAGCCGCATGCGGGCCACTGTCTACCACCCGGCCGCCTTCCATATACAGGATCTGATCCGCAGACCGCACGGTATTGAGGCGGTGGGCAATGGCAATGACCGTCCGCCCTGTGGCCAGCTCGCGCAGGGCCTCCATCACCTCTGCTTCGTTTTCCGGGTCAAGGGCAGAGGTCGCCTCGTCCAGCACCACCACCGGCGCGGCCCGCAGCAGGGCCCGGGCGATGGCGACACGCTGACGCTGGCCACCGGACAGGCCACGCCCCCCCTCCCCGACCGGGCTGTCGAGCCCCTGCGGCAGGGTGGCGGCAAACAGATCGACGCGGGCCCGGCGGGCTGCCTCGGCGACATCCGCATCGCTGGCCTCAGGACGTCCGGCCCGGATATTGTCACGGATGGTTCCGGTGAACAGCCAGGCATCCTGAAGAATGAAACTGATTGACGCCAGAAGGTCCTGTGGGGCCATCGCCCGCAGGTCAACCCCACCCAGAGTGATGGCCCCGGTGCTGACATCATGAAACCGGCACAGCAGGCGGGCCAGCGTGGTTTTTCCGGCCCCGGACGGCCCGACGATGGCGGTGACAGTGCCAACCGGAACATCGAAACTGACGCCGGACACACCGCCGGACTCTTCTTCCCCATAGCGGAAGGAGACATCGCGGAAGGAAACCGCGTAGCCCTCGGGCCGCTGCGGGCTGGCCGGAACCGGCAGATCAGGCGTTTCCAGAATGGCAGCGATGGCCTTACCGGCGGTGGACATCCGCATGGCGAACGTTCCGGCGGTGATGATCAGCTTCTGTGCCGGGGCATTCATGCCCAGCCCCATCAGCAGAAACAGCACCAGTGTCGGAGTGCTGACGCTGCCGTCAATCCACAGCAGCCCCCCGGCTGGCAGAAGCACCAGAATGTTGGCCCGCAGGCCGATCGTCAGCAGGGCTCCGGGGGCCAGAGCCGCCTCCGACAGCCGGTACGTCGCCACCGCCATGCGGTCCACCGCTGTGGCAAAGCGAGAGGGAACGGCCCCGGTCGCCAGAAAGGCGCGGATCACCCGCATGCCCTGAATATACTCCAGGGTTGCGGCATGCAGGGCCACCAGCGCCGAAGAATATTCCGCCCCCAGACGGCGGGTGGCCGCCAGAGCCAGCGGGTAGATCACCACGATCAGCGGGAACATGGCCAACGCCAGCAGGGCCAGCCGCCAGTCCACCACCGCCAGCAGGGCCGCCGAAACGAACGGGACCGCCAGAGCGGTTGCAACATCGGGAATGGCGTGGGCAATGGCTTCCTCGATCTGCTCCACGTCTTCATTGATGGTTTTTTTCAGGTCCGCCGTCGTTTTGGTGCTGAACAGGCCAAGGGGAACCCGGTCGAGCTTTTCCACCAACAGCACGCGCAGTTCGTAGAGGAACTGGTACGCGGTGCGGTGCGACAGGGTATTGGCCAGCGTGTTCAGACCGACCTTCCCGACAATCGCCGCAAAGGCGATCCCGGCCCAGACCAGCACGGAGGCCGTTGACAGGGTACCCCCGCTGGCCTCGATGGCCACCGCATAGACCACCAGATAGGGCACCAGACCGCAGGCTGTTCCGACGATCGACAGCAGGGCTGACAGGATCAGGGCCGGGCGGTGGGGCAAAAGCAGATGTTTCATTGCGTTTGGTCCGCAGAAGAGGAAAGCCGCAGGATCAGGGCACCGGATCCGGCCAGCAGGGCCGCCGCCGCTGACACCGCAAAGGCGGTTGGCATGCCAAAGGACTGGCCGACGGTTCCGGCCAGAATCCCCGCCCCGAACCGCATCAGGGCATCAAGAGATGTCAGGACGCCGAAACCGGTCGCCGCCTGCCCGCCGTCAGAGGCGGCATTCATGTAGAGTTGCCATGTGACAACGGTCAGGGCACCGGAGAGGCTGAAATCCACCACCGCCAGTGCTGCCACGGCCACGGCAGGCAACGGGCCGGACAGCCCCAGCCCCAGCAACACAGCAGCCTTGACCGCATAGAGAACAATCAGGACCGGGCCGCAGCCCCAGCGGCGCAGGGCCCAGCCAACCAGCGCCGAGGCGGGGATCACCGATCCGGTGGCCACCGTGCCGAGGATCCATCCGGTCTGCTCGGCACTGAAGCCCCGGTCCACCATCAGCGCGGCCACCAGAACATCGGCCCCCCCCGCCGCCCCGAAACACAGGATGACCGCACACAGCGGGCCAAACCCCGGACGGGACGCCACCTGCCGCCACGCCGACCACGGCGGACAGGGGGCCGGGGTCTGCTGATCCGCCGCACCGTCGTCCCCCCGGTCAGCACGCAGCCAGACCGGAAAGGACAGAAGGACGATCAGACCGGCAACCAGCAGAACGCCGAAGGTCCACGACAGATGGGTGCCAATGGACAGGATCGCCCCACCGCCAAGCATTCCGCCAATGACGGTGGCAGCAACACCGGTGGCATTGGCCCAGGCCCGGCCCTCGGCTGGCAGGGTGCCAATCAGCCAGGCGGCGACGACAATCTGTAAGGTTGCCCCAATGCTGGCGCTGATCAGGGACAGGACCAGCAGCGGCCACAGCGGTCCATCGGGGGGGAACAGGGCAACACAGGCGAACGTCCCCGCCATCAGAAGCGGCAGGGCCCGCAGCCACCCGCGGCGGCTGCCGAACGGTGCCACCACAGGCCGGTCAAACAGCGGAGCCCACAGCATTTTGCAGGCCTGCGGCAACCACACCACCCATGTCAGTCCGACCATCGACAGCGATGCACCGTTGTCCCGCATCAGGGCTGGCAGACCGAGGGTAAAAAACCACGCGGGTAACCCCTGCACCAGACTGAACAGGCCCATCACCAGCAGGCTGCGCGCCAGCGGCGAAACGGGGACGGCACGGTCACACCGTGTTGAGGAGGCAAACATGGAGGGTGGCTCCGGAAAGCAGGACCACCCCATCCGCAGGCGGACAGGGTGGCCGGTCAGGTTAGAATGTCTTGCTGATGCCAAGGCCGATCACACGGCCCGGACCAACCCCCACCGAATGGACGGTATCGGAGTAGGTTGCGCCATTGTACTCAGGGCGTTCATCCAGCAGGTTATTGGCGAAGGTGTAGACGCTGAAGTCTTCATCGCCCCATCCCAGCCGCAGGTTGACCATGTTGTAGCTTGCAAGGTCATAGCTGTTCTGCACGTCAACACTGCGCGAGCCGACGAACTGGTACTGGGCCGAGGCGGAGAAGTCCTGAAGGAAATCCCAGGTGATCTCGGCATTGGCGGTCAGACGCGGCGTTCCGGGCACACGGTTGCCTTCCCGGATCCGCAGTGCCGCATTGGTGGCGGTATTCTTCAGCTTCGACTTGGTCAGGCCGACCCCACCGGACAGAGACAGGGTTTCCGTCAGCAGGGCACGGCCTTCCCATTCCAGACCATAGGAATCATAGTCCTGATTGACGAAGGTGAACGCCACCGGGAAGGTGGAGGAATCAAAGGACACCAATTGCCCCTTGGAAATGTCGTTGTAGAACAGACCGAAGGTGTTCTCGACCCGTCCGCCGAGCATCTTGGTCTTGATGCCGGTTTCATAGGTCAGCCCTTCAGACGCCTGAAAAGCCGTGGTGTCCTTGCCGATGGCCGCGTTGATGGTCGAACGGCCAAACCCCCCCGACGCATAGCCACGCGCAACCGAGGCATAGGTGGTGAAGGCATCCGTCCAGTCATATGATGCCCCCAGCCGCCCGGTCACATAGGTGTCAGAGATGCTGCTGTCCTGCCGGAAGGCGGCAACCGTCCCGGGGAAACCGCGCCCGGTGTAGCGCACGCTCAGATCCTGATCATCGCGGGAAACCCGGACGCCCCCCGACAGGGTCAGGCGGTCCGTGACCGGGACCGACACATCCCCGAAGGCCGAAACGGTACGGGAGTCAATCTTGGTATCAAACACACCACTGGCGTAGGGGCTGAACGACGAGACCGAGTCATTGACACGGTCATAGTTCGACGAGAAATAGTTCAGACCGGCAACCCACGAGATTCTGGCATCTTCAGGAGAGTTGATCCGCAGCTCCTGATTGATGATCTGCTCCCCTTCGTCAACAAGGGTCAGGTCGGCGCCCTTGGCCGGAACGAAGCCATAGGCTTTCCGGAACACATTGGCGTCGGTCAGATCATAACGGCCATCAAGCTCAATGTTCTGATACCCGCTGACGGAGGTCAGGGTCAGAGAATCGAACTTATAGGACATTTCCAGACTGGTATCAGAACGGCCCCGTTCATTCAGCGGAATAATATCGGCCCCGGAACGCGGATACCCGCCCACTTCCCGCAGCATGGCGAAACTGCTGCGCCGTTCATCCTGATCATAGCTGGTGACAAAGTTGGCGCTGAAGCGGTCGTTCGGTGTAAAGCGCAGGGTTCCCCGCGCCGCCCCCAGCCGCGATCCGCCTTCATCGCCACCGGCGATATCGTTGGGGATATCACCGTCAAGCTTTTGATAACGGATGGCGCCACGCCCGGCCAGAACGCCCGGCAGCAGCCAGCCCCCGGCTTTGGCCTCGGTCATCGCGTGCCCTTCGGTGCCCAGTTCCCCGGTCAGGCGGAACTCCCGGGTGCCATCGGCCGGTTTGGTGACAACGTTGATGGCTCCACCCAGTGCGTTGCGGCCGAACAGGGTGCCCTGCGGGCCACGCAGCACTTCCACCCGATCCACATCCAGCAGAGACGGCGGAAACCCGAACGCACTGGTTCCGACACCGTTGGTGGAGAAACCGACTGTATTGTCGAGCGAATTGGCCGGCTGCCCCAGGGGACCGATCCCACGGATGCTGACATAGTCATTCCCCGGCTGACCAAACCCGCCGAACTGAACGTTCGGGGCCGCTCTGGTGATCGCGGTTCCGGCGTCAATGGCCGTCCCAAGGAACGGAGTATCATCCAGCGTGACCACCGTGACGCTGGCCGCCATATCCTCGGCACTTTCGACCCGCTTCAGCGCCGTCACCGTCACCGGCGGCAGGGTCAGCGACGGGGCCGCCGCCTGCGGTGGCTGCGCCCCGCCCGGTAACGGAGCCTGCTGGGCCGCAGCGGGAGCCGCAAAGGCCAGAAACGACGATGAACACAACAACATGGCGCGGATCACAGGCCGCATTCCCATCCCCATAGGAACATCCTCCTTACGGACACAAGTGCATACATTTTCCTGGATCCGACTTGTGCCACCGCCTCCCGCCGAGAGCCATCGGCGTGGGTTTTGTGTGATCGGATTTGACATTTGCGGAATCAAATCTGCGTCGCATTCGCAAACACAGGATCTACGACGGGCTCGTCCCTCGGGAACAGTCCCCCAGCCGCAGCCGCAGAAACCACGGCACAGTCATCAGGACCAGACGCCCGTATCAGGCCCCGTCAAGGAGCCTGACCACCGGATCAGGAGCCTGTCGGCTCCTGCCAAAAAACAAAAAGATTAAGGTCAGGAGCCTGTCGGCTCCTGCCAAGAAACAAAAAGATTAAGGTCAGGAGCCTGTCGGCTCCTGCCAAGAAACAAAAAGATTAAGGTCAGGAGCCTGTCGGCTCCTGACTGGGCGGATGCCCAAACCGTCGCCGGTACGCCGTCGCAAACGCCCCCGGATTTCCAAACCCAACCTTATACCCAACCTGCGATACCGGCAGATCCCCGCTGCGCAGCAGGGTCCGCGCCAGTTCCAGACGACGGTTGCGCACATATTCAAAAATCGTCTGCCCAAACACCTGACGGAACTGATTGGACATCGTCGTCGGGTTAATCCCGATCCGGCGGCTGAGTTCCCCAAGGCAGGGCGGACTGACAATATTGTCCTCGACGATCTGCCGGATCTCCCGCACCCGTTCCAGCTCCCGCAACGACAGATCCCCTTCCGGGGTCTCCGGCCGCAGCGGCTGTACAGAAGCGACCAGACTGGCCGCCTCAGCCAGAATGGACAGCGCACATCCCTCCAGATGGATACTCTGAAGCGGGCCGGAGTATGGGGTATCCAGCATCTGCCCGGCCAGATCGACCAGACGGGGAGAGGCTGGCAACGGATAGACCTGCACCCCCGCCCCCAACATGCCGAGCAGGGACCGGAAAGCCTCGATCCCATATTCTCCGGCCAGCCGGTCAAGGCAGGCCGGGCTGATCCGGCACCCGGCCCCGGCTGAACGGGTCCCGGCCCGGAAGTGCCCCGTGCAGGTGCTGTCACAGCCAAACACCATCAACACCGGACTTAAGGGGCACAACTCAACATCGCCGTGCCCGCCGATGGTCACGCGGGAGGGATCGCCATCCGTCAGGACGCCACAAAAGATCGAACTCTGTTCCGTCACCGTCAGATCGGCATCCTGAAGATATTCCAGATCAAAACCGGAAGCATGAAGACCGGGCCGCACTTCCTGCGCCAGAAGCCGCCCCCGTGAAAACCCCGCCTGTGCAGGGGAGGCATCCGCCTCGGTTGCCCTTTGTCCCAGTGTCCGGGCAATCTCTGGCATCTCAGCCGGACTCCACGCCCGGACCCCCTGCCGCGCGACCGGTTCCGACATCGCCTTGCAGCCCATCATTGTCCTCCAGCCCACAGATCTGTACGCCCCGTCGCCTCACAGATCAGGCAGCCCAAGCCCGGCCACACTGAAAGTAAGAATAATTCGCAATATATCGCTGTTTTTGCAAAATCCGATAAATTTTTCATCTGTCATGAAAGCCGGCGGTTAAAATCCACCACCCCCTGAAACCAGCAGTTCAATCCGGCAAAAGCCTAATCCGATTTCACAAAAGTCTTTGGAGTAGCGCTTTCCCGGCTCTCAGGGCTTTCTGTGTATCAGTTAATGCGAATCAGTCGCATTTCTGGCTCTGCCAGATCATGCCCCCTGAGCCGTGCAGGAACCGCCTGATGCCAGTCACCCCGCTCAATCCTGCCCCCGCCACCGGGGCCGGATCCTTGCCCGCAACGCTCCCGGCATATCTGTCCGCCCTGACCGCGACGGGCGTCTGCCTGACCGCGGACGGGGACCGGCTGAAGGTTCAGGCCCCCCCCGGCGTGGTGGACGATCGCACCCGCAGGATCCTGTCCGCCCGGCGCGGGGCCACCCTTGCCCTGCTGTCTGGCCAGCACCATGACCCGATCCTGTCCACCCTGCCGCTCGCCCCGCCGACAACAGCGCCGCTGACCCCTTGGCAGGAAGGTTTCTGGCTGATGCATCAGCGGGAGGATGCCGACCTCGGCACCCTGCATGTTCATGCTGTTTTCCGGCTGGATGGTCCGGTTGAGGTGCCACGTCTTCAGCAGGCGGTAACGGCGCTGGCAGAACGGCAGACCGCCTTGCGGCTGCGGTTCCGGGCAACGGCCGACGGCGGGGCCGAACAGTGGGTTTCTCCGGATCCGCTTGCGCTGGACGGCATCACCGTCAGCGGAACCCTGAGCGATGAGGAGCTGGACGCCCTCTGCGCAGACCGGATCCGGCAAACGGTCCTCCGCCGCTTTGATCTGACACAGGATCCTGCGGTCCGTCTTCAGTTGATCAGCGCCGGTCCCGACCGGCACCGCCTGCTGTTTGTTGCCCACCATCTGGTTCTGGATGGCTGGTCTGTCGGTCTGTTCCTGCGGGATCTGGTGCGGCTGTACGCAGGGGAAACCCTGCCCCCGCTGCCATTCTGCTGGCTGGATTATGCCCGGTCTGTCATTCCCACCGGAGCCGGGGCCGCCGCCATCGCCGCTGAGGCGGAGCGGGTTGCCGCCCTGCCCCTGTGCCATGAGCTGCCGACGGATACCCGCCGGGGTGAGATCCCCGCCGCCCCGTCAGGGGAAAGCCACTTCCGGCTGGATGCGGCGACCGTCACCGCGTTGCGCCAAAAGGCAGCAGACCATGGCGGCGGGCTGTATGCAGCCCTGCTGACCGGATTTCAGGCGGTTTACCGCGCCCTGAGCGGGGAACGGGCGGTGCCGGTCATGGCCCCGGTCGCCAACCGGCAGTCCTCTGCGGTGCTGGAAGACCTGATCGGCTGCTGCGCCAACGGCGTCATCATCGCCCCTGCCCTGCCTGCCGCACCAACGGTCGGAGACGCCCTGCGACGGATCGCCGCCGAGGTGGTAACCCGCCTCGACCGTCAGGACCTGCCCTTCGATGCGGTGATCGCCGCCGCCGGGCTGCCGCGCCTGCCCGCCACCTACCCCGGCGCCCAGATCTTTTTTGCCCTTCAGGATGCCGGGACAGTCCCGTCTCCGTCCCCGGATCTTACGGTTACCCTCGACACAATCCCGGTCTCACTGGGACGGCAGGACCTGTTAATCGAATTCCGCCCTGCCACCGATGGCAGCCTGCTCTGCCGGGTCAACCGCGATGGCCGCCTGTTCAGCGCCGAAACCACCGATGCGCTGGCGGCCCTGCTGTGCGGTACCCTGAACCATCTGGCACCGCTGTCTGCCGACGCACCGCTGGACGAAGCGGTTCCGGCCCCCCCGGTGCAGACCCTGACAGCCGACGTGGCCGTCACCGCCGGAACCCTGCCTGTCAACCGGGGGGCGGGGGATCAGGAACAACGCCTGTCCCTCCCCGGCACCGGCGACCTGCTCCGGGTTTCCGCAGGCCCCGGACCATGGTACCGGGCCGTACCGCTGCGGCCGGATCTGTCCTGTGCCACTCCGCCCGGCCTGCCGGGAAGGCTGCGCTGCGCCGGGCAGGACACACCGCTGACCGTCCGGATCCGCCCCGCCGACGGAGACCTTGAGGTCTGGCTTTCTCCGGAAACCGCGCGGCAGATCCCGCTGCGGGGCGGGTGGCTGGATCTTGATCAGCTTGCCGCCCGGTTGCTGGACTCCCCGCTGATCGCCGATGCCGCGCTGTCCGTCCGTGGGGCCGGGGATGCCGCCATGCTGGTCATCTGGGTGGTCCCGGCACTGTCGGTGCCGGTGGAAACCCTGCGCTCTCAGGGCGTCAGCCTGCTTGGCACGGCGGCCCCGCTGGGGCCGGTGGTCCGGCTGAGTGCCCTGCCCCGCTGTGCGGACGGCACCCTTGACCGTCACCGCCTCTCCCTGCTGCCGGTGACGGCGCTGGACGTCGCACAGCGGGCCGGGCTGGACCGTCATGCCCTGCTGCATCTGCGGCCTGAGGCGACACCCCGCCCGCGTCAGCCCCTGCGGTCTGCCTTTCCATCACGCCTGCCCCCCGGGGTGACGCCTGTCGCGGTTTATGGAGAGGGTGCCCCCCAGACACCGGCCTCCCAGACCGGCAGGACCAACCGTCCGCCCGCGCGGGCGGGAGGCATGCCCCTGCCGGAGTCCTACCCTTCGGCCGGGTGGTCACCCTTGGACTGGCTGACTGCGGCCCCACAGACGGCAACCCTGCGCTGCCGGGATGTGAGCGGGCCCGACATGACCATCCCCTATCCGCACCTGCTGCAACAGGTCCGGGCCCTCGTCGGCTGGCTGCTGTCGCAGACATCCGGACACAGGCTCCCCATCCTGCTGGCGACCCGGTCTGTACGGGCCACAATCACCGCTTTTCTGGCAGCAATGGCGGCAGGATGCCCGGTGGCACCGCTGCCGGTTCCCCGGCTGTGGCAGGCTGATGATCCGGCAGTGCGACGGATCGCCTCTCTGGCCGGACTGACCGGAGCTTCCTGCCTGCTGACAGATATGGACGTGGCCGCCCTGCCGGATTCCCTGTCTTCCCTGCGCCTCCTGCGCCTGCCCGATCCGGCGGCTCTGGAGGCCTCCCTGCCGCTGTCGCCCACACCCCCGGAATACCGCTGGCAGGAGGACGAGCAGGCCCTGTTTGCGTTCACCTCCGGGTCAACCGGCAGCCCGAAGGGAGTCCCGCTGACAGCGGGCAACCTGTTCACCACTCCGGCCGCGCTGGCCGTTCCTTTCGGGTTTCAGCCGGGGGAAACCGTCCTCAATCTGACCGGTCTGGACCACGTTGCCTCCCTGATCAGCTTCTGCGGCACCGCCCTGCGGGCCGGGGCCTCTCTCGGTCTGCTGGCAACAGAGCGGTTTCTGGCGGATCCGGGCAGCGTCGCCCGGACTCTCTCTGACTGGCGGGTGGCCCGCACCTGGGCCCCGGATTTTGCCTGGTCCCTGATTGCCGACACACTGGAAACCGCCCCGGTCGGCAGCCTGGATCTGTCAGCCTTCATTACGCTGTTTTCCGGCGGCGAATGCCCGCTGGCGGCGACATTTCACCGTCTGCGCCCGGCCCTGATGCGTCACGGGGCCGTCGATCCGACGCTGCGGACGGCGTGGGGAATGGCCGAGACAACCTCTGTCATTACCCTGTCAGACGGATGGCAGGAAACCGGCTCCACTCACCTGACCGCCGGTGGCGTCCTCGACAGTGGCAGGCCGCTGCCGGGGGCCGAGGCGCGGATTGTCGGCCCGGATGGCAACCCGCTGCCGGAGGGGGAAACCGGACGCTTTGAAATCCGTGGTCCCGGCGTCTTCCACGGCTACAGCGCTGGCCGCGACCCCGATGCGGTTGATCCGGACGGCTGGCTGCGGACCGGAGACCTTGGATGGATCCGCGATGGCAGGATCATGATCCTCGGGCGGGAAAAGGACGTGCTGATCCTGAACGGCCAGAACGTCGCTCAGGCCGCTTTGGAAGACCGGATCAACGCACTGGACGGGGTGGAACCGGGCTGGACGGCTGTCACCGCCTCCCGCGACCGCCGTCAGGGGCGGATGATGCTGACGGTGTTTTTCCATCCCCGGGACCAACAGCCCGATGACACCACCCTGACCGCCCTGCTCCGCCGGATCTCCGGTGCCATTGCCGCAGGGTGGGGGGTTCATCCTGATGTGATCCTGCCTTTACCGAAAACGGCCATTGCCAAGACCGGACTGGGCAAACTGCAACGCACCCTGTTGCGGCTGCGGTACGAGGCCGGGGAGTGGGACGCCCTGTCGCAGCGGATGGACCTGTTGCTGGGGAATGACCGCACCCTGCCCCGGGCCCTGTGGCAATGGCGGTGGCACCCACTGGGCACCGCCTCTGCCGCCCTGACGGACGGACAGGCGGAACAGACGGTCCTCCTTCCGGGGACCGGCGATGCGGCAGAGCGCCTGACAGCGGCCCGCACGGTCATCGCCGCAGCGCAGGGGGCACCCCGCCGCCTGCTGTGGCTGGACACCCCGGACACCCATGCACTGGGGGCCGCCGTCGCGGCGGCACTGGTACAGGAATATACCGGGGTCCGCGCCGCATCGGTGCTGATCCCACCCGGCCCCCGGACGGAGGCCCGCCAGAAGAACTGGCTGGAGGAGTGTCTCCGGCAGGCTGTCCCGCCGCAGGATACCGCCCTGCGGCCGGGCGACGCAGGCCTTGAGGGACGCCGCCTTTTTCCTGCGCCCGATCCGCAGGCCGAGGATTGGACGGCGTTGCCTGCCGGAGCCTGTCTGCTGGTTACCGGCGGTCTCGGGGCCGTTGGCCGGACCATCCTGCCAACCCTGTTAAGCTGGACCGACTGGCGGTTTCTGGTGGTCGGCCGCCGCGCTGAAACGGCCGTGGCGGACCAACTGGAAACCCTGCGGCAGGGGTTTGCGCCCGACCGGCTGTCCTACCACAGTCTGGATGCCTGCGATGCCGCCGCCCTGACCGCCCTGTGCGCCACAACCCGCCCGGCGGGGGCGCTGCTGCTGGCCGGGCGTCTGGACCGCACACCGCTGGAACACTGCACGGCATCGGTCCTTGCCGAACACACCAACGCCCGCTTACAGGCTGCAACGGCGATCGAGCAGGCTTTCAGCGATGCCGGGCTGACCGGCACCGCCGTGCATGTCACCTCGGTCTACGGGGTGGTGGGGCGGCGGGACTTCGCCGCCTACTCCCTGTCCTCTGCCCTGCTGGAAGACTGGATCTCACGCCGCCCGGAAAGCGGACCGGTCCGCCATGTCGCCCTGCAATGCGGTCAATGGCAACCGGAGGACCCTGATGACCCGCTGGCCCGCCATATGCGGTCACAGGGGTTCGGCTCCATCGACGGCCCGCTGGGGGCGACGGCGGTCCTGCGCGCCCTGCTCGGTCCGCACTGCAATCTGGTGGTCGGGCCGGAACCGGAGGGCAGCACGTTCGGCCCCCTGACACCACGCCCGGCGCAGCCCCTGGACCGGGTGATCCTGACCCCGCTGCCCGGGACCGACCCCGGCAGGCTGATGGCCGCCGCCGCCGCACATGCCCTGCCGGTCCGGCTGGAAGACAGCGGGGCCGCCAGTGTCGGCGATGCCGCCCTCAGCCCGACCGGACAGCAGGTGATGGCCCTGTGGCGGGAGGTTCTGCCCGCCGGGGCACCGGTGGAAGCCGATATCAACTTCTTCGATGTCGGGGGAACATCGTTGCTGGCCGCCCGCCTGCACCTGCGCCTGCGGGAAACCTTCGGGACCCCTGACAATGTCGTCGCCCTGTTTTCCCACACCACGGTACGGGCACAGACCGCCCTGATCACCGGGGCAGCCGCCCCGGTCAACCCCCCGGCGTCAGCCCCCACAGAGCCCCCGGCGGCCCGCACTCCGCTGACAGGCCCCATGGCCGCCCGCCGCCGTGCCGCCCGCGCCCAGACCCCAGAGGAAACCTTCGGATGACGTCTCTGATCCCTGATCCGGCCACCTTCGCGGACGAGTCAATTGCCATTGTCGGGATGGCCGGACGCCTGCCGGGGGCAGAGGACCTGACGGCCTTCTGGCACAGCCAGCTTGCCCAGCGCCCCGGAACCCGCCGCCTCAGCCGCGCGGAAATGGCCGAGAACGGCCGCCCCCTGCACGAGCTTGACCGGGCCGATCTGGTGCCGCTGGCCGCCACCCTGACGGACATTGACTGTTTTGACGCCCCGTTCTTCCGGTTTTCCGGGCCGGAGGCGGAGATCCTCGACCCGCAGATCCGCCTGCTGCACGAAGTGGCATGGCACACTCTGGAAAATGCCGGCTGCGACCCCAGCCGCAGCCCCGACCGGATCGGGGTCTTTGCCAGTGCCCATATGAGCACCTACTGGCTTTACAATCTGGATGGTCTGTACCGGTGCAGTGACCCCAATGCCCTGCTCCAGATTGTCGCCGGAAACGGACAGGACTATCCGGCAACAACGCTGGCGTACCGGCTGGGGCTGACCGGCCCGGCCCTGAATATCAATACGGCCTGCTCCAGCAGTCTGGTCTCGGCGGCAGTGGCCTGTCAGACCCTGCTGGACGGAAGCTGCGACGCTGCTCTGGTGGTCTCCGCCTCAATCACCCTGCCGCAGGGAACCGGCTATCTCGCCACCGCCGACAGCATTTACTCCCCCGATGGAGTATGCCGCCCGTTTGATGCGGCAGCCAATGGCACCTTCGCCAGCGACGGTGTCGCCGGCGTCCTGCTGAAACGCCTCAGTGACGCCCACAAGGCCGGGGACCGCGTGATCGCAGTGATCCGGGGATGGGCAACCAACAACGACGGAGCCCGCAAGATCGGTTTCACCGCTCCCAGTGTTGACGGCCAGATTGAGGTACTGCGCGACGCGGCGGCCAGTGCCGGAATCGCCCCGGGGGATCTGGATTACATCGAAACCCACGGCACCGGCACCAGCGTCGGGGATCCCATCGAATTCGCCGCGCTGAAAGCGGTCCACGGCACCCCGCCCTTCCCCGGCCACCGGATCGCCCTCGGCGGGGCCAAGGCCTCCATCGGTCATCTGGGATCGGCAGCAGGGCTGGCCGGACTGATCCGCACCGCACTGGCGCTGCGCCATGGCGTCATGCCCGGTACCGCGACATTCCGTCACCTGAGCCCGCGCATTGATGCGCAGGGGTGCGCGCTGGACGTCCTCGGCCCGCCGCAGCCTTTCCCGGCCCGCCCCCGCCCGGCCCGGGCCGGGGTCAGCTCTTTCGGTATCGGCGGCACCAATGCCCATCTGATCCTTGAGGCCGCATCCCCCCCGGAAGAGGCCCCCGTTGCAGGGGACAGCCCGGAAGCCCTTGCCGTCTCAGGCTATGACCGCGACAGCCTTGACCGCCAGCGGCTCCGGCTTGCTGACTGGCTGGACACCGGGCAGCCGCTGGCCACGGAGACCGCATTTCCGACGCTGGCGGCACTGTCCGATACCAGCCTGATAGACCGGCCAGCCCTGCCGTTCCGCCTTGCGGTCAGCGGTGCCTCGGCCGCCGCGCTGGCACAGGCCCTGCGGTTGGTGCCCCTGCCCGAAACCGCCGCCGCCAGAACACCGCCGAAGGTCTGCTTTGTCTTTACCGGCAGTGGGGTGCCCAGCCTCAGCCGCTGCCGGGATCTGGTCAGAACCTGCCCGGACTTTGCCAGAGCCCTGACGGAGGTTGAAACCGCACTGGCCGCACAGGGCCTGCCCTCTGCCCGTGACTGGCTGGAACGGGAGACCCCGGACAAGGATGAGCGGGACCTTCACCGGTCTCACCCTGCTGCCTTTGCCTTCGGCTATGCGATGGCAAAAATGCTGATGGCACAGGGGTGTGTCCCTGCCGTGGTCCTGGGGCACAGCATGGGGGAAATTACGGCGGCCTGCATCGCCGGAGCGGTGGACCTGCCCGCCGCCCTCGCTTTCGTCGCCGCCCGGGCCGCCATCGTCATGGACTGCGGCGGGGCTGGAGACCTGCTGGCGGTCTCCGCCCCGGCCGAGCAGGTAAACCCGTTCCTCGGGGTGAACCCGGCCCTGACCGTGGCGGGATACAACGGAGCCGGGCAAACACTGGTGGCCGGGCCGGTGGCCGCGGTGACCGCCCTGAAAGAAACCCTGACCGCACAGGGCATCCCGGCGACCGTCCTGCCCGCCGGAAAACCGTTCCACAGCCCGCTGATGGCAGCCACCACACTGCCGGTGGCCCGGGCCGCTGCCGGACAGTTCCGGGCCGCGCGGACCGCCATCGCCTCGACCGTCACCGGACGGCTGGAACACGGTGCCGTGGCAGATCCGGGACATTGGGCGGCACAGATGGAAACCCCGGTCCGGATGACCGCCGCGATTGAAGCGGCCGCCGCTGCCGGATGCACGCTGTTTCTGGAGATCGGACCCCGGGGGACCTTTGCCGTCGGCGGGCGGAAAACCCTGCTGAACTGCGCCCCCGGTGCGCGCTGGCACGCCGTGCTGGATCCTCGCGGGGTACCGCGTGACGCATCGGTCCTGACAGCCCTTGCCGCCACCCGGGCCGCCCTGTGGGAAGCCGGGATCCGCACCCGCCCCGCCCACCGGCCACGGGCCACCCGGACCGCCCTGCCGGGCTATGCCTTCAGCCGTCTGCGGTACTGGCGCGCCCCCCCGCCTGCGGATCGCAGTGACACCAGCCCCGCCGTCCTCCCGTCGCCCCGGAGGGATCCCGTCCCGGCCCCAACCGGGACTGGTCCAACCGACACCGGCGACGAGGGTGACACCCTGCTGCGCACCCTGCTGGCCGAGATCTGGTGTGAGGAACTGGGGGTCGAGCGGATTGAGGAAACCGACAGCTTCATGGGGCTGGGGGGAACCTCGCTGGCCGCCCTGAAAGTGGCCGGAACCACCGAGGCCCGCCTTGGTCTGCGTCCGCCGCTGGTCCTGCTGACCCGCGCCGGAACCTTCGCTGAATACGTCGGGGCCCTGCGCGGTCTGCTGCTCGACGAGCAGACCCCGGAAGCCCCCGCTGCCCTGGAGCCAACCGAATGACTGCCGCCCCTGATGCCCCCCGCCAGACCCTGAACGCCGACTGGCTGCGCCAGCGCCTTGCCACCCGGCAGGCTGCCCCGGCGGCAGACCTGCGGGTCAGCCACGACGCGGCGGGGCGGTTCCGGCCCTTTCCGATGACCGACATGCAGCAGGCCTATTGGCTGGGGCGGGATCAGGCCCTGTCCGGTGGCGGGGCCATGCAGATGTACCTTGAATTTGACAGCCCGGAAGGCCGCGTCGATCTCCCCCGGCTGGAAGCCGCCTGGAACCGCCTGCTGGCCCGCCACGACATGCTGCGGGCGGTGGTGACCGCCGACGGACAGCAGCAGGTTCTGCCGGACGTGCCGTATCAGACCATCGAGCGGCACGACCTCTCCGCCCTGCCCGCTGACAGCCGGGAAAGCGCGCTTGAGTCCCTGCGGACCCGCCTGCTGGCGGATACACCGCCGCTGGACCGTGCCCCGCAGTCGCGGCTGGTGTGGACCCGGACCCGCAATGCGGCCGGGCAGCCTGCGGCCCGCCTGCACATGCGGCTGGATATGTGGTGCTTTGACGGCCGCAGCTTCCAGATCGTCATCGAGGATCTGGCAGCACTGTATGATGACCCCGCCGCTGCCCTGAAGACCACTGCGGTCACCTTCCGGGACTACGTGATGGCCCTGAAGGCACATGAGGAAACCCCGGCCTTCGCGGAGTCCCTGCGCTGGTGGCAGAAGCGCCTTGAAACCCTGCCCCCACCCCCGCCGCTGCCCTACGTCCGCCTGCCACAGCAGGGGGTGCAGCCGAAGTTCCGGCGCCTTGCCGCCACCCTGTCTCCGGCGGAAACGGACGGCCTGAAGGCTCTGGCCCGGCAGCATGGCCTTGGTCTGCCGGGGGTCATGGCCACCGCCTATGCCAGCGCCCTGTCCCTGTGGTCAGGGGCAACACATTTTACATTGAACGTTCCGCGCTTTAACCGCCCGGACTGGCATCCCGACCTGACGGACGTGATCGGGGAATTTGCCTCTTTCAGTCTTCTGGAAATCCAGTTCGATCCGGCCGCCCCGTTCCGGGAGATCGCCGGACGGGTCCAGCAGCAACTGTGGACCGACCTTGAGCACGGTGCGGTCTCCGGCGTCCGGCAACTCCGGGAACGGGCCAGACAGCGCGGCACGCTGGAAACAGGGGCAATGCCGATTGTCTTCACCACCATGCCGGAACGCCGCTCTGCCGAAGCCCGCAGACTTGAAGCGGCGATGGGCTGCTTTGGCAGCCTCGGCTTTTCGCTGTCCTTCACCCCACAGGTCTGGATCGACAGCCATTACTTTGAGCTGGACGGAACCACGCACGTCAATTGGGACACGGCTGAAGGTCTGTTTGCTCCCGGCCTGATTGAGGGGATGTTTGAAAGCTACGAGGCGCTGGTCCGGGCCCTTGCCGCCGGTCCGGACCGCTGGCAGCAGGCTGCCGGAGTGTCGCTGCCCCCGGCGCAGGCATCGCGGCGGCAGGCGCAGGCCGCGCGGGTATGGTCTCCCCCGGCCTCTGGCCTTCTGGACGAAATTGCCACTCACCTTGCCACAGAGGGGGACCGCCCGGCCGTCTTCTCCGGTGATACGGTGCTGTCGCGCCGGGCCCTGCGCCAACAGATCAGCGATGTCGTTTCCTCCCTGCGCCGGGCCGGGATTGCCCCCGGTGATGTGGTGGGCCTGCATGCCCGGCGGGGTGCCGATCAGGTTGCCGCCGCCCTTGGCATCCTGTTTGCCGGGGCGGTGTATATGCCCCTTGATACCGACAGTCCGGCGGCCCGCCTGAGTGCGCTGATCCGGAATGCCGGGCCCAAAGCAGTCCTGACCGATGCCGCCGGGCTGTCTGAGGCCATTCCCGAAACGCCCTGCCTGCCGGTCCGCCCCCTGCCGTCCGGCGATGATCAGCCGCTGTCTGCCCCGCCCTGCCCGGCGGAAACGCTGGCGGTGGTGATCCACACCTCCGGCTCAACCGGGGTCCCGAAAGGCGTCATGCTGCCATGGCGGGCGCTGCATCATGTGATCCAGTGGACCAACCGGCAGTTTGCCCTGACGGCGGACGACCGGGCGGTGATGGTCACCGCCTTCCATCATGATCTGTCCCTCTATGATCTGCTGGGGCCACTGGCCGCCGGGGGCGGGGTGATCACCCTTGATCCCGACCAGCCGCTGGATCCGGCGTCTCTGCGGGACCGCCTGTCCCGGGGGGAGGCAACCCTGTGGAACAGCGTGCCGCGGCTGGCGGAAGCCCTTCTGACGGCCTGCGGCCCCACCCGGCCCGCGCCGCTGCGCCGCTTTGTCCTGGGAGGGGACTGGGTCCCTCCGGCCCTGCCGCAGCAGCTTTACGCCCGCTGGCCGCAGGCCGTGGTCACCACCATCGGCGGCCCCACCGAAACCACCATCTGGAATATCCTTGCGGACGTTCCCCCCGGCCCTGTCGCAGAACACCGCCTGCCCTACGGCACGCCCATGCCCGGCTGCACATACCGGATCCTTGATGCCTCGGGCCGGGACTGCCCCGATGGCGTGGCCGGTGAAATGGCCTGCGGCGGGGCCAGTCTGGCCCTCGGTTACCTCAATCAGCCGGAAGAAACCCGCCGCCGCTTCCTCACCGACCCGGTGACGGGGGAACGCCTGTATCTGACCGGCGACCGGGGCCGGTTCCGGCCCGATGACCAGATCGAGATCCTCGGACGGACCGATTTCCAGCTGAATGTCGGCGGATACCGCGCTGACCCGGCCGGAATCGAGGCGGTTCTGACCAGCCATCCGCTGATCGGTGATGCGGTAGTGGTTGCCGCCGCCAATGACGGAACGGAGGTTCTGGCGGCCTACTACACCCTGACCGGCCCGGATGATCCGGGGGCCGCCGCCCTGCTGGCCCATGCCGCCGGGCACCTTCCCCCGGCCCTGCTTCCAAAGGTCTGGATCCGGCTGGACGCCCTGCCCCTGACCGGCAATGGCAAGGTGGACCGCAGGGCACTGTCAGACCGCCCGCTGACGGCAGAGCCTTCGTCTGCGGCAGAAGCCCCCGTCACCGCACTGGAGCGGACGGTCGCCACCGTCTGGGCCGACATTCTCGGACAGGCCGACATCGGACGAAATCAGGCCTTTTTTGCTCTTGGCGGGGACTCCATCGCCGCCACCCGGGTCATTGCCCGGCTGGACAGCCTGACCGGGGTCCGGCTGTCCATCGGGGCCTTCTTCGCCTCTCCGACCGTGCAGGCACAGGCCGCAGCCCTCGAAAGCGCCGGAGCAGGAACCGGCACGGCGGGGCCTGATACAGCCGCACTTCCAGCCGCCTTTCCGGTGGTTGACCCGGAAGCCCTGCCGCTGTCGTGGGCGCAGGAACGGCTATGGTTCCTCGATCAGCTCGCACCGGGGGCCGCCTCATATCTGCTGCCGTTCTGCACCCTGATTGACGGCCCCCTTGATCCCGATGCCCTGCGGCAGGCCTTGCAGGCGGTGGTACACCGTCATAGCCCGCTGCGGACCCTGTTTCCGTCCGGAGCGGGGATCCGGCAGTGGTGCATGCCTGCCCCCCATGCGGTTGTCCCGTTCAGGATGCAGGATCTGCGCCCCCTGAGCGACGCGCAACGGGCCGCGGCCATCGCGGATACTGCGGCGGCAGAGGCCGCCACCGGTTTTGACCTCAGCCGGGATCTGCCGGTCCGCGCGGTTCTGCTGCGGGAAACGGAAACCCGATGGCATTTCTTCTGCACGGTCCATCACATTGCCTTCGATGGCTGGTCAATCGGTGTTTTCAACCAAGACCTGTACACGGCCTATCACCGGCTGGCCGCCGGAGCTGACGCCGCCCTGCCTGCGGTTGCCGCCTATGCTGCCTTTGCCCGCTGGCAACGTGACCGCCAGTCTTTGGAAGACCATGCCACCGGGGCAGCATGGTGGCGCGGCCATCTGGCAGAAACAGCCCCGCTGACCCTGTACGGAGATCAGCCCTCCGGCCAACCGGCGCACACCACCGGCGCCTTTCCTGCCGCCACCCATACGTTCCAGATTTCACAGGAGGTGGCACGCCGGGCCGCCGCGCTGGCCGCCGACCTTGGCACAACGGTCAATGTCGTGCTGCTGACCGCGTTTGCCGCTGCCTTTGGCCGTTATGAGGGACAGGACAGCTTTATCATCGGCACGGCCGTCGCCGGTCGCGACCACCCGCTGACCGAGGACATGGTCGGCTTCTTCGTCAAAAACCTGCCGCTGCCGGTCCACCTTACGGCGGAACAGAGCTTCGCGCAGAGCGTATCGGCTGTTCACGGCAGCTTTGTCGCCGGGGTTGATCATCTTGACCTGTCCTTTCAGGAGATTGTCAGCGCCGTGGCCCCGGTACGGGATCCGGGGCGGAACCCCCTGTTTCAGGTGGCCTTCACCTACCAGAATGCCCCCCTCGGCGACACTGCGGGGGATCAGGTCCGGTCCGGGGATCTCCTCCTCCGGGCCGTGCCGGTGGCGGCCGCACAGACTCATCTGGACTTCGACCTTCTGATCTGGCCCGGGCCGGACGGACTGCGGTGCCATGCCGTCTACGCCGCCCCGCTGTTCAGCCCGGAGGCCGTGGCCCGCCGGTGTCAGGCGTTCAGCACCCTGCTGGAAGCCGGGGTCGAACAGCCCGGACAGACGGTGATGGCCCTGCCCCTGAGCCCGGCCGCCCCAGAAACCGGCCCCCGCACGGACACCCCTGCCCTGTGGGACGGTGTCCCACTGTGGACCGCCCTGCAACAGTCTCTGGCCAGAACCCCGCAGGCCCTGTGGGAAGACCGCACGCAGACCGCCACCACCGGGCCGGATCTTCTGGACGCCGCCGCCCGTCTGGATGCGGTGATCACCACGGTTGTCCCGGCCGGTCAGCCGGTGGCGCTGTGGCTTGATCCGGGCGTGGGGTACGTCTCGGCGATTCTGGCCTGCATGCGCCGGGGCAGCCCCTATGCCCTGCTTGATCCGATGCTGCCTGCCGCCGCCGTGGCAGAACGGCTGAAAGCCGCCGCGCTGCCTCTGATCCTGACAACGGTGGAGCGGGCCAGTGCGTTGCCCGACGGGTGTCCGGCTCTGACCGTTGACCGGTTTGAAACCGTCGCCCCGGTCCCGCCCCGCCCGGCCCTGACCGCAGAAGCCCCGGTGGCGATGGTCTGGACCAGCGGATCCACCGGCACCCCGAAAGCCCCGGTGCTGTCTCAGGCCGGGGTGGTCAACCGCCTGCTGTGGGACCGCACCATCTTCCGGCGCGAGGAGGCACCGCGCGGACTGCTGAAAACCGCACCGCCCTATGGCGACAGCATCGCCGAGGTCTTGCAGCCGCTGCTGGACGGCTTCCCGGCGGTGATCCCCGATCCCGACGCCGCCCGCACCCCGTCGGCCCTGCTGGAGGTGATCCGCCGCACCGGCCCGACCCGGCTGGTGCTGACGCCCTCGCTGCTGCGGGCCCTGCTGGAGGCCGATCCCGACCCCACCCCGTGGCCGCTCCACCGCCTGCATCTGTCCGGCGAGCCCCTGCCCACCGTTCTGCTGCCCCGCCTGAAGGAAAAACTGCGGCCGGAGGCGGTGGTGCTGAACATCTACGGGTCCTCCGAAGTCACCGCTGACGTCACCGCCGCCGTCCTTGACCTGTCCGCCGACCCTGCCGCCACTCAGGCGGCGGCGGTGGCCGCCATCGGCCGACCCCTGCCCGGCTGCACCCTGTGGCTGCTGGACGCCACCGGCCAGCCGGTCCCGCCCGGCGCGGTCGGCGAAATCCACGTCGCCGGGGTCTGTCTGGCTCTCGGGTATCATCAGGCCCCCGACCAGACCGCTCTGGCCTTCCGCGACTGGACCGCCCCTGACGGTACCCCGACCCGCCTCTATGCCACCGGCGATCTCGCCCGCCAGCGCCCCGACGGCGCGCTGGTCCATCTCGGACGAAAGGACGGGCAGATCAAGATCCGTGGCGTCCGCATCGAACCGGCCGAAATCGAGGCCCGCCTCCTCGACATGCCCGGAATCAGGGCCGCCGTCGTCGGCGTCATCAAACCAAAGGACGCCGACCCCCGCCTCGTCGCATGGATCGAGGCACGTGAGGTCGAGGCATGCGGGGCCGAAGCGCGCGGGACCGCCGCCGATCTTCCGGCGCAGGCGCTGCACCATCTGCGCGGGGTCCTGCCACCGGCCTTCCTTCCGGCACAGGTGATTGTGGTACAGCACTGGCCGACCTCAGCCGGAGGCAAGGTTCTGAAATCCCTCCTGCCGCTTCCTGAGCTGGCTGTGGCACCCCACGACCCCGCCGACGCCATCCCGGCCAACGACACGGAGGCTCTCCTCGTCCGCCTGTGGCAGCAGGCTCTGGGGCATCCCTGCGGCCTCAACACCAGTTTCTTCGAGGCGGGCGGCACCTCGCTGTCGCTGGCGGAGATGCACCGCAGGCTGGTGGAGGCGGTGGGGCAGCCCCTGCCTCTGGTGGATCTGTTCCGTCATCCGACAATCCGGACTCAGGGACAATGGCTCAGCCAGCGCCTGTCCGGGGAGCAGGCCGCGCCCCTTGCCGCACGGAGCGGGGCGCGCCGGGCCGATCTGCGCCGCCGCCGCACCCATTCCTCGCCGCCTCTCCAGACACCGGAGGTCTCCGCGTGACTCCCTCCCTGCCCCCCGCTTTCTCCTCTGACAGCATTGCCATTATCGGGGCGGCGGTGCGCTTCCCCGGTGCGCCGACGCTGGAGGCATATCGCCGCCTGCTTCTGGAGGGACGGCAGGCCATGCGGCCGGTCCCGGCGGAACGGCTGGCCGGATCCCTCCATGCCGCGCTGTCGCGCCAGCCCGGATACGTGGCGATGGAGTCAACCCTTGAGGATATCGAGGTGTTTGATGCCGGATTTTTCGGCCTGTCCCCCCGGGAGGCGCTGATCCTCGATCCTCAGCACCGGCATTTGCTGGAATGCGCCTGGCATGCCTACGAACAGGCCGGAATTGTCCCCGGGGACCGCGACGATCACCGCACCGGGGTCTTTACCAGCGTGTCGCACAGCGCGTACCTCACCCGTTTCCTGATGCCGCATTTTCAGGCCGGGCGGCTTGACGTGATTGAAACCAGTCTGGCCAATGACAAGGATTACGCGGCGGCCCGGCTGGCCTGGAAACTGAATCTCAAGGGACCGGCAGCAGCCATTCAGACTGCCTGCTCTTCCTCGCTGGTTGCCACGCATATGGCCTGCCGCAGCCTGCTGGACGGAGAATGCGATCTGGCGGTGGTCGGGGCGGCAACCATCACGGTTCCGTCCGGGCTGGGGTATCCGTACAGCGAGAAAGGCATCCTGTCCCGGGACGGCCGCTGCCGCCCCTTTGCCGCAGACGCCAGCGGAACCCTGTTCGCCAGCGGCGTCGCCGTGATCCTGCTGAAGCGGCTGGAGGAGGCCCATCGGGATCAGGACCGGGTTCTGGCCTGCATCCGGGGGTCTGCGGTCAACAACGACGGCGGGCAGCGCGCCGGATTCACCGCCCCGAATGTTGACGGACAGAGTGCGGTGATCGCCGAGGCGCTGGCCGTGGCCGGGGTCGATCCCGGCGAGATCCAGTATGTGGAAGGACATGGCACCGCCACCCCCCTCGGGGACCCGGTGGAGGTGACGGCCCTGACCGATGCCTTCACCGCCGGTAGCCCCCTGCCCCCGGGACAGGTGGCTCTGGGGTCGGTCAAAGGCAACCTCGGGCATCTCGATACCGTTGCCGGACTGGCCGGACTGCTGAAGGTGGTTCTGGCCCTGGAGGCAGAAACCCTGCTGCCGACCCCCCACGCCGCCACCCCGAACCCGGCCCTGAACCTGCCCGCCACGCCGTTCCGGCTGGTTCCCGCCGCCGAGCCCTGGCGGCGCGGCCCCCGGCGGCGGCTGGCCTCGGTCAGCTCCTTCGGCATGGGGGGAACCAATGCCCATGCGGTGGTGGAGGAAGCCCCGCTGCCGCTGCCCCCGGCCCCCGGCCGGGAGGTGGAGCTGCTGGTGTTCTCCGCCCGGACCGCCGAAGACGCCACAGCGGTGGCCGACCGCCTTGCCGACCATCTGTCGGCACATCCGGCCCTGTCCCTGACCGATGTCGCCCACACCCTGCGGGTCGGGAGAACCGCACTGGCCGACCGGCGGATGCTGATTGCCGCCTCTTTGCCAGAGGCCGTGGAGGCCCTGCGCACCGGTCGCTATGCCCGGTCGCGGATCGCTGATACCCCGCCCCCCGCCGTTCTGGTCTTTCCCGGTCAGGGCAGCCAGTATCCGGGACTGGCGGCAGATCTGCTGGACCGTGATCCGCTGTTTTCCCGGCACTTCCAGCGCCTGCGCGGACGGATCCTGATGGCCGGGGGACCGGATGTCACCGGCCCGGAGAGCCGGACGGAAGCGGTGCATCACACCGCACTGGCCCAGCCCCTGCTGTTCGTCACCCAGATGGCGCTGGCCCTGACCCTGCTGGATCTTGGCCTGAAACCAGCCCTGCTGATCGGTCACAGCGTCGGCGAAATCGCGGCGGCCTGCCTCTCCGGGCGACTGAAAGAAGACGATGCCGCCCGGCTGGTGGTGTGCCGGGCCCGGGCTATGGCCGCTGCCCCCGCAGGGGCCATGCTGCTGCTGTCGGCGGACACGGAGACCGCCCGACGCCTGATCACGCTGGCGCGGCGGGATCTGTCCCCGGAGCGTGTTCTTGAGCTGGCAGCCTTCAATGCTCCCGGGGCCGTGGTTGCCGGCGGGGATCAGGCTGCCATTGCCGCACTGGAACAGACCGCCCGGCAGGACGGGATTTCCTGCACCCGTCTGCACACCAGCCACGCCTTCCACACCGCCCTGATGGACGGTGCCGCCACGGCTGTCAGCGGACTGACCCTGCCCCCGGTTGACGGCGGCGGGCCGCTCCGGGTGATCTCCACCCTGACCGGCACCGTTGCCGGGCCGGATATGGGGACCACAGCCTACTGGGCAGACCAGATCCGCCAGCCGGTCCGCTTCGCCGATGCCCTGCAAACCGCGCTCGATCTTGGCGGCCGACTGTTTATTGAAGTCGGTGCCCCCGGCGGGCTTGAGGCGGCCTTGCAGGCCCTGAGCAGACAGACGGACAGCCTCCGGACCGTTTCGTTACTGCCCTCCCGCCGTGCTGCCACACAGCCGGACGCCGCCCAGCGGATGTTCCTGTCCGGCATCGGTACACTGTGGCTGTCCGGTCATGATCCGGACTGGGCCGGACTGGATCAGCCGTTCCTGCCCCGCCAGCGGGTGGATCTCCCGGGGTATCCCTTCCGCAAAGAACAGCACTGGCCGGAACGTCCTGACCTTCGGGAGACGGAAGAACAGCAACTGCCCTCTCTGTTTGCCGACGGTGAGGCATCACCGGAGTCCATCGGACAGACCGCCCTGGCCGACCGGACCCTGCCGACCGGCTTTGTCCTGCCCCGTCAGCCCCGCCCGGCGGAATCCCCGGCCTATGACAGCCCGCAGGGGGATCTTGAACATCGCCTTGCCAGCCTCTGGGAAGAGTTTCTGCTGATCGCGCCGATTGGCCGCAACGACAACTTTCTCGCCCTCGGCGGTACCTCAATCACCGCCCTACAGGTGGTTCAGGCCCTGTCCTCCGATGGGACCGCCATCACCGTGCGGGACCTGTTCTCGACCCCGACCCTGACGGCCCTTGCCACGCATGTGGCGGCCAAAACCGTTTCCCCCTCACCGCAGGAGGCCCCTGCGGCCCCGGCCCCGGCCCCCGTCGATGCCGAAAGCATGGCGACCATCGCCGCGCAGTTGCTTGGCACCGCATAACCGACTGGATCAGGCACCGATGACCACTTCCGCTCCCGCTTCTGCCCCTGCCGCCACAGCTTTGGTTGATGCCTATGCCGCAACCCCGCTGCAACTGGGCATGCTGTATCATGTTCTGGCCAACCCGGATGGCGCACTGTTCCTTCAGCATTACACCATGACCGTGGACGGCCCTTTTGACGTTGCCGCCTATGTCGCCGGGTGGCAGGAGGTTGCCAACCGCCACCCGGCCCTGCGGACCTCCTTCCACTGGCAGGGCCTCGACCGCTGCATGCAGGCGGTGTCAGCCCATGCGGTGATTCCCGTCCGTCAGGAGGACTGGAGCGATCCCCCGGCGACCGGACAGGAGCAGCGCCTGCGGGCCCTGATCGAGGAAGACCGTCAGCAGCCGTTCGATTTTGAACGCCCGCCGCTGCTGCGCCTGACCATCGTCCGGCTGTCACCGAACCGGCATGCCGTCATACTGGCGGTACACCACCTGATCACCGATGGCTGGTCCCTGACCGTCGGCATGGAAGAAGTCGCCGCCGTTTACGCCGCCCGCACCGGCGGCCGGGCCGTGTCCCTGCCCCCGGCACCGGCCTTCCGTGGCTATGCGGACTGGCTGGCCCGGCAGGATCTTCCGGCGGCCCGGGCGTACTGGAGCCGGGAGCTTGACGGTGTTGCCGCCAGCCGTCTGCCCCTGCGGCAGGAAGGGGAGCCAACCGCCGACAGTCCGTCCGCCCTGCGCTATGCGGAACAGGTCATTCCGGCCGGGGAAACCGCCGGACTGACAGCCGGACTGCGCCGTCTTGGCCTGACCCCGGCAACACTGGTTCAGGCGGCCTGGGCCCTGCTGCTGTCACGTTTTGAACATCAGGACCGGGTCCTGTTTGCAGTGGCCAGCGCCACCCGCCCGCCCGCCGTGCCGGGCATTGACCGCCTTTTCGGCCCGTTGATGGCCATTCTGCCCTGCGCTGTCACGGTTGATGGCCACCAGACGGTGCGTGACTGGATGGCCGCCATACAGGCCGCCCAACTGGCCGCCCGCGATCATGATTTTCTGTCACCCGCCGAATACCAGCGTCTGGCCGGGTTCTCCCCCTACGATCCGTTCCTGACCTCCATGGTGGTGCAGGAAGACATGCCAGCCCCCCGCTCCCCGGTGTGGGAGAAGGCCGGTCTGGTCTGGAAACCGGTTGATACATGGGATCGCACCGCTTATCCGCTGACGCTGTTCGTCTATACCGGGGAAACCCTGCTGCTGCGTCTGGGATATGACCGCCGCGTCTTCACCGCCGAAGCGGCTTCTGCCCTGCTGGATCAGGTCCACAGCCTGTGTCTGTCCCTGATCCGGCAGGCAGACCAGCCTTTGGGGACCGTAACCCTGCGGGCCGACCCGGCGGCCCGCCCTTCCTGCGGCACAGTCCCGGCCCCGCAGGACACCGGGGTCTCCCTGTGGACCCGGCTGGAAGCGGCCCTGTCCGCTGTCGGCCCGGTCCTGCTGGATGATCAGGGCCGGTCCCTGTCCACCGGGCCGGATCTTCTGGACGCCGCCGCCCGTCTGGATGCGGGGATCACCACGGTTGTTCCGGCCGGTCAGCCGGTGGCGCTGTGGCTTGATCCGGGTGTGGACTATGTCACGGCGATTCTGGCCTGCCTGCGCCGGGGCAGCCCCTATGCCCTGCTCGATCCGATGCTGCCCGCCGCCGCCGTGGCAGAACGGCTGAAAGCCGCCGCAATATCCGGCGTCGTCACCTCTGCAGACCGCTGGGCCGATCTGTCAGCAAATCCGGTTGCTGCCCTGCACGGCATCATCGCCGGAGACCCATCGCACCTGTCACCGCCTGCCCCCCGCCCGGCCCTGACCGCAGAAGCCCCGGTGGCGATGGTCTGGACCAGCGGATCCACCGGCACCCCGAAGGCGGTGGTGCTGACGCAGGCCGGGGTGGTCAACCGCCTGCTGTGGGACCGTACCGCCTTCCACCGAGAGGACACCCCGCGCGGACTGCTGAAGACATCCCCCGCCTTTGTTGACAGCATCGCCGAGGTCTTGCAGCCGCTGTTCGACGGCTTCCCGGCGGTGATCCCCGACCCGGACGCCGCCCGCACCCCGTCGGCCCTGCTGGAGGTGATCCGCCGCACCGGCCCGACCCGGCTGGTGCTGACGCCCTCGCTGCTGCGGGCCCTGCTGGAGGCCGATCCCGACCCCGCCCCGTGGCCGCTCCACCGCCTGCATCTGTCCGGCGAGCCCCTGCCCACCGTTCTGCTGCCCCGCCTGAAGGAAAAACTGCGGCCGGAGGCGGTGGTGCTGAACATCTATGGGTCCTCCGAAGTCACCGCCGACGTCACCGCCGCCGTCCTTGACCTGTCCGCCGACCCTGCCGCCACTCAGGCGGCGGCGGTGGCCGCCATCGGCCGGCCCCTGCCCGGCTGCACCCTGTGGCTGCTGGACGCCACCGGCCAGCCGGTCCCGCCCGGCGCGGTCGGCGAAATCCACGTCGCCGGGGTCTGTCTGGCTCTCGGGTATCATCAGGCCCCCGACCGGACCGCTCTGGCCTTCCGCGACTGGACCGCCCCTGACGGTACCCCGACCCGCCTCTATGCCACCGGCGATCTCGCCCGCCAGCGCCCCGACGGTGCGCTGGTCCATCTCGGACGAAAGGACGGGCAGATCAAGATCCGTGGCGTCCGCATCGAACCGGCCGAAATCGAGGCCCGCCTCCTCGATATGCCCGGAATCAGGGCCGCCGTCGTCGGCGTCATCAAACCAAAGGACGCCGACCCCCGCCTCGTCGCATGGGTTGAACCGGCCCCGGCCGCATCCCACGGCGCGGACAACGGAACCCCAGACACGGAAACCCCAGAAACGGGAACTACCCGGGCAGATCAATGGCGCAGCCTGTACGACCGGACCTATCAGGATGTGGTCGACGGGGATTCACCGCTGGATGACTTCCGGATCTGGCAGAGCGCCGTCACCGGAGAGCCGATCCCGGCCAGTCATATGCAGGCGTGGGTCAAGGCAACCCTTGATCTGGTCCGGGAAGGCCCGGTCACATCGGTTCTGGAAGTAGGGTGCGGGCAAGGGTTGCTGCTGGGGCGGCTGGCCGCCGAAACCGCCCACTATACCGGAACCGACATCAGTGAAACGGCGCTGACCTGCATCCGGCACCTGCAACAGCGGGATCCGGGGCTGGCCCATGTCGGGCTGCTGCACCAGCCTGCGGACCAACCGGTCCCCGCCGGCATGGTTCCGCCGGAGGGATATCAGGTTGCCCTGCTGAGTTCCGTGGTTCAGTATTTCCCCGATGCGGCCTATCTGCTGCGGGTTCTGGAGACAGTGGCCCCGGTCATCGCACACGGCGGGCGGATCATTCTGTCCGATTTGCGCCCCCTGCATCTTCAGTCCGTTCTGGCGGCTGAGATCATGCTGGCCCGCAGCCCGGATCCCCTTGACCGCCACGCCCTGCTTCGCCGTCTGCACGAGCTGACCGCGCACGAGACTGAACTGCTGGTTGACCCCCGGCTGTTCCCGACCCTGAAGGCCATCCTGCCACGCCTGTCCGCCATCGAGGCCCGGCCGAAACCGGGGGTGGAAGACAACGAACTGAACAGCTACCGCTATGATGTGGTGCTGTGGCTTGATCAGGCTCCGGCGGCGGCGGCTTTACCGGACGCAGTCCTCTGGAGCGGGCAGGACGACCTCGCGGCCCGCCTTGCCACAGGCCCGGACACGGTGCTTGTCTCCTCAATCCCCCACCGCCGCCTGACCCGGCCGGGGCAGGCACTGGCCCTGCTGGACGATCCGGACATCACAGATGCCGGACGCTGGCGGACCGTACTCGCGGCCTCGCCGGAACGGGAGGCCACGGATCCGGCAACACTGCGGGCGCTGGCAGAGCGCTTTGGATACCACAGCGCCATCGGCCTCGACCTGTCAGGCGACCCGTCGCAGTTCCGGGCTGCGTTCGTCCGCACGGCGCTGGCCCCGCCCCGGCTGCTGCTTGATCCCGCCCAGACAGCAACCCCGGACCTGTCGCTGATCAGCCGCCCCTACGACGCCCCGGCAGCGACATCCCTGACCGCCCGGATCCGGGACCATCTGCGGCGCAGCCTGCCCCCTGCCTTCGTCCCCGATCACGTGGTCACCGTCAGGGAGTGGCCGTTATCCGCCTCACGCAAGGTTCTGAAGCACCGGCTGCCCCCGGTGACTGTGCCATCCGGGGAAGACAGTGAACGCCCGGCCCCGCAGGGCCCGACTGAACAGCGTCTGGCCACCCTGTGGCAGGCCGTCCTGGGGGATATCCCCCTCGGGCGGGAGGATGAGTTTTTTGACCGAGGCGGCAATTCCCTGATGATGACCCAGCTCGCGTTTTCCATCGGGAAGAGCTTTGCCATCAAATATCCGCTGCGGGCGGCATTCGCCGCCCCGACCCTTCAGGCCATGGCCGCCAGCATTGAAGCGATCATTGCCGGGGCATCCGGAAAGGACAGCACGGCCGAACAGACCCTGATCACCGCAGACGTCGCGATGGCCAACGCCATCCTGCCCCCGCAGGATTCTGCCGCCCTGCCCAGCCAATGGCCGGAGGCCCGAGCCTGCGTTCTGCACACCGGATCCGGCAGTCTGCTGTCTCAGTGGATTCTCCGTCGTCTGGCACAGGATCCGGCCTGCACCGTGCTGTATCTTGGCGGGGACCGGGATCCGGAGACCGCCCGACGCCGCATTGCCGAAGAGTGGACCGCCTATGGTTTCGGCCGCCTCGACCTGCTGGACCGGGTGGAGATCATTCCCGGCCGCCTTGACCTGCCCCAGCTTGGCCTCGACACCGCCGCCTGGGATGATCTGGGCGACCGGGTGGATGTGATCCTGCACGCCGGGGCGCGGATTTCCATGACCGAGTCCTATGCCCAGCTTCGGGCCGCCAATGTCCTCGGCACCCGCGAACTGTTGCGCCTGTGCGTTCATAAACGCCTGAAACCGCTGCATGCGGTCGGCAGCTTTGCCATCATTGATCACAGTCTGGCCGACCGTGACGGCCTGACCGTCACCGAAGACAGCCCCCTGCCGTCATGGGCCGGTCTGGAAAACGGCTACCGGAAAAGCCGCTGGGTCGCCGATGCCCTGATGCAGCGGGCCATCGCCCGGGGACTGCCGGTCACCATCCACCGCATGACCCCGATCTCCGGCGACAGTTTCGACGGGCGGATCGACGCCGGGGAAATTGCCTGGCGGATGGCCCGGGCGATTGTGGAAACCGCCGCCGTTCCGGCCGGAAACCGCCCGCTGGACCTGCTGCCCGTGGATCAGGTGGTGGAGGCCATGCTGACCCTCGCCCGCGATCCGCAGGGCCGTCCGGCGATCCATCATATCACCGGCGGCCAGCCCCTGAGCTGGGCCGATGTGGCGGATGCCCTGCGCGGTCTGGGCTATCCGGTGGAAACCCTGCCTCCGTCCGTCTGGGTGGAGCGGGCCCGGACAGTGGCCCGGCAACACCCGACCGGAGCGGCTGCCGCCGTTCTGCCCTTGGTCAGCGATGACGGCAGCGACCACCGCCACCTGTTCCATGTGGACGGACAGCGCACCCGCGACCGCCTGACCGCGCTGGGGATGACGCTGCGGTCAACCGATGCCGACCTGCTGACCCTGACCCTGTCTTTCCTGATCCGTACCGGCGATCTGCCGGCGGCCCCGTCCCAGTCCATGCAGGAGGTTGTCTGATGACCGCCCACCCGACGCATCACCGTTGGTTTCCGTTCCGGCAGCACCGGCCCGGGGCCGGATGGCGGCTGTTCTGCTTCGCCTTTGCCGGTGGCAGCGCCGCATGGTTCCGCCCGTGGTCTGCCCTGCTGCCGGAGGATGCCGAACTCTGGCCGGTCGAACTGCCCGGTCACGGCACCCGGATGGACGACCCGCTGAGCGATGATATGGACAGACTGTCCCGCGACATCGCCGCCGCGATAGCCCCACAGGCCGACCGCCCCATCGTTCTGTTCGGCCATAGCATGGGATCAGCAATTGTGCTGGCGGTCACCCGGGTTCTGGAAACCGACTACGGCATTACCCCCAGACTGGTGGTGTGCAGTGGCCGGATTGCCCCGCACTGCGTCCGTGGGCGGCAGGTGCACCTGCGCACCGATGACGGCCTGCGGGAAGAAATCATCCGCCTTGGCGGCACGGACCCTAAAATTCTGGAACATCAGGATCTGATGGCCTTCATTCTGCCGATCGTCCGCAATGATTTCCGGCTGATTGAAACATGGGCCCCCGGCCCGGATCCGGTGATCACCCCGCCGATTCTGGTGCTGTCCGGACGCGATGATCTGGACGCCCCACCCGATGCCCTGCCGCGCTGGGGTGATCTCAGCCGGGGCGGGGCGGTCATCGCCCTGTTCGAGGGCGGACATTTCTTCGTCAACGATCAGAGTCCAGCCGTGGTTGCCACAGTGGTCAACGCCGCCCGCCGGGCGGTCTCCGACCTCGCCGCCTGATCCCCCTTTCTGGTCCGGAATATACCGCGATGACCCATCATTTCTCCCGCCCGGCCGACGCAACAGCCGCAGACTGGCGCGCCCGGGAAGCCGCCCATACGGTCTATGGCTGGCAACCACAGGCCCTGCGCTCGCCCCGCCTGTTCACCCATGCCGAAGGATCCGCCCTCTACGATCAGGACGGCAACCGGGTGCTGGACTTTGGGTCAGGCCAGATCAGCGTCAACATCGGGTACAGTCATCCGCATGTTCTGGCAGCGATGGAGCGGCAGATGCGGGCCGTGACCTATCTTGCCCCTTCCTTTGCCACAGAAGCCCGCCTGCGGCTGGCCGAGGCCGTGGCCGCAGTGACCCCGGGGGATCTGAATCATATCTTTTTCACCAATGGCGGCGCAGAAGCCGTTGAAAACGCACTGAAAATTGCCAGGGCGGTTACCGGACGCTGGAAAATTCTGTCGGCGTGGCAAAGCTATCACGGGGCAACAGCCATGGCCTCAGCCGTCTCCGGCGATGGCCGCCGCCTGCTGTCTGAACCCGGCGTTCCCGGTGTGGCACGTTTCAATCTTCCCGGTCTGTGGCGCTCCGCTTTCAATGAAACCGACCCCGAGGCGGAGGTGACACTGGCCCTTGAGGCGGTCGAGACCCTGATCCAGCGCGAGGGACCAACCACCATCGCCGCCCTGATCCTTGAACCGGTTGTCGGGACCAACGGTCTCTACACTCCCGGGACACGGTTTCTGCGCGGTATCCGGACCCTCTGCGACCGTTACGGCATCCTGCTGGTGGCGGATGAAACCATGTCCGGCTGGGGCCGCACCGGCGCCTGGTTTGCCGTCGACCACGCCGGAGTGGTCCCCGATCTGCTGACCACGGCCAAGGGCATCACCTCCGGCTATGTCCCCCTCGGGGCAGTGGCCCTGCGCCCGGCCCTGTATGAGCATTTCCGCGACCGCCCCTTTGTCGGCGGACTGACCACGGAAGGGCACGCCCTTGCCTGCGCGGCCGGTGTGGCAACGCTGGAGGTATACCATCAGGAGGGGCTGATTGCGCGGTCCGCCGAACGCGGGGCATGGCTGCTGGACCATCTGCGTGGCCTTCAGGACCGCCACCCCTGCATCGGGACCGTCCGGGGCATTGGCCTGTTCACCTGTCTGGAGCTGACAGCGGACCGGAACCGCCGCACCCCTCTGGCCGGAACAGGACCGGTTCCCGCCACCCTCTCCCGCGAGATTGCGGCACGATGCCTGAAGGCCGGACTGGTGGTTCTGGCCCGGCAGGACTTCATTTTCATCGCGCCGCCCCTGAGTGTCCCGCAAACCGATCTGGAAGACGGTCTGGCCATCCTCGACACGGTGCTTCAGTGGGTGGATACCCTGTTGCCCGGCAGCGGGGGGCCCCGCAATGAGCGGTGAAAACAGCGCAGCCGCCTCCATCCACCCGTTGGTGGCGGCAGCCCGGCAGGCTCAGGCCCGTATCGAACACTGGGACCAAAACCGGATTGACGAAACGGTGGCCGCCGTTGGCTGGCATGTTCTGCAACCGGCGGCCAGTCAGGCTCTGGCCGAGATGGCGGTAACCGAGTCCGGTATCGGATCCGCTCAGGACAGCCGGATCCGGCTGGAGACACGGGTGCGGGGAACGCTCGGCGATTTGCATGGCATTACGACCATTGGCGTGATCGACGAGGATCCGGCCCTGCGGATTGCCAAATATGCCCGCCCGATCGGGGTCATTGCCGTTCTTGTGCCCTCCACCGCCCCCGCAGCAGCCCTGCTGGTCAATACACTGGTGGCCCTGAAGACCCGCAATGCGGTGATCGTCTGCCCCAATCCTTCTGCCCAGACGGTCACCCGGCTGACGGTGGCACTGGTCCGGCAGGCTCTGGAGCGTGCGGGCGCCCCTTCTGACCTGCTGCAAATGGTTGAGTCCCCCACCCGCCACCATGCAACGGTCCTCGCCGAAAACACCGATCTGGTGATTGCCACCGGCGGTTCCGCAACCGTGGAACGCGTGCGCCGGACCGGAACACCGACCCATGCCGCCGGACCGGGCAATGCGGTGGTTCTGGTTGACGCCACCGCCGATACTGTCAGCGCCATCGCCGCTGTGGTGGCCGGGAAAACGTTCGATAACGGCACATCCTGCTCTGCGGAAAGCTGCATGGTTCTGGAACGCCCGATCATCGCTGCCGCCCTGGCCGCCCTGACCGAGGAAGGGGTTCATGTCTGCTCATCCGGGGAGGCAGACCGGCTGCGGGCAACCCTGTGGCCGGACGGCAAAACCCTGTCCCGGGCCGTTGTCGGCCGCCCCGCCCCCGAGGTGGCTGCGCTGGCCGGTATTTCCGTTCCGGACGGCACACGGGCGCTGGCAGCATGGGCCGCGCCCTTACCAGCCGCAGATCCATTCGGCGGTGAGAAGCTATGCCCTGTCCTTGGGCTGTACAGTGCCGAGGATTTCCCTGCCGCCGTCACCGCCGCAGCCAGCCTGACCGAACGGGTCGGACCGGGCCACAGTTGCGCCCTGCACACCACAACACCACAGCATATTGACGTTCTGGCCCGGCAGGCAAAGGTCAGCCGTATCATGGTCAATCAGTCCACCGGAAATGGCAACACCGGCAGCTTCGGGAACGGCATGCCGTTCACGTCTACGGTTTCCTGCGGGACCTGGGGAAAATGCACCCTGACGGAGAACGTCGGCTGGCGACAGTTCCTCAATACCATCTGGGTCTCCATGCCGGTTCAGCGCCCGGTTCCCCGATGGGAGGACCTGATGGCCCCCTGGACATCGTCCCCCCGCTTTCACGGCCTCCCCTCTTCCTCAGTCAGGATGTTTGCCCAATGACGGCTTCCCCTTCCCCCTCCCCGGCAGCACCCCGGACCGGTTTATGGACACTGCTGGCTCTGGCGGCACCGATTGCCCTGTCCCAACTGTTTCAGATCGCCAATGCCATCATTGACACCGTCATGGCCGGGCACCTTGGCACCCTGTCACTGGCAGCGGTCTCGGCCGGCATCTCGCTGTGGGTGCCGGTGATGACCGTGATGGTCGGTTTCCTGTATCTGCTGACCCCGACGGTCGGCCGCCTGATCGGGGCCGGTAAGCCCGACGAGATCGGCCCGGCTCTGGCCGTTGGACTGATCACCGGACTGTCCTGGGGCGGGCTGGGCGCTCTTGCCCTGTGGTTCGGCAGCGAAACCCTGTTTACCCTGATCGGAGTCAGCCCGGAAATTATCCCGGAAGCGGTGGCGTACATCCATTATGTCGCCCTTGGTTTTCCCGGTTTCGGACTGTTTCTGGCCCTGCGCTTTCTGATTGAAGGGTTCGGGATGCCCCGCCTGATTACGGCGGTCACCATTCTGTGTGCGGTGGTCAAGGGGATCCTGACCTATGGCTTCCTGTTTGGCGGTCCGGCGTTCTCCGCACTGGGGCTCCCGGTTCTGGGGGCCGTTGGCTGCGGCCTGTCCACCGCCCTTGTGCTGTGGCTGTACGGCGGGTCCGTTCTGGTGATCAGCCTTGCCCACCCCCGGCTGCGTCCGGTCTGGCGGAGCCTGCTGGCCCGTCCGGCGGTCAGCCTCGGGGCGGTCTGGCGCTTCTGCATCACCGGGCTGCCGATTGCCCTGAATCTGCTGTCGGATTATGTGGTCATGGCGGTGGTTGCTCTGGCGATTGCGACCATTGGGCCGGTTGCAATCAGCGCACATCAGATTTCTTATACGACGCTGAATGTTCTGCTGATGATTCCGATTGGAATCGGAATGGGCGGTGCCGTACTGGTGGCGCAGGCTTCGGGGGCGGGAGACCGCGCCCAGACCATCCGCTGGATTTCCCTGTGCCTGTCAGTGTGTACGGTGCTTCCGTTAGGGCTCTCTGCGCTGATCCTGCTTTATCCCCACCAGATTGCCGGGCTGTCCTCCACCGACCCGGCTGTCGTTTCTGGCAGCGTCGAACTGTTGAAAATCATCGGCCTGCTGCTTACCCTTGATGCTCTGGTGATTACGACAGCGTTTCTGCTGCGTGGTCTGGGAGATCACCGCGGCCCGTTCCTGATCACGGTCTTCGCCCACTGGGGGGTCAGCCTGCCGTCCGGCTGGCTGCTGGGCAGCAGCTCAATATTCGGCGGGGCCATGGGGGCCGCTGGATGGTGGTGGGGGCTGCTGCTTGGCCTGTCCGTTGCTCTGGTCGCCTCGCTCCTCCGGCTGTGGGGGATACAGGGCAAAAGGACCCCTGACATCGCCCCTGCCACCTCCGAAAGCCTTTCCTGATTGAATCAGCACCGGTTTTTCGAAGAAAGTTCTCTATTTTTAATAATGAGAGAGCGTTTTCAGCCGCAGAATCGGTGCCTCCTTTTCCTGAAAACGCTCCAGACACCTCCGGACACTCTGTTTTTCTGGCTCCAGAGTGCGGCAGGCGGGCCCGATGAGCGACAGCGGTGGCGATAAGAGAGTTCCTAAACGAACCCCCCCGCCCTCATTTCTGTGGGCGGGGGGGGGTTCGTATATTGGTTGCGGGGGCAGGATTTGAACCTGCGGCCTTCAGGTTATGAGCCTGACGAGCTACCGGGCTGCTCCACCCCGCGGTGTGGTGTTTCGGT
>NZ_JACIIX010000018.1:0-23616 GCF_014205675.1 Novispirillum itersonii
CTCAGGTTCCAGCCATTCGTCCGGCCAGATACCCACGTATCCCTTCCCTCTCTTCACTTGTCTAACAGCGGCGCCACCATGGTGACTTCCAACTCAGCTTCCCACCAGCTCTTCGCTGCGGCCCGCGTCGTCGGGAGGCGCTTTATAGGTCCCCAACACAAAACCGTCAAACACTATTTTCAGAGATGTGACTCTTTTTTCGGGGCTTACGCCCAAACCCGCCGCAAACCCGCGCCCCGTCAAGCTTCCGGGCGGCGCGGGGCTCCCACGCCACCCGGGTGAAACCTTATTCTGCTGCCATGGCGGCGGCGGCCTTGGCCCGGGCCTGCGAAATTCCCTCAACAAAACGGGTGAGAGTCGCAGACCGGCACCCCGGATCGATCATCACCTCAATGAGATCAAAGCGCCCCTCTTCCGGGGAGCGGACCGCCTGATCCAAAGCGGCCTTCAATTCGGCCCGGGTCCTCACCCGCTGTCCCCGCCCACCGAGGGCCGGGCTCAGATCCGCAAAGTGCCAGTCACTGAGATTGTTAAAACGGGAGGCAGGCTGAAAAGCCCGCAACATCTCCCAGCTGCGGTTATTCAGGACGATGACGATGGGGTTCCAGCCATTATGACGGCAGTTCCCGAGCTCCCACCCGGTCATCTGAAAGGCACCATCACCGACAAGGATGATCGGGCGCTGCCCACTGGCGGCCTGAACCCCGAGACCAGCCGGAACACCGAAGCCCATGGTGGCATAAAAGCCGGGCCCGACCAGAGCGCCATGGTCAATTTCCATCGCCGTAAACATGCAGTCGCCGATATCCGAGGCCATCGGCATCGGCCCATGCTCGGCAAACAGGTCATTCAGCGCACAGGCAACATCACTGGGGGTGACATCCCTGTCATCTGCGGACAGGCCCCGGGCATAGGTCGCGCCCCCTTGCCGGACAGGTTGATCAGTCTGCTCCTCAAGACGGCTCAACAAGGCCGACAGAAGATCCGGCAACGGGATCGCGTGATAGTGATGATGCCCAATCCGGACATCCCGGCCCAGAACATGGCAGGCAGACCGCAGGCCCAGCCGTTCCCGGGGTTCGGCAAAATTGGTATCTGAGGGAATGACCCCGAACATCAGGAGGAAATCTGCGTCTTCCACCTGATCCCGGACTTCCGGACGGCTCGCAGCCCCCAGATAGGTGTCCAGGGCAGGCAGACCGTGTCCGCCGAGAACACCCCGCCCCATGAACGTGGTCACCACCGGTAGACCCAGCCGCCGCACCAAGGCTGCCACCGCCGCCTCGCAGTCATACCGGCGGACCTCAGCATCCACCATGACCACCGGTCGCTTGGCCTGACGCAGGCGGGTCAGGATCTCTTCCGCGCATTCCGCCACTGCCGATGGATCGGCCTGCGCTGGCGACAGGAACGGCACCGGAGCACAGGGTGCAGTCACCATATCGCGGGGCAGCTCAATATAAACCGGCAAAGCGTGATCCCGGCAAGCCCGCAGCACCCGTGCAATTTCCTGTGGAGCCCGGTTGACATCATCCAGACGGGTCTGGGCACAGGTGATTTCCTCAAACATCCGATATTGGCTGTCGAGAGTCCGTGTCTGGTGGTGAAGGACCAATCCATCAATCTGCTCTGACCGGGACGGAGCCCCAGAGATCACCACCAGTGGTGACCGCTCGGCATAGGCACAGGCCACCGTGTTGATCAGATTGAGGGCCCCTGCCCCGTAGGTGACTGCGGCCACACCAAGGCCCCGGTTGATCCGGCCCGCTGCATCCGCTGCAAAGCCAACACCCGGTTCATGGCTGAGCGTATGCAGCGGAAGAATTTCGCTCTCTTCCATCACCCGGAAGAACGGCAAGGCAAAATCACCGGGTATCCCGAAAACCTCGGTTGCCCCATAAGCCCGAAGCCCATGCAGGAGGACTTCCCCCAGCGTCGCCTGTGTGTTCATTCCCTGTTCCTTCCGGTCCGGCATTTCTCTGGTGCGGTCACGCCGCACGGTGCTGCCCAACAGTGTAGAAAGGGAAGAACTCAACCCCTTTGATCAAGATCAAATGATGCACGAAACGAGTACGTTTGATAAAAATATGCTCAAACAGTGAGAAATACAGAAAATTCCTCACTATCTGAGTATTCACTCAATATTTTTGACAGGAGAATGCTCGATCCGTGTATGGATCTGCCTTCAGCCGTCAGACTCAAGCCATTCGTTCAGTGCAGACCGCAATTTCGGCGACGGGATCGCTTTTCCTCGTTCCAACTTGGACAGATAACCCTGCTGAATCCCGAGAAACTCTGAAACCTGAAGCTGGCTTTGGCCGGTCTTCCGACGATGCTGCCGGATCCGTTCTCCCAAAGCTTCCGCATCCCCCGCAGGCGCTTTAACCGAAATTACCTGTGGTGGCGCAGCATCCGGCCGGGCTTGTGCCAGCTGTTTATAATACTCTTTCAGTTCATCGGGGGCCTCAATGGCGATGGTTGCGGTCAACCAGTCAGCGCCCCATCCCCGCTTTTCGGTGATCGCTTCGTTCCAGCGGTCATACTGCCAGCCGGCAATCACCCGGTCTTCCAACAGTTGATCCAGCGCTTTTTCAAGCCTGCTCCGGGTTTTAGAGGGATAACGGTCATTAAGATCTTCGCCAACCGCTTCCAGAAGCGTCTGGATCCGATAAATCTGAACAAACTGACCGGTCCGGGCAATCGCCCGCCAATGCCATGACACATAGCGGGTCAGCCGTTTTTCCCACTTGCGGCGATAAGGATCGTATTGCAGGGCCTTCTGGAACAACAATCCGGTCTGGCGGCCGGTCCCGAAGAGAAAGCTGGCAAAGGCCTTTCCCGGGCGGAAGACAAAACGTTCAACATCCATATAGCCATCAAGGCGGATCTGCCCCATTCGGTCTGTGATGATGAACGGACGGCTTTGCAGGGTTTTGGTTACCGGACGGCGGCTCTTTCCCCCTTTCGGGTCAGTCTCATAAACCTTAACCTCGGCAATATTGAGCCAGACGTTCTGAATATGAGTCAGTGCCCGCAGAATTTCCTCTCTCTGCTCAGGCTCATAGCCACCGCGACGACCCTGCCCCCCACGTTTCGGTTTCAACCCACGCATCGCCAAAATCTCGTCAACGTCAGCAACAGCCCCGTCATCAGGACTGCGCGCCTGCGAGAGATAAATGGCACAGAGAGCATCAAGGGCATCAGCATCAATGTCAGACAGCTCAGACTGCTGCCGCCACATGGTCTGCGCCCATGCCTGAACCTGTTCCCGCGGCAAATGCGGATCCTGCTCCACCACTGCCGGGCGCAACTGCGCGTATCCCTTCGCCCCGCCGCGCGAGAGTTCGGCGGTTGGCCATGGAGTTCCATCCACCTTGCGAAAGGTGTTTTTGTATAAGGCCTCCCGCAGGCTCTGGAAATGTCCGGAGGACAGGACCACAAGCATATCCCGGGGCAAATCGGCCCGGCCTGCCCCGCTTGCCTCACGGATCCCCAGAATTTCTTCAAGATATTGCAAAGGCTTATGCGGTGGTGACAACAACTCCGCAATCGCCTGTGCTGCATCCTCAGCATAGGTGGAGATCAAGCCGGTAATCATTTCAGCAGAAACCGGCATCACATCACGGTCTTCCTCCTGCCCCCAGGAGGAAACATTCAGGGCAATCCACCGGGCGAGCTTTTCCAGATAGGCATTCTCAGCGACCATATCTTCAGCCATTTTCCGGCACATTGGCTGTGCCCGCTGAAACATAATCGCCTTCTCACCCGGATCTTCGTGAGTTTCCTTGATATAACATTCGATCAGGTTCTTTTGGATTACCGCAACAAGGGCTTCCATAACCCCGTCGCGTCCGGATTCAAGGGCACGCAACAGCGACAGTTCCGCACTGTCTGCATCCCATTCGCCCTGTTCCGCCATCAAGGCAAGGCCTGTCGCAACTGTCGCAACACCAGCCAGAAGCGGTTGCCGATCGACCTCCACGCGTGGAGACGTTCCGTCAACAACCACTTTCCGACCATCCGGCAGAATGATTTTAACCGGATCAGGGCGAGGCGCTTTAGCCACGAAGCCTTCCTTTCGCAAGAGAACTTGAGACTGCGGTGATAACAGTAAGCGGAGCCAGACGCACGGGCAGAATTATTCCTCCTGACGACGCTTCCGCAAGGCGTGGAAACTGGCAAGAGCGTTCAACTGCCCCTGAGGCCGTAACAGCATTCCGGCCAGGAAAGCCTGACGGTTCTTCGTAAAGGTATGCGCCGGTCGCAAAAGAGCAACCGCGACGGCCAACATCGCCTGACCCCGGCCATGCAAGGCATTCCCCGTACGCCAACACCAGTCAGAAACACCCAAACGCAATGCGATCAGACGGGCAGCATCGTAATAGGCTGAAACAGGTGCTGCTTCAGGGGACTCGATCAGAAGCTGATCGCACAGGACAGCCCTGAATTCCGGACAAAGGTCCAGAATGTACGTGGCCTTGACCGGCAAAGATGTCTGAACCGGACTGTCTGCATCTGCCTCACGGCTTAATCCCGGTAAATAAGGCTGTCCTGAACCTTGAACGCCCCTTTCCCAACCCGCGACTACCTCTTTTTGGAAGAGATTACTATTTTGGTGAGGAATCTTTGTAGAGTCATCACGGAATTGAATTTCCGGGTCCCCGGAATTTAAATTGATTTCAGGTAGATCCACATTGAGAGATGGGTCAGGTTGAAGAGCAATCAACGCCTCAGTGTTGGCAACCCCGGCAAGCTCAACCAGTTCATCCCGAAGAACGGTTAAAGCCTGTTCATACCCAATCTGCTCATCGGAAGACGCTGCCGCATCCCGTTCCCACAATCTGCGGGCAAGACGCGACTTTTCTTCGGCCTCAAACAGTTTGGCATGAAGGTCAATCCCTGTCTGGTCCTCCTCCCAACGCCGGCCAACATCAGAGAGAACAACATCAACCGCATCAACGGCCGTCCGCACATCCTGCAAAGCTTCGCCAATCTGTTGCATCAACCGCTTCATCGTCCGACGACGCTCAGCCAGTTGCTGCCCAACAGCTTTCAGGTGCTCAATCTGTTCAGCAACCGGGGCAAGATTGATGCCATAGGCAACGACAATCTCCCCTGCCCCATTCCAGACTGGAACACGGCGGTTTCCCGGACCTCTCAGAATTGAAATCATCCCGGCCTGTTCAAGCGCAGAGAGATGATTCCGGACCGTTCTCTCCGTAACGCCCAGACAGCCTGCAAGCTCAGCATTGCCAGGAAAAACCAGAGGGGTTCCCCCCTGATCCCAGTCCGACAACTTTGTATAGTCAAACAACAGCTCCAGCGTCGCCAATGCCTCCCTTGGAAAAGGCAAACGGCTGCCGCAGCGCCGTAATGGTTCCAGCATCTGCTTCGGATGCTGAATCCCTTCCGGCAGCCCACGGAACGTAGCCGCAGAAATAGCACCATCGAAATGGCCATAAGATTTTCGGGCATGCCCTGTCGGCGGCGGACGATTTCCGTCCCCGGAACGACGTAGCAGCCCACCGGTCGTAGAACGACCCATGTCGCCTCCTCAGCAGGACGGCGAAAACAGGATGTGGAGTCGGCCTTTCGGGATTTAATTTTTTTGCAAGGCAATATTTACCCTGCGCGCCAAACCATGTTATGGTTGGCACCTACACACGCCCTGAAAGGTCGGTCCTCGACATCCGTCAACGGTCCCGACTTTGATGTGGTTACCTTGAAACCGGCGTCTCGACCACGCCGGTTTCTTTTTTTATGTCTGACCCTGTATCACCCGTGCGGGCAGGTAGACTCCTCCTACAGCTCTGTTTTTGAGGGGGCAATGCCATAGCAGGCCGCCCAGATCGTACTGGGACGGTCCGCCCGGCAAAGACACTCTCTCATTCAATGCATATGTTTAGCACAGCGCTATTCCTGCACCGTGCAGGCATGGAGAGCCTATAGACTGATAAATCTTTTACGGAGATATGAAGGGAATAAAATTTAACTCTTTTACCGTTTTAAAACAGGGTATTAGCCTATCTCAAAAATCACTGGTCTGAGCTTGATGACCCCGACTTTGGTGACCTATGACCCCGATGATTGCCATAGATAACCCCGATTGCCCGAACAGCAGGAATATTCTGCGTTTCCGGCTTTTGGTACAGGATAACCCCGACCTCATACCTTTCTGGAATATTGGGTCGATTGCTCTCCACCCATGCCATCGCACGCGTAAAATCTAGAGACTCTTTTATAAATCAGAGTGTTGAGGAAGACGCGTCGACAGAGACAACTGATGCAGTCTGCCCTATTGCCCAGAACGATTCCACCCACCCTCCCTTCTCAGGCTCCGTTCAGGGGATTGAGAATATTCACAGTGTCGGGGTCATCGTTCTCAAAGTCCGGTTCCTGTGCCGTACCGGCACTCTGAACACAGCCTGTCTCTGCCCCACCCCGGACAAACACCGGGAATAGGGTCCTCAGATCGGCATGGAGAGAAAACAATCCCCTGCCCTGCGCGTGGTGCTTTACGCGATCACGCCAGATCGGTTATGACTTACAGGTTGTTATCGGGGAATCGTTTGGCTAGATGAGCAAGAAACCAACAAAACCGGCCGGTGGCGCCGTCCAGCCCAAGGACGAGAACAAAGCCGCGATCAACACTGCCCTTAAGGGAACTGTTCTGCCGCGCCTGCGGGAGTGGGTTCCTGCCCTGACAGAGATCCCTGACGACAGGCTCTATGAAAGTGCGATGGAAGATCCGGCAGTGCTGTATGCCTGCCTGACGGCTTTTGCAGCCAACCGGGCCCTGTTCAATGATGTCACCGTCGGAATCGGCGGAGCGCCCGTCACCGATGATGACAGCGCCCTGAAATGCGAACGGTCGGTGAACGATATCATTGGCATGGTGGTCCGCACCGGCTGCCGGCGGTTTGCTAAAAAGGTACTCGACGAAAAGATCCCTCATCAGGCTGTCGAAGCCGATGATCAGGGCCTGATCGACAGTCTCCGGCTGATCATCCGCGATCTGTGGGCCAGTGATGTGCGCACCAAGGTCGGTGAGAAAAAGCGCACCCCGGGCGAGGACTTTTACGAAGCCATCCGCGATCACCTTGACCATGACTGGCAGGTTCCGCTGTTTCCGTATTACGTGGAGCTCCCGCCCCGTCTGATCGGTGAACTGGGGAAAGGCGTCACCACCCTGCGGACTCCCGAAGGGATCCGGGAGCTGGCTTCAATCGGCCGTGACAGCCTGGATGATGCCAAGCGGATTGTCGGCAACGAACTTGCCCGTGAAATGCTTGATACCAATCCCAAGGCCGCCCGTGGGGTCTCTCAGGTCGGCAAGGGCGAGTTTGACCGTCTCAACGCCTGCTTCGGCGATGTCCTGCGGGAAAAGCGCTGGGAAGTCTTCAATGACCTTGAGCGCCTTGATGCCCTGAAAGACATGGACAATCAGGAAATTGCCGCCCTGACCCCATTCCTGCCGGTTGTCGGCGCTGAAACGCTGAAGAATATCAAAAAACACTTCAAGCATCTGTATCAGGTTGAGGCTTTCCTCAGCATCGGTATTGAGGTTCTCGGCCATAAGGAGTTTGTCGCAACTTTCGGCAATCCCGGCCGCACACCGGCCATCCGTAAAATCACCGGCAAAATGTCGATGGCCCGTCTTGATGGGGCCAATCCGCAGGCTGAGTTTTCCGGAATGCTGGCTGACGTCATGCGTGCCTATGCCGCCAACCCGGAAGCCTATTGCCGTACTACCTGAGGCCTGCCTCAGGCACAGACAAGAAAGGCCGGGAGCGGAATGCTCCCGGCCTTTTCCGTTGGGCGCGATCCTGTATTTACAGGGCCTTTTCGAGATCAGGCAGGGCCTGGAAGAGGTCGGCGACCAGACCGTAATCGGCGACCTGGAAGATCGGGGCCTCTTCATCCTTGTTGATGGCGACGATGACCTTGGAGTCCTTCATCCCCGCCAGATGCTGGATCGCCCCGGAGATCCCGACGGCGACGTACAGTTCCGGCGCCACGATCTTCCCGGTCTGGCCGACCTGATAGTCGTTCGGCACGAACCCGGCGTCCACCGCCGCGCGCGAGGCACCGACCGCCGCGCCCAGCTTGTCCGCCACCGCTTCGATCAGCGCGAAGTTCTCGCCCGAGCCCATGCCACGGCCGCCGGAAACGATCACCCGCGCCGCCGTCAGTTCCGGACGTTCGGACTTCGACAGCTCTTCGCCGAGGAACACGCTCTGCCCGGCATCCGCCGCGCCCGACACCGCTTCCACCGCCGCAGATCCGCCTTCAGCGGCAACGGCATCAAAACCGGTGGTGCGCACGGTGACAACCTTCAGGGCATCGGCGCTCTGCACGGTCGCCAGCGCATTCCCGGCATAGATCGGGCGCACGAAAGTATCGGCCGACACCACGCCGCAGATGTCCGACAGCATCGCCACGTCCTTCAGGGCGGCGACGCGCGGCAGGAAGTTCTTCCCCGAGGTGGTCGCCGGGGCCAGAATGTGGCTGTAGCCACCGGCCAGTGACACCACCAGATCGGCCAGCGGCTCCGCCAGCGCATGCTGATAGGCCGGGGCATCCGCCACCAGCACCTTCGCCACACCGGCCACCCTGGCAGCGGCTTCCGCCACCGCGCCGCAGCCCGCACCGGCGACCAGAACGTGGATGTCCCCGCCAATGGCGGCAGCCGCCGCCACGGTGTTCAGCGTCGCGCCCTTCAGATGGGCGTTGTCATGTTCGGCAATGACCAGAATGCTCATCGTCAGATCACCTTCGCTTCGGTCTTCAGCTTGTTCACCAGTTCGGCCACGTCGGCCACCTTCACGCCGGCCTGACGCTTCGCCGGTTCGCTGACCTTCAGGGTCTTCAGGCGCGGGGCGATATCAACCCCCAGATCCGCCGGGCTCACCGCCTCGATCGGCTTCTTCTTCGCCTTCATGATGTTGGGCAGCGACGCATAGCGCGGGGTGTTCAGCCGCAGGTCAACCGAAACAACGGTCGGCAGCGACACTTCGATGGTCTGGAGACCGCCGTCGATTTCGCGCATCACCTTGGCCTTGCCGCCGCCCAGCTCCACCTTCGACGCGAAGGTCGCCTGCGACCAGCCCATCAGCGCCGACAGCATCTGGCCGGTCTGGTTGCTGTCGTCATCAATCGCCTGCTTGCCGACCAGAACCAGATCCGGCTTTTCGCGGTCCACCAGCGCCTTCAGCGCCTTCGCAACGCCCAGCGGCTGCACCTCTTCATCCGTCTGGACGTGGATGCCACGGTCGGCCCCCATCGCCAGTGCCGTGCGGATCGTTTCCTGCGCACCGGCAGCCCCAAGGGAAACCACGACAATCTCCGTCGCCGTCCCGGCTTCCTTCAGGCGAACCGCTTCTTCAACCGCGATTTCGTCGAACGGATTCATCGACATCTTGACGTTCGCCGTCTCGACACCGCTCTCGTCGGCCTTCACGCGGATCTTCACGTTGTAGTCAACGACCCGCTTCACTGCTACCAGGACTTTCATCGGTCCGTCTCACTCCCAGTGTGGTGATGCCCTGTTCTGTCAGGGCTGTTACATCTGTCAGGACTGTTACAGGGGCTGTTCCTCGGTCAGCGTCTCCGCACCATAGCGGGTTCGCAGGTCCAACTTCAACAGCTTGCCGGTGGCAGTGTGGGGCAGATCATCGACGATGACCACATCATCAGGAATCCACCAGTGCGCCACCCGGCCTTCAAACCACGCCCGCATATCGGCCGGGGTCAGTTCGGCGCCGTCCTTCAGGGCAACGATCAGACGCGGGCGCTCCCCCCACTTGCTGTCAACCCGGGCGATGGCCGCCGCTTCCCGCACCGCCGGATGGCCGACCGCCACGTTCTCCAGGGTGATGGAGGAGATCCATTCGCCACCGGACTTGATGACATCCTTGGTGCGGTCGACGATTTCCATGAACCCGTCAGGGGTCAGCGTCGCCACGTCACCGGTTTTGAACCAGCCATCGGCGGTAAAAGCACTGCGGTCTTCCAGCCCGAAATAACCGGAGGCAATCCACGGCCCGCGCACCTGCAACACCCCGTAAGACACCCCATCCCACGGCAGCACCGTCCCGGCATCGTCGCAGATCCGCACTTCCACGCCATAGGGCGCGCGCCCCTGTTTCAGGCGGTAGCGCAACTGCTGTTCTTCAGACAGCGCTGCTTCCTGCTGCGGGGTCAGGGTCGCAAAGGCTCCCAGCGGGCTGGTCTCCGTCATCCCCCAGGCGTGCAGAACCCGGACTCCTTTGGCCGCAAAGCGGGTCATCATGCTTTCCGGGCAGGCCGACCCGCCGATCACGACGCGCTGGAGCGGATCCAGCGACAGACCGTTGGCCTCCGCATGGTTGAGCAGCATCAGCCATACCGTCGGCACCCCGGCGGTGAAGGTCACCCCTTCGCGGGTGATCAGATCATGCACGCTGGCCCCATCCAGCCGGGCCCCCGGAAACACCAGCTTGGCCCCGGTCAGCGGGGCCCCATAGGGGATACACCACGCGTTGACATGGAACATCGGCACCACCGGCATGATCGCATCGTGCCCGGAGAACCCGAACAGATCCGGCATATTGGCCGACAGCGCATGCAGCAGGGTGGAGCGGTGGGTATACAGCACCCCTTTCGGGTCCCCGGTGGTCCCGGAGGTGTAACATAGCCCGGAGGCGGTGTTTTCATCCAGCTGCGGCCAGTCAAATTCCTCCGGCTGCCCGGCGATGAAATCCTCATAGGCCACCACGTCCGGCAGGGCCGTCGCCGGAACCGTTTCCGCCATCACCACAATCTTCGGCACCGCCCTCAGGGTCGGGGCCACCTTTTCCACCAGCGGCAGGAACATCGGCTCGACAAACAGCAGCCGGTCTTCCGCGTGGTCAATGATGAAGCGGATCTGATCGGGGAACAGGCGCGGATTGATGGTGTGACAGACAAACCCGGCCCCCGGCACGGCATAATACAGCTCAAAATGCCGGAAGCCGTTCCACGCCAGCGTGGCCACCCGCTCCCCGGGGCGCAGGCCCTGCGCTGTCAGCGCATTGGCCAGCCTGCGGGCCCGCCGGGCCGCATCCGCATAGGTATAGCGGTGCAGACTGCCGTCATCCTGACGGGATACGACCTCTGCCTGCGGGTGATAGCGTGCGGCATGCTCCAGCACCCCGGAAATCAGCAGCGGGGCCGACATCATCTGTCCAAGCATTGTAAGCCTCCCTGACCCGGCCCCGTCACCCGGAGCCGGTTTTTGTTTGTGGATCCCTGTGTCAGCAATGCTCCGGTCGGCCTTCTCCGGCCTGTTATTCCCCGGTGGCAGCCCCTGCCCCGATACGGGTCAGGGCTTCGTCTTCCAGCACATGTAATTCAGAAATGATGGTCTCGACTTCCTGCCGCATCGTTTCCATCTCGGCCAGACGGCGGCGGATCTTCTCCAGCCCGACCCGGTACTGGTCCGATCCGTCCTGACCGGAGCGGTAGAGGTCGAGGTATTCGGCAATGTCTTCCAGCGAAAAACCAAGACGGCGGAACCGCTGGATCATTTGCAGGCGGGCGCGGTCACGGTAGGTGTAGAACCGGGCCCCGCCCATCCGTCCGGGGGACAGCAGGCCTTTTTCTTCATAAAAACGCAGGGCCTGCGGCGTCAGATCGAACAGCTTTGCCAGCTCCGAAACGGTATAGGTATGGTCGCGGTCCATCACATCCTCCTGACTGTTCAGAAGGGTGCCTGAAGGCAATGTTAAAGTCAACTTTAACATTGATGCAAAAGCGGGATCCTACTGCCCTATAGGGCACTCTTCTGTCGTCAGAAAAAGGTAATGGATCCCAGAAGGTCCAGCAGCGGCTGGACCGCCGGATTGGTGCGGCTGCGCCGGGTTTTCAGCACCACCGGCAGCTCCGGCGCCGAAACCAGCGGGCGGGCGTCAATGTCCGGGACACCCCGGCAGATGCTCTCCGGAACCAGAGCAATCCCCAGATCCGCCGCCACCAGCCGCAGGATGGTGTGCTGAAGCAGCGGTTCAAACCGGTACTGGGGTTCCACTCCGGCCGGCGTACAGAAATCCTCAATGGCATTGCGGAGTGTTGGCGCCGCCTGCGGCGAGACCGCAATCACCGGTAAACCGGCCAGATCCTGAGGAGAGATCACGTCCAGTTCCGTCAACGGATGCCCCGGCGCTGTCACCAGGCACAGATGGTCGGTAAACAGCGGCCAGACCTCAATCTGCGGCATCGCCCGGCCGGAGAAGGTGATCCCGGCATCCAGCGTGCCATTGATCAGGCCCTGCTCGATCTCCATCGGCGTGGTTTCGCACAGAGAGAGCCGCACCCCCGGCTGCAAGGCGGTATAGCGGCGGACAATCTCGGGAACCACCGTCTGCGCCGCATGCATCATAAACCCCAGACTCAGTGCCCCGGCGCGTCCCTCCGCCACCAGCCGGGCATCGCGGCAGGCATCGTCAAAGCGGGCCAGCACCGCCCGGGCATCGGCCAGAAAGCGTTCTCCTGCCGGGGTCAGGGTCACCTGCCGGGAGGTCCGCTCCACCAGACGCACTCCCAGATCCCGCTCCAGATTGGCGATCTGGCGGCTGAACGGCGGCTGGGTCATGTTCATGCGGGCTGCGGCGTGGCCGAAGTGCAGGGTTTCCGCCAAAGCGATGAAATAGCGCATCTGCCGCGTGTCCATTGATACCTTTTCCGCATTTATGGGACCATCAGAATGGATTGGATCGTATCGGAAGGCCTTGCTATGGAAAAGAGGGGGCGCGGCCCCTCCCGTCTCTCCGGTCCGGATCAAAGCCCCCATGCTTGTTAATCTTGGCATTGTCCTGCCAATCTTTGCGCTGATCCTCACCGGCTGGATTGCCCGCCGCTCCGGCGTGCTAGGCCCCAATGCCACACGGGAAGTTAACCGCGTGGTGGTCTACCTTGCCCTGCCCGCCCTGCTGTTTGACATCATGGCCAAGGCCAAACCGGCGGAGATCTGGCAGCCGGGCTTTATCCTTGCCTTTACCGGCGGCTGCGCGGTGATTTTTGCCGGGACCCTGCTGTGGCGGCTGTGGCAGAGGCATTCTCTGGCCGATGCCGCCATTGACAGCCTGAATGCCAGCTACGCCAACACCGGCTTCATGGGGTTCCCGCTGGTGCTGGCGGTGCTGGGGCAGCAGGCGATGGCCGCCACCCTGATCGCCACCATCATCACCGTCTGCATCCTGTTCGGTGTCGCCATCATCCTGATTGAGGTCGGCCTGCAATCAAAGGCCCGGGGCCGGGACATCGTCTGGAAGACCGCCCTGTCGCTGGCCAAGAACCCGCTGCTGATTGCCCCGGCCCTTGGGGCGGTAGTGATGCTGGCGGGCATCCCCCTGCCGCAGCCGGTGGAAAGCTATCTGAAGCTGATGGGCGGCGCAGCCTCGCCCTGCGCGCTGGTGGCCCTTGGCCTGTTTCTGGCGCAAAACTCCGGCCGCCGCCCGAAAGCGGGCAATACCGTGCAGGTCACGCTGGTGGTGCTGAAGCTGTTCATCCATCCGGCGGTGACCTGGGTGATCGCCTTCCCGCTGCTGGGCCTGTCCCCGGCGGTCGGCGGAACCGCCGTGCTGCTGGCCGCGCTGCCAACCGGCACCGGCCCCTTTATGCTGGCAGAGTTCTATGAACGGGAGGCCCTGCTAACCGGCCGGGTGGTGCTGATCACCACCATCCTCTCGGTCGCCACCCTGTCGCTGTATCTGGCCCTGACCTAAAAGAAAACAGGGGGCGCCCGCCCCCTGCTCCACACCGTCAGGCCCTGTTCCTTATGCGGCCTGCTGCCGCTTCAGAAAACGCAGCATCCAGTCCGCCGCAACGGCGGCATCGGTCTTTGCCGCTTCACTCTTCAGATCCGTCAGGGCGGCATCGGCCAGCGGTTCCGGGATCAGGCCCCGGCGCAGGGCAACCAGATCGGCCTCAAACGGGACACCGAACTCCGGATGCCCCTGAAAACTCAGTGCTGTATCGCCATAGACCAGCACCGCATTGGGGCAGAAGTCTGAACTGGCCACCACCGTCGCCGACGGCGGCACCTCCACCACCTGATCCTGATGCATCGCCGACAGCTTCAGCACCGGCGGGGCATCGGCCAAAGCCTGCGGGGGGGCCGTCAGGCTGTATTCGTGGATCCCCACGCCCCAGCCCTTCGCCGACTTTTCAACCCGCCCGCCGAGGGCCTGCGCCAGAATCTGATGCCCGAAACAGATGCCGACCACCGGGCGGCGTTCCGCCACCAACGTGCGCAACAGATCCTGCAACCGCAGCATCCACGGCAGGTTTTCATAGACCCCATGCCGGGATCCGGTGATCACCCAACCGTCGCAGGCGTCGATGCTGTCGGGGAACTGGTCTTCCAACACCGGATAGACCACAAACTCCAGACCCGGATCGGCCGAGGTCAGCAGCCCCCGAATCATATCAGCGTAGGAACCATAGGCCCCGATCAGATCCGGCGGAGTCCGCCCGGTTTCAAGGATACCGATACGCATCAACATCTCCCGCGCTCTTCGTTTACAGATCACCGACCGGCTGACGCACCGCGCCCCGGGCCTCGGCCAGCAGACAAAGATAATCATGTGCAACCGTCGCCGCCGCAATGGCGGTGATTTCCGACACATCATAGGCCGGGGCGACTTCCACCACATCCATCCCGACAAACGCCAGCCCACCGAGACCGCGCACGATCTCCAGCGCCTGCGCTGACGACAGGCCACCCGGCACCGGGGTGCCGGTACCCGGCGCAAAGGCCGGATCCAGCACATCAATGTCGAAGGTCAGGTAGACCTTGCGGTCCCCGACCCGCTGGCGGATGGCCTCAATCGCCGCCTGCGCCCCGTTGCGGTGAATCCATGGGGCCGACAGGATCCGGAAGCCATGATCGCTGTCGTTGTAGGTGCGCAGGCCGACCTGCACCGAAGCCCCGGCATCAATCAGCCCCTGCTGTTTGGCGCGCAGGAACATGGTGCCGTGGTTCAGGCTGGTCTCGCTGCCGTCATCCCAGGTGTCACAATGAGCATCAAAATGGATCAGCGCCAGCGGCCCGTGTACCGCCGCATGGGCCTTCAGCAGCGGATAGGTGACAAAGTGATCCCCGCCCAGAGACAGCAGGGATGTCCCCTGCCGCAGGATCTTTTCCGCCTCCGCCGCAATGGTGTCGACGATGGTTTCCGGGTGGTGCGGGTCGAGAAACACGTCCCCATAATCGGCCACCGCCAGCGTCCCGAACGGATCGAACCCGAACGGAAAAGCCAGCAGCTCCGCCAGCTGGACCGAGGCTGCCCGGATCGCCCGCGGCCCCAGCCGGGCGCCGCTGCGGTAGGTAACCGCGCCGTCGTAAGGCACCCCCATCACCGCCACATCAATCCCGGTCAGATCCCGCCGGTACGGGCGGCGCAGGAAACTCAGGGCGCCGCCATAGGTCATTTCCGCCGCCCGTCCATGCGGGTCGGATTTCCGGAACGCCTGATCCCCCAAAATCTCTTCAGTCATGCTTCTGTCTCTCTGTGTTTCGGCCCGGCAGGCGGGCGGGGCTTAAAGCCCCGCTGCCGCCGCCCGTTCCTCCCGCTGGCGCATCCGGTGCAGGCGGGCGGCGTTCCACGTAAACAGCACCACGCCAATCCCCACCACCACAATCATCATCGTCGCCAGTGCGTTCACTTCCGGGCTGACGCCCAGACGCACCTTGGAGAAGATCACCATCGGCAGGGTCGAATACCCCGGCCCCGACACGAACGCCGAGATCACCAGATCGTCAAACGACACCGTAAACGACAGCAGCCAGCCGGAAACCAGCGCCGGAGCAATCATCGGCAGGGTGATATCCACAAACACCCGCCACGGCCGCGCCCCCAGATCCAGCGCCGCTTCCTCGATCACCCCATCCATATCCGCCAGACGCGACTGCACCACCACTGCCACATAGGCCATGCAGAACGTGACGTGAGAGATGATCAGCGTCACCACCCCGCGCCCCTTCGGCCAGCCCAGCAGGCTTTCCATGGCAACGAACAGCAGCAGCAGGGCCAGACCGGTGATCACCTCCGGCATCACCAGCGGTGCCGACACCATACCGGTCAGCGCCACCTTGCCCCGGAATTTCGGAAACCGAGACAGGGCGAACCCGGCCAGAGTGCCCAGCACCACCGCCAGTGACGCACTGATGAAAGCAATCTTCAGACTGATCATCGCCGCACCAAGGATCTGGTCATCGTGCAGCAGCTCGCCGTACCACTTCGGCGAAAACCCGCTCCACACCGTCACCAGACGGCTTTCATTGAAACTCAGGACCACCATGGTCAGGATCGGCAGATACAGGAAGGCAAAGCCGGTCAGGGCCAGCACCTTCAGGGATGTGCTGCGGCGTCTCATCATCCATGCTCCGCTGTTTTGTTCTGACCGTTCCGCAACAGCATGACGGGGATGACCAGCACCACCATCATCACCACCGCCACGGCGGAGGCCATTGGCCAGTCGCGGTTGTTGAAGAACTCATCCCACAGCACCCGCCCGATCATCAGGGTATCGGGGCCGCCCATCAGGGCCGGGATCACAAATTCCCCCACGGCCGGAATGAACACCAGCATGCTTCCGGCCACCATTCCCGGACGCGACAGCGGCAGGGTGACGGTCAGGAACGCCTTCCACGGGGCACTGCCCAGATCCGCCGCCGCTTCCAGCAGGGTCTCGTCCAGTTTCTCCAGCGTCGCGTACAGCGGCAGCACCATGAATGGCAGATAGGTGTAAACCACCCCGAGATAAACCGCGAAATCGGTCTGCATCATCACCAGCGGCTGATCAATGATGCCAAGGTTGATCAGGATGTTGTTGATCACCCCGTTGTGCTGCAACAGGCCGATCCACGCATAGACCCGCAGCAGCAGCGAGGTCCAGAACGGCAGGATCACCAGCGCCAGCCACAGGGGCCGCCGCTCCGCCGGTTGCCGGGCGATGAACAGCGCCATCGGATAGCCGATCAGCAGACAGAACAGCGTTGAGACCGCCGCCACTTTCAGCGATCCGGCATAGGCCGACAGATACAGCGTGTCTTCCAGCAGGAACAGGTACTTGCCGAAGTTAAGCTGCAAGGTCGCCACCGCCTCGCCGTCCCAGTCCAGCAGGGCGGTATAGGGCGGCATGGCAATGGCGGTATCCGCCAGCGAGATCTTCAGCACCACCCCGAACGGCAGCAGGAAGAACACCAGCAGCCATCCCAGCGGGATCCCCGACACCATCCCCTGCCCGAGACCACGCGGCAGCGGCAGGCGGTGTTTCAGCCGGGTGAGGACGGACCCGGTCCGGGGGCGCGACGCCACCCCCGGATCCGGAACGGCCTGCGCCGCCGTCTGGTCCCCGCCGCTCATGCTGACAGCACCACGCCGCTGGCAGAGCCCCAGCTACAGAACACCGGCTCCTTCGGCTGCAACGGCATCTCGTCATAGCGGTCCAGATTGGGCCGGGTAACGCGGATCATCTTCCCGGTCTTCAGCCGGATCTGAAAAACGCTGAGATTGCCCATATAGGCAATCTCATCAATCACGCCGGACGCGACGTTATCGGTCTGGTCCGGATGCTGCCGCGACAGGCGGATCTTTTCCGGGCGGATCGCCACTTCCACCATCTGCGCCGGGGCGCTGCTGATCCCGTGATTCACAAACAGGGTGCACCCGGCATCCGGAGAGTCAATCCGCACATGATCCGGCTCGTCCTCCACCAGCGTTCCTTCAAACAGGTTCACCGATCCGATGAATTCGGCGACAAAGCGGTTGCCGGGGAACTCGTACAGATCATGCGGTTCACCGACCTGCACGATCCGCCCGTGGTTCATCACCCCCATGCGGGAGGACAGGGTCATCGCCTCCTCCTGATCATGGGTGACGACGATGAAGGTGATCCCCAGCGCCTGCTGGATCTTCATCAGCTCGAACTGGGTTTCTTCCCGCAGCTTCTTGTCCAGCGCCCCCAGCGGCTCATCCAGCAGCAGCAGCTTCGGGCGCTTGACCAGACTGCGGGCCAGCGCCACCCGCTGCCGCTGCCCGCCGGAGAGCTGATGCGGCTTGCGGCGGACAAACTGCCCCATCTTGACCAGATCGAGCATCTCCGCCACCCGGCGGGCGATCTCCGCCTTCGGCACCCCGTCCTGCTTCAGCCCATAGGCCACGTTCTGCTCCACACTCATATGCGGGAACAAGGCATAAGACTGAAACATCATGTTGATCGGGCGTTCGTAGGGCGGCACATCGGTCATGTCCTGCCCGTCGATGATGATCCGCCCGGAGGTCGGGCTTTCAAACCCGGCGAGCATCCGCAGCAGGGTGCTTTTCCCCGATCCCGATCCACCCAGCAGGCAGAACAGTTCCGACCGGTAAATATCGAGCGAAACCGCATCAACCGCCGTGAAGTCGAGGAACCTCTTGGTCACCGCCTCAATCCGCACGAACGGTTCCGCCACCGGATCGGTCCACGGTTTTCGCGGGTCCGCTGCCTGAGCCAAAGACGCCTGTGTCATGATCCATCCCTTCCTGCCGCAGGTCAGTGCCCGGTTTTCAGTTCGGTCCACGCCCGGGTCAGCAGGCGGTCAAACTTGACGGTGTGGGATTTCTGGGCGAACAGCTTGTCGCGCACCGCATCAGGCGGATAAATCCCCGGATCATTGCGCACCGCCTCGGTCACCAGCGGGGTCGCCGCCTTGTTGGCATTGGCGTAATTCACCGTATTGCTGACAGCGGCAATAACGTCCGGCTGAAGCAGATAATTCAGGAAGGCATGGGCATTCTGCGGATGACGGGCATCATTGGGGATCGCCATCACGTCAAACCACATCAGGGTGCCTTCCGACGGAATGCTGTAACGCAGCGTCACCCCGTTTTTGGCCTCCGCCGCCCGGTTGCGGGCCTGAAGCAGATCACCGTTATATCCCACCGCCACGCAGACGGAGCCATTGGCCAGGTCGTTGATATATTGTGACGAATTAAAGTATTTCACGTTCGGCCGCAGCTTTTGCAGCACCGCTTTCCCGGTCTCCAGATCCTCTTTTTTCTCGCTGTTGGGGTCCAGTCCGGCATAATTCAGGGCAATCGCCATCACCTCTGACGGTGAATCCAGAATGGCGATGCCGCAATCCTTCAGCTTGGCGGAAATCTCCGGCTTGAACAGCACATCCCACGAGGTGATGGTGTCGGTGCCCAGCCGTTCCTTGATCTTATCCGGGTTATAGCCGATGCCGATGGTGCCCCACGTATAGGGCATGGCGCGGGCGTTCTCCGGGTCATGCTTGGCGATGCGGGTGACGATCGCCGGATCAAGATTGGCGTAGTTGGTCAGGGCCGCCTTATCAAGGGGCTGAAACACCCCGGCCTTGATCTGCCGTTCCAGAAACGAGGCGGTCGGCACCACCAGATCATAGCCGGACTGCCCGGCCAGCAGCTTGGCTTCCAGCACTTCATTGGAATCAAAGACGTCATAATTGACCTTGATCCCGGTCGCCTTCTCAAAATTGGCGATGGTATCGGGGGCGATATAGTCCGACCAGTTGAAGATATTCAGCACCTTCTCTTCCGGTGCGGCGGCACCGGCGGGGCTGACAGCAGGCAAGGCAAGGGCGATGACCGCCGCAGCGGTCTTGAAAGAAGTCCGGAACATGATGCCTCCATAGCCCCGGGGAACACGCCGTTTTGTCTTATTGAGTCCGGCGTTCGTATTGTTCTGGGGCAGGTTTGTGTGTGTTGAAAAATCACAGAAAAGGGCGGTCCGTTTCCCGGACGGGCCGCCCTGCCGTTTACACTCCCAATTTATCGCGCAGGATGTACCACCACGCCCCCGCCACGGTCAGCGGCACCCGGAACATCCGGCCACCGGGGAACGGGTAATAGGGCAGCCGGGCAAAGCTGTCGAAGCGGGTGGCATCACCGGCCAGTGCCTCGGCGATCAGCCGCCCGGCCAGATGGGTGCAGGTCACACCATGGCCACTGTACCCATGCGCAAAGTAGATGTTTGACCCCAGCCGCCCGAAATGCGGAACCCGGGTCAGGGTCAGGGCGAAGTTGCCGCTCCAGGCGAACTCGAACTTCACCCCTTTCAGGCGCGGAAACACTTTTTCCACATGCGGGCGCAGCTTGGCTTCGATATCCGCCGGTTCCGCCCCACCGTAGACGGTGCCGCCACCGAACAGCAGACGGTGGTCTGCGGTCGGACGGTAGTAATCGAGGAAGTAATTGGCATCCTCGACCGCCGATTTGGTGGGGAACAACTCGTTCATCACCGCTTCGCCCAGCACTTCGGTGGTCACCACCTGTGTGGACACCGGCATGATCTTGTCGGTCAGCTCCGGCACCGCCCCGTTGAGATAGGCATTGCCGCAGACAACCGCATACTTGGCTTTCACCGCCCCTTCAGCGGTGCGGACCACCACGCCGGACGGCACGGTATCCACCCCGGAAACCGGGGACTGCTCATAGATCACCCCGCCAAGGCTTTCCACCGCCGCCGCCTCGCCCAGCGCCAGATTGAGCGGATGGATATGACCGCCGTGGTGGTCAATCATCCCGCCGCAATAGGCATCGCTGTTCAGGTGGCGGCGCAGGGCGGGCTTATCGAGCAGTTCCAGACCGTCATGGCCATGGCCGCTCCAGTGGACCCGCATGTGGTCCAGTTCCCGCATCTGCTTCGGGGTAAACGCCGCGAAGATGTTGGTCGGGCGATAATCGCAGGCGATATTGTAGCGCTCGATCCGTTCCCGGATGATCGCCGCCCCTTCCAGCGACATCTTGCCCAGCGCCACCGCCGCCTCGCGGCCATAGCGGTTTTCAATCACCTCAAGATCACGGCTGTAGCCGTTGACGATCTGCCCGCCGTTGCGCCCGGAAGCGCCCCAGCCGACCTTTGCCGCTTCCAGCACCACCACCTTGAATCCCCGCTCCGCCAGATGCAGGGCAGAGGACAGGCCGGTGAACCCGGCCCCGACGACGCAGACATCCGCATCCACGGTGCCGGTCAGGGCGGGCCGCTGCGGCGCCGGATTTGCCGTTGCGGCGTAGTAGGATTTGACGTGCGGAGTCATGCCCCCACTCCTTCTCATGCCGCCCGCAATCCTGAAAAGACCAGAGATCTTTTCAGGACCGGGCGGTGACACTCAGGTATTGACCGGTCTTACAGCACGCCCAGATAGGAGGCGTATTCCGCATCCGTCACCTTACGCGCCATCTTGTTGCGTTCCTGCCACTTGATGGAGCGGAAGACGTGATGCACATCTTTCCCCAGCGCATCGCGCAGAACCGGGCTGTCACGGAACAGTTCAATGGCCCAGTCCCAATCCGACGGCAGCAGGTTTTCTGCCGAGCGGCGTTCATAGGCGCTGCCTTCAACCGCCGGACCGGGGTCAATCCGGTTTTCAATGCCATGCAGCACCCCGGCAATCAGGGCCGCCAGCACAAGATAGGGGTTGGCATCCGCCCCGGCGACACGGTGTTCAAACCGCCGCGCCTTGTGGCTGCCATTGGGGATCCGCACCGACACCGTGCGGTTTTCATACCCCCAGCAGGCCACGGTCGGAGCGTGAGTCCCGGCCTGGAACCGGCGGTAACCGTTCAGGTTCGGGGCGAAGATCAGCATCGACGGGCGCATCAGTTGCAGCACGCCACCGACGGCGTGACGCAGGATATCCGACCCGGCATCGGTGCCGTCATCGAAGATGTTGTTCCCATCCTTGTCCAGCATGCTGCAATGGATGTGGAACCCGGACCCTGACTGGTTGCCGTACGGCTTCGGCATGAACGTGGCATGCAGGTTATGGCGGCGGGCCACGTTGCGGACGATCCGCTTGAACAGCACCGCCTGATCGGCGGCCAGCACCGGATCCGGCACATGTTCAAGGTTGATTTCAAACTGGCCGGGGCCGTTCTCAACGATGCAGGTATCCCCCGGCACGCCCTGAGTGTCGCAGGCGTCACGGATATCGGTCAGGACGCCGGAGAATTCCTCCAGCTCATCCATTGAATACACCTGCGGCACTTCCAGCGGGTAACCGGATTCCGGCGCGGCGGGCGGACGCGGACGCCCGGTTTCCAGCGCATCCCCGTTCATCAGGTAGAATTCCAGCTCGGTGGCGACAACCGGGGTCAGCCCCATCGCCTTAGCCTTTTCCACCTGACGCATCAGAACCTGACGCGGATCGACCATGAAGGGCGATCCATCGGGGTTGAACATCGTCAGCAGCATCTGGGCCCGCGGGCGCACCGACCACGGGACGGTCACCATGCCTGCCCCGCAGGGCAGGCAGACGCCGTCACTGTCACCGGTTTCCCAGACCAGACCGTTTTCCAGAACGTCCTCGCCCCAGATATCCAGCGCAAGGACCGAGCGCGGCAGCTTCATGCCGTCGCTGAAAACTTTGTCAAGCGTCGCCACCGGGACGCGCTTGCCACGCAAGATGCCATTCAGGTCCGATACCAGAAGGTCTATTTCCTCGATCTTTCCCGCCTTGGCGAGGAAAGCACGGGCGTCTTCAAGCTTCATGGTCACGAAAAGCCTTCCCTTCTCCGGGGTCCGGCCGAAATTGCAGAATGAAACAGGCGGTGGGCCGGACCGGCCCCGGATGATGTGTTTATGGTCATTCCAGAAACAATGTGATCAAAAATGGCGGAGAAGGTCAATCAACTTTTGATCACAATCTGGAATCAACCGTGGAACCCCCGGTCGGAATGTGCTTTAACCTGCGGGCTGTTTTGTTCAGGAAACCCGCATGGCACCTAGTCTTGCCCTTGCTTTGCCCCCCCTTGAGCGCGGTGTCAAAGAAACCGTCAGTCAGTGGGTCTACCGCAGTCTGCGCCATGCCGTGATGATCGGTCGGATTCCCCCCGGCCGGGCCCTGACCATCCGCGAACTGGCGGAGGCCCTTCAGGTCAGCACCATGCCGGTGCGGGAGGCGCTGCGCCGCCTGTCCACCGAGCAAGCCCTTGAAGTCCGCGACAACCGCCGGGTTCTGGTCCCCAATATGACCGCCGCCAAATTCCGCGAGCTGTGTGAGCTGCGAATCGCGCTGGAAACCCATGCCGCCGAGCGGGCCCTGCCGTGGCTGAACGACACAAAAATCAAGCAGCTGGAAGACCTTGACGCCGGAATCGACCGCGCCAACGAAAGCGGTGATCAGGAGCAGGTGACGATCCTCAATCAGGATTTCCACCGGGCCCTGTATCTGGCGAATCCACATCAGACCGCGATGCCGCTGATTGAAAGCGTGTGGCTGCAACTGGGTCCGTTCGTGCGCCTTGCCCTGTCGCGACTCCGCGATCACTACCAGATTGACCGCCACGGCGAGGCCCTGACCGCCATCCGCCGTCAGGATCATCTGGCCCTGCGGGTGGCGATTGAAGCCGATATCCGCGACGGCATCACCCATGTCGGCACCACCGAACTGCTGAACGCCTACATCAACAGCGGCGGAAGTAACTGACCCGGCTCCGCCGGGTCAGTTTTCTTTTTTGCCCCTTGTATGTTTGGCCCCTCACACGCCGGGCGCGGACGTCCGTCCGCTTGGCTTACGTGCCCACGCGGGCACGGGGCCTCAATGGCCCAGTCGGGCCTTCGGCCCTCCAC
>NZ_JACIIX010000018.1:23711-88410 GCF_014205675.1 Novispirillum itersonii
CCGGGCGCGGGCGTCCGCCCGCTTGGCTTACGTGCCCACGCGGGCACGGGGCCTCAATGGCCCAGTCGGGCCTTCGGCCCTCCGTTATCTGCCCCTCACACGCCGGGCGCGGACGTCCGTCCGCTTGGCTTACGTGCCCACGCGGGCACGGGGCCTCAATGGCCCAGTCGGGCCTTCGGCCCTCCGTTATCTGCCCCTCAAACGCCGGGCGCGGGCGTCCGCCCGCTTGGCTTACGTGCCCACGCGGGCACGGGACCTCAATGGCCCAGTCAGCGCGGTAAACCGCGCTTCCATGACCTATCCCTCACACGACGGGCCGCCGCATCCGTGCCCTTACCTCACACCCGAACTGTTGCGCGAACCCTCTGCTCAAAACCTGCGCGTTCCCACCCCTCCAGCCACACTTTTCCCCTGCTCTGCCCCCGATCCCCCTGTATCCTGCCGTCCGACACATCACATCATTTCGTAAAAATGTGATCACACCTGTTGACAGGGTCGTAAAAAGTGATCACATTTTACGGCAGGAGGACGCATCCATGACGCACGCCAATACCCCTGATCACACCCTGTGGTCCAGCCGCGCCGCCCTGCTGGTCTCCAAGGGCATTGAAGGCCGCGCCTTCATCGACGGCCACTATGTTGATGCTGCCGACGGCACCACCTTCGATGCCCACAGCCCGATTGACGGCCGCCTGCTGACCAAAGTCGCCGCCGGGTCCGCCGCCGATATCGACCGCGCCGTCGCCGCTGCCCGCCGCGCCTTCAACGACCGCCGCTGGGCCGGAAAATCCCCGGTGCAGCGCAAGCGGATCCTACTGGCCTTCGCCGACCTGATCGCCCAGCACCGGGATGAACTGGCGCTTCTGGAAACCCTCGACATGGGCAAGCCGATCAGCGACAGCCTCGCCGTCGATGTCCGCGCCACCGCCGACTGCTTCCGCTGGTACGCCGAAGCCATCGACAAGGTCTATGACGAGATCGCCCCCACTGCCGACAACACACTGGCCACCATCACCCGCGAACCGCTGGGCGTGATCGCTGCCGTGGTGCCGTGGAACTTCCCGATGATTATGGCCGCCTGGAAGCTGGCTCCGGCCCTTGCCGCCGGGAACTCGGTGGTGCTGAAGCCCGCCGAACAGTCCAGCCTGACCGCCCTGCGTCTCGCCGGGCTGGCCCAGCAGGCCGGTCTGCCGGACGGCGTGCTGAACGTTGTGCCCGGCATGGGGGTTTCCGCCGGCAAGGCCATCGGCCTGCACATGGATATCGACGGAGTGTTCTTCACCGGCTCCACCGAGGTCGGTAAGTACTTCCTCCAGTATTCCGGCCAGTCGAACATGAAGAAGATCGGTCTGGAATGCGGGGGCAAATCCGCCCACATCATTCTGGAGGACTGCGGAGATCTTGATGCCGCCGCCAGCTCCGCCGCCGAGGCCATTTTCTTCAATCAGGGGGAAATGTGCACCGCCGGATCGCGTCTGGTGGTCCATCGCGCCGTCAAGGATGCGGTGGTGGAGCGCATCCGCGCCCATGCCGAAACCGTTCAGCCGAACGATCCGCTGAATCCGGCCACCCGCATGGGGGCGCTGGTCGATGAAAACCACACCCGCACCGTGCTTGGCTTTATTGACGCCGGACAGGTCGACGGTGCCCGCGTGGTCACCGGCGGCAAGCGGGCCCGGACGGAAAGCGGGGGCTGCTACGTTCAGCCGACCATTTTCGACAACGTCACCAATTCCATGCGCATCGCCCGCGAAGAGATCTTCGGCCCGGTGCTGTCGGTGATCACCGTCGACAGCGCCGACGAGGCGGTGCAGGTCGCCAACGACAGCATCTACGGCCTTGCCGCCGCCGTGTGGAGCGACAACGTCAACACCATCAACCGTGTCGCCCGTTCCCTGCGCGCCGGTGTGGTCTATATGAACTGCTATGACGCTGACGACATCACCACCCCGTTCGGCGGCTACAAACAGTCGGGGATCGGCCGGGACAAATCCCTGCACGCCTTCGATAAATATACGGAACTGAAAACCAGCTGGCTGCGCCTGCGCTGATCCGCTGACACCGGGCCGGGGGTGCCCTGACCGCCCCCGCCCTTTTCCTCATCCCACGATCACGCCCTGACCGGCCGGACCCTGCTCCGGCGGGACCGGCCCCGTGCATCCGCTTTCCGGAGCATCCGACCATGACCCTGATCAACAAAGGCACCGCATACTGGCAGTCCCTTGACCGCGCCCATCACTGGCACCCCTTCACCGATACCAAGGGCCTGAATCAGGCCGGGGCCCGGGTGATGACCAAGGGCGAAGGCGTCTATCTGTGGGACTCGGAAGGCAACAAAATCCTCGACGGCATGTCCGGCCTGTGGTGCGTCGCCCTCGGCTACGGCAACGAGGAACTGATTGAGGCCGCCACCCAGCAGATGCGGGATCTGGCCTTCTACAACACCTTCTTCAAGACCACCCATCCGCCCGCCGCCGAACTGGCCCAGAAGATTGCCGAAGTCACGCCGGAAGGCCTGAACCGGATCTTCTTTTCCAGCTCCGGCTCGGAAGCCAATGACACCGTGGTCCGCATGGTCCGTCACTTCTGGGTTCTGGAAGGCAAGCCGGAGAAAAACTGGATCATCGGCCGCAAGAACGGCTATCACGGCTCCACCCTTGTCGGGGCCTCCCTCGGCGGCATGGGGCCGATGCATGCGCAGGGCGGGCCGATGCTGGCCAATGTCGCCCACATCAACCAGCCCTACTGGTACGGCGATGACAGCGGCCTGACGGAAGATGACTTCGGCATCGTCCGGGCGCGGGAACTGGAAGCCAAGATTCTGGAACTGGGGGCCGATAAGGTGGCCGCCTTCATCGCCGAGCCGATTCAGGGGGCTGGCGGCGTGATCATCCCCCCCGCCACCTACTGGCCGGAAATCCAGCGGATCTGCCAGAAGTATGACGTGCTGATCATTGCCGATGAAGTCATCTGCGGCTTCGGCCGCACCGGCCAGTGGTTCGGCTCCCACACGCTGGGCATCCAGCCGGACCTGATGCCGATGGCCAAGGGCCTGTCGTCGGGCTATCTGCCGCTGTCGGCGGTGGCAGTCGGCGACCGTGTTGCCAATACGCTGATCGAAAAGGGCGGCGAATTCTATCACGGCTACACCTACTCCGGCCATCCGGTGTCTGCGGCAGTGGCGCTGGCCGCCATCCGCATCATGCAGCGTGACCGGATCGTTGACCGGGTGCGCGATGACATCGGCCCCTATTTCCAGCAGCAGCTGCGCACGCTGGCAGACCATCCGCTGGTCGGGCGCATTGACGGCATCGGCCTGATCGCCGGGATTGCGCTGGTCGAGAACAAGACGCCGAAAACCTTCTTCAAGGACGGTGACGCCGTCGGTCTGGCCTGCCGTGACCACTGTTTCAACAACGGGCTGATCATGCGGGCCGTCGGGTCCCGCATGGTTCTGGCCCCGCCGCTGATCATCAGCCGGGCGGAAGTGGACGAACTGGTGGCCAAGGTCCGCCACTGCTTCGACCTGACCGCCCGCGATGTCGGCCTGATGTAAAGGAGGTGCCTTGACCGATTTCTCCCCCGGAACGCCTTCCGGTTGAGCGGACCCCGTATCACCCGGAAGCATGTCCCCTGAAACTGTGTTTCCCAGTATCCCTGTAGTCTCAAAGAGTTTGTTACGGACGATGTTGTTTTAAGTCTCTGAGTACCCCGGAGGATCCCTCCGGCCTTTATCCTGTAAGAGTATCCCAGACTGTGACGGGGTTCGCATGTGCAGCATGAGAACCCCGTTTTTTTCAATAGGATGACAGCCTTCTTTCAACAGGCTCTGAATTGACAGAGCCCGGCCGCCTGCCCATACTCGGAAGCCTGTATCAGCGATCTGATACCCATAACTCCCCCGGCCCGGCTCCTGCTGCGGTCTGCTGCCCGGAGTTTCCGAATGCCCGCGTCCGTGCTGTCACCACCCGCCCCTTCCCCCACCGTCTCCGATGATCCGCTGCTGATGCTGTTGCACTGGCAACGCGCCGGGCACCGCTGCGCCGTCGCCACCGTGGTCCGCACCTGGGGATCTTCCCCCCGCCCGGTCGGCAGCAAGCTGGCGGTGCGGGACGATGGGCTGATGGCCGGGTCAGTTTCCGGCGGCTGCGTCGAAACCGCCGTGGTCGATGCGGCGCTGGAGGTGATGGACAGCGGGAAACCCAAGCTGCTGTCCTTTGGCGTCGCCGATGCCCGGGCATGGGAGGTCGGACTGGCCTGCGGTGGCCGGATCGACATTTTTGTGGAACCCCTGATCCCCTGATTTACTCCTGTTTTTTCTCTGAAAGGCGTTCTCCGTGGATATTTCCGGCAGCTACGACATTCCCGCCTCCCGCGCCACCGTCTGGGCCGCAATCAACGACCCGGAGGTGCTGAAGGCCTGTATTCCCGGCTGTGACGAAATGACCGCTGACGGCGACAGTGGCTTCAGCGCCAAAGTCACCGCCAAGATCGGCCCGGTGAAGGCCACCTTCTCCGGCGCGGTGCGGCTGGAGGATGTTCAGGCCCCGGCCTCCTACACCATCACCGGGGAAGGCAAGGGCGGGGCCGCCGGGTTCGCCAAAGGGCAGGCCAAGGTGCAGCTGGAAGAGCTGGATGCCGGAACCACCCGCCTGACCTACAGCGTGGACGCACAGGTCGGCGGTAAACTGGCACAGGTCGGCAGCCGCCTGATTCAGGGTGCTGCCAAAAAATACGCCGATGACTTCTTTTCCACCCTCGTCGCCCGTCTGTCGGACCCCGCCGCCGGGGCAGAGCCGTCCCCTCCGGCTGATACCGCTTCCTCGCCGGAGGAGGCTGCGCCCGCCCATGCGGCCGCCCCTTCCCATTCCACTGCCCCTGCGGTTGCCGCCGCCGGGGGCACCCACTGGGCGGTTTATGCCGCCGGTCTTCTGGTCATCGCCGCTGCCGCCTACCTGCTGCTGCGCTGATCTGTCCACGGCCCCGCCCGGGGCCTTTTGCTGCGTTCCGGTTAAGACACATTCCCGCGCTTTTTGATTCCAGTATCCGCCCGGCACTGCCGGGCAAGAGGCCGCAAAGGCCCGGGCCGGTTGATCCGGCAAATCCTGAACACCGGCCCCGTCAGGATGACCGTGGGCCAACCGGGAGGATCCTTCATGCCTGTGTCGATTACCCTGACCGTCAACGGCAGACCCGCTGCCCTGACGGTGGAACCCAACACCCTGCTGGTCGATGCGATCCGCCAGCATCTGTCCCTGACCGGCACCCACGTCGGCTGTGACACCAGCCAGTGCGGTGCCTGCGTCGTGCATCTGGACGGTGTTTCCGTCAAAAGCTGTACCACACTGGCGGTGCAGGCCGATGGCCGCAACGTCACCACCATCGAAGGTCTGGCCGCCCCGGACGGCACCCTGCACCCGATGCAGGCGGCCTTCAAGGAACACCACGGCCTGCAATGCGGTTTCTGTACCCCCGGCATGGTGATGAGCGCGGTCGATCTGGCCCGCGTCAACCCCAACGCCACGCCGGAGGAAATCCGGCACTGGCTGGAAGGCAACATCTGCCGCTGCACCGGCTACCACAACATCGTCAAGGCGGTGGAAAGCGGGTTGCAGGCGATGAAGACCGGCGCTGCGGCGCAGGCCGCCGAATGACGGGGAGACAGCATCATGTCCAAGAGCACCGGGATCGGCGCGTCCGTCAAACGCGTTGAGGATTACCGCTTTCTGACCGGCCGTGGCCGCTACACCGATGACATGACACGTCCGGGTCAGTGCCACGCCTATATCGTGCGCTCCCCGCATGCCCATGCCCGCATCCTGTCGATTGACACCGCCGCGACGCTGGCGGCCCCGGGGGTGCTGACCGTGCTGACCGGGGCGGATATGGTGGCCGACAACATCGGCTCCCTGCCCTGCGGCTGGCTGATCCACAGCCGCGACGGCACCCCGATGAAGGAACCGAAACATCTGCCGATCGCCGCCGACAAGGTGCGCCATGTCGGTGATCAGGTTGCCGTCGTCATCGCCGAAACCCTCCAGCAGGCCAAGGATGCCGCCGAACTGCTGGACATCGACTACGAGGAACTGCCCGCCGTCGTCTCCCCCGGCAGTGTTGAAACGGCCGGAACCGCCGTGCACGACGAGGCCCCGGATAATGTCTGCTATGACTGGATCTGGGGTGACAAGGATAAGACCGACGCCGCCTTCGCGCAGGCCGCCCACGTCACCACGCTGGATCTGGTCAACACCCGGCTGGTGCCCAATGCCATGGAACCGCGCGCGGCGGTCGGGGAATACGACCCCGGCATGGACGAATACACCCTGACCACCACCAGCCAGAACCCGCAACTGATCCGCCTGCTGCTGTGCGGTTTCACCATGGGCCTGCCGGAACATAAGGTGCGGGTGGTTGCCCCCGATGTCGGTGGCGGCTTCGGATCGAAAATCTATCATTACGCCGAAGAGGTGATCGTCGTTTACGCCGCCCGCCGCCTGAAGCGGCCGGTGAAGTGGACCGCCGAACGGTCGGAAAGCTTCCTGTCCGATGCCCATGGCCGGGACCATCTGACCCATGTGGAACTGGCGATGGATCCCGACGGCCTGTTTCTGGGGATGCGGGTCAAGACCACCGCCAATATGGGCGCCTATCTCTCCACCTTCTCCTCCTGCATCCCGACCATCCTCTATGCCACCCTGCTGTCCGGTCAGTATAAGACCCCGGCGATCCATGCCGAGGTCAAGGCGGTGTTCACCAACACCGTTCCGGTCGATGCATACCGGGGGGCCGGACGGCCGGAAGCCTGCTATCTGATTGAACGCATTGTTGATGTGGCGGCGCGGGAACTGGGGATCGACCGGGCGGAATTGCGACGTCGCAATTTCATCCCCCCGGAGATGATGCCCTACGACACCCCGGTCGGCCTGCAATACGACAGCGGCAACTTCGCCAGAAACCTTGAGGACGCGCTGGCGCTGATCGATTACGACGGGTTCCCGGCCCGACGGGCTGAATCCGCCACCCGGGGCAAACGGCGCGGCATCGGCTTTGCCAGTTATATCGAAGCCTGCGGCATTGCCCCGTCCAACGTCGCCGGGGCTCTCGGGGCCCGGGCCGGGCTGTATGATTCCGCCGAGGTGCGCTTCCACCCCACCGGATCGGTCAGCGTGATGGTCGGCGTCCACAGCCACGGTCAGGGCCATGAGACCACCTTCGCCCAGATCGTTTCCGAACGCCTTGGCGTGCCGATGGAAAAGATCGAGATCGTCCACGGCGATTCCGCCAAAACCCCGTTCGGGATGGGCACCTATGGCTCCCGCTCGCTGGCGGTCGGCGGCATGGCGATGATGAAGGCCATCGACAAGGTGATTGCCAAGTCGAAGAAGATCGCCGCCCACCTGCTGGAAGCCTCCGCCGAGGATATCGAGCAGGACGGCGGGGTGTTCCGCGTCGCCGGAACCGACCGGAGCGTGGATATCGCCGCCATCGCCGGGGCGGCCTATGTGCCGCACAACTACCCGCTGGACGAACTGGAACCCGGTCTGGACGAACAGGCCTTCTATGACCCGAAGAACTTCACCTTCCCCAATGGCACCCAGATCTGCGAAGTCGAGGTGGATCCGGAGACCGGGGTGGTGAAGATCGTGCGCTTCGCCGCTGTTGACGACTTCGGGCGGGTGATCAACCCGATGATCGTCGAAGGGCAGGTGCATGGCGGGCTGGTGCAGGGCATCGGTCAGGCCCTGCTGGAACATGCCATTTATGACGAGGACAGCGGCCAGCTGCTGACCGGCTCGTTCATGGATTACGCCATGCCCCGCGCCGATGATGTGCCCGATTTCGAGGTGAAGACCAACGAAGTGCTGTGTACCACCAACGCGCTGGGCGTGAAAGGCTGCGGCGAGGCCGGAACCATCGGCGGGGCCGCCTGCGTGATGAACGCGGTGTGCGACGCGCTGGATATCGGCCACATGGATATGCCGGCCAGCCCGGAACGGGTGTGGCGGGTTCTCCGCGACAGCCGCCCGGCCATGGCTGCGGAATAAGGAGGCGACACCATGTATACCTTCTCTTATCAGAAACCGTCCTCCGTCGCCGATGCTGTCGCCACCCTGACCGGGGACGACGACGCCAAGGTGGTGGCCGGGGGCATGACCCTGATCCCGACCCTGAAACAGCGGCTGGCCCAGCCCAGCGCGCTGGTGGATCTCGGCAGCGTCCCCGGCCTGACCGGCATCCGCCGGGACGGCGATGCGCTGGTGATCGGGGCGATGACCACCCATGCCACGGTGGCGGCGGATGCCACCGTCCGGTCCGCCCTGCCCGCGCTGGCGGCGCTGGCCGGGGGGATCGGCGACCCCGCCGTGCGCCATCGCGGCACCTGCGGCGGATCAGTGGCCAATGCCGATCCCGCCGCCGACTATCCGGCTGCTGTGGTCGGTCTGGGCGGCACAGTGATCACCGACCGCCGGGAAATCGCCGGGGATGATTTCTTCACCGGGCTGTTTGAAACGGCGCTGGAACCGGGGGAAATCATCACCGCCCTGCGCTTCCCGATCCCCAAACGGGCCGGATACGCCAAATTCCGCAACCCGGCCTCGCGCTATGCCGTGGTCGGGGTGATGGTAGCCGAGACCGCCGCCGGAATCCGGGTCGCCGTCACCGGGGCCGGGGCCAGCGTGTTCCGGGTGGCGGCGATGGAACAGGCGCTGGGCGGAACCTTCAGCCCGGCAGCCCTCGACGGCATCCGCATTGAGGCCGATGACCTGAACACCGACCTGCATGCCAGCGCCGAATACCGGGCGCATCTGGTGACGGTGATGGCCCGCAGGGCGGTGGAAGCGGCCAGCTGATCCCGCGGCTTCCCCCCTGCCCGCAGCGCCGGAGGAGGCCTCCTTCCCTCCGGCGCTGCCCTTCTCAGGACCAGACATGATGGCTCTTCCGGTTCCGGATTCCGTGGATGACACCCTTGCCCTGCTGACCACACAGGGCTACGTCGGTGACCGGGCGCTGGCGACGGTGCTGTTTCTCGCCCTGCGGCTGGGCCGCCCCCTGTTTCTGGAAGGCGAGGCCGGAGTCGGCAAAACCGAAATCGCCAAGGTGCTGGCCTCCGGACTGGGCCGCCGCCTGATCCGCCTGCAATGTTACGAAGGGCTGGACACCGCCGCCGCCGTTTATGAATGGAACTATCCGCGCCAGATGCTGGAAATCCGCCGGGCTGAAGCCAGCGGCAGCCCGCCGCCGGATCTGTTTTCCGACACCTTCCTGATCCGTCGCCCGCTGTTGCAGGCGCTGGACTCCGACCCCGCCGGGCCGCCGGTGCTGCTGATTGACGAACTGGACCGCACCGACGAGCCGTTTGAAGCCTACCTGCTGGAAGTGCTGTCAGAGTTTCAGATCACCATCCCGGAAACCGGACCGGTCCGCGCCGCCCGGCCCCCGATTGTGATCCTGACCTCCAACCGCACCCGGGAAATCCACGATGCCCTGAAGCGGCGCTGCTTCTATCACTGGCTGGACTATCCGGACTTTGCCCGTGAGCTGGCCATCATTTCCGCCCGCCGCCCGGACATCCCGCCCGATCTGGCCCGGCAGGTGGTGGCCTTTGTGCAGAAGCTGCGGACGATGGAGCTGTTCAAGGCTCCCGGCGTCGCCGAAACCCTTGACTGGGCCAGCACGCTGGTGGAGCTGAACCAGACCGAGCTGACCGCCGCCACTGTCGAGTCTACTCTGGGCGTGGTGCTGAAATATCAGGACGATATCGCCCGGCTGATGGGCGACGAAAGCGCCCGCCTGCTGATGCAGATCCGCGCCGATCTGTCCCGGGCGGCCCCCTGACATGGCCGAAACGGCAGGCGGCACACTGGCCGGGACCGTGGTGGCCTTCACCCGCACCCTGCGGCAGGCCGGGCTGCCGGTCGGGCCGGAACGGACCCTGCGGGCGCTGGAGGCGGTGCAGGCGGTGGGACTGGAACGGCGCGATGACCTGTACTGGGCCCTGCATGCCACCCTGACCGACCGGGTGGAACAACACCCGCTGTTTGACCAATGCTTTCAGGTGTTCTGGCGCAACCCGGAGCTGCTGAAAAAGGCGATGGCCCTGATGCTGCCAGCCCTGCGGGCCGATCTGGTGCCGGAGGCTGATCCGCTGTCCCGCCGCCTTCAGGACGCCCTGCGTCCCCAATCCCCCCCGCCGCAGACCGCTGACGCCGCAGAACGGCAGGAAGTGGAGATCGACGCCCGGCTGGTGTGGTCCGATCAGGAAATCCTGCGCCACAAAGATTTTGAGCAGATGACCGCCGCCGAACTGGCGGAAGCCCGGCGCATTCTGGACTCCCTGCCATTGGTGCGGATGACCGTGCCGACCAGACGCCTGCGCCCGGCGCACAGCGGCCCGAAGATTGACCTGCGGCAATCGTTGCGGCAATCCCTGCGCGGGGGCGGGGACCGTCTGGAGCTGGTGCGGGCCCGGCAGCGGCAGAAACCGCCGCCGATCGTGGCGCTGTGCGATATTTCCGGCAGCATGGGCCAGTACACCCGGCTGTTCCTGCGCTTTCTCTATGCCCTGACCAACGACCGCGCCCGCAGCGCCGGACGGGTCCATGTGTTCCTGTTCGGCACCCGCCTGCACAATGTCAGCCGCACCCTGCGCCGCCGCGATGTGGACGAGGCCCTGACCCGCCTGTCCCGCGAGGTGCCCGACTGGGACGGCGGCACCCGCATCGGGGCCTGCCTGCATCAGTTCAACCGGCTGTGGGGGCGGCGGGTGCTGGGTCAGGGGGCGATGGTTCTGCTGATGACCGACGGACTGGACCGGGATGCCGGGGCCGGACTGAACCCGGAACTGGACCGCCTGCGCCGGTCGTGCCGCCGCCTGATCTGGCTGAATCCACTGCTGCGCTGGGACGGTTATCAGCCAAAGGCCAAAGGCGCGGCGGCCCTGCATGCGCAGGCCGATGAATTCCGCCCGGTGCATTCCCTCGACAGTCTGGCGTCTCTGGCCCGGGCCCTGCAAGGCACACCCCCCTTGCGCAACGCCGGACCATAACCCACCTTCTGCCCCTTATCCCACTCCGGAGCCGCCGATGAAGACCGATCTGCTGACCATCCTGCTGGATCTGAAGGCCCGGCGCATCCCGGCGGCGCTGGTCACCGATATGGCCGACGGCACGCAGGGTCTGGTCACCACAGACGGCTGTCAGGGGGATCTGGCCCTGACGGCGGAGGAAACCGCCGCCGTCCTGCACCGTCTGGATCAGGACGACAGCGGCCCGCTGCCAGAAGAACCCGGGACAGAACCCGGGCCAGAGCCCAGAATCCGGCCGCTGTTTGTTGATACCCATGCCCCGCCGCTGCGGCTGGCGGTGGTCGGGGCGGTGCATGTGGCGCAACATCTGGTGCCGATGGCCGCCGCCGCCGGATTTGACCTGCTGGTGATTGATCCGCGCGGCTCCTTTGCCAGCGAAGACCGCTTCCCCGGTGTCCGCCTGTCGCAGGACTGGCCGGACGAGGCCCTGACCGGCTGGGGCGTTGACCGCCGTACCGCCGTCGTCACCCTGACCCATGATCCGAAGTTTGATGACCCGGCCCTGACCGTGGCCCTGCGCTCCGACGCCTTCTATATCGGGGCGCTGGGCAGCCGCCGCACCCATGCCAGCCGCTGTGAACGGCTGACCGAGGCAGGCTTCACCGCTGCCGACCTTGCCCGCATCCATGCCCCGATTGGCTTACCGATCGGGGCCAAAAGCCCGATGGAAATTGCCCTGTCGATCCTGTCGCAGATTGTCGCGGTGCGCCGGAAGGCCCCGGCGGCAACCGGAGCCACCCGATGAAATTCGGTCCCTGCCCCAGCCCTGAAGCCACCGGCTGTCTGCTGGCCCATGCCACACAGGTCGGACCGGAGCGCTGGACCAAGGGACGGCTGCTGTCACCCGCCGATTGCACCGCCCTGACCGCTGCCGGGATTAACGACGTGATCGTCGCCCGCCTTGATGCCGGTGACATCGGCGAGGATGAGGCCGCCGCCACACTGGCGGCACAGATCGTCGGCCCCGGGGTGGAGGCCCGCACCGCCACCACCGGACGGGTCAACCTGCATGCCACCGCTGCCGGGGTTTTCCGGGTCGATGCCGATGCCGTCAACCGCCTGAATGCCGTCAGCGAAGCGGTGACCCTTGCCACCCTGCCGCCGTTTGAGGTGGTGGAAGCCGGACAGATGGTCGCCACCGTCAAGATCATCCCCTTTGCCGTTCCCACCCATACGCTGGCCGCCTGCATCGCCGCCGGAGCCGGAACCCGCACGCTTTCCGTCGCACCGTGGCGGCCCCGCCGGGCCGGTCTGATCCAGACCATGGTTGAGGGCACCAAGGACTCGGTTCTGGAAAAAACCCGGGCCGTTCTGGCCGGGCGTCTGAGCGCCTGCGGTGGAACCCTGATACAGGAACGGCGCTGCCGCCACCGGCAGGATACTGTGGAACAGGCCCTGCGCGTTCTGGCCGCCGAAGGCTGCGACCTGTTCCTGATGATCGGGGCCTCTGCCATCACCGACCGTGCTGATGTCCTGCCCTCCGCCCTGTGTGGCGTCGGCGGGCAGGTGGCCCATCTCGGCATGCCGGTGGATCCGGGCAATCTGCTGATGCTCGGCTGGTGGGCTGACCGCCCGGTTCTCGGCCTGCCCGGCTGCGCCCGCTCCCCCCGCCTGAACGGAGCTGACTGGGTGTTGCAGCGTCTGGCCGCCGATATTCCCGTCACCGGACGCGATCTGATGGGGATGGGCGTCGGCGGCCTGATCATGGATGTGCCGGAACGCCCCTTGCCCCGGGCACAGGCTGGCAGCCCCCCGCAGACCTGAAAAAAAGTCATAGTCCGGGTCCGGGAAAAATTCCGAAAGCCGCAGCGCCTTCGGAACCTTTCCCCGTTACGGCGATGTTACCGTTTCTGTCATCCGGTCGTGCAGAACCGGGCTCAAAACAGGCAGCACCGCAGAAAAATCCTTCTGCGGCAACAGACTGCCGGAACGAGGCATCACCCATGGGACAGACTTTCTCCGTCCTTCCCGCATCCCTGACCGCTGTTCAATTGGCAGCAGACAAGTCAGAAGTGAAACTTTATGATCCGGCCCGAACCATGACAGGCCGGTCATCCGGGCACTGTGCGGGAGTAGAATGAGTATGGCGGACAGCACCGCAGCACCCCTGCCGCTGGAAATCGCGGGGATGCGCAAAAGCTTCGGGGCTCTGGAAGTCCTGAAAGGCATCGACCTGAAAGCCCGGAAGGGCGATGTCATTTCCATCATCGGGTCCTCCGGATCCGGCAAAAGCACGTTCCTGCGCTGCATCAACCTGCTGGAAACCCCGGATGCCGGGGAAGTGCGCGTCCATGGCGAGCTGATCCGCATGCGCCGGCGCGGCGGAGCACAGGAACCCGCCAGCGCCGCCCAGCTGCGCCGCATCCGCACCAAACTGTCGATGGTGTTCCAGAGCTTCAATCTCTGGAGTCACATGACCGTTCTCGACAATGTCGCCATCCCACCGCAGCAGGTGCTGGGCAAGAGCCGGGCCGAGTCCGTGCAGGCTGCCGAGGCCCTGCTTCAGCGGGTCGGCATGTACGAACGGCGCCATTATTATCCGGCGCAGATTTCCGGTGGCCAGCAGCAGCGCGCCGCCATCGCCCGGGCGCTGGCGATGGACCCGGAAGTGATGCTGTTTGACGAACCGACCTCCGCCCTCGACCCCGAGCTGGTCGGCGAGGTGCTGAAGGTGATGGCCAGTCTGGCCGAGGAAGGCCGGACCATGCTGGTCGTCACCCACGAAATGGGCTTCGCCCGCGAGGTGTCGTCGCAGGTGATGTTCCTGCATCAGGGATCGGTCGAGGAGTTCGGCCCGCCGGAGGATGTCTTCGGTGCCCCGAAATCCGACCGCCTGAAGCAGTTCGTCAGCCGCAGCTTCTGACGCTGTCACCGAATGACGGAGCAGGCTCCCCCGCCGGGGCCGCCTCCGCCGGTCAGCCCGGATACCGGGCGGCCCAACACGATCCGGTTGATCAAAACCGGGGAAACGTCCAGATCCCCCCTGCCCCCGCCGTGGGTGCCGCAGGGGGAGCCAACCAAACGGGAGCAATCATGAAGAAGTCTCTGTTCGGCCTTGCCGCCGCCTCCATCATCGCCCTGTCCGCCACCGCCCATGCCGCCCCGAAGGAAGTGCGCATCGGCACCGAAGCCGCCTATGCGCCGTTCGAATTCGTCGATCCGTCGGGCAAGATCGTCGGCTTTGAAGTGGAACTGGGCGATGCCATCTGCGCCGCCGCCGAGCTGAAGTGCGTGTGGTCGAACGTGCCGTTCGATGCCCTGATCCCGCAGCTGATGGAAAAGAAGATCGACGGCATCATGTCGTCGATGTCGATCACCGAAAAGCGCCAGAAGAGCATCGACTTCACCAGCAAGTACTTCCAGGTGCCGAACGCCTTCGTCGCTAAGAAGGGCACCACCATCGAGCTGACCAAGGAAGCCCTGAAGGGCAAGAAGGTTGGCGTGCAGTCCGGCACCACCAATGCTGACTACCTGAAGAAGTACTTCGACGGTGCCGTCGAAATCGTGCGCTACCAGACCCAGGAAGAGGTCAACATGGACCTCGTCAACGGCCGTCTGGACGCCATGGTGGTTGACAGCGTGATCGGCACCGAATGGTTCAAGACCGAACAGGGCAAGAACTTCGCGCTGGCCAGCCCGATGCTGAAGGACCCGGTGTTCGGTTCCGGCGTCGGCGTCGGCCTGCGCAAGGGCGATGCCGAACTGAAGGGCGCCTTTGAAAAGGGCGTCGCCAAGGTTCTGGCTGACGGCACCGCCCAGAAGCTGTCCCAGAAGTGGTTCGGCGTCGATATCTACAAGTAAGACCGGTCGGGCGGGGGCCGGGTCACCGGTCCCCGCCGCTGTCTTCCGAAGCGTTTTCAGAACAGGCAGAGCATTTTCCGATTGAACGGTGTCCACTCAATCGGAAAATGCTCCGGGTATAGGGTGGAGAGGCGTATGGATCCCTTCTGGTCCTACGGACTGATGATCGCAGGGGGCGCAGGCTGGACGCTGGCGCTGATTCTCGCCGTCATTCCGGTCGGCATCGTGCTCGGCCTGCTGGGGGCGGCGGCGAAGCTGTCATCATGGCGGGTGCTGCGGCTGGGGGCTGAAACCTATACGACCTTTATCCGGGCCATGCCGGAACTGTTGGTGATTTTTCTGGTGTTCTTCGGCGGGGCGCGCGCCTTCAACTGGCTGCTGGCCGCTGTCGGCTTCCCGGAAATCCAGATTGATTTCAATCCGTTCCTCGCCGGGGTGATCGCCCTTGGCGTGGTACAGGGGGCTTTTGCCACCGAAGTGTTCCGCGCCGCGCTGCTGGCGGTACCTGCCGGGCAGATTGAGGCGGCGCAGGCCTGCGGTTTCAGCCGCTGGCAGACCTTCCGCTTTGTCACCCTGCCGCAGGTGTGGCGGCTTGCCCTGCCGGGACTGGGCAATCTGCTACAGATCCTGATCAAGGATACCGCCCTGATTTCGGTCGTCGGTCTGGCCGATATCATGCGCAATGCGCAGATTGCCAGTGGTGCCACCAAGCAGCCCTTTACCTTTCTGCTGCTGGCGGCGGCGGTCTACCTGCTGTTCACCACCGTTGCCACCGCCGTCATGATGCTGCTGGAACGGCGGGCAAACCACGCGTGGCGGAGGGCCTGAGATGGATTTTGAGCTGATCGCCGAAGCCTGGCCCGACCTGCTGAAGGGGGCCGGACTCACCCTGCAACTGCTGTTCCTGCCGCTGGCCGTCGCCACCGTGCTGTCAATCCCGCTGGCTATCGCCCGCTCCTCGCACCGCTTCTGGGTGCGGATCGGCCCGGCGGCCTACACCTTTGTGTTCCGGGGCACGCCGCTGCTGGTGCAGATCTTCCTGATCTATTACGGCATCGGGCAGTTTGAAAGCCTGAGGGAAGGCTTCCTGTGGGAGAACATCCTCAGCAATGCCTATTGGTGCGCGATGATCGCGTTCACCCTGAACAACCTTGCCTATATCACCGAGCTGATGCGCGGCGGCATCCAGACCGTTCCGCATGGCGAGGTGGAAGCCGCCCGCGCCTATGGTATGTCGGGTTTCCAGACCTACCGGCTGGTGATCCTGCCGCGCATGTGGCGCACCATTCTGCCCGCCTACAGCAATGAGGTGGTGTTCAGCCTGAAAGCGACCTCGCTGGCCTCGGTGGTGACGGTGCTGGACCTGACCGGACAGGCCAAGGTCTATTACTCCCAATATTACGAGCCCTATGACTTCTTCATCGCCGCCGGATTCCTGTACCTGATCATGGTGTTTGTCATCACCCGGGTCCTGAAGGGCATTGAATGGCTGCTGGGCGCCGACCGCCGCCCGGTGAAGCACCGGGGCGAAACCCCCGCTGCCGCCGATGTCGCTGATCCTGCCACCGGCCCCGCCGGTCCGGCCTGAAACCGTTTTCCCCGGAGTCCGTCATGCCGCATACCCGGCACCTGCCGCTGTCCCCGTCCAGCCTTGGCACCACCCGTACCCTGACCGTACACCGCTTCGGCACTGCCGGAGCCCGCCCGAAGGTCTACCTTCAAGCCGGTCTGCACGCCGATGAGCTGCCGGGGCTGGTGGTGATGCAGGCCCTGCTCGACCGGCTGCTGACCGCCGAACAGGACGGTCTGATCGGCGGCGAAGTGGTGGTGGTGCCGGTGGCCAACCCTATCGGGCTCGACCAGCATTTTCAGGGGCAGCTCCTCGGCCGGTTTGAAACGGCGACCGGGCACAACTTCAACCGTCGCCACCTTGACCCCGTTGACGCCCTGATCCGCCGCGCGGTCCCGCTGCTGGGCCCCGATCCCGAGACCAATGTGGCCGCCACCCGCGCCATCCTGCGGGAAGAATGGCTAAGCGCCGGGGGTGAAGATCCCCACGGACGCAGTGAAGGCGATCACCTGCGCCATCTGCTCTACGGGCTGGCCTTCGATGCCGATCTGGTGCTGGACCTGCATTGCGACTGGGAGGCGGTGATGCACACCTATACCTCCACCGCCAGCTGGCCTGCGACCGACGGTGTGATGCGTTTGCTGGGGGCGGAGGCGATTCTGATTGCCACCGAATCCGGCGGCAACCCGTTTGACGAGGCGCTGTCGTTGCCATGGGTGCGGCTGGCCGAGGCTGCCGGAGCAGACAGGCCGGTGCCGATGGGCTGCCACAGCATGACCGTGGAACTGCGCGGCCAGACCGATATCTCCGACGCCCTTGCCACCGCTGACGCTGACGCCCTGATGGCGGTTCTGGCCCACTGGGGAGCCGTGTCCGGCCCGCAACCGACCCTGCCCCCGGCCCGCTGCACCGCCACCCCGCTGGAAGCGGTGGATATGGTCTCTGCCCCCTCGGCCGGAATTGTCGTCTACAGCGGGGCTGTCGGTGACCGGGTGAACGCCGGGGATTGCCTCGGCTGGGTGGTCAACCCGCTGGGCAGCGACGGCCTGTCCGGCAGCCGGATCCCGTTCCATGCCGCCACCGATGGCATCATCTATGGCCGCCTGCTGCAACGGCTGGTCCGCCCCGGAGACACCATCTGTAAGGTTGCCGGAGATCAACCGCTGGCCCACCGCACCGGCAACCTGCTGACGGCGTAATCCTCTTTTCCGCCTCCAGTCACCCCACAGCGCCATCCGCCCCTTGGTGAATGCGCATGCTTCTGCCATTCTGCGCCGGTTCTACCGGGACCGGCGGAACAGACACGGGCAAACGGGCCGGAAGAGTATGGTGGACACGGTCACTCTGGATGACATCAATCTGCGGCTGCTGGACGTGCTGCAAACGCAGGCCCGGCTGACCAGCGCGCAGGTCTCGGAGCATCTCGGCCTGAGCCAGAGCGCCTGTCTGGAACGTTGGCGGCGGCTGGAAAAACAGGGCGTGATCCGCCGCTACCGCACCGATATCGATGTTGACCGCGTCGCCAGCAACATCCGTGTGTTCTGCGAGGTCAGCCTTGATCCAGACCGGCCGGAGGCTCTGCGCCCCCTGATCGCCGACTGCATGGCCGTGCCGGAAGTGGTGTCGATATACCGTAATGACGGCCCTTACCACCTGCTGGTCAGTGTCGTCTGCCGCAATGTCCGCCATTACCACGACCTGACCGATGCCCTGATTGCCCGCAATCCGGCGATCCTGCGCTTCAGCGGCCATGTGGTGCTGCATCGGATCAAGGTGTTTCAGGGCTATCCGCTCGGCCTTCTGACCGGCAAAACCCTGCCGCCGGTCACCCCTGCCCCCTTGCAGACCACACAGGCACCATTGCGGCTGGATGGTTTGCATCTGAAAATCCTGACCACCCTGCAAACTGAAGGCAGACTGTCAAATCTGGCGCTGGCCGAACGGGTGGCCCTATCTCCCTCGCCCTGTCTGGAGCGGGTCAAGCGGCTGGAACAGCACGGCTACATTGCCCAGTATGTGACCGAGATTGATCTGGAACGGTGCCTGCCGCACCTGTACGTCATGGCCGAGGTTTCCCTCGGCAACCATGGCATCGAGGAATTCCGGCGCTTTGAGGCGGCAATGGCGTCCTTCCCGGAAATCATCAGCTCTTACAAAATCGCCGGTCCGTTTGATTACACCATGGACATCATCTGCCGCGACTGGGATCACTTCCGGGCTCTGGAACAGCGCCTTGCCGCCCTGTGCCCAGCCCTGTGCGGCCTGCGGGTGGCGGAAGTGAAGCAGCGCCTGAAGCACTTCGCCGGGTTTCCGCTGCCGATGCTGACCCAGCCGGGCTGAGGGCGATTGCCCCTCTTCCTACTCCCGCTGAAAATCATAAACCGACCCCAGCCCCAGCAGGCCGGTCAGTTCATCCAGCGCCGTCCGGCCTTCGCCCAGCAGGGCCGGGTCCTGCAAGCCGTCCACATCCAGACGGTCGCGGTAATGCCGGTCCACCCAGCGCTCCAGCGCCTCCAGACGGTCCGGGGTCATCAGGCTGCCGGGGTTGACCGCCGCCTGTTCCGCCGCCGTCAGCACCACCCGCAACCGCAGGCAGGCCGGGCCGCCGCCATTGCGCATGCTTTGCCGCAGATCCATGAACACCGCCTCGCGGATCGGCTGATCCGGTCCGGTGATCCCCGCCACCAACGCCCGCACGCTGTCAGTCTCCTGCGCCTCAACCGGCAGGATCAGGCGCATTCCGCCTTCCGGATGGGCCAGAAGCTGGCTGTTGAACAGATAGCTGCGCACCATATCCGCCACCGGAACAGCGACCTGCGGCACCTGCACCACCTTCAGGGTCCCGCCCAGACGGGTGTTCAGATCGTCCAGCACCCGGTCATGATCGACAAAGGCGTTTTCATAGGTGAACAGAACATCCCCGCTCCCGACCGAAATCACATCGTTATGGAACACCCCGGCGTCAATCATCGCCGGGTTCTGCTGCACAAACACCGTCCGCGCCGGGTCCAGCCCATGCAGACGGGCCACTGCCTGCGAGGCTTCCAGCGTCTGCCGGGCGGGGAACTGCTGCGGCTTCGGGGCGGCGCGGTCCAGCACCGACCGGCCATAGACGAACACTTCCACTCCGGCACCACCAAACCCGGATCCAGCGAAATCACCGCACAGCCGGGTGTGGTTCGCCGCCCCTTCATCGCCGAAATGTTCGGTCCCCGGCAGGGCCGGATGATGGGCGAAATGCCGGTCATCGCCAAAAGTGGCGCGCAGGATCCGCCCGGTCACTTCATGCTCGATCGAACGGTGCAGCATCGCCGACAGGTTGGCCGGAGTAAAATGCACCCGCCCGTCGACTGTATCCGCTGACGGCGAGACGGTGGCAGCGTTAGCGGTCCACATCGGCGAGGCCGACAGCAGCGCCAGCATCAGCGACGGTGCCTGTTTCCAGCCCTGTTCCAGAATGTGCCGGTCTGTCCCGGTAAACCCAAGCCGCCGCAGGGTCGGAACATGCGGGCGCTCGTGCGGCGGCAGAATGCCCTGAACATAGCCAAGCTCCAGCAGGCGGCGCATCTTCGCCAGTCCCTGCCGCGCCGCTTCCCGCGGGTTAGACGCCGCCCGGGCGTTGCTGCCGGAGGCCACATTCCCCCACGACAGACCGGCGTAATTGTGGGTCAGACCCGGCAGACCGTCAAAATTGGCTTCGACCGCCCGGGGCGGCACCGATACGGACGTCATTATGGAATTCCTTCTCAACAGTCAGAAAAGCGGGCCGCAGGTCTCTCAGGCGCGGCACCACAAAACGGTTTCCCCCAGTCCGACCTTCAGGGCCGCCCGGTCGGCAGGCGACAGCACAAGCCCCCCGGCACTGTCCGGGCTGGCCGTCGTCCGCAGGGCCCGGAACCGGGTAAAATCAGGGATGCAGACCAGAACCTCCTGCGGCTCCTCGTCGCTGGTATCGGCCATCACCACCGCCGTCCGGCTGTCCCGCACCGTGCGCAGATCATGGGGATGGGCTTCCAGCACCGGACCGGCATCAAAAATATCCACCGAGTGGCTGTGCCGGAATCCTTCCTTCAACAGCAGATGCAACGCCGGTTGCGAAGCCTCCTGAGCCCTGGCAATCGCCTGCCGGGCCGCCGGGGGCAGCAGGTCGGAATAGATCGGAAAGCGCGGCATCAGATCGGCGATAAAACCGTTCTGGCCGATCCCGGACAGGAAATCGGCGCGCTCAAAACTCATCTGAAAGAAGTGATGGCCGACCGCCTCCCAAAAAGGAGAGCGGCCATCGGCATCGAGCCAGCCACGCAGCTCGGCAATCACCCGGCTGCCGAACCGGTCCGGGTCCACCGCCATCATCAGATAGCGGCTGCGCGCCAGCAAAGCGCCGACCCCCGGCAGCCGGGCGGCCGGATCCAGATACAGCGTCCCGACCTCGGCAGCCCCGGTGTAATCGTTGGCCAACATCAAAACCTCGGAGTCCACGCGGATTCCCAGTTCATGGCAATAATGGCTGTGAATCGAGCGACGGAAATTCCAGAACGGCCGGTCATGACCAACCCCCAGATACACCGCTGCCGTACCGACAAGATCGCCCCGGTCCACATCCTCCAGCACCAGCAGGAAGCATTCCGTCCCGGTGGGAGCCTGCCCGGAGGCCGCCCGGGAAAAGCTGGACAGCGAGCGTTCCACCCGTTCCGCCAGAGCATCGGGATTGGCGGGCAGAGTGGTCAGCCCCGTGCCTGCCCCTTCCGCCAGCCGGACCAGCCCGGCATCATCCCCGGCCTGCGCCGGACGGACCACAAAACGGCTCATCCCCATTCCTCTGTCACGGGTTCCGCCGGAAAACACCCCCGGCCCAGCCACAGTGACACAGAGAGACCCGTGCAGGGTTCCGAATTACAGGGAAGAAACAGAACGGCTCACGGCTTTAACCGAGTACGGCCGGACGACAGGACACGGTGCCGCGCCCTCAGGTTGCCCCTGCGTATCGGCGGCCCTGTCAGGCAGAGACACTTCAGACATAATTGTATGGTTTCTGCGATTTTTCGGGCAATCGGCTGCCGGATCGCGTAGCGTGTCCTCACCGGTTTTCGGTATCAGCTCCCGCCCTGTCCGGCGGCCCTCTCGTCCATGGCCTGCCCTCCGGTTCTCCGGGGTTTCAGGCTGGAAGCCGGACTCTTTGCAGCGATCGGGGTTTTCCCGGGCGGGAGCCCCTTTTTCCCTTTGCCTCTGCCCAAACGTCCCCGCCAAACGTTCCCGGCTGAATTCGGTGCCCCGGTCCCCTGCCCGGCCATAGCGGGCCCCGAAAATACAAATCCGTCCCCGCTCTCGTTCAGGGACGGATCTGCATTTCTGTAACCGTCTGGTTCAGTCAGGATGATGGTCTTGCTGAGCGGGCAGCGTTGTGTCGCCGCCTCTGGTCACCATCGCCCCCTGAACCCGGGACCTGCGGCGCGATTATTCGCGGTTGGCGCGGGCCAGCGTATCAATCAGGGCCCGGACCTTCTCGCGCTGATTGGCCGGCATGTGCCAGTACGAGCGCACCAGTTCCAGACTTTCGGTCTTGTTCATCAGGTCACCGCTGGGGCGACGGCCACGCCCGCCGAGAGCCGCCGGTTCGGTGACTTCGGTGTTGCGCTTGCGTCCCCGCAGGGTGTCTTCCGGAACATCCTCGAAGAAATAGGTGATGGACACGCCAAGGGCCTGACAGACGTCAAACAGGCGGCTGGCACTCAGGCGGTTGAGACCGCGCTCGTACTTCTGCACCTGCTGGAACGAAACGCCAATGGACTTGGCCAACTGTTCCTGCGTCATCCCCATCAGGGTGCGACGCAGTTGCATCCGGGAGCCGACATGGATGTCGATCGGATCGGGGTCTTTATCGAAGTTCACGGCAAACCTCTTTGCAGCTTGATCTCCCTCTTAGACCACAACCTTACAGGGCAGGTCAATGAGACATTAGAACGATGCTACTGATAAGCTATTGATATTCGCAAATCGCAATGACGATTTCTGCGGGAATTTTATGATACCATCAAGTCATCGCCCGAGCGGTTCTTTAGAAATAAGTAAAAAGTAAGGCATATTTTACGCAGTGTTTTCTAAGTCAGATTACAGTTTCGGTGAAAAAAGAAGCCTGACCGGCAACCGTCAATTCCATAATGTGAAAAACAGAAAGAAGGCCGACGGAATAATCGTCAGCCTTCATGCAATTTTCTTTTTTGTTCCGGTCTATTTTAACGCCAGAGCGCACAAATCCCGCCCTTTTCCACCTCTGAGAAGGGCCTGCGTACCCGTGGAGCCACGCCGTCCACCCGGGCCGGAAACACAACCTCCGCCGTTCCGCCCCCGGCCGACCCTGTGGTGGTATAGCCCCGGTCCACCACATGGGGATGCACCAGCGACTCCGCAGGCAACAGAACCGGATCAAAACAGCAGTCGACCTCCGCCAGAGAATCCACCCACTCCTGTAACGTGCGCGACAGAAAAAGGTCTGCAATCTCTGCGATCAATCCGGTCTGCGGCATCGGTTCCCCCTGACGGGGAATCCAGTCCGGGCGGTCCACCGCCGTGCAGAAGGCCTGCCAGAATTTCGGCTCCAGCGGCGCCAGAGCCGCAAACCGTCCGTCCCGGCAGCGGTACAGCCGGTAACAGGCCGCCCCACCGTTCAGCAGATCAGTTTCCGGCGGCACCGGCCCATGCAGGCCAAGGGTCAGGCCCAGACTGTTCATGCCCAGCGCCGACTCAAACAGCGAGACATCAATGCTCGCCCCGATCCCTTCCCGCCCCTGCCGGACCGCAGCAGCCAGAATCGCCATCACCGCGTGCATGGCCCCGGCATGATCGGCAATCGGCGGAAAGGGGATCACCGGGGTCTCCGCCGTTCCCATCAGGGCCAGTGCCCCGGTCAGGGCCATATAGGTCAGGTCATGCCCGGCCCGCTGCACCAGCGGCCCGGTCTGCCCATACCCGGACAACGCACAGTGAATCAGCCTCGGGTTCAGATCCCGCAACCGCTCCGGCCCGAAACCAAGGCGTGGCAGCACACCGGGCCGGAAACTTTCCACCAGCACATCGGCCTGCCGCACCAGCCGTTCCAGTTCCGCCACCCCGTCCGGGGCTTTCAGATCCAGCCGGATCACCGTCTTGTTGCCGTTCAGCACCCGGTACAGCGGCGACAGGCCATCGTCCGCCACCGGCCCGAAGGTCCGCATCGGGTCGCCCTGCGGCGGCTCCACCTTGATGACATCCGCCCCCATGTCCGACAGCAGCAGCGTCGCATAGGGCCCGGGGATGTACTGCGACAGATCTAAGACCTTCAAACCCGGCAGGAACGTATGGAGCATGGATGTTTCCCCCTGTGATCTCGCCGGATCCGGCGCTTGACCACAGGATGCCTGTGCCTTTTCCCTCTGACAAGCCGGGGGCGTGTCAGCTCCCCACCTTCGCCAGCACATCCGCCTTCAGGAAGCGTTCGATCAGCAGCATGAACAGGATCGACGGCACCAGCAGGATCAGCGCGGTGATCGACGCCACCTGATAGTTGCCTTCCATGCTGGCGGAAAACAGCAGCAGCGGCATGGTCTTGATCTCCGGCACCCCGACAAAGAACGTGCCGGTGAATTCATCCAGCGAGGTCAGGAACACAAAGATCGCGCTGGCAAGGATCCCCGGCAGTGCCAGCGGCAGGGTAACGGTCCGGAAGGCCAGAAACGGGGTTGCCCCCATGTTGCGGGCCGCCAGTTCCAGATCCCGGTCCACCGCCGCAAAGGCTGCGGTGGCAATCCAGACGGAGAACACCAATCCTTGCAGGGTGTGCACCAGCACAACACCGGTCAGGGTCCCGTTCAGCCCCAGACTGTAAAAGATCCGCGCAATGTTCATATGCACGGCCACCGACGGAAAGGCCTGCGGCAGCAGGAACAGCAGCAGAAACGCGGTCCGCCACGGCAGTTTGCCCCGCCCCAGCGCATAGCCGGCCGGAATGGCAATCGCCAGACTGCACAGCACCGTGCCAAACGCGATCACCACCGAGGTGCCCAGCGAGGCCATGGCATTGCCCTGCGGACGGAACACCCGTTCCCAGAAGGCAAAGCCCCACTTCAGCGGCAGTTTATGCGGAAAATACCAGACCTCGGCAAAGGCCCAGATCAGCATGTTGGCAATCGGCCCGAAAATGACAAAGGCAAACAGCACGATCAGGGCCGCCTTCAGCGCCACCGACGGCAAACGGACTCCGGCCCCCATCACGCGGCCCCCTTCTCTTTGACGCCCCGGCGCAGATAGGCCCAGGCCACCACCGCCGTCATGGCATAGGACAGGAACCCCAGAGCATTCGCCACCGGATAATCCCCGTAGGAATTGATGCGCCACGCCATATCGACCGTCAGCATGGTCGGGGTCTGGGCGTTGATCATCATCGGCACCGACAGCACCGACATCATCACCACATAGGAGAGGATCAGCCCGGTCATCAGCGTTGGCATCACCTGCGGCACCACGATCTGGAGCAGGATCCGCAGCCGCCCGGCCCCGACATTGCGGGCCGCCTCGATGGTGGAACGGTCCAGCGCCGCCATCGCCCCCGCCACCAGCAGAGTGACAAAGGGGGTCTGCTTCCAGACAAAGGTGATCAGGATCCCGCGCCAGTCGAGGAAGCTGGCCGCCTGCAACGGTTCCATCACCCCACCGGACACCAACAGCGAATTCATCATGCCGTTCTTGGCCAGAAAGGTCCGCATCAGCTGTCCGGCCACCACAAAGGGGATAAACAGCGGCCAGCGGTACAGCCATTTCAGGATCCCCACCGCCCACCGACTTTCGCCCAGCGTCAGATACCCGCCGATCATAATCGAGAACAGCCCGATCACCGCCGTGGCGGCCACCACGATCAGCAGGGTAAACCACACATCCTGCGAATAGAAATCATAGGCCTTGGCCAGATGGCTCAGGGTCCAGCCATCCGGGCCATGAAAGGCCCAGATCACCGAATAGCCCAGCGGATAGAGAAACAGAAAACCAATGGTCAGCAGGGCGGGCAGGATCAGCAGCAGGCTGCCCAGCCGGTCCCGGGTTATCGATGTCAGGCCCATCATTCCTAAACCAGTTCCGTGTCAGAACAGACCGTTCCGGGCCGGGAATCCTCCCCGGCCCGGAACGGCGAGCGGTCAGTTGGCGACCTTCTGTTCGTAGGCTTCCTTCATGTCATCAAAGAACCCGGCCAGCGGGAACGGCTTGCCCTTGGCCGCCAGTTCCGCCGGGGTGACGTCGGAGAAGATCTTCGCCCACACCGCCTTGTCGAGGGTGCCTTCAACATGCTGGGCATCGATGCCCGGATACCAGTTGAAGCGGTTGACGATCCCTTCCGCCTGCACCTTCGGGCTGGTCGCCAGTTCGATGAACTTCTTGGCCAGATCGCGGTTCTTGGCCTTGGCGGGGATGGCATAGTAATAGGGCTGGCCCGGCATGCCCGGTTCCGGCAGCAGCAGCTTCAGGGTCGGCGGAATGCGCCCATCAGCCTGCCACGAATAGAACATATCCACCCACACCGGACCCATGGCGATTTCGCCCCGGTTCAGCATGTCCAGCGTTCCGGCATTGCCCGGGGTCAGGGTGACGTTCTGGTTGAAGTCCTTCAGGTCAGCCAGCGCCTTGCCCCAGCCATCCTTGACCTTGGCGTCATAGGGCCCGTTGATCATCTGGGCGGTGTTGCCGCCATAGGCGTACATCCAGCTGACCACAAAAGCGACGCCGGACATGCCATTCTTGATACCGTTATAGCCGAAGGCCTTGGGATTGGCCTTCACCCAGCCGCGCAGCTCTTCCAGCGTCCGCGGCGGGGTCTTCACCACATCGGGGTTATAGGCAAGAGCGGTCTGGCTGTTGAACATCGGCATCACGAAGCCGTCAACATTGGTGCCCAGCGCGTTGGTGGCAACATCACGGGTGACCAGCCCGCCGGTGGCAATCTCGGCGCGGTATTTGCTCAGCAGACCGGCGGTGACCATATCGGCGGTCTTGTTCTGCGCCGTCACGATCACGTCGGTATCCCACGCGGTCAGGCCCGCCTTGTTCTGGGCTTCCAGCTTCTCAAGGATCTTCTGCGACCCGGCATCGCCGGGGCCGGTGCCGACCACGCTGACCTTCACCCCGGGGTTCTGCTTCTCAAACAGTGGCCCGAGGTAATCGGTGACGTATTCCACCATATTTTCCGACCCGCCGGAGGCGACGGTCAGGACTGTTTCCGCTCGTGCCGCGTTCAGCGCCACCGCCGACACCAGCATCGCCGAAGCAAGATACTTCATGACCCGGAACGCGTTCATGTTAAACTCTCCGCTCACTTAGTGGGTTTGGGCAAACTGTTCGCCCGCTGGGGTGGCCGCGGCGCTGCCTGTCCGCTCAAAGATGTGCAGCGCTGCGGCCGGTACGCAGACATCAACGGCAACGCCGACGTCCATTCTGACCGGGTGATCCACCAGAAACGGACTGCCGCCGATATCGACGGTGTGCCGGTAGACATTCCCGAGATAACTGTGCAGGGAGACCCGGCCCGACAGGGTCAGGTGTCCGTCCCTGTCTCCGGATCCCGTCTCACCGGGGACGGCGATGCGGGCAGCATCGCCCCGGAAGAATACGGCAGCCGGACCATCCTGCCTGACCCGACTGTTAACCGCCCGGACCGGAAGATCAGCCGTGCCCCGGATCTGCTGCCCCGACAGGGCAATGCGGTCTCCTTCATGGCGCAGGCTCACCGCGCAGGTGTTCTCCGCCCCCATGAATGCCGCCACATACGGTGACACCGGACGGTGATAGATCTCTTCCGGGGTTCCGGCCTGTGCCACCGTTCCGTGATCAAGGATCACCACCCGGTCCGCCATCGCCATTGCCTCTTCCCGGTCATGGGTGACAAGGATGGCGGTCAGGCCCAGCTGTTTTTGCAGGGATTTCACCTCATGCCGCATCGACAGGCGGATGCGGGCATCCAGATTGGACAGCGGTTCATCCAGCAGCAGCACCGGTGGATCCACCGCCAGCGCCCGGGCCAGTGCCACCCGCTGGCGCTGACCGCCGGACAGCCGGGTGACATTGCGGTCAGCAAACCCGTCCAGCCCCACCAGCGTCAGCATCCGCTGCACCTGCGCCGTCACCATCGCCTTCGGCTGGCGGCGGATCCGCAGCGGGAAGCTGATGTTTTCGGCAACCGTCATATGCGGCCACAGGGCATAGGACTGGAACATCATGGCCATGCCGCGCTTTTCCGGCGGCAGACCGGTCACATCTTGCCCGTCCACCCGCACCTCGCCTGCCGCAGCCGGGACAAACCCGGCGAGAGTCCGCAGCAGCGTCGTCTTACCGCACCCGGATGGCCCCAGCAGGGCAATGAATTCTCCCGGCGCGATCGAAAGGTCGATACCGGTCAGCACCTGCGTGCCCCCATAGGAGACAGACAGATCCGCGATCTCGATCGAGACACCTTTCATCGTGAAGCCTTTCTGCGTCATCGGCCGGAAACCGGCACCCTGTTTTGCACACGAGTGCAGTAATACGACATAAAGCAGAGTCTTAAGATGCACTTTTTGTTATAAATTTATGAATAACCATGGACCTAGTAGCGCATCATCAGGCGCTGTGGTTAATTTGCACATGTGTGCAATATGTGACGATTTTATGTCACCTTTCCTCTTCTGATGCCTTCTGTGACGGAACTGCCGCCATGACCACCGCCCCGCCCGCCCCTGTGCCTCCCCCATCCCGGCGGGTGACCGCCGATGATGTGGCGCGGCTGGCCGGTGTCTCCCGGTCCGCCGTTTCCCGGACCTTTACCCCCGGGGCCAGTGTCGCCGCCGATAAGCGGGAACGGATTCTGGCGGTAGCGGAGCATCTCGGCTACCGCCCCAATTCGCTGGCCGCCAGCCTGAAATCGCAGTCCTCCAATCTGGTGGCGATCGTCACCGGCAACCTTGGCAATCACTACGACAGCGTCATCACCGCCGAACTGGTCAAACGGCTGGCCGATATCGGCAAATGGGCGGTGGTGCTGGGCGATACCTCCGGCGATATCAGCAACTACGATATCCTTGATGTGCTGGCCTATCCGCTGGATGCCATGATCATCCGCGCTGGCAGCATTGATGAAGACACCGCCCGCAAGTGCATGAAGCTGAACGTCCCCCTGATCCTGTCCGGACGCTCCACCCCGATGGACGGGGTGGACTGTGTCGGCTGCGATAACGTCGGAGGGGCCCGGCTGGCAACGCAGGAGCTGATCCGGCGGGGCCGGACCCGGATCGGTTACATCGGCGGCATCAAATCCCTGACCTCGGAACAGGAGCGCCACGACGGCTTTCTGTCCGCCCTGTCCGAGGCGGGTCTCGCTCCGGCAGCCCTCGAATGGGCCGATTTCAGCTTTGAAGGCGGCCACGCCGCCGCCCTGCGTTGCCTGAACCGGACCACCCGGCCCGATGCCCTGTTCTGCTGCAACGACATCATGGCCATCGGAGCCCTGAATGCCGCCCGCCACGCGCTGGGCCTGCAGGTGCCGGAAGATCTGGCCGTGATAGGCTTTGATGACATTGCCATGGCTGGCTGGCCCTGCTTCGGCCTGACCACCATCCGCAATTCCATCACCAACACCGTCGACACCATCATGGACCTGCTGGAAAGCAGATTCCTGCACCCGGACCGCGCCGGAGAAACCCGGTGTATTGATCCCATCCTGATTTCCCGCGACACCCATTGATCCCGGATCCCATGCCGCAGAAACATTCCCTCTGGCTGGTCCCGCCGCAGCCGCAGCGCGACCGCCTTGAAGATGCTATTGCCACCTTCTGCCAGACCACCGGTCTGCCTGCCTTCACCCCGCATGTCACCCTGCTGGGGGATATTCCGGCCTCGGCAGACGATATTTCCGCAGCCCTGACACCCCTGACCCGGACATGGAAGCCCCTGTCCCTGTCCCTGACCGAAACCCGGACCGGGGCGGACTTCTTCATGTCGTTCTATGCCTGCGTCACCGCCGGACCGGTGTTGGAAACCCTGCATCAGGCCTGCTGCCGACTGTTCCCCGACGCGGCAGTACCCCGGCAGTTCACCCCGCACATCAGTCTGGCCTATGGCCCGGCAACCGATGCTGACAAGGCACGGTTTACCGCCACCGTCGCCCCGGATCTTCCCCTGACCTTCCCGGTTGACCGTGTGTTCATCGTCCGGTCCTCCAACGAAACCCCGATTGCGGACTGGGCATGTCTCCAGTCCCTTCCCTTTGGTGAGGCCTGTTAAGATGACTCCCCTACCCGGCACCATTACCCTCGACGCCGTCAGCGCCATCGTCCGCGACGCCGGGGCCATTGCCCTGCGGTTCCGCAACAGCGGTACCCTTGAAATCCGCGACAAGGGCGTGCAGGACCGGGTCACCGAGGCCGATACCACCGTGGAAAGCTATCTGCGCCGCCACCTGTCTGCCCTGTGTCCCGACGTCGGCTTCCTTGGCGAAGAAGGCGGGCTGAGTGAGGCCGACGGAGACTGGCTATGGGTGGTTGACCCCATCGACGGCACCGACAATTTCGTGCGCGGCATTGATCACTGGTCGGTTTCGGTGGGGCTGGTCCATCAGGGGCAGCCTGTCATGGGCGTGATCAGCCTGCCGTGGCAGGAGACCCAGTTCACCGCCGTCGCCGGACAGGGGGCCTTCAGGAACGGCACCCCGCTGCGGGTCAGCGGAGTGACAGACCCGCAGCGGGCGGCAATCGCCATCGGCATTTCCCGGCGGATCTGCTTCCAGACCGGCTATCTGGACGTCCTGAAAGCCCTCTACGATCAGGGTATCGAGCATCGGCGCTTTGGCTCTGCCGCCTATTCCCTCTGTCAGGTGGCGGAAGGGATCGTCGAAGGATATGTCGAGTTGCATCTGAACCCATGGGATGCCGCCGCCGGTGTGCTGATCGCTGCCGAAGCCGGGGCTCATGTCCATCCCATCACCCTGTCAGATCCGGCTGGAGGACCCGTCTTTGTGGTAACCCCGGGTCTGAGGCACTGCCTGTCGATCCCGTCCCACTCTCTCCCTGTTGCTCAATCAGCACCCATGCGGCCCTGACATCGAGAAAACGCGACAAATTCACCATGAACAGATCCACCAGCCGGGGATCAAAATGCGTCCCGGAGTCCCGGCGGATCTGTTCAATCGCCTGCTCAATCGGCCATGCCTCCTTGTAGGGGCGGCGCATTGTCAGGGCATCAAAGACATCGGCAATCGCCACAATCCGGGCCATTTCCGGGATATCCTCGCCAGCCAGACCATCCGGATATCCACTGCCATCCCATTTTTCGTGATGCCGCAGGGCAAGGACCGCCGCCAGCGTAAACACCGGGGCCGTGCTTTTTGACAGGATGCTGTACCCGATCCTCGTGTGGGTCCGCATAATCTCCCACTCTGCGGCATCCAGCGCGGCGGGCTTGCGCAGAATCGATTCCGGGATACCGATCTTCCCGGTATCATGCATCGGCGCCGCAAGTTCCAGCCTTTCACAGTCGGACTCGCTGTGACCGGCCAGCTCTGCCAGAACCCGGGCGTAGGCGGCCATCCGCCAGATATGCACCCCGGTATCCGTATCGTTATAATGCCCGGCCTCGCCCAGCATCGAAATGGCATCGCGATAACTGCGCTCCAGACTGCTGGCGCGGACCAGATCCAGATGTGTCCGCACCCGGGCCCGCACCACCGGAGGAGAAATAGGCTTGGTGATGTAATCGACCGCGCCAACCTCAAAGCCCCGGGTTTCGTCCATCGTACCGTCAAGGGCTGTTACAAAGATGACCGGAATCGCCGCCGTTCCCGGATTCTGCTGGATCCTCTCGCAGACCTCATAGCCACTCAGGTCCGGCATCTGGACATCCAGCAGGATCAGGGATGGCCGGTGTTTGGTGACCGCCTCCAGCGCTTCATGCCCGGACCGGGCGAAAACCAGAGGGTGTATCCCCGCCAGAACCTGCCGCAGGGCTGCAAGGTTATGGGGTTGGTCATCCACAATCAGGATCGGACCGTTTGGCATCATGCACCCTCCTGATCAAGTTCCAGCTCACGCATCAAGGCCCTGATGGCCTGTTCCCCACCCCGGAAATCAAAGCTGCCAATCGCATGCCGGAGTGGCCGGAGACGGTCCGCTGGCAGATAGAGCGCCAACACCTCAAGATGCTGCTCAACACCATCCGGATTGTCGGCATCGCAGGCGGCAAGGGCCTTTTCCAGCAGCTCTTTCAGTTGGGACGGGTTCCCCACAACCGGCTCCCCGCCACCGTGCGGATCCGCGTCCTCCAGATAACCGGCAATGGAGGACAGGGCGGTCAACAGCGCTTTCTCCAGCCCTTCCAGCTCTTCCGTCGCAGCGACACCGTCGTGGAGAGACTGTTCCAGCCGCCCCGCCCACAAGGCGACCTCCCCCAGACCAAGATTGGCCGCAACTCCCTTGATGGCATGGGCAAGTGCAGCCTGTTCACCCTGCGGCTTCGCCTTCAGGGTTGCGACCAGATCCTGATTCTCCTGCCGGAACTGCCGCAGGTACGCCTTGTAACGGGCTGGATCACGCCACACTTTGAGTGCCGTACCGACATCAAGCCCCGGCAGACCCGTTGTGGCCTCTGCCTTCCGGCCAACAGCCTCAGAACCGGCCGACTGCCGCTTCCCGCTCTCTCCTCGGGTGTGCCACTGGGTCAGAGCGCGCATCAACGCCACTGTCACGTCGACATCGAAGGGCTTGCCAACGAAATCATTCATCCCGGCGGCCAGTGCGGCCTCCCGCTGTTCCCGGAAGACACCGGCCGTCAGGGCGACCACCGGCACCTCCCCCAGCCCCGGCAGGGCCCGGATCCGCCGGGTTGCCTCACAACCGTCCATGCCCGGCATCTGAATATCCATCAAAACGATATCCATAGATTTCGGTTTTTCTTTCAGATACTTGACCGCCGTCTCCCCATCCGGGGCCAGTGTGACCAGCGCCCCTTCCGCCGAGAGAATCATTTCGGCGACCTCCCGGTTGGTCGGGGCATCATCCACGACCAGAACCCGCATGCCTGCCAGCCGTCTCTCTTCAGGCATATCCGGAATGATCACGCCTCCCCCCTCCCGGCGGCGGCGGGCCTGACTGACGGCGTTGTACAGGGAGGACGCCGTGATCGGCTTGACCAGAACCGCATCAGTCAACGCGCTGTCAGGCTCTGACAGAAGGGCCTCGCGGGAGTGGGCCGTAACCATGACAATGATCGGGGCGGCATCTTCCGGAATCCTGTCCCGGATCGCCCGGGCTGTTTCCAGCCCGTCCATTCCCGGCATTTTCCAGTCCAGCATGATGATATCATAGGCCGCACCGTGCTCCTGCGCCGTCAGCAGCCGGTGAATCACCTCTTCCCCGCTTTCGACCACCATTGCGGGCCAGCCGAGCTGTTCCGTCGTTTTCTTGAGGGCTGCCCGGGCGACATCATTGTCATCGGCAATCAGCGCACGGACGCTTTTCATATGCGGTTCGGAATACAGGGCATCTCCTGCCCGCTCGAAAGGCACCGCAAACCAGAACCGGCTTCCTTCTCCCGGCTGGCTTGAAACCCCGATTTCTCCCCGCATCAGGGCCACCAGCCGACGGCAGATCGCCAGTCCCAGTCCGGTTCCGCCAAAACGGCGGGTGGTGTCGCTGCCAGCCTGCGAGAACGCCGTAAAGATCTCCTGCTGCTTCTCCATGGGGATGCCAATCCCGGTATCAGCCACGGAGAACCGCAGGAGCACCTGTTTCTCGCACTCCTCCAGCACCTCGCAGTAGACATGGACCTGCCCCACCTGCGTGAACTTGACCGCATTATTGGCCAGATTCATCAGAATCTGCGTCAGCCGCAGCGGATCCCCCACCAGATCAAGGTACCCTACCGGCGGGGGGGAGATGATCACCTCGATGTCGTGGGCCGCCGCATTGTGCGCAATGATGGTCGCCAGATCGTCGATGACGTTGTCCAGACGGAACGGCACATGTTCCAGTGTCAGGCCACCGGCCTCAATCTTTGAAAAATCAAGAATATCATTGATGATCGCCAGCAGGGTCTTGCCGGACTCGCGGATTTTCAGGGCCATCGAATAGACATCGTCCAGATGACGCGCCTGAAGCTGGAGATGGGCAATCCCCAGAATGGCATTCATCGGGGTCCGGATTTCATGGCTCATATTGGCCACAAAATCGGCCTTGGCCCGTCCCGCCGCCTCGGCTGCCTCAGCCCGCTCAGCCAGCTGTACATTCAGGCCTTCGACCTGACGGCGGGCCCGGACAATCCAGGCACAGCCCGCCGTCAGAACCGTAAAGATCAGGAGCAGGACAGGGCTGAAAGCCCGTAGGATCCCGGTCTTCAACTCCAGGATCTCTTTGCCGGGGATATGGGAAATAATGATCCAGCGATGCTGGTCAGGCCCGCTCACACCGGCCGCAATCCCCAGCTCCGGCGCGGTATCCCCCGCCTGGAATTCCTGTTCCGGGATAACACTCGCCCAAGTCCAGAGGCCATCCGGAAGCAGACTCTGTCCGGACAGCATGACATTGATCTTCTCCCAGATCGCAGGAGACCGCTGGGTCATCGTGATCTGACGGTCAAACATGAAGCCCCATTCGTCCTCTGGCTGTTCCCCCATCAGCCAGTATCCCTGCTCATTGACCAGCGTTGAGATCCCCCGGAACGCCCTGACATCCTCCTGCGTCCTCAACAGGGTCTGCCCAAAGAAATTGATTACGAGAATCCCCCGGCGCGCCCCCTTTTCATCCTCCAGAGGGGCAGAAAGCCGGATTGTCGGCTTATAAGGCTTCTCAAGCTCACCATGTTCTATATTGAGGTCCAGACGGGAGGCATAAAGGTGCCCTGCGGGTAACTTCATCGCCTCAACGACGTAATCCCTGCCTGATTTATCCTGTAAATCCGCCTCCGGGACCCGCGCGACTCCATCAACGGTCCTGTTCAGCCGTAGAACCTCCAGCCCGGCAGGGTTGATGACACGGATCTGATCAATGCGATGCTGTGCCGTCATGTAAGGAACAAAGATCTCGGCCAGACGGTTCAGATATGTCGGAGTAAATGGCCCCACCCCCGCCCCGAGTTCCGGATGGTTGGCCAGATAGACGGCATCCCCAGTCAGTTTCTGCGTCGCCTGCCGCAGTGACGAAACGGCAACCTTCACCTTGTTTGTCTGGCGTTCGGACAGGCGGTCAATCTCCAGCGAGGAGATCTGATACATGTACAGGAGGCTCATACCGCCACAGATCAGCAGGACCGGCACAAACAGGCGCAGAAAATCCTGAAGGAACGACCGCGAAGAGAGGCGGGGACTCTTGGGGATCTCCTTCATGTTTTCCACCTTTCGGCATGCCCCGGAACCGGAGCTGCGTCAGCCACACCAAAAGACGCATCCGGCAATTGCATTCCCTATTTAAGGGTGCAGCAATGATGGAACGCACGCAAGTCAGGAGACCGCCGGGAGGGAAGAGTTGTCTGCCCGTATACAGTCCCCGCAGACCCCCCTTTTTGCAGTCTGTGATGTTTGGCGACGACCGGTGTGTCAGAAGGTGCCGTTGTCCGCCGCTCTCCACGCTAATCCGCGATGAACCAAAAAAAGGGCCCCCGCAGGGGCCCCAGTTTTCCATCAGCGACGTCAGTCAATGTGCTGTCCACCGGACCGTCACACCAGTTCCGGTTCCCGGTGGCGGTCCTTTTCCATCCCGCCACCCTTACGGGGGGAAGGCTGGATATCAAACACCAGCGCATCGTCTTTCAGGTCCACATGCACGGCACCGCCATGGACCAGACGACCGAACAGCAGTTCTTCCGCCAGCGGTTTCTTGATCTTTTCCTGAATCACCCGGCCCAGCGGACGGGCCCCTTCACCGCCAGCCAGCCACGGGCGGCCGCCGTCAGGTCAATGGTCACTTCCCGCTCACCCAGCTGAGCTTCCAGCTGCATGATGAACTTGTCGACCACCCGTTCCACCACCTCTGCCGCCAGCGGGGCGAAGGAAATGGTCGCATCCAGACGGTTGCGGAATTCCGGGGTGAACATCCGCTCGATGGCGTCCTTGTCTTCCCCGGCCCGGTCTTCCCGCAGGAAGCCCATGGCATTCTTTGCCAGCTCCTGTGCCCCGGCGTTGGTGGTCATGATCAGGATCACATTGCGGAAATCGACAGTCTTGCCGTTGTGATCGGTCAGCTTGCCGTGATCCATCACCTGCAACAGGATGCTGAACAGGTCCGGATGGGCCTTTTCGATCTCGTCCAGCAGCAGCACGCAGTGCGGATTCTGGTCAATGCCATCGGTCAGCAGACCGCCCTGATCAAAGCCGACATAGCCCGGCGGAGCCCCGATCAGACGCGACACCGAATGCCGTTCCATATACTCCGACATATCAAAGCGCAGCAGCTTGATGCCCAGAGACACCGAAAGCTGGCGGGCGACTTCGGTCTTCCCGACCCCGGTCGGCCCGGCGAACAGATAGTTGCCGATCGGCTTTTCCGCATCGCGCAGCCCGGCCCGGGCCAGCTTGATCGCGTCCGACAGGGCCTCGATCGCCTTATCCTGCCCGAAGACCATGGTCTTCAGATCGCGTTCCAGATTCTTCAGCGCCTCGCGGTCATCAGAAGAAACCGACTTCGGCGGGATCCGGGCGATCTTGGCGACAATGTCTTCGACATCTTTCAGCGTCACCGTCTTGCGGCGCTTGCTCTCCGGCAGCAGCATCCGCGCCGCGCCGGCCTCGTCGATGATGTCGATTGCCTTGTCCGGCAGCTTGCGGTCGCCGATATACTTGGCCGACAGCTCCACCGCCGCCTTGATGGCCTCGTTGGTGTACTTCACGCCGTGATGCTTTTCGTAATACGGCTTCAGGCCATGCAGGATCTTCACCGCGTCTTCCTGCGACGGTTCGGCGACGTCGATCTTCTGGAAGCGGCGGACCAGCGCCCGGTCCTTCTCGAAGTGGCTGCGGTATTCCTTATAGGTGGTCGAGCCGATGCAGCGGATCGCCCCCGACGCCAGCGCCGGTTTCAACAGGTTGGAGGCATCCAGCGATCCGCCGGAGGTGGCCCCGGCCCCGATCACGGTATGGATCTCATCGATGAACAGCACCGCCTCCGGCAGGCTTTCCAGCTCCTTCATCACCTGCTTCAGGCGTTCTTCGAAATCGCCGCGGTAGCGGGTTCCGGCCAGCAGGGCCCCCATATCAAGGGCGAAGATCACCGCGGACTTCAGAACATCCGGTACCTCGCCGTTGACGATACGCCGGGCCAGCCCTTCGGCGATGGCGGTCTTGCCAACGCCGGGATCCCCGACATACAGCGGATTGTTCTTCGACCGGCGGCACAGCACCTGCACGGTACGGTCCACTTCCGGTTCCCGCCCGATCAGCGGATCAATCTTTCCGTCAGCCGCCTTGCGGTTCAGGTTGACGCAATACGCTTCAAGCGCTTCGTGACCTTTTTTCACGACGTCCTCCTCCACCGAACCTTCGTCGGCGCCTTTGACGGGACGGGTCTCCGACAGTCCGGCCCGCTTGGCGATACCGTGGGAGATGTAATTGACGGCGTCCAGACGGGTCATCTCATGCTGACGCAGGAAGTAGACCGCGTGGCTTTCCCGTTCCGAGAACAGGGCGACCAGCACATTGGCCCCGGTCACTTCCTCGCGGCCCGACGACTGCACATGGATCGCCGCCCGCTGCACCACCCGCTGAAACCCGGCGGTCGGGGTTGGCTCCGCCGTATCCGGCATCACCAGACTTTGCAGATCTGTCGCCACGAAGGTCATCAGATCCTTCGACAACTGGTCGAGGTCCACGCTACAGGCACGCATGACGGCCGCTGCGTCGCTGTCCTCGCACAGGGCCAGCAGCAGGTGTTCCAGCGTCACATACTCGTGGCGGTGTTCCCCGGCCAGAGCGAGAGCGCGGTGCAGCGTTTTTTCAAGATTGCGGGACAACATGGGTCGTTCCCCTTTCCGTTCATAAGCGTGCCATTGGCACCTGTGCGGACCGGCGGGTGAAAGAACTGGGCGACAGCTGGGCAGGGATCCCCCTGCGGGTCCGGCGGCCGCACACCTCTTCCTCCGGCATCCGGTCGCGGATGCCTTATTATCGGTTATTCCACAGTGCGGGGGGCTTACGGGACCGCCCCCGAACACTCAACGCGGATCTGTCGCGCCCCTTACTCACGCTCCAGCGTACATTGCAGCGGATGCTGATGCTGCCGGGCCAGATCCATCACCAGGGTGACCTTGGTTTCGGCCACCTCGTAGGTGTAGACCCCACAGATCCCGACGCCGCGCTGATGCACATGCAGCATGATTTCGGTGGCTTCCTCACGGTCTTTGTTGAAAAACCGCTCCAGTACATGAACGACAAACTCCATGGGAGTATAATCGTCATTCAGCATCAATACCTTGTACATGGACGGCTTTTTGGTTTTCGGTCTGGTCCGCGTTGCCACACCGGTTCCCGTGCCATGGTCATCCTGATGGTCGAAGTCACTCATAGAGAGGTCTGTCGGCTCCGTTTAGGGGGTCACGACCCGCCGGTCCCGCTGGCCCGGAAACGCTGCGCAACCGCCTGACGCCTCCGGATCCCACCGTCTTCCCGGTCTGGGCCTCCCCATTGTAACCGGCCCCTTACAGGAAGCGAACCGGCCTTGAAATCGAATATAGGCCGGAATTTTGCGGAGCGGGAGGGGGGGCAGTTCCTCAGAACCATGAAAATCGGCATGATCCAGAGGAACTATACCAGTCAACCAATTGTTTTAACAAATTTTTCCAACAGTATCCCACTTTATCAATAGGGATTTAAGCCCGTCAAAACCTGCCAAACCGGCGGATTTTTCGCCCCACAGCCCCCTCAGTCTGACGGTGCAAGCCTGACGGAGATTCTTCCCAAAGCATCGCGATAGGGAAGCGCTGAGGCCTCTGCCACCGTCCAGCACAGTTCAACCGGATAGAGTCCCGGGCTGACAGCCTCCGACCCCGCCGGGGCTCCGGTTATACCGGCCTGCAAGGCACGGAAAGAATCCCGCATGGCCTGAAGGGTGGCTGCAGTCAGGATTTCCCCGCAGCGGAACACCTCCACCCAGACATCAAGACCCCGGTTTGCGACGTCCGCCGCCACACGGACCACCCGGCCTGCCGCTTCAGCCTCAGCGGCCAGAACCGGCACCAGAGACGGAACAGGACCGACCCCACTCCACTGCCCGGCAGCAGACACCGGGAAAAAGCGGGACAGGGATGAATCACCGGAAACAGCCGACATCATAGCCTCCTCAATTCCAATACGGTTGCTGCAATGCAGCATAGCACGGCAGCGCAGACCCTCCCACCCGTTATTGTGCATTGCACCATTTCATTTTCTCTCCTCCGCTCCTGCCACAAAGTTTCCACATTTCTGCGGCATTCGGCCCTGCGGGTAAGGAATTATCCATATTTTCCTGTTGTCATGCCGTCATCCCCCGTTATCGCCGTGGACAGGGGATGAATGTTTTCCTAAGGTTACCAACGAGTCGCCTGTGGCTTGCCAGATCTGCCCGTAAATACAGCGGTATTTACGGATTTTCCGGCAAATATGACCGTAGCGGGGCAAATGCCTCCGGCTGCGGCCCACACTGGGGCACGGAACCGCAACCTGTCACTGATCGGCCAAATCAGGGGGAAGTACTTTGCCTGTCATCCGCACCGTTTTCACCGGACTCAGCAAGGATTCCCGCCATACGGGCCTGTCGTCGGCCTTCGCCGGGGCGGTCGCGGTCCTCGTCCTTGCCCTGACAGCCCTGTCACCGTCTGCGGCCCATGCCATCGTCTATTCCTCAATCATCATTGACGCCCAGTCGGGCGCGGTGCTCCAGCAGGAAAATGCCGATACCCAGACCTATCCGGCCTCGCTGACCAAGATGATGACCCTCTACATGCTGTTCGATGCCATGGAGAAGGGGAAGGTCCGCCTTCAGGACCGGATGCAGGTTTCCACCTATGCCGCCGGTCAGGCCCCGACCAAACTGGGCGTTCCCGCCGGACGGACGCTGGCTGTTGAGGATGCCATCAAGGCCCTGATCACCCGCTCCGCCAATGATGCCGCCGTGGTGATCGCCGAACATCTTGGCAGTAATGAACCCAATTTTGCCCAGATGATGACCCGCAAGGCCCGGGCACTGGGGATGGCGAGCACGGAATTTCAGAATGCCTCCGGCCTGCCAAATCCGAATCAGGTGACCACCGCCCGCGATATGGCCCGGCTGTCTCTCGCCCTGCGCCGCGACTTTCCGCAGTATTATGACTATTTCAGCATCCGCTCCTTCCGCTATGGCAAGCAGACCATCGGCACCCATAACCGGGTTCTGCTGCAATACAAGGGGGCCGATGGCCTGAAGACCGGTTATATCCGCGACTCCGGTTTTAACCTTGCGACCTCAGCCCGCCGGGGTGGCCATTCCCTCGTCGGCGTCGTCATGGGCGGCCAGAGTGGCGCGTGGCGTGACCAGCGGATGATGGCCCTGCTCGACCATGCCTTTGCCTCGGTCGGGGAAGGTGGCGGTGCCGTGATGGCCTCTGCCGCCCCGCCGCCTGCCGCCGTGGATACCCGCAGCGCCAAGGCCAAAGCGGCTGAGGAACGCCGTGCGGCTCAGGTTGCCGCCGCCGAGGAAAAGCGGGAGAAGGCTCTGGCTGCCAAGCGGGCCGCCGCCGAGAAGAAGGTGGCGGACGCTCAGGCCCGCAAGGATAAAAAGGCCCTTGCCACCGCCAAGGCGGAAATGGACCGCGTGATGGCAACCGCCCCGCAGACCGGCGGAAGCAAGCAGGTGGCCACCCAGTGGGCCCGCCAGCAGGAGCGCGGTGCCGTCGGCGACTGGGCCATTCAGGTCGGGGCTTTCACCGCTTTCTCGGCCGCCCATACGCAGGCCTCCAACGCCATGGGGATTGTCCGCTCCCAGATCGCCAGCGCTCAGCTTCTGGTGACCCCGATGAGTGGTGCCAACGGTCTGGTCTACCGCGCCCGCCTGACCGGTATCGAGAACGAGCAGCAGGCCAAATCCGCCTGCAAGATCCTGAAACAGAAAAACGTGAACTGCCTGCCGGTTCCGCCCTCTGACGTTAATCTGGCGATGGTGCAGGACGGTCGTAAGCCCCGCTGAGGCCAGCCGTCTTTAACGACAGATCCAGAACAACAGCCCCGGATCCCCCTGTCAGCCTCCTGACAGGGGGATCTTTTATGGGGCCTTCGAGGCCGACAGCCGGAAGCCCCCCCCTGTGGCTTGGACGCTGATTACGGGCATCCAACCGGATGAAAACACCCCGGATTGACACCCACCACCGCGATTGTCATTGTGGAATAATAAACTTTTCCGCGTATAACGTCCGGGGCCATGTCACAAATCGCCATTATCGGGTTTCAGGGGCGATTCCCCGGCAACGCGCTGTCGCCGCTCGGTTTTTTCGGACAGCTTCTGGCTGGGGACTGCTTCTGTGCCGACGTTCCGGCCGACCGCTGGTCAAAAGACCGCTATTGCACGCGCGATCATGCCGCAGGAAAGACACCGACCGGACGCGGCTTTTTTCTGGATTATGACTATCAGGGCTTTGACCCGGATGTCTTCTCCTTCCCCTCTGACGAGATCGCCTGTCTGGATCCACAGCAGCGGCTTATTCTCGAAGTGGCCTGGGAAGCACTGGAGCATGCCGGGATTGATCCGGCAGCGCTGTCAGCACAGCCCGTTGGGGTCTATATCGGCGGCTTCACCACCGATCACCTGCTGAATCAGTTCTCGCCACAGGCCCGCAGCGCGCTGGGGCGCTTTTCCGCCGTGGGGTCAACCCTGACCATGCTGGCGAACCGGCTGTCCTATGCGCTTGATCTGCGCGGCCCCAGCCTCACCGTTGACACTGCCTGTGCCTCAAGCCTCACCGCTCTTGACGCTGCCGTCCGCGATCTACAGGCCGGGGCCTGTCAGATGGCTGTGGTCGGCGGGGTCAGCTTCATGCTCCGCCCGGAATATCAGATCGGCATGTCAGCCGCCGGGCTGCTGGCACCGGATGGCCGGTCCAAACCGTTTTCGCACCGGGCCGACGGCTATGGCCGGGGGGGAAGGCTGCGGCATTGTCATCCTGAAGCGGCTGACCGATGCCCGGTCTGACCACGATCCGGTCCGGGCTGTGATCGAAGCCATCGGGACCGGCCATAGCGGGCGCACAGCCGGGATCTCCCTGCCGAACGGCACCGCACAGGAAGACCTGATGCGCCGGGTTCTGGCCGCATCCGGCCTGACGCCTGATGATATCGGCTATCTGGAAGCCCACGGCACCGGCACCGCGCAGGGGGACCGGATCGAAGCCCACGCCATCGGGGCGGTATATGGCAGAACGGCCCGCCGCGCCGCGCTGCCGATCGGCTCCGTCAAGGCCAATATCGGCCATCTGGAGGCGGCGGCAGGCATCGCCGGGGTGATCAAGGCCCTGCTGATCCTACAGGAAGGCCGGATCCCGCCGCATCTTTTGGTCGGGCACCCCAACCCGGATATCCCGTTTGACGCCCTTTCCCTGCGACTGCCCTGCGCCCCGGAACCCCTGCACGGGGCACGGGTCGCCGTCAATGCCTTTGGTTATGGCGGCAGCATGGGCCATGTGATCCTTGGCCCTCCCCCCGGAGAGCTCCCTCCGGATGCAGATCCTCCGCCGGACAGCCAACCGATGCTGTTGCCACTGTCCGCCCAGTCGCCGGAAGCCCTGTCGGCGTGGCTGGAGCCCCTTGCCGGGCAGGCCGAAGCCGGATGCCTGCCCCTCAGAGATCTCCACTACACTCTCAGCCGACGGCGGAGTCACCGGCCCGTCCGCAGGGCCGTCTGGGTCACCCCGGACGAAACACCGGCCTCCCTTGCCGCAACCCTCCGGCAGGCCATGACCGGCGACCAGACCGCTCCCCGGTCTGGCGGAGACCGCTCGCGGATCCTGTTCGTCTTTTCCGGGATGGGCGCACACCGGCCCGGCATGGGGCACTCCCTGTGGACCTCAGAGCCTGTGTTCCGCGAGACCGTGGAAGAGCTTGATGCCCTGTTCCGCCCCCTGTCCGGATTTTCTCTGGCCGAGGCGATCACCGACGCTGCCCCGCTGGACCGGTGCCGGCCCCTTCAGCCGGTGCAGTTTGCCCTTCAGGTCGGCCTGAGCAAGGTTCTCTCCGCCTATGGACTGATCCCGGATCTCTGCCTCGGCCATTCCGCCGGAGAAGTCGCCGCCGCCCTGTGCAGCGGCCATCTGACCCCGGAACAGGCGGTCTCGGTCTGCTGGGCCCGGTCGGAGCTTCAGGACCGCCAGACCGGCACCGGAGGAATGGTCGCCGCCGCCATCGACCGCGATGAAGCGCACACCCTGTGCGCCACCCTGCCCGGACTGGAAATCGCCGCCATCAACGCCCCCCGGTCCATCACCTTTGCCGGATCCGCTGCGGTACTGGCACAGGCGGAAACGATCCTCGCCGCCCGGATGATCCCCTGCCGCCGCCTGCCGGTTGACATCGCCTATCACAGTGCGGCGATGGACCCGATCCTACCTCTGCTGAAGGACCGTCTGGCCGATCTCCGCCCCCTGCCCCCGGCCCGGACCCTGCTGTCAAGCGTCAGCCCCGGCCCCCTCTCCGGTGTCGGGCCGGACCGGATGGATGCCGCTTACTGGCTGAAGAATGTGCGGCACCCGGTTCATTTTCACGCCGCCCTCGAAATGGCCCTGACAACGGGTGTAACCCATTGCCTTGAAGTTGGCGCCAGACCGGTGCTGACCGGGCTGATCCGGAAAGCCGCACGGGAGCAGGCCCATGACATCACCGTTCTTCCGGCGCTGACCGGGCAGGATGAGGAGGCACAGGCCCTGCGCACGGCCCTGACTCAGGTGTATGTCAGCGGCGGCACCCTCGACTGGCAGCGCCTCGCCCCGGCTGGCCGGGTCTGCCCGCTCCCCCCCACAGTCTGGCAACGGAAACGGATCTGGCACGAGGCGGAGGTTCAGGCGCAGGACCGTCTCGGCACTCCGGGGGCAAACCCGTGGGCAGAGCCTGCGGTGATTCCCCACAGCTGGATAGCTGACCTCAACCGGCAGGCTTTCGCCTTTCTCGGGGATCACCGGATCGAAGGCCTGTCGATCCTGCCCGGCACCGCCGCGCTGGAGGCGGCGGCGCAGACCGCCCAGACCGGGCGGAAGACGCCTTTGCCGCTCTGTCTTGCCGAAATCCGTTTTGAAAACACGGTCCCGCTGAACCGGCGTATCGGGCAGGTTCTGGATAGCCGGGTCATGAACGGTGCCGTCGAAACCCTTGCCTACACGCCGACCACACCAGCCTCGGCGGTCCGTGTTCTGTCGGCCCGCATCACCGACGCCGGGCCTCCACCAGAGGCCCGTCCCATCGCCGGACTGGCTGCCCTTGCCCCCTTCCCGCTGGATCCCGATCAGCATCAGGCGCGGCTGGCGGCCTTGGGCATTGATCACGGACCCGCGTTCCGGGTGGTTAAAGCCCTGTCACTCTCTGCCGACGGCAGCGCGGTTCTGGCCCGGCTGGCCGTCGGTCATCCGGTTTTGCAGGAAAGTGCCTCTCAATGGCCCCCCTGCCTGCTGGATGGCATCTTTCAGGCGGCACTGGCCCTGACCACCGGCTGCACCCCACTGGTTCCGACATCCATTGGACGCTACACCCTGTATGCCCCACTGCCGCAACACCTCTGGGTCTGGGTTACGCTCGGTCCGCCGGAGGACTCCGGCCCCTGCTTTACGGCACACCTGTTTGATAACTCGGGCCACTGTCTGGCCCAGATGCAGGACATCACCGTCAGCCCCCTGACCCCGCAGGCGAAGAAAGAACCGCTCCCCGACCTGTGCCTGATCACCGACTGGCAGGAAACCCCGCCCGAAGACAATCCACAGGCCGTCCCCCGCCGTGTCGCCCTTCTCGGGCCGGACAACCACCGCCATCGGCTGGCACAGGCCCTGATCGCCTCCGGGGTCGAAATCATACCGGCAGACAGCCGGTCTGCCGGAAGCAGCCCGGCGGCCATCGACGCCACGGTGATGATTGTTGCCGACACCCCGCAGAGCTCTGCCACCGGAACCGCCCCCGAAGGGCCCCTCGCCAAGCAGTTGAGTGACCTGATCACCCTGTGCTCCACCCCAACACAGGGGCGGGTCTATCTCGTGACAGAAAATGCCATCGCCACCTCTCCGCAGGATCCTCCTGTCCGGCCCGGTCTGGCAGCGGTGTGGGGCCTCGGCCGTACTCTTTTCAACGAAATCCCCGGGACGGCCACCACCCTGATTGATGTCACGGCAGGCGAAGCATGGCACGCTGCCGTTGCCGGGAACATTGCCGCCGGGACCGCCAGCAGCGAGATCGCCTTTCGCCGGGGGCAGCGGCTTCTGCCCCGGCTGCACCCGGTGTCTCTGGCAGACAGACCGCCTCCCCGGTTTGGCCGGAGCAAAAGCTACCTCATCACCGGCGGTTTGGGGGGATTTGGCCGGCAACTGGCCCTGTGGCTGGCCCGGCATGGGGCCGGAACCCTTGTGCTGACCAGCCGGTCACACCCCACACCGGCCAGCATTGCTCCACTGCGCCGCGACCTGTCGGCGCTGGGAGCCGGGCTGATTACCGTGCCGCTGGATCTGACCGACGATGCCGCCGTGCGTGATCTTCTGCTGCGCCTCGCCACCGGACAGGCCCCTTTGGCAGGCGTGTTCCACTGGGCCGGGGCAACCCTTGACCGTCCTGCCGCCGACCTGACCGCCGAAACCATCCGTCCGGTGGTGGATCCCAAAGCGGGCGGGGCGATGGCCCTGCACCGGGCAAGCCTTGATCTGCCGCTGGAGCATTTTGTGCTGGCCTCGTCGTTAAGCGCCCTTGTCGGCACCCCCCGGCAGGCCAGTTATGCCGCTGCCAATGCCGCCCTTGACGGTCTGGCGTGGGCACGGCATCAGGCCGGTCTGCCTGCCCTCAGCCTCAATTTCGGGGCGATCTCCGGTGCGGGAATGGCTGCCGGTCCGGCTGTGGCAGCCCACCTGCGGGCGGTGGGCCTGCCGCCGATGCCGATGGCGATGGCCCTTGCCGGACTGGGGGCGGCCCTCTCCTCCGGGCTGCCGCAGGTCAGCCTGTCACGGGCGATTGAAATTGACCGCTGGAGCCGGTACGACCCCCGGGGAGCCGCCACCGACAGGATGGCAGGCCTGCTGGCCGCAGCCGGGGCCTCGGTCAGGCGGCAACGGTCCCTGCGGGAGGATCTATTCGGTCATCCAGCCGAGAAACAGGCCCGGCTGCTGGCCGACCACCTGCGCAGTCTGCTGGCCGAGAGTCTGGGCTGTGCGCCGGAACACCTGCCCAAGGAGGCCCCTTTGAGCCGTCTGGGGCTGGACTCTCTCGGGGCCGTCCAGCTCCAGCAGCGGATCGACAGCGACATCGGGGTTTCGGTGCCGATAACGGCGCTGATCGGCGGGCAGACGTTGGCCAGCCTTGCCGCAAGCCTCGTGGAGGCTGCCCGACAGACCCTTGCCAAGGCCGAACGGCACCTATAGGGTGTATTTATCTAAAAAATTCTACGCTAAATTCCATCCTGCCCCGCCCTCCCTCTGGCCGCTTTTGAGGTACCCCTTCATGAAAAGCGAACTCCTGGCCATCATGGCTGAGTTTCTGGAAGTCGATCCGGAGGAGCTACAGGATTACAAAACGCTGGAAGACCTCAACATCGACTCTCTCGATTTCGTCGAGATCATGTTCGAGGTTGAGGAAAAATATGACGCCCCGGTTATATTCGAGATGCAGAAAAAACGGACCCAGATCCAGAATCTGGGCGAGGTCCTGCGCCTGACTGAAGAGCTAATTCTGAAACACCGGGACCAGACCGCTGCCTCCGCGTCTCCTGACGCCAGGACCGGAAGCGCAGCCCCGGCCGACGCCGATGGATAACGCCCCGCAGAGAACCGCCCGTGTTCCGGCCCGCGTCGTGGTCACCGGCATCGGCGTGCTGTCCGGTTTCGGGAATGGTCTGGCCGCCCTTGAGGACGGACTGTTTTCCGGCCGCACTGCCATCCGCCGGATTGAAAGTCTCGACACCCGTGCCCTGACCTGCCATTTCGGGGCCGAGCTGCCCGCCTTTGACGGGCAGGCCCTGATCCAGAAAGCCGAGCGCCACGCCTATGACCGCGTCAGCCTGATGGCGCTGGCCGCCGCCGATGAGGCTCTGGCTCAGGCCGGGCTTGACCCGGCGGAGATCGGCCCGACCGCCGGGGTGATGATGGGCACCGCCTTCGGCCCCGGTGATGCCATTCAGGACGCCGTGCTGCGGGCCTCGGAAAACCAGCGGCTGCGCCCGACCACCATTCTGAAGATGATGCTGAACGGCCCGACTGCCGCCCTGTGCGCACGCTACCGCCTTCAGCGGGGATCACAGGCCCATGTTACTGCCTGTGCTGCCTCCGCCCATGCTATTGCACAGGCGGTTCAGGCGGTGCGCTGGGGCGAGATGGACGTGTGCCTTGCCGGGGGCGCGGATGCCTTCCCGACCTCGGCCCTGTTCACCGCCTGGGATGCGCTGGCAATCATGAGTGCCGCCACCGACCCCACCGCCGGAATCATGAAACCCTTTGCCCCGGACCGGAGCGGCTTCGTGATCGGCGAGGCGGCCACCGTCCTGATTCTGGAACGGGAAGATCACGCCATCGCACGCGGGGCCACCCCTCTGGCCGAAATCTGTGGGGCCGGGGCGGTGACGGACACCCCGACACTGACCAAACCAACCCTGCGGGGGATGGTCGGGGCCATGCGGGCCGCGCTGGAAGATGCCGGTCTGGATCCGGCTGCGGTCGGCCACATCAATGCACACGGCACCGCAACCGAGCTCAACGACTCTCTTGAAAGCGATGCCATCAGGGCCGTCTTCGGGCCCCATGCTCCGGCCATCCGGGTCAGTGCCTGCAAAGCCGCCCTTGGCCATTGCATGGGGGCCGGAAGCGCGGTTGAGGCGGCAGCGACCATTCTCGCCCTGTGCCGCCAACAGTCCCCGTGGACGATCGACCCAACCGCCGTCACGGCAGACCCGCAGACCGGGCCGCAACCGACCGCCCCCTACAGTGGCCAGACTGTGCCGATGGATACCGATATTGCCCTGTCCAACTCCTTCGCCTTCGGCGGCCATTACGCCACCCTCGCCTTCCGGGTGACAAAGCCGTAAGAGGATTCTGGGGCAAAGCCTTAATCGTCTGTCCGGCCCACCCGAAACGGCTCCAGCGCCGTCAGGGCCAGACCGACATGGGCCATCAGCACAGCAGGCGTCAGGCTCTCCACCGGTGGCAGGGCGAGACCGGCGGTCCGGCAGGCCTGCAAAGCCCCTAAAATGACCAGCAGCCTGCGCATTTGCAGCCCCAGCCCGTCCAGTCTTTCCGGGTGACTGGCTGCGGCCCCGGCCAGAACACGGACCGGGCCGCCCAACGCCATGATCGCCCCGATCCCGGCGCACAGCCTGTCCCGGTCAGCCCTGCTGATCCCGGGAAGGGTTTCCGACAGGGCTTCGAGTGCCGCCAAAAACTCCCCGGCCGGATCGGCAGGACACTCCCAACCGGCGAGAACCTCCTGTTCCAGCAGGGCAATCGCCTCTGCCATCTGCCCCCGCGCCGCAGCGATGTGCGCCCGACAGTCGGCAACCTGTGCCCGGACCCCCAGAAGGGCATTCCACAGCCTGACAAAGGGTTCCTCGCCGGGAACAAGGGCATGCGGCGTCCGGCGGGGGTCCGGTGGCTGCCGCAGCGCGGCCCCGGCGGAGAACAGACCTGTCACCTGCTCCGGCAGGTCAGGCAGGGCCGCCAAGGCGGCAAACTGCTGCTCCACTGCCTCGCAGGCGGTAAGACACCGCCGGTCCAGCCCATCGGGATCCGGGATATCGGGCCAATGGCTGTAAACCGCATGCAACGCCTGCTCTGCGGCATGCAGGGCCGCCGCACAGTCGGTGCTGGCGGGATGCAGGGCCAATACATCCCGGCACACCCGGAGCAAAGGAACCAAAGACGCCACCGGGATCCGCTCCCGGACCGGAGCCGGGACGGCAGACAGTGCCCGACAGCCCCGGGCCTGCCGCAGGGCCTGCCATCGCAAACCGGTCAGCCCCTCCTGTCCTGTCGTCACCTCCGCCAGCCACGCCGCACACCGCCGCATCACCGGATCGGCCGCCGCTGGCCCGCCGCCGCCCTGCAACACCCCGATCAGATGCAGATACCCCGTCAACAGACCGGCATGGCGGTTCAGCATTTCCCCGTCACAGCGGGCCGGATCCCCGATAATCCCCGGCCTGCCGTCTTCCTGCGGCCCCAGCCACACCCCTTCTGTCAGACAGATTCTGTCCCCCCGGGCGGTGGTCAGGCACAAAGCCCCGTCCACAAACGGCACCGTGACTGTTGCCGGATCAAAGGCCGCAGCCCCAATCCGGTCTTCGGCGGCCTCACCGCTGGCCGGATCCGTTACCGCAAACAGGGCCAGACAGCCAGCCTCCGGAAGCGCTAACGGGGCAGAGGCATGGCCGCGCAGGGGGGCGGAACGCCGCAGATCCAGAACGAAGGTCACCTCGGCGACCACCGGACCCGGCCCTTTACACAGGGCGTCCTCCCCGGTCAACCCGGCGCTGGCGAGAAACGCCGGAAGAGAAAAAGCGTTCCGCTGCCGCCAGCCGGACAGGCGGATTCCGGGAAAGCGCTGACACAGCCCCGCCCGCATGATCCGGGTCCAGACATCGGCGCGAAAATCCTCCAGCGAGAGAGCCTGACAGGAAAAACTGACCGCAACCGGGCTACAGGCCACCATCCGGTCCAGCACCGCCGTCCGGTCCGGCAGCGCCCTCGCCCGGGATGACAGCAGACAGGCAGGCCCGCTGCCATCCCGCCAGAGGGGATCCTGCGTCACCGCCTGCGCCCCGGAACAGTCCCCGACCGACAGGATCGGGCTGCCCCGCGTCACCCACGGCGACCGGGTGAAATGCGACAGCCCGAAGGCCGCAGGACCGCGCACCAGACAGGATCCGCTGTCGCCGACAATCGCCTCCCGGACCACCGGTACCGCCTTGGCCGCAACCTCGAAAACCTGAAACAGGCAGGCTCCGTAGCGGATCGAGCGCACGACATGCGTTCCAAAATCCTCAAACATGCCCAGATAGCGGTTCGCCAGCCGGACGGTGATATCGCCGAAAAACTCCACCCCCTCATGGCGCATTCCCCGCAATCGCAGCCGGGCCAGAGCGTGGCGCCCTTCCGGGGTCAGCCAATGCAGGATCCGCAGCTTGCGGTTCAGTCCCTGCCAGTCCGGAGTGTAGTACCGGGTCCCGCGCTGCCCCTGAAGACGCACCAGCAGATAGGCCACGTCCGGCCCACCCTCCCGCCGCTCTGACAGCGGAAAGGTCAGGCGCTCCTCCAGCCCGGCAAGGGATTGCCCGGCCATCAGCGCCCCTGCCGTCACCTCCTGCGGTCCGTCCAGCCGGACCATCGGGGTGACCGTATAGTCGAACAGGTGGCTGAGAAGGCCGGGGACGCTGTCGTGGAAGGACAGGATCGGTTCATCCCACAGGACCGGCTCCCCTGACGGGATCTCCGGTGTTTCCGGGCGCAGCAGTCTGCCCGGCGGTTGCCCCCACGGGCTCCCCCAGTCCGGGAACAGCGGTTTCAGCCCGGCCCAGAGATCGACCGGATCCCCCAGCAGCAGGCCCCCTGCCGTTTCCGCCACCGGATCCGCCGAGAGCGTTGATAGAGTTTCAGGTCTCATTCTGCCACCGGTCAGTTGGGCTGAAAGGTGCCGACGATCACCATGTCGGTCGGCACCTCCACAATCCGCATGGCGATCATGCTGCTGGGAAACAGGATATTGCGCAGGGCGAAATAAGTGACCGGGCTGAAGGAAATCCCGGCCATCGCCGGCCCGAAATCATCATTGAGGATGGATTGCAACCGGCTGTTGATGGTGTCCGAGGCCCCGCCGGTGACCGTCACCGTCGGCGGCAGCGGGGTGATGCGGATTGCCTGAGACGGCCCGCTGCCCGAAAGAGAGACCGGGTTCAGCCCGGTCACGGTGATCGTGTTGCCCACGTTGCCGCTCGGCGTGATCGACTGATACAGATAAAACCCGCTGTAAGCACTGCCCGAATAGGTTCCGCCAAGATACAGGGAATAGGTTACCGTCGTCGGACTGCAACAGCTGCCATACGAGAAAGACCCCTCAAAATGCATCTGCGGCGCAATATAGGCGGTATAGCCTGCGGCGGCGGACATCGACTGCGGATAAAGGTTGAAGGGTTTTCCTGCACTGTTGAACCCGGCACACAGGATATCGCTGAACACAATCCGGGAACTGATCATCAGCGTGCAGGTATAACCGTTGGCAGTGGGGATCGGCTCCAGCACAATCGGATACCCCGGCGACGGTCTGCCGTTTGTGGTGATCAGGATCTGCACGATGATGTTGCCCGACCCTGTCTGGAGCACCCGCAACTGGAACTGGGTCGGGGTCAGGGACGGGATGGAGCCCCGGCCCGCACAGTCCAGCGAAGCCACCTGATAGCGGACACCATGGGTCATAAACCAGTTACGGATCTGGTCAGACATTTCCGCCGAGGTCACCCCCTCGACCGTCACATTGGTGGCGGTGAAGGCCCCGTTGGCAAAATCCAGCACGATGGTGTGGGTGGTGGCATTGATCAGGCCGGTCACCGAGGTCAGGGGGACCCGGGCCGTCACCGTCGGGCGGGTGCCGACATCGACCGTTTTAACCGGCCCCCAGGTGACCCGGCTGTCCCCCGGGGTACAGCCGCAGGATGACGGTTTAAACCCGTCCTCAACCGGCATGGTGCCCGACCGGGTGGTGCCGGACACGATCGCCTGCGTCACCGTGACCGTGTTGGAACCATCGGTAAAAACAAACTGCGGCGGCCCCAGAACAAAGGAAAACTGGGTGACGACACAGTAATCCCCATGCGGGTTTGGCACCGCCGGGCCGCAGAACACCTGCGCCACCGTCATCTGCCCGGTTCCCGCCGTCATGCTCTGGAACTGCTTCTGGAAGAAGGTGTTAACCGCGCTTTCGAGGACGTTCAGCACGGCATCCCAGCCGTTCAGCACTTCCTTGTCCTGTGCCATCTGACCCAGAAGATACGCGAGCGTCGGGCTGTTGGACATCCGTAACGTCTTTCCTGTCAAAAGTCTTTGCTGGCACAGAGCGGTCCGGAAGGGGGCGGTCCGGAAGGGGGAGAAACCTCAGGCGGTGGGGATCAGGCGCCCGGTCACCAGAAGTTCTGCAGGCAGGGCTGCGGTTTCAAACAGCAGACCATGCCCGGACAGTGTCAGATCCTTCAGCACCAGATCGCTGAGGGCGGTCATCCGCACCTGCGCCATATCGGTCCGGATGTCACCGTAGAGGAACGCCTCCAACTGCGGCTTGACGATCGCTTCGTAGAAGCCATCCCCGGTCACCGACTGCGATCCATCCCGCAGCCCGACCACCTGTCCTTCCCCAATGCCGCTGATGGCAACCGGATACTGTGCCGCAAGGTCCAGCTCCAGCCGCACCGTTGACGCCGGATCCGTCCGGGTGAACAGGGTCAGCCCTGTATCGGTCGAACCACCGAAGCCCATGGTGAAACTGGCGCGGTCGGTCAGATAGATCTCGCCGTTCTGGTTGCCGAAACGCCCCTCGAAGACCATCGGCTGATGGACCTGCGCGAACCAGTGCGGTTGCCCGTCCTCCGGTGGCACCGACACCAGCTTGACAACACCGCGCCCAAGATTGTAACCGCTGGCGATCATTGCCATGGTGGCCTTGGAACTGACCATCAGGCTGAAATCGTGGGCGTCGGGGCTGGGTGCCGGGGCCCCCATCGCCGGAACTGCGGCACCGAAAGAGGCACCGGTCAGAATCTGCAACACCGGCTGCCCGTCGGATGCGGTGGCAACACGGGCGGAAACCGTGGTCGGGGTCAGCACGGTCGGGCCGCGCCCATCCGGAAGGGCAATCATCCCGATCTGGCCGCTGAGGTGCTGCGCCGCCACCCACCCTTGCAGGGGCTGGTTCAGCGCATCACTCAGCAGACCGTTCTGCATCCCTGACAGGACAAACGGCGGATCGGTCAGGGCAAGACCGATCGAAAAGCCACGGCCCCCGGCCCCAGAGTCAGGGCCAGCGCCGGTCACAAGCCCGGCGGTGACCGGCAAAGACCCGGTAAGTTGCAACGGATCCTGCGGTGTAATGGCAACCGGTGCCGCCCACGCAACAGCATCATGGTCCACCAGCGCCCGCCGGTCCGGCATCCCCCGCAGCAGTGCCGCAGACACCTTGCCGACCCGCAGGGTGCCGGTATCGATGCCAAAGTGCAGATCCACCGCGTGGTTCTCCGGATTCAGGCGGACCGCCGGGCGGGGCAGCGCGGACCGGACGACAACAATGTCATGCTGGCCCTCCACCTCGCCCGGTGCGACCCAGAGCAGCGGGCGATCCCGGTCGCCCGCACCCATCGCCCCGTCCCAATTACGCCAGACCAGCGACCGGACTGCCGGCTGGGACAGGTTAAGCACCATGTCCCAGCCATCAGGCACCACCGGACGGTCCTGCATGCCCACCGCAAACGCCATCAGCCCCGGCGATAATGCTTCGGTCATGTCATCGGCCTCCGCAGGTCGGCATCAGGTGTTTTCCTCAAAACCGGGCAGCAGCAGGATGACATTCTGCGGGGTGGCCGTATCCGGCTGATAGACCACCGCAATCGTCTGCGGCTTGATTGTCCCTGTTTCGATATTGACCGTGTAATCGACCAGATTTTTGCCGATTTCCGCATACTGGAAAGAGAAGCTGGCCTTCATGCCGGATCTGGTGACGCTGTTGACGGCCGTCCCGTTCTCGAACGCCGTTCCGCCGAACACCCCCTTTGCCCGGGCAGCCGCCGGGATCGTTACCGTATAGGTCGGGCTGGTCTTGCGGACCTGCGCCAGGAAGCTGCCGACCACCAGCGCCGCCGACGGCACCCCGGCCACCGACATTGCAATCAGCTGCCGGGCCGGGAACAGCAGGCTTTCCAGTGCCATGATCGACAGCGGCTTGAAGCTGATCTGGCTCATGTTCTTCTGCAGCTGCTCGGGCACCGAAGTCGACAGGGCCTCCATCAGGGCGATCTTCACATCGTTGTCGTTGCACTCGCAGGCACCGGTCGGCTTCAGGTCGCTGGATTTATCGATCGTGATATCCGGGGCGGTGGTGGAGAACTTAACCTCCTGATTTTCACCCTGATTGATGACCTCCAGCGGATAATGGCCTTTCATCGTGACATAGGCCGTCGCTGATGCCGATTGCCAGCCGGTCCAGTACCAATGCCCCGGCGAAAACTCCCCTCCCGGCGCATAACGGTATTGCCGGTACTGGAAGTCAACATTGGTGCCACCGGATGGCGGATTGGCCGTTCCATTGCTGTATTCCAGAGCAATGCCCTGCGTCTCGGTCGGCTTGAAGGTCAGACCGCTCAGGTCCCAGACCAGATCATTTGAACTGGCGGAAATCCGGAACTGGGTCTTGGTACCGTCAACCGTATAATCGCTCTTGAAGGGAACCGGGGCCGTGACTGTGCCCGAAGAGATTTTGGCACTCCACGCTTCGTAGTTTGTCGGCGGTTTGACCGCCGTAACCCGGAAGTTGGTGCTGCCCCGGTTAAAGCTGTCGACAAAAATATGCTGGAACGTCAGACGCGGGCTGATCATCAGCGAGATCATAAAGTCACTCACCCCCGGCAGCGGGGCAAGCGGGTCATAGGCCACCGGCTCGGAGAGCAGCAACGAATTCCCCTTCGGGTCATCCGTCCCGGTGGTCATCATCAACACCTGAAGCACATTGTTGCCGCCCTGAGTGTTCAGGGCGTGCAGCTTGAAGCGCGTCGGTGTCAGGTCCACATCACTCGCCAGATCCTTGGTGTTGATGGTCTGGATATCAAACTTGATCTCGTTGTTGGCGTAATAGTTGGCAATCGCCTCCGAGATGCTGGTCGATTCATGGGTCGGATCCCAGTTGTCCGGCTCCACATGAATGTTCCTCAGCACAAAGGATCCATTCGGGAAATCCAGCGTCACGGTCAGCGTATCATCCTTGCTGCCCTGCCCCGCCGGGGGATCGACAATCCCCTTGATGGTGGCCAGCTGAACGTTGGCATAAACATAGGGCGACTTGCTGGTGTCAACGATCGACGGCTTCGAGTTCCAGAAGACGGAGACCGCAAGGCTGTGCGTGCCGGTACCGGCGCTGGTAAGCTTAACCGGCGCCATGCCTTCCGGGTCATCAGAAAGCTGGATCCGGGTCTCGTTGCCGACACTGGACCACTTCACGACATAGTATTCATTCACCGGCCGTTTGGGGTTGCTGCTGTCGCCGACCTTCAGGGGGGCGGGCAGCGTGCCGGTGGTGCTCAGGAAGATGCTGCCCAGACCCAGACCCAGCACATCCTTGACCGGGATCACCAGTTCATTCGTCGTCAGATCCGCTGTAAAGGTCAACGGTCCGGCGGGCAGGAAAGCCGCTTTCGGCGAAAACGGGCTGGAATCATCATCGCCGCCGGTATTGGTGCCCGTCACATCCACCGATCCGGTCTTGACCGACCCCTTCTCAATATACTGCTGCACCGTCGCCTGATCGGAGCTGGCGATGAACTGCAACAGCGGATTGGTCACCTCGATATCAATTTCGGTGACGACACTGCTCCAGCCGTACCGGGTCGGCACCGCAGAGCCGAAGTAGGTCGCCCGGATCGGCATCAGGCCACTGTCACTGCCCGGGGTCAGCGCTTTCAGATAGGCCTGAAACTGCTGGTTCAGGAAGGCATTGGCCGGGCCGGACAACATGCTGAACGCCGCATCCCAGCCGCCCATGATGTCCTGATTCTGGAACATCTGGCCTTCAAGATACTGAAGGCTCGGCCGGTCGCCGGTGGCGGCCAGACCGGTCAGCACCCGGTCTTCCAGATCCGGGCTGGCCAGCGTCATCATCCGGAAGGGTTCGGCCTGTCGCCGGGACCGGGACCGCAGCATGGCCCGGCGCAACGACTCCACCGGATCGTTGTAGATGGCCGTCACATGGAATTCGAGCTCGATATCCACCAGCAGGTCATCGAACTGAATGTCCTTGTTGGTGCTCTTGGCCGGGAAGCTGATGGTCCAGTCGGTGAAGGGGGTCAGATGCGTCACCTGACTGGCGAAGCTGCCGGTGTTGGCCCCGAACTTGGCGGCACCGGTTTTGACATCATAGACATAAGGCCCGAAGACCCGACGGGTCGAGGCAAAGGTACGGACCTGCCGTTCCGGATCCCGGTCAAAAAACGGCTGGGCCTGCGTCTCCAGCGACAGCTCATAATCCCCGGACGCCGTGGACTTCACCCCGGAGACCCGGGCAATGACCCGGTCAATGCGGACCATGACGTAATTCAGGAACCCCGGATCGGACAGATGGATCGACAGGCGCTTGACGCTGCCGTTGATCAGCTCCTTATAGGGAATCGACGGCACCCGGACGGTTATCGGCGCATCGACCTTCTGCGGCTGGGGATTAAGCTGCTGGATCGCGTTGATAATATTGGCGTCCTGACTGGAAATCACCCCCAGAAGCTGATTGAGCGAGAAGGAGGTGATCGGGGTCGGCAGCCCGAAATAGGTGAACTGGATTGCTCCGTTCTGCTGCTCCAGAACCTTCGCCAGCGTACTCAGAACCTGCTTCAGCTGGAACTGAAGCTGCCCGGTCATGCCGATCAGGTCGATCTTGGCAAGGTCCGGCGGCAGATCCGGCCTGCCCAGATTCAGGGCATTGGTCAGGCCGGAGATCTTGGCCTGCTGCTGGCTGTTGATGGTCTTCAGGCGTTGGGTATTGGCAATCTCGACCAGAAGCCGGCTGGCTTCGGACTGTGCGGTCAGCAGGGCAGACCCGATGATCACCAGATTCCTGACTGCCGCGATCAGGTTGGCTTTGTCCTGCCTAAGCGTGCTGTTATCAGGGACATTCACCAACGCGGCTTCGACATTATTGGGGATCATGTCGAGGTCAACCTGACTGGGCATCTTCAGGTCGCCCGCCTCTGACGTGCTCTGAATGGAGGACGCCAGCTCATTGATTTTCTTTATGTCTGAGGCAACTTCCTCGATGACGCTCAGCTGGCTGAGCACCTCCATGACGGCATGAAGCTTCTCGTAAACGTCCTTCAGGGCCTCCAGGGCATCAAGCACCCCTTTTTCCGCCGCACCGGGAATACCGGCAAAGGCCACCCCCAGACTGAACAGGCCGCTCACAATCCCCATCGTCGCCTTGAAGATCTCGTCCTTCTCATACTGGACGTAGTCTTTTTCGAACTGCTGGATGATGCCGGGAGGGGCACCAAGATTGCTGATCACCGCCTGCTGCTTGGTCAGCTGCGTCTGAAGCGTGCCAATGTTCTTCAGGGTCGTGGTCAGCTGGGTATCAAGCTGACTGATGATATTCCCATAATACTGGTCCATGGCGTCACGGCCATCAGCCAGAACCTGAAAATACTGGGTCAGAACACCACCGATGCTGCGGACGTTTTCGTTGACCGCATTGATGCTGTTCATCACCTTGTAATCGCCGACGACCGTTGTCAGCTGGATCTGATAGGCCGCGATCTGACCACTGAGGGTCGTCGCCTGCGTCACCAGATCCCCCACATATTTGGAATAGCTGTCGTAGGTGACATAGGGCACGAAGACCGTGTTCATCCCGAAGGTGGCGACAGCATTGGCCAGATACAGCGCCCGGACCCGGGCATTGGCCAGAACCTCGTTGGTGGTATTTTCCGGGATGATCCGCGCCAGCCAGTTCAGATAGGCAACCTCCAGCGCCTTGACGGTCTCGGATCCGGCCCCCTGCGCCTGCAACAGCGCTTCTCCGGCGGTCACCGAAAACTCAACGCTCTGGGCGTGGTCTTTCAGCACACTCTCGGCGGGCGGATCCGTCAGGACCCCGGCCAGATCGACCAGATAGCGCTTGGTCGCCGGATCGGGCTTGTCCGGCGTTTCCATCAGGAACCCGTCCAGCGCTGTTTTACGGCCGGGGGCTGTCAGCACCGGGCTCTGAAAAATCAGGGTCCCGTACATATCCTCGCAGGCCACGGTCAGCTGTTGCAGGGCCTTGGTGCTCATGCTGAGCACCGGCGTCCGCGCCGCCTGTGTGGTATCAATGATCTGGGCGACCAGCGTGATGGAATTTGACGGCAGGCTGATCGGGGCCGCATCAGGGCCGGATGTCGCCTGCACAACCTGCGCAAAGCAGGAGAAACTCTTCAACGCGTAACTCTCGCCGATAATATCGGCCCCCATCAGGGTGATCTGGGCCAGATCGACCCGTTCCTGATAGATGTCGATCACCGGGGTAACGATGCCGGAGGCCCAGGAATCACTCGTCTGCGGGAAAATCTTGGCCCATTCGTAGTCAAGCGGACGGCGCAGCGGAATCACCACGGCATTCCCGTACTTCTGGATCAGCCCCCCGGCAACCAGACGGTCCCACGGCCCCTTGACCAGCGCACCGGGCATCAGCTCCGCCAGCGGCGTCAGTTCGCAGGCATAGGCAACCTGCCGGGTCAGCCCCTGAAACAGGGCGTAATCTTTCGATGCTGCAAAAATGCTCGGCGTTCCGTCCGGCGTGTAGCCATTGGCCCATTTCCCGTCGGCAATGGCCGCGGTCAATGCCGGATCCCGGCTGATGGAGGTCAGCGCCCCGTAGGTTTTGACAAAGCCCCGGGGTCCCTGCTCCGGCGAGGTATAGTAGATCCAGCTGTTGGCGGTATAGCCCGACACCGCCAGACTGCCATCGGGCTGCACGGTGGCATCGACTTCAAACTGCGTCTTCAGGCCCTTGAACTTGTCGTCGCCATACACGAAGACCTGAATGATTTTGTCGCCATTGAAGACCTTGGTAACAAAATGCGTTCCGATCCGGTTGACCACCTCCAGATACTTCTTCGCATCAGCCAGCGTCAGCTTGCTGTCATAAAGCGGTGATCCGGCTGTCGGCTCTTTCGCCCGGGGCAGCGCATCAATCAGCGCTGCGGCCTCCTCCGTCAGGATATCCCGACGGTCGCGTGAGGCATTGCCATCGGTGAAATCCCCGGTCGTCGTTGAGACCCAACGTTCATAGACAACCAGCATGTAGTTGCCCGGGACCGTAAAATCGAGGCCAAGGAACGCCCCGGCCGCCGCCACAGCCTGCGCGCTGTCCGCATCATTCAGGGACAGCGGACCGGAGGGAACGTTGATGTCCTGCGGATCATTCGACACCGGCAGAACCGTGTACCGGTAAATTTCGGACACCAGAGACTGGGCGGATCCGTGCAGCGTGATCAGCGGGGTGCCTGACCAGTGCTGAAAATCAGTCTTCTTCGTGACAGGGTTTTGTGGCTTCAGGGGGTGCTGGGGCGGCTGGAAAAACGGGGAAGGCACCTGACCGCTGGGATTCCAAACCGGCTGATACCCAAACAGAAGATTGGCAGCCGTCCCAATGGTGATCGAATTCGCCATAGCCCACCCCCACGCCTCTTGCGTTCACCCTCCGGATCCCACTGATCCAGACCGGCACTGCGCGAAAGGCTACAGAGCACAAGAAGCGATGTCAATTTATGGTTGTTATTATGTGATTTACTCCCACATTGGTTCAATGACGCCGATCACACAATCATCCCTATAAACCTGATTTTCCTTGATGTTCCTGATCCTCGTCACCCCGATCACCAAGCGCTTACTGACAATCAAATATGGCATATCAGACAAGAATACAGTCTCAGTTTGTATGTTTTCTCACACCTTTCTGACGGCTCCTCCTGTGGGCTGGGTCTGCCCCGGGGCAGACCCAGCCCACATACCCCAAAGAAAAGCCCGCCCTCTGACAACGCAGAGGGCGGGCCTGAAAAGGGGGCCGGACAAAACGGAAGGAGAGATTATTTCTCGACCTGCTCCGCCCCGGCAAACGGGTTGTCGGCGTCCGGATTTTCTTCTTCTTCCCGGCGCAGGCGGTGTTCCCCGAGGTACAGCAGGATCGGCGCGGCGATAAAGATCGACGAGCTGGTGGCCAGCACCACCCCGAACAACAGCACCCAGGCGAACTGCTGGAGGGCTTCCCCGCCAAACAGGGCCAGCGGCAGGATCGACAGGAAGATGGCAATGGAGGTTGCCACGGTCCGGCTCATGGTTTCGTTGATCGAGCGGTCAATCAGTTCCCGCAGCGGCATCTTGCGGAACACGCGCAGGTTTTCACGCACGCGGTCATAGACCACCACCTTATCGTTGATCGAGAAGCCCATGATCGCCAGCAAGGCCGCAATCGCAGGCAGGTTAAACTCCAGACCGGTCAGGGAGTAGAAGCCGATGACCTTGGTGATATCAAGGATCATCGTCACCACCGCACCGACGCCAAACGGCCATTCAAAGCGGACCCAGATGTAGACCAGCATCGCCAGCGCCGCCAGCCCCAGCGCCATCATCCCATCGGAGAAGAGTTCAGAACTGACCGAAGCACCGATGCTTTCGACACGGCGGATGCTGGTGCCCGGGTATTCGGCCTGAACCGTTTCCTGCACCCGCTTCACCACCTTGGCCTGCGCCTCATCGCCGCCCGGCTGACGTTCCAGACGGATCAGCACATCGGTGGCCGCGCCAAAGTCCTGCAACTTCACCGGGCCGACGTCCAGCTTTTCCAGAGAGGCCCGCAGCTTGTTGAAGTCCGCCGCCTGTTCCGTGCGGATTTCAACAATGGTGCCACCGGCGAAATCAACACCAAGGTTCAGACCCGGATGGAAGAACAGCACCACCGAGGCAATCGACAGTGCCGCCGACATCCCAAGACCGACATTCCGGCCCTTCATGAACTGGATATTGGTATTTTCCGGGAACAGGCGCAGACGGGTACCGACCGACAGCGATGCCGGACGGTTCTTCCGCCACCACGACGCCACCATCAGACGCACCAGCGTCACCGCCGTGAACATGGACACGACAATGCCAAGGCTGATGGTGATGGCAAAGCCGCGGATGGTGCCGGTGCCGACCACATAGAGGAACATCATCTTGATCAGCGTGGTGGCGTTGGCATCAACGATGGTCGAGTAGGCCCGCTTGAAGCCGGTCTCAATCGCCGCCATCGGCCCCTTACCCTTGCGGGTTTCCTCGCGGATGCGCTCATTCACCAGAATGTTGGCATCAACGGCCAGACCCAGCGACAACAGCAGACCGGCAATCCCCGGCAGGGTCAGGGTTGCCCCCAGCACCGAGAGGGCCCCGACCGCCATGGCAAGGTTCACGAACAGCGCAACGTTGGCATACATCCCGAAGCGGCCATAGGTCGCCGCCATAAAGACAACCACCAGAGCAAAGCCGACAATCACGCTGATGATCCCGGCACGGATCGAGTCCGCCCCCAGATCCGGGCCGACGGTCCGTTCTTCCACCACGGTCAGCGGGGCCGGAAGCGCCCCGGCACGCAGCAGAACCGCCAGATCATTGGCCGACGCGGCATGGAACGAGCCGGAAATCTGACCACGGCCACCCAAAATCGGCTCCCGGATTACCGGTGCGCTGATCACCTTACCATCAAGGACAATGGCAAACGGCTTGCCGACATTGCGGGTGGTGATGTCGGCAAACTTCTTGCCGCCGATATCATCGAAGGAGAAACCGACCAGCCATTCCCCGGTCCGCTGATCCGTCGACGGACGGGCATCGGAGAGGTGAGACCCGTCAAGCTCGATCTGGCGACGGATCAGAACCATCTGACCGGCGGCACGGTCATCGGCCATCGGCAACCACTGCATACCGGCCGGGGCCGGGCTGCCGGGGCGGACGGTGCTGTCCCCCATCAGATGGAAGGTCATCTTCGCCGTCTGGCCCAGCAGGGCCTTGATCCGGGTCGGATCCGCCAGACCCGGCAGCTGCACCACGATGCGGTCTTCGCCCTGACGGGCAATCAGCGGTTCAGCCACACCGCTCTGGTCAATACGGCGGCGGACAATCTCGATGGACTGGCCGACGGTCTGACGGGCGCGTTCCTGCAAGGCCTTTTCATTCGGCACCAGCGAAACGGTGACCCCGTCGATGGCAACGTCGAATTCCTTAACCGTCGCCGTCCCGATCTGCACACCGGCATCCACCGCAGCCAGCGCGGTGCGGGCGGCATCAGCCTGCCCGGCATCGACCAGCGCAAAGCGCACGCTGCTGTCGTCTGCGGTCAGGCCGGTATAGCGGACCTTGGCATCACGCAGGGCCTGACGGACCGTATCTGCCTGATTTTCCATACGCTCCTTGCGCAGGGCGGCAAGGTCAACCTTCAGCATCAGGTATGAGCCGCCCTGAAGGTCAAGGCCCAGATTGACCCGGTTAAGCGGCAGCCATGACGGCAGCACGCCGGAGGGCACAAGGTTGGGGGCCGCCAGCAGAACGCCAACCAGACACACCAGAAGGATGAGGCCCGTCTTCAGACGGGAAAAATACAGCATGGGAACAGCCCTGTCGGTTCAGAGTTGGTTTGCCCGGCACAATAACAGACCTGACGCCATGAACAACCCTGTCGGCAGACTTTTTGGGGGCTTGTCACAGGCCTGCGGACGCCGCCGTGCTCACCGCATATAAGGCGGAACACCCCCGTGGCAACCCCACACATCCGCCGGTGGACAACCGGAGGGATCTGTGGCAGGCAGGGGGCCCCATCGTCCGGATATCATATCCATGCGCCACAGCCATCTTGATACCTTCGCCATGACCACCATGGTGCTGCTCTGTGCCACCTGGGGGCTGACCCAGCCGACCGTCAAGATGGCGGCGGCAGAGATCGGCCCGGTGCTGCAAGGCGGCCTGCGGTGCCTGATCGCTTCGGTTCTGGTGGTTCTATGGTGCCGCCTGCGGGGGATCCGCCTGTTCAGCCGCGACGGCAGCCTGCCGGGCGGGCTGCTGGTCGGCACCCTGTTCGCCGCCGAGTTTGCCGCCCTGTTCAAGGGGCTTGAATACACGCAGGCGGCCCGGGCAGTGCTGTTTCTCTACTGCGCTCCATTCATCGTCGCCCTTGGCGGGCACTTCCGGTTGGGCGAACGGCTGGGGCCGGTTCAATGGGTTGGTCTGGCCTGCGCCTTTACCGGCCTGATCGTCGGCATGGGAGACAGCCTGTCCCTCCCCGGCGGGCGGGAGCTGATCGGGGATCTTCTGGCCCTGATCGCCGGACTGCTGTGGGCCGCGACCACACTGGGAATCCGGCTGACCCGGGCCGGATCCGTCGCCCCGGCCAAAACCCTGCTCTATCAGCTGGGAATGTCGGTTGTGGTGATGATCCCGCTGGGCCTGCTAATGGGCGAACCATGGCCACAGTTCACCGCTCTGTCCGGCACCGCCTGGGGCGTTCTGCTGTTTCAGGGGGTGGTGATCAGCTTCGCCAGCTATCTGATGTGGTTCTCGCTGGTGTCACGCTATCCGGCGGGGCTGCTGTCGGCCTTTTCCTTTCTGACTCCGCTGTTCGGCATGGCTTTCGGCGCTCTGCTGCTGGGAGAACGTCTGACCCTGCCTTTCCTGCTGGCGGCAACGCTGGTGGGGGCCGGGATCTGGCTGGTCAACCGCCGTCCCCGGCGGCAGGAAGAAAAAATCCCGTAAAAAAAGGGGTTACGAAGGTCTTGCGCCCGGAAACGGAATCCCCTATTTTGCCGCCCTCACGACGAACCGGGGCCACCCGGTTGTCAGTCTGGTGGGGTGTCGCCAAGCGGTAAGGCAACGGTTTTTGGTACCGTCATACCTAGGTTCGAATCCTAGCACCCCAGCCACCCCTCTTTCCGCAGTGTTCCGCTGAAGTCCGGAAAGACCTGAAAAAGCCACGGTTTGCGCCGTGGCTTTTTTTGTATCGCCTGTCCAATGACAGCCGTCTCAAGAATGTCGGTGGAACGGGGAAGAAGCCTGTGACGGTATGGTTGACACCACACCCGACGGTGGTACGGTCTGATCAAGGGACGGTTCGCCGGACCTTGACGAAGACCCGTTGAACCCGCGTTTGAGGCGGCCACTCTGCGGGTCTTTTCTATTTTTGTGTTCTCAGACTGCGCCTGTTGCGGGGGCAGTACCGCTTTCAGCGCCGCCGGAAGCCGCACCCCGGTGCGGTCCCGCGCCTCGGCGATGGCGTCATCGGTGGCCAGCAGCCGGTCGAACACCGCCCGCACCTGCGGCGTCATCGTCACGTTCAGGCCCCGCAGCTTGCGGTACACCCCGATCAGCCACGCCGACAGTCGGGCCATCATCCGTTCCAGCGCCCTGGACGGGGCGCTGCCCTCGAAGAAATAGGCCTCGGTCATGCGGGCGAAGGTTTCGTGATGGTCCCGGCTGAGGGCGGCGCGGATCTGTTCCGGCGTGGCCCGCGCCACGTCGATCTTCACCCCCATGTGGTCCATCAGGGCCTGAAGATCGGCGGTGATCCGGCGACGGGCTGCTTCGGTCAAACGGCTGTCGCCCAGATCGCCCACCATCTCAAACAGCCAGCGGTGCCCCATTTCGTGGATCACCGTGCTGGGGTTGGCTGACCGGAACAGCGTGATCACATCGGCATCAGGCGCGTAGGTGCCACGGGGGGAGGCGTCAGTCGCTGCACGCCCCGCTTGCGACAGAACAGCCTTCTGCGGTAAACTGTCTTCGCCGATCTGGACCGAGCGATGAACGGTGCCCGCTTCTGCGGACGACGTGCTCTGCGCGGCACGCTCCCAGATCGGTTTCTTTCCCGCGAACTGTCGCTTTCGACTCGGTGTCGCGGTTTTCACATCATAGAAATCGCCATCCTCCGACGGCTCAAGCTGGACGTACAACTGCCCCCGGACCGGGGTGCGCTTCGCCAGAATCAGCGCCCGGCCGTTGCCGGAGTAGATGGCGTCAAAATTCCGGGCAATATCCTCCACCATCTCCCGGACATCGGCATAGCCAAGTGTCCGCGCCTGTTCGCCGTGGCGCATTTCGATGTGGACCAGTCCGGCTTTTTCATCCCCCACCCGCAGCCGGATCGGCCCGGCCTGACGCCCGATCGCCGCTGCGATCTCGCGGGAAATCCCGGGCTCTTCGCCCTGAAAATACACCCGCCCGCACGGTCATCGCATTTGAAAGAAGCGAGTAGCGCTGAGCGCTAAAAAGGATTCTTTAGGGGGCTCCCTCAGCGAAGGCAGGAGCCCCCCTGATGT
>NZ_JACIIX010000019.1 GCF_014205675.1 Novispirillum itersonii
GCCCGCCCAGACATCTCGGTGCGACGCAAGCGCAAACGATCTGGATGGTCCAACGAATTCGCCAGATCAATACTCGGCCAAATGCGATGACCGTGCACCCGCCCGTCCATTCCCTTGACGCCGGTCAGCATCTGGCGGATAGTAACGCTGTGGGGGGAACTAGCGAAGAGCTGGCCAGATTGTCCTTTGGACGTTTTGTGCGAGTGGGCGGCTCCCCCCACATCTTCCTGCGCAAATTCGTAAATATCGAAAGCACCGGGATCAATCCGGATGCCGTCTTTGGACTGCTCCGCCACGATACGGATGGTCCGCACCGCTCTTCCGTCCCACACTGGCACATAAAAGCGGTGGTATTTGTCGATATCAGACTTTTTTGCAGTTTTGCGGTTCGGCGCACTCTCGACCAGAACGGCGTGTTCCAGGACATCAACAATGCTGTTGATCGTCGCTCCGACGTTCCTGCGGGGCCGCCTTTCGTCCGTCCGCATAACCGAAAAGGCAATGTGATCCACTTTCTTGGGTAAAATCCGGGCAATCCGGCCCTGATCGGCGGTATCAAGCCGTTCCCCGATCAGCGGTCGCAGCATCAGCTTCAGTGATTTTTTGTCACCTGCTGCATCAAACATCCCGGTAATATCCACCACCGTCACCCGGCGGTCGGGATCAACCCCGGCATTCATCGCCTGTGCCAGCACGGTCGCCCCATCCCCCGCCTGTTGCATCTGCCCCAGCAGGGTTTCCACCTCCGCCTTGGTGACGGTTTTGGGGTCCAGCCCGGCGCGGTCCAGCATCTGCGCCAGTTCCTGCACCGGGGCATCAAGGCGGTCTGACCGGGCGGCGTCTTCCGCCGTGGTCAGCGGCGATCCGGCCCACTCGCGGCCAATGGCCTCCAGCAACTCCTGCGGGTCGGCATAGCCGTTCCCGGCATCAGGGAAGCCGTTATCGCGCAGCACATCATGTTCGGAAATCACCAGCGTGTCGGCGTCGGTCAGCCCGCCGTTGCGGAACAGCCCGGGCGATGACTGCCGGGTGATCCCCCGCGCCTCCAGTTCCGCCGCCAGCGGGGAGCCGGGGGCCACGCCGCCCTGCCCGCGCAGGATCTCCAGCACCGGGGTGCGGGCCGCCTGCACCGTGTTGCCGGTGCGCAGCCGTTCCAGCAGCAGCCTGTCCGCACCGTTGGCAGCACCTGAAAGTGTTGGTATTTTTACACCATCGACCAACCGCCACAGGGTCAGATTTTGCCTATGCCTGCTGACACCGTTACTGACCACTGGCTGACTGCCGCCGACGGGATCCGCCTGCGCCTGTGTGAATACGGGGAGGGCGACCGCTCGTTGCTGCTGCTGCCGGGGCGGACCGAACCGGCTGAAAAATATGCTGAGGTGGTGGAGCGCCTGACCCGCCATGGCTGGGTGGTGTTCGTGGCAGACTGGCGCGGACAGGGCCGGTCCGGCGGGCGTCCGGCCCACAATCCCCGGATCGGGCATGCCGGGGATTTTGATATCCACGCCGCCGATCTTGCCCTTTATTTACGGGCGGTGCAGGCCAGCAATCCGCTCAGCCCCATCACCCTTCTTGCCCACAGCATGGGCGGCGGCATCACCCTGCGGTATCTTCAGACCACACCGACCCCTCCGGCTGCCCTGAAGAAGGTGATTACCCTCGGCGCGATGATCACCCTGCCGGATCAGGGGGTCCCCCGCCCATTGGTCCGGCTGGCGGCAGAGGTTACCTGCCTGCTGGGCCGGTCTGGGCACTACGCCCTCGGGCAAGGGGACTGGGGAGCAAAAGACCGGGATTTTCCCGACAATGGCCGCACCTCCGACCCTGCCCGCTTCGCCCGCGAAGTCATCCTGTTGACCGATCATCCGGAGCTTCAGGTCGGCGGGCCAAGCTGGGGCTGGGTCCGCGCCGCTCTGCGCCTGTCCGCCCGACTGATGCGGGGGTTTGCGTCACCGGTGCCCCTGCATCTTCTTCAGGGGGATCTGGATCCCTATGTGCCCTTGTCCATCCTCCGGCGGTTTCAGCGGCGGGTACCCAACAGCACCCTGACCCTGCTGCCCGGTGCCCTGCATGAGCCGCTGATGGAGCGGGACGAGGTACAGGCCGCCGCCTGGGCGGTGCTGGATCCCCTGCTGCGGCAGCCCTGACTCTCCCCACAAAAGAAACCTGGCCACAAAAGAAACCCGGCCACAAAAGAAAAGCGTGCCGGGACGGAACCCGACACGCTTGGGGTCATGACGACAGTGACACTGGAGTTTGTCCGCTCTGCGCACCGCTGCGCGATCACTCCGTCAGACCTGCAACTCTATTCCGTTTCGGCGGGCTCAGCCGCCAAGGGCACTGGCTTCCGTCGCCAGCGCGATAATCTTCTCCCAATCCCCGGCGGCAACCGCCGCATCCGGGGTCAGCCAGCTTCCCCCGACCGCCGCCACATTGGGCAGGGCCAGATAGCCGGGGGCAGACGTCACATCAATGCCTCCGGTCGGGCAGAAGGTCAGGTGCGGCAGCGGGCCGCCAATCGCCTTCAGCAGGGCTTTGCCGCCAACCGCTTCCGCCGGAAACAGCTTCAGCACGTCATAGCCCTGATCCTGCGCTTCCATCGCCTCGGTCGGGGTGGCGATGCCGGGGATCAGCGGAATGCCACAGTCCCGGCCTGCCACGGCCAGACGCGACGGCAACCCCGGGCTGATGGCGAAAGCCGCACCGGCATCAATCGCCTGTTTCAGCTGGTCCGGGGTGCAGACCGTTCCGGCCCCGACCACCGCCTGCGGCACCGCATCGCGGATCGCCCGGATCGCCTCCAGCGCCGCCGCCGTCCGCAGGGTCACTTCCAGCGCCCGGATTCCGCCCGCGACCAGCGCATGGGCCAGATCAACGGCGCGCGCGGCATCACGGATCACGATCACCGGCATCACCGGCGACAGACGCAGCACAGACAGGGCGTTCAGGGTCATCACCATTTTCTCCTTATCCGGCCGCCGCATCCGCATCGGCCCACAGCGGATGGGCGAAGGTCATCGCCCCGGTCTCCGCGCTGGTTGCCAACTGGCGCATGCCGCCAAACAGTTCCCGCCCGACACCGAAGGCAGAGCGTTGCAGATCCGGCACAGCCGCAGACCGAGCCTGCCATTCGTCTGCCGGGATCAGGATCTCCAGCGTTCCCGCCTCGGCATCCAGCCGCAGCAGATCGCCGGTGCGGACCTTGGCCAGCGGGCCGCCGACCGACGCTTCCGGCGACAGATGAATCGCCGCAGGCACCTTGCCGGAGGCCCCGGACATCCGCCCGTCCGTCACCAGCGCCACCCGGAAGCCCCGGTCCTGCAACACCGCCAGTGGCGGCGTCAGCTTGTGCAGCTCCGGCATGCCGTTGATGCGCGGCCCCTGAAACCGGATGACGGCGATGAAGTCCTGTTCCAGCTCGCCGCGCTTGAAAGCGGCCAGCAGGTCGTTCTGGTCATCAAAAACAATCGCCGGAGCCTCAACGGTCCGGTGTTCCGGCTTCACCGCCGACACCTTGATGACGGCCCGGCCAAGCGGACCGGTCAGCAGGCGCAGCCCGCCATCCGCGGAAAACGGCTCCGACAGCGGACGCAGGACCGAGGCGTCACCGCTGACCGCCGGAGACTCCCGCCAGTCCACGCCACTGTTGCTCAGACAGGCTTCCTTCGCATGGGCGCGCAGGCCGGTGCCGAGAATGGTGTTCACATCCTCGTGCAGCAGGCCACCGTCAATCAGCTCCCGCATCACGAAGCCGATACCGCCTGCGGCCTGTACGTGGTTCACGTCAGCCTTGCCATTGGGATAGGCCCGCATCAGCAGCGGCACCACCGCCGACAGATCGTGGAAATCATCCCACGTCAGGGCGATCCCGGCGGCACGGGCAATGGCGACAAGGTGCAGGGTGTGGTTGGTTGATCCGCCGGTGGCCATCAGGCCAACCACCGCGTTGACAATCGCCCGTTCGTCAATCACCCGGGCAATCGGGGTGTAGCGCGGGGCTCCGGCGGCAATCTCCACCGCCACGGCGGCGGCATGCTCGGTCAGGGCCTGCCGCAGCGGCGTACCGGGATTGACAAAAGCCGAGCCGGGCAGGTGCAGGCCCAGCAGTTCCATCAACATCTGGTTGGAATTGGCGGTGCCATAAAAGGTGCAGGTGCCCGGGCCATGATAGGAGGCCATTTCCGAGGCCAGCAGGGCATCCCGCCCGACCTTGCCTTCAGCGTAAAGCTGGCGGACCTTGGCCTTTTCGTCATTGGCGATGCCGCTGGTCATCGGACCGGCCGGAACAAACACCGCCGGAAGGTGCCCGAAGCTCAGCGCCCCGATCAGCAGGCCGGGGACAATCTTGTCACAGACCCCCAGATAGAGGGCAGCGTCAAACATCTGGTGCGACAGGGCAATGGCGGTGCCCATGGCGATCACATCGCGGGAGAACAGGGACAGTTCCATCCCCTCGTACCCCTGCGTCACGCCGTCGCACATGGCCGGAACCCCGCCCGCCACCTGTGCGGTTGCCCCCAGCCGTTCCGCCGCCGCCTTCAGCAGGGCCGGATAGGTCTCCAGCGGCTGATGCGCCGACAGCATGTCGTTATAGGCGGTGACGATCCCCAGATTGGGGCCGGTCGGGCCGGTCAGCCGCCCCTTGACCGTATCGGTCATGGCGGCACAGGCATGGGCCAGATTGGTGCAGGACAGGCTGCCGCGCTGTGCCCGGTCCGCCCGCGCGTCTTCAGCCGCCCGCACACCGTCCAGATACCGGCGGCGGGTGCTCCCGCTGCGGGCAATCAGGCGGTCCGTCACGGACGCAAGAACAGGGTGAAGGGACATCGCAGGCTCCGGTCGGCCACGAAAGGCAGCGGGACTGTAGTTTTGCTACACGGATTTGGCAACATTTTTTGCACCGCATCGCAAAATCGTCATCAAGATTCCGGTTGAAAGGCCGGATCCGCCCGGCGCAGGATGTAACAATACTACATAGCAGCCCGGACTCCCCGATGCCCCAGACCCATCGCTTTCCCTCCGCCGATGCCACAACCCTTGCCCTGTGCGAGCGGGTCAGCGCGACTCTGACCGCCATTCTGGCCGGTCAGGACCGGGCGGTGCTGGCCGTTTCCGGCGGACGGTCCCCGATTCCCCTGTTCCGGGCTCTGGCGCAGCAGGATCTGCCATGGCATCGGATCACGGTCACGCTGGTCGATGAGCGCTGTGTGCCATCGGACCATCGGGACAGCAATGCCCGGCTGGTGCGGACCCATCTGCTGACCGGCTACGCCACCTCTGCCGCCTTCCGGCCCCTGTGGCTTCAGGCCGCAACGGCGGAGGCCCTGATTGCCTCCGCCATCGGGCAGTGGCAGACCCCGGACCTGACCCTGCTCGGCATGGGGGAAGACGGCCATACCGCATCCCTGTTCCCCGGCGCCGCCACCCTGCCCGCCGGGCTGGACGCAGACACTGCCGCGCCGCTGCTGCTGGTCGATCCGCCCGCCGCCCCCCATCGCCGGATCAGCATGACCGCCGCCGAAATCGCCCGCAGCGGGCAGGTTTTTCTGTCCATCGCCGGGGCCGCCAAACAGGCCGTTCTGGAACAGGCCCTGGCCTCCCCCTCCCCGCACTGGCCGGTCGGGGCGGTGCTGGCCGGCTGCCCGGCGGCGGAAATCTTCAGCAGCCTGACGTGACGGCCATACCGGTTCCGCTTGACCTTCCGGCCTGAAGGCGACAACAAAGAAAACGATAAAAATCAGAACAGCCTGAGGGACTGGAAACCGATGGACGCCACCTCTTACCCGCGCCTTCTGGGCGATATCGGCGGCACCAATGCCCGTTTTGCGTTGGAGACTGCCCCCGGCATCATCGGTTCCCTGCGGATTCTGCCCACCCGTGACCATGCCGGGTTCGCCGAGGCCCTGCACACCTATCTGACGGAGACCGGCACCACCGGGCTGCGCCATGCCGCCATCGGCATCGCCACCGCCGTCACCGGCGACCACGTCAGCATGACCAACCACCCATGGTCGTTTTCCATCGCGGAAATCCGCAGCCGGTTCGGCCTTGACACCTTCCTCGTCCTCAACGACTTCACCGTGCTTGCCCTGTCGCTGCCCCGCCTGCCGGAAGCGGAACTGGAACAGATCGGCGGCACCGTCCCACGGGCCGGGGCCAAAGCCCTGATCGGCCCGGGAACCGGGCTGGGGGTTTCCGGCCTGCTGCCGTCCGCCGCCGGTTGGATTCCGCTGGCCGGGGAAGGCGGCCATGTTGTCTTCTCCCCCTGCACGGAGGAAGAAGAGGCCCTCGCCCGCTTTGCCCGCAGCGATCTGGGACTGTCGCACCTGTCCGCCGAACGCCTGATCACCGGATCGGGGCTGGAACTGATCGACCGTTTTCTTGCCAGCCTTGGACAGCAGCCGGACACCGCCCCCCGCCAAGCCCCGGAGATTTCACGGGCCGGTCTGGCCGGAACCTGTCCGCGCGCCACCGCCGCCCTGACCCTGTTCTGCACCATGTTCGGCACTGCCGCCGCCAATCTGGCCCTGACCCTAGGGGCGGTCGGCGGCGTCTATATCGGCGGCGGCATCATCCCGCGCTTCGGGTCCTTTTTTGCCGCATCTCCCTTCCGGCAGCGGTTTGAGGCACAGGGCCGCCTGAGCGCCTATCTGGCCCCGATTCCGGTGTATGTGATTCACAGCCCCACTCCGGCGCTGCTGGGGGCGTCCAATGCCCTCGACCAGCACCTTGCCCTGCCTCAAACCTGAGCCGCCGGATGCTTGACCGCCTTCGACAGGAACGTCCGCTGTTGTCCCCGGCTGAACAACGGGTGGCTGACTATGTGCTGGACAACCCGCAGACGGTGATGCGCGCCGCCGTCGCCGACATTGCCCGGCAGGCCGGGGTCAGCCAGCCGACGGTGATCCGTTTCTGCCGCCGGATGGGCTGTCAGGGCCTGCCGGACTTCAAGCTGTCTCTGGCCGGAACGCTGGCCAGTGAGACCGGACAGGGCACGCCTTATGTGCATTCCGCGGTTGATCCCGGCGATGATACCGCTACCATCATGTGCAAGCTGTTTGACAGCGCCGCCACCGCCATGCGCGCCACCCGCGACGCTCTCTCGGTCCCCGCCATGGAAGCGGCGATTGCCATGCTGACGGAGGCCCGCAGGATCGAATTCTATGGGCTTGGCAACTCCGGCATCATCGCCGCCGATGCCCAGCACAAGTTCTTCCGCCTCGGCATCCCCTCGGTGGCCTATACCGACAGCCACACGCAGGTGATGGCCGCCGCTATCCTGCAACCGGGGGATTGTGTGGTGGCGCTGTCGCAGTCCGGGCGGTCGCCGGAACTGCTGGATGCCGCTGAGGTGGCCAGATCCAGCGGGGCAACGGTGATCGCCCTGACCACTCCGGGGTCGCCGCTGGCCCGGCTGGCCGATGTCAGCATCGGCATCGAAACCCCCGAGGATACTGCCAGCTTCAGCCCGATGCTGTCCCGCCTGCTGACACTGGCGGTGATTGACGTTCTGACCGTTGGGGTCGCCCTGCGGCTGGGGCCGGATGCGGTGTGCCGGATGGAACAGGCCAAGCGGTCCCTTCAGGAAAAACGCCTGAAGCTGCGCTGAGTCGCCGCCCAAAACCGGGAAAACCGCTCTGGACGTGCGCAGAGACCCCCGGAAATCGTGACCCTCCGGACACAACAGAGATATCTTAGACCCATTCCTAACAGACTGGTTAAGCTTAATAATTTCTGAGTGCGGCCCCGGCCATAGCCTGAGCCGCCCTCTTCATGCGTGTTTTCTATTTTTCACCCCTTCCCGCAACCACCTAGAGGTGTATTAATTTAGCCCAAGCCCCTTGAAACTGTATACCCGCCCCGACAGGTATACACCCCCGGACAGATCGGAGCCCCAGCATGACCGAGCCCGCCCTGCCGACCCTTCTGCCCGTATCCCTGCTGCCGGGGGCAATCCCGGCGGCGGTCATCCTGCTGGGGGCTGCCTTTGCCAACGCCGCCGACACCCATGTCCTGCGGGACCGCTGCCGGACCCTGCTGCCGGGCGGCTCTTCTCTGGCACCGGCAGCGACCGGAGTGGTGATTGCCGCCCAGACCCTGAGCGGCTGCCTGCTGCTGACCTCCCCTTCCCTGCTGCTCTGCACCCTCTGCCTGACCGGGTTTGTGCTGTCCCGGGCGTCTGCCCTGCGGATCCACCAGCCGACGCGCCTGTCGCGCCTGCATCTGGGGATTACCGGGCATCTGCCCGGCCCTGCGGTCCTGTTTCTGGATACGCTGCTGCTGCTGTCGCTGTCCGGAACGCTGCTGTCGACCCGCGCTCTGCCACTGTCCGCCCCAGCCCTGAGCGATCTGGCCGGGGCGGCACTGGTGACCGGTGCCGCCCTGCTGCTGGCCCGGCGCAGTCTGCTGACCGGCCCCCTGATCCGCCCGCGCCCTCTGGAAACCGGAAGCCACTGGCCAAGCCGCCGCGCCGGAACCCTGCCCGGCCCGGGGCCGGTGCTGGTGCTGCTGATGAGCCCGGACTGTCAGCCCTGCCAGTCATGGTTGCGGCTGCTGCGGGCCCGGGCGGCGATGGGGTACTTCTACCCCCTGCATGTGATCCGCCCGATCGGCACAACCCCGGTGCCAACGGACGCAGGCCCGGATGTTGAGACCCCGGCGCAAGACGATGAAACCCACACCACCCTGCCGCAGCCGGTCCTGCTGGCCCTTGCCGAAACCCTGCCCTGTGCCCTGCTGGTGCATCAGGGGGTAATCGTCGCCCGCTGGACCGATACCCTGCCGCCAGACTGGATGAGCCCCCATCCTCCCCCCGTACAGAGCACCGAGGCCCGGACCGAACAGCCTGCCCCCCTGCGGGCGCGGAAACTGCGGCGCGTGCCGGGTCGCAAAGCGGCAGAAAATCATAGGTATTTCTCGCCCGGCCCCGTATGATCCGCAGGTCTGCCCCGCAGAATGCGGCTGCGGCACCCTGTCTGGACCTGACGTGACTGACACCTCCATGCATCCTGTTTCTGCCATGCATCCTGTTTCTGCCGCGTCCACACGCCCCGCCGGTTCGATCCGCCGCCCGCTCTGTGCCGGGCTTCTGGCGCTGACCTGCCTGCTCATAGCGGGCCCCGCAGCCGTTGCCCAAAGCACAGCCCAGACTGGCCCGGCCCCTGTTTCCCCAGCCCCCGTTTCACCAGAGCGGGCGGCACTGGAAGCCCGCCTGTCCGCCCTGACGACCGCCCTGAAAGGGGACGTCTGCGCCACCCCGGATGCCGCCCGCGCCCTGCTGGCGGCAGGAACGCCGGACGTTGCAGCCCCGGCCGCAAAATCCCAGGCAGACAAGGCTGCGGGTCCGTCGCAGACCGAAATCAAGACCAATTCCACTCCGGGCAAGCCACTGGAAAAAGCGGCTCTGGTTTCCCTGCTGAAGCAGGCCGTGGTGCTGATTGTTGCCGGAGAGAATTCCGGCTCCGGCTTCATTGTCGACAGCAATCACATCGTCACCAACAACCATGTGATCGCTGAAGCGGACGGAAAACCGGTGATCGTCGCCGGGGTCGGGATCGGCAGCCCGCGTGAGGCCAAAATCATCGCCCATGTGGCGGAAGAAGGCCCGGCCGGACGTGATTTTGCCGTTCTTCAGGTCTCCGGGCCGCCGCTGACCACCAAACTGGCGCTGACGCCGACGGTGGCCGACCTGCAACCGATTGTGGCAGCCGGGTTCCCCGGTCTTCTGATCACCAACGACGTGCAGTTCCACCGCCTGATGCAGGGGGACCTGTCGGCAACCCCGGAGATTATTCTGTCGCAGGGGGCGGTGATGGCGATCCAGAACCGCAGCGCCGGAATGCCGACCATTGCCCACAACGCCCCGATTTCCGGCGGCAACAGCGGCGGACCGCTGGTTGATGCCTGTGGCCGGGTGGTCGGCATCAATACCTATATCCGGGTTGCTTCCGATCAGGGCACCAATGCCGGGTATGCTCTGGGGACCGAAGGCCTCCTGAAGTTCCTGAACAAGGTCGGCGTCTCCCCCGCCGTACAGGGCGGCCCCTGCGAATAAAGCCGGTTCCATCGGGGCGGTAAGACAGATCAAAAAGCAGAACGCCGTGCCTGAAGCGTCTTTCAGGCACGGCGTTTTCTGTCCATCTCCCCTGCGGGAGAGGTCATTCCTCAGGCGCGGTCAACGCCCGATCAGGGTATCCAGCTCCTTGCTCAGGGCATCCTTCTGCTTCCGCAGGGAATCCAGACGGGCGGACTTTTCAGCGTCGTTGCTGACAGGATCTGCCTTCACCTGAGCAATCCGGGCTTCCAGCTGGGTAATCTGGCGCTGGAGTTCCGTCGTGTTGCCCTTGGCCTTGGCCGCCTTCTTCTTCAGGTCCGCGATATCCTTATCAAGGGCCGCCGCTTTCTGCTGGGCTTCGGTCTTTTCCGCCGCCACGGCACTCTGCTGCTGCTGGCTGCGCTCCAGCTCCCGCTGCTTCTGGGTATTGACGTCCTGCTCGTTCTCCAGCGTCTCCTTCTTCTGCTGGGCCCGCTTATCATAGGTCCCGTCAGACAGGTTGCTGAGGCCGGAGAAGAAGCCCCCTTTTGCAGGGTCCTCATTGGTCTGGCAGGCTGACAGGGTCAGCACGGAGCCAAGGCAGACCACGGGCAGAAGAAGGCCGCGGCTGATACGGTTCATCATCATCATCCTTGTCATCGGCTTCTGCGGAACACCGGCAGAGAGCACTGGACTGTTCTCGTCAACCGGCCACAGCCGGGATTATCCGATGCGGGCCACCTGACGGCGCTGCACCAGACCGTTGATGTCGCCTTCCAGCTGGGAAATCTGTTTTTCCAGCTTGCTGATTTCGCCATCCATGGCCTGTTCCCGCTGGGCCGACCCATTGGTCTGCTCCCGGGCCTGCACGTATTCGGTATGCTTTTCCTTCAGCTTGGCCAAAGTCTTCTGCATGTACTGGGTGTTTTCGTCGATCCGCGCCAGCTCCTGCCGGGCCTTGTCCTTGGTGATCTGGCCGGAGGCAATCTTCTGGTTCAGCGAGTCCAGGGTCTTGCTGTCTTCGGCGATCACCTGACGGCTGGTGGCGATCATATCGGCCAGACGCTGATTATCCTTGCGGACATCATCGGTCATCGAGTCCAGACGGGCTTCTTCGTTGGCGTATTTTTCCTGCTTATCCGCCACGTAGTAGCCGGTGGCCCCGCCCATGGCCGCCCCGGCGGCGCAGCCGATCGCCGCACCCTGCCCCTTTTTGCCACCTCCGGAGGCCAGCAGACCAACCAGCAGGCCGACCGCACACCCTGCGACCGCCCCTTCAACAACGGTCTGGTTGAAGGTATCCGCCTGCTGACGCAGGCGCTTTTCCGCCGGGGTCAGCGTGGCCTGATCGACATTGGATGTCGCACAGGCGGCCAGAAAAACACAGGCTGCGACAACGGTCGCAATTCCCTTCCCGAAGCGCACCATGGTTTACTCCTGCTCCCGCATCCTGAACCGACCTTTCTTCTGGGGCCGGTGATCCTGACTGTTACATCTTCACGTAGTCATCCAGCCATTTCTGGCGGCTGACCTTATGGTCATCCCGGTACCCGAGGACATGGCCGGTGTGGCGGTCCAGATACGGTACCAGATGGGCCAGACCGAGATTTTTCATCTCCGTCGCCAGCAGCTCCTTCTGCCGCTTCAGGGTGTCATCCCCATAGTCTTCGGCGATCCGGATCACCGTATCGGCATAATACCGCAGGTTATCGTCCAGCGCCTTCTGGTTCTCCTGTACCTTGGCCTGATAGTCCTTGGTCCGGTCACTGTTGGGATCCGCCGCCTTCTGGCTTTCATACAGGGACCGCAGACGGTCAACCCACTTGCCGTCATCAGCCAGCTTCTGCCCCAGAAAAGCCCCCATCCGCAGGGCAGTCCGGGCGGCACGGTCCCGCTGCTCGTCCCGCAGGGCCAGATCGGCCCGCAGAGAGGCCTGCACCTGCTCCAGCCGCTTTTTCATTTCCGGATCAGGGGCCGCCTTGGCGAGAACCGCCAGATCCTCGATCGGGGTCTCGGCCTGCTTGCCAAGCTGCACACCGGGGCGGTCATCGGTGGCCGAGGTCGCGCCCAGTTTCTCCCACGCCTGCTGCACCGCCTTCAACTGCGCGGCCGAGGTCAGGGACGGCACCGCCGCCACCACCCGGAATCCGGTGGTCTTGGATTTGCGGACGCCGGCATCATCAAAATACGGGACTTCCTGCCGCAGGGCGGTGCGGATGTCCTGCTCCCCGGTCAGATAATTGCCGCCGCGCACCACATAGCCCCCGGCCTGCCCGTGCGAACGGCCCAGTTTATTCAGACGGAACGGTTCCAGAACCATTTCATCAACATTGCCCAGCATGTCATGGATCCCGAGCGGACCCGGAGTCAGTAGGCCGGTTAATTGTGGCTTTCCGTTGGCGGACTGCGTTCCGGCAAACCAGACATACTTGGCCATCCCGTCGGGCATGGCGAAAATGCGTTCCCCAAAATCAGCCGGGGAGACCGAAGCCCCGCCCCGGGCCGCATATTCCCATTCCGCCTCGGTCGGCAGACGGATATAGGCGGTTTCGTCCCCTTCCTTCGGCACGGCCTTCCCGGCGTTTTTGCGCAGCCAGACGGAATAGCGCTCGGTAAACCGGACTGCATCGAACCAGCCGATATCCGTCTGCGGCAGGCGCTTGGGCATCGCCACCTTCGGGCAGGCTTCCGGCGTGTCAGCCATCACCGCCTCGTACTGGGCCTGTGTGACCTCGTATTTCCCGATCAGGTAGGTCCGCTGGCTTTTACCGTCACTGAAACTTCCGGCGATATATTCCGGATGAACCCCTTCGAGTGATCCCCGGGCCGGATCCCCGCCGCCCAGCATCACCCGGGTATCGCCCAGAGGACCATCAGCAGGCACCGCCACGGTCCGGAACACCATGGCCCCGCCGCAGGGCATCGGCAGGGTCACATCACCGGCGGCCGGTTTCGGATTGCTGATTTTGGCATCCCAGTCCGCGGCCATGGCCGGGGCGGCGATCACCGTCGCCCCCAGCACAACCAGCCCGGATGCCAGACCTTTCAATCCTGCCTGCATATCTGCGTCCTCTCTCCGGCTGTCGCGCTCCATTCTGTGCCCGCATCATGCCCGGTTTCATCCACGGAAACAAACGCTTCACGCGGGGGGCTGTCCCGCCGGACACCTCCGCCCCGGCCCCCCTGAGGATTCTTTTAGGGTTTCCGGCAGGAACATTAAGCAGGCGCCCGTCCACCGGTGCGATCAGGATACCGCCTGCTTCTTCCCCCCCCTTTCCCCCCATCACGTCAATCTGGAACAATCATGAGCATTCGCTTTCTGCGCAGCGCCGCCGTTTACGCCGTTCTTGGCCTCGGCCTCGGCATTTACATGGCCGCCTCCCAACAGTTTTCCCTGCGGCCGGTTCATGCCCATGCCTTGCTGGGCGGATGGCTGTCGATGGCAGTGATGGGGCTGATCTACAAAGCTTTTCCCGCGATGAATGACCGCTTTCTCGCCCCGGCCCACTTCTGGCTGCACAGCCTCGGCCTGCCGGTGATGCTGGCCGGGGTCGCCGCCATCCACAGCGGACGGGCGGACAGCGGGGAGCCCCTCGCCGGGATCGGATCAATCCTGTTTGGCCTTGGCGTCATCGCCTTTGCCGTCAATCTGTGGCGGAATGCCGCCGCACGGCCCTAAGGATCCTTTCAGATTTCCCGCAGGCTTTCCGCCGGATCAATCCGGGCCACTTTCCGGGCGGCTCCGGCGGCAGCCAGCACCGCCAGCAGCAGGGTCAGCAGCACCCCAAGGCCGTAGTGCAGCGGATCAAGGCGGCAGACGAATTCTTCCCGCGCCAGCGTTCCGGCCAGAGTGGCATTGAAAAAGGCCGCAGACGGCCAGTACAGCAGCGACGACAGAACCACACCCCCCACCGCCACCAGCACCCCCTGTGTCACCGGCACCAGTGCCAGCGCCAGCCCGTCAAAGCCCAGCAGCCGCAGCAGGGCCAGATCCCGGCGCTTCCGTTCCACCGCCGCCCACAGGCTGGCCCCCAGCGACAGCAGGAAGCCCAGCACCGCCAGCCCCAGCAACAGCGACAGTACCCGGGTCAGGCTGCGGTCCAGAAGCTGCACACTCTCAATCTCCGCCGCCCGGGTGCGGACCTCCAGCCCCTTCTGGCGCAGGGTTTCCGCCAGCGGTGCCACCGCATCGAGATCCGCCGCGAACAGGCGCAGACTGGCAAACAGCCGGTTGGCGGACGGGGCATCCCGGCCATCGCGCCAGTCCTCCGCCGCCACCAGAAAGGCCAGCGGTGCAAACACCGCCGGGCGGGAAAACAGGCTGTCCGGCACAATTCCGGCCACCGTCAGCGGCCAGCGCCGCACTTCGGTCCGGTTACTGACGGTGCGGCTGATCTGCCCGACCACGGAATCCCCGGCGACTACGCCCAGCGTTGTCGCCGCACTCTGGCTGAGATAGACAGCCCCTTCCGCCAGCGGCTGACGGCGCAGCCCTTCCGGCACCAGCGGATCCCCCGGCGCGGTCGGCACCAGTTCCAGCCCCGGTTCCGCCTTGCCCGAAGGAGCCCGCACATCCAGCGTTGCCGCCAGCGAGCGGGTGCGCGGCACCGCAAACCCGGTGCGGGGATCCGCGGTCAGCGCCGCAAACCATGCCGCATCCAGACTATAGCTTCCGACCACCACCACCTCGCGGTTGCGGGGATCGGACAGCAGGCGGGTTTGCAGGGTGGTGACAATGCCCGACTTCAGGCCGAACAGGACCATCAGCGGGGTCATCACCGCCGCCAGCGCCACACACAGGCACAGCGAGACCTTCCAGTCATGCCGGAAATCCCGGCCTGCCAGCCGCACCGCCTGTAGAAAACCGGGCCGTCCCCCTGCCGTCATGCCTGCGCCTCCGGGCCAAACCGTACCGGTTCCCCGGCGGTCCCGATGACCCCGGACAACACCGGGATCCCCAATCCGGCAATCCGGCCCTGATCATGGCTGACCAGCACCAGCGCCGATCCGCTGTCAACACTCAGCCCCAGCAGCAGGGCCAGCGCCCGGTCGGCGGTGGCCGGATCCAGCGCCGCCGTCGGCTCATCGGCCAGCACCAGCGGCGGCCGGTGGGCCAGCGCCCGCGCCATCGCCACCCGCTGCCGCTGCCCGATCGACAGCAGGCGCGGTGCTTTTTTCAGATGATCCTGCAAGCCCAGCTGGGTCACTAGATGGTCAAACCAGCCCCGGTCCATCGTCTGCCCAAGAAGACGCGGTGACAGACCGATGTTTTCTGCCACCGACAGATAAGGCAGCAGCCCGCCGGTTTGCAGGATATAGCCAACCGCCCCGGCCCGCAGCCCCGCAAGGGCAGACTGCCCCCCGGCCCCGCCAGCCCACAGGGCCGACACATCCTGCCCCATCACCCGGAACGCCCCCGCCGCGGCCGGGCGCAGCACCAGCCCCAGCAGATCCAGCAGCGTGCTTTTGCCGCAGCCACTCGGCCCGGTCACCGCCAGAGCCTGCCCGGCCCGCAGCCGCAGGCCCGGCACCGTCAGCCGGAAATCCCCGCGCTGCCCGTGCAGGTCCCGCAATTCCAGCACAATCGTCCTGTCTGCCGGTTCCATCCGTCCCTCCGGACCCAGCCCTGCCAGCAAAGCCGGGCTCAGGGCATTGCATCCAGCGGCACCGGATAGACCGCCTCGCCGGGATCAGCCCCGCCATCCAACGCCACCCAGCGGCTGACGTCGTCGTGGTAGATCTGGTACAGGCGCAGCTTCCGCTGCAACTCATCAAGGAAGACCTGCTGCTGCGAGATGCTCCAGCTCGACCAGGTTTCCTGATCAAGATCCAGCACCTTGCTGCGGTACGGCAGATCATCGAGGTATTCGCCCATCAGGCCCAGATCAGCCAGCTTCTGGGCATTAGGGGCGTTGATTGCATTGGGGTCCCGCCCCAGTGTCGCCGCCGCCGAACGCATCCGGGCGAAGAAATCCTTGGGCGAAAGCTGCGCCGCCTGCCCGGCATCCAGAATGCTCTTCACCACCTGCTGCATGTCGGACAGCTGGTTTTTGGTCAGCAGCACCCGCACTTCGGTGGTGGCAACGTCCGGCTTGACCAGATCACGGTCGCTGATCCACGCCGAGAACAGTGGCGGAGCCCGCGTGCCTTCGGTACGGCCAAGCCACGCCAGCTTCATGGCATGGCCCAGCAGGGCCGCATCATCCTTGACCTGATCGCCGGTTTCCTTGCTGGCCGACAGCGCCGATCCGGCCACTTCCTCGCCCCGGGCGCTGGCGTTGACCTGATCGACAATCGCATCAGAGAGACTGTCGACAATCTTGCCAAAGGCATCAACCGACCCGGATTCCACCGGATAATACAGCGGATGCGGCACCAGCGGATGGGTGGTCAGGGCCTTATACTGGGCTTCGGCCTCGGCATGGTTGGCCTTGCCCTCCGGCGTGCGCAGATGCATGGCATACAGGGCCACGCCCCGGTGCTGGGCTTCCAGCCGCACCTGTTCGGCATCCAGCCTGGTGCCCGACAGCGGGTCATTGCCGCGCAGTGCCCCGGCATCGGTGATCAGCACCACGTAGCGGCCGCCGAAGTTGGCCCAGTCGACCTTATCCAGCGCCGTCATCACCCCGGAATAGGCATCCTCGGAGAACCGGGCCGACGACACCGTCGCCTGCTTCAGGCCGGAAACCTTGTCGAGAAACTCCTTCCCCGATTTAACCTGATTGGGATCGGCATACAGGCGCGACACATATTCCAGCGCCGGGGCCTTATCGATGTTGGAGCGGAAAGCGACCATGCCAAACCGCACCTTGTCAGCCAGACCGGCCTTTTCGATCCGGTCGTAGATCCGCTTCACCGCATCGCGGGTGCGGTCGATATACGGCCCCATCGAGATGGTGGAATCGATGACAAACACCACAGAGGCCGAGAAATTCCGCAGTCCGTTGGCTTTCGGGGCGGCGGCCTTGTCGGCCTTGGCCTCCTGCTGGGTCACCGACGCCACTTCCAGCAGCCGCATGCGGTGGCCGCTGGCAGCAAAGGTTTCCTCCGCCGACAGGATCGGCAGCAGATAGAACTGCTTGTTCAGGTCAACGTAGGTTTCCGGCTCGATCGACACCACCGCAGGGTCGGTCTTCCCCGCTGCCACCGTCTTCCGCAGCGGGGCCAGTGTCGCCGCCGGATTATCGGCGTTCACCAGCGTTGCCAGTGTGTCGCGGTCCTTAAACAGCAGGGAACGGTCCCGCCCCGCCGGATTGGTGAAGGCCAGCGTCATCTGCTGCTTCCACGGCAGGGTATAATCGGCGGCAATCCAGCCATCGGTCTGGCCTTTGGCGGTCAAGCCGACCTCCAGCCAGTCCGCCCCGTTTTTCTGAACACGGCCATAGACGTACAGACGGGTCAGCGCCGGTTGCGGCTTTCCGGCGGTGCCTGCCGGGTCCTTCACCAACTGGGCACCGGGGCGGGTCAGCACCCGCTGATACAGGGTCTTTTTCCCCTCCATCAGCAACGGCGCCCGCGCCGCTTCCGCCGACGATATATTCCATGCCCCGGCCAGCAGCACCGCCGCCATCAGGCACGCTTTCCCCATCGACGAAACCATCCGCATTCCGGCGTCTCCTGTCATTCTCCGGCCCTGAGCGGGACCGGTCTCGTTATTTCAGCGCGGCGGCCGCCTCGGCATCTCCGGCATCGGCGGCTTTTTTCAGCCACTCCTTCGCCTTGTCGGTCTGCGGGCCACTGCCCCCCGGTTCCATCGCCTTCAGCACCAGCCCCAGACGACGCTGTGCCTCGACATTGCCCGCCTGCGCCGCCGGTTCGTACCAGAAGGCGGCGGTTTCGGCATCGGCCTGCGGCAGCGGACTGGTGGCGGCACTCCACGTTGCCGGATCATACATCTTGCCCAGCGCCAGACCGGCCTCCGGGCTGCCCTGCCGCGAGGCCTGCTGCCATGCCAGCATCGCCAGATCCAGCTTGCCGCGTGTGGTCAGGTCCTGCGCCGTGGTGATGATCTCAGCCGCCGCCGGGTTGCCGCCCAGATAACGGGCCAGATCCTCGCGGGTGTTGATCGCCGATGCCGGGGCCTGCGCATCGGTAGCCGCCGGTTTCGCCCCTCCCAGCAGACTGTCGAGCAGGCCAAACTTCCACGCCGCCCCACCGCCGAGGATCAGCAACACCAGAAGACCGATCAGCAACGGCAGCAGCGGGGATTTCGGCTTTTCCGGCAGCGGGTCGCGGGCCGGGGCGATCAGCTCCGGCGGTTCCTCCCGCAGCGGCGGCTCGATCCTCTGCGGGTTCGGCTCGGGCAGCAGCGGCTCCGGCTCGGGGATCAGTTCCTCCGCCATCACCGGCGGGGGCGGAGGCGGGGGGGGCATCACCGGCTCCGGGGCTTCGCCCCGGGCGAAGGACGGCGGCAGCGGCTGCACCAGTGACAGCGACGACATCTCCGGCCCGGCCGCCCCATAAGTGACCCACATCCGCAGGCGCACATTGTTCGGCAACTGCGCCAGCGGATCGAACAGGGTCGGCCCCAGCGGCACCACCGCCACCGCCCCATCCCAGCCGGGAGCAGGCAGGATCTGCGACACCTCTTCTGCCTGCCACGCCCCGGTGCTGGTCAGATAGCGTCCGCCCTGCTGGTTCTGCATGATCCGCACCGACAGCGGTTCCAGCGGATCCAGATCCGGGGTCAGGCCGGAGATCCGCAGCAGACCGTGGCCGGGGCCACGCCGGACATCAGCGATCAGTTCACTCTTAAGCGGCATGATGACGGATCAACTCCAAGATCTGGCCCAGACGCTGGTTCTGTTCCGGGGTCAGTTCACTGCCGGCGGCATGCCCGGCATTGCCCATGGCAAGGCTGGTGAAGGCATCCAGCCAGTCAAGGATATACAGGGCCGGATAGTTCATCGGCTGCGGCCCCAGCACCGGCAGCGCCTGCCCCAGGGACGGCGGCGGCTGGAACAGCTTCCGCCCGGCCAGCCGCGAGGAGGCCGGACGCTTGTCCAGCGGCAGCACATCCTGCCCCAGCGTATCAATGAAGCCGTTGAGCACCGAAGATACCACCGCCACCTGCCGCCCGATCAGATCGCTGCGGGTGGCCCCGGCGCGGTCCTCGGCCTCGGCCAGCAGGGCGGTCAGCCGCTCTTCCAGCCGCAGCCGCAGCGCACCGGTGACCAGTTCATCCGTCACCGCCTGAAGCGTTGCCTCATCAAGCCCAAGGAAGCGGTGCAGAGCCGGATCTTCCGGCATCGACCGCAGATGCCGCAGCCAGCCGGACATCACCGCCTGCGCGAACCGCGACGCCCGGTTGCCCGCCGCCGAAACCTCCTGCGGCGGCGGCGACAGCACCGCCTCAGCCCCGAACCCGGACAGATCCAGCGACAGGAAACTGCCCCCGCCAAACGGGGCCGGGGCCTCCACCGCGGCCTTACCGGAGGCCGGGGGCGGCGGCACATCCGCGTCAGCCTCTGCCTTGCCATACAGGTCGCGGATGGTCCGGGACGGCAGATGCAGGGCCGTCAGCAGTTCGGCAAACAGAGCGGCGCGGGCCGCCAGCGCCGCCGTCACCGTCTGGGCCACCTGCTGCTTCTGGGCCACCGCATCGGCCCCGTCGGCCCGGTAATAGCTGCCAAGGGCGGATTCGGTCAGGCTGGCCTGAAGATGGGTGACCTGTTCGTTGATCCGCTCCAGCTTCAGTTCACGCCGTGCCACCTGCTGGAGATAACCGGTCAGACGCCCCATGCCGCCGTCGTCCAGCGCCATCATCGCGTCCCATGCCTCCCCGGCATCGGAGAAATGGCGGTTGACGCTGTCATCCCCGACAAAGGTTTCCCGCATCTGCCCCATGCGGGCCTGCTGATTGGCAACGATCTCCACTTCCCGGCCATGGGCATCGGTGCCGATCACCCCGGCGGCCATGCCCGGCTTGCGGACCAGAAACAGGTTGTTGAACGACTGCCCCGGTGCCCACTTATCCAGCCAGTCGAACTGCTCAAACTTCTCCCGCAGGGTCAGGCGCATCATGCCATGCCAGCCGGAGCGGATCAGGTCCAGCGTCTCATCCGGGCGCGGGGCCAGACGGACGTCAAACATGGTGATCGCCCACACCAGCCCCGGCAGACGGCGGGCACGCTCTTCCGGCGTCGCCCCCTGCGTGGAGTTGATCCAGCTTTCCAGCGCCGGGCCAAGGTCGTTGACGTCGGACTGCTTATGGCAGGGGGTGCACATCACCAGAACGTTCATTTCCTGATCGTCGGTGTAGCGCTCAAACAGATAGGCCACCTTGCCGCGCAGGATCAGCTCGGCGACCGGATCCCGGCCTTCCAGCTTTTCCGCCACTTCCCGCAGGCTGGTCACCTTCAGGCGGCCCCGGTAGCCGGGAAAATCGAGCAGATCGACCTGATCGAGCATCGGCGCCATCGGCGGCTCCGCCAGCTCAAAGGTCATTTCCCGCGACAGCGCCGCCAGCAGGGAACGGGCCAGCGTCACCGGCCCCCCCGCTCCACCATCGGGGCCGGTCAGCGGCACCAGCGAGACCTGATCACCATCATCCCGCCCCAGCCGGGACAGCATATCCACGTTCATGATGCTGTCGGCCTGCGACAGCCCGCCACCATCCGGGCGCACCAGCGCCCCCAGCTCCGCCAGAACGGTGGCGGCATGCCCCACCCGCTGCAACCCGTCGCGCAGACGCAGATAGGCCGCCGTCAGTTCCGGGATGCCGCCCCACAGCAGGCCGAACAGCGTGGCCCGGTCCTGCGGGGACAGGCGCGGGGCCAGATCCATCGCCTTCGGCCAGAACGTCGCCTGATAGGCCTGCATCGGAATCGGGAACCGCCGCAGGAAGTAGTCCATCACATCGACCACATCCTCCGGCGCCATCCCCGGGGTCGGGGCGGGCAGCACCCGGCGGGCCAGATCGGCCAGCACCGCCTGCATTTCGTCCGCCTTCGGGGCCAGCGCCGCCTTCTGGTGATCGAAATCCATGAAGAAGGAATTGCCGATGATCTTCAGCAGATCCGGTTCACTCAACAGATCCAGCCGCACCGGAAACCCGCTGACGCTGCTGCGGGTCTGGCGGGTAAAGCGGGTGACGATGCCGGTGGCTTCCTTGCCGCCGCCCGGCGGGTTGATGTGGGAGATGAAGTTGAGGCGGTGACCGTCCATCACCGTTTCCAGCGCGCCGTTGGCCGAGCGCGCCAGCACCGAAATCAGGTAGGACTTCCCCGCCTGCGACAGGCCGAAGAACCCGACCGCCATCGGCCGGGCCGCCGCCCCCTGCAACCGCCGCGCCAGCACCTTGCCCCGGCGCAGCCGTTCAATCAGACCGGCGGCATCGCGGTCCAGACGCGGGCTGTCCGCCTTGGTGGCACTGACCCAGTCCACACCCTGCCCGGTGCCATCGACAATGGCGGCACAGCGGCCCACCAGCGCATCGGCAGAAACTGATCCTGTCATTCTCTCGTCCTCCCCCCGTCAACGCACAATGGTGCCGCTGTCCAGCCAGTGGCTGGTTTCACCGACCCCACGGGTCAGCAGCGTGCACAGGCGCAGGGTCAGGGTATCGCGGGCCATGGTGGACCCGCCCCGGCTGCTGATCTGTTTGATTTCAAGGCGGTCGATCCCCTTCTTGATCACCCGCCGCAGGGATACTTCCAGCACCATCGGGCCGTCGCCATCTTCCTCCTGCGCCGGTTTATCGCCGTACAGGGTGGCCCGGGCCTTCTGGTTGCCGGTGTTGAACTCGATCAGATACAGCGGACTGGCCCCCCAGCGCGGCGACGACAGTTGCCGGAAGCCAAGATTCATCCGGCCGCGCACCTCAAACACCGTCTCTTCCGGGAACGGGGTGTCCGGATTGTCCAGAGTGAGGTCGGCGTAATAGACATCCTCGGTCTTAATGGTCTGGGCATGGTCCATCAGCCCGATATAGCGGACCGTGGAATAGAGTTTGAAGGTATTGGCGCGGAAGAAGAAATTGGGAATCCGCCCCTGCCCCAGCACACACAGCATCGCCCCGACCGCCGCCGTGGTCTTGGGGTCGGCGATGTGGCCGTTGTGGTGGAACGGGTACCACACCCCGGTGCGGTAGTTGTGCAGCGGCACCACCCGCTCCGGCGGCAGGGCCAGCAGGCCCCGGAACAGCGATTCCACCCCCGGCAGCCGAGACGGCCGGCCGGAAATCAGCAGCACGTCACAGTCATACAGATAGGCGATTTCGCACAGGGCCTTGATCGGCTTCACGATCTCCATCTGGTCGGTGATGAACAGCCGGTGCAGGCGGTTCATATCGACACTGACCGGCACGGTCAGCAGGTCAAACGGTTCCCGCCCCGGGCCGATCACCCGCCGGACCCCGGCGGCGAAGTACTCCAGCACCTCCGGCGATGGCTGATCACGCCCGGCCAGCAGGCTGCGCAGGGTCTCGGTGCGCGGCTCCGCCCCCTGACGCGGCTGGAACTGTTCGTATTCCTTCAGCAGGGCCAGACCGGCGGGATACAGTACCTGCAACGCCAGCTGCTGGCGCAGCACCATATCCTGCACAATCCCCGCTTCCGCCCCGATCAGGCGCGACAGCAGCGACGCCGGATCGGCGACCCCAAAGGCCGTCAGCGCCTGTTCCAGCGCCGGGACGATCAGCTTCTGAATGGTATCGTGGACGATATCGTCCCCGGCCACTTTGAAACCGTCGCGGAACACCTGTTCCGGCAGAATGTAGACGTTCCCGCCGCTGCCGTTATCCAGCGTGTAGTCGTTGATCACCAGATCGGTGGTGCCGCCGCCGATGTCGATCGACGCCACCCGCACCCGGCGGTCATCCGCCGTCGCCCCGCCGCGCGGACGCCGCAGCACCTTGAAGAAATCTTCCGGACGGCCGCCGAAATTGTTGGCGCATTCGGAATACAGGTACACCACCTGCGCACAGGTCGCCTCATCCCACTGGATGCGCACCCCCGGCAGACGCGGCCATGCCTTGTCGCGGTCTTCCTGCGTTTCCAGCGGGCAGACATCCGGGTGCCAGCCCAGCGCCTTCCACACCAGCCCGACCGCCTGCCGCAGCCGTTCCTCGAAAATCTGCCGTTCGGTGGTCGGCATCGACGGCGGCACGGTCAGGATCACCGTCCGCAGCTGGCGCGGCAGGTTGGCATGGCTCATCTTCATACGCTGGCCGGGGCTGTTGATCTGGCACAGGGCCTGCACCAACACTTCCGCCAGCATGAAGGTCATCAGCGAGCTGCGGCTGTAATGGGGCACAAACACCTGCAACTGCTCTTCCGGCGGCAGGGTGTGCAGGGCCACGCCCTCATCATTGATCAGGTCACCGAACGGGGTGGCGGTGGCCAGCGGTTCACTCTCCGCCTTGTTGAAGGCGATGTTGAAGCGCCAGCCCGGCTGATAGGGGGCCTCGTCCCACAGGTACCGCTTCGGGCTGGACAGGCCGGTGGAGCCTTCCGTTCCCCGGCGGCGGGCTGCCAGCCGGGCCGCTTCCGGGCCGACACGGGCAATGGTCGGCCACACAAAGGCATCGGCCCGTCCGGACTGGACTGACTGTTCTACCTTGCCGAAGGTGGCCTCAGCGAATTCCAGACGGCTCTCAAACGGTTCCTTATGCACGCAGTGCGGGCGGGTCAGGTCGCGCAGTTCCAGCTCGTAACGGGTTTTCAGGCCGTCGCCCTGCTGCGGGTGGTCCTCGATCAGGATGCCAAAGGTGCGCGAGTTGCCGACATCCAGCACCATATCGACCGGGATCGGCCGGTGAATATCATCCGGGCGGTTGGACAGCAGGCGGATGCGCGGCGGGGCCGCCTTTTCGCCCAGCAGCCACAGGATATTCAGGTAGTGGGCAAAATACCGGTGCTGGCGGGCATTCTCGGCAATGTCATCCACATCCAGCCGCGACCGGGTCTCGGCCTCGCTGACCTGCTGGCGCAGCCAGTCGGTCACCCACTTCTGTTCGCAGAACCACGCCGCATCCTGCCCCCGCCACGCCAGTTCAAAACGGGCCCCGGACTCGACATCCTTCAGGCTGGGGGTCAGATAGGCCGCACCGGACACCTCGGTATCATAGACCGTGGTGTCGAAGGCCAACACCACGCGGTGGGTGTAGCCATCACGGTCCTCGCCCGGCGGCAGGGCCACAATCCGCGCCCGCGCCCAGTTGGCCGGGCCCCGCACGAAGCTGCCGCCCTGCCGCAGCAGGAACGGCACCGGCAGCCACACATCCGACAACAGCTTCAGGGTATCGGCAACCCCGGTTTCCAGGGCTTCCACCGGGGTGGTCAGCACCCGGGTCGCCGGATGGACCGTGCCGCCGCGCACCGGATCATCCTCCAGCCGCACCAGCGCCGGGCTGCCTTCGATCCGCGCGAACTGGCCCGGCACCTCCTTCTTCAGATCAAGCGTCAGGCCAAAATCCATGAACTGGACCCCGGTGCGCATGATCAGGGTGGCGTCTTCCTCGAAGCGGATTACTTCTGCCAGCATCCCCGGTTCCTCACTGACCAATCACAACATCAAACTTGGTGCCATCGGCATTGGTGCCCTTGCAGGACGCCCGCCCGTCAGCCCCCGGCACACAGTCGACCTTGGCCTTGCCAAAGCCGCCGCCATCCGGACAGACCGCATCCTGAAGGTCGATCTGCATCTGCTTGCCCTGCATCGACGCCTGCGCCGGAGCCTTGCAGACCGTACCGTCATGGCGGGTCACTGCCGCCGTACCCTTGCCGTTTTCAAAGGTGTATTCCATTTCCACCGGCAGGCCGGTGGCACTGTCGACCAGCCCGGTGCGCGACCGCCACTTGCCGTTCAGGAAGTCCATATTGCCATTGGTCCCGGCATCCGGCGGCAAAACCAGCGGCTTCAGCGGCTCCTGCCCCGGTTTTTTGGGGTCAACCGGCTTCTGCTCCGCCTGCGGCGGCACCTCGGGTTTCTTCGGCTCCACCGGTTTCTGCTCCGGTTTCACCTCGGGCTTGGGGTCAGGCTTGGCCTCGGGCTTCGGCTCCGGCTTCACGGGCGGCAGCACCGCATCCGGCTTTTTGGCCTCCGGCATCAGCTCCGGGGCCGTCACCTTCGGGTCAGCCTGCACCGTCCCGTCCGGGCCGACAACCCCCACCCCGGGGATCACGGTCCCCGGAACGGCCCCCGGCAGGACCATACCGGGCACCACCTTTTTCGGATCCACCGGCAGCTCCGGCTTTTTCTCCGGCTCCGGCCCGAGGGTCACCGGACCGATGCCCGGCAGATCCAGCACCACCGGTGTCGCACAACCGCGCAGCAGGAACAGCAGCAGAAGCAACAGCAGGAGAAGCGGCAGCAGCCACAGCAGCCAGCGCCACCACGGGCGGCGCGGTTCCTCCACCACCGGCGGCGGAACCACGGCAGCGGGCGGCGGCGGGGGTGGCGGAGCCACCGGACGGGTCAGCACCAGATCCCGGATGGTATCCGCCGTCGACGCGGCATTGATATGGGTGAAGCCCCAGAAGGTCACCACCGGCGCGCCATCGACCAGATAGATATGGCTGTCATCGGGAATCTGGAGCCCGAACGGCAGCAGGCGGATGAAGACTTCCTGATCCTTGCTCGGGGCCGTCACCTTCGACAGATTTTCTGCCAGCTGCGCCGCCCGTGCCTGCAATTTGTCCCGCGCCGCCTGCAACAGCGGCAGGGCCTCCTGCTTTTCCTCGAACGAGGCCGAAGACCATGGCACCACCATCGCGCCCTTCTCGGCGTACCAGTCGATGGTGTCGCCGCGCTCATTGATCTGCGGGATCGCCATCAACGCGGCGACATCCTCGCCCAACTGACGGCGGATCGTCGCCCGCAACTGCGGCGCCGAGGCAAAGACCGGGCTGCCAACGCTGCCCAGCGCATTGAAATCCCGCAACATTCCGGTCCGCAGCAGCGGTCCGGCAACAGTTGGACGACCCGACATGCGCATCAACTCCCCTGCTTCCACAGTGTATTACAGATTATCCGGGACATCCGGTGCCTTACGGGCATCCCGGCGGACGCGGAGCCTGATCGGTGGCCCGCAGCATCAGATCGTCCCAGTTCTCACCCTCACGCGGCATCAGCACACGTCCACCGCTGATTTCAGCCATACACTTCCCGGTCCCTGATCCATCAACGGAGATCACGTTGATCTTCAGGTTCGGCTTCTTCTGCTTCAGGGCCCGTGCCACCGCGCAGGGATCACCGCCACAGCTGTCTTCGCCATCGCTGACCACCACAATGGTTCCCGGCACCGTCACGCCATCGATCATGTTTCCGGCGCGTTCCAGACCGCGTGCCAGCGGGGTGCCTTCCTGCGTCTGGATCTTCTGCACCTGCGCCACCATCTGCGGACGCTCGGCGTTGCTGAAGAACTTGTAGTTATCAGTGCCTTCGCAGCGGCCAAACACCAGCAGGCCGAGATCCACTTCCGGCGGAATGGTCCGGGTCAGATCCCCGACCGAGTCCTTGGCCACCTCCAGACGGCTGCCCTTACCGCCGGTCAGGCGGGCCCGGGCCGTCGGATCCCCCATCGCCGCCCGCTTGGCCAGCGCCCGGGCATCGGCATTGCTCAGGGTGGCGGGCAGCCCCATGCTGCCAGATGCATCCAGCAGGATCGCCACTTCCGGCTTTTCCCACGCCTTCGGCTTCGGCGGGCAGGCCTGCGCCTGCTGCTTCGGAGGATCCTGTTTTGCCGGTTCCGGCTTGGGAGCCTCCTGCTTCGGCGGTTCCGGCTTGGTTGGCACCGGCTTCTTTTCCGGCTTCGGAGGGTCCTGTTTTGGGGGCTCCGGCTTCGGGGGTTCCGGTTTCTTCGGTTCCTCCTTCACCGGCGGAAACGGATCGGGTTCCTTCGGCAGCTCTTTCGGCAACACCTCGGGGGCCGGACAGGCATCCAGCCGCTTCTGGAGGTCCTCTTCCGCCTTCCGGATCTTTTCCTTCAGGTCAGACAGATCTTCCGGCTTTTTCGGCTCTTCCTGCTTCGGCGGATCGTCTTTCTTCGGCTCCGGCAGCGGCGGCTGCTCCTGACAGGACCGCAGGAAATAAAGAAGAGCCGCCAGCAGAAGAAGCAATGGCAGCAACCACAGCAGCCAGCGTCCCCACGGGCGACGGGCCGCCGTCTCCGCCACCGCTGCGGCAGCCGGAGCCGCAGCCGCAGCCGCAGCAACCGGGGCAGCGGCAGGAACGGCAGCAGCGGCAGGAACGGCAGCAGCGGCAGGCAGGGCCCCATGACAGCCCCAGCCGACGATCACCGGCTCGCCGTTCTGCACGTAAATCTGTTCCGTCGCCGGTTCGACCGCCATCCGCGTCACCCGGTCAGCATTGGCGGTGTCGCCGCTCTGACCCAGACGGGTGGCGATCAGCTGCACCTGTTCCAGCCGTTCCCGCAGGCGGATCAACACCGGGGCCTGTTCCGCCGGACTGAGGGAGGACAGCAGCACCGGCTGCCCCGGCAGCGACGAACACCAGTCAACCGACTGCCCGTCTGCCGTCGGCACCGGCTCGGCGAACAGGGCGACGGTGACATCAGGCAGCAGCCGCCCCAGCAGGGAGCGCACCGCCGGATACCCAAGACTCAGCGGCTGGCCCGCCGCATCGGTGGCGGCATATTGGTGGGCTGGCAGACGGCAAAGACGCAGACGGGTGGCCATGGCGCTCTTTCAATTCGGAGAAAAACCGGCAGCGGGCAGGAAAACCGGCCCGGAAAGCAGGCCGGAGAACGGACTCACCAAAGGGTTGCTTACCAGAAGCCCGGCCTGAAAACCAGTTCGCCGTTGGCGTTGTCAGGATTGAGACTTGATAATCCACGCTCTTTCCGTCAGACCGGAAGGCGGGCGCACCGCCCGGCACTCCCGGCGGGGGACTCCCCGGTCAGGGCAATCAACCGTGATTGAAAAAACCCAGCGCCGGTTTGACCCGCCCCCGGTTTGCCCGCAGCGTTGCCGCTCTGGTTTCCTGCCCTGCTTTCTGCCCACCCGATATCCCTGATCTTTACCCTGAGGCCACAATGACACGTCAGGTTTTCCGGCAGGCCGCACTGGACCGGCTGGCCTCCCCCGAACAGCTTGACAAGCTGGTGACCCTGACCGACCCGCGCGGCTGGATTGCCCTGAGCACGGTCGGGGTGCTGACCGCGGCCACCATCCTGTGGGGCTTTCTCGGTACCCTGCCGACCACGGTGAAGGGACAGGGGATCCTGCTGTCAGAAAAAGGCCGCCTGAGTGATGCCATGGCCCCGGCCGGGGGCACGCTGGCCGCCATCCTGCCCGGCGTCGGCGACAGCGTGACCGAAGGACAGGTGATCGCCCGGATCAGTCAGGGCAACCTTGTGCAGCAGATCCGCAATCTGGATGACCTGATCGCCGAACGTCAGGCCGAACTGGCCCGCAAGAAGGATGGCTTCGCCCGCGAACAGGCGATCAAGCAGCGTAACCTTGACCAACGCCGTCAGGCCCTGACCCAGACACTGGATGCCGCCAACCAGCACGCCAGCTACCTTCAGTCGCTGCTGACCCAGCTGGAGCAGATGGCGGCACAGGGGATTTCCACCCGCCAGCGGGTGCAGGAAACCCGGACAGAACTGTCCAAGGCCCAGCGGGAAGCCGCCAGCGCCCGCTCCGACCTGCTGCGGCTGGATGCCGAGGCGCTTGAGACCAAACTGCGGCAGGAGAGCGAGCTGACCGAGCTGGACGCCCGCATCAACGATGCCGCCCGCCAGAAGCGGGAACTGACCGCCCGCCTTGACGAACAGTCGGTCGTCACCGCCCCGGCCACCGGACGGGTGATCGAGGTCAAGCGCTCCACCGGGACGATCATCGGCGTCGGGGAGCCGGTGCTGACCATCGAAAGCGGCAGCACCCGCCTGAAAACCGTGGTGTTCGTCGGCACCGAGGACGGCAAGAAGATCCACCCCGGCATGATGGTGCGGATTACCCCTGACACCGTGAAGAAAGAGGAATGGGGCAGCCTGACCGCCAGCGTGCGCGATGTGTCGGAATTCCCCGTCACCACCACCGGCATGGCCGCCATTCTGCCCAATCCGGGGCTGGTGGAGCTGCTGGCGAAAAAAGGCGCTCCCTACGCGGTGGAGGTCGATCTGAATGCCGACACCGCCAGCCCCAGCGGTTACCGCTGGACCTCCGGGCGCGGGCCGGACATGGTGCTGACCTCCGGCACCACGGTGAAGGCCGATGTGACGGTGGAACGCCGCCGCCCGATTGATCTGCTGCTGCCTGCCCTGCGCAAACTGACCGGTACCATGCCGTGATGCCCGTCGCCCAGCTTTTCCGGTCAGGTCTGGTGTCCCGGCTGGCATCCCGTCTCAAGGCCCTGACAGACCGCCTGCGGTGGCCCGCGCGGCCGCGCCGGGTCCGGACTCCGTCGATCCTCCAGATGGAGATGGTGGAATGCGGTGCCGCCTCGCTGGCGATGGTGCTGGCCCATTACGGGGCGTGGGTGCCGCTGGAAAAGCTGCGCGAGGAATGCGGCGTCTCCCGCGATGGCAGCAAGGCGTCCAACGTCCTCAAGGCCGCCCGCCGCCATGGTCTGGCCGCCAAGGGGTTCCGCAAGGAAGTCCCCCAGCTTGACGAGCTGCCGCTTCCGGCAATCATCCACTGGAACTTCAATCACTTTCTGGTCTACGAAGGCCGGAAGGGCAACACCCATTACCTGAATGACCCGGCCAAGGGGCCGACCCGCGTCAGCACCGCCGAGGTGGAGGAAGCTTTCACCGGCGTGGTCCTGACCTTCTCCCCGACCGATGAGTTTTCCCGTAAGGGCAGCCGCCCGTCGCTGCTGCCGGTGCTGATCCAGACTCTGCGTGGCTCCGGCTCGGCGATGGCGATGGCGGTCGTCGCCAGCCTGCTGCTGGTGGTGCCGGGCATCCTGCTGCCGACCTTCTCCAAGGTCTTCATCGACAGCGTGCTGGTCGCCCAGATGGAAGACTGGCTGCGGCCCCTGTGTCTGGGCATGGCCCTGACCGCACTGGTGCGGCTGGTGCTGACCACCGTGCAGCAGACCACCCTGCTGAAGCTGGAAGCCCGGCTGGCCTCCGGCATTGCCACCAACTACCTGCACCGCCTGCTGGCCCTGCCGATGGCGTTCTTCCTGCAACGGCAGCCGGGGGATCTGGCCGGGCGTGTCGCCGCCGGGGACCATATTGCCCGGCTGGTCTCGGGGGAACTGGCAACCAATGCCTTCAACGCCGTCTCCCTGCTGTTTTTTGCGGTGGTGATGGCACTGTATGACCCGCTGCTGGCGGCGATCGGCATCGGTCTGGCCTCCGTCAACGTGCTGGCCCTGCGGCGGATCAACCGCAAGCGGGAAGAACAGTCGGGGGCGATGGCGATGGCTCAGGGCAAGCTGGCCGCCGCCACCGTCGGCACCCTCAGCGCCATCGAGACGATCAAGGTTAACGGACTGGAGCAGGAATCCTTCGCCCGCTGGTCCGGCTATCAGGCCAACGCCCTCACCACCGCCCAGACCTTCGGCCTGTCCTCGGCCCTGCTGGGGGTTCTGCCGTCGGTGCTGTCGGGCCTGACCACGGCGCTGATCCTTGGCATCGGCGGATACCGGGTGATGACCGGCGACCTGACCCTCGGCGGACTGGTCGCCTTCCAGACCCTGATGTCGAGCTTTTCCGCCCCGGTGGCGAAACTGATGCAGCTTGGCGGCAACCTTCAGGCGGCGCGGGCCGACCTCAACCGCCTTCAGGATGCCTTCCGCTATCCGCTGCCACCGCCGCTTCCCGCCATGGATCCGCAGACACCGCCGCCGGTGGGCAGCCTTGAATTCCGCTCTGTCACCTTCGGTTACAGCCCGCTCGATCCGCCGTTGCTGGAGGGGATCAGCCTGACCGTGCGGCCCGGTCAGCGGGTGGCGCTGGTCGGCGGCTCGGGCAGCGGCAAAAGCACTCTTGGCCGCCTCGCCGGGGGCCTGTTGCAGCCGTGGAGTGGTGAAATCCTGCTGGACGGGCACCCCCTGACCACTCTGCCCCCGGACCGCACCGCCGCCACCCTTGGTTATGTCGATCAGGATATCTTTCTGTTTGAAGGCAGCGTGCGGGAGAACCTGACCCTGTGGAATCCCCACGCTGATGATGCCGATCTGGTGCAGGCGCTGGCCGATGCCGAAATCCTGACCGAAGTGCAGGACCGGGGCGGACTGGATGACTGCCGGATCAGCGAAGGCGGCAGCAACTTCAGCGGCGGGCAGCGGCAGCGGATTGAACTGGCCCGCGCCCTGTCCACCGACCCGGCCCTGCTGGTGCTGGACGAAGCGACCTCCGCCCTTGATCCGGCCACCGAGAAGGCGGTCGATGATAATCTGCGGCGGCGGGGCTGCACCTGCCTGATCGTCGCCCACCGCCTCAGCACCATCCGCGACTGCGACGAGATCATTGTGCTGCAACACGGAGAGATTATGGAGCGGGGCCGCCACGAGGAGCTGATGGCCCGCAACGGTGATTACGCCCGGCTGGTGGGGACAATGTGATGACACCCGAGTCCCTTCCCCGCGATTTTATCCTGACCGGAGCCACTGCATCCGGCTGGCAGGTGGCGCACGGACGCGTTGATCTGTTCGCGGTCTCCGCCAGCGGACGGCGCCTGCACCTGTTTTCGGTCGGGGCCGGAGACTGCCTGCTGCCGTTCCCCGACAGCGGTCCGGCGGTGATCGCGGTTCCGGCCCTTGAAACCGTGCTGCATCCGCTGGACACCCTCCCGCCGGCAGACACGCTGAACGACTGGCTGGACCATCTGGCGGCCCTGACGCCCGGCACGGCACCACAGGATCCGGCCTTCCCCGCGGTGCTGGCGGCAACGCTTCAGGATCGGCTGGACCGCCGCGACAGCCGCGCCACCGAACGCGAAGAAGGCCGCCGCAGCGCCGCCGACAGCGGAATGGCCGATGGCTTCCGGGCCATTGCCGCCGCCATCGCCGCCCGCCCGGCCCCGCCGCCATCCCTCAGCGAAGCCGGGGCCGACCCCGACGGCACCCTCTATGCCCTTGTCCTGCATGCCTTGCAGGTTCCGGTGCCGCCGCCCCGCCCGGGACAGCGCGGCCTGCCCGCACCCGACCGCCTGAAACAGGCCGGGCTGCGCCTGCGGCCGGTACAGCTGCGCGGGGAGTGGTGGCGGACGGCCTATGGCCCGATGCTGGGCCGCTGCGAGGACCGGACCATTGCCCTGATCCCCGACGGGGCCGGACGCTACCTGCTGCATGATCCGGCGGCTGTGGCCCCGCAGCCGGTGACGGCCGACATCGCGGAAACCCTGTCGGCGGAGGCGGCGCTGGTCTATCCGCGCCTGCCGATGCGGCTGGCCTCCTGGGCGGAAGTGGTCCGCTTTGCCTTTGCCGACGGCGGCCCCGACCGCCGCACCATGATCCTGATCGCCGCCGCCGGGGCCCTGCTGTCGTCAACGGTGCCGGTGGCCTCCGGCTGGCTGTTTGAACACATCATCCCCGCCGCCGCCCTGAATGACCTGTGGCAGATCGCGCTGGCCCTGATCCTGATGGCACTGGGGGCCGGAGCCTTCGAGGCCGCCCGCGCCCTGCTGCTGGTACGGATGGAAGGCCGGGCCGACTGGCGCACCCAGTCCGCGCTGTTTGACCGGCTGCTGCGCCTGCCGGTGGGCTTTTTCAAGGCCTATACCATCGGCGACCTTACTGACCGCGCCCTCAGCGTTCATCATGCCCGGTCGCTGCTGTCCTCCGCCGTTCTCGGCGGCATGGTCGGCATGCTGGTGGCGTTGCCCAGTCTGGGGCTGCTGTTTTTCTATAACGTCAAACTGGCTTTGGTGGCTCTGGCGCTGGTGCTGACCGGATCCCTGCTGACGGCCTTCACCTCCTCGCGGCAGGTGCGGCATGAGGCGTTGAAACTGACACAGGCCGGGCGGGTGCAGGGGCTGGTGCTCCAGCTGCTCAACGGAATCGCCAAGCTGCGGGTTTCTGCCGCCGAACGGCGGGGACTGGGGGCATGGGCCAGCGCCTACGCCCGCCAGCAGCAGCATCTGGTGGCCTCGCAACGCTGGGCCAATGTCACCGAGATCTTCCTGTCGGCCTTCCCGCTGCTGTGTTCGCTGGTGATCTTTGCCTGCGCCGCGTGGTTCCTGAAGGATGCCCTGACGGCGCAGGCCACGGCCGCCGCCACCGACCCAGCCAAGACCGCCCCGGTGATGACCACCGCCGATTTCATCGCCTTCAACACCGCCTTTGGGCAGTTCATCGGGGCGATGACCTCCGGGGTGCTGGCGATCACCGGAGCCTTGGGGGCGATCCCCTATCTTCAGCGCGCCCGGCCGATCATTGACGCGGTGCCGGAATCCACCGGCCAGCGCCGCGACCCCGGCACGCTGAAGGGTGCGATTGAGGCCTCCGGGCTGTCCTTCCGCTACGGCCCCGGAGACCCGCTGGTGCTGGACCGCCTGTCCTTCCGGATCGAGGCCGGGCAGTTCGTGGCGATTGTCGGCACCTCCGGCAGCGGAAAATCCACCCTGCTGCGCCTGCTGACCGGCTTTGAAACACCGTCAGAAGGGGACCTGCGCTTTGACGGCCAGCCGCTGGAGACGCTGGATGTCGATATCCTGCGCCGCCAGATGGGCGTGGTGCTGCAACATGGCCGGGTGATGAGCGGCAGCGTGATGGACAACATCGTCGGCACCTCCGGCCTCGGGCAGGATGAAGCCTGGGATGCCGCGCGGATGGCCGGTCTGGATGCCGACATCACCGCCATGCCGATGGGGATGCACACCGTTCTGCCCGATGGCGGGGCCAGCCTGTCCGGCGGCCAGCGCCAGCGCCTGCTGATCGCCCGGGCGCTGGTGCGGCGCCCGGCCCTGCTGCTGCTGGACGAAGCCACCAGCGCGCTGGACAACCTGACACAGGCAATCGTCTCCGAGACCCTGTCCCGCCTGACCGCCACCCGGATTGTGGTGGCCCACCGCCTCAGCACGATCCGCCACGCTGACCGCATTCTGGTGCTGGACGGCGGACGGCTGGTGGAAGACGGCCCCTATGACACCCTGATGGCCAAAGACGGGGCTTTTGCCGCCCTGGCCCGCCGCCAGCTTCTGTAACGCCTCTCTCAGCCGACAGGATCACCCATGCGCAAGGTTCTTTATATTCTCGGCCAGCTGACCGATCAGGACGCCGAATGGCTGGCCCGCAACGGGCGGCGGCGGGAAGTTCCGGCCGGGGAAACCCTGATCCGGCAGGGTCAGCCGGTCTCGGCCATGTTCATCCTGCTGGACGGCCATATGGAGGTGCAGGTCAACGGCATCGGCCGGGTGGCCCGTCTCGGCAGCGGTGAAATCGTCGGTGAAATGTCGTTTGTCGACAAGGCCCCGCCTGCCGCCTCGGTGCTGTCGCTGGAACACTGCGTGGTGCTGGAACTGGACAAGGCGGCGATTGAACGGCGGATTGCCGAGGATATGGGATTCGGCATGCGCTTCTACCGCGCCATTGCCTGCTTTCTGTCCGACCGCCTGCGCGCCACCGTCACCCGCCTTGGCTACGGCACGGCGCAGGATGATGATGCCGATCAGGGCCTTGCCGCCGATGAACTGGATGAGTCGGTTCTCGATACCGTTTCCCTCGCCGGGGACCGCTTCAACCGGATGCTGAAAATGCTGGGGGTCGGCTCCTGATCCGTACCCCGGTCCACCTCCAGAATGAACTGACCGAATGCGCCCTGACGGCGCTGGCGATCCTGCTCGACCACTACGGCACCCCGGTGCCGCTGGAAACCCTGCGGCACCAGAGCGGACTGTGTCAGGACGGCACCACGGCGGTGGACCTGCTGCGGCTGGCCCGTCAGCACGGGCTGGAGGCCAAGGCCTACAGCCGGGATATTGACGGACTGGCGGCGCTGGGATTTCCCCTGATCGTCCAGACCGACTTCAACCACATGGTGGTGGTTGAGACGGTCAGTCCGGCCGGGATCCGGGTCAACGATCCGGCCAGCGGACCGGCGGTGCTGCCCCTGTCGGAGTTCTCCGAGCGCTTCACCGGCATTGTTATCGTCCTGCGCCCGGCGGCAGGGGCCGCCCCGCCGCGCCGCCGGAGCATCCCCCATTCCGGCATCCTCCGCCGGGCCGGGCAACGGATCCGGCGGAACTGGGGACCGCTGTGGCAGGCCCTGCCCCCGACGGTCCGGCATCGCCTGACCGCTGCCATCGGCGCAGCGGTTCTGCTGACCCTGCTGCCGGCCGGGCTGATCGCGACAGCCGGAACCGCTGCCGTCCCCACTTTCTGGGTCCTTGGCCTGTGTCTGGTCTGCCTGTGCGCCCGGACCCTGCTGCTGGCCCGGGCCGCCCCGGCAACCACCGCCGCCCTGCGGGACGCCGCCATCGCCACGCTGTGTCGGCAGCCGGGCCGGTATTTCAGCATGCGCGGGCCGGACCGGCTGTTCGCGCAGATGAATGCCCTGATCTTTCCAGCGGAGTGTCTGGGCGGGAGAACCGGGGGGCGCGGGCTTGACCTGCTCCTGATTCCCGCCTGTCTGTCCGCTGTCTGCCGGGGTGGTTCCCTGACCACAGCCGGTCTGGCCACCGCCCTGATTCTGCTGGCTGCCGCCCCGGTTGTGGTGGCCAGCCAGCACCGCACCGCCCGGTGGCGGAAGACCGACCCCCAGCCGCCCCGCCTGTCGGGGCTCGACGGTCTGGCCCTGACCCGGGATACCGGCTGGGCTTTTTCCGGGCAAAGAGCCGCTCTGTGGGCCTCCCTGACCGGATCTGCCGCCCAAAGCCTGACCGACAGCCACCGGGCCGGTCTGTCTCTGCTCCGGATCACCGCCGGGTGCCTGCTGGCAATGGCGCTGACCGCTGTTCTTGGGGTTTCCAGCCTGCTGTCCCCCGTCGAGACCGGACTGATCCTGCTGACCCAGACCCTTCTGTGGCGTCTGGCGGAGGTCCTGCCCGATCTGGTGGCCTTGCAGCGGACCGCCTCGACACTGGTCGACCTGCTGACCGGACCGCCGCCAGCCGCCCTCTCCAGCCCGCTCCGCTCTGTCCCGGGGACAGAGGCCCCGCCCCTTGCCATCGATGACCTGTCCTTCGGTTATCGCCCCCAGCACCCGCCGCTTCTGGCCGGTCTGTCCCTGACCCTGACCGCCGGGGAACAGGTCAGTCTGACCGGCCCCTCCGGTGCCGGAAAAAGCACACTGCTCCGCCTGATCGCCGGTCTGGACCAGCCATGGTCCGGCAGCCGGATTGCACCGGACCGGCTGGCCCTGCTGTCGGAGGAGGAAACCTTTCCTGCCGGATCCCTGCGCGACTGCCTGACCCTGTCCGGTGCAATCCCCGGCGATGATGAAGCCCTGAGACAGGTGCTGCGCCGGGCGGAGGCGTGGGATTTTGTGTTACCGCGTGGCGGCCTGTCGATGCCGGTCCCGGACGGAGCCACCTGCTTCAGCGGTGGCCAGCGGCGGCGGCTGACACTGGCCCGCGCCCTGCTGACCGCCCCCACCCTGCTGCTGATTGATGAGGCCTTCGACAGTCTGGATCCGGATCTCGAAGCCCGGATCCGCCACACCTTACGGCAGGACGGCATCACCCTGCTGACCGTGACCCAGCGCCCCGCCTCCCTCCGGTTGGGCGACCGGGCTGTGGTTCTGACCGCAGACGGCCTTACGGAATGGTCTGACACAGCAGGGCAGGACACTCTGGCCACTGTAGCGCCCCCGGATCCGGATGCTCCCCCAGTTTTCCCCCGACCGGAACACCGCCCCCTGCCCGCAGAAGACCTGACGGTGGTCCGGCAGACCGTTCAGGCCCTTGGCGGCACCCTCCCAGCCAGTGATTCGGGGGGGGATCCGGAAGGGGATCCGGGGCCGGTCAGCGGCGATCCGCTGCGGGCCACCCTGCACCAGAATAGTGTCCTTACCCGTCGGGTCCGCCTGCGCCCGCAGGACCGTCTGGACCATGCCGCAGAACCCCTGCTGATTCAGTGCGGGGGACGCTGGCGTTTTCTGTCAGCCCCGGAACGGGTTTCCCCGCCGCCTGCCCCGGAAGCCCTGAGCGTCTGCCGCCTGCATCACACAGCGCCGTCAACAACCGCCCCGCTCCGGTCGGCAGGGGTGCGGGGGCTGCTGCTGTGCCTGCCTGCCCTGCTGGCAGGCCTGTTGATCCAGACCGGAGCAGACGCCGGAGCCGGGCCGCTTCTGCTGCTGTCCGCCGCTGCCGCCGCGATGGTTCCTCTGGCGGTCTGGCTGCGCGGTGTGGCCGCCCGCAGCCAGATCCGCACCCATGCCACCCTGTGGAGCTGGCTGCTGTTTCTGCCCCTGACCGTCCTGCGACGCGGGCAGGCCGACCGCCTTGATGAAGTCCTGCCGCACTACCACGACCATACCCGCATCGGCGTCCCGGCGATCCTGACGCTTCCGCCGCTGCTGGTGCTTGCACTCACTGGCGTGTATGGCACTCCGGCTGCGCCGGGTCTCGCCGCTTTGGCTGGCCTGACGCTGGGGGCTGCGCTATGGGCATGGCGGCATACTCTGATCCGGTCTGAACAAAGGACCCGCATCCGGCGGAGTCTGGCCGCCACCGTGCGGACCCTGACCGGCCTGCGCCTGCTGGGCGTGGACCGGGCGGCCCTGAACCACTGGCATCAGCAGCAACAGCGGCTGGACCGGGCCAGACATCTGCCGGACCTGCTGGTGTCCCTGATGGATCTAAGTCCGGTCGGGGTCGGTTTGGCTGTGGCCTGTGGCCTGTGGCTTCCCCCGGACCTGCCCGCAACCGCCCTGCTGCCGGTGTTTCTACTGCTGTCTGCCCTGTCCGTTCACGGGGGCGGACTGGGGGCCGCCCTGCACCGACCGGCCCCCCTGTTTCCGGGAACAGACGGGGCTCCTCCGACGGCGCTGCCGCCGCCGCCTTTCAGCGACAGCCCGGTCACCCTGACCGCCGACAGTGTGGTCTATACCCTGCCCGGCGCGTCATCCCCCCTGATCGGGCCGTCCGCCTTTACGCTGACTCTGCGCCCCGGCACGGTAACAGCCCTGTGCGGTCCCTCCGGTTGCGGAAAAACCACCCTGACCCGGCTTCTGACCGGAATTCTCACCCCGGAGTCGGGATCCATCCGCCTGAACGGGATCCCGGTGACAGAAGCGTCACGGGCCGCCCTACAGGCCCGGATCGGCTGGCTGGAACAGGATGACAGCCTGCCGGTCGGCACCGTGCGCGCCCATGTCTCCGGCAACAGAGCCGCCACAGAGGCGGAATGCTGGCAGGCTTTGGAGGCGGTCGGCATGGCGGAGGCCGTGGCGGCCCTGCCGATGGGATTGCAGGCGGTCATCAGCAGCCAGACCCTGCCCGCCGGACAGGTCCGTCTGCTGCATCTGGCCCGGGTGATGCTGACCCGTCCGGCGGTGCTGATTCTCGACGAGGCCCTCAGCGGGCTGGAAACCGGCCGCCTGCCGGGCCTGCTGGCCATGATCCGTCAGTCCGGCTGCGCCTGTCTGCTGATCACCCACCGCCCCGACATTCTGCCCCTGAACGATGCGGCGTGGGAAATCCACGATGGGCAGGTCAGGCCGGTCAACGGCGGCGGCCTTACTCCGTCAACACCGAATTCGGCAGCGCCGTATCCCGCCAGCGGCCATTGACCGTCACCGTTTCCAGCTTGCGCAAGGTCATATCGCGCACCGTGCGGGCGGCAATCGTCAGCGGCCGTTCCGCCGAATGGGCAAGGTGAATGGTGCGGGTGATCGACGGATAGCGGATCGGCGCGGTTTCCAGCCGGGCCCCGTGCATGCCGCTGCGGGCAATGCGTTCCGACAGCACGGTGTATCCGGCTCCGGCAGAGACCAGCGCCTTGATGTGATCCAGCGCATCCATCTCGATCACCACATCCAGCGGCACCCCCATGCTGCGGGCTGTCGCTTCAACTTCCTCGCGCACCCCATGCGGGCGGCCCGGCAGGATCAGCGGCAGACCCTGCAATCCGGAAAACCGCACATGGTCCCCGCCGGTCTGTTCCCGCAGGCGGGCCAGCTGACGGTCATACTGCGGGGCGACCAGATGCAGGTCTTCCGTCGCCACCACCTGCACGGTCAGGCCGGGAATATCCTCGGCCCCGAACACCAGCGCCAGATCCACCTGCCCGGCCCGCAGCCATTCCAGCGTATGGCCGGACAGCCCTTCAATCACCCGCAGGCGGATATCCGGATATTCCTGCCGCACCGCCAGCGCCAGCGGCACTGACAGCACCGGACCAAGGGAGGTCGGGATGCCGATGGTCACCGGGCCGGACGGCATGGTTTCCACACCCCGGATCTCTTCCCGCAGCGCATCGACCTGACGCAGCAGCAGGCGTGCCCGCTCCAGCAGCCGTTCCCCGGTTTCGGTCGGCACAACGCCGCGCGGCGTGCGCAGCACCAGTTCGCTGCCCAGCTCTTCTTCCAGTTTACGCAGATGCTGGCTGAGTGCGGGCTGAGCAACCCGCAGTGCCTCGGCGGCCCGTGTCAGCGACCCATGGTCCGCGATACCGACAAAGTACCGCAACTGCCGCAAGTCCATTTTATTGTCCACCCGTGAGCATTCTTGGCCGCCCCTTCGCCATAGATCCCCTCCCACCGGACGGGCCTCTCTTTTGGCGTGGATTTTAAGCCGGTTATCCTTTCACCCTAAACCCCGGCGCAAGCGCTGGCAAAGCCCTTTGCGCTCCGGCGGGCATGAATTATCATAATCGGCTGGAGTAAACCCGGAACACCGGCCCTTTCCGTCGCGGCACCCCACACCCTGCCCCCACTGACGGTTGAGGCCTGTCCGTTCCGGTTTGTCCATCGTCCCGGCATCCCCCCACCCGGAGCATTACGGAAACCATGGCAACCCCTCCCCGGCAGAAGGCCGGCAGTCAGCCAAAAGGGCTTTTCACCTCTCTGAAGAGCATGTTCGGTCTGGACAGCCCGCCGCCCCCGCAACCCCCGAAACCCGTTGTGCGCATCCACAAGGCCGACGGTGAAGAAGAGCATTGGGTCCCGCTGTCCCTCGACGAAGTTCTGGAACGGAAACCCGATGCCGAAATCCACCTGATCACCCTGCGGCAATTCCGTGTCGCGGTCGGTGACATGTGGCCGCGCATCTCCAACAAGGCCATTCTGCTGGCCGATGCCACTTTGCGGCAGGTGGCGGGATCCGGCTGTATCATGAAGCAGTCGCAGGAAGAGAACTTCCTGCTGTCCTTCCCCAAACTGCAACCGGTTGAAGGCCGCCGCCGGGCCACCGCTGCCGCCATCGCCCTCGGACAGAAGCTGGTCGGGGCCAAATTCAAGATCACCGGCACCGATGACACGGATCCGGCGATCTGCATGGCCTCCGTCCGCGCCGGGGATCTGGCCGGGGCCGATGGCCGCCTGAACTTTGATCTGGTCGAAGCCGCCGCCGCCCTGTCGCGCCCGGTGGGAGATCCGATTCCGCAGTCCGGTGAAACCGGCGGCACCGTCTCGGCCGGATCCGGCCTGACTGATGCCGTCCGCCTGCACGGGCAGGAAGAGACCGGGCCGGAGTGGGAGAAAATCCAGCGACAGCGTCAGGCCGCCGGAGGCGACGACACCCCGGAGAACACAGACCCGGCCAGAAAGCCGGAAGAGATGCCGGAATGGGAGCGTCTGCGCTGGGAACGGATGAAGGCCGGACAGACCAAAGCCGACGGATCCTCTCCCGCAACCGGCAAGGCCGAGGATATGCCGGAGTGGGAAAAAATCCAGCGGGCCCGCAAGCCGCAGGAAATGTCACTGGAACTGGTGCTGATGCAGAAAGAACGGCTGAACAAAGCCAAATCCGAGCCGGAATGGGTGCCGATCCAGAAGAAGTGAGCACCCTCCCTTTATCATAAGACCAACCAAAGGATATCCCCGCCATGCGCGGGGATATCCTTTTGAAAGGCCCGGCATAGTCTCTCCGGCCCATAGATTTTTCACCCCCGCAGGGTACTCTTGAATACAGGGTGGAGAACAGGTTGACCCAACCTGTCGTTGAAACCCGGACGGAGTAAAGCTGCCCGCAGCATCACCCCCGCCCGGGGTTGTGTGAGGGAGCAGACGCCATGACCCACAGAGTGCTGTTCGTCGATGACGAAAAGAATGTCCTCTCAGCCCTGCGCCGGACATTCCACTCCGACTTTCTGGTTGAAACCGCCGGAAATGCCCCGGAAGCCCTGAAGAAATTCATGGCGGGGGAAGTCTTCGCCGTCACCATCACCGACATGGACATGCCCGGCGTCACCGGCCGCCAGCTGGTGCAGCAGATCCGCCGGATTGCCCCGTGGACGGCCCGGATCATCCTGACCGGCAAGCCCAGCATCGACACCGCCACCGAGATGCTCGCCAATGACGAGATCTACCGCTACCTGCTGAAGCCGAGTTCTCCGGAGAAACTGCGGGAGGCGATTCAGGAAGGCATCCAGTGGCACATCGCCAAGGTCGAGGAACTGGGCGGCATCAATCCGGGGATCATCCTCAGCTCCGTCCGCGACCTTATGCCGGGTGACGAGATCACCGCCGATGTGGTCAGCACCCAGGGCAACGTTCTGGTCCGGCGCGGCAGTATCGCCGACGCCGCCACCATTGACGCCCTGCGGCGTCTGGAAGAAGCCGGACGCCTGATCACCCGGGTTCCGGTCCGCCGGTTCAGCTGAAGCGGTCCTTATCCTGCTGTCGGGAGGCCCCATTATGGAAGCAGCCGCCATCCTCATCTTCATCGTGGGTGTCAGTGCCGTCGCAGCGGTTCTGGGGCGGATCGCTCTGCGGGCCACCCGTCAGAAGCAGCAGCAGGACCGGCTTATCGACCGCCTGGAAGACTGCCTGACGCTGGCTACCGACTGGGTGTGGGAATGCGATACCGAAGGGCGGTTCACCTACTTCTCCCAGCAGATTGAAACCATCATGGGGCTGCCTGCCAACAGCCTGATTGGCAAGACCCGGCGGGAAATCGCCGGAACCCCGTCGAGCATGGCCACTGTGGAAAAGGTTGATGCGGCGATGAAAGCACGGGCGGCGTTCTCCGATATCACCTATTCCGCCCTGCTACCGGACGGCACCCTGCGCCATATGCGGATCAGCGGCAAACCGATCTATCAGCACGGCCAGTTCATCGGCTACCGCGGCATCGGATCCGACGTCACCCAGCAGGTGAATGAACGTGAGGCCGCCCAGTCAGCGGAAGTGCGCCTGCGGATCGCCATTGAAGGTATCCCGGAAGGCTTTGCCCTGTGTTCCATCGCCGGGATTGTCACCATGCGCAACCGCCGTCTCGGCAAGATGGTCGAGCGGGCGGGCGGGCATATCGACAGTGAACCGACCCTGCGCAGCATCCTGACCAGCTGCGCCGAAGATCCGCAGGCGATCCATGACTATCTGGATGCCTGGTATACCCGTGTTGCCAAGCCGATGGAGTTCCGCTGCCGGACCGGCCTGATTTACGTCGCCCGCACCCAGATTTCCCCGGACAACAGCATCCTGCTGACCCTTGGGGATGTCAGCGAACAGCGGCGGGCGCAGGACGCGGAAAAACGGCTGGAAGAAGAACGGCGGCAGGCGCAGAAGCTGGAGGCCATCGGCACTCTGGCCGGTGGCATTGCCCACGAAATCAATACACCGATCCAGTACATCGGCGACAATGTCCGCTTTGTTGCTTCCCTGCTGCCGGATCTGCTCCGGCTGGCGGAGGAGATCCGGGCGGCGCAGGACAGTCCGTCTCCGGAAAGCGCCTGGGGTACCATCTCCGGCATCGTTAACGGCATGGATCTGGACTTTGTCCGCGAGGAAGCCCCGCTGGCACTGGAACAGACGCTGGAGGGCATTTCCTCCGTCAGCCGGATCGTTCTGGCGATGAAGGAATTCTCCCACCCGTCCCTGAAGGACCCGGTGCCGTTCGACCTGAACCGGAACATCGAGAACACCGTCACCATCTCCCGCAATGAATGGAAGATCGTCGCTACCGTTGACCTTGACCTCGACCCGGCAATGCCGCCGGTGACCGGGCTGCCCGGCGACCTCAATCAGGTGTTCCTCAACATGGTGGTCAATGCCGCCCATGCGATTGAGGACGCCCACAAGCCGGATATCGGCGTCATCCGCATCCGCACCCGCCGGACCGATGATCTGGTCACAGTATCGATTGCAGACACCGGCTGCGGGATCCCGGAAGAGAACCTGTCGAAGATCTTCGAGCCGTTCTTCACCACCAAGGATGTCGGCCGGGGATCCGGTCAGGGGCTGGCCATCGCCCACGACATCGTCACCCGCAAGCATGGCGGACGGATCGCCGTCGACAGCATCCCCGGTGAAGGCACCACATTCACCATCACCATCCCGCTGGACTGCAGCACCCTGCCCCAGTATCAGGCACAGAACGACACCGCCCCCGGCCCTGTGGCCGAAAAAGGAATCGGCTCTGTGGTACAGGTGTCATCATGAGCAAATATTCCATCCTGTTCGTCGACGACGACACCCGCCTGCTGTCCGCTCTGCGGCGCCTGATGATGACCAAGGCGATGGACTGGACCTGCCAGTTCTCCTCCTCCCCGGAAGAAGCTCTGGCACTGGTCACCACCCAGCATTTTGATGTGGTGGTCAGTGACATGCAGATGCCGGGCATGGACGGTGCCGCCCTGCTGAAAGAAGTCCGCATCATCAGCCCGGACTCGATCCGGATCGTGCTGTCGGGCTATTCGCGCACCGAGACCATCGCCCGGGTGGCAGGGCCGGCGCACCAGTATCTGGCCAAACCCTGCCCGTCGGACACCCTGTTCGAGGTGATCCACCGCTCCCTGATGCTGCGGGAATATTTCAACAGTCCGGTCCTGCGGCGGATCGCCGGATCACTCAATACCCTGCCGTCGCCATCCGGGCAGTATGCCACCCTGCTTGGCCTGCTCGACTCTCCGGTATCCAACGCCACCGACATCGCCCATGCCATGGCCGGGGACGTGGCGATGGTGGCGGAAATCCTGAAGCTGACCAACAGCCAGTACTTCTCCCTCGCCACCAGAGTCACCAACGTCGATCAGGCGGTGCGGATTCTGGGGGTGGAAATCCTGCGTCTGCTGGTGCTGAATGTCGGCATCTTCTCGATGTTCAAGGCTGGCGGCGCGGCCACCCGCGTCATGAACATGGTCGAAGCCCGGGGCCTCCAGCTGGCCGCCGCCGCCGCCGAGCGTGCCAGCGTCACCGGCGGGACCCAGCGGGACATCCAGTTTGCCCGGATTGCCGGGATGCTGTCGGAAATCGGCATGCTGATCCTGCTCGACCGGGATCCCGAGCACTACACCGTCGCCCTGTCCAAGGCGGTGGCCAGCGGCCAGACCGTGGCCGAGACCGAACAGCGGCTGTTGCAGGTCACCCATGGTGACCTCGGGGCCTACCTGCTGGGCACCTGGGGCTTTAATGATGATGTGGTGTGGGCCGTCGCCGCCACCTCTCCCTCGGCCCCGGCCGAGGCCCGCAACAGCGTGGTCGCCCGCGCCCTTCTGGCGGCCCGCACCCAGTTTCCGCTGGAACAGAGCCTGAAGGCGGTCTTCAGCGAGCCCACCGCCGCCCATGCCTGAGAGGCGGCAGATCCACTGATATAACGAAAAATAATACAGTAGAGATCGAAACTGTTTTTCCCTTATGCCGCTGTCCCGGCTATGGTCATTGCAGATACCAACTCAGCGTCCAAAGCCAGGGAGAGACACTGTGCAGGCTTTCAAGTGGGAAGACCCGTTTCTGATCGAAGACCAGCTGACCGAGGAAGAGCGTCTGATCCGTGACGCGGCTCACGCCTACTGTCAGGAAAAGCTGCAGACCCGCGTTCTGATGGCGTTCCGCGAAGAGCGTTTCGACCGTGAAATCATGAACGAGATGGGCGAACTTGGCCTGCTCGGCCCGACCGTGCCGGAACAGTACGGCGGCCCGGGCGTCAACCATGTCGCTTATGGCCTGATCGGCCGCGAAGTGGAACGTGTTGACTCCGGCTACCGCTCTGCCATGTCGGTGCAGTCCTCGCTGGTGATGCACCCGATCTTCGCTTACGGCTCGGAAGAGCAGAAGATGAAGTATCTGCCGAAGCTGGCCTCCGGCGAGTGGGTCGGCTGCTTCGGCCTGACCGAACCGAACCACGGCTCCGATCCGGGCAGCATGATCACCCGCGCCAAGAAGGTCGACGGCGGCTACCTGCTGACCGGCCAGAAGATGTGGATCACCAACAGCCCGATCTCCGACATCGCCATTGTCTGGGCCAAGTCTGACGCCCACGACAACAAGATCAAGGGCTTCATTGTCGACCGCGCGATCGCCGACAAGGAAACCCCGGGCGCCTTCACCACCCCGAAGATCGAAGGCAAGCTGTCGCTGCGCGCTTCCATCACCGGTGAAATCGTCCTCGACGGCGCCTTTGTGCCCGACGAAAACCTGATGCCCAACGCCTCCGGTCTGTCCGGTCCGTTCGGCTGCCTGAACAAGGCCCGTTACGGCATTGCCTGGGGTGCCCTCGGCGCCGCCGAGTACTGCTGGCACGCCGCCCGCCAGTATACCCTTGACCGCAAGCAGTTCGGGCGCCCGCTGGCTGCCAACCAGCTGATCCAGAAGAAGCTGGCCGACATGCAGACTGAAATTACCCTGGCCCTTCAGGCCTGCATCCGCGTCGGCCGGATGATGGACGAAGGCACCTGGGCGCCCGAAGCGGTTTCGATGATCAAGCGCAACAACGTCGGCAAGTCGCTGGATATCGCCCGGATGGCCCGTGACATGCACGGCGGCAACGGCATCTCCGACGAGTTCCACGTGATCCGTCACATGGTCAACCTCGAAACCGTGAACACCTACGAAGGCACCCACGATGTGCACGCGCTGATCCTCGGCCGCGCCCAGACCGGGATCCAGGCCTTCTCCTGATCCGCTCGGACAAATAAGGTCGTCTGATCGGTTCCCCTCTTCCGCCGGTGGTGTTGCTCCACCGGCGGGGGAGACCCTATCCCCCAATTTCCCGCCTGCATAAGGAAGTGCCCATGTCCGGCGCAGCCAAATCCGGTCCGCTGTCCCATCTTCGCGTGCTTGATCTGTCGCGTGTGCTGGCGGGTCCGTGGGCGGGGCAGCTCCTTGCTGATCTCGGCGCCGAGGTGATCAAGGTCGAACGTCCGGGTGCCGGTGACGATACCCGTGGCTGGGGCCCCCCGTTCCTGAAGGACGAAGCCGGCAATCCGACCAGCGAGGCGGCCTATTACCTGTCGGCCAACCGTGGCAAGAAGTCGGTGACCATTGATATGGGCAGCCCGGACGGGCAAGCCCTGATCCGTGACCTTGCCGCCCGCTGCGATGTGGTGCTGGAGAACTTCAAGGTCGGTGGACTGAAGAAGTACGGGCTGGACTATGACAGCCTGAAAGCCATCAAGCCGAACCTGATTTACTGCTCGGTCACCGGCTTCGGGCAGGATGGGCCTTATGCCCACCGCGCCGGATACGATTTTATGATTCAGGGGCTGGGCGGGCTGATGAGCCTGACCGGTGAACCTGAAGGCATGCCGATGAAGGTCGGCGTCGCCTTTGCCGATATCTTTACCGGCATGTACTCCACCGTCGCCGTTCTGGCTGCCCTCGCCCACCGTGACCGCACCGGCGAAGGCCAGTACATCGACATGGCGCTGCTGGATGTGCAGGTGGCGGTGCTCGCCAATCAGGCGATGAACTATCTTGCCTCCGGCAAGGCCCCGGGCCGCCTTGGCAATGCCCACCCCAACATTGTGCCCTATCAGGCTTTTGCCACGCAGGATGGCCATATCATTCTGGCGGTCGGCAATGATGGGCAGTTCGCCCGGTTCTGCGCCGTCGCCGGGCGGCCGGAGCTGGCGGAAGACGACCGCTTCCGTACCAACCGGGCCCGGGTGCAGAACCGCGCCGATCTGGTGCCGGAAGTGGCTGGCATGGTGGCGCGGAAAACCACGGCGGAGTGGATCGCCGCCCTTGAGAATGAAGCCGTGCCCTGCGGCCCGATCAACACCCTTGATCAGGTGTTTGCCGACCCGCAGGTGATTCATCGCGGCCTGAAACAGACCCTGCCGCATCCGGTAGCCGGGTCGGTCGATCTGGTAGCCTGCCCGATCAAGTTTTCCGGGACTCCGGCCGGGGCCACCACCCCGCCGCCGTCTCTCGGGCAGCATACCACCGAGGTGCTGGGCACCCTTCTCGGACTGGAAACAGGCCGGATGGACGCCCTGCGCGAGGCCGGCGTGATCTGAGTGTCATCACGCTGACCGGTATGGCCTCTGCCATACCATTTCAAGGACTGTGGCCTGTGCCACACGACTTTGCGAGAGCGGTTCCCCCTGACCGCGCGGCCAGGGGATGACCGGTTTCCTGACATTCGCGGATCCCAATGTGTTCTGTACGACCTTACTGGGCCGGTCCTTTATGGACCGGCCTCTTTTTTGGCCGGATCCACAAGACCCGGGATCAGAAAACGATCTTTTCCGCCTCTGTCACCGTGACCACCGCCGGACCGGCATTAAAGCCGTTCAGGGTCGCATTGTGATGGGGGATGATGTCACTGAACGGGAGCCCCCCGGAATCAGCGGTGGTATGCCCGTCGGCGATCAGCGTCACGTCATACCCAAGGGAAACGGCACGCCGCACAGTGGTATCGACACAGAACTGGGTCATACAGCCGCCGATAATCAGATGGGTTGCGCCGCTGCGGGCCAGCACGTCTGACAGGTCAGTCTCAAAAAACGAATCAGCCGCGCGTTTATGGACAACAGCCTCGCCCGGCTGCGGCACCAGCTCGGGCCGGATCTCCCACCCTGAGGTTCCGGTTTCCAGCCTGTGCCCCGGATCGCCATCATGCTGGACCAGCACCACCGGCACTCCGGCAGCCCGGGCCCGCCGCTGAAGACTCTGCAACCGCCCCACCACGGCATCCAACGCGGCATCCAGTGTCCGTTGACGCGACGCAGAGCCTTTTCCGGAAAGGATTGCCTTCTGAACGTCAATAATGACCAAAGCAGCCGACATGATCTGGTTCGCCCTTCTGACGGAATCGCCCCTCACCGGGGCCATCACAGGGAACCACAGCCGGTCAGGATGATCCAGCCTTTCGCACCACGGGATCTTTCTTGTTCCGACGGCACCGCTCTGAACAATAGCGGACCTCATCCCAGGCCTTTTCCCATTTTTTCCGCCAAGAAAACGGACGCTGGCAGACCGGACAGAGTTTGCTCGGAAGATCGGACTTCTTCATCGGTCATTCCACACGGTTGGATTTTCTGTTTACGGCGGCCCAACGGCTCCAGATCAAAAAAAACCCGGTGGAAAGTCCACCGGGCTTAAGTTTTCTCAGAGCGCCGAAACGCTTAACAATCAGTCGGAGATTTCTTCCAGACGGACGCAGGCGACCTTCCGGCCGTCAAAGTCACGCAGGGACGGAACTTCCGACTTACAGGCCGCTGTCGCAAACGGACAGCGGGTGTGGAACGAACAGCCCGACGGCGGGTTGAGCGGGCTGGGCAGTTCACCCTGCAACACAACCTTGGTCTTGCGTTCGGTTTCCGACAGGCGGGGCGTGGCCGACAGCAGGGCACGGGTATAGGGATGACGCGGGGCGGCGAAGATCTTTTCCTTCGGCCCCTGCTCCACCACCCGGCCCAGATACATCACCATCACGTCGTTGGAGATGTGCTCGACCACAGACAGGTCATGGGAAATAAACAGGAAGGCGACACCGGTCTCTTCCTGAAGGTCCATCATCAGGTTCAGCACCTGCGCCTGAACCGACACGTCCAGCGCCGACACCGGTTCGTCGGCGACAATCACCGTCGGTTCCAGCATCAGGGCGCGGGCAATGGCAATCCGCTGCCGCTGTCCGCCGGAGAACATATGCGGGTAACGTTCAGCGAATTCCGGACGCAGGCCGACCTTGGCCATCATCTCCCGCACCTTATCGGTGCGGTCGGTCTTAGACAGGTCAGTGTTGATCACCAGCGGCTCGGCCAGAATATCCAGCACCCGCTTGCGCGGATTCAGCGACCCATACGGGTTCTGGAACACGATCTGCACCCGGCGGCGGGCGATCTTCAGGGTTTCCTCATCGGCCCCGGCCACATCCTTGCCATCAAGGATCAGCGAGCCCGAGGAGGGGGTTTCAATCATCGTCACCTGACGGGCCAGCGTTGACTTGCCGCAGCCGGATTCCCCGACCACAGCCAGCGTCTGACCCGAAAACAGCGAGAACGACACATCACGCAGGGCCTGCACATAGCCCTTGCCCTGAAACAGTCCCTTGCTGACCTCATATGTCTTGGTCAGGCTGCGGGCTTCCATTAATGCCTGCGAAATCTGGGTGGTCATGGCGTCGGCCTCCCGGCCTCGTCAAGCGGATGGAAGCAACGGATCCTCGCCCCGGCCACATCGGTGACCTGCGGACGCACGGTCCGACAGGTGGCATCGGCGTAGCGGCAGCGCGGTGCCAGCAGACAGCCCTTCGGGCGGTCATAAACACCGGGCACCACGCCGGGGATGGTGGTCAGGCGGCGCTTGCCACGGGACCGTTCCGGCAAGGCTTCCAGCAGGGCCTGCGTATAGGGATGACGCGGTGTGTTGAAAATATCCGGAACTTTTCCGGTTTCCACCACCTGCCCGGCGTACATCACCTGCACCCGGTGTGCCGCTTCCGACACCACCGCCAGATCATGGGTGATCAGGATCAGGGCCATGCCACGGTCCTGCTGAAGACGCAGCAGAACATCCATAATCTGGGCCTGAATCGTCACGTCCAACGCCGTGGTCGGCTCGTCGGCGATCAGCAGCTTGGGATTACAGGCAATTGCCATCGCGATCATCACGCGCTGGCTCATCCCGCCGGACAGCTGGTGCGGGAAGGCCGACAACCGCTTCAGCGGGTCAGGGATGCCCACCTGCTGGAGCAGATCCGCCGCCCGGTCCCGCCGTTCCTGCCGGTTGCCGCCGACATGGACCTTCAGGGCCTCGGCAATCTGATACCCCACCGTAAAGCACGGGTTCAGGCTGGTCATCGGCTCCTGAAAGATCATGGCAATGTCGGAGCCGGTGATCTTCCGGCGCTGGCTCTGCGGCATCGCCAGCAGATCGTTGCCGTCAAAATTCAGGCGCGAGGCATTGACCCGCCCGGGGTAGGACACCAGCCCCATCAGCGCCAGAGACGACACCGATTTCCCGGAGCCGGATTCCCCGACGATGCCGACCACCTCACCCTTGTCGATAGTCAGCGACACCTGATCAACCGCACGGAACGGGTTCTTTTCAGACCCGAACTCGACGGTCAGGTTTTCCATTTCAAGCAAGGCCATGGGCTTATCGCTTCATCTTCGGGTCAAGGGCATCACGTAGCCCGTCGCCCATCAGGTTGAAGGCCAGCACGGTGACAAGAATGGCCAGACCCGGGAAGGTCACCACCCACCACGCGCGCTGCACGAATTGCAGGGCATCCGCCAGCATCGAGCCCCATTCCGGGGTCGGCGGCTGGGCACCAAGACCCAGAAAACCGAGGGCCGCCGCGTCGAGAATCGCGGTCGAGAAGCCCAGCGTTGCCTGCACGATCAGCGGTGCCCAGCAGTTCGGCAGAATGGTGTCGAACATCAGGCGCATCTTCGAGGCCCCGGCAACGCGGGAGGCCATCACATAATCCTTCCCGGCTTCGGTGATCACCGCCGCACGGGTCAGGCGGACGTAATGGGGCAGAATGACGATGGCAATCGCCAGAATGGCGTTGGTCAGGCTGGGGCCGAGGATCGCCACAATCGCAATCGCCAGCAGCAGGCTGGGAATTGCCAGCATGATATCCATGGCGCGCATGATCGCGACATCGACCCAACCGCGGAAGAACCCGGCCAGCAGGCCCAGAAAAATCCCGGCGGCCAGAGAAATGGTCACCACCAGCAGGCCGACGAACAGCGACAGCCGGGCCCCGTGCACAATACGGGAAAAGATGTCGCGGCCGATATCATCGGTGCCGAAAATGTAGGAGCCGGTCCCGCCAGCCCAGAACGGCGGCACCAGCAGCGCGGTCCGGATCTGCTCATCCGGGGCATAGGGGGCCACAACATCGGCCAGAACCGCCGCCAGAACGATGACGATGATGGCAAGCAGGCCCGCCACCGCGCCCTTGTTTTCACTGAAATAGTGCCAGAAGTCGACCAGCGGATGCGGCGGCGCGCCAGAGGTCTACGCGCTTCGGCCACCTCGGCAGCGTGGCTGGCGGCGGCCTGTGCGGCCGGACCGGCAGCCGCCTGCGGCGACACGGAGTTATCGTTATTATTGGTCATCAGGATTCTCTCTCACCCTCTGGCCAGATTTAGCGGGTATGCCGGATGCGCGGATTGATGATGCCGTACAGCACATCGACGAGCAGGTTGACGGTGATGATCACCGTTGCCACCAGCAGGATGCCGCCCTGCACCGACGGATAGTCGCGGCGCCCGATGCTCTGGATCAGCCAGCGGCCAATTCCCGGCCAGGAAAAGATGGTTTCGGTCAGGATCGCCCCGGCCAGCATCGTCCCCAGCTGGAGACCGATCACGGTGATCACCGGAATCAGCGCATTGCGCAGGGCATGAACCCCGATCACCCGCAGCGGCGACAGGCCCTTGGCCCGGGCGGTGCGGACATAATCTTCGCGCAGGACTTCCAGCATCGAGGAGCGGGTCATGCGGGCGATCACCGCCAGCGGAATGGTGCCCAGCACGACGGACGGCAGCACCAGATGGTGCAGCGCATCGGCAAAAGCGCCCTGTTCATCGCTCAGCAGGGAATCAATCAGCATGAATCCGGTGGTCGGCTCGATCCAGTATTCCGCTGACAGACGCCCGGACACCGGTGTGATGCCCAGCGTCACCGAGCAGAGAATGATCAGCAGCAGGCCCCACCAGAAAATCGGCATGGAATAGCCGGTCAGGCTGACCGCCATCACCGAATGGTCAACGGCGGTGCCGCGCTTGACCGCAGCCCAGATCCCGGCGGGAAGGCCGATGATCACCGCGAACGACATGGCGCACAGCGCCAGCTCGATCGTCGCCGGGAACAGGGTGAGAAACTCTTCAATCACCGGCTTCTTCGTCACGATGGACAGGCCGAGATCACCCTGAATGGCATGATAGAGATACAGGGCGTACTGTTCCCACAGGGGCTTGTCGAGCCCGAGCAGGGCTTTGAGTTCAGCATGCCGGGTCGGGTCAATGCCACGTTCCCCTGCCAGCAGCTCCACCGGGTCACCGGGGATCATGTGGATCAGGGCAAACGTCAGCAGGGTGACACCGATGAACGCCGGAATGACCAAACCGATCTTCCGAAGAATAAAACCGATCATCGTCTTCGCCTGGACAAATACCGACCCTTGCCGCCCGCGCTTCCTGATCAGGAGTGTTTGCAGCAACCAAGTCGGTAATCAATGTAAACAAGACCCGGTCCGTCACAAAAGGCGCAATCTTTTGAACTGTCCGGCCGGAAATAAAAAACACCCCCGCAGCGCAGCAAGGCTGCGGGGGTGTCGGGTCACAAACTTACTTGGAGAGGCTCATTTCCTGGAAGTACTGGCCGCCCAGCGGGTCAATCTTCCAGTCCTGCACTTCCTTGCGCACCGGCTGGTACACGACGGAATGCGCAACGGTGATCCACGGCGCTTCTTCCTTGAAGATCTTCTGGGCCTGTTCGTACAGGGCAGTACGCTTGGCAACGTCAGATTCGACCTTCGCCTGCTGGATCAGAGCTTCGAAGTCCTTGTTGCACCAACGGGACCGGTTGGCGGAGCCGACGGCATCGCAGCCCAGCAGCACGGCCAGGAAGTTATCCGGATCGCCATTGTCACCGGTCCAGCCCAGCATGAAGGTGGACTGTTCGCCGGCCTTGGTGCGCTTCAGGTATTCGCCCCACTCGAAGGAGACGATTTCCGCTTCAACACCAACCTTCTTCCAGTCCGCCTGAATCATTTCCGCCATACGGCGGGCATTCGGGTTGTACGGGCGCTGCACCGGCATCGCCCAGATGTCGGTCTTCAGGTTGGTGACACCGGCTTCCGCCAGCAGCTTCTTCGCCGCTTCCGGATCGTACGGATAATCCTTGGTGTCGTTGTTGTAAGACCAGATGGTCGGCGGAATCGGGTTCTTCGCCTTCACACCGGCACCCTGATAGACCGCCTCGATGATGGCGTCCTTGTTGGTCGCCATGTTCAGGGCCTGACGGACCTTCTTGTCGTCAAACGGCTTCTTTTCGGTGTTGAAACCGAGGTAGCCGATGTTCAGGCCCGGCTGGTTCATCAGGGTGATGTTGGCGTCGGTCTTCATCGCCGCCAGATCGGCCGGGTTCGGGAAGGCCATCACATGGCACTCACCGGCCTTCAGCTTGGCATAACGGACGCTGGCATCCGGGGTGATCTGGAAGACCAGCTTGTCTTCCTTCGGCAGACCGGCCTTCCAGTAGGCCTTGTTCTTTTCGTAGCGGATCTGGGCGTCCTTCTGGTAGCCCACGAACTGCCACGGACCGGTGCCGACCGGCTCCTGATCGACCTTTTCCGGGGTCCCGGCCTTCGACATCTGGTCAGCGTATTCCGCCGACAGGATGGAGGCAAAGTCCATCGCCAGGTTGGCGATCATCGGGGCTTCCGGACGCTTCAGCTTGAAGACCACGGTGTAGTCGTCAACCTTTTCGATCGCTTCCAGCAGGTCCGGGAAGGACATGGACTCGAAGTATTCGTAGGACCCGCCGATGCCGTGGTACGGATGATCCTTCTTCCACTGACGGTTGAAGGTGAACAGCACGTCGTCGGCATTGAAGTCGCGGGTCGGCTTGAAGGTCTTGGTGGTGTGCCACTTCACGCCCTTCCGCAGATGGAAGGTATAGGTCTTGCCGTCAGCCGAAATCTCCCACTTCTCGGCCAGACCCGGCTCCACCTGAGTGGTCCCGATCTTGAACATGGCAAGGCGGTCAAACACCGCGCGCGAGGTCGCGTCGAAGGTGGTGCCAGCGGTGTAGTGCTGCGGGTTGAACCCTTCCGGGCTGCCTTCCGAGCAGTAAACAATGGTCTTGGCGTTGGCAACACCGGCACCGGCAATCGCCATTGCCAGCACGGAGGTAACAGAAAGAAGTACCTTACGCATCATGCGCTCCCTGTTAGATCGCCTGTAAAGTTACCCGTATCCGTTTTTGGATACCTTTTGACCTCTACACGCGCACGCCCGCCGGAACAACCGGCAATTCAGGCTATCTCATTGTTTTTATTCATAGCCCATAGGTTTGACGCACATCGTGATTGCTAAATGCTATGGACGTTCCCATCCATCCTCAGCCTCGATGATACCGCATCAAATCTGCCCGGTGGCATTTCATCCGTATAAGGAACACTGACCGAAAGATTAGAAAAGGCAGGGACCGCCTATCCTTTCAGGCGCATTTCCCTGCCTTCCCGGACCACCTCAGCCCCCGGTCGCCGTGGCCACCGGCATCGATGGCCTGCGAACGATGGTCCGCAAGGCGAAATTGGACTGGATTCGCGACACACCGGGCAGCTTGGACAGCACTTCCTTGTGCATACGCTCATAATCCGCCGCGTCCTTCACCAGCAGACGCAGCAGATAATCCGCCGATCCGGACATCAGATAGGCTTCCATCACCTGCGGATTTTCGCGGATCGCCGCCTCAAACTGCTCCAGATAGTCTTCCGTCTGCCGCTCCAGCGTGATCTGGACCACCACGGTGGTGCCGTACCCCAGCGCGACGGAGCTGACGCGGGCGGCATAGCCGACAATCACCCCTTCCCGCTCCAGAATCTGCACCCGCCGCAGACAGGCTGACGGCGACAGCCCGACCCGCTCCGACAGTTCCTGATTGGTGATGCGGCCGTCCGTCTGGAGGACCGCCAGAATGCGGCGGTCCATGGCATCAAGGTTCATGGAGATTTCTCCGATGTTTTGTCTCCCAGTGCGCAGATAATTCCATATTTACGCGTCTGCACACAAGTCTTCGCAAGGACAGGCCGGGAAATGCCGTTGTATCCTTAACATTGATAAAAGGGGCGCAGACCCTGCCTGACCGGGCATAAAGCCCGCAGACCGCTCAGACCGGAAAACAGGCCGGGCCGACCCGCACCCCATAATTTCAAAGGGAGGTTTCCATGCTGATTGGTGTTCCCAAAGAAATCAAAAACCATGAGTACAGGGTCGGAATGACCCCCGCCGCCGTCCGCGAGGCGGTTGCCCACGGGCACCGGGTGACGGTCCAGAAAGGGGCCGGAGCCGGGGCCGGATTTTCAGACGGGGCCTATACCGCTGCCGGAGCCGCAGTCGCAGACACCGCCGCCGAGATCTTCGCCACCGCCGACATGATCGTGAAGGTGAAGGAACCGCAGCCGGTTGAATGCAAGATGTTGCGGGAAGGTCAGGTGCTGTTCACCTATCTGCATCTGGCCCCGGATCCGGATCAGGCCCGGCTCTTGCAGGACAGCGGCTGTACCGCCATCGCCTATGAAACCGTCACCGATGCCCGGGGCGGCCTGCCACTGCTGGCCCCGATGTCCGAGGTTGCCGGGCGGATGGCCATTCAGGTCGGTGCTGTCTCCCTCCAGAAAGCCAACGGCGGGCTGGGCATGCTGCTCGGCGGCGTTCCCGGGGTTGCACCTGCCCGTGTCACCGTCATCGGCGGCGGCGTGGTCGGCACCCATGCCGCCCGTATGGCCATCGGACTTGGTGCCGACGTCACTGTCCTCGACCGCTCTCTCGACCGCCTCCGTTTTCTGGACGATGCCTTCGGCCCGGCCCTGAAAACCCGCTACGCCACCCTCGATGCCACGGAAGATCTGGTGTTCGGAGCGGATCTGGTGATCGGAGCGGTTCTGATCCCCGGGGCCGCCGCCCCCAAGCTGATCCGGAAAGACCAGCTGAAGCAGATGAAGCCGGGCTCCGTCATCGTCGACGTCGCCATTGATCAGGGCGGGTGCTTCGAAACGTCGCATGCCACCACCCATGCCGACCCGACCTACATCGTCGATGATGTGGTGCATTACTGTGTCGCCAACATGCCGGGCGCGGTGTCCCGCACCTCCACGCTGGCCCTCGGCAATGCCACCCTGCCCTTCACGCTGGCGCTGGCCGACAAAGGATGGCGGCAGGCCCTTGCCGATGACCGGCACCTGCTGAACGGCCTGAACATCCACGCCGGAAAAATCACCTACGCCGCTGTTGCCGATGCCCTCGGCGGCCCCTACACCGCTCCGGCCGCCATTCTGGCAGCCTGACGGTTCCCGGGCCGGAATTTCCTCTCCGGGCCGGACCTCCGCCGCATCCGCCGGCGATGCCGGGCAGACCTCTGCCCGTTTGTTCCCAAGTCACACTCAGGGCGTCGGTCCGCACGGACCGGCGCCTTCTTTTCAGGGGCGGACCATGCCCCCTCTTCCACCAAATGGTGACAGGAAATATTAAACTCCTCCCCCCGGGGCACCCTTGCGTTCCCCCCGGCCACCCGATAGGGTGGTTTCCCGCAGAAAACCGCATAGAGCTTCGGTTTCCACGCCATCGTGATTTTTCAAACGCCCCAAAAAAAGATTGTCTATTTTTTTAAACGTGCCATTCTGTGTGCAAGAACAGTGACACACACGGGAAGGCAGGACCATACGGTCCGGATGGGACAAAAAAGGCTCAGACGCCCCAATACCCCGCCGCCTTGGGCGCCCCCGATAAAGCTGTGTCAACAGGGATAGCTTATTTCGATGGGAAAGGCCGACCGGATGTCCGCAATTGCCACCTCTGGAGCCCAGCAACCGACCGCGTCCGCGGCTTCGGATACGATTGTTTCGTTCCGCGGGGTCCAGAAGACCTACGACGGCGAATCGCTGGTGGTGAAAAACCTTAATCTTGATATCCGTCGCGGCGAATTCCTGACGATGCTCGGGCCGTCGGGATCCGGCAAGACCACATCGCTGATGATGCTCGCCGGGTTCGAGGTGCCGACCCACGGCGAAATCATGTTCGACGGTCAGTCCCTGCGCAACACCCCGCCGCATAAGCGCAATATCGGCATGGTGTTCCAGAACTACGCCCTGTTCCCGCACATGACCGTGGAAGAGAACGTCGCCTTCCCGCTGTCCGTCCGCCGGGTACCGAAGCACGAACAGAAAGACCTTGCCCGCAAGGCGCTGGCGATGGTCAAGCTGGAAGGCAAGGAAAACCGGCATCCCGGTCAGCTCTCCGGCGGTCAGCAGCAGCGCGTGGCCCTTGCCCGTGCTCTGGTGTTCCAGCCGAAGCTGGTGCTGATGGACGAACCGCTCGGCGCGCTGGACAAACAGCTGCGCGAGCATATGCAGATCGAAATCAAGCATATCCACGAACGTCTTGGTGTCACCATTGTCTACGTGACCCACGATCAGTCCGAAGCGCTGACGATGTCTGACCGCATTGCGGTGTTCAACGACGGCATCATCCAGCAGCTGGACAGCCCGACCGGCCTGTACGAAACCCCGCAGAACAGCTTCGTCGCCCATTTCATCGGCGAGAACAACATCCTCAATGGCGAAGTCACCGCCGTTGACGGCGCGTTCTGCAAGGTCCGCCTGAACGGCGGCACTGAAGTGACGGCCCGCGCCATTAACATCAAGGGCGTCGGCAGCCGCACCAGCCTCTCCTTCCGTCCGGAAAAGGTGCTCATCGAAGGCATCAATGCGGACCACCCGAACCAGCTTCCGGCCCGGGTGGAAGAGACCATCTATCACGGCGACCACGTCCGCGTGCGCATGACTGTCGCCGGCAGCGAAGGCTTCACCGTGAAAATGCGTTTCCGCGCCAGCCGCCCGATCCCGGTTCCGGGTGAGGAAATGGCCGTCGCCTTCGCTGCGGAAGACTGCCTGGCGCTGGATCCGGTTTAACGGATGCGGGCGGCCGCCCCGAGACTGGCTGCCGCCCTGCCGCTATCTTGGTTTTGATCCGGGCCGATGGAAACAGGGAGTCCAGGTCCGGGTCTTTTTCAGGGCAGACCGCATTCCGGGAATACCGGAACACCCTGCCCCCAACACTGGGAGACCGAAGAGCATGCTGTTCAAGAAAATGCTGATTGCCGGTACCGCTGCCGCCACCGTCCTTGCTGCCACCGTTGCCGGGGCGTCGGCCCGCGATCTGACCGTGGTGTCCTGGGGTGGGGCCTATCAGGAAGCGCAGAAGAAAGTCTACTTCGAGCCGTACAAGGCGTTTTCCAAGTCCAACCTGATTGACGAATCCTGGGACGGCGGCGTTGGCGTTCTGCGCGCCAAGGTCGAAGGCGGCAATGCCACCTGGGACATCGTGCAGGTGGAATCTGACGAACTGGCCCTCGGCTGCGAGGAAGGCCTGTTCGAAAAGCTCGACTTCGCCAAGATCGGCGGCAAAGACGCCTACATGAAGGAAGCGGTCAACGACTGCGGCCATCGTCTACAACTTCGTCCTCGGCTACGACAAGGACAAGCTGAAGGACGGTCCGAAGTCCTGGGCTGATTTCTTCAACACCGCCAAGTATCCGGGCAAGCGCGCCCTGCGCAACGGCCCGAAGACCACCCTTGAAATCGCCCTGATCGCCGACGGCGTTGCTCCGAAGGATGTCTACAAGGTTCTCGGCACCGAAGAAGGTGTGAACCGGGCATTCAAGAAGCTTGAGTCCGTCCGCAAGGACCTGATCTTCTGGAAGGCTGGCGCCCAGCCGCCGCAGCTGCTCGCCTCCGGCGAAGTCGTGATGACCTCCGTGTATAACGGCCGTATCGACGCCGCCAACAACAAGGATGGCAAGAACTTCGGGATCGTCTGGGACGGTTCGCTGTTCACCCTCGACAGCTGGGTCATCCTGAAGGGCAGCCCGAACGTCGACGCCGCCTATAAGGCGCTGGAGTTCATGGGCAAGGCTGACGTGCAGGCCGGTCTGCCGAGCCACATCGCCTACGGGGTCACCAACAAGGACTCCAAGAAGTACATCAACCCGAAGCGTCTGAAGGATCTGCCGACGGCTGACGAGAACATCGCCAACGCCATCGAGATCAACACTCAGTTCTGGCTGGAAAACAACGACCGCCTGACCGAGCGTTTCAACAAGTGGGCGGCCAGCAACGGCTGATCTGCTGACTGAGAGTCTGGGTGCCGGGTCTTACCGGCCCGGCACCTGACCTTTTTTGCGGACCCGCAAGATCCGGCACGTCCGGTCAGGCCCCGCCTGTCCCGCCTGTCCCGCCGGTCCGTGCCGTTGATGCTGCGGCAGTGTTCTCCCGTGCCTTCAGTCCTGTTGCGCCCGGGGAGTTCTCAGCGCCCGCTTCCGTGACCGATTTCCGGGAAGATCCGATGACCGTCCCAGCCTCTGCCTCCGCTGCCCCGGCCCCGGCCGACCCCGCAGCCACCCATGACAGTCCCGCTGCGCTGAAGCAGAAACTGCGCCGCGCCGAGCGGATGCGCAAACTCCGGGCCATGGGCCTGATCGCCCCGCTGTTTTTCTTCCTGCTGATCACCTTCGTGGTGCCGATCGCTGACATGCTGCGCCGCAGCGTCCACGATACGGAACTGTCGACCGTCTGGCCGACCGTAACCGCCGCCATGAAGGGCTGGTCCGACCGCAGCACCGTTCCTGACGAAGCGACCTTTGCCGCTCTGGCCAAGGATCTGCGCGCCGCAGGGGAAACCAAGACCCTTGCCGTCGCCGCCCGCCGCCTGAACTATGCCGTCGATAACGGCCGGTCTCTGGTGTTCGGCACCGCCCGCCGCCTGCCGGTCAATGCCACCAACTGGAAAGAAACCCTGATCGGTATCGAGCCGCGCTGGGGTCAGGTCGAAACCTGGAATGCCGTAAATCAGGCCTCCGGCCCGCTGACCTCCTTCTATCTGCTGGCCGCCCTTGACCGTGAGAAACTGGCCGACGGCAGTATCATCAAGGCTCCTGAACAGAATTCCATCTACATCGACATTCTGGAACGCACCTTTACGGTCAGCCTGTCGGTGACCCTGCTGTGTCTGGTGCTTGGCTTCCCGGTGGCCTACCTGCTGGCCACCCTGCCGCCCAAGCATGCCAACATGATGATGATTCTGGTGCTCCTGCCGTTCTGGACCTCGCTGCTGGTGCGCACCGCCGCCTGGGTGGTGCTGCTTCAGGAACACGGCATCGTTAACGAGATTCTTCTTGCCCTCGGTGTGATTGAACAGCCGATCCGCATGATCTACAACCGGGTCGGGGTTTACATCGCCATGACCCACATCCTGCTGCCGTTCATGATCCTGCCGCTGTATTCGGTGATGAAAGGCATCAAGCCGCATTTCATGCGGGCTGCCACCTCGCTGGGGGCCACCCCGACCGAGGCCTTCATCCGGATCTATCTGCCGATGACCCTGCCCGGCATCGGTGCCGGGGCCCTGCTGACCTTCATCCTTGCGCTTGGTTACTACATCACCCCGGCTCTGGTGGGGGGCGCTGCCGATCAGATGATCAGCTTCTTCATCGCCTTCTATACCTCTGACACCGTCAACTGGGGCATGGCCTCGGCGCTGGGTGCGGTTCTGCTGGCGGCAACCCTTGTGCTCTACAGCCTGTACAACCGGCTGGTCGGCATCAGCAACATGCGGCTCGGATAAGGAGGGCACATCATGGCAAGCACCCATAACCGTACCCTTCAGGAAAAAGTGTGGATCACCGTCCTCTATGGCCTGTCCGCCGCCGTTCTGGTGTTCCTGATGGCCCCGATTTTCGCCATCGTCCCGCTGTCGTTCAACTCCGGTCAGTTCCTGACCTATCCGCTGGAAGGCTTTTCCCTCCGCTGGTATCAGGAGTTCCTCAACAGTGATGCGTGGATGCGGGCCCTGAAGAACAGCTTCTTCGTCGGCATAATCTCCACCCTGCTGTCAACCTCGCTGGGAACGCTGGCGTCGCTGGGGCTGACCCGGGCTGACTTCCGCGGCAAATCCATCGTGATGGCCGTCCTGCTGTCCCCGATGATCGTGCCGATGGTCATCACCGCCGTCGGGTTCTACTTCTTCTTTGCTCCGCTGGGTCTGACCGCCAACTATACCGGTCTGATCCTTGCCCACACCGCACTGGCCACCCCGTTTGTGGTGATTACGGTGTCAGCCACCCTTCAGGGCTTTGATACCAATCTGGCCCGGGCCTCGGCCAGTCTGGGGGCTGATCCGTTCACCACCTTCTTCCGGGTTGTCCTGCCGCTGATTGCTCCGGGTGTGTTCTCCGGTGCCCTGTTTGCCTTCGCCACCTCCTTCGACGAAGTGGTGGTGGTGCTGATGGTCGCCGGTCCGGAACAGCGGACCCTGCCGCGTGAAATGTTCTCCGGCATCCGTGAAAACATCAGCCCGACCATCACGGCGGTGGCAACGGTGATGATCATGGTGTCGATCGTGATGCTGGCAACGCTGGAACTGCTGCGCCGCCGGAATGAACGGATGCGCGGGATCCGCTGATCCAGAGGGTTTCCGCAGAAGGGACCACCGGTTTGACGGCTGAAAAGTCTCTGACTTCTTGAAATCAGAAACTCTTCTTCGATGAACCGGATCCCCCAGTCGGAGAAATCTCTTGTATGTTTCCCCCACACAGGCGTACGCCTGTGTGGGGTCGGTGAACGGGTGAGCCTGCTGGTCCCTTCTTCCCTGAAGAACGTGCTTGAGAT
>NZ_JACIIX010000020.1 GCF_014205675.1 Novispirillum itersonii
TTCGTCCGGCCAGATACCCACGTATCCCTTCCCTCTCTTCACTTGTCTAACAGCGGCGCCACCAAGGTGACTTCCAACGACGCTCCCCACCAGCTCTTCGCTGCGGCCCGCGTCGTCGGGAGGCGCTTTATAGGTCCCCAACACAGAACCGTCAAACACTATTTTCAAAAAAATGACTCTTTTCTCGGCACTTGCGCCCAAACCCGCCGCAAACCCGCGCCCGGTCAGGCCGGTTTACCGTATGTCACAAACCGGCATCACGCTGGACCGGAACCATCACAACAACGTCCCCCGCCTCAGCCAGCGCCACCACCTCAACCATCGGGCGGGGCTGCGGGGCTTCACCGTCACCGATCCACTCCGCCGCAGCCGTCAAGGCGTCGGCTATGGCGGCCGCGGCCGTTGCTCCACCACCATGACACCCCGGAAGGTCCGGGATGCGGACGCCCCAGACCTCACCCGATCCGTCCAGAATACCGTAATAGAGCATCTGCCTTCTCCAGCGATTAACGGTTATCCGCCCGCAACACGGCAAGAGCTGCGTCCGCCAACCCTGCGCTACGGTTGGTCGTCACATCATCAATCCCAGTCAGAGTCGCCCTTGAGGCGATTGCTCACGTTGACAGGAAGCAAACATAAGATACCATCTCTACCTTAGGACGAAAAATAATAATATTTCCCGGAAACTTAGCCCCGCGAACGCAGCCCAAGGATGATGTCCGTGCCACTGGCCTCTTGCATCATGCCCACATCGGGGCGACGGGCATTCCTGCCTCAGGCCATCCGCCTGTTTCAGGCTCAGGATTGGCCCTCGAAAGAACTGATCGTTCTGGATAACGGCGCCCAGCCGGTGGCCGATCTGTTACCGGACGATCCCGCCATCCGCTATGTGCGGGAACAGCCCGGTCAGCCGCTGGGACAGTTGCGCAACCGGGCCTGCGCCGAAGCACGGGGCGAATTTCTGCTGCATTGGGATGACGATGACTGGTACGCGCCCTGGCGCATCCGCTATCAGGTGGATGCCTTGCGCAACAGTGATGCCGACATTTGCGGTATCGACCGGGTTTATTTCATGGACGAGGAGCGCCGCCGCGCCTGGCAGTATGTCTACCCTGCCGACCGGGACCGCTGGGTTTGCGGTGCCACCTTATGTTTCCGGCGGGACTATTGGCAGGCGAACCCGTTCCGCCCCATCCATGTGGGCGAAGACAGCCGTTTTGTGCAGGATGCCGGTGCGGCCCGCATCGCCGTATTACCGGAAACCGGCTTTTTCATTGGCCGCGTCCATGCCGACAATACCAGCCCGAAGCAAACGCGCGCCCCCTTATGGCATCCGAAGCCCTTTGAGCAGGTACAGGCGCTGAAGCAGACGGCGGCACCGAACCCCGGTCCCGCGCCCTCCTCTCAGGCTGGCGGCGCCATGCTGGTGGCCGGGGGCGGAATCGGTGACATTCTGCGCACGACGCCTCTGATCCGGGTGCTGCACCAACTGGGGCACGAGGTGGATGTGCTGTTGCTGGCAGATTATCCCGGAGTGGCGGACCTGCTGCGCGGTGCCCCGGAAATTCGGGATCTGTGGGTGTCGTCACCCGGCAAGGCCGCCCGCGCTGTCCCCCGACGGGAGTATGGTGTTGTCCTGTACAACAGCTTTGGTGCACCCGGCCTGACCGGCATCCGAGGCACGGTCAGCACCCTGCGGTTCGATCCGGCGCGATGGAACCGCCATGGCGACAGCGCCTGCGTGGCAGAACTGGCCCAAAGCCTGGGCTGGCATGGCCCCCTGCCCTTGCCATTCGCCCGGCCATCCGAACGGCGCTTTGACCTGCCGACCGGAACCATCGCCCTGCATCCCGGCTGCAAGCCCGGCTGGCCGTGGAAACGCTGGCACGGGTTCGACCAGCTTGCCGCCCGCTTTCCCCATGTGGCTGTGGTCGGCACCGCCGAAGATCTGGAGACGGGCGGCACCTATTTCCGGCAACCCTTTCAGTGGCCCGCCCACGCCCGCATCTTTGCGGGGGCGCTGGATCTGCCCGACACCGCCGCGCTGCTCAGTCAGTGCGCGGCTCTGGTTTCCAACGACTCCGGGCTGATGCATCTCGGGGCCGCTCTGGGCATACCGACCTTTGGCATTTTCGGCATCACCAGCCCAGCGCGGGAAGCGATGCCGGTGCCCTCCATGACCTCCATCACCAAGGGCTTACCCTGCGAGGCGGCCTGCCGTCGGCGATCGTGGGGGCGTAAGGATTGCAGCCACCATCTGGAGTGTCTGAAAAGCCTGACCGCCGACGCGGTGGCCACCCGGGTCACAACCGCCCTGAGCCATCCGCAACCGCCCGCCCCTGTCAGGAACGAGGAGTCCATGCCACCCATTTCCGTCAATTATTATGGCTACATGTTCGATGCCAGCGGCTATGGTCAGGCGGCGCGGACCTATGTGCATGCCCTGCACCGGGCGGGGATCAGGCTGTCGGTGGTCGATCTCGGGGTCAAGCCGGCCCAAGTGGATGACCCGCTCGTCAGATCTCTGCTCGGCCGCGATCCACAGGCGGACTTCCAACTGTTCCACGGCATTCCGCCGCAATGGGCACAGCGGGCCTTTCCCTTCAGGCCGCAGGACGTCATCGCCATGACGGTTTGGGAAACCGACACCATGCCGCAGACCTGGCGGCCAGCCCTGTCCCATGCCGGGGATGTCTGGCTGCCCTGCCGTTTCAATGTGGAGGTGTTCGGGCGGGCCTTGAAGGCCGAGCCCTTTCTGCTCCCCCATGCCCGGACTCCCACGGTGGACCCGGCAGCACTGCCGATCGCGGAGATCGGGCCAGAGGATTGGGTCTGTTATTCGGTGTTCGAGTGGCAGGAACGCAAAGACCCGGATGCAATGCTGGAGGCCTTTTTAACCGCGTTTCCCGAAACCGACGACGCGGTTCTGGTGCTGAAGACCAGCGGAGCTGCCGCAAAAGCCGCAGCCCGTTCTCTGGAACAGGCCCGGAAAAAGACCGGATCAGAGGGACGGGTGATCCTGTGCTGTACCGGTTGGAGCGACGCGGAACTGGCAGCCCTGCATGAGCGGGGCGACTGCTATCTGTCCCTCCACCGGGGCGAAGGCTGGGGGTATCCGCTGTTTGAGGCAGCATGCCGGGGAAAACCGGTGGTGGCCCCCCATTATTCCGGCCCCGCCGATTTTCTGGACAGCGAAGCCCACCCACCGGTGCGGCACCATCCTGCCGCAGTCACCCAGCCTTATACCTATTACACCCGGCGCATGAAGTGGGCCCGGGCCGATGTCGCCCATGCCGCCGAAGTGCTGCGGCAGATCCATGACAACCGTGACGCGGCGGCTGCCAAGGCGCGGACGGCGGCGGAGCAGATTAACCTGCGTTTCTCGCTGGACGCCATCGGCCAGAGGGCCAAGGCACGCCTGACCGAGCTGCTGGCCCGCAAGGGCGGTGCGCCTGAGCTGACCGCCCTGCTGACCGCCGACCCCATCCTGAAAGCGGACGGGACAGAACCTGTCGGCAAGACTGCCGCGCCCATTCCCGGCGCATGGTACGATGCCAATTATTTCGAGCATGGCCGCACCAGCAACTGGTCACAAGGCTATCACTGGAAGCTGTTCGCCGGGGTCTTTCAGGATACTGCGGCCTATTTGACCGAACTTCTGCCCGACACTGTCACCGTGCTGGATGCCGGCTGTGCCAAGGGCTTTCTGGTGCGAACCCTGCGGCAGGCCGGACGGCAGGCCTGGGGGTTCGATCACAGTCCCTGGGCGATCGACCGGGCCGATCCGATGGCACAGCCCCACCTGAGTCTGGCGGGCGTCGATGACGTGGTGTTCGATCGCTCCTACGACCTGATCACCGCCATGTCCCTGCTCGAAAAGCTGACCGAGGATCAGTGCCGCACTTTTCTCAGCCGGGCGGCAGGCCGGGGCAAAACCCTGTTCGCGGTCATCGCCATCCCCCCTGACGGAGAGGACACCACCGCCCTTGATGGGGACCGGGACCAAAGCCGGGTCACCCTGCGCCCCGCCCATTGGTGGGAGGACCTGTTTGCCGGGTGTGGCTGGGTCCCCCATCCGGCCCAGACGGCCGCCCGCGCCCATCCCCTGCCGCGCCGGATGGGATGGCAGGTGTTTCTGCGGGCCTCGGGATCGGCGCAGCCATGAGCCGCCTGCTGGTCCATCTGGCCTCTGGCGTCGGCAATATCGTGCTGGCCACACCGCTGTTGCAGGTGCTGGCCCGCGCCGGGCATGAGGTGGACCTGCTGGTTGACGGCGACTATGGCGACACCGCCGGGCTGTTCGCGGCATGGGGCAGCCTGCGGGCCGTGCATACGGGGGGGCTTTCCGCCCTGCTGCGGGGGGGCGGATACGACCGGGTGATCCCGGCGATCCCGCCGTTCTATTGGCCGCGCTATGCCCGCCTGTATGCCCACCAGCGTAATCTGGTGCCGCGCCCGCCGAACACGGCGTTCTACGCTGATGAGCAAGCCTATTACCTGTCTTTTGCCCGCAGTCTGAACTGCGCTGTGCAGGCTGCACCATCCTGTTTTCTGCCGGTCGCCCCGGATACCCGTCAGGGCATCGGACCGCACACCGTGGTGCTGGCACCGGGATGCAAGACCGGAGAAATGGCGGCCAAGCGGTGGCCCTACTTCCCCGAGCTGGCACAGCGTTTTGCCCATGTCGCCGTGGTTGGAACCCCGGATGACCTGTTCCGCCATGATGGTTCAGCCATGCACTTTCCCGACCATGCACGGACCTTCATCGGCCAGAGGTCACTGACTGAAACAGCGGCGCTGCTGGCAGCGGCGGGAACGGTGGTGGCCAATGACAGCGGCCTTGGCCACATCGCCGCAGCCGTCGGCGTGCCGACCCTGTTGCTGTTCGGCCCCACTCCCCATGTCACCCTGGGGGCCATGGCCGATAATGTGACCGTGCTGCGTGCGGGACTGTCCTGTGAGCCCTGCTGGTTCCGCAGCAGGCTGGCAGCCTGCCGCCAGCGCGTGGACTGCCTGCATCACTTATCCGTGGACACGGTGGCGGCTGCCGTCACCGCCTTGCTGGAAGGAGCATGAGGTGGAAAAAGCCGAAGCCCACAAACCGGCAGCGCACTCCGCCGCCATCACGGCAGAGAGGAGCAGCGGCACAGAGCAATCCCATGATCTGAGCGGCAAACTCAATGGGGGGACCCACGCCCAGGGGCTCGCCCGCATGGGGCAGGCCCTGAACGGACACGGCGGCCTGCCTGTTCAATTGAAGCGGGGTGTCGAGCGGCTGTCACGCCAATCCATGGATGACGTCACCGTGCATTACGGCTCGCCGGATCCGGCCCGGCTGTCCGCCGAGGCCTTTGCCCGTGGCAATCACATTCATCTGGCCCCCGGTCAGGAACACCACCTACCGCATGAAGCCTGGCATGTGGCCCAGCAGAAGCAGGGGCGCGTGCCGGGTCAGACACAGTTCGCCGGGAGCATGGTGAACCAAGACCCTGCGCTGGAAAGCGAAGCCGATATCATGGGTCAACGGGCCCTGAGGAGCGGGCTGGACGGCGGCGATCTGCCGCCGCTGGCCCCCGCATCCCCCCTTGCCAATCCCGTCCTTCAGGGGGTTTTTGCCCAAGACGGTCAGGAATGGAAGGATAAGGACACCGACCATAAATACCGGTCCGTTCACAGTCTGGCAGACCGCCGCCTGATGGAACGCATCACCGACGGCTACCGCATCTGGGTCCGGCTCAGCGACAACCAGCCGCTTCCCGTGGATGAGGAGGACGATCAGGAACGTCTGAAAAAGGACCTGACCAAGGACGAACACCGGAGTTCGGAAGGCAAGGAAGCCGAAGAGCCGCTGGATATGGGCGACGAAGACTTCGACGACGACAGCGATTCAGACGAGGACGACAGGCTGGAGTTCGCCAATAAGCCGGAAAAAGAGCGCTATGCCTTTATCGCGCCACCGCCGGGCAAGAAGCGGAACGCTCAGGAAAAAAAGAAGCCAAATCTGGCCTTCATGGTTTCGGTCGTACCGGATCAGCCGCACCAGAACGGCAAATATGCCGCTGACGACCTGACCATCGAAACTCTGGTCATGTCCGGCGAGCGCGTCCCCACCCGGTATGGCGACGCACAGAAAAGCCACAGCGTTGCTTTTTCCCTGATCCGTACGGCCTTGGAAAGCTTTGAAACCAGACCGGTTTCCGCATTGATCAGGTTTCTGGCCGCTGAGTTCGCCGAACTGCGGGCCGACAGCGAAAAAGAAGAAGGCGCCCGACATGCGGTGGAGCAGCTTCTGCCGGATGACCTGATCGAACAGTACACCAGCGAAGCCATACCCTTGGGGACATGGAACAGCGTTCTGGCGGAGTTGCTGTACCGCTATCAGGTCATCTATCACCTCAGCCGCACTGCTGTTTATGCCAAAGGCAAGGCCAAGAACCGGGGCGAGCAGGATGCCCTGCGCCGCCTGCGCACGGCGGAGGCAGCCCTGAAGAAGGACAGCGGCACGGACCTGAAAAAGTTCTACGCGGATAATTTTGGCACGGAACGGAGCAAATTCTTCAAAGGTGCGCCGACCCCCGTACAAGACGCGCAGATGCTGATGGATCTGAATTTTAAAGTCCCCCAAGAGGACTATGTGAAGATCCTCCTGCATTGGCACAGAATGCTGCACCTCGCTTATCCGCTGATCATGGGAAAAATTGACGGCGATCTGGCAAAAGTCGTTCTGTCAAAACCGCTGCCGAAAAAGCAACATGTCAGCGGCCAGAGCAATACGGTCCAGGACTGGCTGAACCAACTGAAAGACCCGAATTTCGCCAAGGGAAAATCCGGGGACAAGAGCGGCAGCAAAAGCAGCTTCGGCGATCTGCATGCCACCGATCAGGCCATACAGATCCGGCTGGACCCCCTGAACACCCCCACCGGCGCACGGTCAGGGGAAAACCGTGCCGCCCTGCCTGACCTGTTTCTGGCTGATGACCTGTCCATTGGCCTCCTGCATATCGGCGAAGCCCGGCTGGACACCCAATTCGGCAGCAGCCAGATGTCCCATACCGTGGCCTGGACCCTGGTGCGGGCCGCTATTCTCGGCTTTTCCCACCAGCCTCTGACCAACCTGCTGGCGTACCTGTTACAAGGCTTTGACGAACTGGCCCATGACGGCGACAAGACCGCCGCCAGGTGCGCTGACCATCTGCGGTCACTGATGGGAAGTGCGCGGTCCCAGTCGGACTGGGTCAAGGAGGCGGCAGGCGCCACCGTGGAATATCTGCGTCTGGATCAAAGCTCGGCCAGCAGCACTTACTCCAAGCCGCCCAAGGGCAACTCCGAGGGACATTACATCCAGATTCTGCGCCAGAATGAAATCATGCTGATGCTGCATGGGCGCCTGTATAACACGCCGGAAGAGGTGATTGCGGCGGCGGCCAATCTGCTGGATGCCGATATCGGCCATCCCGGCCTGAGCTGGGAAAACGCCACCCGGGCGATCCTGCGCTGGGAACGCACCCTGCGTGTGGCCTTCCCGCTGCTGATGAAGGCGGGTGGCGACCGTATTCTGGCGGACTGGCACACCAGAAAAATTGGTGCCCACAGCAATCCGGCCTGGCAAACTCTGCCCGCCAAGGGAAAAGACGGCAAAAATGTCACCACGGTCGCCGACATGATCCGTCATGCCCGCAGCGAGAAAACGGTCAGCACCGAAGCAACGGTCACCCATGGCTCCCGCGATTATCTGATTCAGGAGACGGTTCGCGGTGGGGATAATCTTTATAACGCCGTTGCCGCCGGTGTTGCCGGGATGATCGCCAATGGCAGCCTGAAGGCTGCCGACGTCGCTGACAGACTGCCCACTATCCCCGTTGACCAACTGGAGCGGCTGGCCCCCCATGCCGCCCATCAGGCACCTGCCGCCAATCTGCGGGCGGTTCAGCGCATCTTGGCGCCGGCCCTGCGGGCGCACCTGACCACCCTCGTCCGCAAGGGCAAGGTTAAACTGGACCCCAAAGAGCTGGACAATAACGGCCCGGCCCTCGCCGGGGCCCTCGCCGATCTGCTGGGCCTGCGCCTAACCACCTTGACCGTGGACAAAACCGGCACCAAGGCCAGCAGCACCGCCATGGATCTGGAAGCGCCCATTCTCGGGCTGCACCGCAGCGAGGCGGGCCACTGGTCAACCCTGAAGACCTCCGAAGGGGGCCAGTTCAATCTGGCCAGCGATACGGCAGCCGATATGACCCAGCCGCACCCCTGGCGGGCGAAATTGCCGCAATTCTTGGAGAGGCACCTGCACCGGGGGATGCAGGACCGCACGATGCCGGTGGAAGGCACCTTCCGCCGTGACAACCGGACCTATGCCGCGTGGCGCACCACAGGCAATAACAATTGCTCGTTCAATGGCATGGCGCTGGTTCTGGCCGGGCTGGTCGCCCAGGGCCAGATGACGGCTGGCCATCTGGCCAAGGCCGTCACGCTGCCGGAGAAGGTGGTGGAGGAAGCGGCGGCCGCCGCGAAAACCGCCCAAACTGATCCCCGGCAGGCCGTAGCCGTAGAACAGATCCTGTCTCCGGCCCTGCGTATGGCTGCGGTAGGGGCCTTGCGTGGTGCCTTGGATATCCAGTTGCAAATGGAGCAGGAATATATCGGGGAGCTGCGCGGTCTGGTGATGCTGCGTCTGACGGGTCGGCCACAGGGGCGTGGTGACCTGTTCAGCGATCAGCGGTCTACGGTGACGGCCTTGATGGAGACCAAGGCCGAGGCGTTGCTCAGGCAGATCAAACCGGACTGCGATGGCAAGACGCCGGACGAGCAGGAAAAGATCGTCGATGCGGCCTTCACCAAGTACCAAACCGATATCGAGATGAATTTCCGCAACGACGTCCTCCCGGCTTATTTCGAGCATATGGCCACCGAGGGGGTCTGGGGCGGAGCACCGGAATTGCAGGCGCTGGCGCGGGTTCTGGGGGTACGCCTGACCCTCTTCCGCGACTATGGCGGCGGCGTGATCGGTCGGGACGAAGGGCCGGACGACCGTAGCGGGGACCCACCGGACATGGTGGAAATCGGCATGTTCCGCCACCGCGCCCGCGCCCATTGGAGCGCCGCCAGCACGGGTCAGGGGGCCTACAACCTTCGTGATGGCACCGATCGGCTGGGCAAGCCGATTCTGGCGGCACCGGTGGACTCCACCCCCATGGTGGGGCCCCGCGGGACGGGCACGGCCTCTTTCCCGTCCACGGCATCCGGGTCCAAGGCATCCGGCTCCAAAGTATCATCCGGTCGGATCGAACGGACTTTCAGCGCCCGTGGCAGGGAGTACACCGCGTGGCAGACCTCGGGCCATGACAACAACTGTTCGTTCAACGGTATTTCTCAGGTCATCGCCGGGCTGATCGCCCAAGACCGCCTGCCACAGGAACAGGTGGCCGAGGCCCTGGGCGGACAGGCACCCGATATGAAACGGCTGCTGGAACTGGCGAAACAGACACAACACGACCCTCAGGCGGCGCGGCGGATTGAACAGTCCCTCAACGATCCGCTTCGCCAGCTGGCGGTAACGGCGCTGGGGGCCCGCCCGGACCTGCGGGCGCAGATGGCCGAGGAATTCATCGACGAATTACGCGGCCATGTCTATACGGCCATCGGCGTGCCCTGGCACCGGTCCAGCGATCTGTTCGAGCACGGTGCCGAAGAAATCCAGACCTATCTTCGCACCACCGGTGCCAACATCACCGCCGCCCTTGCCGCCAGCTGCGCCGGACAGGATGCCCGGACGCAGGAACAGATCATCGACCGGGCCATCGACGCCAACCGGGCGGAGTATCTGGCCTGGTTCAACCGCGATGGCATGGCTGCCTACCAGAACCACATGCGCACCAGCGGCGTCTGGGCCGGTGGCCCGGAATTGCAGGCCCTGTCCGGACGGCTGGGCATCGCCCTGACCGTATTCCGCGACTATGGCCATGGCATCATCGGGCGGGACGAGGGACTGGCCAGTGCCGGTTCAGCCAGCGCCGCTGGCTTCAATGACGGCGAACTGGCCACCCTGCGTCAGCTGGACGTGGTGGAGGGCCGCAGCCGTGGGCCGGAAAACCTGCTGTATTTCCGCCGCCTGCCCCGCGGGAGGGTGCTGGAACACTTGAACGGCAACGCCCTGACCGAACGTTTCATGGCCCTGTACGACGCCCATTACCTGTTCCGCGACCGGGCACCGGTGGAGGCTGGCATGTTCCGCCACACCTACGCCCACTGGAGCGCCATGTCCACGGCACTGGGGGCCTATGATCTGGCCGATGACACCGACCGGCGCCACAATAAAATCGAAGAGGAAAGTGACGGCAGCAAGAAACCGGAGGACCGCCCAGAGGACCGCCCAGAGGACCGCACTGTCGACAGGCCCGATGTCAGCACCTCCGGCAAGACCATGACGGTCAACTTCGCCCGCCCCGCCCTGACGGGCGTTCAGACCATTTATTCAGACCACATGTTCGGCGGCAGGCATGGTCCCTTTACCCTGCGCAAGGTGGACCCTACGGCCAAGTCTGGTGACGCCGTCGGATTGGTGAATGCCGCCAATGAAAGTCTCATGGGCGGCGGCGGCATTGATGGCGCCATCTTTGCCGAAGAGGGAACGGGTCTCTTCAGCCGCAAGCCCAACCGCCATACGGCCATTGAGGAATGGCAGAAAAACAGCGGCCGGAAGACCATCGCCGCCGGCGAAGCCATCAGCGCCTCCTCCGGCGATCTATACTTTCGGGGTATCTCCCGGATCATCCATGCTGTCGGGCCACGGGCCGGTAACAAAAATTTCGAACAGGTGCTGCGCAACACCGTCCGCAGCGTGCTGGACAGGGCCGCCGAAGCAAAGCTGCACAGCGTCATCTTCACCAATATCAGTGGCGGCCTGTTTGGCGGCGATGCCAACCAGACCGCCCAGATTATTCTGGATGAAATCCAGCGGTTGCTGACATCACCGCTCCTGGAGTGGAAGGGGTGGCTGCCAGCCAGACTGATCTTCAACAATTTCCCGGGCCGCCCCCCGGCAATCTCGCCAAAAATGGACGCAACGACGCCACAGCGCCTGATGATGGACGAAGGGGAAGACAACACCGACGGATCCGTGACGGAAGACGACGACGATACGATCGAGGAGTTCCCTGAAGGCGCAGACGGTTACGATTCCTATGACGATGAAGAAGACGATGAGGAAGAGGATTACGAAGAGTATGACCATGATGACGAGGAAGACGACTATGACGGAGCACGGTATAAAATAAAGAAGAGGAAACTGAACACTGGGGGATCCCACACCACAAAAGAAGACAGGTTTGACTGAAACGGAGCACCCCGTCTTGCGGCAAGACATACCCCGTCAGCTGTTTGAGCGGTTTTCCTTCAACCGCTCGGCCCGGATGCCGTCATAAACATCCTGCCGCTGCACCTGTTGGGGGGTGCGGCGCACCGCTTGCAGGCAGGCGTGGCGCAGCACGTTCAGGATGCTGCCGGCGGACATTTCAAACTCTCCGGCGATGGCCGGAAGGTCAATGTCGGCGGCCAGAACAAAGGGCTGGCCCACAAACATCTCGCGCCACAGGCGCAACCGCTCCTGCACCCCCGGCATGCGGAAATAGATCACCGACTGGAACCGCCGTAAAAACGCCTCGTCCAGATTGCCGCGCAGGTTGGTGGCCAGAATGACAATGCCGGGATACTCCTCGATCCGTTGCAGCAGATAGGCCACCTGCTGATTGGCGGAGCGGTCATTGGAACTGCGGGTTTCCGTACGCTTGCCGAACAGGGCATCAGCCTCGTCGAAAAACAGCACCCAATGCTGCTGCTGTGCCTGATCGAACAGCCGCGCCAGATTTTTTTCGGTCTCGCCAATCCATTTGGACACCACCATCGACAGATCGACGCGATAGACCGGCATACCGGTGGCCTTGCCCAGCAGGCTGGCGGTCAAGGTCTTCCCGGTGCCGGGCGGACCATAGAACAGGCTGCGATAGCCGGGCTTCAGGCGCCGCCCCAGCCCCCAGTCCTGCATCATGGTTTCGTGATGCCTGATCCAGGCCCGGATATCCTCGATGGCGGTCAGGGTGGCGCTGTCCAGCACAAGATCAGACCAGTCCAATGGTGTGGTCAACCGCTGCGCCGGAAAGTCGGGCGATGGCGGCGGGTCACGGTCCAGCCCGGTCAGGATGCGGTCCAGATGGCGGGCCGAAACCCGCAACACCGCCGCCTGCGCAGGTTCCCCGGGCTGGCGGTGATCCAGCGCCACCAGATCGGCAGCCAACAGCGGCCGGTCAGGCTCAAACAGCCGACGATGGTGCAGGCGGGCGGCGAGATCGTCACCGGCCAGCAGAAACAGGGCCGTTTCCACGGTGGGGATCAGGCCGCCGTGATTGTGGCCGACAATCCCGCCGAATTCGGTGAAGCGGCGGCCAATCGACTGATTATGCAGCAGGAACAGGTCCAGAGACTTTGGCCGCACTTCAGGGATCAAAGCCAGAATCAGCACCAGCCGCTCCGCCGGGGTCAGGCCATGACGGCGCACCAGATCGGCATAAGCCCCATAGATGGGCAGATCCGGCGGGGCCTCCAGCGCATCGGCAACGGCCAGATCCGGTATCTCGCCCGTATGCGCGGCGAACCGGCGGTCCCGCACCAACCGGAACCAGTCGATTTCCTGACGCAGGACATGGGCATTGGCGGCACTGAGGTCATGGCTCATGGGCATCACCAGGTTGTGGTCAGCGCCGTGCGCTGCCAGGGATGAAAGATCATCGAAAAGCCCCATGGCACCTGATCGACCAGCACATCAAGGGTCTTGCGCTGCACGGTCAGGTGCCAGCCGCCGTCACGGCGCTCCAGCCTGCCCTCCCGTTGCAGGAAGCCCTCGCGCAGGGCCGCAGGTGAGTTTTTGGAGAGAATGGTCCAGTTGGCCAGCATGGCGGCCAGCAACTGCGCCCCCACCCCCAGCTCCTGTTCGGTCCGCGTGATGGACGGTTCGATGGCGGCCGCCGGATCCAGTCCGCACAGAACCTTATTCAGGGCCAGACCCTGCTCCGGGCGGGCGGTCTGTTCATCGACCAGCCATTGCAGCAGATGCACGGCGCGGGAGGCCGCCTCAACATCACGCAGGGCAGGCTTACCGTCGCTGCCGGTGCCTAACAGATCCAGAGTCCGGAACAGATGGGGCAGAAACGGCCCGGCCAGCACCAGACCGGCATTGTCCACATACAGGGCCCCGTCCTGACCGGCGGCGCCCCCCCCTTCCAGCCCGAACGCGGTTCGCCCCGGCGCTGGCTGGTGCGGCACCGGGGGGGGAGAGGGTTTTCTGGGCGGCTCCACCGGAGCCGGACGCAGGATACCCGGCAACCAGGCATGGCCGATGGTCCGGGCCAGATCCCGCGCCCGGTCCAGCACCCGGCCCGCCAGATCTGTGTCCTTCACCCCCAGAGCAGCCAGAACCCGGGGCACCAGGGCATGGGCGCTGCGCTGCTGCCGGGGCTGATCGGCAAGGTAGTCGAACAGCGCCGCCCAGGGCAGACGGTGGGCGCTGCCCTGACGCTGCGGTGCGGTCTGACGCCACGCCGTGCCCAGAACGTCCACCACGTCGATCAGCAGGCGGGCCTGCCCCGGCTCGCTTAAGCGCACCAACCGCACAATCAGCCGATCAGGCAAGCGGCTGGACCAACGGCCCCGCACCTGAGGCTGGCGCAGCAGGCGGCGCACGTCATCGCGGAAATCGCGGTCCCCGGCATCGGCCAAAGCGATGGATGCCTCAATCAGCACATCCTCCGGCACCCCCGCTGACGGGGACCCGGCGAGGAAATCGAGGGTGGCGCGACGCAGATCAAGAGGGTCCGGCGGCAACAGCCGCCGCAGGGCCCGCCGCACCGGATCCGGCAGGCGGGTCAGGGCCTGCCGCGCCGCCTGCGGAAACCGACGTGCCAGAACCACCAATACAGCCTGAAACCGTTCACGCTCTTCGGTCGCCAGCACCGGATCAGCCGCAGCAGCCAGCAGATCGTCCAAGGCCCACTCCACAGGATCGGCGGGCACGGCAGGCGCGGTGGCCACCGGGGCCGTCAGACCTGCCAGAACCTCGGTCAGGTCCACCGGCCCCTCCCCCAGCGCTGCGGCCAGCAGGCGGGCCAAGGCCACCGGCAGCAGGTCTGGCGTCAGTCTCGCCAACGGTCCCTGCCCGGTCCGCCCCCACGCCATGGCCGCCCAAGGGGCCAGCCGCTCCAGCAGGGCACGGGCCCCCGGTTCGCCCAGAAGCGCAACGATGGTGGCGGCCATGCGCGGCCTGTCGGCGGCCTCGGCCTCGGCAAACAGCCGACGCAACCGGTCCGGCGGCATGGTGCTGAAACCGGCGACAGCGGCCGCCTGACCGAGCGGCGGATCCGCGATGGCCGCCCACCACGGCAATCGCCCGGTCTGCAAAAGATGATAGAGAGCAGCCATGCGGTCGAACCGCTGGATCAGACCGGCACGACGGTGCCACCGACCGGCCGCCCCCAGCCCATCACCGCCAGCCAGCCGGGCCAGCAGCACCGCCCAGGCCCGGCGCTCCTCGCGTGGGTCGGGAAAATCCAGCCGGGACGCCAGAACCAGCGCCCGCTTTTGATCGGCAGGCGACAACAAGCGCACAATGTCCTCGGGCGTCAGGGCCTCCAACAGGCGCTCAACCGCCTGAGGCCAGACCGCCGGATCGGCAGCCAGCCGCCGCACCAGCGTCGCCAGCCCAGCGCCATGACTGGCGGCAAGCCGGGGCAACATCAGGGCCGGGGACGGACCGGCGGCCCGCCTGCCCCGCAAATACGCCTCCACACCGGCCAGAGCCTCCGTCGGCGCTGCGGTCAGGTCCGCCAACAGGGCATCCAGCAGGTCAAGCAGCGATCCGCCCGGTATTTTGGCGGTACGGAACACCACTGCCAGCCCCCGCCGCAATGTGGCCAGAAGATCCGGCAGGGGGATGGCTTCGTGCTCAGCCAGATCCCGCAACAGGGTGCCGACGAAAACGCGGCGATTGAACTGCGAGCCGGATTGCCGGGCCATCTGGGCCAGCGCAAGCACCCACAGCAGGTGCGTCAGGGCCTGTTCCCCCAGCCGAACCAGCGGCTCTACCCGGTGGGCCTGTATCACATCGGCCATGTAGTTCTGCACCAGCGGCGCATGCTCGCGGTCCAGCAGAACCAGCATCTGCATCAGGTCGTCGGGACCGGTGGCACGGATCAGCTGCTTGACGCCTGACAGGTTTCCGGCCAGCGCCCGCAGCCTCCGCACCAGATCCGCCGGTCTGTCCGCCGGTGGAACCGCATCCCCGGAGGAGCTGACCTTCAGGTCCGGCGCAGGAGGGGGTTTCTCCCCGTCGGCCAGAACCTCCTGCAACACCGCCGGGAGGGAACTGGCGAGGGACAGACGACGCCCGACGCTCTCCAGCGCCCGGCGCAGACTCTCCAGCAGGGCGTGGTATTCCAGCCCGGTGGCCCGGGCCGTCTTCCGCAACAGGTCAGCCACATAGCTCTTTTGGTTGAAGTGCGATCCATCCAGCGACAGCAGAAAGCGCAGGGTCAACACCCAGACCAACTGACAGAAGCGCGTCTCGCCCAGCGGAACCAACGGATCGGCGCGATGCAAGGCCCCCAGATCCCCAAGATAGGCCAGAATCAGCGGGGCGTTGGCCGACTCCAGTTCCGCCAGCACCAGCCGCAGGCTGGCATCGTCCGCCTGCAACACCAGCCGCTCGGCCACCTGACTCTGCCTGCGGGTCTGCCGCAACAGATCGGCCAAAGCCCTTGGCTGGTCCGCCGCCAGACGGGCGAGTTGGGACCGGGGCAGAAACCCCGGATCCACCGGACCCATCGGCAGGGTGCCGTGGATCAGGTAATGCCGGATGACCCAGACCCTTCCGGCCGCGGCGGACAACACCCCCTCCCCCGCCGTCACCCGGTCACGCGGGGCCACAGCCACCGCCGCCGCCAGTCCGTCAGTCAAGGCGGACTCAAGAGCCAGAGCCAGAGCCTGTTCGAACCCCTGCTCCGGCAGGAGGCCAAGATCCAGATCCAGCCGGTCCAGCACCACCTGCCGTCCTTCGGGCAATGCTGCGGCCAGAACGCGGTCCAGCAGTGTCGGCAGGTGCCGGGCCATCCAGTGATCAAGACGGCGGTGCAGGTCCAGCGCCAGATGTTCGTCGGCAACCTCCACCTCCCACGACAGCCGCCCGATGACATGCCGCCCGGTCACGCCTGCTCCCCGTCATGGGCGATCAGAAAATCCCGCAGCCGGGCACAGGCCCACGCCAGCCGCCCGTCGCCATTATCGCGCAGGGCGTTCAGCCAGTCATGGCGCAGGGACAGAAAACGGCGCATCTGCCGATGATTCAGATAGCAAAACCGCAAGGCAACATGGGCCGGGCTGTTTTCACGCACCGTCGCCTCCACCTGCCGCCGCATGGCATCAGGCTGGTCATCCCCTAAAATGCAGGCCGACAGCACGACCGACAGGGTGAAAGCATAGGGGAAGGGGGTGATCTCCCCGGGTCGGCGGGCGGCCCGCAGCAGCAGATGTTCCACCACATAAAGCCGCCGCGACAGGACCAGCAGGTCAGCCGCATGGGCAAGAATACGGGCCACCTCGGCAAAGCAGGATTCCAGTGTGGCGAACTTGCCCAAATGCCAGCAACGGTCATTGCCCGGAACCCGGCAGATCAGACTGACCTGACGGTCACGGGGCAGCACGCCCAAGCGGAAAGAATCTATGGACTGAAGCACAGGCAGCAGATCGGCGGCAACCGTATGGCCGACAAACGGCGAGTCCGCCCCCGGATCGACGGCAGGCAGCAAAGAGGGATCAACCCGGATGAACCCGTCGATGGTCTGGGTGCTGGCCTCGGCGCTCAGAAACCGGCCAAAGCTGGCGTCCAGAGGATCCTCCACCACGGTGACCATGTCCAGACCACTGTCGCCCCGGTCGTCCATGCTTTCCAGCAAGCCCAGCTCGATGCGGGTCTTGATCTCCATGCCCGGCCGGTTAACCGGGCTGGACGGGCGGCCATAGTCAAACCCCCGGCCCCGGTTGGCGGTTGCCGCCACCAGCCGATGCAGCAAGGCCCGTTTGGCATGGATCAGGGCCTGCGCACCGCTGTCGCCGCCCTGCTGGCAGTCGCAATCGGGCGATGGCGGCAGGGTGAGCTGTTCGGCATAAAGGGCCAGCAGATAATTGAGAAAACGGTTGCGCCGCTCTGGCGCCGGATCGCTGGCGGCCACCACCCGGTGCAGCCCTTTTTCATAGTCATCGGAGAGCAGCGGCTCCACTCCGGGCACCCGCCCGGCCAGACTTTGGCTGAAATAGGTGGGACCGTGACCTTCGCGGGCGGAATACAGGTCGCGCACATGGGCAAGCTGGCTGAAATAATCGGCCAGAACCTGCTCGAACGGCAGCAGATAGCCCTTCAACTGCTTGGCCTGCCCCTGTCGCACCGGGGTGGCGTTGGCGGGCAGCCCGTATTCACTGATACCGTACAGGTTGGGAAACTGATTCTGTACGGAATAGTAGCTGGCAGGGTCAAACCACTGGCCCTGCGGGGTTGGAAAATACCGCCGGTACTCGGCAGCCAGCCGATAGGTGCGCCGCTGTGCCGCCCAAAGCCGTGCCAGCTGGCGGCGCACCCGGTCCTGCGGCGGATGGCAGAGAACGCCGTTGCGCCACAGGTGGATGGGGTCCGGCCCCTGCCCGCTTCCCGGCCCGCCCTCTTTCCCGCCGTTTGTCAGCATCAGAATGGTCCGGCCATTGACCGGAATGCTGTCGCCGGAACCATAGGGCGTTTCCCCGCCCTCCACCCGCACCGACAGATCAGACACCGACACCACCCCCTCCACCGAGGCCATGGCCCGCAGGATATCGGCAACCGGAATACTGCTGGCTTTCGGCCCCAGCTGATCGGCCTGAATAAAGCCGTTCCGCATCAGCGGGCCGTCAAAGATCCCGGCGGGGGTCAGTCCTGCGTCCAGCATCTGCGACAGGGATTTCCGGCGCGGCTCCGGTGCCAGCAGCATTCCCACCGCAAACAGCATGTCGGCCAGAATCAGGGCGGAGTCACGCCCGCCATCCAGCAGCACCGATGCCCGCACGGTGGCGGCGCGGGGCTCAAGCACATGCACATGCCGCACATCCTCGCACAGGGCACGGAAGCGGCGGTAGACCCGCAGGACCCCATGGCGCACCTGTTCAGCCGTCGGGCCGTTACAGCCGCAGGGATCCAGTTTTGGAGCAAGCACGGCAATATCGTAAAGACCGTTGACGCCATCACGGGCCGGGACCGGCGTCAGCCAGACATTGCCCAGCTCAGGCAGCCAATCCAGAATCACGCGGCGGAAATCATCGGCGGTAACGGGTGCCGAGGGAAAAATGGCCCGGGCCGGATACAGGGATTGCCCGCGCAGGTCGATCGGCGCGGGCCCCCCGCCAGCACGGGGCGCGGCCAGAATATCCGCCACCGGATAATCGGCGCGGTAGGCCAGCTCAGTCAGGGCATAACAAAGCTGCTCGACGATGGTGACACCGGGATCATGCTCGTTATAGTCCGTCCAGATCGCACCGGACAGGTCCTGCAACAGGGCCAGCGCGTCTTCCAGCAGGGTCACATAGTTCAGGCCGGGACCCTCGGGCGGAACCGGCGAAAGGGTGGGCGACAGGGTCATGCCGCACCTCCGTCGTCATCAACGGCCGTAATATCGTGGTGCGGTGCTGACGTCAGATAGCACCAGGACAGGGAAGCCGGATCGGGATCATAGCCAAAGGCAATCTCCAGAATCGCCGCCACATAGGGACGGGAGCGGATAAAGGCGGCGATGGCATCCTCGGTGACATAACGCCCGCCTAAGGCGGCACGGGCGACATCGTAATACCAAGGCGACAGCCAGCCGATAAGGTCCTGCTCCAACCGTTGCGGCGTTCCGCCATTGTCAAACAGCACATCGGCGGTCACGCAGATGCGCACATAGGTCGGGTTGGCCACCTGCAAGGCCACGAACGGCGACGCCAACCCTTGCAGATAAGTCCCGATTTCCGCCAGTTGCAGGGCATTGGCCACCGGCACGGTGGGGTCGGCGACGTCAGGAGTGGCCGGACCGGGCACCACAACCACCAGCACCGCCCCGGCCTGACCGCCGCCGCTGGCCGAAAACGCAGCCAAAGCCTGACACTGCCAGACGAAGGGAAATTCCGCCAGAACCAGCCGGGCATAATCCCAGGCCTGCACCGCCCGGTTCTTGTGCCGCAGACGCTCCCCCAGCCAGGGATAGAGATCCTCTCCCACCAGCCGGGGACGGCCCCCAAAGGAGTCCAGCGGCTGCGTGACAGTGCCGATCCCCGCCAGCGGGGACGCCGCCGCCTTGATGGTTCCTTCCGGCACAGGCGTCACCCCCAGACTGTCGGCACCACCGGGACCGATCCATTGAGCCTCCAGCGCGTTGGGGATGACGGCGGCGGTCCGGGGAAACTGCTCGGGTGCCTGATGGGTGGTGGCGGCAAGCCATACAGAGTCCGCGGGTAACTGAGTGACCGCCGCCGTCCCCGATGCGGGCAGATCGAAGGCAAGAATCCCGGAATTCTGCAAGCCATTGGTGCCGTCCGACACCGGGGGCAAAGGAAGCCAGGACTGTCCGTCAAGGCGGGTCCACCTCAGGGGGGGCGGCTGATCGGTCCAGTCGGCGGGGGATGATGCCATCTGGAACAGCAGGCTCAGGGGCTGTGCGCCGCTGATACCGGACAGTCCCAGCAGCAGAGTGGCATCACCCGCCAAGGGGGGCAGCAAGGGTACCACGCCCTCCTCCGGCCAGACCACCGGCGCGGTCCCACCGAAGGGAGTCAGGTAAAAAAACTGGGTCTGCCCGTCCATCACGGTCTGGACCGGCAGACTGCTGGCAGCCTGATAGTCAATGGTCAGGGAGGCCATCATGGGCTGCCAGGGCTGATTGGGATACCGCACCGCCGGTTTGGGGGAAAGCTGTTCACTCAGACAGGTTGCCATACAGGCGTCCGCCGCCTGTGTCAGGGTGGCCTTGGCGGTGGCCAGCCCGATCATGGCCACCACCCGCCCCGAGGCCCCGGAAGCGGCGCTGGCAGCAGACTGTACGGCAATCAGCGCGGTTGCCGTGTCCAGCAGAGTGTCCCCGGCCTGCGCCAGCGTACCCGCCTCCCCGGACAGGCCCGCACAGTGGGCCTTTGACCAGCCCTGCAACTGACCGATCACCTCGGCCATCCCGGCGGACGGATCACGCCGCAGGAGGCTGACCAAACGGGACAGCAGGCCATCCTCCTCCTGATGATCGGGGATGGCCGCCAGATCGGCGCGCATGGCATCGGCATCGCCGCCGCCTGACCGTGCCACCTTGTCCACCACCGTGCTGAACGCGCCCCGCGCCAGACCGGCCAGTCCCTTGACGGCCGTGATCAGCGATGCCTCCACCATGTCACTGGAACTGACGCCATGCGCCCCGCCGTCCAGCGCATCAGCGGCGGCGGCCACCACCTGCGTTCCATCGCCCAGACAGTTCCGCACCGGGGCGCAACGGGCCCGGCACACCGCCTCGGCCCGCACCGGGTCCGGCAGATCGGCGGTCACCGCCGCCATCACATTGCGGGCATAAAGCTGATCGCCAAAGGCATAGGACGGTGCCGACAGGGTCAGGCGCAACGCCGAGTCGGTCGGCTGGTAATAGGCGGGCGGATCGGTGGGGACCGGTGCCAGATCAGAAAACACCGACTGCGCGGTCAGGGGGGCATCGGGATCGGGGATGGCCGGGTCAGCCCCCGTGCGGAACAGGTAGTGGGACAGGCCGGACGGCGACCCCAACGGGTCAGCCAAAGTCCAGTACCCCGGCTGATCCACCGAAATATCCGCCAGAAAGGTCTGGTTGTCGAACAGGTCGGGCACCGGTGTGCCGTCCGGTCCCAGAATGTAATCCTGATAATAGGTTTTAAAGCCCTGATCCGTTTGCGGCAGAGTGTACCAGACAGTGTTCAGGGACAGGCTGTCCAGCTGCTTGGCGAACAGTTCCGGCTGGCTGATCACCAGCGAAGACCCAAGGGCCGCGGGAGCACCGAAGGGAGAAAAGGGCTTGCTGGCCGACACGGTGCCATTGGCATTGGACAGGGCCGTCGGTGCCAGCCCGGCCACCGACACCTGCAACGACACACCGGTCAGATCCAGCCCGCCCAGAATGGCATACGGAAAGACCTCAACCTCGGTGCCGATGCTGCCCACCGCGATGCGGTCCTGCGTCACGTAGCCCGTCAGAACCGGCGCTCCGGTGTCGGGCGCAGCCGGTCCCGGCGGTTCACCGCCGGGGGGTGTCGCCCCCTTGGGCAAGGGCGTCCCCACCGGCAGCACCGCCGCCGCAGTGTCCGGCAGCGCGATGGACATGGTAAAATCCATATCGCGGCCCCGCCCCTGCCCCAGCGCCACGGTCACATCATCCACCGCCAGCCATCCGCCCGCCGCCGACAGGAACAGGGATAAACCACCGCCCAACACCTGACACAGAATCTGCCCCGCCGGAACGCCGGTCTGTCCGGCCAGCTGCTGCACCAACGGCAACACCCGCAGCAGCGAGGCATTGCTGAAAGACAGAACCAGCAGCAGGGAACGCTGGCCACCGCTCAGCAGCAAAACCGGCGACGACAGGGCAAATCCCAGCGTTGCCGCAGCGGTGGTCTCGATACCGGCCGTGCCGCACGCCGCCTCGCCGAAGGTGGCCCAGGACACCGGCGCGGGTTTGGTCGGCAGGGCCACGGTGGTGGTCAGCACCTGCGATGGCACCAGAGTGGGCGAAACCTGCGGCGGCGAGGTGGCGCTCTCGAACAGAGGGGCCGTCACCCGCCGCACCATCCACACCTCAGCCACGGCCGCCGCCGTCACGCCCAGACTGCTGAGGCTTTGATAGGCAATCGCCTGTCCGGCCTGATCGGTGCCAGCGGGGAACTGCGTTCCCGCCGGGACCGAGACGACCGTATCCACAGGCGGCACCGACGGCGTGAAGGTCAGAAACAGGCGGTCCGGTTCTTCCGCCCGGACGGTTTCGCGCAGCACATCACCGTAATAAAAGCGGGTGAGGCGGCTGGAAAAGGTGTCCAGCGCTGCCTGCGGCTGGCTGAACAGCCGGGCAAAGGCGATATACAGGGCGGCCTGAGGGGCATGATCGGCAGATGTCAGCGACGGCAGCAGGTGCTGGGCAGCAAACTGGCGTAACTCGGCAAGCCCTTGGATAAACTGGGTGAAAATGGCAGCCAGAGTCTCCAGCAATGCCCCAAAGCCACGCTCCCCCCGGCAATCGTGGTGGCCGTGATGCGGCCCCAGCCCCCAGTGCGGCCCAAAGGCCGACAGATCAAGCCCCGACCGCCCACCCCAGTCTTCGCCCCGGATCAGCGAGGCCAGTTGCCGTAAAGCCTCCGCCAGTTCCCGGCGCACCAACGCCATCAGCCGGTCGTGCAACAGCTGCCCGACCGGCGATTGCGGCCCGGCCACCGGCCAGGACAGCCAGCGCTCCACCAAGGTGGCCAGATCCAGAATGGCGCGGGCCAGTTGCCACAGGCAGTCCAGCCTGCGGTCCTGCAAGTGGGCGGCGCGGGCCTCGGCCAGCAGGGTATCGAAGTGACGTTCGGCCCCCTGAAGATCCATCTGCGCAATACTGGCGAGGGCAAAGGTAGGATCGGCGGCGAAGAACAGGCTCCAGTCACCGTCAGGCCGGTCTTCCAGATCGTAGAACACGATCAGCCGGGCATACTCGACGGCGAACGCCAGCAATTGGTCAAAAGTACGCTCATCCGGTGCCACATAAGCATCGGACAGGGCGGCCATACGCCGGTCCATCTGGTTGTCGGCGCCATTCAGCACCAGAAGCCCCGGCGGCAGGCTCATCCTCCCCTCGCCGGGGCCAGAGTCGCCTCAACATGATAGAAAGGATAAACCAGATTGCTGCGCACATTGGTCTGACGGATCAGGTAATCCAGCCCAATGTTCAGGATGCCCTGCTCGGCATCATCTTGCAGCACCTGAACATCCAGCACGGTCACCCGCGGTTCCCAGGTGGTGATTTCCTGTACCACGATGGTCTTGATCTGGTTGATCAGGGTGGTGTTCAGCACCGCAAACACCTTTTGCCACAACACGGTGCCATACTCCGGCACCATGATGCGCTCGCCGATATTGGTCGAGAACAGCACCCACAGGCTTTCATGGATATCCTGAGCATCAGACACCATGACCACGCTGGCCGTCCGCCGCGAGAATGTGGGCGGAAAGCTCCAGCCCGTACCGAGGAAGGATTTGCCCTCTGCCGCCATGACCTAACCGCCAATCAGAACCGTGGGAAAGCCAAGCGCCACCATACCGCCGTGGGCCGTGCTGTCCCCCATGCGAACCGCTGGCTTGCCACCGATCAGAACCGTCATCGACCCCTTGATCAGGCTGTCGGACGGCCCGACGCAAACCGCCATATCGCCCACCACAGCCGCCGGTAACCCCCCGATTAACACCGTGGGCACCCCCGGCCCGGCCACCGGCCCCCCCACATGGGGCACCGGCGGCACCGATGGATTGACCATCGGGCAGGTGTGCAGATCGGTAATCCGGGCAGCAGGGGGCATCGCGGCGTTCCTCAGTTGATCTGGACCAGACTACCCTGGACGGTCAGGATCCCCGACGACTTGAGGGTCGTCTGGGTATTGGCCGAGGCGGTGAACTCGGTCTGCGCTGTGTGGCTGACCTGCATGCCCTCCATGGTTGCCTGCTGCACGGCCTTCAGGGCAAGATTTCCGTCAGCACTGACGGCGATATTGCCCTTGGCCGACAGCGTCATGTTGGAGGCACTGTCCAAGGTGATGCCGCTGGCGGACAGGGTGGCGCTGTTGCTGTTGCAATCCTTCAGCGTCACGCTCTTGCCCGCATCGTCCAGAGTGACCTGCTGCCCGGCGGGGGTCAGGATCTGGATGACCTTGTTCTGCTCGTCAAAAGTGACTTCCAGCTTGGTACGGGTGACGATCCCCTTTTTGGTGTTGTCCTGATCCGGCGGCAGGGGCGGTGGGCGACCCTTGCTGTAAACCGACCCCACGATTACCGGATAGCGGGGGTCCTGATTCATGAAAGCCACCACCACCTCGTCCCCCACCTCGGGAAAGAACACCGCCCCAATGCCGTTGGAGGCATAAAAGCTGCCAAGGCGCGCCCAGACGCCGGGATTGCCCGAGGCCTGCAACAGCGGCAAGGTCACATAGACGCGGAATTCACCGTCAGGATCGCCCGAGACCTTTTGCACGATGCCGGTCTGTAACCCGGGAATGGGTGCCACCAACCCGGCAGCGCCCGGCGCGGCAATATTGGGCGAGGTGGCCGCGAACCAGTCCGGCGACAGGCCGATGGTCACCGTGGTGATCCAGCGGCCATCGGTGATGTCATGATGCGTGCCGCTGACATAGGCAGTGCCGTTAAAACGCCCACCCAGCCCGGCCAAGGTGATGGTTTTGCCGGTTTGCGCCAGAGCACTGCCCTGAAACGCCACCGTGCCCCGGATTTTTGCCAGCATGGATTTCAGCAGGTCCGCCGACGCCCACGCGGTCAGATTGTCCGGTGAGTCAAAGCCCGCCGTCTGCTGCGGTGCGGCGGCGATATCAAAGACCTTGGCCAGATCCGCGCTGCTGAGATTGCCCGGCTCGGTCACCGAAGCGCTGGCCCCCGATGATTGGGCCACCTGCAAGGTGGCCATGTCCCAACTATAGCTGGTCAGGGCACTGGCGGCGTACTGGGTTTCCGCGTCCATGGTCAGCGCCAGTTCGTAGATCGATTCACCGAAGGTGACGGTCAGGGTCGGCGACGTGCCGGTGTCCGGCGGTGCCACCGACACACTGTTGCCGCTGGCCACCACCACCATGCCGTTGACCCCGGCCCGGATCAGCATCAGGTCCCAGTCGCTGCAATAATACTGCACCACCACCGGCTGCTGCGTGCTGGTGGACTGAACTTTGGCCGTCAGTCCCGACGCCTCGATCAGCTTGCTGATGATCTGGCTGTCGGTCATGGATTCAAAGATGGCGTTCGACCGGGCCAAGGTCATCTTGATGCTGTTGTCGGTGGCCTCGACAATCAGCCGGGGAGCGCCATTCTCGCTGATCTCGAGGCTTTGTTTGGTGACAACGCCCGTGAACAACGTGCTGTTGAGGCCATCATAGCCAGCGGCGATTTCCAGCGTGGCCCCGGGCACAAAACTGTCAGACGCACTGAGGTCAAAGTTTTGTTCTGACGCGCTGCCATCAAAAAACACCAGACGCGCCCCTGGCAGCCGGTTCACTTCGGTCCAGCACTGCACCGACACCACCTGCATGCTGTCGATCACCTTGCCATTGGCCGTGATGGTGAAGCTGTCGAGGGAGCCGGCGGCCTGTAGCGGTGACGGAGCGGTCATGACGGCACCTCGCTCAGCGGCGGAAACAGCAATTGCGACCCGACCTTCAAATTGCGGAAATCCGACAGGCCGTTGACAGCCGCCACCCGCAGATAGGGCAGGCTGGTGCCATAGATGCGGTAACACAGATTGGGCAGGGTTTCGCCGACCTTGACCGTCACCAGATGGGACAGGTCAGGCGAGGAGTTATTGGCTTCCTTCGCCAGTTGCTGCTCGCTGGTAAAGCCCAGAAAGGTACAGGACGCCTTGGCCCGCAATGGGCTGCCGTCCGGCATGAACAGGGTATAGTCCAGACCGAGGGATTGCAGCCGACACTGAAACTGCAACGTCCCCCACGAAAGCCACAGGTAATTGGGGCTGTGAATGGTGCCGTTGTAATCGAACACCAGCTTCTGAAATGCCGCCAGCTGATCAGCAATGCCGTTGGGAGGTGGCAACAGGCTGGGATTGGGGCTGGGCACCACACCGGTGCCATCGAAAATCAGATCCAGCGTCACCGTGTCGGTGGCAATGCGGTTGAAATCGGGGGACGGGCCGTTGCTGCCCTGTGCCTGCCGGTTGTTATAGCAAATCTTGTATTTGTACGTGTACGAAGCCGGGTTAATCCAGACCACGAAGGCCGGGCCGAGTTGCGTCGTGAAACTGGCATCGGAATAGGCCAGAATCTGCATCTTCTCAAGGCTGCCAAGCACGGCCATCTCAGCGATCCCGCAACGTACGCAGGGCCGCCAGCACCCGGCGGGTCGTCAAGGTGACGATCTGCTCCACCTGAGCGTCAGACAGGGGCTGGCCGCAGGAGCCGTCCTCGGCCCCCGCCCGCTCGCCGCCCGCTTCCGGTGCGCCACCGCCCTGCACCCGCATGCGGATACTGACTTCGTTGATGTGCAGAGTCATGGCCCCTCCCCTACCCCATCAAAGCCGAAACCGATGCCGCCATGGCGGTCACCGTGCCCACGGGATAGCGCGTGACATAGGCATACGTAAATTCCATGGTTTCGGTCAGGATTTCATTTTCCATGGAATTGAGGGGGCTGACAGTCCAGCCCACCGGCCAGGCATTGTTAAAGCACCAAGCCACCAGCGGAATGGCATCCTCATCAAGCAGCATGACCACCAAATTCTGGGTCAGAATCGGCACGGTCAGGCTGGAGCCGACAGTCAGGGACGCCCATTCGGCCAGAAAAGAGGCCGATGTGACATAGCCCCGCTTCAACACCAGATTGGGATAACGCCCATGTTTGGGAAGCCGGTGGATATAGCGGTTCTCGCCCCCCTCCACCACGTCCTCGACCTCGAATTTGGCCTCGATGCCCGAGATCTCCTTAAAGCTGGCATCCAGCGACGTAGCCAGCGCCAAAGCCGTTCCCGTGCCAACCACAGACACGGTGAACCGGAACCCCGGCGGCGGATAATAGTTTTCCGTCGGTGAGATGGGCATGAACAGAACGAACTCCGTGGCCGATACCATCAGGGGCCGATGCCACCAGAATGGGAAGGCCGGAACACCGGCCCTCCCGTCTGGCCCTATGATCAGGGGGCCGAAATGGTCAGCGTCTCGTAGGCGATTTCCACCGACTCGACCGCCACCTCATTGCCTTCCGACTTCAGGTCCGTGCCGGTCACTTTGGTCGGCCAGGCATTGTTCAACGTCCACACCATCTTGGGTGTCCCCGTCTCGTCCAGCAGGTTGATGACCACCGCCTGTCTGGCAATGGTGTTCATCTTGATCTGGTTGAACCAGTTCCACAACGTCGCGTCGTTGACGAAAATGCCCTTGCGCATGGTGACGTTTCCGACCTTGCCCAGACCCGGCATCTTGATCGGATAAAAGCTCGGGCTGTCGCCATGGCGGTACTCGATGGGCCGGGCTTCGGAATCCAGCCCCGTCACTTCCTGAAAGCTGACGGTATTGCCGCCAATGGTCACCGAGAAATAGAATTTTGGCAGTGGCCAAATGTTATTCTGTACTTCACCAGTCATCAAATCCTCCTGTCGGCCAGATCATGTCAAGGCCGCACGATTAGCCCGATCAGGTGCCCTGCATCTGCTGTTTGAAGGTCAGCTCGATGAATTCGGCCGGGTGAACCATTTGCAGCGTCACGGAGACGATCATGTAGCCGTTCAGGATATCCTGCGCGGTCATGGTGCTGCCCAGACCGCACTGCACGCTGAACGCGTCGCTGGCCTTGTCGCCCATCAGCCCCCCCTGCGTCCAAAGACCGGTCAGGAAGTTGGAAATGGACGCGGTGACCGTCACCCAGGTCTGGCCGACATTGGGGGCAAAGACCGTTTGCTGAAGCGAGGTTTTAATGGACTGCTCGATATAGATCAGGGTGCGGCGAACCTGAATATAGCGGTAGTCATTGCTGTTGCCATCCAGGGTGCGGGCACCCCAGACCACCGGGCCACGATTGACAAAATAGCGCACCACATCGATGGCGATACCGTTCAACGGCACGTTCAGCGGGCCCTGCTGATCATCGGTCAGGGCGATCGTCGGGCTGATCACCGAGGTCAGGCCCAGATTGGCCGGAGCATTCCACACACCGCGGTTCTGGTCGTTCTGCGCCCAGATCCCGGCGATGGGGCCACTGACCGGTGCCACATTCATATCGGCGAGGATCAGGCTTTCCAACTGCTTCATCAGCGGCAGGGCGTTGACCAGAAACTGATTCAACTGCGCCACAGTCTTGGGCTGGGTGGCAGGATCGACGCTGGACACCGGCGGCGACGGCACCGGTACATAATCCGGCAGCATCTGCCAGACTGCGGCCATAACCTGATTATATTGTGCGGTGCCATAGCCATAGAGCTGCTCGGCCTGCGCGGTCAGCAGCAGGGCCAAGGTCTCAGCGGTGCTGCTGTCCGGCTCGAAAATGTTCAGGTTGGTGTAGTCCACCTCGGACGAGGTGACGATGGAGGTCTTAACCGCCGGGAAATAGGCTGACCCATAGCTGTAATAGTCAGAGCTGCTGCCCACCGCCGTATAGAACTGGTTGGCCTGATCCGTGATGGTCAGAGGATTCCAGGTGGCCGGATTCGTCGAATCCCAGAGATCCAGAATGGCCACACGGTCCTGTAGATTGCCACACAGGGCCAGAGTTGCCGCCGTCAGGCTGGAGTAATCCGCCTCGGACTCCAGCTGACAGGAGTCGGGGATCACCACCATGGTCGGCCCGACCTGACTGCCGCTGGCCGCCAATCCCGCCTGAAGATCGGCGACCTGAATCGTGGTGCCAGAATCCGTGGCGGTGGTCTGGCTGTTGTTCAGGTCACCATTATAATTGCTGACCGACACCACATAGCAGTTCCCGCCGCCATTGGCGTAAAACAGCCGCAGGGCGTTGTACATGTAGAAGGTGCTGTCGGCACTTTGCTCAAGCTTGTAATAGCCCATGTCCGACGGCCCGCCGGTGCCGGTGGAGGCCATGAAGTCATAGTCATTGGACGACCCGGCAACGATGGAGAATTTCGGCCGGAAACCATAGCCGAAATAGCTTTGATAGTCGGCCAGGGATGACAGCGCCGTGGGTTGCAGATAGATGGGCTTGTTGCTGACCGGATCCAGCGCTTTTTCTGTGTAGCCAATAAACACCGGAACCGCGGTTTGCACCCCAACGATGGAGGGCGGAAATGCCGGTAGTTCGGTTATGTATACCCCCGGCGTCTGCCGGGACAAATAGCTGCTCATCGTCTTCAACCTCCAGGCAAGAAAGCTTGTCGAGACACAAAAGAAAGAGCGACTACGTCCAGCACACCGAAAGCCGGGGGCTCCCCCTATCCCGATGGGTCTGCAACGACTCTTTTCAATCTTAGCGAGAGTACACGATAAGATTCCAATTTTCGAAAAGACTCTCTGAGGATTTTCAAAATTTATATGTTACAGCAACAATCTTAAGACCAAAGGATATGATATCAAACGTATACATATATCTCTGAGACCGGCCCATTCTGCCCCGGCCAGACCGGCGCAGGTGGGGCAAGTGGCAGAGACGTCACAGAGACATCGCTGCCGACAAAAAACGGACCGTCACGCTGGCCACTGAGTTGGAAACGCTGCTCCGGCTGTTGTGACAGGGGCAGCCTGCGATCAGACCAGAAGGGAATGGCACAGTCGCCCGTCGGCAGGATGACAGGCGATGCCTGCTGAAAGCTGGCCCCGGTCCCGGTGATTTGCAGGGCGCTGAGCCCCCCGCCCCGCCCCTGTGGCACCACATAGTAGACCCACCAGCTTCGCCGGGCTGCGAACTTCAGTTCCAGATCAAGGGGGGTTACCGCAACCTGATCCCCGTCACGGGTGATAGGATACATCCCCGCCGCCCCGGGCGTGGGCGGGCACAACAGAAGGTCGAGAAAGCACATCGGCAGCGGGCTGGCGATGGTGCGCAGTTTCCACGGCCCCGTGCGGATCAAACCGGTGTCATAAGTGGAACACAGTTGATACAAGCCCTCGGCCTGACCGATGAAATCCACCGATACGGTCCCGCCGGTTCCGCCAGTTCCGGGCGGCGAGGATGGATAGGCCGGGCCGGGCGCGGTCACCACGGCCTGTCCGGCGATATCCAGGGCCTGCACCTCGATCAGGTCAGGGGAAGCCTTGACATCAATCGTCTGAGGCAACACCCCCTTGATGCTTGCGGCGGTAACACGGCGACCGGGTTGAAGGTCCTTCAGCCCATGCTCCTGATGGGCCTGCCGGTTGGTGAAGTACAGATTTTCCCGCGCCGGATTGAAGCTGAGCGGCAGTTCGGTGATACCGACAAACGCCGGATTGGTGCAGACCAGAGCAAACGACAGCCTGGGCCATTCGCCGACCTTGCGCACCCGCTCGATATAGGCGATCAGGCTGGGCAGCAATCCCGCAGGACAGGATATGCTAAAGCCAGTGCCAAAGTCCTGCACTGCCAGTCCAATCGTTTTCAACACCGTTACCGTGGATGGCGTTGCCATCACCTGAAAATCCGGGCAACGCCGCTCATTGCCGTTATAGTAATCGTGGCGGAAGCGCACGGTGAACAGGGGTTGATAAGGCTTCGTGGAGGCCCCATGCGCCGGAGCCGTCAGTCCCTGTGTTCTGCTTTTGCCCAGCATCAGACGGCGTTCACGGATCAACATGGCGCCGCCCCCACCTTAATACCCAATGCCCGGCTGGCCGGACGTCTCAAACGCCCCCACAGCGACGGCCTTGCTGCTCATGGCGGTGCTGGCAAAGGGCAGCAGACGGATTTTATAGAACACCGACGGCAGATATTTGGCGCCCAGCATGCCCATCACATAATTGAGATCGACCGGGTCGAGATTCACAAACTCAAGGTTCAGCTTGTCGATGGCCGGGTCCAGACCGGGCAGGTTCTGTTGATTGAAATAAGGATTTTGTTGGAAATAACTGATGGTCCGGCTGATAGCCACTAAGCCATCCCTATAGTTTTTGTTATAGAAATTGGCGATAAAGGCAACGTTGACATCAAGATACAACGGCGGCGTCACCTGCCCATATTTCCCTTCCGGGCCACGCAACATGGGGTTAAACGTGCTGATGACCTTTTCATCCTGCATGCTGGTGACGCACAACACGATCTTATTGATGGCAGCCTCGTAGGGTTTTCCGTCCACATCGACGATGTTGGACAAGATCACCCAGTCTTCAGGACGGTTGTCGAGATTCTGGATGGAATCGTTCAGGCGGCCTCGGATCAACTCAAGCGTGGTGCCAATCAAGTCCATGACAGTGTGTTACCCCCAATGCCCCTGCCTCAAGCCGTCCAGCACGGCCATGGCGTGAACGCGAGGGGCGGCATTAAGCTGAGCCTGCCATGCCCCCTCCCCCATCCGGCGTTGAACCGTAAAACTATTCCCGTCAAACGCTGCCCGGTGTGCGTATACATCAAACACCTTACAATGATAGGATGCCATAAGACCCCCATCCCCCGGAATAGGAAGAGGGTTCAGCAAACACAACTATGTGTCAATAAAATACACCACAAACCAACCCTTGCATTTGTTTGCATCATCATCGTCGCGCCCATGACGGCTGCCCCGTTTGGCCTGCTGCCTGACGCGGGGCCAACGGGGGGGGGACAGAAGACCTGCCCCGCCTCAGCCGGAAGATCGGGCATATCTCCGACACCGCAAAACGGCGGAAGGAGATTGCAGCGGTTCTGGATACCCTGTCCGATCAGCCCCGGCAGGTTGAAATCAAGCCCTCTCTGGAGAACAAGGCAACTGAGCTGCGGCAGATCACCATCCGCCGCTCCGTCACCGTGCGGAACCTGCGCTTCTACAGCCCATGGCCCTTGAACAGGACCCCATGGACCACAGGCCGAACAATCTGGTCCGCCCTGCGCCAGCCGCCGGGAAACCGTCTGGAAGCCCTGAAAGGGAACCGGGAGGGACAGCACAGCATCCGGATCAATGACCAGTGGCGGATCTGCTTCCGCTGGGTTGAGGGCCACGCCGAAGACGTGGAAATCGTGGACGATCACGAAGGCAAGGAGACACCCCATGTTGGCCCCGACCCCGCCGGTCCACCCCGGTGAAATCCTCCGCGAAGAATTCATGCAGCCCCTCGGCCTGACCGCCCATGCGGTGGCGCAGGCCTGCCATGTGCCACGCACCCGGATTGAACGCCTGTTCCGTCTGGAAACGCCGGTTACGGCAGACACCGCCCTGCGGCTGGGCCGGGCCTTTGGCACCGGGCCGGAATTCTGGATGAATCTTCAGGCGCTCTACGACCTTGGCAGCACCATGCCGGACGATCTGGATCAGGTCCGCCCCTTGGTAGCGGCAAAATAAGCGTCTGCCGTTGGTGCCCGGGTTCGCAACAGGCGACGGGTTCTTCGTCGAAGAACGTTATGGCCGGGCTGAAGGCCAAGAACGTCCCCACCAAGGAAGCGGAGGCGCGGACCGAGGAGGCGGTGCTGATGAGCGACGGCAGCCTGATCTTCTCCTCCAACCCCGGACGGGTGGCGGCGGAGATCCGCGTCGAGCGGTCGCGCCGTGAAGGACGGCCTCGTGCAGGGCAGCCCGTGCAGGGCGGACGTCACCGCAAAACCCGTTCAATCTGGCGCTGATGCGGCTGATCGACGAACAATTTCTGGAGACGCCCTATTACGGGGCTCGGCAGATGGCCGGGCAATGGCGTCCTTCGGCACCGGCGACAAAATGGCGGCGTAACAGCATCCGGGATTAGCTTATTTTTGCCGCCGAACTGTCCGAACGGACGGAGCCACCTCTCCACAGCCGGTCCAAGCGGTGCGATATGATCGATCGGAGGTTTGTCCGCCGCCACCCGTGCCGCCAGCGCCACCTGCACATCGTAAGCGATGGCGATCCCCCGGATCAGGTCGGCACCCTGACAACCTTAGAGACTGAGCCACCGCCATAAGCGGGGGAATGACATCGCCTGGACGAGGGTATCCGGCGGTAAGGGCATCGTGACACCCGCTGGCCTCGCGCAGGATGACACCGCTGGCCCAAGCCGCCCATTCCGGCGACACCAGACAGGCTGCCGACGCCCCGAACAGACCAGCACCGGAAGGCGAAGGATGCAGAATGGCCCGATCCCGTGCCGCGCCCCCTTTTCCCCACCCCAATGCCAGCGCGGCCAAAGCGGCGGTGTCGATGATGCGATCTATCACCAAGGAGGGCACGACATCGGCCTCCACTGGAAAATCAGACACCGCCGTCGCAATGTCCCAGGCTAGGGCATCCATCACCGATGGAAAGCCCAACGCCTTGAGCAGCCGCGCCTGATGAAAGGTCATGGTACGTCGCGGGCAACCGGGACCGGGCGCCCATCCTCGTCCACCGCGACCATGACGAAACGCCCCTGAACAGCCAGGCAACGTTCCCCGCTGGTCAGACCTTCGGCGAAGGCCTCGACCCGCACGACCATGGACGTCCGTCCGACGCTTTCGACCTGCGCCGTACATTCCAACATCTGCCCCACCTTGACCGGGGCCAGGAAATCCACGCGATCGGATGCCGCCATGACCACCGGCCGACGCGCCACGCGACTGGCGGCCACGACCGCGGCCTTGCCCATGAGACTGAGCGCGGTACCCGCGAACAGCGTTCCGTGATGGTTGGCCTGTTCGGGAAAAATCACCTCGATCAGCCTGCACTCGGCATATCCCGGCATGTTGCTCATGATCAGCCTTTCGCTTGCGCAACGGGAAATTATTTGCAAATTTACGCTGATGCATTTGCCGATAAACTCCTGAATAAGTGAGGCTTTGCGAGCGAATGCGCGTGATTTTGCAAATATTGCGAAGGATATTCCATGCGGAAGGCATTCATGGGCGCGCGTCTGCTGCGCCTGCGCGAGGAGCGCGGACTGACCCAGGCCGCACTGGCCCGGATGCTGGAACTGTCCCCCAGCTACCTGAACCAGCTTGAACGCAACCAGCGCCCGCTGACGGTGCAGGTTCTGCTGAAGATCAACGCGGTCTTCGGCGTCGACGTGCAGATGTTTTCCGAAGACGAAGAAGCGCGCCTGATCGCCGACCTGCGCGAAGCCCTAAGCGAATCCGGCACCGGCGTATCGGTATCGGAGATCAAGGCCTTCGCCGCCGACATGCCGGTGATCGGCCGGGCGCTGGTGGCGCTGCACCGCCAGGCGCGGGCCGGCAGCGAACGGCTGGAGGCGCTGGCGGCCACATTGGGGGCGCCTCTGGAGAGCCTTGCCTCCGCCCCGCCACTGATGCCTTACGAGGAGGTGCGCGACTTCTTCTACGACCGCCACAACCATGTCCCCGAACTGGACGAAGCGGCGGAAAAGCTGTTCCTGCAAGGCGGGCTGGAACCCGGCGCCATGGATGTCGGGCTGGAGCGTCTGTTACAGGACCGCCACCGCATCCGCATCCGGGTGGAAAGCGAGACGGAGATCGGCGGGCAGCGTCAATTCGATGGCGACAACCGCCTGCTGCGATTGTCGCGTTCGCTGGAATCCGGCCAGCGCGCCTTCCAGATGGCGACGCAACTGGCCTTCCTGGAACACCGCCAGGAACTGGAAAAGCTGGTGCAATCCCCCCGGCTGACCAGCCCGGAATCCCGGGCGCTGGGGCGGATCGGCCTTGCCAATTACTATGCCGGAGCGCTGATCCTGCCCTATGGCGCCTTCCTGACGGCAGCCGAGGATCTGCGCTACGACATCGACCTGCTGGGAACCCGGTTCGGCGTCGGCTTCGAGACCATCTGCCACCGCCTGTCCACCCTGCAACGCCCGGGGGCACGCGGTATCCCCTTCTTCTTCGTCCGCGTCGATCGCGCGGGCAACATATCGAAGCGGCAATCGGCCACCGATTTCCACTTCTCGCGCGTCGGCGGCACCTGCCCACTTTGGAACGTCTACGAAGCCTTCGCCAGCCCCGGCCGCATCCTGACCCAGATGGCGCAAATGCCCGATGGCCGCGCCTATCTGTGGGTGGCCCGCACGGTGACCCATGACCACAACGGTTACGGTGCCCCGGGCAAGACCTTCGCCATCGGCCTGGGCTGCGACCTGCGTCACGCCGCGCGGCTGATCTACGCCCGCGGCCTTGATCTTGGCGACCCGGCGGCGGCCACTCCCATCGGTGCCGGATGCAAGGTGTGCGAACGTCCGTCCTGCCCGCAACGCGCCTTCCCGCCGCTTGGCCGCAAGCTGTTGGTGGACGAACGCCGCAGCCGCTTCGAACCCTATGCCGCAAGCTGAGGCTTGACTCTGCCCAAGCGGACTCCTACGGTATCTTGTTCTCCGGTTCCCCGGACACCACAACATCCGGGGCTAAGAGGGACGCCGGTGCGAAACCGGCGCTGCCCCCGCAACTGTCAGCGGCGAGTGTTCCTCCATGCATGCCACTGGGGTTTCCCCGGGAAGGCCGGACGGAAGACGATGGCCCGCGAGCCAGGAGACCTGCCGTGACACGTCAAACGTCCACGGGCGGGGTGGTGGTCAATTACTGGCTGTTCCACGTTTATCCGCCCGAGGTGGGACAGGCCCACCGCGACGGCGACATCCATATCCACGACCTCGACATGCTGGCGGGCTCGAGCAGGTTCTCCAGTCCATCCAGGAACTGGTCTACAACCTCAACGTCCCGTCGCGCTGGGGCACCCAGACGCCGTTCACCAACCTGACCTTCGACTGGACCTGCCCCGACGACCTGAAGGATCAGGTTCCAGTGATCGGCGGTGAGGAGACGGATTTCACCTATGGCGAGCTTCAGGCCGAAATGGACCTGATCTTTCCCGGCGACACCAACCATCACGGCACGCTGTTCGGCGGCACCGCGCTGGCCCATGTGGGCGAGACCGCCGAAATTACCGGCCGCATCGTCCGCGCCGGAACCCGGTCGCTGACGGTCGAGGCGGAACTGGTGGCGGACGTGTTGCACACCGGCGAACGGCGGCTGGCGGCCGAGGAAGGTTTCACCATGGTCGCCGTGGATGATTGAAACTACGGGGCCGAAGGTTTCCCTTCGGCCCCGTAGTTTCCCCATCGCCGCGATCATGGGGCAGCGTTGCACGTGTCGGATGGAGAAGAGGAGCACGCGCGGCGGAATGGAGGGAAGCTGATCAGACGCCGAACCGGGCCTTGGCCTCGATGCGGCGGGAATGCAGGACCGGCTCGGTGTAGCCGCTGGGCTGGACCCGCCCCTTGAACACCAGATCGCAGGCCGCCTGAAAGGCGATACTGCCGACGAAATCGGCGGCCATCGGGCGGTAAAGCCGGTCGCCCGCATTCTGCCCGTCCACCACCGCCGCCATCCGCTTCAGGGTCTCCATCACCTGCTCCGCCGAGCACACCCCGTGATGCAGCCAGTTGGCCATATGCTGGCTGGAGATGCGCAAGGTCGCCCGGTCTTCCATCAAGGCGACGTCGTTGATGTCGGGCACTTTCGAACAGCCGACACCCTGGTCGATCCACCGCACCACATATCCCAGGATACCCTGGGCGTTGTTGTCCAGTTCCGCCTGGATTTCGGCAGGAGTCAGGCTGCGGCCGCCCAGCAACGGAACCGTCAGGATGTCGTCCAGACTGGCCCGGGGACGGTCGCGCAACAAATGTTGGCGCTCAGTAACGCTGACGTCATGGTAATGCAGGACATGCAGGGTCGCCGCTGTCGGCGACGGCACCCAGGCGCAATTGGCCCCGGCCATGGGATGGCCGATCTTGGTTTCGACCATCTGGCGCATCTCATCGGGTTTCGGCCACATGCCCTTGCCGATCTGACCGCGTCCGTTCAGCCCGCACTCCAGACCTATATCGACGTTCCAGTTTTCATAGGCGGCGATCCAAGGCTGCTTCTTGATCTCTTCCTTGGGCAGGAACGGCCCGGCCTCCATGCTGGTATGGATCTCGTCGCCGGTCCGATCCAGGAAACCAGTGTTGATGAAGACAATCCGATCAGCAACCGCCCGGATGCATTCCTTCAAATTGACCGTCGTTCGCCGTTCCTCGTCCATCACACCCACCTTGATGGTGTGGCGGGCCAAGCCAAGCGCGTCCTCGACCCGATCGAACAGATCGTTGGTCAAGCGGGCCTCGTCGGGACCATGCATCTTCGGCTTGACGATATAGAGGCTTCCGGCGCGGCTGTTGCGCGACGGGCCGGTCCCTTTGAGGTCATGGATGGCGGCCAGGGTGGTGACCATGGCATCCAGGATGCCTTCGGGGATCTCCTTCCCCTGATACAGCACCGCATCGGTGGTCATCAGATGGCCGACATTGCGCACCAGCAACAACGACCGCCCCGGCAGAACCAGTTCGGAACCGTCGCTGCCGACATAGCGGCGATCGGCGGCCAGAATCCGGGTCTGGGAGCGCCCGTCCTTCTCGAACGTCTCCGCCAGGGTTCCCGTCATCAGCCCCAGCCAGTTGCGGTAGGCGGCCACCTTGTCGGCGGCATCGACGGCGGCGATGGAATCCTCGAGGTCCTGGATCGTCGTCAGGGCAGATTCCAGGACAACGTCCTTGACCCCCGAAGCCACGCTGCCGCCGATCTGGTGGGAACGGTCGATCTGAATCTCTATGTGCAGGCCGTTATGCCGCAACAGAATGGCGTCAGGGGAATCCGGCTGTCCGCGATACCCGGCGAACTGGGACGGTTGCGCCAGGGCGACGGTCTGGCCGTTGTCCAGGGTAACGCGGAATTCGCCCGCCGCGATGCCATAGGCGACGACCTGGGAATGGCTGCCGTCAGTCAGCGGCACCGCGCGGTCGAGCAAAGAATTGGCATAGGCGATCACCGCCGCCCCGCGCACCGGATTATAGCCACCCTGCCGGGTCCGGCCGTCGTCCTCGCCGATGACATCGCTGCCGTAAAGCGCATCATACAGGCTGCCCCAACGGGCATTGGCGGCATTGAGGGCAAAACGGGCGTTCATCACCGGTACCACCAGTTGCGGCCCCGCCATGGTGGCGATCTCGGCATCGACACCCGTGGTGCCAACCTGAAAGGCGGGACCTTCCGGCACCAGATAGTCTATTTCGGCCAGAAACGCCTTGTAGGCGGCAAAATCGAACGGCTGCCCGCGCTGCGCGAGATGCCAGGAATCGATGCGGCCCTGCATCTCGTCGCGGTGTTCCAGCAGGGCGCGGGTGCGGGGCGCCAGTTCGATGACGATCCGTTCAAGACCATTCCAGAAGGCATCGGCAGCCACGCCGGTTCCGGGGATGATGTCCCGAACGACCAGATCATGGAGTGCCGGATCGATCGACAGATCACCAAAAGCAATGCGTTGGGTCATGGGGACGTAACCTCTGTCACGAGAAAGTCAGCGTTCCGGGGCGGAACGGGTTCGTCTTCGGCCAGACGGCATGGCCGCTCATCCCCCCACTCGGGGTCCGGGGGATAGGAGCAGGATCCCGCACCGGGAATGGCGAAGACAAGCGCGTCGTCATGCATGAACGAAGCTCCCTGGCTGGCATGGTCCGTCCGGGGCCGAAAGGTTCAGCCCCGGACAAGACCGGCTTCATTGCACGGGCATCAAGCCCCCGTAGCTTCGGCTACCTTGATCACCGGCGCCATCTGATCGCCCCATTTTCCGGTGCCGCAGTGATAGCGGGAACACCGCAGCAATTCGATCGTGGCCCCGGCCTCCACCGCCTGGGCGATGGAGTGATTCAGCCGGTGGAGATCATTGGCGACGCGGCGGATCGCCGTGTCCAGGGCGGAACCGGATTGTTCCTCCGGCAGAAGTTCCTCGATGCTCATTCTATCCTCCTATTGTGCGGCCGCTTCGAACTGATTCATGGTGTTGTGCGCGCCGCCGGCCTTCAACGCCCGCTCGCCCGCCACCATCTCCTTGAAGGTGTCGCCCAGATCGCTGCCCACCTCGTGCTGATGCTTGACCGCGCTGACGCCCCGGCGGATTTCCTCGCGCTGGACGGTGTTGACGTAGGCCAGCATACGGTCGTCCCCGAAATAGCCGCGCGACAGCTCGTCGGTGCTCTTGGCGGTCAGATGGAAGGTCGGCAAGGTGATCAGGTTGTGGAAGACACCGGCCTGGGTGGCAAGGTCCCCCTGGAAGCGGCGCAGGCGGTCATCCGCCTCGCGGCCCAGATCGGTGGCGTCGTATTCAGCCCCCATCAGCGCCGTGCCGTCCGGGAAATCGCCCGCCTGGATGCGGCCTTCGGCGATCCAGTCGGCGCGCACCTGCTTGCGCAGGTTGAGCGTCCAGTTGAAGGACGGCGAATTGTTGTAGGTCAGCTTGGCGTTGGGCACCACCTTCCGGATTTCGTTCACCATGGCACCGATCTGAGCGACGTTGGGGGTGTCCGTCTCGATCCACAGCAGGTCGGCGCCGCCGAGCGTCAGGCTGGCGATGCAATCCTCGACCACCCGCTGGACGCCAGTGCCGTCCTGAAAGTAGAACAGGCCGTTGGCGGCGCGCAGCGGGCGGACCAGCCTGCCGTCGCGCCAGATCGCCACCTCGCCCTCGCGCAGCGGCGCAGCCTCGGTAATCTCCTCGGTCTTCAGCCACTTGATGTACTGGGACGCGAGGTCGCCTTGGGCCTGCGACACCGGCACCTTCTGGGTCAGACCGGCGCCCAGACTGTCGGTGCGGGCGACGATGACGCCCTCGTCCACCCCCAGTTCCTCGAAGGCCAGGCGGCAGGCGCGCAGTTTCTCGATGAAATCCTCGCGCGGCACGGTAACCTTGCCGTCCTGGTGGCCGCATTGCTTGGCGTCGGACACCTGATTCTCGATCTGGATGCAGCAGGCGCCGGCCCGGATCAGTTCCTTGGCCAACAGATAGGTGGCGTGCTCGTTACCGAAACCGGCATCGATGTCGGCGATGATTGGCACCACATGGCTCTCGAAACCGTCGATGCGGGCGATGATGGCGTTGATGGCATCCTGGCTGGCGCCTTCCTGGCGGGCGGTGCGCAGTTCCTTGAACAGATCGTTCAGCGCCACCTCGTCGGCTTGGCGCAACGAGATGTAGATTTCCTGGATCAGGTCGGCCACCGCCGTCTTCTCGTGCATGCTCTGGTCGGGCAGGTGGCCGAAGCGGTTGCGCAGGCCCGCCACCATCCAGCCGGACAGATAGACATAGGCGCCCTTGGTGGTGCCGCGCAGGCGCTTGACCGCCTTGATCATCTGCTGGGCATGGAAACCCGACCAGCAGCCCAGCGACTGGGTGAAACGGGTGGGATCGGCATCATAGGCGGCCATGTCGGCGCGCATCACCTTGGCCATGGCACGGGCGATGTCGAGATGGGTGTCGAAGGTGTTCTGAATCTTCAGTTGCACCACGTCGTCGACGGAAACGCCGCCGGGAATCGTGCCGTCGGGATAGCGGCGCAGGATGTCGGCGCGGATGGCGGCATAGGTCTTGCTGGTCATCGGAGGTTTCTCTTTGCTTTTGTCGATTGGGTTATTGGGCGGCGACGGCGGGGCCGAAAAACGGTTCCAGCCGGGGGGCCAGGCAGATTTCCAGAAACAGCTCGCGGGCGGCGGCGAAGCGGCCGCCGATAAGGGGCGCGGTTTCCTCGGCGACGATCTGCCGCAGCAGCATGGACCCCAAGCCACGCCCGGTATCCATGGTCACGCCGTGATGGTGCCAGTGCCACACCTGGGCGCAGCAGATCTCGGCCTCGGCAGCCTCTTCCACACGGCCCCGATCGCGCAACCACGCCTCAAGGCACTGCACGGCAACGCAAATGTTGCCGCGCGGATCGTCGTCGGTCACGGCATCAGCCGGGCAATGGGGCAGCGCCTCGCCGTCGGGCAAATTCACCTGCTGATCATCCATGACATCGAACCTTTCACTGTGGCGATGGCATAAACAATCTTCACATTGCGGCGCCGCACGGCAATTGCTAAAACTATAAAAAATGTTGCTATGTCAATGCATTGACTAGACCAGCAGTGTTTTTGTGAATTTTGTAAATCGGCGAGTGAGATGGCGGACAGGAAGATATTTGCCGGCCCGAGGGTGCGGCGGCTACGCCAGAATCTGGGGGTGACCCAGGCGGCCATGGCGAAGGATCTGGGTATCTCGCCCAGCTACCTGAACCTGGTGGAACGCAACCAGCGTCCGCTGACCGCCCAACTGGTGCTGCGGCTGGCCGAGACCTACAGCCTGGACCTGCGGGAGTTGAGCGGCGAGGGCGAGACCCGGCTGGCGGCCGAGGTGACCGAAGCTCTGGCCGATCCGGTGTTCACCGGCCTGACCCCGGCGGCGGCCGAGGTCATGGAGGTCGCCGCCGGCTCGCCCGCCATGGCCCAGGCCTTCCTGTCGCTGTACCGGTCATACCTGCGCGCCGTGCGCGGTGACACCGACCCAACCGACTTGGCCACCGCCCGCGACCGACGGCCGCCGGGCGAAGGCGAACGCTTCCCCATCGAGGAAGTACGCGACTATTTCCACGCCCATTCCAATTTCATCGCGGAAATGGACGCCGCCGCCGAGGATTTGTGGGGCAGATTAGGAAGCCACGACGATCTGCTGGCCGGGCTGCGCGCATATCTGCGCGAGCATCACGGCATCCGCGTCAGCGTCCTGCCCGTCCATGCCATGCCCGACACCCAACGGCGTTTCGACCGCCACAGCCGACGGCTGTTCCTGTCGGAATTGCTGCCCATGCCCAGCCGCGTTTTTCAGACCGCCGTGCAGGTGGCGCTGGAGGGGCACGGCCCATTGCTGGATCATCTGGTGGAGAAGGCGGCCTTGCGCACCGAGGATGCCCGCCGGTTGTGCCGCATCGGCCTAGCCAACTATTTCGCCGGAGCCCTGATGATGCCCTATGGGCCGTTCCTCGAAGCGGCGAAAAAGTTACGCTACGATGTCGCCGTGCTGGCCGGACGCTTCGGCGCCAGCATCGAGCAGGTGGCCCACCGCCTGTCCACCTTGCAACATCCTGACCGGCGGGGCGTGCCGTTCTTCCTGCTGCGGCTGGACAATGCCGGCAACATATCGAAGCGCTTCGCGGCAGGCGGTTTCCATTTCGCGCGGTTCGGCGGCACTTGCCCGCGCTGGCGGGTCCATGATGCCTTCGCCACGCCGGGCCAGACCATCGTGCAACCGGTGGAACTGCCGGACGGCACCATCTATCTGACCATCTCGCGCACGGTGGAATCCGTGCCGCCGCCCTATCCCCAGGCACCGCGCAAACTGGCCATCAGCCTGGGCTGTGAAATCAGCCATGCCGCCCAGGTGGTCTACGGTGACGGACTGGATCTGGACAATCCATCCGCCGTCACCCCCATCGGCGTCACCTGCCGCATGTGCGAGCGCCCCAACTGCCCGTCCCGCGCCTTCCCGCCCATGACCCGGCCGCTGGCCATCGACGCCAGCCGTAAAAACCTGTCAGCCTTCGAGTTCGGGTGAATCCGCCCGGCGCCATGCCATGATGATGCCGGGGGATTCCGCGAGTTCCAATGTCTTGTCCGCAGGGTGGGTGGCGACGGTGATCAGACCGCCCTTGCTGAAGGTCGCCGAACCGGACCTGGGCAAACGCCCGTCCTTGCTCCAGCGCAGGCGCTCCCGCGTCGATATGCCGAGCACGCGCTCCACCACCTTGGGGTGGAACGGACGAGAGGCGATAGAAACAAGCCGCGTATCCAGCTTGTGGAGTAAATCGAAAGCAGCGTGGTCGTCGATCGTACCGAGGACGTAGAACCGACGCTCGGAAGAACCCTGCGAAACGTGCCCGAGCCGTTTGGCGACAGCCCTCACGGCCCGTCGCACTTCCCTCTCCCGAAAGCGCAGAACCGCATTTTCCGCGACGCACCGATCAAAAGAAATGACCATGCCCGTGTTGTTCCACTCAAACTCCAGATGGCGGTAGAACGACTTGTTTTTCCGCCGCGATGGAACGTGCATGGACCACACTCCGAATAGCTGTGCAGATCCGCACCATAGCGTGCGGGTATCCTGCCGTTCAAGCTGCCACACTTTCTGACAGGAGCGTCAAAGCGGCGATCGCCGTTCGATCTCGAGCCCGGCACCCGAGGCGCCAGGAATGGCGTCGCGCTTTTCCACCCGGACCCGGCGAACACGAGCATCGTCAAGGCATAGGACGGTAATGCGCTCAGCCAAGGTCTCCACAAGTTTGACATGCCCGGAAGCCACCACCCCCCCCCCGGATATTGGTGGCGATACGTTCATAGCAAACGACATTTTCCAGATCGTCTTGCAAATCCTGAGCGGTTTCGCAGACAGCAAGGTCAAGATTGATCCGGATCGGCTGGGTTCGTCCCAGTTCGGAGGGATGGACACCGATCTGCGCATCCAACTCGAAATCGCGGATAAAGACATGCCGCAGTGCGCGTTCCGCCATCCATGAAACCGGCACCTTAGCCCGCGCCGCCGACCGGCTGCATGTCACCCAATCGGCGTTGTCCCACCAGATCAAGGGGCTGGAACAAGCCCTCAGTCTTCCGTTGTTCCTGCGCCCAGCGGGGGTGGGACCCGCAGCCGTACGCCAAATCGAGCTGACGGCGGTCATTCTGCTGCTGGTCGCCAGTCATCGCGGAATCGCCGTTCTGCCCGATTGGGTCATCAACGAGGCTGCGCGGCAAAGCAACCTCGCCATTCGTCCACTGACCGAGAACGGATTGCGCCGCACCCTGTTCGCCGCGATGCGTCAGGGCGAGAGCAGCGCGCCATTCATGGCCGATTTCATCACCATCGCGCGACAACGAAACAAGGCTTGATCCTTCGCAAACCTTGCAAATTCGCAAGGACACGTCGTCAGTTCTCCACCTTTTCAGGCATTCACCAAACGGGGGTCTGTTCCCGATGATGCGGCCACGGCAGCGGAAGACGGCATGAGTTTGTCCCGCAGCAGCCAGACCGCATCAGTTCGGAGGAAACGTCCCATGAATGCCCCCGAGACCACCACCACGGCCACCTTCAAGCCCAAGAAGTCCGTGGCGCTTTCCGGCGTCACGGCGGGCAACACCGCGCTGTGCACCGTCGGCAAGACCGGCAACGACCTGCGCTATCGCGGCTACGACATCCTCGACATCGCCGAGCGCTGCGAGTTCGAAGAAGTCGCCCACCTGCTGGTGCACGGCAAGCTGCCGACCATCGCCGAGCTCAAGGCCTACAAGACCCGTCTGAAGGCACTGCGCGGCCTGCCGACCAACGTCAAGGAAGCGTTGGAATGTCTGCCTGCCTCGGCCCATCCCATGGACGTCATGCGCACCGGCGTTTCCGCCCTGGGCTGCGCGCTGCCGGAAAAGGACGACCATAATCTGCCCGGCGCCCGCGACATTGCCGACCGCCTGATGGCCTCGCTGGGCTCCATGCTGCTCTACTGGTACCACTGGTCCACCAACGGCAAGCGCATCGACGTCGAGACCGATGACGACTGCATCGGCGCCCACTTCCTGCACCTGCTGCACGGCAAGAAGCCGTCGGAGCTGTGGGAACGGGCCATGCATACCTCGCTGATTCTCTATGCCGAGCACGAATTCAACGCTTCGACCTTCACCAGCCGCGTCATCGCGGGCACCGGTTCCGACATGTATTCGGCCATTACCGGCGCCATCGGCGCGTTGCGCGGCCCCAAGCACGGCGGCGCCAACGAGGTCGCGTTCGAAATCCAGAAGCGCTACGACAATCCGGACGAAGCCGAGACCGACATCCGTCGCCGCGTCGGGAACAAGGAAGTGGTGATCGGCTTCGGCCACCCTGTCTACACCGTATCGGACCCACGCAACGAGGTGATCAAGGGAGTCGCCCACAAGCTGTCGGTGGATGCCGGTTCGACCAAGATGTTCGACATCGCCGCCCGACTGGAAGCGGTGATGTGGGACGTCAAGAAGATGTTCCCCAACCTCGACTGGTTCAGCGCCGTCAGCTACCACATGATGGGCGTTCCCACCGCCATGTTCACCCCGCTGTTCGTCATCGCCCGGACCTCGGGCTGGGCGGCGCACATCATCGAGCAGCGCATCGACAACAAGATCATCCGCCCCAGCGCCCATTACGTCGGCCCCGATGATCGCGCCTTCACCGCCATCGACCAACGTCATTGAACGGCGGGAGCGACATGAACATTCTCTATCGCAAGCCCCTGCCCGGCACGCAGTTGGACTATTACGACGCCCCGGCCGCCGTGGACGCCATCCATCCCGGCGGCTGGGCCGGATTGCCCTATGTGTCGCGCGTGCTGGCCGAACAACTGGTGCGCCGCTGCGAGCACTCGCTGCTGAACGATGCCCTGCGCCAGTTGGTCGAACGCCGCCGCGACCTCGACTTCCCCTGGTATCCGGCCCGCGTGGTCTGTCACGACATCCTGGGCCAGACCGCTTTGGTGGATCTGGCCGGTCTGCGCGACGCCATTGCCGCCCAAGGCGGCGACCCGGCCAAGGTCAACCCGGTGGTGCCGACCCAACTGATCGTCGATCACTCGTTGGCCGTCGAACATGGCGGCTTCGACCCCGACGCCTTCGCCAAGAACCGCGCCATCGAGGACCGCCGCAACGAGGACCGCTTCCACTTCATCGAATGGACCAAACGCGCCTTCGGGAACGTGGACGTGATCCCGGCCGGTAACGGCATCATGCACCAGATCAACCTGGAGAAGATGTCGCCGGTGGTTCAGGTCCGCGACGGCGTGGCCTTTCCCGACACCTGCGTCGGTACCGACAGCCACACGCCGCATGTGGACGCGTTGGGCGTCATCGCCATCGGCGTCGGCGGGCTGGAGGCCGAGACCGTAATGCTCGGCCGCGCCTCGATGATGCGCCTGCCGGATATTGTCGGCGTCCATCTGACCGGCACGCGCCGGCCCGGCATCACCGCCACCGACATCGTCCTGGCGCTGACCGAGTTCCTGCGCAAGGAACGGGTGGTGGGCGCCTGGGTCGAGTTCTTCGGTGACGGTGCCGCCAAACTGTCCATCGGCGACCGTGCGACCATTTCCAACATGTGCCCGGAATATGGCGCCACCGCCGCCCTGTTCCACATCGACGGCCAGACCATCGACTATCTGCGGCTGACCGGCCGCGCACCGGAGCAGGTGGCGCTGGTCGAGACCTATGCCAAGATTCTCGGCCTGTGGGCCGACGCGTTGGAGACAGCGGAATACGAGCGGGTCTTGGAATTCGACCTGTCCGGGGTCGAACGCAATATGGCCGGACCGTCCAATCCGCACCGGCGCTTGCCGACCTCGGCACTGGTGGAACGCGGCATCGCCGTCGGGCTCGACAAGGCCCAGGCCGAGGAACGCGATGGGTTGCTGCCGGACGGCGCGGTCATCATCGCCGCCATCACCAGCTGTACCAACACCTCCAACCCGCGCAACGTGATCGCCGCCGGTTTGCTGGCGAAAAAGGCCAACGCATCAGGACTGGTGCGCAAGCCATGGGTCAAGACCTCGTTCGCACCGGGATCCAAGGTCGCCAGATTGTATCTGGAAGCGGCGGGATTGCTGCCCGAACTGGAAAAGCTCGGCTTCGGCATCGTCGCCTACGCCTGCACCACCTGCAACGGCATGTCCGGCGCCCTTGATCCGGCCATCCAGCAGGAAATCATCGATCGCGACCTCTATACCACCGCCGTTTTGTCGGGAAACCGCAATTTCGACGGCCGTATCCACCCCTACGCCAAGCAGGCGTTCCTGGCTTCGCCGCCGCTGGTGGTGGCCTATGCCATGGCCGGGACCATGCGGTTCGACATCGAGCGCGACACACTGGGCACCGACGTGGCGGGAAATCCGGTCACGCTCAAGGATCTGTGGCCGTCCGACGAGGAAATCGACGCCATCGTCGCCACCTGCGTGCACCCCGAGCAATTCCACGCGGTCTACGACCCGATGTTCGCGCCACGCGGCGCATGCCGGGAAACGATCAGCCCGCTCTACGATTGGCGTCCTCAATCCACTTATATCCGCCGCCCCCCCTATTGGGACACCGAAGGCATCGGTGCCCTGGCCGCCAGCCCACGCACCCTTCGCGGCATGCGGCCCCTGGCCGTGCTGCCCGACAACATCACCACCGACCACCTGTCGCCGTCCAACGCCATCCTGGCCAATTCGGCGGCTGGCGAGTACCTGACCCGCATGGGCGTCCCGGAGGAGGATTTCAATTCCTACGCCACCCATCGCGGCGACCACCTGACCGCCATGCGCGCCACCTTCGCCAATCCGCAACTGGTCAACGAAATGGCCGTGGTGGACGGAACGGTGAAAAAGGGCTCACTGACCCGGCTGGAACCGGACGGCAAGGTCATGCGCATGTGGGAAGCCATCGAAACCTACCTTGAGCGCAAGCAACCGCTGATCGTCGTCGCCGGTGCCGATTACGGCCAGGGGTCCAGCCGCGACTGGGCGGCCAAGGGGGTGCGTCTGGCCGGTGTCGAAGCCATCGTCGCCGAAGGCTTCGAACGCATCCACCGCACCAACCTGATCGGCATGGGCGTGCTGCCGCTGGCGTTCAAGGCAGGCACCACGCGGCTGACCCTGGGCCTGGATGGCAGCGAGACCTATGACGTGCTGGGGGAACGCGCCCCATGCGCCGATCTGACCCTGGTCATTCACCGCCGCGACGGTAAAGTTCTGGAGGTGCCGGTCACCTGCCGCCTCGACACCGCCGAAGAGGTGTCCATCTACGAGGCCGGAGGCGTGCTGCAACGCTTCGCACAGGATTTCCTGGCTTCGGAAAAATCCCTGAAGGAAACCGCGTGATGGCATCCGCACCGCAAATCCGCATCCCCGCCACCTATATGCGCGGCGGCTCCAGCAAGGGAGTGTTCTTCCGCCTGGACGATCTGCCGCAACGGTGCCGGATACCGGGAGAGGCCCGCGACCGGCTGTTCCAGCGGGTGATCGGCAGTCCAGACCCTTATGGCAAGCACACCGACGGCATGGGCGGCGCTACCTCCAGCACCAGCAAATGCGTCATCCTGTCGAAAAGCACGCAAGCCGACCACGACGTCGATTACCTGTACGGCCAGATCGCCATCGACACCGCCTTCGTGGACTGGTCGGGCAATTGCGGCAATTTGTCCACCGCCGCCGGTGCCTTCGCCATTCACGCCGGGCTGGTCGATCCGGTACCCCGAAACGGCATCTGCACCGTCCGCATCTGGCAGGCCAATATCGGCAAGACCATCATCGCCCATGTGCCGGTGACCGATGGCAAAGTGCAGGAAACCGGTGATTTCGCGTTGGACGGCGTGACCTTTCCGGCGGCGGAGATCGTCCTGGAATTCGTCGATCCGGCGGATGACGGCGCCAATGGCGGTGCCCTGTTCCCCACCGGTAACCCGGTGGACGAACTGGAGGTGCCGGAAACGCTGGTCCCCGGCGGCAGGTTGAAAGCCACGCTGATCAATTCCGGCATCCCCACCATCTTCGTCAATGCCAGCGATCTCGGTTATGACGGCACCGAGTTGCAGGAGGTCATCAACGGCGATCCGCAGGCGTTGGCGCGCTTCGAGTCCTTGCGGGCGATCGGTGCCGTGCGCATGGGGCTGATCAGGGACCCCGCCGAGGCATCCAAGCGTCAGCACACCCCGAAGATCGCCTTCGTCGCCCCGCCCGCCGATTACGTCGCCTCCAGCGGCAGGACGGTCAAGGCCGGGGACATCGACCTGCTGGTGCGCGCGCTGTCCATGGGAAAGCTGCACCACGCCATGATGGGCACGGCGGCGGTCGCCATCGGCACCGCCGCCGCCATTCCCGGAACGTTGGTCAATCTGGCGGCGGGTGGCGGGGCGCGCCAGTCGGTCCGCTTCGGCCACCCGTCCGGCACGCTTCGCGTCGGCGCCGAGGCCGAGCGGGAAAACGGCCAATGGAAAATCACCAACGCCATCATGAGCCGCACGGCCCGCATCCTGATGGAAGGCTGGGTCCGTGTACCCAGCGACTCGTTCTGAACCAGGAGGAAACAACAGTGTCCACCCGTAAGAAACTCAAGGAAATCGCCGAATCTCGCCGCGGCACCATCGTGCCCGGCGCCTTCAACGCGCTGTCCGCCAAGGTGGTGGCCGATCTGGGCTTCGAGGCCATTTACGTGACTGGCGCCGGTGTCACCAACATGTGGTTCGGCATGCCCGACCAAGGCTTCATGGGATTGGCCGAGATCGCCGACCACACCGCCCGCATCCGCGACGCCGTCGAGGTCCCCCTGATCGTCGATGCCGATACCGGCTTCGGCAACGCGCTGAACGTCTATCATACCGTGCGCACGTTGGAGCGGGCGGGTGCCGACTGCATTCAGTTCGAAGATCAGATCGCCCCCAAGCGTTGCGGCCATTTCGCCGGCAAGGACGTTATCTCCACCGAGGAGGCGGTCACCAAGATCAAGGCCGCCGTGGATGCCCGCCGCGACCCCAATCTGCTGATCATGGCACGTACTGATGCTGCCGCCGTACATGGCTTCGAGGCCGCCGTGGAACGTGCCGCCAAATTCGCCGAGGCCGGTGCCGACATCCTGTTCGTCGAGGCGGTGACCAGTGCCGACGAAATCCGCGCCTTGCCCCAGCGCCTGTCCAAGCCGCAACTCATGAACATGGTCATCGGTGGCAAGACCCCCATCTTCAATGCCACCGAACTGGACGATCTGGGCTATGGCATCGTGCTGTACGCCAATGCCGCCCTGCAAGGCGCGGTGGCGGGCATGCAGAAGGCGCTGACCGTTCTGCGTGACGAAAAGGAGGTCAAGGAATCGAGCGGCCTCGTCACCCCCTTCGCCGAGCGCCAGCGTCTGGTGGGCAAGCCCGAATGGGATGCCCTTGAAAAGCTCTACAGCTAGAGCATTTTCAGATTGAGTGTGCGTAACCTGCGGCTTTGAAGAAATTTGTGCACTGCTGTGGAGAGAAGCGCTCGATAAGCTTGCCGACCCGATCCCACAGCGCATCAATGGTGCGCTGTGGTTCCTGTGACCTGTTCCCCTGATTGATCCCGGTCAGAAGCTGAGTCCCGTCTCCCTGTGATGCCCGAAATGGGCGGTGATGGCAATGTGGGCCGGGGCATGCCCCGGCCCACATTGCGTTCGCGCTCATGCGGCGGGCTGCGCTGGGGCGATACCGCCCAGGGCGGTGTGTGGGGCCGCACATGATTGTAATCATCCATCCAGTCCGCCAGGACGGCCCGGGCATGGCCTACCGAGCTGAACAGCGTCTCGTTGAGGCATTCATCGCGGAGCTTGCCGTTGAAGCTCTCGACGAAGCCGTTTTGCATAGGCTTACCCGGCGCGATGTAGTGCCATTCCACCCGATGCTCCTGGCTCCAACGTAGCATGGCCATGCTGGTTGACCTGCCTCGAGAAAACTCCTCCAGTTTAAAGTAGAGTCCGCCCATCGAGAGGACGGACGATATGAAGCGCAGCAGATTTTCAGAGGAACAGA
>NZ_JACIIX010000021.1 GCF_014205675.1 Novispirillum itersonii
CGTCGCCGTTGCCAGAAAACTGCTCGTCATCGCCTATGGCATCATGAAAACAAGAAAACCGTTTCATCCGTCTTGACGGTCAACACGGTATCTCAGGCGTTTGCTGACAGAAAAACCCCGGCTCCGATCAGGAGGCCGGGGTTTTTCACTGTGCCATATGATGACGCCGGAAGTGGGCATCCAGCCAGCCCGTCGCCTGTAACCCGGTCACTGCGGCGTCCCACATTTCTTTTTCCGCGAACCGGTCACGTCCGAACAGAACATAAAGATCCGTCCCGTCCGGTGGTATCAGCAGGGTTGTCAGCCGGATCCCGTGCCGGGCTGCCAGCGACCGGGCGGACTGAACGTCATCGACGTAAAGATCAATCCGGTTATGCCGCAGCATCTCCAGCATCTGGTCTGCCTCACCGGCCTGCACCACCGTGTAGGTGGGGCCGGACGGCATCTCATCGCTGATGGTTTCCCAGTTGCTCCAGCCCAAGGGCCGCCCGATCAGGACCTCCGGCATCCCCGCAACATCTGACAGATCCGCAAAACGGCCCAGCAACGCAAAAACCCCGGTCCGGACATGCGTCACCGGCAGGGCCGACGTCAGGTAGCCGGGGCGCGGCGTTGCATCGAGCGCAAAGCTGAGACTCCCCTGCTCGACAGCGGTCAGGCAGCGCTTCCACGGCATCTGGATCAGGGTCACCGAGACATCGGCATGGTTCGCCACCGCTCTCACCAGCTCGGGGGTGATCCCTCCGCCACCGGCAAGGGTGTAAGGCGGCCAGAGGTCATAACAACCGGTCATCGACCGTACCGGCCGACCCTCTGCCACGGCATCCCGGGCCAGCCCTCCGCTGCACAGAACCAAAAAGCAGGCCAGAAACCCGCCGATCATCCTCCTCATCGCACACATCGCCCTACCGTCTCGCAAGAACACGGGCATAGCGAAAAGCTGTCTTCCGCACACGTGTTCTTTCGGGGAACAGGCCCTGTTCTTTCGGAGAAGAGCCCCTGTCCCGTCCGGGAAGACAGACACTTACAGGTAAGGCGGGGTACAGGCGGAAACGATCACGCAGGGTTCGTCAAAGGGATTCCGGAACCGGTGAGGCTGACGGCTGTCAAACAGATAGGAGTCCCCCGGCCCCATAATGTATTTCTGGTCTCCGACAGTCAGTTCAAAACGGCCTGAAACCACCACGCCGCCTTCGACAGACGCGTGCTGTAACATGGTCCGGCCGGTGTCAGACCCCGGCTCATAGACTTCATGCAGAATCTGAAGGCTATGCTTCCCCGCATCCCCCACCTGCCGGAAGGAAATCCGGCCTTTGCTGTCCCCGTGAAGGTCACTGGCAATTTCAAACAGCTCATTGGCGCGGAAGACGATTTTCTCTTCTTCGGGAATTTCGTAGCTGAAAAACTCCGACAGGGTCATCGGCACCCCCTGCAACACTTTGCGCAGGGAGGCGACGGACGGACTGTTCCTGTTCTGCTCGATCAGGGAGATTGTACCGTTGGTTACCCCGGCACGCCGGGCGAGTTCCCGCTGGGACAAGCCCGCCGCCTCCCGCACCTGTTTCAGGCGGGTTCCGACGTCGATCTCCATGGGTGACTCCTCTCTCATACCGTCTAATATTTTAAGTCATTTTTTTTATCGGGCCAACACTCGTGTCACACCTTGCCCCATGCTGGCAAACAGTTGTCACAACGGGGATCAACCCTTTGATATTTTCTATATTTTTTCCGGTTCCTCCCCCCTCCCGGACAGAGGGGGATCAGGCCCGCGGAGTTTGATTAAAACACAGCGATTCCTGTTGTCGAATTTTTTAAACGGTAGTAGGCTCTTTTCTGTGATGCACGGACCGCCGCTTTCCCCTGTGCGAAAGCCACGACCGCTCCGTGCGCGTAGCGCCACCATCCCGAAGGGAAAGGCTCCCCCGATGACTTCTGCGACCCCGTCCTTTATCAGCAATCCGTCCCTGTTCCGCACGCAGGGGTACATTGACGGGCAATGGCAGGCCGCGGCGAGCGGCAAGACCTTTGCCGTCCTGAACCCGGCGACGGGGGCCGAACTGGCGCAGGTCCCGGATATGGGCGCGGCCGAGGCGAAGCAGGCGATTGCCGCCGCCCATGCGGCGCTGCCGGCGTGGCGGGCCAAGACCGCCAAGGAACGCGCCAACATCCTGCGCAAGTGGTACACCCTGATTCTGGCCAATCAGGAAGATTTGGCCCAGCTGATGACCGCCGAACAGGGCAAGCCGCTGGCCGAAGCCCGGGGCGAAGTGGTCTACGGTGCCAACTTCATTGAATGGTTCGCCGAAGAAGCCAAGCGCGTTTATGGCGATGTCGTCCCGGCCCACGGCCCGGACAAGCGGATCGTGGTGGTGAAGGAGCCGATCGGTGTGGTCGCCGCCATCACCCCGTGGAACTTCCCCAACGCCATGATCACCCGCAAGTGCGCCCCGGCGCTGGCCGCGGGCTGCACCGTGGTGGTGAAACCGGCGGAAGACACCCCGCTGTCGGCGCTGGCGCTGGCGGAACTGGCCGAACAGGCCGGGATCCCCAAGGGCGTGTTCAACATCGTCACCTGCGAACACGGGGCCGAAGTCGGCGGCGAGCTGACCGGCAGCCCGCTGGTGCGCAAGCTGTCGTTCACCGGCTCCACCGAAGTCGGCAAGCTGCTGATGCGCCAGTGCGCCGGTACGGTGAAGAAAGTGTCCCTCGAACTCGGCGGCAATGCGCCGTTCATCGTGTTCGATGACGCGGACCTTGATGCCGCCGTGCAGGGGGCGATTGCCTCCAAGTACCGCAACGCCGGGCAGACCTGCGTCTGCGCCAACCGCATTCTGGTGCAGGATGGCGTCTATGACGCCTTCGCCGCCAGGCTGGCCGAGGCCGTCAAGGCGCTGAAGGTCGGCAACGGGGTTGAGGCCGGGGTGACACAGGGCCCGCTGATCAACGAAGACGCCATCGCCAAGGTGGAACGTCTGGTGTCGGAAGCGGTGGCCAAGGGCGCCAAGCCGGAGCTGGGCGGCAAGCGCCATGCCCTCGGCGGCACCTTCTTCGAGCCGACCATCCTGACCGGCGTCACCGCCGACATGTCGATCTTCTCGGAAGAAATCTTCGGCCCGGTGGCCCCGCTGTTCCGCTTCCACACCGAAGCCGAAGCGATCCAGATGGCCAATGATACCCCGTTCGGGCTGGCCGCCTACTTCTACTCCCGCGATATCGGCCGCGTCTGGCGCGTCGCTGAAGGGCTGGAATACGGCATCGTCGGCATCAACGAAGGCATCATCTCCACCGAAGTCGCCCCGTTCGGCGGCGTCAAGGAGTCCGGCATCGGCCGCGAAGGCTCCAAGTACGGCCTCGATGACTTCCTGGAAATCAAATACCTGTGCATGGGCGGTGTGAACACCTGAGCCCCTGCCCACGATAGCGCCCCGTCCGGTCTGACCGGCCGGACGGGACCCTGATCCCACGCATTCTGTCTGATCTTCCCAATCTTTTGCGGAGAACCCTTTGTCATGACCGCGTCCAATAATTCCGCCCTCCAGGCCCGCCGTGAATCCGCCATTCCGCGCGGCGTCGGCACCATGCTGCCCGTGTTCACCGCCCGCGCTGAAGGGGCTGAGCTGTGGGACGTGGAAGGCAAGCGCTACATCGACTTCGCCGGTGGCATCGCCGTGCTGAACACCGGCCACAATCACCCGAAGATCAAGGCTGCCGTCGCCGCGCAGCTGGATAACTTCAGCCACACCTGCTTCCAGGTGACCCCGTACGAAAGCTACGTGGCGCTGGCTGAAAAGCTGAATGCGCTGGTTCCGGGCCCGAGCCCGAAGCAGACCATGTTCGTCACCACCGGTGCCGAAGCCGTTGAAAACGCCGTCAAGATCGCCCGCCAGCACACCGGGCGCTCCGGCGTCATTGCCTTCAACGGCGCGTTCCATGGCCGCACCCTGATGGGGATGGCCCTGACCGGCAAAGTCCTGCCGTACAAGGCCGGTTTCGGTCCGTTCCCGGCGGAAATCTACCATGCCCCGTTCCCGACCGCCTACCGTGGCGTGTCGGTCGCTGACAGCCTGAAGGCGCTGGAAAACCTGTTCAAGTCCGACGTTGACCCGAAGCGCATCGCCGCCATGATCGTCGAGCCGGTACAGGGTGAAGGCGGGTTCAACATTGCCCCGGCCGAATGGTTGCAGGCCCTGCGCAAGATCTGCGACGAACACGGCATCCTGCTGATCATCGACGAAATCCAGACCGGCTTCGCCCGGACCGGCAAGATGTTCGCCGTTGAATACGCCGGGATCGAACCGGACATGATGACCCTTGCCAAGTCGCTGGCTGGTGGCTTCCCGCTGTCTGCCGTCGTCGGCAAGAAGTCGGTGATGGACTCCTGCAATCCGGGCGGTCTGGGCGGCACCTATGCCGGTTCGCCGCTGGGCTGCGTTGCCGGTCTTGCCGTCCTCGACGTGATCGAGGAAGAGAAGCTGTGCGACCGCGCCAACACCATCGGCACCCTGATGGTTGACCGCCTGAACGGCATGGCCAACCGCAACACCCTGTCGCCGGTGATCGGTGAAATCCGTGCCCTCGGCGGCATGGTGGCAGTGGAACTGCTGAAGAACCGCGACACCCGCGAGCCGGATGCCGATCTGACCAAGGCGCTGGTGCAGAAGTGTGCCGCCAAGGGTCTGGTGATCCTGTCCTGCGGCACCTATGGCAACGTCATCCGCTTCCTGGTGCCGCTGGTGGCCTCCGACGCCCTTGTCAATGAAGGCATGGACGTTCTGGAAGCCGCTCTGGAAGAGCTGGTCGCCGCCAAGGCGTAAAGCTTTCAGCGTTCTCTGCTTCTGAGTATCCCTACCGGAGACGGACGTGAGAGTCTCCCACCCCGGCTGCCCCTCCCCGGTCCCCGTGACCGGTCGGCAGGCGGGGTCCCCTTGCGGGTGATCCGCGGTGCTGTGTTAACGGGCCGGACGGATCACCCGTATTTTTTTGCCTGATGGCAGGCCGGACGGGGCAGCCAAACCCCGTATGGACACGATATAAAATTGCGATAAGACCCCCGTTCCGCAATTTGATATGCAATAGTCTGTCGTTAAGCTGCCACTTCACCCCCATTTCTTCCAAAACACTGCCCGACGAACTGAGGAGACTCCCCCATGTCGAACGCCCTGCGTGATGCAGACATCCGCTACGTCCTGCACCCCTATACCAATCTGGCCGCCCACGAGGAAAAGGGCCCGATGATTGCCGTACGCGGCGAGGGCGTAAAAGTGTTCGACACTGCTGGCAAGGAATACATCGAAGGCATGGCCGGTCTGTGGTGTGCCTCCCTCGGGTTTTCGGAACCGCGCCTGCGCGAAGCCGCTCTGCGGCAGATGGATGCCCTGCCGTTCTTCCATCAGTTCGGCCATAAGTCGCATGCCCCGGGCATCGAACTGGCAGAACGGCTGATCGGGATGGCTCCGGACGGCCTGACCAAGGTGTTCTTTGCCAACTCCGGGTCGGAAGCCAACGACACCGTGGTCAAGATTGTCCGGTACATGAACAACATCCTTGGCCGCCCGCAGAAGAAGAAGATCATCGCCCGCGAGCGCGCCTATCATGGCGTGACCGTCGCCGCCGCCAGCCTGACCGGCCTGCCGGTCAACCACCGGGCGTTTGACCTGCCAATCGAAGGGGTGGTCCGCACCGGTTGCCCGCACCATTACCGCTATGCCCGGCCCGGCGAGAGCGAAGACGCTTTCGCCACCCGCCTTGCCGACGAACTGGAAGCCCAGATTCTGGCCGAAGGACCGGAAACCGTGGCGGCCTTCATCGCCGAGCCGGTGCAGGGCGCTGGCGGGGTGATCATTCCCCCGGCCACCTATTTCGACAAGATTCAGGCGGTACTGAAGAAGTACGACATCCTGATGGTGGCGGACGAGGTCATCTGTGGCTTCGGCCGCACCGGCAATGCCTGGGGCAGCCAGACCTACAACATCCGCCCGGATATCCTGACCTGTGCCAAGGCCCTGTCGTCAGCCTATCTGCCGATCTCGGCAGTTCTGGTGTCGGATGCCGTCTATCAGGCGGTAAAGAAGGGATCGGCGGAAATCGGGTCCTTCGGCCATGGCTACACCTATTCCGCCCATCCGGTGGCGGCAGCGGTGGCACTGGAAACCCTGAAGATCTACGAAGAGCGGGATCTGTTCGCCCATACCCGGGCCGTCTCCCCGACCTTCGTGACTCACCTGATGCGCTATGCCGATCATCCGCTGGTCGGGAATGCCCGCGGCATCGGTCTGGTCGGGGCGCTGGAACTGGTTGCCGACAAAGCCACCAAAGAGTCCTTCCCGCCCGCTGCCGCCGTTGCCGCCAGACTGGTGGAACTGGCGCAGGAGGAAGGGCTGATCCTGCGGTCTCTCGCCGGAGATATCGTCTCGTTCTGTCCGCCGCTGATCATCACCGATGCGGAACTGGACGAGATGTTCACCCGCTTCGACCGGGCAATGGAACGCCTGACCGCCCAGCTCGGGATTGGGTGATCGCAGCCATACATTTCCCGAATACCGGCACCCCGCATGATGTCCATGCGGGGTGCTTTTTTTGTATACATTCCTGAGGCCTGCGCTAGGCTGTATCAATCTCAAAAGGGGGTAGGCGGACAGTTCCCCCAGCCACCCCGTAACCGGCGAAACGACCGGCCACACCACAGAGAATCCCCGGGAGGATCTTGCATGAAAAAGTCATTTCTGGCCGCAGCCGTTGCCATCGGTACCCTGATCGGGGCCGGTCAGGCGCAGGCCGAACAGTTCGTCAACGTCCTGTCCGGCGGCACTTCCGGTGTGTATTATCCGTTGGGTGTTGCCCTTTCCAAGATCTATGCTGACAATATCAAGGATGTCCGGACCAGCGTTCAGTCCACCAAGGCGTCGGTGGAAAACCTCAACCTGCTGAATTCCGGCCGCGGCGAAGTGGCTTTCACCCTCGGTGACTCCCTGTCCTCCGCCTGGAGCGGGGACGCAGAGGCCGGTTTCAAGGCCAAGCTTGAGAATCTGCGCGGCATCGCCGGGATTTATCCCAATTACATCCAGATCGTCGCCCGTGCCGACAGCGGAATCAAAACTCTGGCTGATCTGAAGGGCAAGCGCGTTTCCGTCGGTCCGGCCAAATCCGGCACCGAACTGAACGCCCGGGAAATTCTGGCTGCCGGGAAGCTCAGCTATTCTGACTTTGGCAAAACCGAATATCTCGCCTTCGGGGAAAGCGTTGAACTGATGAAGAACCGTCAGCTCGATGCCGCCATCATTTCCGCCGGTCTCGGCGTGTCCGCCATCCGTGACCTGTCGGCAACCACCGCCATTTCCGTGGTCGAAATTCCGGCATCCATTGCAGCAGCCATCGTCAACCCGGTCTATATTTCCACCAAAATTCCGGCTGGCACCTATGATGGCGTCACGGCTGACGTCAATACCGTCGCCATCAAGAACTTCCTCGTCACCCGGGCCGATCTGCCTGCAGATCTGGTCTACGAGATGACCCGTCTGATGTTCGAAAAGCAGGGCGATCTGGTCAGTGCCCATGCTGCGGCCAAGGAACTCAGCCTTGCTGACGCCGTCAAGGGTATGCCGCTGCCGCTGCATCCCGGTGCGGAAAAGTATCTGAAGGAAAAAGGCATCAGCATGACCCGCTGATCCTGCCTGACCTGATCCGCCGGGGCTGCCCCCTCAGTCCCGGCGGAACCGCGTCTACCGCATTCTGTCCGGAAGTTTCCCCATGACCGCATCCCCCCCTGACGCCGCCATCAACGCCGTCGATGACGGCGGCGTCCTTCATGCCGGCCTTGGCGACCGCTCCACCGTCGTCGGCAAGCTGCTGTTCCTGATCGCCCTCGCCTTCTCCGTCTGGCAGATCTATTTCGCAGCCTATGCCCCGGTTGCCTCAATCGTCGCCCGATCCCTGCATGTCGGCTTCATTCTGCTGCTGGTCTTCGGCATCACCGCCAATGCCCGCAGGAATGGCGACTGGCGCAGCTGGCTGGACTGGGGTCTGGGCGCGGCCGGATTTGCGCTGGCCTTCTATCACTGGGTCTTCGAAAGCGATCTCAACATCCGGGCCGGGGACCCCAACCAGACCGACCTGATTGTCGGCTGCATTGTCGTCGCACTGGTCTTTGAGGCCGCCCGCCGGGTTCTTGGTACCGCCCTGCCGGTCGTCTGTACCCTGTTTCTGTCCTATGCCCTGTTCGGTCAGTACCTGCCGTCTCCCCTGAACCATCGTGGCTATGGGTTTGATCAGGTGATTGACCAGATGTTTCTGGGGACTGAGGGCATCTACGGGACCCCGACCTATGTGTCGGCCACCTATATCTTCCTGTTCATCGTGTTTGGTGCTTTTCTCGAACGGGCAGGCATTATCGGCCTGTTCAATGATCTGGCGATCGGCTCGGTCGGGCACACCCAGGGCGGTCCGGCCAAGGTTTCCGTCGTCTCCTCTGCCCTGATGGGTACGGTCAACGGATCCGGGGTGGCCAACGTCGTCACCACCGGCCAGTTTACCATTCCGCTGATGAAGCGCAGCGGGTTCACCTCAGCCTTCGCCGGGGCCGTGGAAGCCACCGCCTCAATGGGCGGGCAGATCATGCCGCCGGTGATGGGGGCCGTGGCCTTCATCATGGCGGAAACCCTTGGCGTCGGATATGCCGAGATTGTCCGCGCGGCCGTCATCCCTGCCATCCTGTATTTTGCCACCGCCTTCTGGATGGTCCATCTGGAAGCCAGACGCCTTGGCCTGAAAGGCATGGAGAAGGACCAGCTGCCCAGCGTCGCCCGGGCCCTGCGGGAACGCTGGCACCTGCTGCTTCCGCTGGCCGCCCTTGTCGTCCTTCTGTTCTCCGGTTTCACGCCTCTGTTTGCAGGAACTGTCGGCCTTGCCTTCACCGCCATCCTGATCCTTGGATCCCGGATTGCCACCTCCATGGGCAGGTTGCCGATGAAGATCCTGCTGTGGATTTTTATCGGGCTCGCCAGCTCGGTTTTCTTCAAACTTGGTATCACCGTTGTCTTTGCCGTGATTGCCGTACTGGTGGCCGTTCTGGTGTTCATCCGTGGCGGTAAGGCGACCCTGTCCCTGTGCGTGGAATCCCTTGCCGAAGGGGCCCGCCATGCCCTGCCTGTGGCCATCGCCTGTGCTCTGGTCGGCATCATCATCGCCACCATGACCCTGACCGGTGCCGCTTCCAATTTCACCCGCGTGATTGTGTCGGTGGGTGAAAACAATCTGTTCCTGTCGCTGCTGATGACCATGGTCGCCTGCCTGATCCTTGGCATGGGGATCCCGACCATCCCCAATTACATCATCACCTCGTCACTGGTCGGTCCGGCGCTGGCAAATCTGGGTGTGCCACTGATTGTCAGCCACATGTTCGTGTTCTACTTCGGGATTATGGCCGACCTGACCCCGCCGGTGGCGCTGGCTGCCTTTGCCGCCTCCTCCATCGCCAAGGAATCAGCGATGAAGATCGGCCTTCAGGCCATGCGCATCGCCATTGCCGGATTTGTGGTGCCGTTCATGGCGGTCTATACTCCGGCCCTGATGCTGCAAAACACCGGGGATCTTCCGGCGGCGATCGGGTTTATTCCTGCTGTCGCTTATGTGACCGTCAAAGCCGTTCTCTCTGTCGGCCTGTGGGGTGCTGCGGCCATCGGCTATCTGTCCGGTCCGCTGCGCTGGTGGGAACGGCTGTGGGCGGCTGCCACCGCCTTCTGTCTGGTTGCGGCGATCCCGATGACCGATGAAATCGGGTTTGCCTCGGTGGTTGTCTTTATCGGCTATCAGGTTCTGCAAACCCGCCGTAAAGCGGCCGCATGACCTCCGCCCTTGCTATCCTGACCCTGTGTATTGGCTTACAGGGGGAGCCTCCGCTTCCCCTGTCCGCACTGCCGCCCGCCGGGCCCTTCGCCGCAACCACCGGAAATTCCGGCACAGCTCCGCTTCAGACGTTTCAGCTGCGTTGGTTGCATTCTGTCGAGAAAACGCCGTGGGAAGAACACTGGAGCGTCACCCCACAGGGCCTGCAACTGGGGCTGGTCCGCATCGGTGGCTCCGGCGCCGGAATGGAACCTCCGGAAGACGCCCGGCTGGTCAACGGCGGTTTCGAATATTCCGGAAGCACCCGGCCACCGGTCCCGCAGCTCCTGCTGCCCGACAGTGCCTTTACCGGGCCGCTCAACCTGTGCCGGGATGACGGAACCGGCTGCCTTCCTCTCCACACCCTTGCCGCCCGAAACAGCGGAGACAGCCGCCCGATCCTGCTGTCAGCCTGCTTCCGGGAGTGACAGAGGTTCGGCCTCTGCCCTCGGAAGCCCGACCCGGACGGTTGTTCCGGCCCCAAGGCGGCTGAAGATGCGGATCGTCCCGCCGTGCAGGTTGACCAGCTTGCGCGCCATGTAAAGCCCGAACCCGGTTCCGGGCACGCCCTGCGTGTTGCTGCCCCGGGCATATTTCTCAAAAATCCGGGGCAGGTCCTGCTCCGGGATTCCCCGGCCCCGGTCCTCCACTTCCACCAGCACCATTCCGTCCTCATCAGACAGGCGGACATCCACCACCGTCTCCGCCGGACTGTACTTCAGGGCATTGCCGATCAGATTGCGGAACAGGGTCTCCATCATCTCTTCGTCGGCAATCACCGTCGGCGGACTTTCCCGCAGGCCACTAAGGCGGATCTCCCGCTCCGGGCTCTGGGTCCGGAAGGCCTGAACAACGTCCATCACCAAAGACTGAAGATCGGTATTGACCGGATACAGCCGCATGACGTGCCCATCCATGCGCTGCTGCTGCAAACCGACCTCAATCACCTCGGTCAACCGACGCATCGCCCGCCGCATCCGCTCCAGCACCCGGCCCCCGTCCATCCCGGTTTCCGGCAGGCGCAGCGCCAAAGTATCGAGACTGCTGTTCAACACCGACACCGGCGTCCGGTATTCGTGGGAGATCATGTCAATAAAGCGGATCTGGTCAGCAATAGCCTGCCGTTCCGCCCGCAGCGAAGCCTCCAGCTGCTCCTTGGCCATGGCCAGTTCCCGGGTCCTCTCCTCCACCAGTTGCATTGCCTTCCGTTCGGATGACCGCGCCAGTGCCGCCAGATCACTCTGGGCCTGCGTCCGTTCGGCCTCCGCCTCGCGGACCCGCATCGCCAGCCCCAGCGTCATCATCACCATATGCGCACTCATGCCGATCAGGGTGGAGTTGTCGGTCAGCAGAGAGGAGTCGAGAAACCCCAGTGTGCGCGAAGTGTTAAGGACCCCGCCCAGCGCCAGAAGGACAAAGGCGACCGTAAACACCCCGGCCGGCCGGTATCCCCGCCGGTACAACACCAGCCCGGCACCGACACAAAGGTAAATGTGGACGATCATCACCGGCAGGATGACCGGAGCCACCGCCGCATAATATCCGGCGGCAGAGCAGACAGCCCCGACCGCATACACACCGATCATCACCGCGATCGCCCGGTAGACCCAGGGCATCTGCTGCTTCAGGCGCAGGTAGGCAATGCCGAACAGTCCGCCGAACAGCGACGACAGCATCATCGGAATACTGTAGGCCTGATTAACGAACAGGACCGACACATCACCGAACAGGAACGGCATGTACCCGGACAGAGAAAAATAGGCCAGCCCGGAAAAAGCGACATAGATGCCGTAGAGGACATACCAACTGTCCCGCAGCCACAGAAAATACATCAGGTTCATCAGGAAAATCAGGGCAAAAGTCCCGTAGACCGCCCCCATCACCAGATCCTCACGGGTATTGGCCGCCGTGAAGACGTTAATGTCAGAGATAGATCCCCGCAGCACCACCGCCCCCGAGGTCGATATCCGGATATACAGGTCACGGACCTCCCCCGGATCCAGCGTCAGGATTGAGGTGAAATGCGCGGTCCGCAGGGTGCGCCCGGACAGCGGTTCCTGATCCCCAAACCGGTTGAGCCGGAACCCGTCGGCTCCCTGCCCCGGCGGACCGGCATACAGGGCCAGATGATCGGTGAACGGCGGCCGCAGCTCCATCACCCAGGTCATCCGGCGACTGGCTCCGGAACTGATACGGGCATGCAGCCAGACAACATCCCCGGTAAAACCGAGACTGAGAAACCCCGGCAGCGGAGTCATGGTTGCCCCGGCCTGCGCTGCGATCACATCGTCAAGGGTCAAGGCACCGCCGGGATCCCGGAGCATGGAAAAGACACCGGCCATGCTCTGGGCGGCGGTCTGGCCATCCAGCAGAACCAACGTTTCCGGCCGGGGGGAGGAAGACGGTTCAACCGCGTGAGCAGACGGGGCCCCATACCCGACCCACAGCAGAATCATCAGGGCAATCTTCACCATGCGGTGGAATGCCGCCGCCGGGGATCCCTTCCGGCGTCTGTATTCCTGATACACGCGGTCTCTCTCCCGTTTCCGGTCCGCCATGGTGTGGCGGCAATCCTGTCAGCCGCCTGCTCTGCGGCCATCACCAGCGCCGGGCCCGCCTGACCGGTGCTGTTCCGGGTCCACAGGGTGCCTGCCCCATGAACCGCTTCCTTCTTTGTGCGACATTCCGGCGTCTGCGACAATCCCATATCAGGCCGCAGAAGGTGGGTTATCTCCCGGCGCTGACCGCTGTATAAACCAGCGGTAGTTCTCCCCGGCCTGCTGGACACCTGTTCCCGGCCCAGAGTGTTGGACGTCTGATGGATATGCGGCCTGCCTTCCCCGGTGCACCGGCGCCACTGACCCCGCCGGTGCGGGTGGTTCTGATCGAAGATGACACCGATCTGCGGGACTCTCTGGCAGACCTGATCGGACTGGCGGGCTTTGAGGTCCTGACCGGAAAGTCAGCGCTGGAATTTTATCAGATTCTGGCCAGCCAGCCGTTCGAGATCGCCATTCTTGATGTCGGGCTGCCGGATCAGGACGGCTTCAGCATCGTTGAACACCTGAAGGCCAATCACCATCGCCACGGCATCATCATGCTGACCGCCCGGGATGGCACCGAAGACCGGATTCAAGGGTTCCGGCGCGGGGCTGACCTGTATTTCACCAAACCGGCCGATGGGCGGGAACTGGTGGCCGCCATCACCTCGCTTGCCCTGCGGCTGCGGGCAACCGATCCACACCCTGCCGCCGCCGAAACAGCACCCCCGGCGGCACCCTCCGCCGGAGAGGCAACCGGACCGGAACCGGGAACGGCAGACTGGCGGCTGGATCCCCAGCAATGGGCGCTACGGGCACCGTCCGGCCTGTCCGTCAGCCTGACGGCACAGGAAATGCGCCTGCTGGGATGTTTCCTGACCGCGCCCGACGGCATTGCCACCCGCAGCGCCCTTCTGGGATCGATCGGCAAGAATCCGGTTGAAACGGAAGACCGCAGTCTTGATGCCGCCATCCGCCGCCTGCGCCGCAAAGTGGAACAGGCGATCGGGCAGGACCTGCCCCTGAAAACGGTGCCGACCAAGGGCTACCAGTTCACAGCCCCGCTGCGCTGATCCTCCGTCACGGCCGGGCGAGGGCCATCATCCCGCCAAACAGCAGGAAGGCCAGACCGCTGATCCGGTTGACCCACAGGCGGCCCCGGTAGGACGACAGCGGGCGCTGCACCTGTCCGGCGCAGGCGGCGTAGCCCATGTGGATTCCCACCACCAGCACCGCATAGCTGACCACCAGCAGGGCCGATTGCCGGACAGTCTCCTGCCGGGGATCAATGAACTGCGGAAACACCGACAGAAAGAAGAAAACTGCCTTCGGATTGGTCAGTTGCAATGAAACCCCTTCCAGCCCCTGCCGGAAGCCCCGACACCGGAACCCATCCTCCCGGCGGACCGCCCCCTGCCCGGTCTCCGGCATTACCGCCCCACTCTGCGCGGCAGACCGCGGCCCCGACCAGATCAGACGCCCTCCCAGAAAGACAAGATAGGCCGCTCCGGCGTACTTCAGCACACTGAACGCCAGCGGTGAGGATGACAGCACCACGCCCACCCCGGTCATCGACAGTGTCCCGATGATCAAGGCACCGGCAGCAATTCCCAGACTCCCCGCAAAAGCCCCGGCCAGACCATGGTTGACGGCATTGCCGACGGTGAACAGAACCCCCGGACCGGGGCTCAGCACGGTCAATGCCGCAAACAGCAGAAACATCGGATAGTCAGCCACCCTCAGCACTCCATCACCGTTCCGGGACCTGTTCCCGACCGCCTCAGTGATGGCGTGGAACAGGCCACTCCCGCAAACGAGTTCTCCGGCCTATACTTGAGGTTTCCTCACCTGTGGACCGCATCGCCTTATGTCCCCGCCCTCCCTTCCAATGCCCCGCCTGCCTCTGAACGGCCTGCGGGTGTTTGCCGTCGCCGCCCGGCTTGGCAGCTTTCAGGCGGCGGCCGAGGCTCTGGGGGTCACCCCCGGCGCGGTCAGCCGCCAGATTCAGGCGCTGGAGGCGCTGCTGGCAGGCCCGCTGTTCCTCCGCCTGCCGCGACGGGTCACCCTGACCCCGGACGGGCAGTTTCTGCTGGACCGGATTGAACCGGCCTTTGCTGACCTTGACGCCGCCTTCAGGCACCTGTTGCCCGCCCGCGAACCGGCAACACTGATCCTCGAAGCCATGCCGACCTTCACCATGCACTGGCTTCTGCGCCGCCTGCCGGATTTTCAGGCCGCCCACCCGGAGATTACGGTAACCCTGCACACCCGGCAGGGTGCCATCGACCGCTCCCAGCCTGCTGATCTGTACATCCGCCGGGATCCGGCCCAGTTTTCCGGCCTGACCGGAACCCCGTTCCTGCCAGAGCACAGCCGTCTGGTTGCCAGCCCCGCGTTTCTGGCAGCCCACCAAACGGAGACTGCGGCGGATATTCTGCGTCTTCCCCGCCTGAGCATGCGGTCCCGGCCGGACCTGTGGCCCCTGTGGCACCGGATGTGCAGGGCAGAACAGCCCGCCGATACCGGCGCGGCGCTTGCCCTCGATTCCACCCTTCTGGCCGTACAGGCCGCCATCGCCGGGCTCGGCATTGCCCTGATTCCTGAGTTCTTTCTACAGGACGCCCTTGCGGACGGAACCCTGAACACCATCAGCGGTTTTCCTCCGCTTGCCAGCGGAACATACCACTGGCTGACACCGGCTCCCGTGCTGTCGCCCTCCTGCCGGGTCTTCCTGCGCTGGCTGACCGCAGCGTCTGCCCCCCAGCCTTCCCCTCACCCTCCGTCACATTCCGTCACATCCTGACACATGACGTCCCTTGCAACCCTTGGGTGCGTTCTTCTATAGTAATCCTGACCCATCGGTCAGCTTGCCTGACCCCAACTGGCCCAGACCGACCAAGACCGGTACCGTGTCCGACGCATCACGACAGAATCACTTTCTGGCAGAACCTGCCCTGCACCGCGATCTTCTGGTCATTGACGAAGATCTGGCGCAGAGTCTGCGACTTCTGCCGGATCTGCCCGCGGGCTACGACATGGCCGTCCTTCCCCGCTCGGGAACCTCTCTCCGCCATCTGACAGACCATTTACGGGACTGTGCCCCTGTCAAAACCCTGCTGCTGGTTCTCGACGGCGGGCCGGGATATATCCGGCTGGGCGGTCAGATTCTCGATGCCATGGCCATTGACCGGCATCAGGCAGAATTTCTGAACTGGCAGACCCTGCTGACCCCGGATGCCTGTCTGATTCTTCTGGTCAACGGCGTCACCGATGGCCCGCAGGGGCAACGGTTCTGCCTGCTGCTGAAGCACAACCTGCAACGGCCGGTTTTATTCCGCCTGCATCAGGACACCCGGTCCGTTCTTTCCGCCCTGTCCTCCGGACGACCCCGCCCGTAATAGGCTCCGCCGACACCGGAACTGCTGCCGACTGAGCGGAAGCCCCTGCCCGATCGGAGAACACTCTTCTGTTTCAGACTTCTCAAGCGCTTTCCACCATAAAGTGAACGCCCCTTGCCCCTGAAAAATTTAAGAATAATTTTCGTCAAATTCCGTCACATGCTGTCACAACTCGTGCGTTGTCCGGGGCGGCGGAAAAAGACATTCTGATCCTGCAAACGACGGAACTCCTGTGCCAAGGGATGTCTGCCTAAATCCGTCGGATGCACCGCCCGGCTGGCACTGCCCGCCCTTCCCTTCAGCCGGGCATGAACCCCCGCTTTCTGCCCGGAAGCGGGGGTTTGACTTTTCCGGTCCCGGGTCAGCCGGAAGACCGGAGGAGGGGAGCACGTCCCCTCCCCCGTCCACGGGCTATACCCGGCCGTAGGCATCATCCTTGCGTTCAATATCATCCTCGCGCAGATAGCCCCCTACCTGCACCTCGATGATTTCCAACGGCATCTGCCCCGGATTTTCCAGACGATGCCACGCCCCGATCGGAATATAGGCTGACTGGTTTTCCGTCAGCAGCATGGTGTCCTGATTCAGGGTCACCTGTGCCGTACCATGGGTGACCACCCAATGCTCTGCCCGGTGATAATGGCGCTGAAGCGACAGCTTACATCCCGGCTTGACGATCAGATGCTTGACCTGAAACCGCTCGCCCGACACCAGACTGCGATAGCTGCCCCATGGGCGGTAAACCGTGGAATGGTTCAGCGCTTCGGTCAGGCCAGCGGCCTCCAGAGCCCTCACAAGCCCGCCAACATCCTGAAGATGCTCTTTTCCGGCCACAAGAACCGCATCGTCCGTGGCAATGACCGCCAGATCCTGCACCCCCAGCGCCGCCACCAAGGGGCCGCTGCTGCGCACATAGGTGTTGCGGCTGTCCTGCTGGTATCCCCGCCCCTGCTCCACCGGGGCAGAGGATGCGGCATCATGGGCCCATAAGGCCGTGAACGACCCCAGATCGCTCCAGTCCATGCAACAGGGGATCACCGCAGCATGCCGGGTCTTTTCCATCACCGCATAATCAATGGAGATCGCTGGCGCTTCCAGAAAGGCGGCAGCCTCCAGCCGGAGAAACCCAAGGTCAGGCTGCGCCCCTGCCACCGCCCGGCGGCAGGCATCCAGCATCTGCGGCTGGTACATTTCCAGCTCCCGTAGATACAGGGCGGCGGACATCAGGAAAATACCGGCATTCCAGTCGCAGTCTCCAGCCTCAATCAGGGCCTCTGCCCGGCTGCGTGACGGTTTTTCCAGAAACGCCTGTACCGTATGACAGCCGGGAGACTCCGGCAGAGCCCCGCCCCGGCGGATGTATCCATAGCCGGTCTCGGGGGCTGTCGGCGTGATTCCGAAAGTGACCAGCCACCCGGCTTCCGCCGCCGGAATCCCCTGCCGGACCACCGCGCGGAACGCCGCGCTGTCGCCGATCGCATGATCGGACGGCAGCACAAGAATCAGGCCCTCCGGATCCGCCCGTTGCACGGCGAGAGCGGCAGCGGCAATCGCAGGAGCAGTGTTTCTGCCCTCCGGCTCAATCAGCACCGTCGCCTGCCGGATGCCGATCTCATCAAGCTGTTCCAGCACAAAGAAACGATGCGCCTCGTTGCTGACGATCACCGGCGCAGCAAGGGTCTCAAGGCCTTCCAGACGGCGCAGGGTTTCCTGAAACAGGGTCAGATCCGAGGTCAGCGGCAGGAACTGCTTGGGCTTACTGGCGCGGGAGAGTGGCCACAGGCGGGTGCCGGAGCCACCGGACAGGATAACGGGATGAAGGGCCACGGGGGGCTCCCTGTTTCAGATACAGCGGATCCCCCTGCGGGTATCCTGCTGAAACTGTACCTGTTTTCAGCCGGTTCGCCCAGCCTCTGCCCCAAGAGGGCTTTGGATCCCTGATACAGGAAACGGGCCCGGAGATTTCCGGACCCGTCTTCTGCACATCTTCAGTCCATCAGATAAGCCTTCGCTCAGGCCCGGACGTCAACCATCCGCCCGGTCATCGCCGTCTTCAGGAACGACATGCCACTGCCATCTCCGCCACCAAGGGTCTGGAGCAGAGCCATCAGACGGGAAGCCACCGAGTCCGACGACGAGGATGTCGAGGAGGCGGAGGCGGTGGCAGATGTTCCGCTGGCCGCTGCCGGTTCGGTCGTGGTCTCGGTGCTGCCGTCGGAGTAGGTGATGACCGTCACCGTCTGGCTGCCCGAGGTGGTGGAGGTCCGGCTGACTTCGGTTTTTTCCTCCGAGCTGCTTCCACCGCCGCCACCGCCGCCGCCCGCAGGCGGCGGGCCACCGGCCTCCCCGGCCACCTGAGTCCCAGCCTGCGACATCGCATCCGCGAACTGCTGCTGGCTCAGACCGGAAGAATTTTCTCCGGCCAGTTTATCATACAGGGCACCGGCATCGTCTTCGCTGACATCATCCGGACGGCCTGCCACAAACTCTTCCTTGGTCAGGATGCCGTCACCATCCGCATCCAGATCCGAAAACATCTGGGTCGGATCCGGACGGCTAGCCCCGCCGACCCGGTCTTCCGGGCGGCTGCTGGCGAGGGCGCTGGCAAACTGATCAAGGGACAGACCGGTGGTCGTATCCCCGGCCAGCTCGGCATAAAAGGCCTGCGCCTGCTCTTCAGAGACATCATCCGGACGCCCGGCGACAAACTCTTCCTCGGTCAGGCTGCCGTCGCCATTGGCATCAAGGGCCGAGAACATCTCCGAAGGATCCGGCCCCTGACCTTTGCCCGGCCCCTTTCCCTGCTGAATCTGCTGATCCAGCTGGTCCATGGCCTGACGGATCAGGTCGGCATCATCCTGAGACAGGTTCCCGGCCTCGACCGCAGCCGTCAGCTTCTCCTCCAGCGCATCACGGAAGGAAACAGGCTGCGTCTGCTGCTGCCCGGTGGACATCAGGGCAGCGAGCGCCGAGGCCTCGGTATCCTGCTGCCGGGTCCGGCGGGTGGACACCGACCCGGTGTTTGACAGCAGGGATGTCCTGAGATCAGACGAACTGGACAAGGATGAAATCGACATAACGCTCTCCCCATAAGCACGACAGACAAGCAGGCTTCAAAGGGGTTGAACGCGGACGGCCGATTTTTCCTGCGCGGCTTTATCAGTTTTTTTCAGGAGAAACTGACTTTTTATCGTTTATATCGTTTTCATAGAGGAAAACCGCCGAGAAAGCTGAATCCCGACCCCTTCAGCGGGGCTTCGGTTCTCCGGGGCCACCGGGACCGGGACCGGGACCACCCGGACCGCGCGGTCCTCCCGGGCCACGCGGCGGACGGAATTCCGACAGCCGCTTCCGGCCTTCCGGCGACAGCCGGGGAACAATATCCAGCATGATATCGCCCATTGCCGTCTGACGCTGACGCAACTGGGCCTCAGCCGCCACGAAGGCCGTGATATCGAAAGGATCCGCCGCGACCGCCTCGCGCAGTTTCTGGAACTGCTCCTCATGCCGTTCCCGGCTCATCAGAATCCCGTTGGCGGCAATCGCCTGACGCATCAGCCGGGCATCCTCCGGCGGCAGGGTGTCCGCCATTTCCTCCAGCATCTTGCCAAACGGGGGCGGTACCGGCGGTTCACGCAGAAGATGGGTGGCGATGGCGGCCCCCATGAAGGCGTTGCACCCTAACGAAGCGATCAGAATCCAGGTTGAAACTTTGGTCATTGCACGTCCAGCACAGTGTAGGGGGTTGCCATCGCGATCTGTTCCAGCGCGGTCCCCGATGGTGTGGTCAGAGTGATGCTGCGTGCCGTCAGGCTGCCCAGCAGCGCGGCAATCAGCACAACGGAAGCAAGCCGCAGGCCCCACGGCGCGACCGGATCAGGCAGGTCAAACCAGCCCCGGATCCGCTCCGTCAGCCCCAGCCAGCCAGCACGCGGTGAACGGGTGTCCGCTCCGGCGACAGGCCGCCGCACTGTGGACTCCGCCGCCACAGCGGCAAACACAGCATTTTTCACCCGATCCAGAGATCCGGCCTCCAGCCGGGCGGCTGGATCAGCGACACCCAAAAACTCCTCCAGCATCCGGTCGCGGGCCAGAGCATCCCGGGCCAGTGCCGAGCGCTGAACAAGGTCCCGGGCCGCTGCCTGATCGGCGGCAGGCCAGCGGGACAGATCACTGCCCCACAGGTCGAGGCAGTCGAGAAACCGATCCTCAGTCATAGCACGTCTCCCAACCGATCCAGTCCACGCTTGGTAAAGAACGTCCGCAACGCCCGCCGCCCCCGCACCAGCAAGGACTCAAGGGCAGACACAGACACCTCCAGACTCTCAGCCGCGTCCTGACCGGACACATTCCCAAAATAACAGAGCGACAGGGCCGCGCGCTGCCGTTCCGGCAGGCTGTCCAGCGCTTCCTGCACCAGTGCCCGGGCCTGCTCCCCGGAATACTGCTGCAATCCATCCGGCGAAGGATCCTCCGGCTCCGCCACATCATCCAGCGGAGCCATCGGCGCCCGACGCCTGCGGTCAAGGCACAGGTTCAGGACAATCCGGTACAGCCAGGTACTGAACCGTGCCCCGCCGGAGGCATCCCAACGTCCGGCATGACGCCAGACCCTTAAGAAGGCCTCCTGAACTATATCTTCCGCATCCTGCCGGGATCCGGTCATGCGCACGGCCAGCGCCAGCGCACGCGGTCCGTGCCGGTCCATCAGGATGCCGAAAGCCCCGTGGTCCCCGTCGGCAACGGCGGCCAGAAGAGCAGTATCGTCCATGCTCACAGTGCGTATCGGTCCCGGTCTCGTTCCTGATATCAGTTATACGGTGGTGGCACCGGTTTCCTGCGCGAAAAAAGCGCATGTTAACACACGGCCCTGTGACTGGACGGATCCGCCCTGCCGCCCCATCTTCAGGGTCTGACGTCAGGCTTCAGGGTCTGGCTTCAGACTCTGGCCGCCGTTCCGGCCAACATCAGACCGCCCCTGTTTTTTCGTCTGTCAGGAGGACCCGCCCCTATGGCCCCCTACACCAAAACCGAACAGGCCGTGCAGGCCCTGACCCCGGAACAGTACAGAGTTACTCAGCTGGGCGGAACGGAGTACCCCGGCACCGGGGCCTATCTGCACACCAAGGACCCCGGCCTCTATGTCGATGTGGTCTCGGGGGAGCCGCTGTTCCTGTCCACCGACAAGTTTGAGTCCGGCTGCGGCTGGCCCAGCTTTGTCCGGCCGGTGGTTCCCGCTGCCGTGCAGGAGCTGAATGACACCAGTCATGGCATGGTCCGCACCGAGATCCGCTCCGCCCATGCCGACAGCCATCTGGGGCATGTCTTCGACGACGGCCCCCCGGACCGGGGCGGCCTGCGGTACTGTATCAATTCCGCCGCCCTGCGGTTTGTCCCGCGCGACCGCATGGCCGCCGAAGGCTATGGCGCCTATCTCGCCGCACTGGAGGACCACTGAATGACCGACTCCCTTATGCCCCCCGGAACGGAACGGGCCATTCTGGCCGGTGGCTGCTTCTGGGGACTGCAGGATCTGATCCGGCGGCTGCCGGGCGTGCTGAAAACCCGGGTTGGCTATACCGGCGGCGATGTGCCCAACGCCACCTATCGCAACCACGGCAGCCATGCCGAGGCGGTGGAGGTCTGGTTTGATCCGTCAGTCCTGACCTACCGGCGGATTCTGGAAGTGTTTTTCCAGATTCACGACCCCACCACCCGCAACCGGCAGGGCAATGACATCGGGCCGTCGTACCGCTCGGCCCTGTATGTGGTGTCGGAAGCCCAGCGGGCCACCGCCACGGAAACCATTGCCGACGTCAATGCCAGCGGTCTTTGGCCGGGGCCGGTGGTCACCGAGGTGGAGGACGCCGGTCCGTTCTGGGAAGCGGAACCCGAACATCAGGATTACCTGATCCGTTACCCCAATGGCTATACCTGCCACTTCCCCCGCCCCGGCTGGGCGTTGCCCCATCGTGGTGGCGGACAGTAAGGGCGGGCGGTAAGCCGGATAGGATGGATACTCTACCGGGTCGACCCCTCCGCACCGGTTTCCGCCACCTGCCGGAGAGCCCGGAGGGTTTCCAGAGCATCCTCGAAATCAAAGCTGGCGGCCTGCCGGGCCAGAATTCGGGCCTGTGCCGCCAGCGGCGTCCCCTGAAGGGAAGCCAGCAGCTCCGCCGCCAGATCTTCCGCCGCCGGGTCGGCATCGGACAGGACGGTCTCCAGCGTTTCCAGCGTCTGCCCCAACGTCTCCGGCAGAACCGCGCCTTCCGCAGGCGATGGGGCAAGATGCGATTCGTCAGGCCGCACCGCCTCCGGGCTCGGCAGAGTGGCAATCCCCTGCACCACCTCAGACAATGCTTCGGTCAGGAGGTCGGTCAGGACGATGATTTCCCCCCGCTGCGACGCAGCTCCCCTGCCCACCGCAATCTCCAGATCTCCGGCAATGGCGGCAATCCGCTGCGCCCCCAGCGTGGCAGCCGTGCCGCGCAGGGTATGGGCCAGCCCGTTCATCGCAGCCCAGTCTTCCCGCTCCACCAGCTGGCGCCATGTCAGGGCCTCACAGCCGTGACCGACGGCAAAATCCAGCAGCAGCCGGTGCAGCAGGGCGGCATTGCCATTCAGGTTGCGCAGGGCAACGTCCAGCGAGAGGCCCGGCAGAACCGCGGTCTGGAGGATCACCTCCGGCGGTGTCGCCTTGCGGTTGGCCCCGGATGGGAACACCCGGGTGACCGCGACCCCCGGCTGTGTCTGCACAGACCCATCCTGCGGACGCCACCGCAGAACGGTGTCCCGCAGGGCGGCCGGATCAATCGGCTTGGAAATGTGGTCGTTCATTCCCGCCTCAAGGCAGCGGTCGCGGTCACTGGCCATGGCGTGGGCCGTCATCGCAATCACCGGCAGGGCCGCCCGCCCCGGCAGACCGCGGATCGCCCGGGCGGCGGTGTACCCATCCATCACCGGCATCTGCACGTCCATCAGAACCACATCAAAGTCCGCATCCTGCCGCAGACGTTCAACCGCCTCCAGACCGTTATCACAGACGGTGACGGATGCCCCCATCGCCTGAAGCAGCTCCGTCGCCACCATCTGGTTGATGGTGTTGTCTTCCGCCAGCAACAGGCGGAACCCGCGCAACGGCTCCGGCCCCGCCTCATCCCCCGCCAGCGGCGCGGGGGCGGCCGGTGCCGTATCGGCAGACCCTTCAAGGGCCTCCATCACCGCATCAAACATGCCGGACGGTGTGATCGGCTTTTCCAGAACTGCGCTGACCGGCAACTCCTGAAGGTCCGCCAGCAGCCCTTCCACTCCATAGGCGGTGGTCATGATCACCGGCATGGTATAGCCGACACTGCGCATGGTGCGCAGCAGCTCGGTCCCGCTCATATCCGGCATCCGCCAGTCAATCACCGCCAGATCAAAAAGGGCGGACCCGTTGCCGCAGCTCTCCCGCAGCTCTTTCAGGGCCAGTGCCCCGCTGGCGGCGGTACGGGTGGGAATGTTGCTGCGCTCCAGCAGATCCTTCAGGATGGACCGGACCGCCAGACTGTCATCCACCACCAGTGCCCGGCGGCTTCCCAGCGGAAGACGCAGCGACGGCAACGCTTTCGCCACCCGGGTCACCGCCTGTTCCGCCTTCAGCGACAGGGTGACGGTGAAGGTGGATCCCATCCCCGGAACGCTGGCAGCCCCGATGGTTCCGCCCATCAGGTCAACCAGCTGGCGCGAAATCGCCAGCCCGAGGCCGGTACCGCCGAAACGGCGGGTGGTTGAGGTATCGGCCTGCGTGAAGGGACGGAACAGCCCTTTCAACTGGTCCTCGGTCATGCCAATGCCGGTATCGGCGACGGAGATGACCAGCGGCACCAGCCCTTCCTCCGCCGGGTCGGCCCCGGAAGCGGCAAAGCGCAGCAGGATTTCGCCCTGCTGGGTGAATTTGACCGCATTGCCCAGCAGGTTCAGCAGCACCTGCGACAGCCGCAGCGGATCGCCCATCAGGCGCGGCGGAACCGTTTCCGCCAGATCAATCACCAACTCCAGATCTTTTTCCCGCAGGCGGGGCTGCAACACCACCGTCACGTCGTGAATCAACTGGTTCAGATCAAACGGAACCTGCTCCAGAGACAGTTTTCCGGCCTCGATCTTCGAGAAATCAAGAATATCGTTGATCACGCCCAGCAGGGTGCGGGATGCGCCCTGAATTTTATCGAGATAATCACGCTGCCGGGGATCAAGGTCCGTCCGGGCCAGCAGATGGCTCAGCCCGATCACCGCATTCATCGGGGTGCGGATTTCATGGCTCATATTGGCCAGAAAATCACTCTTGGCGCGGTTGGCCTTGTCGGCATCCTCTTTAGCCGCCGTCAGTTCCGACAGGATACGCTTGCTTTCCGACACATCCTTGTGGATCCCGGTCACCCGCAGCGGCAGACCCCGGTCATCCCGGTCGATCACCTTGCCGGAACTGAGAATCCACACCCAGTGGCCGTCCCGGTGCCGCATCCGGAATTCCTGCTCAAACACCTCGGTCTCACCGTCGAAATGACGGTTCAGCTGTTCCAGAACCTCCGGCAGATCATCCGGGTGCATCAACGCGCCCCAGGTGGCCCCGCTGTTGTCCAGATCTTTCGGCTGATACCCCAGCATCGCCTTCCAGCGGTCGCTGAGATAGGCGGCATCGGTCTGCGGATTCCAGTCCCACAGGCCGGTGTTGGACGCCTCCAGCGCAATGGTCAGCCGCTGTTCGCTCTGCTCCATTGCCTCCAGAATCCGCTTCCGCTCGGTGATATCCTGAAATACCCCGACCGCGCCGATAATCTCACCGTCCTCACGCAACGGCACGGCAACCAGAGACACCGGGAAGCGGGTGCCATCGCGGCGGATAAACCATTCATCCTCGCTGCGGTAGGTCTCCCCCTTCAGCACCGCCAGCGAGGACGGACATTCGGTGATCGGCATCGGGGTGCCATCCCACCGCTGGCTGTGCACCGCATCATGCATGCGGATCTGCCGCAGATCGCGCAGCGACCAGCCCAGCAGGCGTTCCGCCTCCGGATTCAGGAAGGTGCAGTAACCGTCCTCGTTCAGGCAGTAGACCCCTTCCCCCATGGAGTTGGTGATGCCCTGCAAAAAGCGCCGGTTCTGCCGCAGCTGTTCTTCCATCCGCTTCTGATGGCTGATGTCGGTGCGGATGGCGATATACTGGGTCGGAACTCCGTCAACGATGTTCAGCGGAACAATCGTCGCCTCGACCCAGTACAGCGTTCCGTCCTTGGCACGGTTGCAGACCTGCCCGTTCCAGACCCGGGCAGAGCGGATCGTCGCCCACAGATCAGCGAAAAACTCTTTGGGGTGAACCCCGGAATTGACCAGACTGTGGCTTTGCCCCAGCAGTTCTTCCCGAGTATAACCGCTGATCTCGCAGAAGCGGTCATTGGCATAAATAATCTTACCCTTCGCATCGGTGATGCTGACGATGGCATGCTGATCAAGAGCGAATTTCTGCTGCTCCAGCGCCTCCTGCACCGCCCGCCGCTGATCGACCAGCTGCGCCACCCGCCGGGCCAGCACCGTCACCGACTGGCTGTCGTCGTCGTCGCCTCCGGCGTCCTCTGCCGGTTTTTCCATACCGTCATCGACCAGCGCCGCCACTGTCACCTGCAACGCTTTCAGGGCATGCCGCTGGGCGGCGGCATCGTTGCGCAGGCGTTGGTTGACCTGCACCAGATCCTGCGAACTCAGCTCCAGACTGCGGCTGCGCAGATCAAGGTCGCGGTCAGACTGCCCATAGGCCTGCGACACCCGGTCCAGCAGCGGGCGCAGCCCCAGCAGCAACGCCTGCCCGGCCGGATCCAGCCGGTCCGCCTGCGCTTCCAGACCGGACAGGGCAGCCTCAAGGTCCTCTTTGGTTTTCAGGCCAAAGGTCCGTTTGATCTGGGACAGCAGCAGGCGGTGCATCAGGCTCAGGCCTCAGTCAGCAGGGCGATGGTCATGGTCTGGTTGTGCAGGCGGCAGGCCGTTCCGTCCGCCGCCCCGCGCTGCGGATTGATCTCGCCATAGGAATAGAAGCCGGTCACGGTGTGGGTGTTGCCAAGCACTTCGGCCACCGCCTCAATTTCCTCATCAACCCGGTCGCCCATCACCAGTTTCCGCCCGACACAGCTGATCAGCAGGGCCAGCCCGCCCTCCGGATCCGCCCCGCCGACCGGATCAGACAGCACCTGAGACGCCGCCTGTTCAGCCCCCAGCACCAACGCATCGGTGCTGGCATGCATCATCCGCAGATAATGCCCTGGCGTGACCGCCCCGGCCAGAATCAGGCTTCCGGCTTCCGGATCAATGCCCAGAATGGTGCGGATCAGCCCTTCCGAGGTGGCGTCCGAGCGGATCATTTCAAACGGGAACAGCAGACCGGACGCCGGAAGGCCTTCAGCATGATCCCCCAGATAGCGGCGGTAAATCTCCAGCGCCGGTTCGTCATCCAGCGTGTACAGGATATTGCCTTCCGCCTTGGTGATCTGGCGCAGCGGGCCGAACGGCTGCCAGCCCCCATAGGAGCCGGTGCGCACCGCCAGCCGGTCGCCGTACAGGGCAACTGCGACCACATGGGTGTCCGACAGGCCCGACGGGCCGATCACGAGCGTATGGCGGAACGCCCCATCATCCCCGGCGAGACCGCCGGACACCGGAACTTCCGCCCCCAGCCGCGACACCAGCCCTTCAATCAGGGCGGTCCCGTTGATCTCGGTGCCCCGCCCGAACAGCAGCACCGCCGCCGGGGTCTGCCCCTCCAGCTGGGCCGCCAGCGCCTCACCGGCGGCGAACGACCCGGCCAGCCCGGTCAGGGGGGCTTCCACCAGACGCACCGCCGTTGAGTCAAAGCGGATGGCGGTGATCACCATCCCAAAATCCGTGACCCCTTCACCCCCGATCTCACCGGCGGTGGAGCAACCGGTGATCACCGCCCGCGGGGCCGCCGCCCGCAGCAGATCCAGCCCTTCCGGGCCGGACAGGCAGCGGATGCTGGCAAACACCAGAATCAGGTCAGGATCCAGCGCCTGAAGCGCAGACAGATCCGTTGCCGGTGTCAGCGGGCCCTTCAGGGTCATCTGGGTGCTGCGCATGCGTTTTCTCTCTTTTGAACCATTCGGGAAACAGAGACGCCTTGCGCCTCAACAGACCGGGTGGCCATCCACCGGTCAGCGGATGTCATCAATCGGCGACCAGACATCATCCTCGTCGGCATAGTGCAGGGCAATCTCGCGGAACCGCTCCTGCAACGTGACAAACGCCTCAATGATCGCCGGATCAAAATGGGTACCGCTGCCGTCGCAGATCATCGACACCGCCTTTTCATGCGAAAAAGGCGGCTTATAGACCCGGCGGCTGATCAGGGCATCGTAGACATCGGCCACCGCCATCAACCGTGCTGACAGGGGAATATCCCGCCCGGCCAGACCGGCGGGATAGCCGCTGCCATCCCACTTTTCATGATGATAGTGCGAAATTTCCACCGCATAGCGCAGAAATCCGCTGGGGGTGGCGGCCTGCTCCTTCAGCGCCGCGACCAGTGCCTGCTGGCCCAGCTCGGCATGGCGCTTCATCACGTCCATTTCTTCGGTGTCCAGCCGCCCCGGCTTCAGCAGGATCGCATCGGGGATCCCCACCTTGCCGATATCATGCAGCGGGGCGGACTTGAACAGCAGGTCAATCGCCTGATCGTCCAGCTCCGGGGCAAAATCCGGATGGTGGCGCAGATGTTCAGCCAGCGCCCGCACATAGTGCTGGGTCCGCTTGATGTGATTGCCGGTTTCGTTGTCACGGGTTTCCGCCAGCGACGCCAGCGCCCGGATGGTGATGTCCTGCGTCTGCTCCAGCTCGCGGGTGCGCTCCCGGATCCGCTCTTCCAGCAGCAGATTTTGATCTTTCAGGGCGCTGCGGGCCTGTTTCAGGGCAAGCTGGGTGCGCACCCGGGCCTGAACCACCGGCAGGGAAACCGGCTTGGTGATGTAATCACTGGCCCCGGCGGCAAAGCCGCTGGTCTCATCATGGGCCTGCCCCATGGCACTGACAAAAATGACCGGAATATCCTGCGTGCGCGGATTCTCTTTCAGGCGGCGGCACACTTCCAGCCCGTCCATCCCCGGCATCATCACATCCAGCAGGATCAGATCCGGCAGGGCATCGCCTTCACAGCGGGACAAAGCCTGCGGACCATCCTTGGCAACAACAAGGGAATAATCCGACCGCAGCAGATCCACCAGAACCTTAACGTTGATCGGCTCGTCATCAACCACAAGAATGCGCGGCCGTTCCGTATCCGCCATTTTCCCCCGCCTTCCCCAGTGGCCCTACGCTGTCCGGTATCTGTCAGCCGACAGTACCCCCATGACCGCACAGGGAATTCACAACTTCGGGCCATAATGCTGATGCCGGTGAAATCGGGCAATGAGGCAAGAGAACCATATCCTTATCAATTCTCTGCCTTCTGCAACCAACCGAAAACGGAACATAAAAGGAACATTTTCATTGATCCCCCGGAGCGACTCAGTATGGTGAGAGACTGATTATAGAGAACAAAACAAGATCACCCCTCACTCCGGTTTCAGCATGGCACAACTGGACACAGCGCAAAAACTCTCCATCCTCGCGGATGCCGCCAAATATGATGCGTCGTGCTCCTCCTCCGGAGGGAAACGGCGCAGTTCTCTTGGCGGCAAAGGGGTTGGATCAACCACCGGCGGCAGCGGAATCTGTCATGCCTACACGCCGGATGGCCGTTGCATCAGTCTGCTCAAGATCCTGCTGACCAACAGCTGTATCTTTGATTGCCATTACTGCATCAACCGCCGGTCATCGAACGTCCGCCGTGCCCGGTTCACCGCCGCCGAGGTGGTGACCCTGACGCTGGATTTCTACCGCCGCAACTATATCGAGGGGTTGTTTCTGTCCTCGGGGATCATTCATAGCCCTGACTACACGATGGAGCAGATCACCGAAGTTGCCCGGTCCCTGCGGGAGGATCATCACTTCCGGGGCTATATCCACCTGAAAACCATCCCCGATGCAGATGCGGACCTCGTCACCCGCGCCGGTCTGTACGCAGACCGCGTTTCCATCAATGTGGAACTGCCAACCCGGAGCGGCCTGCACGTTCTGGCCCCGGAGAAATCAGAAACCCGGATTGAAACAGCGATGGGGTTTATGCACTCCGCCATCACCGATGGAGCTGATGCGCGCCGCCGCTACCGCCACGCCCCGGCATTTGCTCCGGCCGGGCAGTCGACCCAGATGATTGTCGGTGCCGATACTGCCAGTGACCGCGATATTGTTTCCCGTGCCGCCGGCCTGTACCGGCGGTTTGACCTGCGGCGGATCTATTATTCCGCCTTCAGTCCGATCCCCGACGCCAGTGCGGTTCTGCCCCCCAGCCGCCCGCCCCTGATGCGGGAACACCGGCTGTATCAGTCTGACTGGCTCTTACGGTTCTATGCCTTTACCCCGGAAGAGGTGGCGGCTGCCACCGATCCCACCACCGGGATGCTGCCGCTGGACATCGACCCCAAGCTGGCCTGGGCCCTGAAATTTCGCGGCCAGTTCCCCGTCGACGTCAACACCGCACCAAAGGAGATGCTGCTGCGGATCCCCGGCCTTGGTCCCCGGGCCGTACAGGCAATTCTTCAGGCCCGGCGCTGGCGGCGCCTGCGGCTGGAGGATATCGGGCGTCTGACCGTCTCCCTGAAAAAACTCCGTCCCTTCCTGATCGCCGATGACTGGCACCCGGTGGCCCTGACCGACCGTCAGGACCTCCGGGCGTTGGTGGCACCGCCACCCCGCCAGCTTGATCTGTTTGCGGGGTAAGCATGCAGGTGGTGCGTCTGAACCGCGAGGATGACTATGACGGCTGGCGTGACGCCGCCCGGGCTCTGGCCGCCGAAGAGATTCCGGCATCACAGGTGCTGTGGCAGGTCGGGGACCGGGCCACAGACCTATTCGCCGCTACGGCGCTGAGCCGACTACCGGAAAAAACCCTGACGGTGCCCAAAGATTTTCCCGGACTGGCCCACAGCGTGGTCCTGCATCGCGACCCTCACCGCTTCAGCCTGCTGTACGCGTTTCTGCTGCGGGTCATTCATCAGCCACAGGCCCTCCATGACCGCGCGGACCGGCAGGTGAATGTGCTGCGGCGGATGCAGCAGAGTGTTGGGCGGGACATTCACAAGATGCATGCCTTTGTCCGCTTCCGGGACCTTCAGGACGGGGACCGCCGCCGCTTTGTTGCGTGGTTTGAGCCCGAGCACCATATTCTGCGGGCCACAGCGGGGTTTTTCGTCAACCGCTTTGCCAATATGCGGTGGTCAATCCTGACCCCGGACGGCAGCCTGCATTGGGACACCCGACAACTGTCAGAAGGTCCGCCCGCCGGGAAAAGCGATGCCTCCGGCGATGATCCGGTGGAAGCGGTCTGGACACGTTACTACGCCGCCACCTTCAACCCGGCCCGGGTTAATCCCCGCGCCATGCTGAAAGAAATGCCGAAGAAATACTGGCACTCCCTGCCGGAGACAGCCCTGATCTCCGGCCTGATTGCCGGGGCCAACCGGCGGGAGCAGGATATGCTTGCGCCCTTCGCTCCCGGTGAACCTGCCCTGAGCCATTCCCCGTAGGCTGGAAGATTGCGGGGAGTTTTAAGCTGCTCTCCGGGGCTGCGTGGAGCCGTTGGTGGTTGAGAAGATGATCCGGCACCCGGCCCGCTTCAGCCGGCAGGCCCGGGCAAAACTGGCTGCCCTGCTCAGGGTTCATGGCCTCGGGGAGCCCGGAGTGCCTCAAGGCAGCCTTTCAATTCGTCCCCTCAACCCAAGCGATATAGGCACCGACATGCAGCGCCTCCTGCAACATCACCTGTAGCCCGACACGGTCTGCCTCCGCCGCCACAGCATTCTCTGGCCATTTGGCAAGCACCCGCTCAAGCCTGTCCAGATCGATCAGGCGGCTGGCGGTCGGCGATCGCCGCAGCCGTTCCAGCTGATCCGGCAGAGTCGGCCGCATCCGGCTAAGATGAGCGAACCATTCCGGATGCTGATAGCCGCGCCGCCGGTTCTCCGTAATCATCGCTGGCACGCCAGCGGTGCGCAGCAGACGGCGGGATAGCCAGCGGGTGGTGCCGTCCCGCAGATACTGGTCCTCCGGAATAGCCAGACAAAATTCGACCAGCCGCAAATCGGCCAGAGGAGCGCTGTTGCCGATGCCCTGAAAGCTGCGCAGACTGTTCATTCCGTCCGGCCGACGACTGCGGTTACGACAGATGGCGGCAATGCGAAAACGCCGGCTGTCCGGTGACAGAAGGAAGGAAGGGTCGTTCCCGCGCTGACGCAGCCGTTCGGCCATACCAAACCGCCGCAATGTCTCTTCGCTCAGACCGCAGGCGGGCAGAAGATCCAGCTCACTGAACCGCTTCGCACCCAGGAATGGCCTGACCAGAGAGTGCCATGCCAGACTGGCCATCCGGCGCGGATGGCCCCGGGATGTCAGCGCCAGTTCACGGGCAAGGCGAAACCAGTGTCCCTGCCGGAGCAGGGTCGGCAATCCGCGCAACCCGTCCCAGGTCAGGCTGAGATTGCCAACCGCCCCCGTCAGGTAGGAAGTAGCCCCGAGCGCCACAGCCCGGCGGGCGGGTCCGTTCAGCCAGGTGATATGGGTGGCCATCCGGTAAGGCGCGGCACCGGCGGATGTCAGGGCCCAGTTCTCCGGTGTCCAGTCGGCTTCTGGATGCGGTGGCAGGAATTCCGGGCGCAAGCCGGGGAAGGCTGCCGCCAGAGCCTCGACATAGGGGCGTTCATCGGCAATGCCATCGCCCGGTGCCAGAGGCAGCCCTGGCTCGGGAACCGCCGTCAGGAAGGGCACAGAAGGCGCATGACGCCGCGCCGACACCGCCAGACAGGCGCTGTCCAGACCGCCGCTGCCCATGATGGCGACCGTCTCCCCCCGCATCCGATCCGCCACCGCCTGATCAAGCAGTTCGCGGGCCCGGTCAACATAATCCTGATCCGTGCCCAGTTTGATACGACGGTCCGGGTCAAACTGGTGAAAGACCCGGCACTCGTCGGCGTCGGCGGTCATCAGCACGCAGGTGCCGGGCCGGACCTTGCGGATGCTGCGATAGAACGTCGCCTCATCATCACCGTAATTCATCGCCAGATGATCGGCGACGAACACTTCATCCACCTCCCGCGGCACACCGGGAAGAGCCAACAAATCGCGCAGACTGGTGGCAAACAGCAAGCGGTCGCATCCACGCCAGTAATAGACGGTGCGCATGCCCATGGCATCGCCTGCCAGCAACAGCCGACGTTCGTCGCCAAACCACACGGCCAAGGCAAAATCACCCAACAGACGGCCGGGGGTTCCGCTCCCCCACTTCTCCACCGCCCGTGCTGCCAATTCCGTGTCAGTCAGGTCATGACCACCGGGAAGATCAAGTGCGGTGGCCATGGTGCGGCGGTCGTCTAACCGCCCCGCGAAGGCAACCCCCCACTGCCCGCCTCGAACCGGCAGAAAACCCGGTGGCGGATCGCATCTGTCCCCGAGACCGAAAACGACATGCCCCGAAAATCCGGTCATGCTGCGGCGGAGGCCACCCATAAAGGCCCCTCAGCTGGTGGAACCGTTGCCATCGGAGCGCGGCCCCGAGGTCGTCACCGTGCCCGCTTCCACATCCAGAATGGAGTATGCAGGACGATGCCAGACAGGGCGTTCCGCCACTCCATCATCCGGCTCGGTCGTGGCAGGCTTTTCCTGATTATTCATGGCACTCTCCATCAACGGCATTCAAGATACTTATCCTTGGATAACCGTAAATACCAGTGATTTAGGACCGGTGATTTAGAACCGGTGATTTAGGAATTAAACAGAGGCCGCCGGAGAATGGCAACCCCGGAGCGATGACCTCCGGTCCGGGAGTAAACCGGACGGTATTCAGGCATACCTCTCGGGATCCGTGCCACTATCCCCACAATCATAGCCGAGCCACCGCATCACCGGACCATGATCGGCCAGAATACGCGCAGCCTGCGCCTGTGCCAAAACCCCGCGCCAGCTGCCAGCCCGGCCCTGCCGGAAGAAGGGTGCTGTCGAACCGGCCTGCCGTTCCCTGAAGCCCTGCACCTGTTCCTGAGCCTGTAACCGTCCGAACCGTGTGGCATCTACGACTCTGGCGACACTGGCGCTGTCATGGGCGATCCTCAGATGGTCGGCCACCAGTCGCAGGCTCCATGCCGGATCGGCCAGCAGATCCTCGTACCGCAGCAGGAGCACCGGGATGTCCCGCTGATTCAGCCAGGACAGCACATGGCCCGACCAGGTGCCAAGCGGCTGTGCCAGATGTTTTCGGTGCCGGTCGCCCGCAGCCGACAGGGTCGCCGCCGGGTCCGCCATCGTGGCAATGGTTTCATCCGGCGTCGTGCCCCGGTGATGGGCAAAGGAAACGGCGACGTCGCGGGGGTCACGCACCAAATAAACAGCCCCCCGACTGACCGAAGAAGGAAAGACCGCTTCACCACCGGGGACATGCCAGTACCGGTCATGAACCTTGCGCAGGATCAGGCCCTCCCCCGTCTCGGCGGCGATGGCGCGGTTCAGTGCTGGCTGTGCCGCTATCCGTTCGTCAGGAAACAGTTCACCGGACGGCACCACCAGCAACTCGTCAAACTCACTCTGGCTGGCAGTGCCCACCTCGTTGCCGAGACCGTTGATATCAATGGGCTGACCGCCCCCTATCAAGCCCAAAAGCATCAGGCGCAGCCATGTATTCCCTGATTTCGGATACGATACAATCCAGCCGATTGCCGCCCCGTCAGCCACCGGCCTTCTCCTTGCCGTTATCGCAGAGTGCCGAAACGACAAGGTCTGCCAGACGGGAGGGATCAACGCCCTCCTCCGGTCGGACCAACTGATAAATGGGAACTATGGTCGCCAGTCGGACCAGATCCCGGAAAAGCCCGACCCGGCGTCCGAGCCGCCGCCCCAACCGGGCGCGATAGACCAATTCCTCGATGGGGGTGATGGCGGTGGGTCCGGTCAGGCGGTAGAGAACCGGCGTGTCCAGTCGACGGTCGATGTCAAGGCGGATCACCGCCCCCAGACGCTTCGGGCCGACATCGGCACCACGGGCCGCCAGGACCCGTTTGGGATGATTGGGACGTCCGGTTTCCAACCCTGCATGGGAAAGGCCCAACAGGCCCGCTGCGTCAGGCCAGAGCCGAACCCGGGGTGGGCCGGGAATGACCATGGCCTTGCCGTCCCGGAAATCGACCGGACAGACATCATCGGTGACAACATCATGGCCGCACATCGACAGGGCACCGGCCAGTGTGGATTTCCCCCGGCCCGACACGCCGGCCATGGCAACAGCCACATCACCGACCATGACACAACTGGCATGCAGTGGCAGCACCCCACGCTGATGCAGAATGGCACCCGCCACCGCACTGAACAGGAAGGTTTCAATAGTGCTGGTTTCAGCGTTGCTGTTCTCGTCCAGGGTCAGACAGCCGCCGTCACGGATCAGGAACGCCACAATGCCGGGAATGCGGACCAAGACACTGCCGTCGCCGCCGATTTCCACGAAGGGACTGGCCCAGACAGCCCCTGCCAACTGCTCCGGCACCCGGCCGCGCCGAAGCGACAGGTCGGGGACCCCTCCCTCCGGCATCACAGGCAATGACGGCAGCGGCACCACCGATCGCAGCCGGTAGCCATAGAGCAGACAATCCTTACCCTGATCGGGCAAGGGCGGTACCGGCGGTGAAGACATGTCCAGTTCCCGGCACTTTACCGAGTGGAACCAGCATCGACGACCTCAATCAGGTCGATGCTTCGCAGATCCTCAAGGAAAGCTGTCACATCGGCCAGTATCGTGTCGGAATTGCCCTGATAACGCAGGCCCAATTCGTCGCAGAGCTGACGGATCGTCTGCGGCTGCTCCAGCAGCTTCCACAATACTGATCCGATATCATCAAGACCGACATACTGGCCGCGGATCATCCCCATCACAATCACTTCACCATCAATCGCAGCGGTGATCTGTTCCGAGTGCCAGGTCACTTTGGTTTCCGGCAACAATGCGTCGGGGCGGCTGATGGACAAAGGATCTGCTTTCACGGCTGGAGGGAGTGAATATCACGATATTGAAAATAATACTAAATACTTAGCGGTGGATCCACATATTTACGGCAAAGCGCCGGTCGGCAAATGCATTGCCCGGGCAGGTCAGGCGCTGCACGGAATGGGGAAGAATCGAGGGAAAGGCTGCCAACCGGTTGTGATCAGGCATAATATCCTGAAACGCTTCCCCCCCCAAGGCATGCAGGCGGAGGGCACCGCCGGTGAACCCCCGCGGCTGACGGTGAAGATAAAGGACAAGGGTCAAGACCCGCGGGTTCGGGCATCGGTTTACCACCACGAACGTGTCAATATGCTGCTGGAAATGTGCCCCGTCACCATGGGCGGCCATTTCGATTTCCACCTCGCTGGCGGTGAACGCCGGCATGCCGAACAGCCTCTCCAGCATCGGCTGGGCGGTCAGTGCCGCCCGCGTCACCTGCTCATGGAAGGGGCCGAGATGGGATAGAACCGATACCTGCCGGATGGTTTCGTCCACCATGACCTTACCACTGTGCAGGATCGAGCCCGGGCAGAAACGGCTCTCATTCGCGATGGCATACTCCAGCAGGGCATCGGCCAGAGGCGACGGAAGCCAGTCGGATTGTACATCGTGGGGCAGGAACAGCCCGCCGTTTGCTGGGATCTCTGCCGCTCCGAAAGTCGCAGTCATGTCACGAACACCGAGATTGGCTGATAGCGGGGCATCTGTTTTCCGCCTGTGACCAGAATTCCCCGGCACCGGCTCCAGGCATGGGCGGTCATTGTCCCGTCACGTTCCTTCGCTACACCGAAATACACCTGAACCGCGTGGCCACGGCGGCGCAGCATCAGAGCCGCCGCCACGGCCTGCTGTAGGCAGACGGCACGGAAGGGGGCAACGGAGGCCCCCCGGCGCACCGCATCCGCAACCGAGAGCACAAAGGGCGCACCCGCCACTCCATCCATCTCCTCACTGCCCCCGCGTTCCAACCGCAGCCCCAGCCAGCGCATGGCGATGCGGAAGGGCAACAGGATCAGCACGATCCGGGCGACCGCCAACAGTGCCAGCGCCTCGGCGGCCAGCCAAAGCTCGGAAACCGGCAAGGTTAGCCCACGCCAAAGCTTGCGTGTATTCATACTGTTTCCTCCTCCGGCGCAGCTGTCGCGGCATAACAGACGGTGGCCGGGTAAAGTCGACGTCCGCCGGTAAAATCCCGATAGGTATCGTCCCCCAGACGATAGGCTTCCTTTATCCAATGGGCCAAGGTCTGCTGCACCCGGATCCGGCTTGCGGACAGCGGCGGTTCCATATGGATAAGGGACAGGAGCGCCGCCTCCAATCCGGCCTGTTCGGGCTGGAAGGTAAAGCGGTCGGACGGGCCACAATGAACCTCATATTCCGTGCAGCCGCGCTTAATGAAGACGGACACAGCGCTCCCCAGCTTAGGATGCCGGTCCACCGCCTCGCGGACAAGCCTGTGGGCGGCGCGGGCGGCATCCAGCCCATGCAGATAGAAATAACCGCCATAAAGGCCGGACGTATAGGGGGTCGCCGCGTCTAACCCACATTTGTAGGTATAGGGCAGAGCGTGACTGATATCGCGCAGGGCAACAAGCTGCCGCAGGCTGCCCGGCACCACTTTTACCTTGAAGCAGGCGGCGCAGCCGGCTGGTACCTGCTCTTGGCGATAGACATAATGAAACATGACTCCCATATAGAATCGGCAATTCCGGCTTGCATCCCTGTATTCACGGACCCACTCTGATGGGATGCCATCAGCAGAAGGGCGGATCCAGGTTCCATCATCACACGGTTGCAGGATCCCGTCGGCAACAGCCTCCGAAAGGCTGTCGGCGACAAGTCGGCCCGCGACGTGGCGGGCCAGGACATCGTGAGCATCGGTCATGAACGGCCGACTTCCGCCCAATATGGTGCCAGAACGGACATAGGAGATCCTTTTTGCCCCCACAGGGGCGTCTTCCGGGGTTCCGGCGTTTCCCCGGTCACGGTCATCGGGCCGGGACCGGGCATAATGGTTTTATGGTACAATAGCCCGTGAAGCTATGGCAATCTGCCCCCGGATCATCGGCGGAACACGGTCAGAACGCCTCAGCCTCTGTTTGGCCCCCTTCTCGCCGAGCGGGGATACACGACGGTGGGATTGGATCATAACAGCGTTTGAAAAGACCGCAGTGACCCGGGTCTCCAGCATCCCGCACGGTCCCAGACTGGCGCCAGTCGCGTCTGAAGCATCCGCAGGCTTTACAACGTGAGTGCTGAAGCGATACCGGATATGGTGTTTCCGCGCGATACCGCCCGGAACGGACCCTGAACTATGCCTGCCCCTGCCATGCCATCACCGGCAATACCCCCGATAACGCCTGACGCTGATTGCACTGTGGCGTTGCTGATGATGCCGTTCGGCCCCAGCGACCGGCCCTCTCTGGGACTATCGCTGTTGGCGCAATGCCTGAACGATGAGGGTATTGCAGCGCGTTGTTTCTATCCTAACCTGGATTTCGAACGGCGCATCGGTGCCCCCCTTTATCGCGATCTGGGTTACGATTTGGCCCGCATACAGGCCGGAGAGTGGCTGTTTTCCCGTTTTCTCGACCCGGTCGGAACCCCGGATGATTTCCTCACCGCCATGGGTCGGGGACGCATCCGCCACAAACCCGCCTTCGGGCGGCTGGCCAAGGCAATCCCCCGCCTGCTGTCCGAGGCCGCTGCCCTGCTCGATGACTGGCTGTCCCTGATCGGCCAGCTGCGCCCCCGGGTCGTTGGCCTGTCCAGCTGCTATCAGCAACATCTGGCCAGTCTGGCGATGGCCAGACGGATCAAACAGGCTTATCCCGACATTCTGGTCGTTTTGGGCGGCACCAACTGCAATGCCCCCATGGGCGAGGAAAGCTTCCGCTGTTTCCCGTTTCTGGATGCCGTGGTGTGCGGCCCCGGCGAGATTGCTTTCCCCGATCTGGTCAGACAACATCTGGCTGGAGAATGCTGCATCGACGCTCCCGGTGTCTTTTTCCGGTCCCCCGGCGGCGGCATCAAGCTGCCAACGGTGCCCGTGGCGCTGGAGCCAGATCTGAACCGGCTGCCAATACCTGCCTTCGATGATTTCATGGTCGCCTGGGACCAGCCGACGGTTCAGCCAATCCGCCCGGCGCTACCCATCGAGGCGTCGCGGGGTTGCTGGTGGGGACAGAAGCATCATTGCGTGTTCTGTTCGGAAAATGCCGATTCCATGCACTACCGGTCTAAATCCCCCGATCGGGTCCTGAAGGAATTCAACTGGATACTGGATCGTTATCCGGGCTGCCGCATCTGCGGCACGGACGAGATCCTGGATTTGCGCCTGATCGACACTGTGATGCCCCGGCTGGCGGCCCGTGCTGGTGAGCGGCAGATCTTCTTTTCCGTTAAGGCCAATCTGCGGAAGTCACAGTTAGTCCAGCTCGCCGCCGCCGGTGTGACCTCCCTACAGCCGGGGATCGAAAGCCTGTGCGACGAGATCCTGGGCCCCATGCGCAAGGGCGTCACGGGATTGCAGAATATCCAACTGTTGAAGTGGTGCCGTGAACTGGGCATCGGCACGGTCTGGGGCATTCTGTGCGAATTTCCGTTTGAAAAGCCGGAATCCTATACGCGTATGGCTAAGCTGGTACCGTTGTTGACCCACTTGCAGCCCCCGAAGGTATCCAGCGTCTCTCTGCAACGCTACAGCCCCCTCTATGCACAGGCGGAACGCTTCGCCATAACCGGCATCACCCCCCACCGAAGCTATCGTTGGATTTACCGACTGGGAAAGGGCAGTCTGGAGCAGCTGGCCTATCGCTTCGAACGCAGATCGGATGGTGTCAGGGCCGCAGACAGTTATACCGACGCCCTGCGCCGGGCGGTCGATGACTGGAATCACAGGGCCGACCGCTCCTGGCTGTTCCATATTGAGGATCAGGGGGCTTTGCTGATCGGCGATACCCGTGCGGCAGCGACCCGCCCCATCCATCGCCTGGAAGGCGCTGCCCGTCATCTGGTGCTGTTCTGCGATCAGATACAGTCCCGGCATGCGATCACGCGGAATCTGACTGAACTGGGCTACTCAATGACCGATGCGGAGCTGGCTTTGATACTGGAACACCTGATCCATGACCGCCTGTTGGTTGAAGACAGAGGCCGCTATCTAAGCCTTCCGGTCGCTGTCGGGCGGCGCTACCTGCCGCCCCCGTCCCTCCTGTCGTCGGTTGTCGCCGGGGGACGGACGGTCGCTGGTGATTGAGGGATGACCGAGGCTTTGCCTCATCTGAACCAAGGAGCTGATTGCGACACGCACAGGATAACCACCCCCTTCGGTTCACGGAGAAGCTTCTCAAAAGCATCGAAATATGAGTCACTGCCCCGGCAAGAAGGGAAACCATCACCCCGAAATGCAAAAGCCCCCCAGCGTAAGCTGGAGGGCTTTTGAGGTATGTGGTTGCGGGGGCAGGATTTGAACCTGCGGCCTTCAGGTTATGAGCCTGACGAGCTACCGGGCTGCTCCACCCCGCGGTGTGGTG
>NZ_JACIIX010000022.1 GCF_014205675.1 Novispirillum itersonii
AGAGGAGCTGTCCTTAGTACGAGAGGACCGGGATGGACGTACCTCTGGTGTACCAGTTGTTCCGCCAGGAGCACCGCTGGGTAGCTATGTACGGAAGGGATAACCGCTGAATGCATCTAAGCGGGAAGCCCCCCTCAAAACCAGGTATCCCTTGAGAGCCGTGATAGACCATCACGTCGATAGGCCGGGTGTGGAAGCGTGGTGACATGCGAAGCTAACCGGTACTAATCGCTCGATCGGCTTGAAGAGCCCGTGTGCAGCGGTAAACCCCCGCACACGCCTCAATCCCAGAGACAAATTGATATCCGCACGGACCCTTAAAACACACTGTATCGAAGCGTGCGTTTCGATGACCTGGTGGCAATAGTGCTGTGGAAACACCCGATCCCATCCCGAACTCGGCCGTGAAAACCAGTCGCGCCAATGGTACTTCATCCTAAGATGCGGGAGAGTAGGTCACTGCCAGGTCTTCCAAACGCACACATCGATACAAACTAAATTGCTTCTCACGATCTCGCGACATAAGGCCGGAGCACCCTCCGGCCTTATTCGCTTGAAGAAACCAAACACCGAAACACCACACCGCGGGGTGGAGCAGCCCGGTAGCTCGTCAGGCTCATAACCTGAAGGCCGCAGGTTCAAATCCTGCCCCCGCAACCAATAATACCTTGCATAAACCCCCCGCCCACAGAAATGAGGGCGGGGGTTTCTCATTCCGTATCGGCAAGAATGTCCTGACGGAAAATACTTTTCCTGTTTCACGTCTTAGAGTTACAGGTTTACGGTTCTACCGACTCAGTTGCGCTGTCAGGAGAGCAAGTTTGAAGTCCCGACGTATCCTTTGGGTGATTTCCAGTCTGTCGTTCGGTGGTGCGGAGCGGGTCATCGTGGAGCTGGCCAATGCATTCGCAGACCGTGGACATTCTGTGGCCGTTCTGACCCTGGTGACCGCAAAGAGCGATCACTATCATCTGGACAGTCGGGTTGAGCGGATTGCCCTGAATATGATCTGGGATTCTTCTTCGATCTGGCAAAGCATCGCAGGCAACTGGCGTCGGTCCCGTATGATTCGGGAGGCCATTCAGAGTTATCGGCCGGATGCGGTTGTCAGTTTTATCGAACAGAACAATGTCCGGGTGTTGGCCGCAACAGTGGCATCCGGCATTCCTATCATCGTCTCCGAACGTATCGACCCGCGCTGGCATCAGGTGGGGCGGGCCTGGACTCTTGCGCGTCGGCTTCTTTATCCCCTTGCCGCGCGTGTCGTGGTCCAGACGGAAAGAGTGGCCGTTTGGGCCAGAACGATCACATCTGCCGGGCGTGTGCGTGTGATCCCGAATTTTGTCCGGGCACTGCCGCCGGGCGGGGAGCGGGGCCAAAAGAGTCTCCTCGCCGTGGGGCGGCTTGACCGGCAAAAAGGCTTTGATGTGCTGTTACGGGCGTTCGCCGCGTGTGGTCTGGCGCAGCATGGAGTGACGTTAACCATCCTTGGCGAAGGGCCTGAGCGGAAGGCGCTGGAAACATTGGCGCGCGAACTGAATGTTGCTCAAGCCGTTGAGATGCTCGGGGTTGTCGAGAAGCCTGAGGTCTGGATGGGGCGGGCCACGGTCTACGTTCTGCCCTCGCGTTATGAGGGGTTTCCCAACGCACTGCTGGAAGCGATGGCGATGGGCTGCCCGGTTATTGCGGCAGATTGTGATTCAGGCCCCCGGGAGATCATCCGCAATGGTGAGAATGGTTTGCTGGTTCCGGTCGAGGATGCGGCAGCTTTGGCGGATGCGATGAAGACGCTGTTCGCGGATGCCGCTCTGCGGGATCGGCTTGGTGCCGGGGCTCTCACCGTGCGTGACCGCTACTCCCGCGATGCCATCGTCCGCCAATGGGAAACCCTGATTGAAGAGGTCGTGAAATAAGGCTGGATGCCGCTGAAGCGAGTATTCAGGAGGAACGCTGACCTCTCCTGTCGGTCTCAGGCCGCTTTGACTGGACGAACCGGGGGCGATGCGTATGATCCCCCGTATTCCGGGGATCCTCTGGATACGGTGTTTGCAATCTTCAGGGCGGTGTCATCACCAGCCGGGGGCAGTCTGGTTCTGCTGCCAGTCTGTCCGAAAAAAACGGGGCTCCCTCTCATGAAAAGACAGCTGCTAATCGTCTCCGTATTGACGGGACTCGCGCAGCTTGCTGCATTCTTCAAGCTATGGTTCACGGCGCATATCTTCGGGGTCAGCAGTGAACTGGATGGATATAATCTGGCCTTGGTGACGCCGACGCTGATTTCCGGTTTACTGTCAGGCCTTCTACAGGTTGGCTTATTTCCGGTCCGGTCGAAAATTGGCACCACAGGACCGGCTGCGGAGACGGCGGCCTTCGATAGAACGGTCTGGTGGGGATATGCCGCGCTTGGCGCGCTTTTGGTCGGTATCCTCTTTCTCCTGTCCGGGTGGCTTGGAACGGTCATCGTTCCTGTTAACCAGACCGCCACTCTGACGGCGTTTCTGTCGGTTATGCCTCTGGCTGCTTTTCTTGTGGCGATTGGCATGATGACCGATTGCTCAGGCTATATTCTCGCCATGAGAGGCAGCTTTCTGACAGCTGCGTCCGCGCCGGTTGCCAATGGACTCCTCGGTGGGATAATGCTCGCGGTGTGGCCGCAGGGTGGATTGGACTGTCTGATCTGGGGAACCGTCTGCGGGGCCGCGCTTCAGCTTGCGATCTGTGTTTATCGCTTTCAGCGTATCTCGTTTCACCTGCTGGGGCCATTGGCGATACGGGATCGCCGCCCGTTCAAGGAAATCAGCAGGCTTGGGGCTTGGGCTCTGCCGGGTGTTGCGTTTTCGAATATTGCCGTCTCTTTGCCTCCGATCTGGGCGGCTTCCTTTGGGGAAGGGGCTGTTTCTGCTTTCGGTTACGCATACAGATTGCATTTATCGGCTGTGCAATTGCTTGTTATGGCAAGTTCCACCATGATATTGGCTCGCTTTTCAGAGCTTGTTGCCGTCGGGGATACGCAAAGTGTCCGCCGTTTGCTTAAAAAGGCGGCTCTTCTTTCCTTGGGGCTCGGCATATGCGCTATAGTGGGGGTCGCCTCTCTTGGGGAATACATACTGACGCTTTTGTTTAGCGGTAAATTTGATGGCGATGCCGCTGAAAAGGTGACACAGCTCTGGGTCTGGTTGTCTGTTGGATTGGGCTTCAATCTTCTCGGAAATGTTTTTGCCAAGCTCTGGCAGGCGCAGGCACGGCCGATCCTTCTGTCTCTTATGGGAGGGGCAGGTTTGATGATGTTGTGCCTTAGTTATTTTATCCTAAGGGATTTTGTTGGTGAGCAAACCATTGCAATAGCGATCACCTGCTCCAGTATCTCCGGAGTTTTATTGGGTATCAAATTTCTCAATCCCCCTAAGCGTAAGTTGTAAGTTGCATAGATCCTCGATATTTTCAGCATTGAGATGAGAATGAACCAGTCAGATCTAGTCGAAGTTAAATGTCCTCTCTGCGGGTCGGAATCATCACGCAGAATTTTTACGACAAAAGACTATCTGTTTTCGGTGTCTGATCACGAATTCACTGTCCGGAAATGCGTGGATTGCGGATGCGGCTTCTTAAGCCCAAGGCCAAAAGAGGATGGTATCGGGGATTATTATCCTGAAGCGTTTTATTGGTCATGGGAAGGTGCGGAAGGAAAGCTGGCGTGGGCGGATATTATTCAGAAACGCACGGCTCAGCTTGAGCAGAAAAGCCGTTGGCTGGAGGGAATTCCCCCCGGCAAGCTTCTCGATATCGGGGCGCAGAAGGGTGAGTTCCTTTGGTTCATGCAGCGTGCCGGCTGGAATGTTCAGGGCGTGGAATTGGATTCAAAGGTTCCCAACCCGGGGAATATGCCCATACGCTACGGTGATTTTCTCCAGATGGATTTTGGTGACGAGAAATTCGACGCCATTACCCTCTGGGCTGTTCTGGAACATGTCTATCATCCGGGGGAATTCATCAATAAGGCATCCGAATTGCTGAAGCCCGGTGGGAAGATCATCGTGCTTGTGACCAACCTTCACTCGATTCAGTCGAGATTCTATCACGCTGATGATTATCCGCGTCACTTGACCCTCTTTACGAGGAAAAGCGTTGCACGCCTGTGCAAGAGGCATGGCTTCCGTCTCGACACCGTCGTGACGGATCAGAAGATTTTTGGGGGCACCCTCAACGGCGGTCTCCTGTTCGCTGTCAAGCGGCTGATGGGCTATAACAGGTCTGACCTCATGCTCGAGTGGAAGCAGCTTGATGACCCGGACTTGTTCTGGGGTAAGTGGAGAGGTAAACCATCTCGCCTCATCCGGATGATCAGCAGGCTTGACCGGGCTGTCTCATACCCGGTTGAGGTCATTCTGGACCGCTTGGGATTCGGATTTATCATGACCTTCAGTGCTACCCGTGTTGCAAAGGAAGGCAGCAATGTCTGAACGCTGGAAAGACTATTTCAAGAGCCATAAGGCTTTTGGTTCTAACTGGCTTCAAACGGCCGTTCCGCACTGGGGGTTCCATGAAACCCTCTATGGAAACATCAATCGCTACTGCCCCGCCGGTGGCCGGGTGCTGGATGTTGGCTGCGGGCCCGGATGGTCAACGATGTTTCTTGCCTCTCAGGGCTATCAGGCCATGGGGGTTGATAATGAGGAAAGTCTCGTTGAAATCGCAAGACAACAGGCCTCTGCCTTGGGAAGCCCGGCCTCTTTTGAGGTCGGCGATGCCTTTGATCTGTCCCCGTATTACGGCCAGTTTGATCTGGCCTTCTCCTGCGGGGTGCTGGAGCACTTTGACCGCGACGTGACGGTCCGCCTGCTGGTTGAGCAGGCCAAGTGCGCACGGCACGTCATCATTCAGATCCCGACCCGCTATACCGCTTACGCGGACGGCATTACGGATGAGCGTATTTACTCCGTAAAAGAGCTGAAAAAAATCGTTCAGGACGCCGGGATGACCGTCCGGTCGAGCTTTGGCTATGGGGATGTCAACGCAACGCCGGTCCATAAAGTCTTGCGGCTGGCGCTCCCCCGGGCCCTCTGGCGGCTTGCACAGAATGCCGGTTTTGCCTATTCGATTGCCGTGGTCGGACAATCGGAAGCTTTTGAAAAAGTTGAGCGCTCCTAACATGCAACCGGCTGCATTGAACTTCGCATGAAGATTCTGTACGTGATCGGCTCCATGGAGGTCGGTGGGGCAGAGCAGCACCTGCTGCGGATTGCCGGGGCGCTGGCCGCCCGTGGCTGGAAGCCGACTGTCTTTACCCTGAAGACGGGGGGGCCGCTGACCGCGGCCTTTCAGGCGGCCGGGGTGCCGGTCAGGGGGGTGACGCTGCCGTCCGGGTTGGCCCGGTTGCTCCGCCATCCCCGGCTGATCGCCTGGACCGGTCTGCTTGCCGCGCTGCCTCTGCTGGTCTGGACCTACTGGCGGATCCGTCCGCAGGTGACGCACTTTTTCCTGCCGGCCGCATATATTATCGGCGGGGTGATATCCCTGATTGCGCCCCCCACGGTGCGGATCATGAGCCGTCGCAGCCTGAACCACTATCAGGCCAAGCATCAGCTGTTGCGTAAGCTGGAGCACTGGCTGCATCCGCGCATGGATCTGGTCTGTGGGAACTCGGCTGCTGTGGTCCGGGATCTGCGGTCCGAAGGAGTCAGCCCGCAACGGCTGCGGCTGATTTATAACGGCATCGACATCGCCCGCTTCAAATCCGGCCAGAGCCGTGCGGCTGTCCGGTCCGGGCTGGGGGTTGATGACGATGCTGTCATGCTGGTGATGGTGGCCAATCTGATTCCTTACAAGGGGCATGCGGATCTGGTTCAGGCGCTGGCCACGGTGCAGGCGGCGTTGCCGTCCGGTTGGGTCTGTGTCTGCGTGGGGCGCGATGATGGGATCGGCCCGGCATTGAAGGAACAGGCCCGTCTGGCCGGGATCGACACGCATTTCCGGTTCCCCGGGTCGCGCAAGGATGTGCCCGATCTTCTGGCCGCCGCCGACATCGGTGTGCTGTGTTCTCACGAGGAAGGGTTTTCCAACGCGGTCATCGAAGGCATGGTCAGCGGCCTGCCGATGGTGGTGACCGATGTCGGGGGCAACGCCGAGGCGGTGGTGCACGAGCAGACGGGGTTGGTGGTTCCGGCCCGGACGCCGCAGGCCTTGGGGGAGGCCCTGTTGCAGGTGTGTCTGGATCCTGATCTGCGCCGCCGGATGGGGCAGGCCGGGAAGGAGAGGGCGCTGAACCATTTCTCGATGGAGGCCTGCGTGGCGGGGTATGAGGCGCTGTACCGGCAGGAACTGCCTCCTGTGGGGCCATCCTGATGTTTCAGGCGTGGCTGGAACATCAGCGCGAACATGCTTAACCTATGGGCCGACGGCCTGCGTCTGAAAGGGCGACAGGGCCATCCGGTGGTGTAAGCGGCGGTCCGGTGTGGATCAGAAAGGCGAAAAGAAGCGATGTGTGGTTTTGTCGGATTTCTGAACCTCAACGGCGGGCCGGATGCCGATGCCGGGATTGCGCTGCGGATGGCGTCGGCCATTGCCCACCGCGGGCCGGATGCCGATGCGGTGTGGGCGGAGGGGCCGGTTGCCCTTGGTCATCGCCGTCTGTCGATCATTGACCTGTCCCCCGCCGGGGCCCAGCCGATGCTGTCGCACTGTGGCCGCCACATGCTGGCCTACAACGGCGAGATCTACAATTACCGCCAGATCCGGGCGGAACTGGAGCAGACCGATTATTTCCGCTCTGTGGTGCAGGCGTGGCGCGGCCATTCCGATACCGAGGTGATGCTGGCGGCCATCGGCTGCTGGGGCCTGAACGAGACCCTGCGCCGGATGGTCGGGATGTTCGCCATCGCCCTGTGGGACCGGCAGGACCGGTCGCTGACCCTGATCCGTGACCGCGCCGGGGAAAAGCCGCTGTATTACGGGCAGGTCAACGGGGTGCTGCTGTTCGGGTCGGAGCTGAAGGCTCTGCGCGCCCATCCGGCCTTCCGGGCGGAGATCGACCGGGGCGCTGTCGCCCTGTATATGCGTCATAACTATATCCCGGCGCCCTATACCATCTATCAGGGCATCCGCAAGCTGATGCCGGGAACCCTGCTGCGGATTGAGGCCGATGGCCGCGAGACGGCACAGACCTACTGGTCCCTGCCGCAGGTGATCGGCGCCCGACCGGGCGCTGGACTGGATCTGTCGCCGGAGGCGGCGGTGGACCGTCTGGACAGCGTGCTGTCGCAGGCGGTGGCGGATCAGATGGTGGCGGATGTGCCGCTGGGGGCGTTCCTGTCCGGGGGGATTGACTCCTCGACGGTGGTGGCGCTGATGCAGGCGCAGAGCAGCACACCGGTCCGCACCTTTTCCATCGGCTTCCACGAGGATGGTTACGACGAGGCCCAGTATGCCCGGGCCGTTGCCACCCACCTGAAGACCGACCATACCGAGCTGTATGTCTCGGCGCAGGAAGCGATGGCGGTGATCCCGGACCTGCCGCAGATCTATGATGAGCCGTTCTCGGATTCCTCGCAGATCCCGACGTTTCTGGTGTCGCGGATGGCGCGGCGGCATGTCACCGTTGCCCTGTCCGGTGATGCGGGGGACGAGCTGTTCAGCGGATACCGCCGCTATACCATGACCACCGCCCTGTGGGGCAAGCTGGGGCGGTTGCCCGGGCCGGTGCGGTCGGCGGTGGCGGCAGTGCTGCGGGCGGTGCCGGTTGGGGCGTGGGACACCTTGGGCAGGCTGCGGCCCTCCGCTGGCGGGCGGTTGGGCGATAAGATCCATAAGGGGGCGGGTGTGCTGTCCTGCGACAGTGTCGATGCCCTCTATCGGCGCCTGATCTCGCACTGGGAGGATCCGGCAGCGGTGGTGCAGGCGGGGCGGGAGCATGACACCGTGCTGACCCGCCAGCCGCCGGAACTGGCCCGGCTGACTCCGGTGGAACGGATGATGGCGCTGGATTTCCTCAGCTATCTGCCCGATGACATTCTGGTCAAGGTGGACCGGGCGGCGATGGCCAACAGTCTGGAAACCCGGGTGCCGATGCTGGACCACCGGGTGGTGGAACTGGCATGGTCCCTGCCGCAGTCCCTGAAGGACCGGTCAGGCACCGGCAAGTGGCTGCTGCGGCAGGTGCTGTACCGCCATGTGCCGCAGGCGATGATGGATCGCCCGAAGATGGGCTTCGGGGTGCCGCTGGACAGCTGGCTGCGTGGCCCGCTGCGGGAGTGGGCCGAAGGTCTGCTGGCCGAAGGGCGACTGCGGCAGGACGGGATCTTTGATCCGCAGCCGGTCCGCCACCTCTGGGCGGAGCATCTTCAGGGACACCGCAACTGGGCCTATCACCTGTGGGATGTGCTGATGTTCAATGCCTGGATGGATGCCCAGTCGGCACCCTGACAGGCAGGACGGGCCGGTTTCGGCGTTTACCCCGACAACAATTTGCGGTATGCCGGACCACCTTGGGAGACCGGGGCCAGCGGCGGGGTCCGCCGGAATGATTTCAGTTTTTATGGGGTGGCCCTGTGCCGGGGCTGCCGTCTGATGTGTGGGGCACCTGATGGGTCACGACGTGAAGAAGATTGCCGTCATCGGTCTGGGCTATGTCGGTCTGCCGCTTGCCGTGGAGTTCGGAAAGCAGCGCAGCGTCGTCGGCTTTGACATCAATCAGGCCCGGATTGCCGAGCTGCGGTCGGGGCAGGACGGTACGCTGGAAGTCCCGCCGGAGGAACTGGCGGAAGCGGCGCATCTGACCTATTCCTCCGACCGCGCTGATCTGGCCGACTGCGACATCTTTATTGTCACCGTGCCGACCCCGATCGATCAGGCCAACCGCCCGGATCTGACCCCGCTGGTGAAGGCCAGCGAGACCGTAGGCAGCGTGATGAAGCGCGGCGCGATCGTGATTTATGAATCAACGGTCTATCCGGGGGCAACCGAAGAGGTCTGTGTGCCGGTGCTGGAAAAGCACAGTGGCCTGACCTTCAACACCGGTTTCTTCTGTGGCTACAGCCCGGAACGGATCAACCCCGGCGACAAGGAACGCCGCCTGCCGACCATCAAAAAGGTCACCAGCGGCAGCACCCCGGCGATTGCCGAGGAGGTTAATGCCCTTTACGCCGCGATCATCACCGCCGGAACCTATAAGGCCAGCAGCATCAAGGTTGCCGAGGCCGCCAAGGTGATCGAGAACACCCAGCGCGACCTGAACATCGCCCTGATGAACGAACTCAGCCTGATTTTCCACCGGCTGGGCATCGATACGCTGGAAGTGCTGGAAGCGGCGGGCACCAAGTGGAACTTCCTGCCGTTCCGCCCCGGTCTGGTCGGCGGCCACTGCATCGGTGTTGATCCCTATTACCTGACCCACAAGGCGCAGGAAGTCGGCTATCACCCGGAAGTGATTCTGGCCGGGCGGCGGATCAACGACAGCATGGCGGCACATGTCGCTGACGAAACCGTCAAGCTGATGCTGCGCAAGGGCAAGCCGGTGCTGAACAGCCGGGTGCTGGTGCTGGGGCTGACCTTCAAGGAAAACTGCCCGGATCTGCGCAACACCAAGGTGGTCGATCTGATCGCTGCCCTGAAGGATTACCACACGCAGGTGGATGTTTATGATCCGTGGATCAGCGTTGACGAAGCCCGGCATGAATACGGTCTGGAGTGCCTGACCGAAGCCCCGGCACCGGGGACCTACGCCGCCGTGGTGCTGGCGGTCGGCCACCGGGAGTTCGTGGCGCTGGGGGCTGACGGCATCCGTGCTTTGGGGGAACCCGATGCGGTTCTGTATGATGTGAAGAGCCTTCTGCCGCTGGGGCAGGCGGACGGGCGGCTGTAAGCGGCGGCTTTGTCAGAAGATCTGTTGAAAAGAAGGCCCGGATCGCAGGATCCGGGCCTTTTTAAGTTTCAGGGAAACAGGGAGCAAAAAGCGTTACTCAAACAGGAACCGGGGCAGGGCGGTTGCCACTGACGGGAACAGATAGATGACCAGCATGGCGACAATCTGCATCATCACAAAGGGCACCACCCCCTTGTAGATATCCAGTGTCGAGATGCTCTTGGGCGTCGCCCCACGCAGATAAAACAGGGAGAAACCGAACGGGGGCGTCAGGAACGAGGTTTGCAGATTGATGGCCAGCAGAACCGCCAGCCAGATCGGGTCCATGCCCATGCCCAGAAGGATCGGCACGGTGATCGGCAGCACGATGACGGCGATTTCGACGAAATCCATCACGAAGCCGAGCAGGAACACCACCACCATCACGAACAGCAGGGCACCGGTTTCACCGCCCGGCATATTGGTCAGGAACTCTTCGACCCGGACGTCGCCGCCCAGACCACGGAACACCAGAGAAAACAGGCTGGCGCCGATCATCATGGCAAAGATCATCGAGGTGACGGTCAGGGTGGACCGCAGCGTCGGGATCAGCACCCCGGCCCGCAGGAAGCGGAGGAGGGCAATCAGAATGCCATATCCGGCGATGACTGACAGCGCGATGGCGAGGCCGATCATCGCCTTATCGAAAGGCGGGATCTCGGTGCGGCCGATGCGCAGGTCGAAGGTCTGACGCATCAGCAGCAGGGCCAGCACCGCCAGACCGGTCAGGCGGAACGGCCATGGTGACGCGCCGGGAACCACGCGGGGGGCTGCCAGAAGCAGTGCGCCGAGGGCACCGACCGCCGCCCCTTCGGTCGGGGTGGTGATTCCGCCGAGAATGGAGCCCAGAACGGCGATAATCAGCACAATTGGCGGCACCAGAACCTTGCCGAGATGGCGCAGGGTCTGGCTGAGGGGCTGCACATCGCGTGGTGGCATCGCCGGGGCCAGAGACGGCTTGAGGAACGAGGCGATCAGGACATAGGCGATGTAGATACCGACAATACAGAAGCCCGGAATCAGGGCGGCGGCAAACACCTCTCCGACGCTGATGGTTTCAACACTGAACTTGCCCGAGGCAAACTGGGCCTGCTGATACCCGGAAGACATCACCTCGGCGAGGATGATCAGCATGGTCGAGGGCGGAATGATCTGTCCCAGCGTGCCGGAGGAGGCGATCACGCCACAGCACAGGGATTTGTCATAGCCATAGCGCATCATGGTCGGCAGAGCGATCATCGCCATTGCCACCACGGTGGCTCCGACAATGCCGGTGGAGGCGGCCAGCAGGGCCCCGACCAGAATCACTGATACCGCCAGACCGCCGCGCACCCCGCCGAACAGCTTGCCCATTTCCTCCAGCAGTTCTTCCGCCATGCGGGAGCGTTCAAGAATCACCCCCATCAGCACGAACAGGGGAATGGCCAGCAGCACTTCGTTGGTCATGGTGCTGAACACCCGGGGGGCCAGCGCCTTCAGCAGGTTCAGGTCAAAGACATCAAGGCTGACACCCAGAACGGCAAACAGGACAGCAACCCCGGCGAGGGTAAACACGACCGGAAAACCGATCAGGATCCCGACGCACATACCGACGAACATCAGGATATCAAGGGAGTTGGTCAGCAGCTCAAGCATGGCTGTCCTCCGGGTCGGTGGTGGCGCCGGACAGCAGCAGGCCGAGGTTGCGCAGCATCAGGCTGCCCCCTTGCAGCAGGATCAGGGCTCCAAAGGCCGGGATCAGGGATTTCAGAAGGAAGGAGGCGGGAATGCCACCCACCGAGATCGCCCCTTCGCGGATCGCCCAGGATTTGGAGACGAACGGCCAGGTGAAATACAGAAGCACCAGACAGGAGGGAACCAACAGCACCAGCGTGCCGAGCAGGTCAATCCACAGCCGGGTGCGGTAGCGGGCGGTGCCATAGAAGATATCAACGCGGACGTGCCCGTCCTTCAGCAGCGTATATCCGCCGCCGAGCATGAACAGGGTACCGTGGAAGTACAGCTCGGTCTCGTTGAGGAAAATATAGCTGACACCGAAAATGTAGCGCAGCACCACAATCACAAACATGACCAGCATCATGCCGACGGCACACCACATGGCGATGTTGCCGACGGCGGCATTGACCTGATTCAGCAGGGTGCTGGCCCGCAGGAGGGGGGAGGACATCGGGGAGGGTCCCTTCTCACGTCACCGGCCGGATGTGGGGAGCATCCGGCTGGTTCAGTCTTTTCATGCAATCCGGCGCGGGGGAGGAGATCCCCCGCGCCGTGAGGGCGGATGGAGAAGACGTTATTCCCCGTAACTGTACTTCAGGCCCCGGGCGGCAAAGACCGCACCGTCGGAATAGGTCATGTAGCTGTGCGACAGCTTGCGGTACTCAAGGTAGGAGGTGGTGATGGCGCGGACCAGATCATCGCTGTGGTCCCGCAGGCCCTTGATGACCTCACCCGATGCGTTGCCGATGGCGATGATCACGTCGTCGGGCAGGCGCTTGACCTGCACGCCGTGCTTTTCCACCATAAGCTGGAGGGCTTTGGCGTTGTTGGTGTTGTATTCGGTCAGAACCTGATCGTGCAGCGACTGGCAGGCGACGCGGATCACCATCTTCAGGTCATCGGGCAGGGCTTCATAGGCATCCTTGTTGACGCCGCATTCTTCGGCGGACGACGGTTCGCCGATGCAGGGGTAATAGTAGTTTTTGGCGATCTGGTAGAAGCCAAGGGCGCTGTCAGACCACGGACCGATGAATTCCCCGGCATCGAGGGAACCGGACTGAAGGGCCTGGAACATTTCGCCGCCGCCCATCGCCTGCACGGCGACGCCGAGCCTGGACAGGACTTCGCTGTTGAGGCCGGTGGTGCGGAAGCGCAGACCACGCAGATCGTCAACGCTGTTGATTTCCTTCCGGAACCAGCCGAAGAACTGGGCACCGGAGTTGCCGCACAGGAACGGCTTGATGTTGAATTTGCTATAGAGCTTGTCGTACAGGGCCTGTCCGCCGCCGTGGTTCAGCCAGCCGGACTGTTCGATCGCGGTCAGGCCGAACGGCTGCGATCCGAACAGCAGGAAGGCCGGAGACTTGGAGCCCCAGTAGGCCGGAACCGAGTGGTAAAGCTGGGCGGTGCCGTCAGAAACAGCGTCGAACACGCCACGGCCGGGGACCAGCTCCCCGGCGGCGGAAACCTTCACCTGAAGGCGGCCGCCGGACAGGCTGGAAATACGCTCCGCCAGCATGTTGGCGGCCAGACCCGGTCCCGGCAGGTTCTTGGGCCAGCTGGTGACCATGGTCCATTGCTGGACACCCTTGGCAAGGGCCGGGGCGGCGAGCGCCGATCCGGTGGCAGCGGCAGCGGTGCCGACAGCGGCAGATTTCAGAAAATCACGACGGTTCATGGTGAGAGATGCTCCCTGTTTTCAATGATGGGGTGAAAATCTGAGCAAGCTTTTTTCTTTTGCGGTGCGCAGCGGAAGAGGGAAACCGGTGATACCTCCCATAAAGGACAGTCCTGTCCCCGTATCGCCGGGGTCCCGACTCCGTTTGGTAAAATCCGTCCCGCAGGGTGCGCGCCGATGCCCCTGCGGGACGGTCCCCCGCCGGTCCTTATTTCAGGAACGGCAGATTCAGGCCCTGCTCTGCGGCGCAGGTGCGGGCGATCTCATAGCCGGCATCGGCATGGCGCATCACGCCGGTGGCCGGGTCGTTCCACAGCACCCGGCCAACGCGGCGGGCGGCGGCTTCGGTGCCGTCGCAGACGATCACCACGCCGGAGTGCTGCGAAAAGCCCATGCCGACGCCGCCGCCATGGTGCAGGCTGACCCAGGTGGCACCCCCGGCGGTGTTGAGCAGGGCATTCAGCAGCGGCCAGTCGGACACGGCGTCGGAGCCATCCATCATCGCTTCAGTTTCGCGGTTCGGGCTGGCGACGGAACCGGAGTCGAGGTGATCGCGGCCGATCACGACCGGGCCCTTCAGTTCGCCGTTGGCGACCATTTCGTTGAAGGCCAGCCCCAGACGGTGGCGCTGCCCCAGACCGACCCAGCAGATGCGGGCCGGAAGGCCCTGGAAGTGGATCTTCTGGGCCGCCATGTCCAGCCAGCGGTGCAGGTGCGGATCGTCGGGGATCAGTTCCTTCACCTTGGCGTCGGTCTTGGCGATATCCTCCGGATCTCCGGACAGGGCAACCCAGCGGAACGGCCCGATGCCCTTGCAGAACAGCGGACGGATGTAGGCCGGGACGAAGCCGGGGAAGTCGAAGGCGTTGGTCAGCCCTTCTTCCTGTGCCATCTGGCGGATGTTGTTGCCGTAATCGAAGGTGGGGATGCCCATCTTCTGGAAGGCGAGCATCGCTTCGACCTGCACCTTCATGCTGGCGCGGGCGGCCTTTTCCACCGCCTTGGGGTCGGAGACGCGCTTTTCTTCCCACTCGGCCAGCGTCCAGCCGAGCGGCAGGTAGCCGTTGATCGGGTCATGGGCGGAGGTCTGGTCGGTCACCGCATCCGGGCGGACGCCCCGGCGCACCAGTTCCGGGAACACCTCGGCGGCATTGCCGAGCAGGCCGACAGAGATGGCTTCGCCCTTGGCGCAGGCGTCGTTGATCCATGCCAGCGCTTCATCGAGGGAGGCGGTGGACCTGTCGAGGTAGCCGGTGCGCAGGCGCATGTCGATGCTGCTCGGCTGGCATTCCACCGCCAGCATGCAGGCCCCGGCCATGGTGGCGGCCAGCGGCTGGGCCCCGCCCATGCCGCCGAGGCCGCCGGTCAGGATCCACTTGCCGGTCAGGCTGCCGTTGTAATGCTGGCGGCCCATCTCAACGAAGGTTTCGTAGGTGCCCTGCACGATGCCCTGTGACCCGATGTAGATCCACGATCCGGCGGTCATCTGGCCGTACATCATCAGGCCCTTGCGGTCGAGTTCGTGGAACTTGTCCCACGTCGCCCAGTGCGGCACCAGATTGGAATTGGCGATCAGCACGCGCGGGGCATCGGCATGGGTGCGGAACACGCCGACCGGCTTGCCGGACTGCACCAGCAGGGTCTCGTCGTCTTCCAGCTGGCGCAGGGTCTCGACGATGCGGTCGAAATGTTCCCAGCTGCGGGCGGCGCGGCCGATGCCGCCATAAACCACCAGCTCCTGCGGGCGTTCGGCCACATCGGGGTCAAGGTTGTTCATCAGCATGCGCAGGGCGGCTTCGGTCAGCCAGCTCTTGCAGGTCTTTTCGCTGCCGCGCGGGGCACGGATCACGCGCTGGTTATCAAGGCGGGTGAAGGCGGTCATGACGTGTCGTCTCCAACAGGTTTTTTAGTTGCTTCGGCGCGCAAACAGGGGGCTGCGTCCGCACGGCGGCAGACGCAGGGAAGATCATCGGGGCCGGGCGCACAGGCCACCCGGCAGAGGCAGAAAACAGCAGGCGGGTTACAGGGCGGCCAGCATCGGCACGCTGGCGGCATGCACCCGGAAGGTGGAACTCAGGCGGAAGCGGCTTCCCGGGTGCAGCAGATGCGCCACGGTCACCACCTGACTGCCCCGCAGCGTGCGGCGGATCAGCCGCAAGCAGGGTTCAGCCGGGGTAATGCCCAGCAGATGTGCCGCCGTACCGTCGGGCAGGGTCGCTTCGATCACATGCTCGACGAAGGGGGAGGCCTCCAGCCGGGTCAGGTATTCGGTCGGGGTGATTGTGGTGAAGTCCTGCTTCAGATACTGCGGGGCCACCTGCGGGTTGACCCAACGGTCTTCCAGCTGAAGCGGCACTTCGTTCTCCAGATGCACCACCCGGGAATGGAACAGCCGCGATCCGGCGGGCAGATTGAACTGCCGGGCCAGCGTGCCGTCGGCGATGATGTCTTCCAGCAGGTCCACCCGGCAGGAATGACGGTTGCCCCGGGCGGTGATCTCATCGGAGACCGCCCGCAGTTCCAGCGCATCCATGCGGGCGGCCTGTTCGGCGACAAAGGTGCCGACCCCCTGCACCCGGGTCAGCAGGCCTTCCTCGGTCAGTTCCCGCAGGGCGCGGTGGACGGTCATCCGGCTGACGCTGAAATCTTCCAGCAGTTTCAGTTCTGACGGCAACTGGCTGCCTTCCCCCCACTCGCCGGAGGTGATCCGGTGGCGGATGGCATCCTTGATCTGCCGGTAACGCGGCTGCGACTGGGAAATTTTCGGTTCGCTCATCGGTCCCTCCACCGCAGGGTGCCGCCGGTCATGGTGGCGGCACAGGGGTTCAGGCCGATGGAATAGGCCAGTTCCGCCGGATGGTCCACCCGCCACAGTGCCAGATCGGCCCGCAGGCCGGGGGCAATCTGCCCGCGGTCGGTCAGGCCAAGGGCGCGGGCAGCATGGCGGGTCACCCCGGCCAGCGCCTCTTCCGGGGTCAGCCGGAACAGGGTACAGGCCATCGACAGCATCAGCGTCAGCGAGGTCACCGGCGCGGTGCCGGGGTTGCAGTCGGTGGACACCGCCATCGGCACCCCATACTGCCGCAGCAGATCCATCGGCGGCAGTTTGGTTTCCCGCAGGCAGTAGAAGGCCCCGGGCAGCAGCACGGCGACGGTTCCGGCGGCGGCCATCGCCTGCACCCCGGCCTCATCCAGATGTTCGATATGGTCAGCCGACAGGCCGTTAAAGCGGGCCACCAGCGCCGCGCCGCCCAGATTGGACAGCTGTTCGGCGTGCAGTTTCACCGGCAGGCCGAGGGCACGGGCGGTCTCGAACACCCGTTCGGTCTGGGCGACGGAGAAGCCGATCCCTTCACAGAAGGCATCCACCGCATCGACCAATCCTTCGGCGGCCAGAGCGGGCAGCATGTCGGTACAGAGGTGGTCAATGTAGGCATCCGCCTGCCCGGCATATTCCGGCGGCAGGGCATGGGCCCCGAGGAAGGTGGTGCGGATGTCCACCGGCCGTTCCGTCGCCAGACGGCGGGCAACCCGCAGCATCTTGCGTTCGGAGTCAGTGGTCAGCCCATAGCCGGATTTGATTTCCACCGTGGTGACACCGTCGGCCAGCAGGGCATCCAGACGCGGCAGGGCGCTGGCGGTCAGGGCGTCGTCATCGGCATCACGGGTGGCGCGGACGGTGGACAGGATGCCGCCGCCGCGCCGGGCAATCTCTTCATACGGGACGCCGGTCAGGCGCATTTCAAATTCAGCGGCGCGGTTGCCGCCATACACCAGATGGGTGTGGCAGTCGATCAGCCCCGGCGTCGCCAGCAGGCCACGCCCGTCAATCACCGTCCGGGCAAGGGTTTCCGGGGGGGCGGGCAGGCCGTCGCGCGGCCCGGCGTAGACAAGGGCACCCGCATGGATGCCCACCGCCGCATCGGGGCACAGGCCATAGGCAACAGTCCCCGGCACCATGGTGGCGGCGGTGACGTTGATCAGCAGGCTGTCCCACAGGGTGGTCATCGGGGGGGGTATCCCTCATCCAGTCGGGTTGATGACAGGTATTATGCGAGGGCCTTGCGTTGTTGTCTAGTGTTGTATAGGCTTGTCTATAAGAATTCTGGGAGGAGCGCGATGCGCCTGTTGTTTTTTGATCGGGCCCTGCTGGGCAGCGGGGAACAGGCCCGCTGGGCAGAGCAGGTTCTGATCACCGTCGATGCGGCGGGACTCATCACGGCGGTGGAAGAGGGCGTGGCCCGTCCCCCGCGGGGAGAATACTGGTCCGGTCCGGCCCTGCCGGGGATGGCCAACCTGCATTCCCATGCCCACCAGCGGGCGATTGCCGGTCTGGGGGAACGCTCCGGGGAGGGGGCGGACAGCTTCTGGAGCTGGCGCGACGCCATGTACCGGGCGGTCCGCCGCATGGATCCCGATGCCTTTCAGGCGGTGGCGGCGTGGCTGTATGTGGAAATGCTGAAGGCGGGGTATACCGCTGTCGGCGAGTTCCATTACCTGCACCATGATTTTGACGGCACCCCCTATGCCGATCCGGCGGAGATGAGCCACCGCTGTGTGGCGGCGGCGCGGGAAGCCGGGCTGCCGATCACTCTGCTGCCGGTGCTCTATAATACCTCCGGATTCGGGGCGACGCCGCCGACCGACGGCCAGAAGCGTTTCATCCATCAGGGCGATGCCTTTGTGGCGTTGATGCAACGGCTGGCCTCGGCCTATGGCACCGCCCCGGATGTGCGGCTGGGGATTGCCCCGCATTCCCTGCGGGCCGTGCCGCCGGATCTGCTGGCGGCAGTGCTGCCGGAGACCGACCGCCTGCTGCCCGGCTGTCCGGTGCATATCCATATCGCCGAACAGGGGAAGGAAGTGGAGGACTGTCTGGCCCACACCGGTCAGCGTCCGGTGGAATGGCTGCTGGACCATGCCCCGGTTGACGACCGCTGGTGTCTGATCCATGCCACCCATGTCACCCCGCCGGAGGTCGCCGGGATGGCCCGTTCCGGTGCCGTGGTCGGCCTGTGTCTGACCACCGAGGCCAATCTGGGCGACGGCCTGTTTCCGGCGGAAGACTATCTGGCGGCAGGCGGACGCTTTGGCGTCGGGTCTGACAGCCATATCTCGGTGTCGCCGGTGGAGGAACTGCGCTGGCTGGAATATGGCGCCCGCCTGACCTCCCGCCGCCGGACCGTGCTGTCCGGCGGGCCGCTGCGCTCCACCGGGCGGCGGCTGTTTGATGCCGCCCGCAGCGGCGGGGCGCAGGCCTGCGGTTTTGCCAGCGGCCAGATATCGGTTGGATATCGGGCTGATATCATCACGCTCAAGTCCGGGTCGCCGCTTCTGGCGGCCTGCACCGGGGATTCCCTGCTCGACGGCTGGGTGTTTTCCGGCAACGTGCCGGTGGTCAAAGATGTGCTGATCGCCGGACAGGCGGTTGTACGCGATGGTCACCACCCCCACGAAGACTCCCTCAGCCGTCGGTACTGTCAGACTCTCGAAAGGTTGTTCCAATGAGCGACGCTATCCTTCTGTCCCCCGGGTCCCTCAGCCTTGATGCCCTGCGCCGCATTTACCGCGACGGTGCCCCGCTGGCCCTGAATGATGAGGCCCGGGCGCGTATGGCGAAATCCCGCGCCATTGTCGAGACCATCGCCGCCGGGGACGAGGCGGTCTATGGCATCAACACCGGCTTCGGCAAACTGGCGCAGAAGCGCATTGCCGCCGAAGACCTTGATCTGCTGCAAAAGAACCTGATCCTGTCCCACGCCACCGGCGTCGGCGCGCCGATGAGCGACGGCGTGGTGCGGCTGATTCTGGCCACCAAGGCCGCCAGCATGGCGGTCGGGGCCTCCGGGGTGCGGCCGGAACTGGTCGAGGCGCTGCTGGATCTGTACCACAAGGGGGTTTATCCGGTGATTCCGTCGAAGGGGTCGGTCGGGGCCTCCGGCGATCTGGCCCCGCTGGCGCATATGTGCGGGGTGCTGCTGGGCATCGGCCATGTGCGGGTCAACGGGCAGATCGTCCCGGCGGCGGACGGGCTGAAGGCTGCCGGGATTCCGCTGTTTGACCTGAAGGCCAAGGAAGGTCTCGGCCTGATCAACGGCACACAGGTTTCCACCGCGTTGGCGCTGGCCGGTCTGTTTGAGATCGAGCGCATCTACAAGGCGGCGATCCTGTCCGGGGCGCTGTCGGTGGAAGCGGTGAAGGGCAGCCACCGTCCGTTCGATGCCCGCATTTCCGCCCTGCGCGGCCAGCCGGGGCAGATGGATGTGGCGGCCACCTTCCGCGATCTGCTGGCGGGCAGCACCATCCACAGCAGCCATCAGGGCGAGGCCTGCCACCGCGTGCAGGATCCGTATTGCCTGCGCTGCCAGCCGCAGGTGATGGGGGCGATCCTTGACCAGATGCGCATGGCCGCCCGTACGCTGGTGATTGAAGCCAACGGCGTCACCGACAACCCGCTGGTGATGGTCGATACCGGCGAGGTGATCTCCGGCGGCAACTTCCATGCCGAGCCGGTGGCGATGGCGGCTGACCAGCTGGCGATTGCCGCTTCGGAAATCGGGGCACTGTCGGAACGCCGGATTGCCATGCTGATCGACACCACCATCAGCGGTCTGCCGCCGTTTCTGGTGGCGGAGCCGGGCCTGAACTCCGGCTTCATGATCGCCCACGTCACGGCGGCGGCGCTGGCGTCGGAGAATAAGACCCTCGCCCATCCGGCCAGTGTGGACAGTCTGCCGACCTCGGCCAATCAGGAAGATCACGTGTCGATGGCGACTTTTGCCGCCCGCCGTCTGGGCGACATTGCCGAGAACATCGCCACCATCGTCGGTATCGAGCTGCTGGCGGCGGCGCAGGGGCTGGAAACCTGGCGTCCGCTGGAAACGTCCCCGCGTCTGGAAGCAGCGATGGCCACCATCCGGGCGGCGGTGCCGCGCTATGACGTGGACCGCTACTTCGCCCCGGATCTGGCCGCCATCGGCGCGCTGGTGCAGGGCGGCGGTTTCGATAGCGCCGTCAGCTTCGATATGGCGCTGTAAGGACGACGGGCATCAGGCCGGGTGGAAGACTTCCGCCCGGCCCTGTTTCAGCAAAGGATACCGGGATGAGCGACCGCGTTTTTGATCTGGTGCTGGGCGACGGCCCGCTGGTGATCAGCATGCCGCATTGCGGCACCGACCTGTTTCCCGGTCTGGCAGAACGCCTGACCCCGGAAGCCCTGACCCTGCGGGACACCGACTGGTTCATCCCGCGCCTGTATGATTTTGCCCGGGAGTTCGGGGCCACCCTGATCAGTGCCCGCTATTCCCGTTATGTGGTGGATCTCAACCGTCCGGCCAGCGGGGAGAGCCTGTATCCGGGGCAGGCCACCACCGGCCTGTGTCCGGATGTGCTGTTTGACGGCCGCCCGCTGTACCGGGATGGCATGGCCCCCGACGCGGCGGAAACGGCACAACGGGTGGAAACCTACTGGAAACCCTATCACGATGCGCTGGAGTCGGCGCTGGCGGCGGCGCAGGCCCGGCATGGCTATGCCCTGCTGTATGATGCCCATTCGATCGCGGCGGAGGTGCCGCGCCTGTTTGACGGGGTGCTGCCCGACCTTAACCTCGGCACCGTGAAGGGGGCCAGCGTTCCCCCGGCGCTGCGGGACCGGCTGGGCGCGGTTCTCGAGTCGGCGCGGCAGGATGGCTTCACCGCCGTCACCGACGGGCGCTTCATCGGCGGATACATCACCCGTGCCCACGGGCGCCCGGCGGAAAACCGGCTGGCGGTGCAGATGGAGCTGTCGCAGACCACCTATATGCATGAAGAGGGATCTGGAAATTCCCTGCGGTTCACGTACCGTGAGGAGCGTGCCATTCGTATTCAGGCGGTCTTGCGCAGCCTCCTGAAGGTCTATACTGATTGGCGTCCGTGATCCGGCAGCGGGGGCTTGACCGCTGACGGGTCCGGATTGGCAAACCGAAGGACCCGTCAGAGGTACCGCCACCAAAGCCACCGTCCCGACCCGGTGGTGCTGTTTGAGGAGATGGGGGAATGAGCCGGATGAAAGTGCTTGGTCCCAAAGACTACCAGCGGATGCCCTGGAAAAACGGGCAGGGAATGACCACCGAGATCGCCCGGTTTCCCGCCGATGGCTTCGGCCGCTTCCAGTGGCGCGTCAGCATTGCGGATGTCGTCAGCGCCGGAGCGTTTTCCGCCTTCACCGGCTATGACCGCCTGATCGCCTGTATTGAAGGGGAAGGCATGACCCTGACGGTGGACGGGGGACCCCCTGAGGCTGTCGCCCGTGAGGCGCAGCCTTTTTTCTTTTCCGGCGATGCGGCGGTCACCTGCGACCTGATCGGCGGGCCGACCCGGGATTTTAACCTGATCGTCGACCGCGCCCGCATGGGCGGGGACATGATCCGCCTGCGTGGCGGGGAGAACTGGGCCGGGGGGGCGGATGACACCATTGTGCTGGTCTATGCCCTGCGCGGATCGGTGCAGGTGCATACCGGCGATGCCGAAACCCGGCTGACCGAGGATAACACCGCCCGCATTGACGGCGAGGCGGTGGCGGTGACAGTCGGCCCGGGGGCGGAAGCGCTGATTTCCGTCGTCACCGTGCAGGACACCGCTGAGGATGACGGCGAGGTGTAACCGTTTGTCCCCGTCGGCAGGATCACCGGCTGCCCGTTGAGGGTCCCGGTCAGGAACCGGGTGCCATACAGGGCTTCCAGCCGGTCCGGGGTCATGACCTGCCGGGGGCTGTCGGCGGCGGTCATCCGGCCATCCTGCAACAGGACCACCTGATCACAGAACCGGGCCGCCAGAGTCAGGTCGTGCAGCACCAGCACCACGCAGCGCCCGGCATGGACGGCCTGTCGGCGCAGCAGCTCCATCACGGTGATCTGGTGGGCCGGATCGAGGGCGGCCACCGGCTCGTCAGCCAGAATCACCGCCGGGGTCCCGGCCAGAACCCGGGCCAGATGCACCCGGGCCCGTTCGCCGCCGGACAGGGCGGTGGCCGGGCGGTCGGCCAGCGCTGTGATGTCGGTGTCGGCCATCGCCTGCTCGATTCCGGCGGCGTTGATCCTGCCATCCGGATGGGCGAGCTGCCCCAGACGCACCACCTCCCGCACTGCCACCGGCCAGTGCAGGCGGTGATCCTGCGGCAGATAGCCGATGCGACGGGCCCGGTCCCGGGGGGACAGTCTGGCCAGATCGATGCCCCCCAGCGTTACCCGTCCGGTGATTGGCAGCAGACCGGCCACCGCCTTCAGCAGGGTGCTTTTTCCGGCACCATTGGGGCCGAGAATGCCGGTGACCGCGCCTGCCGGACAGAGGGCGGACAAGGGGTGCAGGACGGTCCGGCCCTGACGGTGGACCGACAGGGCGCACAGGTGCAGGGCAGCAGTCATGACAGGGTCTCGCGCAGGTGACGCCGCAGCAGCAGCAGGAAAAACGGGGCCCCGATCAGGGCGGTGAGGACGCCGACCATCAGTTCCTGCGCCGTCGGCAACAGGCGGACCACCAGATCGGCGGCGCAGACCAGCAGGGCTCCGCCGAGGGCGCTGGGCAGCAGCAGGCGGGCCGGATCATGCCCGGTCAGCGGGCGGAGCAGATGCGGAACCAGAAGACCGACAAAGCCGATGGATCCGGCAACGGTCACCGCCGCCCCGACCATCGCCGCCGTCCCGCCGACTACCCGCAGATACAGGACGGGCAGACGGATGCCGAGGGTGGCAGCCGCCTCTTCCCCCAGCGTCAGGGCGCGCAGACCCCGCTGCGACGACAGCACCAGCAGACTGCCGAGGGCGATCAGCGGGGCAGCGGTCAGGGCATCCTGCAAAGACCGGTCCTTCAGGGATCCCATCAACCACAGCACCATCTCTGACAGGGCATAGGGATTGGGGGCCAGCGCCATGGCCAGCGAGGTCAGGGCCACGGCCAGACTCGACAGGGCAATCCCGGACAGGATCACCGACAGGCTGTCACCGCGCCGGGTCAGCCCCAGCAGCAGGGCGGTGGCAATTCCGGCTCCGGTCAGGCCGCAGGCGGCGGGAGCCAGAGACCACAGGGTGCCGAATCCGAAGTACAGGGCGATGACCGCACCGAGTCCGGCACTGGCGGATACCCCGATCAGCCCCGGCTCCGCCAGCGGATTGCGCAGCAGGGCCTGTAAGGCCGCCCCGCCCAGACCGAGCGCCCAGCCGACGAGGATTGCCAGCAGCACCCGGGGCAGGCGGATTTCCAGCAGGATGATCCGGTGCCGGGGATCGCCCTGTCCCAGCCCGGCGGCCAGCAGGTCGGCGGCGGTCAGGCTGCCGCCACTGGTCAGGCTGACGGCGGCGCACAGCAGCAGGGCCAGCAACAGGCCGGAGATCAGCAGGCGGTCAGTCATTGTCGGGCTCCGGATGGGGGCAGGGCGCCGAGGGCCTGCGACAGGGTTTCCGCCGCCACCGCCAGCCCCCAGTTGCCGCAGACCCACTGGGTCCCGGGGACGGTGATCACCGGGACCACCGGGGTATAGGCCCCGCTGCGGCCCCGGTTGCCCCGCAGGGAAAAGGCGGTGCGGTCAAAAAAGCTGTGAATCATCAGGTCAGGCGGGTCGAGCACCAGGGCTTCCGCCGGGACCCCGGCCCAGCCGGTCAGGCCGTAGCGGCGGGCCTGATTGTTCAGCCCGTTGAGGTCCATGATCCAGCCGACAAAGGTGCCGTCGGCGGCGGTGCCACCGTCGGGCCGCAGATACAGGGCGTTCCGTCCGGCTCCGGCGGCGCTGGCCTGCACGGCGGCCAGCCGGGCGCGGACTTCGTCGATCAGATCCTCGCCGCGCTGGGGGTGGCCGAGGGCGGCGGCGGCAGCGCGGATCATCGATTCCACTCCGTCCTGATGGTTGGTCAGGGGCAGGCGCAGCACGCGGACCCCCAGCCGTTCCAGCAGGGCGGCGGTGGACTGGCCGGTCCAGGCGTCGGTGATCATCAGCTCAACTCCGTCGGCCAGATAGGCTTCCGCCCCTGCCGTCCGGGCCGGAAAGGTCCGGGCAGCCCCGATCATCAGCGACAGGGTCGGGTCATGGGCCTGCGGCGACAGGCTGGCGATCTGCTGCGGGTCGGCCAGCCGCAGCACCAGCTGGTCGGCGCACAGGGTGGCGCTGGCGACCCGGGGCAGGGGGGAAACCGGGGGCAGGGGGGCCGCCGCCGCCGGAAAGGCAGCCAGAAGCAGGACCGGCAGCAGCCCCTCCGACAGGCGGCGGATCATGGCTTATCCCCCGCACGGGAAGCCGGTGGCGGTGCGGTCGAGCGGATCCGGCGGCAGGCCGAGATACCGCTCCCGCACCGCATCCCACAGCGCAAGGCGGCTGTAATCCGGCTGTTTGAGGATCTTGTCATTATCCCCCAGCAGCGGATTGGGGAAGAACACCGTCAGCTGGTTTTCCCCGCCGCCGTTGAACAGCCGCAGCCCCCAACTGCGCGGGCAGCCATCAGCGCTGATCATGCGGTAGAGCTCTGCCCGCCCGGTGCGGCGCAGGCGGGCCAGTTCCGGGTCGGTGGGGGCGCGGGAGGATCCCTTGTTCAGGCCGATGCAGACGTGAAAGTGCCACAGCCCGAAATCGACGGTCAGATAACCGTCATGGCAGCGCACCCGGCGGGGCGGGGCGGGAACCCGGATTTCGAACACCGCTCCCTGAATCAGGGTGCCGAACACGATTTTGTCCCAGTGGTTGACGAACAGGTCATCCAGCAGCGGCAGCAGGAAATCCTGATCCACCGGCAGCGGGAACAGATCGACCTCGCCGGACCCGGGTTCCCGCACCCGCACCGGCGGGGCTGGCAGGGACGGGGAGAGGCCCGGAGATGTAACGGAGGAAGAGGGCATGGGTCTGACCTTTTTCAGAAGGGAAGCCGGGCTTCAGAAGGAAACGGTGGCGCCGAGGAAGCCGGAGCGGCCGGGGGTGCCGAAGCCGGGGTCTTCCACATACTGGGCGTCAAACAGGTTCTCGATCCGGACGTGCAGGTTGACCGCCTCGGTCACATCCCACGCCGCCCGCAGGTCTGCGGTCCAGAACTCGTCGGCGCGGCCGGTATAGCTGTTGGTGGTGTTGTCGCGGTACCGCAGGCTGGTGCCGACGGAGAGATCCTTGCGGACCTGCCAGTCGAGGCTGCCTCCGGCCTGATGCAGCGGACGGTCGCGCAGGCGGTCGCCGGTGATGGCGTTGTCGGCCTGCATCCACGTATAGCTGGCGGTGGCGCGCAGGCTGTCGGTCAGCGACAGGGTGGTTTCCCACTCCACGCCCTTGACCGTGGTGCGGTTGAGGTTGACATAGCCGCCGCCGTTACAGCCGGGGGTCAGGGCCGGGCTGTACTGGAAGGCGATTTCATCCTCGGTGGAGGTACGGAACAGGCTGACACTGCTTTTTCCACGGTCGCCGAACAGGGCCTGATCAAGGCCGACATCCCAGCCTTTGGCCGACTCCGGACGCAGGCTGCCCCGCCCGTAGCAGGGGTCAAACCGTTCATACAGGGATGGGGTCTGCCAGCTGGTGCCATAGCTGCCGCGCAGGGTGGTGCCGGTGGCGGCAACGGTATAGGCCCCGCCCAGACGCCAGGTGCCTTCGCTGCCGAAATCCTCGTGGCGGTCGCCGCGCAGGGTGGCGGACAGGTTCAGATTTTCCACCGGGGTCACGCCGAGGGTGGTGAAAGCCCCGCCTTTCCAGAAATGGGCGTCCAGCGGTCCGGCGGTCGGGGCGAAACCGGGGGTGCGCTGTTCAATCCGCTCGCGGCTGGCATCGGCCCCGAAGCCGAGGCTGACCTGATCGGACAGGGTATAGGTGCCGGTATAATCCAGCCGGGTCTTGCCGCCGTCGTAGGTGTCGCCCTTGGTGCCGAAGCCCCAGTACTGGCGGGTGGTCAGGGTATCGGCAAGCCCGAACTGGCTGATCAGTGCGCCGGAGAGGGCGGTGTGGGTGCCGCCCAGCCGGACGGCCTGCTCGGTTTCGTCACGGTTCCAGTCGCGGTCGGCGGAAGAGGCATCGTAGAACACATCCTTGCGCTGATAGCGGGCGGTGGCCTGAAGGTGCAGTGTTTCGCTGGCCTGCACGCCAAGGCTGGCATTCAGCCCCCACTGGCGGAACGGGTCATCCTTCTCTCCGCCCTTGAAGTCGGAATAGCCGCCGATATCCGCCCCGGAGGCGGACAGCCGCCAGTCCACCGGCCCCTGCACCCCGGCGGCATTGGCAAAGCCGCGTCTGGTCTTGTGACTGCCGCCTTCAATCCCGGCCTGACCGGACAGGGCTGTCGTCGGGCGGCGGGTGGTGATGACGATCACCCCGCCGCCGGTATCGGCCCCATAACGCCCGGTCTGCGGGCCGCGCAGGACCTCGATGCTCTCGATGTCGCGTAGGTTCAGTTCGGTCAGCTTGTACTGGGACTGGGCCTGACTGGTGTCGCTCATCTCCATGCCGTCGAGGAACACGCGGACGCCGCGCGCCCCGATACCGCGCAGGCTGACGCTGCGTTCCAGACCGGCCCCGCGCTGCGGGCCAAGGGTGACGCCGGGGATCTCCCGCAGCACGTCTTCCAGCCGTTGGGCCTGCCGCCGGTCGAGGGTGGCGGCGTTGACCGTGCTGCCGGCTGTGGTTCTGGCCTGCTGGGGGACCGATCCGGCCTGTGCCTGCACGTCGGCGGCGGTTACGGCGGTGCTGCCGGTCACCGCCAGTGCGGGCAGGGCCTGTGGCAGGGGGGGCGGGGTCTGGGCCTGCGCCGGGGTGAACAGGGCGGCCAGCAGGACCGGCGGAAGGATAAAACGCAACGTCATGACTGCATTCCCGGAAAGGGAACGGGCGCGGTGGCCCGTCCCCGGTGAAGGACAGGCACCAATGACGGTTACCGGCAGGGGATCTGCTGCGGACGCACAGGAGCGTCCGGGAGGGCGCAGACGCCCGGGCCCGTGGTGCCGACATCAGTGATGCGCGCCACCGCAACGGGCTTACCGCACCTCTGGCACACCCCGACCAAAGGTAAAGTGACGCTGTCTGCGGCAGGTCTCCTGGCTCACGGGTCCACATCCGCTGCCGCCTTCCCGGCTGCCGACGTAAGGGTCGGGCCAGTGGCATCATGGCAGGGACTCGCCGTTCACAGTTGCGGGGACAGCCACGGCCTGAGAGTCGGTATCGATCCTCTCTTCCGTCGTTCCCTTTTAATCCCCCGGCGTTTGACCGTAGGGGGAACCGTAGACGTCCTCAGCGCTACAGAATTAGGGGCGCTTCTGTCAAGGGACAATCCTCGCTGTCCGCTTTTGGGTGTTGCCGGTCTGCCACGCCGGAGCAGAAGAGTCTGTCGGCGGCAGTTTCGGGGTTGGCGGTTTATCGGGATCGGGATATATCAGGAACATTAACGCAACTGTCGGTTAAAGGAGACGGTCCATGAGCGCTTTTCCCGGTCATCCCGTATCCGCCATCCGATCCGGTGCCGCGCCCGATAAACGCGCGGCCTGATCAGGCCACCGACCAGACAGCGGGTCCCTCTGCGGCTCCGCCGCCCGTTCTGCGGGCGGCCCTTGCGAAAACCGGACTCCTTCCTGCCGACAGGGCACGGAGGCTGACGGTCCGGCGGTCTGTTCCAGACCCCGGTTAGGACGCCCCGGGGGCGATCCTCCGCAGGATACCCGTCGATTTCACCGGACGCCGGAGTGTTTCCCCCTCCGCCGTCCCTGTCACAGGACCTGTCCGGCACGCCCGGACGGGCAAAACGACACATGACTGATATCGGACTGACTCCCGGCCCGGCGGCTCCGTCCGCCCTGTCGGGACAAACCCCTGTTTCTGTTCCTGCTTCTGGCCCTGCTCCTGCCTCTGATACGGCAGACCTGAAGCCCAGCCTGCGCCGGACGTGGCGCTTTGTGATGCGGCACTGGCGGCGTCACTGGGGGCTGGTTCTGGCCATCGTGCTGGCGACGACGCTGGCGGCGGTGCTGGAAATTATCCTGCCGGTGTTTGCCGGTAAGCTGGTTGACGCCCTCAGCCACACCCAGACCCTTGGCCGTGATGCGGTGCTGGATCTGGCGCTGACGGCACTGGGCAGCATGGTCGGGCTAGGCATCGGAATGATGGTGCTGCGGATCTGCGTGTTCACCGGCCTGACGGTGCTGACCCCGCGCATGATGACCGATGCGGCGCTGGAAACGTTCCGGCGGGTGCAGCGGCTGTCCACCGACTGGCATGCCAATACCTTCGTCGGCAGCACCGTCCGCAAGATCGGGCGGGGCAGCTGGGGGTTTGATGAACTGAATGATGCCATCCTGCTGGCGATGCTGCCGTCCTGCGCCGTGCTGGTCGGGGCGGTGGTGATGTTTGCCCTGCACTGGTCCCTGCTGGGGGCGGTGGTGCTGGCCGGGGCGGTGATCTATGTGACGGTGACGGTCACGCTGTCGCTGCGTTATGTCGCGCCCTATGCCACCCGCTCCAACCGCTGGGACAGCCGGATGAGCGCGGTGATGGCCGATGCGATCGGCTGCAATGCCGTGGTCAAGGGATTCGGGGCTGAAGAGCGGGAGGAACACCGTCTGGAGCGGGTGCAGACCGGCTGGCGTCGCCGCACCCGGGCCACCTGGTTCCGGGGTACCCGGTCGGCACTGGTGCAGCAGCTGATGCTGGTGATGCTGCATGCCGGGATTGTCGGGCTGGTGGTGTGGTTCTGGTGGCAGGGGCTGGCATCGGCCGGGGACCTGACTCTGGCGCTGACCGCCTATGGGGTGATTCATGCCCACCTGAGTGATATCGGCCATCACATCCGGACCTTCCAGCGGGCGATGAACGATCTGGAGGATATGGCAGTGCTGTCGGACTGGCCGCTGGAGGTTGAGGACCGCGCCGGAGCCCCGGATCTGCCGCGTCCGCGCGGGGAAATCCGCTTTGAGCGGGTGTCCTTCACCTATCCGGCGCAGCAGCGCACGGTGTACCGCGATTTCAGCCTGACGATTCCCGCCGGGCAGCGGGTGGGGCTGGTCGGGCCGTCCGGTTCCGGCAAGACCACCTTCATCAAGCTGGTTCAGCGTCTGTATGACGTGCAGGCCGGAGCGGTGCTGCTGGATGACACCGATGTGCGGACGGTGACGCAGGCCAGCCTGCGGCGGCAGATCGCCATCGTGCAGCAGGAACCGTTGCTGTTCCACCGGTCTCTGGCCGACAACATCCGCTATGCCCGCCCGGACGCCAGCATGGCGGAGGTCGAGGCGGCGGCGGCACTGGCCCATGCCGATGTGTTCATCCGCCGCCTGCCGGAGGGCTATGCGACTCCGGTCGGGGAGCGGGGGGTGAAGCTTTCGGGCGGGGAGCGGCAGCGGGTGGCACTGGCCCGGGCGTTTCTGGCCGATGCGCCGCTGCTGATTCTGGACGAGGCAACCTCCAGCCTCGACAGCGAGTCGGAAGCGATGATTCAGGATGCGATGGAGCGGCTGATGCAGGGACGGACCACGCTGGTGGTGGCGCACCGGCTTTCCACCATCCGCAGTCTGGACCGGATTCTGGTGTTTGATCAGGGGATGATCCGCGAGGATGGCGACCATGACACCCTGATGCGGATGTCGGACGGGCTGTACCGCCGTCTGGTTGACCGCCAGAATGGCGGCCTGATTGAGGGGTAGGGGGCGGACGCCCCCACCCGGTGTGGGAGGGGCCGAACAGAAAAGTGGAGCGCAGCGACTGGCCCATTGAGGGCCCGTCCGCTCATGCGGACGTAAGCCAAGGGGGCGGACGACCCCGCCCGGCGTGTGAGGGGCCAAACAGACAAGGGGCTAACAAACACCCGACCCGCCGGGCACCCCTAAAACCGTCTTCAAATTGATTATAATCAATGTCAGGACGCAGGGCTTTGCTTAGGGTGCCGCCCGCCCGTGCCGGAGTCTCCGCGCGGGGTTTCCGGTCGCGGACCTCCCTCCCAGCCGGGAAACATCAAACGGCTTTCCTGCGTGCCGTGCTGGCCGCCCCTCCGGTTCCCACCGGGCCGGAGGGCGGCCTCTTTTTATGTAAAATCAAAAAATAATAACAATTACAATATGTTGTCGATTTATCCGGCGACATCGTTTCGGTCTAAGATTTATGGATAGGGTGTGCCCTTCTGTTTCCGGTTTCCGGTTGGATGCCCGAAGGGAGACCCCTGATGCCCCTGTCCCGTCTGCTTGCGGCAGCGTTGCCGCCGGTTCCTGCCCAGATCCCCTTGCCCGGCCTTGACCGTCTGCTGTCGCCCCGGCTGGCCGGGCGGCTGGATGGCCTGAGCGGTGATGTTCTGATCCGTCCGACCGATCTTCCCGCTGCTGCCACCGGTGGCCTGCCGCTGGCGGTCGGTGTGCGGATCGGGGCGGGCGGAACCCTGCGCTGCCGGGTGCTGCTGCGGCTGCCGCAGCAGGCGGATGCCGAAATCCATGCCCCCTTGGCGACGCTGTGGACCCTGATGTTCGGCGGCGGTCTGGATGGGGACGGCAGTTTCTTCGCCCGCACCCTGCGGATGGACGGCGATACGGCGCTGGCGATGGCCTTGCGCTATGCGCTGGAGGACGCCGACCTGACCCCGCAGGAGGTTCTGGCCGCCCTGCCGCCCCTGCCGGAGCGTCTGACCCGCCCCTTGGCCGACCGCCTGATTCATCATGGCCGCACGGTCGGGACCGTGCTGCGCCGCTGGCAGGACCGGCTGCTGGAGCCATTGGCCCGGCGGATGCAGCGGCTGGAACATGATATGGCGGGGTTGGAAGACACGGTGTCCACCCTGTCGGCCCGGGCGCGGCGGCTGGATTCCCGCCGCCCGGCCGGGGTGGAGGGCGGGCGATGACAGAGTCTTCCCGTCCGGTGGCTTCCCGTCCGATGCCGGAGCTGGTCTGTCCTGCCGGGACTCCGGCGGCCCTGAAGGCGGCGGTCGATGCCGGGGCCGATGCGGTGTACTTCGGGTTCCGCGACCGCACCAACGCCCGCAATTTTCCCGGCCTGAACTTCTCGCACGAGGAAGTGCGCGATGCCGTGGCGTTCTGTCACCGCACCGGGGTCAAGCCGATGGTGGCCATCAACACCTTCCCCGATGCGGCGGATGAAGGGCCGTGGCAACAGGCGGTGGATACCGCCGCCCGGGCCGGGGCCCACGCGGTGATTATCGCTGATGCCGGGGTGGCGGCCTATGCGGCGCGGACATGGCCGGAACTGCGGCTGCATCTGTCGGTGCAGGCCTCCGCCGCCAACCCGGAGGCCATCCGCTGGTACCGGGATGCCTTCGGGATCAGCCGGGTGGTGCTGCCCCGCGTGTTCACCGTCGATCAGGTCCGCGACACCATCGCTGCCGTGCCGGATGTGGAGATGGAGGTTTTCGTGTTCGGCGGCCTGTGCGTGATGGCAGAAGGGCGCTGTTCGCTGTCGTCTTACGCCGCCGGGCGGTCCCCCAACAAGGACGGTGTCTGTTCCCCGGCGGAGCGGGTGCGGTACGAACAGGATGGGGCGGTGATGGTGTCGCGGCTGGGGCCGCATGTCATCAACCGCTTCGGTCCGGGGGAGGAGGCCGGATACCCCACCCTGTGCAAGGGCCGCTTCCGCGCCGAAGGCCAGACCGGTTACCTGTTCGAGGATCCGGTCAGTCTCGATGCCGGGCCGATCCTGCCGGATCTGGCCGCCGCCGGGGTGGCGGCGTTCAAGATCGAAGGGCGGCAGCGCGGCAAGGCCTATATCAGCACGGTGGTCAAATCCCTGCGGGAGACCCTTGGCGGCGGTGCCGCCGGGGTGACGGAGCGGCAGCGCTTTCTGGAAGGCGGGCGCGCCACCGAAGGGGCCTACCGGAAGAGCTGGCGGTAAGGGAAAAGGACGTAAGATGATGACCGTGCATCTGACTCTGGGGCCGATCCAGTACAACTGGTCCCGCGACCGGCGGCTGGCTTTTTATCAGGAGATTGCCGCCTCGGCGGTGGATACCGTGGTTCTGGGCGAGACGGTCTGTTTCCGCCGCACGCCGTTCCTGCGCGAGGCGATTGCCGAAGAAGCCACCCTGCTGCTGGAGGCGGGAAAACGGGTGGTGATGTCAACGCTGGCGCTGGCGGTGTCGGCGGCGGAGCGGGCCGATGTCGCTGCCCTGTGCGGGCAGGCGGAGCTGCTGACGGAGGCCAATGATGCCGGAGCCCTGTACCACCTGCGGGGGCGGCCACACTGGGCCGGGCCGTTCCTGAACACCTACAGCCCCGGCACTGTGGCGGTGCTGGCGGCCAACGGGGCGGAGCAGGTGTGCCTGCCGTGGGAACTGTCGCTGGACAGCATCCGGCACATTGGCCGTGACGCTGCCGGCCTGCGGCTGGAGGCCCCGGTGTTCGGGCGGGTGCCGCTGGCGATTTCCGCCCGCTGTTACCATGCCCGGGTCCATGGCCTGAGTAAGGATGGCTGCCAGTATGTCTGTGACCGCGACCCGGCGGGGATGACGGTGGAAACGCTGGAAGGGGCGGATTTCCTGAGGGTCAACGGGGTGCAGACCCTGTCCGGGGCGGTCCATGCCGCCATCCACGAGGTGCCGGGCCTGCTGGCGGCGGGTGTGGAGTCGCTGCGCCTGATGCCGGAGGCCGGGGACATGCGGGCGGTGATCGCCGCCTTCCGGGCGGTGACGGAAGGACAGCACAGCCTGATGGAGGCCGAACAGGAGATCCGGGCCGCCACTGGCGGAGAGGTGTTGTGCAACGGCTTCCTGCACGGCGTGGACGGCACCGCCTGGGTTGACAGCACGGCGGCCTGAACACCGCAGAACACCGGCGGCAGAGGGCGTTGACTCAGGTCAACGTCATTTCTGCCGCGTTGCGGCATCCTGACGGTCTGTTTTCCGGGCTGTGCCGTGGTTGTCCGCAATGTCTGCTCTTCATGACCCTGTTCCGTCTCCCGCCCCTGACCGGGCCGCTGCCGCCGTGGATCCGGCGGTGGCGGCGACGGCGGGGGCATGGGAACAGGCCTTTCCCGAGCCGGGCCTGCGCAGCCGGGTGCCGCGCGGGGCGATCCTTGCCGAGATCGGAACCCCCCTGACAGCGGTCTCCGTCTGCCTGAACGGTCTGCTGCTGGTGTCCGGTCAGATGGCGGGGATGGTGGTGCCGGTGGAGCAGACCGGCCGGGGGTATGTGGTCGGCCTTGACGGTCTGTGGCCGGACCGGCCGGAAGCGGATGTGGCGGTGCACCGCTGGCAGGTCCGGGCGGTGACGGGGGTGGATCTGCTGACCGTGCCACGGTCGCGGGCACTGGCGGTGCTGTCGGCCGACCCGGTTCTCGGCCTGACTGCGCTGGCCGGACTGACGCGCCGCCTGCATGACGGGCTGGCGGCGGTGGAAGCGCAGAAGCATGTTCCGGCCCGGCTGCGTCTGGCCCGGTATCTGCTGTCAGTTCTGGACGGCGGCAGCCGGGTTCTTCCCTTGCCAAAAAAAGATGTGGCGGCGCTGCTGGGGGTGACGCAGCAAAGCCTGTCGCGGCTGTTGCGCGATTTGCGGGCGGACGGGGTGGATGTGCAGGGCGGGGCCATTCTGTGCCCGGACCGCGACCGTCTGCGCCGCCTGTGCGATCCGGAAGATCTGTGGTCAGACAAGGATTTCGCTGATGTCGGGGACTGAGGGGGCGGGGCCTGACGGACCGGGGAATCTGTTCAGCGGGCTGCTGCCGCAGGCCGGGCGGCAGGTGTTTCCGGCCGGGCACCAGCTGTTTTCGGCGGGGGACCCGGCGGATCACCTCTATTATCTGTGTGACGGGGCGGTGAAACTGTTCGGGGCCGAGGCTGCCGGAACGGAGAATGTGCTGCATGTGCTGCGGGCGGGGGATCTGGTCGGGCTGTCGGCACTGGTGGATGGCCGGGCCTATGCCCTGGGGGCGGAGGTGATGGAAACCGCCACCGTCCTGCTGCTGCGCCGGGTTGATCTGCTGCACTGGCTGCACCGCCACCCGGCGGCGGTGATGCAGGCGCTGTCCCGGCTGGGGGAACGGTACCGGATGATGGCGGAGGATCTTCTGGCCCTGAAGGTTCTTACCCCCCGGCAGCGGCTGTGCCGGTATCTTGTACAACAGCTGGGTCCGGAACCGGACACCGGCCCGGCCGGGCTTGTGCTGACGGAACGCCACGCGGTGATTGCCGCCCGGGTCGGCCTGACGCCGGAAAACCTCAGCCGGGCCTTTTCCCGCCTGCGGATGGATGGAGTCGTGCTGCATCACCGCCGGGTGATGGTGGCCGAGGTTGGCGGTCTGCGCCGCCTTGCCGCCGGGATTGGCGAGGAACCGCCCGATTGTGCTGATTTTCGTGACTGATCGGTATAAAAATGCATCGGGGGAATTGCCGGATCGCGCAAACAGCATTATCTCTGGCAGGAACTTATGGCAGGATAGGGCCTGTCGGGGCGATTTTCAGGAATTGAGTATGCGCATGCGAGTTCTTGCGGCCCGCAAGGGTAAAGCGGTTATGGCGGTGTCCGCTCTGGTGATCCTTGCGGGGTGTTCGCAGGTTCCGGATTACAAGCCCGAAACGGGCCCGTTGCCGGGGGGCTGGAATAACCCCGGCGTTTCTCCGCTGGCCGCTGCCGTCACCGAGACGGCAATTGTCGCCCCCGAGGACCGGTGGTGGGAAACCTTTGGCAGCAGCGAGCTGAACCGTCTGGTCGAACAGGCGCTGGCGGAAGGCAATACCCTGAAGGCGGCTGTGGCCCGGATCCGTCAGGCGCAGGCCCAGCTGGGCACCGCCGAGGCGCCGGAATGGCCGAACCTGTCGGTCAGCGGCGGGGAAACTGCTGCCAAACGCGCTTCCAGCGCCCGGAGCAGCGCCTCCGGCGACAGCGCCCGCAGCTATTCCCTTGGCCTCAGTGCCAGCTATGAAGTGGACTTCTGGGGCAAGCGCGCCGCCTCCATTCTGGCGGCGGAAAATGCCCTTCAGGCGGCCCGGCTGGACCGGGAAACCGTTGGCTGGACCCTGTCGTCCAGTGTTGCCAATGCCTATTTCCAGGTTCTGGCGGTCCGTGACCGTCTGACCGCTGCCCGCCGCAACCTTGATCTGTCGCGGCAGACCCTGCGCCTGACCGAGCAGCAGGTGCAGTTCGGCGAGGCTTCCGGCCTTGAAACCGCGCAGCAGCGCAGTGCCGTTGCCCAGATCCAGACCCAGATCGCGGCGCTGGAACTCCAGCATGCGCAGGCCCTGAACGCGCTGGCGGCGCTGGTGGGCAAGTCCGCCGGGGAAATCACCGTGCAGGCCCCCGGCCTGTCCGGGGTGGTGCTGCCGCCGGTGAAGCCGGGTCTGCCGTCCGAAATTCTGCGCCGCCGTCCCGACCTGCGGGCGGCGGAGGCCCGTCTGGTTGCTGCCAATGCTGATATCGGCGCGGCCCGGGCCCGGTATTATCCGTCGCTGAATCTGACGGCGGAACGCGGCTTTGCCAGCGCCGCGCTGTCGTCGCTGCTGACCCCGGCCAGTGCCATCTGGTCGATCGGCGGCAGCCTTGCCGCGCCGCTGTTTGATAACGGGGCGATTGACAGTGCCGTTGAGCAGGCCTCGGCCCGGCGGGAAGAGCTGGCGGCGACCTATCGCCAGAGCGTGATTGACGCCCTGCGGGATACGGAAGACGCGCTGGCCGCCAACCGCTGGCTGACCGAACAGGAAGACCGGCAGGGCGAGGTGGTCACCGCCTCCCGCGAGGCCCGGCGTCTGGCTGATATCCGCTACCGGGGCGGTGCCGTGGCCTACATGACGGTTCTCGATGCGGAACGCACCCTGTTGCAGGCGGAAGACTCCTCGATTCAGGTGCGTCTGTCGCGTCTGAACGCGGCGGTCAACCTCAACCGGGCGGTCGGCGGCAGCCTGAGCCTGCCGGCGGTTGAAGCGGCGGCCAAGCCGTAACGCTGCCAAAGGTTGAGTTCCGGACAAAAAACCGGCCCGTGGTCTGTCGCGGGCCGGTTTTTTTGACTTAAAGATTGAGAATCAGTGTCAGTTGCAGTATGGGCAAGGGAAGATACAGGCTTCACTGATGAAAGGCAGGCCGAGATGACTTCTTCCTTCCCGGCAGAGACCGGGCCGGAGCAGATGTCGCCGGACTCCGGGGCGGATGCCCCGCCACGGACCGGGGGCACCGCCAAAGAGTCCAGCGGAGCGGGGTCGGGGCTGATCCGCCTGACGGATCTGCTCGGCGCCCGCCGCGAGATTGGGATCCTGCACGGGGATGCGGTCTATACCCTGCGGTTGACATCCAACAACCGGCTGATTTTGACCAAGTAAGCCAAAAGCAGCCTGACCGGGGCGTTTTCAGCCGCAAAAGCGGCATCGATTTCTGCTGAAAACGCTCCAATAGCGAAAAGCGCTGAACCGGACCCCCGGTGAAGCGTTATGACTGACAGGGCAAGCCAGCCAGTACCGACCGGATCTGACGGTCCGGACAGCCAGCCAGCCTGACAGCCGTGGTTCCGTTGCCCCCTGCCGTTTCCCGGGGATGGGGTAAAACCATAACGAAGATGTGGATTGCGGGAGGAGGATGCGGGACAATGGCCCGCCGGATCCCGTGATGCAGTGGCTGTGGACCGGACCGATAATGGTGCCGGGCTGATGGAGTTGAGGACTGATGCAAGCCCACGATCTGTCCCTGATCGGACTGTTTATGCAGGCTGATTATCTGGTCAAGGCGGTGATGATCCTGCTGGTTCTGGCCTCGGTGGCCTGCTGGAGCATCATCCTTGACCGCAGTATCCGCCTGATCCGCCTGAAGCGTCAGGCGGCGCGGTTTGAGGATGAGGCCGCCCATGCCCCGCTGGAGGCCCTGTCGCACGGGCCGCTGGCTGACAGCATCCTGTCGGCGGCGCAGACCGCATGGCAGGACCGGACCCCCGGGGAAACCCGCAGTGAGGTCCGCGACCGGATTGAACGCGCCATGCGCTCGGCTCTGGCCCGCAATCTGCGCCATCTGGAATCCGGTCTGCCGTTTCTGGCCACCATCGGCTCCGCCGCGCCGTTTATCGGCCTGTTCGGCACGGTGTGGGGGATCATGAACAGCTTCACCGCCATCGCCAAATCGCAGGATACCAGCCTTGCCGTGGTTGCCCCGGGCATTGCCGAGGCGCTGTTTGCCACCGCCATCGGTCTGGCAGCGGCGATTCCGGCGGTGATGGCCTACAACAAGCTGGCGGTGGATCTGGGCCGGGTGGCGGCGCAGATGGAGGAAGCCATTTCCGCCATCGGCAACCGTCTGGCCCGCCAGTCGGTCCGTCCGTCCTCCGGCCTGTCGCAGGCGGCGGAGTAAGACCATGGGCATGGGTGTCGGAAGCCCCTCCGGCGGGCGGGATAGTTACCGTCCGCTGTCGGAAATCAACGTGACGCCGCTGGTCGATGTCATGCTGGTGCTGCTGATCATCTTCATGGTCGCCGCGCCGCTGATGACGGTCGGGGTGCCGGTGGATCTGCCGAAAACCACGGCGGAGCCGGTCAAGCCGCCGAAGGACCCGGTGGTGGTCACCCTGAACAAGGACGGCAAGCTGTTCCTGCTGGAACAGGAGGTGCCTGCCGATCAGCTTGATCAGCGCCTGAAGGCGCTGGCGGCGGAAGATCCGTCCCGGCTGGCCTATGTCCGGGCTGACCGGGGTCTGGATTACGGGCAGGTGATTGACCTGATGGGCCGGATTGGCCAGAGCGGTTTTTCCAAGGTTTCGCTGATGGCGGAAATGCCGCAGGGTGGAGGCGCCCAGCCGTGACGGCCAACAGTGCGGTTCTGCCGATGATCGCGGCCGGTCCGGCTGCCGGTTCCCGCCGCCGCTGGTCGCTGGCGGGCACGGCGGCGTCGCTTGTGGTGCATGGTGGGCTGCTGGGGGGGCTGATGTGGGCGACCCTGCAACCGCCGCCCCCGCCCCCGCCGCCATCGGAACAGCCGCTTGAAATGGTGTTTGTCGCCCCGCCGCCGCCTCCGGCCCCGCCGGTGCAGCAGCCTGTGACAGAACCGCCCCCGGAGCCGCCGCCCCCGGAACCGCCACCACCGCCGGAACCTCCGGTGATTGAGCCGCCGCCCCCGGTGCTGACCAGCACGGCAACGGTGGCACCGCCGCTGGCCAAGCCACCGGAAAAGAAAAAGCCGCCACCGAAGAAAAAAGAACCGCCGCCTGCGCCGGTTCCGCCCGCTCCGGCTCCGATGGTGGAGACCCCGCCGGTCTCCGCTCCGGTCGCCCCGGCTCCCCCTGCGCCGCCGCAGGTGCGGGGACCGGTGTCGGCCAGCCCGGATTATCTGGGGCTGGCCTCGGCGCATCTGCAAAAGTTCCGGGATTACCCCCGGGCGGCGCAGCGGCGCGGGATTCAGGGGCGCGGATCGGTGCTGATCGTGCTGGGCCGTGATGGTCAGGTCCGCTCCGTCAGCATCCGCCAGTCCACCGGCAGTGACCTGCTGGATGAAGCGATGGTGAAGACGGTGCAGAAGGCCAATCCGCTGCCGCCCAACCCACAGGCCGATGGTCCGGATCTGGAACTGCTGCTGCCGTTTGATTACGGCCTTCGGTAAAGACCGTTTTGGGACAGCTGGAGTATCCGTGTTGATCAAGCGTTTTTTGGGATCCATGGACGCCCTGCCTTGAGCAGGGCGTTTGCCATGACGATGAGCTTTCGCATGATGGCGG
>NZ_JACIIX010000023.1 GCF_014205675.1 Novispirillum itersonii
CGTCGGCAGCATCTGCGATCTCTACTCTCCCGACGAATGCTGGAATTACCTCAAGCATGCAGGATATGTATCAGATTAAAGGCTCGATGCTCTAATCGACTAAAACGCTCTGGGCCGTGAGCCCGTGATGTTTGCGGGGGGGGCTTGTTGGGCGACGCCGGGCCCCGGGTTCCGGGGTCCGGCGGGCCTGTGTTTCAGGGATCGTTCAGATCAGGCGATAACCTGCAAGCGGCCATCGCGGCGGGCACCGGTTGACGGGGCGATGATGCCGGTTTCCCGGATCCGGGCGATGACCTCATTGCGATAGACCAGTCCGGTGTCGAGTTTGGGCAGTGCCTTGATGTCGAAGCTGACGATCTGACCGGGGACGCCGCCGCCAATCGGATTGCCGTTCCATGCCTCGCCGTACCCGCCTCCGGCGATATAGGTGTTCATGCCGATGCGGAACAGGCGGTCAGGATTTGCCCGCAGATCGATTTCCCCGATGCTGGCGTGCGGAACCGTTGCCTCTGCCACCGATGCCCCCAGCGCGATGGTGTAGCGCAGCCCGGCGGAGAAGTGCAGGAAGCCGCGGGACACATACTTGGTCACGTCAATTCCGCCGCCGGCCAATTCCTCCGGCCGGACGATCCGGCGGGCGTTCGAGGTCAGCATTGCCAGAATCTGCCGTCCGGTCATCTGGCAGATCAGAATGGAATCGGCAAACGGATTCACCTCGTAAACCTGCTGGAACGTCACCGGGCCGGATGTCGGCAGGCCCGCTGCCAGCCCCGTCGCATTGAACAGGGCGGCATCGACCTGTCCCCCGCCGGGGAAATGGCTGGACCGTTCCACCACGCTGTCCGTCAGGAAGTTGGCCAGAGCGCATTCCCCGACATACCGTTCGGCCTGAACGGCAGCCTCATCAATCGCCGGAGCTCCCTCAATGCGGCCGATGACGGCGGCCAGTCGGCTGTCCAGACGGGACAGAAGGGGCGCAATGACCTGTGCCTCAAAGGCGGTATCATAATCGGCTTCGGTTTCCAGTCCGACCGCTTTGGGGTCGCTGGCGGGGACCCGGTTGTCCCGTGCCTTGATGGTATGCAGGCGCGCCGACGGTGCTGCGACAGCCCCCGACGACCCGATGCGGAACACCGCTTCACCAAGGTGCGATCCATGGCCGCCAGCCTGTAGTACCGGAACACCACGAACCAGATTGCGGGCTTCCAGTCCATCGGCATTCAGCACCGTATGAGTGTGCCCGCCAATCACCACCGCAGGAGACTTTGCCAGATCGGCGGTGATCTCCGCCAACAGCAGATCGCCTTCCACAAGGGTCCGGTCGGCGCCTGCCTTGCCATCGTGGTTGCTGTCAAGACCATACCCGCAGTGAGACAGCACAACGGTAAAGTCCGCGGCGGCTGACAGGGCGGGCAGCAGGTGGCGCAGGGCTTTGGCCGGGCTGTCCACGGCAAGGGTGGGGTCTTCCTTGGTGCCAACCCGGCTGTCCACCGGGGTGGTCAGCCCGATGACCGCAATCCGCAGGCCATTCCGGACCCCGATCGCAGCGGGCATATAGTCCTGCCCCCATACAAGGGTGCGAGAACCATAGAGGTTGGACGACAGGACGGGGAACCGCGCATTCTGCCGCAACCCTTCCCGCAGGACGGCAGTGCCCCGATCCAATTCGTGGTTGCCCAGAGCGGCCATATCAATTCCGGCCGCCGAATAGGCAGTATAGCCGGGATCGATCAGAAATTCCTCCGGTGACCAGCCAATCAGTTCGTCAAACACCGACCCGGTGTGGTCATCGCCCCCGGACAGGGTCAGGATCACCTCATCCGCTGCCCGCCGGGCCCGCGCCTCGTCGATGATCTTCACCATCTGGGCAAACTTGTGGGTCGGCCCTTTGGTCTTGTGCGGCAGGGTCAGGTGGGTATGCAGGTCATTGAAATGGAAAATCCGCAGGGTCCGGCTCTCTCCGGCTTTGAGCATCGGGCCGGGCAGGGCCCCGCTCAGCGTCGTCACCGGGGCCGCCAGCGGGTTACCGGTAACCCAATACAGCTGGTCCAGTCCCCCGGTCGGATTGGGAGTTCCCGGGATTACACTCATTTCGCCCGGTCTGGCCGCAACAGCCAGGGCCGGCTTGAACGGAAACGCCCCCAGGCCTGCCCCCAGAACCGTCCCCACGGCGGTGGTTGCAGCAACCGCCGCCCCGCTGCGCAGCAGGGACCGACGGGAGAGGCCGATACGCTCTGTCATCACACAATGCTCCGGATTCTTCGATGCCCGGGATAGGGCTCGGCGCACTGTGGACTGACGGTTCGGGCGTTAACAATCACCGGGCCGTGATGTTTGTATTAAATATACATCGTTCATTTACAAATAATTCTGCGATTCCCTCCGACAGGAAGGCTGTCTCAGCCTCAGTCACCCTTGCGGAAGAACAGGGTGACCTGACCGATCTCCACCCCCCACTTGGTGACCCGGGCGCGGTTGATGATCACGTTGTCCGGTTGCAGGAACATCCAGTCGTTGAAGCGCACGCGCAGGGTGCCGTCCCCGACCTTCAGGTCCATTGTGTAGGCCCAGTTCAGGGCATTCCCGGCGGCTTCCCCGGCGGCCTGACCGACCACATCCCCGGCTTCCCCGAGATACTGGCCGTCCGCCGTCTTGCGGATGGTCCATACCCGGCGGTCGGTCTCGCCGTCGTTGTAGAGGAAGGCTTCGTCCAGAACCAGCCGCTCGCCGTTCCAGTCGCCGGTGATATCGACGGTGAACTGGCGGCGGACGGTGCCGAAACGGTCCTCGAACAGGCCCCAGGCCCGGGTCTTTCCGGCGAAATACTCTTCGAGGACCAGTTTTTGCGGGGCGGTGGCGAAGTCGGCGGGTTTCATGCTGGTGCACCCTGAAAGAAACAGCAGGACGGGAAAAAGCAGGGCAGTTAACCGGCGCATGGCGGTGTCTCCGGACGGGGGATGGTCATCTGCTGCCGCAGGGCCGCCTGACGCACCGCATCCAGCGGATAGCGGCGGATCAGCCCGGCGGCAGCCAGTTTCAGGGCCACCGGGACGGCGGCGTAGAGCAGGGGTAGCGCCAGCGGTGCCTGCCCGCTGCCGGGCCGGAATCCGGCCAGTTCCAGCAGCGGAAAGGACAGGCCCACCGCCAGTGCCAGTGCCAGCTTGCCGGTCAGGCTCCACAGGGCCACGTACAGTCCGGCCCGGCTGTCGCCGGTACGGGCGGTCTGCTCATCGGTAACATCGGCCAGCATGGCGGCGGGCAGGCACAGGTCGGCCCCCAGCCCGACCCCGGTCAGCAGGCAGAAGGCGATGAACAGCGGGCCGTCTCCGCTGCCCAGAAAGGCCACCGGCAGGAAAGCCAGCGCGGTCAACACCAGCGAGACCGACCACAGGCGGTGTTTCTCCCCTGTCCGCGCCAGCCGCAGCCACAGCGGCACCGACAGCACCCCGGTCAGCAGATAGGCCAGCAGCAGCGGGCCGGACAGATCCGGGGCGGCGAGACGGTCGCCGACAAACAGCAGGAACAGGGTGGCGGGCAGGGCATTGGCCAGCGCATTCAGGCCCTGTGCCGCCAGCAACCGGCGGAAGGGGCGGTTGTTCAGCAGCACCCGTAGGCCCCCGGTTCCGGCGATGGGGGCGGCGCGGATTTCCGGGACCGCCAGAACCGTCAGCCCGACAGAGACCGCCAGTAAAAGCACCAGCGGTGGATACAGAGTGCGCAGGGCATCGGCCACCGGCAGGGCCAGCACGGCAGGCAGGGCGAGGGCGGCGATCATGCCGCACAGGGCTGCGGCCTCCCGCCACCCGGCGATGCGGGTCCGCTCGCGGTAGTCAGGGCTGAGTTCCGTCCCCCACGCCTGATAGGGCACCAGCAGGGCGGTCAGGCCCAGATAGAACAGGGATGACCACAGGCCAAGATAGAGGGCTCCTGCCCCTGCCGGGGGGCGGAACAGGGCCCATCCGGCCACGGCCAGAAGCGGCAGGGCTGCCGCCATCCAGACCCGGCGGCGCAGGCGGCCCCGGTCACAGGCCAGCCCGATCAGCGGGTCAACCACCCCATCCACCAGCCGGGAGACCAGCAGGGCGGTTCCGGCAGCAGCCAGCCCGATCCCGCCGGCGTAGACCGTCGGCAGGTGGACATGGGCGGCAAGGCTGAGGGCGGCCAGAGGCAGCGCGGGCAGGGCATACGCGGTCAGGCGGGCCCGGGGCAGCATCAGGGGCGATCCAGAACCACGTGGCAGACATCAATGGCCCCGGTGCGGAACCCGGCCCGGCAATAGGCAATGTAAAAGTCCCACAGCCGCCGGAACCGGGCATCAAAGCCCAGCGGCGCGATGTCCGGCCAACTGGCGGCAAAGGCATCGCCCCACAGGGCCAGCGTCCGTTCGTAATCCATACCGAAACGGCGGCTGGTGGTCAGGCTCAGTCCGACTGCTCCGGCCTGCGCCGTCAGGGCGGCAGGGCTGGGCAGCATGCCACCGGGAAACACATAGCGCTGAATGAAGTCACAGCCGCTGCGGTAACTCTCGAAACGGTCATCGGCGATGGTGATGGCCTGAAGCCCGGCCTTGCCGCCGGGGGCCAGCCGGTCGCGCAGGGTGGAGAAATAGGTTGGCCACCAGCGTTCCCCGACCGCCTCGATCATCTCGATGGAGACAATGCGGTCAAAGGTGCCGACCGTGTCGCGGTAATCCTGAAGGCGGATCTCGACCCGGTCAGACAGACCGGCTTCGGCCATCCGCCGGGTGGCCCAGTCGTGCTGTTCCTGCGACAGGGTCAGGCAGGTGACGCGGGCACCGTAATCGCGGGCGGCGATTTCAGCAAACCCGCCCCAGCCGCAGCCGATTTCCAGCACGGTCATCCCCGGTTTCAGGCCGATATCGTCGGCCAGTGCCCGGTATTTGCGGTCCTGCGCCCGTTCCAGACCGGCCATGCCGGGGGCATCGCCGTCAGCAAACAGGGCGGCGGAATAGGTCATCGACGGATCCAGCCAGCGCCGGTAGAAGGCGTTGCCCAGATCGTAGTGGGCGGCAATGTTGCGGCGGCTGCCCCGGCGGCTGTTGTCGTTCAGCCGGTGCAGGATCCGGTGCAGCAGGCGCACCGGCAGACTGCCGGAAATGGCTTCGCCGCGGCTGCTGTCGTTCAGGTCCCCCAGTTCCAGCAGGGTGGTCAGGTCCGGGGTGTCCCAGTCCCCGTCCATGTAAGAGTCGGCAAAGCCGGTGGCTCCGCCGGTCAGGAACCGGCGCAGCGCCCGCACCCGGTGCAGGACCAGAACGGCGTGCGGCCCGGGTTCGGTGCCGGAAAACACCAGACGGTCCCCCGACGGACGCTCCCTTGACGGCAGGATCAGCTCCAGTGTCCCGGCGACCAGCCGGGGGGCGACGATCGCCCGCACCAGTCGGTCACCGTGGCGGGGCAGGGTAGCGAGAAACGGCCAGGCAAGGGTCCGGACGGTCATGGGGAACCTCGGTCGTTAATACGGATGAAATGGGACAGCAGGGTCAGGTCAGGGGCAGGATCAGCGGATCAGCGACAGAAACTCTTTGCGCAGGGCGGCATCGGTGCGGAAGGATCCCAGCATGCGGCTGGTTACCATCGACACCTCCGGCTTGTGAACGCCCCGGGTGGTCATGCACTGATGGGCGGCCTCAATCACCACCGCAACCCCTTTCGGCTGCAACACATCATTGATGGCGTTGGCAATCTGGGCCGTCAGCTTTTCCTGAATCTGGAGGCGGTGGGCATAGACATCGACCACCCGCGCCAGCTTGGAGATTCCGACGACGCGGCGGTCGGGCAGATAGGCGACATGGGCCTTGCCGATGATCGGGACCATATGGTGTTCGCAGTGCGATTCCAGCCGGATATCACGCAGCAGCACCATTTCGTCGTAGCCGTCGGTTTCCTCGAAGGTGCGCTGAAGGATGGCGACCGGATCGACGCTGTAACCGCTGAAAAATTCCTCGTAGGAGCGGGCCACCCGGTCCGGGGTGCCGAGCAGGCCTTCGCGGTCGGGATCATCCCCGGCCCACAGCAGCAGGGTGCGGACGGCGGCTTCCGCCTCAGCCCGGTCAGGACGGCGCAGGCCGGAGGCCGACGGAGTTTCGGGCACAATGGTGGGGGTGTTGGCGTTCATCAGCCGTCTCCGCAGTAAAAATGGGGGGAGGTTACAGGGTCAGGGGCCAGACAAAAATCAGGCTGGATCCGACAAGCAGGCTGAGGCGGGTGCGCAGGGCACCGTACCATGCGGGCAGCAGCCCGCTGGCAGTGGCGCGGCGGTCGCCGTCCCAGGCCAGAACAAAGCCTGCCAGAAGCAGGGGGACCCCGGCGGACGGCGGCAGCAGCAGGGCGGCCCAGCCGATCAGCGAGGGAATGACGGAGGCAAGAAGCCACAGGCTGCCGAGCGGGTCTTCCCGCGGGGTGGAGATGATCCGCCCCCAGTGGACAGCGCCGAGAAAGGACAGGATCACCGCACCATAAGCGGCAACGGCAGCCAGCATGGCCGGGCGGACGCCGCCAAAGCCGACCGTGGTGCTCAACCATGCCAGCCCGGCAAGCGCGACAAACGGAATCACTCCGGCATAGCCAAGAATGCGGGCGGCCTGTTCGCTCTGACGCAGGGAAAAGACTGTCATGACGTGCCTCCTTTCCTGTTGTTACGGCAGGGGGCGCGGATCGGATCAGTCTGTTCTGTCAGAGGAATAAAAAAGCGCTGCCGTCAGCAGGCGGCAGCGCTTTTGTCGGGTATCCCGGTGAAACGGGATCAGTCGATGGCGGCGGTGATGATGATTTCCACCTTATATTCCGGCGCGGCCAGCTTGGATTCACCGGTGGCGCGGGCCGGGGTGTGGCCCTGCGGAACCCAGGAATCCCACACCGCGTTCATGGCGGCGAAGTCGGCGATGTCGGCCAGCCAGATCTGGGCCATCAGGATCTTGGTCTTGTCGGTGCCGGCCTTGGCCAGCAGGGCATCAATGGCGGCCAGAACCTGCTTGGTCTGATCGGTGATGCTGGCACCCGGTTCGCCGACCTGGCCCGCCAGATAGACGGTGTTGCCGTGAATCACGGCTTCGGACATGCGCGGGCCGACATCGATACGGGTAATAGCCATGGGAGTCCTCGCTGGAACGGGAAAAACGGAGTCGACCCGCGGGGTTCCGCCGGGTCAGCCACAGGTTTAATCGTCCCGGCGGCCCGGCACAAGCCGTAGTTGGATCCAATGTTCCTGATGCGGTCGAGGTGTGGCGGTGCAGTGCAACAATAACCTGTCCATCGTATCATGATTCATGCGGGTGAGATGGTCAGCTTTTCATCCTCTAATATATTGAATATAATCAGTATATTTTTGCTTTCTCGAAACTTTTGTGATCCGACCATCCTGATTTTGTGGGTATGACCGGAGAGATATGGTTCACTTTTTTCTGGAATGGCTCAAAAAATGAATTATATTTATTCCAGAGAGCGAGCCTGCCGGAGAGCAGGTGTATCTGCGGATTGCCCGGTTGAGCCGGGGCCGTATGACCCGAGGGAGACCCAAGGTGAGCCAGACCGTCGCCGACACTGCCGAGACCCCCGTCAGCCTTGACCGGCGGTTTCAGGACTGGATTGATGCCGAGCGGAAAATTGAGCCACGGGACTGGATGCCCGAGGCCTACCGCCGCACCCTGATCCGTCAGATTTCGCAGCATGCCCATTCCGAGATCATCGGCATGCAGCCGGAGGGCAACTGGATCACCCGCGCCCCCAGCCTGCGCCGCAAGGTCGCCCTGATCGCCAAGGTGCAGGACGAGGCCGGACATGGCCTGTACCTGTACAGCGCCGCCGAGACCCTTGGTGCCTCGCGCGATGACATGGTGGCCGACCTGCTGAGCGGGAAGGCCAAGTATTCGTCGATCTTCAACTATCCGACCCCGAGCTGGGCCGATATCGGTGCCATCGGCTGGCTGGTTGACGGGGCGGCAATCTGCAATCAGGTGCCGCTGTGCCGCACCTCCTACGGCCCCTATGCCCGCGCCATGGTCCGCGTCTGTAAGGAAGAAAGCTTCCATCAGCGGCAGGGCTACGAAATCATGATGGCGCTGGCTCAGGGCACGCCGGAGCAGAAGCAGATGGCGCAGGAGGCCCTGAACCGCTGGTGGATCCCGTCGCTGCTGATGTTCGGGCCGCCGGATGATCAGTCGCCGAATTCCGCCCAGTCGATGAAGTGGAAGATCAAGCGTCATTCCAACGATGACCTGCGGCAGCGCTTTGTCGATATGACCGTGCCGCAGGCGGAATTCCTCGGCCTGACCCTGCCGGACCCGGATCTGAAGTGGAATGAAGAGCGTGGCCATTACGATTTCGGCGCGCTGCCGTGGGACGAATTTCAGGCGGTGCTGAAGGGCCATGGCCCCTGTAACCGCCAGCGCATGGCCTTCCGCAACAAGACCTTTGCCGATGGAGCGTGGGTGCGCGAGGCCGCCAGCGCCTATGCCGAAAAGCAGAAGGCCCGTCAGGCCGCCGCCGTCAAGGCCGCGTAATCCCCACCGGACCAGAGATCAGGGCCCGGTTCTGCCGGACCGACAGGATATATCGAGGATACCATGAGCAAAGTGAACTGGCCGCTGTGGGAAGTGTTCGTGCGCGGCAAGGCCGGGCTGTCCCATAAGCATGTCGGCAGCGTCCACGCCGCCGATGCCGAAATGGCGATTGCCAATGCGCGCGATCTGTATACCCGCCGCAGCGAAGGCGTCAGCCTGTGGGTGGTTCCGGCCAGCGCCATTGTCGCTTCCGACCCGGCGGACAAGGACAGCCTGTTTGAACCGGCGGATGACAAGGTTTACCGCCATCCGACCTTCTATGACATCCCCGACGACGTCGGGCATATGTAAGGGGCCGGAGGAATGACTGCCGCACACACCGAAGACCTGTTCCGCTACGCCCTGCGTCTGGGCGATGACAGCCTGATCCTTGGCCAGCGTCTGGGCGAATGGTGCGCCCGGTCGCCGGAAATGGAGCTGGACATTGCCCTGATGAACACCTCGCTCGATCTGTTCGGGCGGGCCCGCACCTTCCTGACCTATGCCGGGGAGGTGGAGGGCAAAGGCCGGGATGAGGATGCCCTTGCCTTCCTGCGCGATGTCGGCGGTTTCAGCAACGCGCTGCTGGTGGAACAGCCGAATGGCGATTACGCCTGTACCATCGCCCGCCAGTTTCTGTTTGATGCCTTTGACGTGGCGTTCATGGCGGCCCTGACCCGGTCGTCGGATGCCACACTGGCCGCCGTGGCCGCCAAGGCGGTGAAGGAAAGCACCTATCACCTGCGCTTCAGCCGCGACTGGCTGGTGCGGCTGGGGGATGGTACCGCCGAAAGCCATGACCGCATGCAGGCCGGGCTGGAAGAGATGTGGCCGTTCCTGCATGAGCTGTTTGAGATGGACGCGGCGGAACAGCGGCTGGTCGCGGCCGGAGTGGCGGTGGACCGCGAAGCCCTGCGGGCCGGGGTTGAGGCCCGGATTGACGAAGCCCTGACCGAGGCCACGCTGACCCGCCCGGTGGATGGCTGGCAGCCGGTCGGCGGACGGCGCGGTGACCACAGTGAACACCTTGGTTTCCTGCTGGCGGAAATGCAGTGGATGCAGCGCGCCTACCCGGGCAGCCAATGGTGACGCCGGTCCTCAGCGGGGATCAGGTCGCCCTTGACCGGGCGTGGCAGGCGCTGTGCGCGGTGCCGGACCCGGAAATTCCGCTGCTGTCGATCGTCGATCTCGGCGTGGTGCGGGCGGTGGCGGCAGAGGGGACCCGGGTCAGCGCCGACCTGACCCCGACCTATTCCGGCTGTCCGGCGGTGTCGGTGATCGAGCTGGATGCGGAGACCGCCCTGCGCTCCGCCGGGTTTGCCGAGGTGGTGATCCGGCGGGTGCTGGCCCCGGCGTGGACCACCGACTGGATCACCGAGACCGGTCGGCAGCGCCTGCGTGAAGCCGGGATTGCCCCGCCGGAAGGCAGCGGGCGTTCTGCCCTGCTGGGCCATCCGGCGCAGGTGACCTGCCCGCACTGCGGATCGGCCCAGACCGAACAACTGTCGGAGTTTGGCTCCACCGCCTGCAAGGCGCTGTGGCGCTGCCGCGACTGCCGCGAGCCCTTCGACTATTTCAAGTGCATCTGACAGCAAGGATTGCTGGATCATGGCCCATTTTCATGCCCTGCGGGTGCAGAGCGTCCGTCCCGAAACCGAAGACGCGGTGTCGATCGTTTTTGATGTTCCGGCGGATCTGGCGGATCAGTTCCGCTACGTTCCGGGGCAATACCTGACCCTGCGCCGTGAGTTCGACGGGGCCGATGTCCGCCGCAGCTATTCTATCTGTTCCGGGGCCGATGACGGCGAGCTGCGGGTGGCGGTCAAGGCGATTCCGGGCGGGGTGTTTTCCACCTGGGCCACCACCCAACTGAAGGCCGGGGATACCGTGCAGGTGATGGAACCGGCCGGACGCTTTGGTATCACCCCGGATCCGCTGCGGGCGGCCTCTTATGTGCTGTTTGCCGCCGGGTCGGGGATTACCCCGGTGCTGGCGATCCTGAAGTCCCTGCTGTCGCGGGAGCCGGGCAGCGATGTCACCCTGTTCTATGGCAACCGCAACAGCCAGAGCATCATGTTCCGCGAGGAACTGGAAGACCTGAAGAACCGCTACATGGGGCGGCTGCGGGTGTTCCATGTGCTGTCGCGGGAGCGGCAGGAGGTGGATCTGTTCAATGGCCGGATCGACCGCGCCAAGGTGGCGGAGCTGCTGAGGGTGCTGCTTGATGCCCCGGCGGTGGAGGGGTTTTACCTCTGCGGGCCGGAAGGGATGGTCGAGGATGTGAAGGCGGCACTGGCCGGTGGCGGGGTTGAGGCCGGGCGGATTCATGCCGAGCTGTTCACCGCCCCCGGCGCATCGAAGGTGGCCGGTGGGCCGACGCGGGAGGAAACCCGCCGGAAGGCGGCGGCCTCCGGCGCGGTGTCGCATGTCACCGTCATCATGGATGGCGACCGCTGGGACTTTGACATGCCGCGCGGCGATTATGTGCTGGATGCCGGGCAGGATGCCGGGCTGGATCTGCCGTTCGCCTGCAAGGGCGGGGTCTGCGCCACCTGCCGCGCCAAAGTGGTGGAAGGGCAGGCGGTGATGGATCAGAACTGGGGGCTGGAGCCGGAAGAGGTGGAGGCGGGTTATGTGCTGACCTGCCAGACCCGCCCGGCGTCTGAGCGGATGGTGGTGGACTTCGACCAGCCTTAAGGGCCGGTCGGGGAGCACCGGGGAGACTCTGGCAGGGTCTGTTTTTCAGTCCGTCCGCCACCACGCCCGCCCACGGTGCGGGGCCGTCAGGTCCAGACGTTCCCCCATCATCGGGGTGGTCAGGGCGATGCCGTGCTGATCGGCCAGTGTCGCCACCCGCTCGAACGGATCCTGCCAGCCGTGCAGGGCGAGCGAAAAGGTGCCGTTGTGGATCGGCAGGAGCCAGCGGCCGCGCAGATCGTGGTGGGCCTGTACGGTCTGGTCCGGGTGCATGTGGACGTAAGGCCAGCGCACGTCATAGGCCCCGGTTTCCAGCATCGTCAGATCAAACGGTCCAAACTGGCGGCCGATGGCGGTAAAGCCATCGAAATATCCGCTGTCGCCGCTGAAGAACAGGCGGTGACGGCCAGTCTCGATCACCCAGGAACACCACAGGGTGCGGTTGCCGTCTTTCAGGCTGCGGCCGGAAAAGTGCTGGGCCGGGGTGGCGGTCAGGCGCAGACCCCCGGTGGTGATCCCCTGTCCCCAGTCGAACTGTCTGACTCTCTCCGCCGCGATACCCCAGCCGGTCAGGCGGTCCCCCACCCCCAGCGGACACAGGAACAGATCGGTAATCCGGGCCAGCGCCGTCACGGCGGCATGGTCCAGATGGTCATAATGGTCATGCGACAGAATGACCCCGCGCAGGGGAGGCAGATCGGTCAGGGTGACCGGCGGGGCGTGAAACCGCTTCGGCCCCATGAACTGCACCGGAAACGCGCGCTCACAGAACACCGGGTCGGTCAGCCACCAGCCACCGTTCAGCTTCATCAGAATGGTGGAGTGACCCAGCCGGTACAGGCTGGCGTCGGGGGCGGCGTCCAGATCGGCGCGGGTCAGGGGCTGGACCGGGATGGGCCGGTCCGGGCGGGTTTCCGGCGGTGGATTGAACAGCAGCGTCCAGATCAGTTTCAGGTCCGGCCCGCCGGAAACAGAGGGCGGGCGCGGCGTGGTATTGGTGAACCGGCCGTCAGCGGTGCGCGGGGCCGGGCGGATGTCTGTCACAGGGGCGGTTCCGGTCTGGGAGAACAACCCCCTTGATATGGGGATGCCGCCTGCCCCGGCGAAAGGGGGGAACGCTCAGCCGCGCCGTTCTGCCAGCAGGCGCAGGCCGAAGGCAATCAGCACGCTGCCGGTGAGGCCATCCAGACCCCGCAGCACCGCCGGGCGGCGCAGCAGCGCCGACAGCGGGCGGGTGGCCAGCGTCAGCGCGGCGAACCACAGCAGGCTGAGCAGCCCGTGAATCCCGGCCAGAAGGACGCTGAAGCCGATGGACGGCAGACCGGTGGCCATGTCGGCGGGCAGGAACTGCGGCAGGAAGCTGACGTAAAACACCCCGACCTTCGGGTTGAGGACATTGGTGACCAGCCCACGCCAGAACCAGTTGACGCGGGTGGCCGGGGCGACGGTTTCCGCCACCGGCAGGGCCGCCGACCGCCGCAGAGCCGTGCGTAGCATCTGGGCCCCCAGCCACAGCAGATAGACCGCCCCGGCGATCTGAATGCCCCGGTAGGCGAGTTCCGATACCGCCAGCACCGCGCCGAGTCCGAGGGCGGCGATCAGGCCCCATACCAGAACGCCGAGGGTGATCCCGGTTCCTGCCAGCAGGGCCTGACGCGGCCCCTCAACCGCTGCGGTGCGCAGCACCAGTGCGGTGTCGAGGCCGGGGGTGACGGTCAGCAGCCCGGCAGCGAGGGTAAAGGCCATAACGGCGGACAGGGGGTCCATGACAGGTCTCCGGCACCGGCGGATCTGGGGGAAGCCTGATCTGGCCGGAGGGGGAACCCGGTGTCAAGGGATGCGGTGTCAGGGGATCCGGTGTCAGGGGATGCTGCGGGTGACTCATGCCGCGCCCTCCCGTCCCGTCCCGGACACACCGGCCGCCTGAGCGCAGCGGTCGTGGGCCTTGCGGATGATGCCGCAGACCGAGGCCCGCGACAGACGGTGGCTGTCGGCGATGTCTTTCTGGGGGATGCCATCCAGCCGGTGCAGCAGAAAAATCCGCCGGTCCCGGTCGGGCAGGCCCCGCAGTTCCCGGGCAACCCGGCGCAGCCCATCGTTCGACACCAGCCGGGTTTCGGCGGTGGCGGTCTGGCAGGGCGGAGTGATGTCGGGATCATCGAGGGACGCAAACAGCGTCCGTTCCAGGGTGCAGCGCCGACAGCGGTCAATCGCCAGATTGCTGACCATCCGGCGGATATAGGCATCGGTGATGCCATCGGCTTCTTTGGCTGGAGTCTGGAGCAGCTTCAGGAAAACGTCCTGAACCACATCTTCGGCGCGGTAGGGGCAGCCGGTCCGGCGGCGGGCGATGCGCAGCAGTGTCGGGCGCAGGCGGGCGGCACGGTCCAGCAGCGGGGCGCAGGCAGCGTTACGCGAGCGATCGGTGGCCATCATGACGTCGGAACCCGGATGCAGTCAGAACGAAGGCGTGGCTGGCGGTCCGGGACAGGCTTCGGAAGGTCATGATCTTTACATCCTGAAAGAGTGATGAATGGGTTTTAGCCCGCATAGGGAACTGCCGGGCCGGGCGAACTCTACGCACAGCTGTCGGGAAGATTCAATAATGAAAATCATTCTCATTTATTGAATTGTTGACGCCGTCGCTCGTCAGAACAGGGAACAACTTTTCTCCCAACGGATTACGACGAGGTGACCCGGATGTCTCCGACCCTGCCCCCTCCTTCCTCCCGTCAGGCCCGCCGGATGCGGCCGCTTTTTCAGGCCCTTCTGGCCGGGACCAGCGCTGTTGCCCTGTCTGCCCCGGTGGCGCTGGCGCAGCAGGCCCCTGCCCAGCTGGCACCCCTGTCGGTGACCGGGACGGCGGTGACCGGGGATGACAGCACCACATGGGTGGCGACGGAAGGCAGCACCGGGACCAAGACCAAGGTGCCGGTGACGGAAGTGCCGCAGGCGGTCACGGTGATCACCCAGAAGGAGCTGGAAACCCGTGGGCCGACCGATCTGGAAGGGGCGGTGGCCTATACCGCCGGGGTCTTTGCCGATGCCTGGGGGCAGGATGACCGCTTCCAGCAGTTCGTGATCCGTGGCTTTGACCATGGTCAGCGCGGTGTTTACCGCGATGGTCTGTCAGAACGGTCGCTGACCGACTTTACCCTTGCCCGTATTGATCCGTTCATGCTGGAACGGCTGGAAGTGTTCAAGGGCTCCACCTCCACCCTGTTCGGACTGAACAAGCCGGGCGGGATGATCAATGCCACCACCAAGCGCCCGACCACGGACCCGCTGCACGAGCTGAGCATCGGCTATGGCAGCTTCAACACCAAGCAGGCGACGGCGGATCTCGGCGGTAAAATTGAGGGCACCGACTTCTCCTACCGCCTGACCGCGCTGGGCCGGGATGGTGAGACGCAGGTGAAGGACAGCGAAAACAACCGCGCCGTCTTTGCCCCGGCCATCACCTGGGCACCCAATGACCGCACCAAGGTGACGGTGCTGTCGCAGTACCAGAAGGTGGAAAGCATGTCCCCCTTCGGGGTGCCGCAGGCTCTGGTCGGGCGGATCGGGCGTGATGTCCAGCTGGGTGATTCCAAATATGATACCTTCGAGACCGAGCAGGCCAGCATCGGGTACGAGGTGGGCCACCGCTTCAATGATGCGTGGGCGGTCCATCAGGGGGCGCGCTTCAGCTACATCAATTCCGATTCCATGGCGCTGGCCCTGACGAGCTACGATGCCGGAACCGATCAGATGGACCGCTATTACTTCGGGATCGACGGTCAGACCCGCTCGCTGGCGCTGGATACCAATGTCACCCATGACTGGGCCGGCAAGGGGCTGAAAAATCAGGCGCTGGTCGGGATTGATTACCGGATTGCCTCCGGCACTGAACGGACCTGGCGCGGCAACGTCAATTCCGTCTTCAATGTCTCGGCCACCGGCAGCGGGGCCGCCGCTGGCAGCCTCCAGGCGGCAACGATCTCTGACCAGTACGTCAAGGCCCGCCAGAGCAGCGTCGGCCTGTACGGGCAGAACCAGCTGAAGGTGGATGACCACTGGCTGCTGACCCTCGGCGGGCGGTACGATGCGGTGCGGACCAACGTTTCGGCGGTGGATTATGCCAGCGGCTCCCGGCCGTCTGACACCATTTCCGATTCTGCCTTCAGTGGCCGGGCCGGGCTGTCGTATCTGTTCAGCAATGGCTTCGCCCCTTATGTCAGCTATTCGGAATCCTTCGATCCGGTGACGGTGGCGGCGCTGTATGGCTACCGCGATGTGTCGGGCAATCCGCTGAAGGCAGAGCCGACCAAGGGCCGCCAGTACGAGGCGGGGATCAAATATGCGCCGCCGTCCAGCAACACGCTGGTGACGCTGGCCGCCTATGATCTGACCCAGACCAACGTGGTGTCGTCCGATCCGGTGTCCGGGCGCTATAACCAGACCGGCGAAATCAACATCAAGGGTCTGGAGCTGGAAGGCCGGACGCAGGTGCTGCCGGGCGTGACCGCCATGGCAAGCTATACGTTCCAGCATGGCGAGGTCACCAAGGACAACGATGCCTCAAAGGTCGGGGCCCGTCCGGATCTGGTGCCGCAGCATATGGTGTCCGGCTGGCTGGATTATGACGTCGGCACGGCTGTCAGCGCCCTGAAGGGGCTGTCTGTCGGCGGCGGTGGCCGTTTTGTCGGCAACAACGTCAATCTGAATGCCAGTGGCCTGAAAGATACCAACAAGAGCTATGCCGTCTATGACGCTGCGGTCCATTATCAGGTGCAGGAAAACGTCAAGCTGTCGCTGACCGCCAGCAACCTGTTTGATAAGGAATACACCACCACCTGCTATTACGGCACCTGCTACTACGGGGATGGCCGGACGGTGATGTCGTCGCTGACCCTGAGCTGGTAATCCGGTCAGGAGACACAGAAACCCCCGCCGGATCGCTCCGGCGGGGGTTTTCTTTCGGGGAAACAGCGGTGTCTCAGATCCGGGCGGCTGTCAGGGCGGTGGACAGGTCCTCCCACAGGCTTTCCACCGGTTCCAGCCCGACCGCCAGCCGGATCAGGCGCGGACTGATCCCGAAGCGGGAGAAGGGATTGGGCACGGTGGACGGAGTGGCCGGCACCGCCACCTTCAGGGGGACCAGCAGGCTTTCCGGTCCGCCCCAGCTGACCCCCAGCCGGATATGGCGCAGGGCATTGGCAAAACGCGGGACATCAATGGCCGGGCTGACCTCAAAAGAAAACACCCCGCCGAAACCGGTCAGGCTGCGGTTGGCTCCGCCGGGGCGCAGGCCGGGGTGGAACACCTGTTCCACGTCATCATGGGCGGCAAGGCGGGCGGCAATCTCCAGCCCGCCCGCCATGTGCAGCGGCATCCGCAGTGGCAGGCTGCGCAGGCCCCGGGTCAGCAGAAAGGCCTCGAACGGTGACAGTTTGGCCCCGAGGTAGGGATAGGTCAGGCCGTTGATGCGGTCGATCAGCTCCTTGCGGCCGACCACCACCCCGGCGACGGTGTCGCTGTAGCCGCCGAGGTATTTGGAAGCGGCATGGATCACCAGATCCACCCCATGGCGCACCGGCTGCTGGTACAGCGGGGTGGCCCACGAATTGTCGATGGCGGTGATCACACCGTGCTGCCGCGCCAGTGCGGTCAGGGCTGACAGGTCCTGTTCCTCAAATGTCAGGGTGGTGGGGTTTTCCAGATACAGCAGTCTGGCCCCGGGCAGGGCGGCGGCGACCGCCTCCGGATCGGTGCCGTCGATGTAATCGAAGCGGACCCCCAGCGGCACCAGAAGTTTCTCAAACAGCTTGAAGGCGTCGCCATAGACATTGCGGACCGTCACCACGCGGTCTCCGGCCTGAACAAAGGCCATCACCACGGCGGCGATGGCGGCCATGCCGCTGGAAAAGGCCCGCCCGGCCTCGGCCCCTTCCAGCGCGGCGGTCAGGCTTTCGAATTCCATGACCGTCGGGTTGTCCCCCCGGCTGTAGACCAGACGCGGCTCTCCGGCGAAGACGGCGGCCATGTCCTCGTAGGTGTCAAAGCTGAACAGCGAGGTCTGGAAGATCGGCGGGGCGGCGGCGTTGGTGGCGTAGTCGGTGCGGGCAAACAGGATTTCCCGCGCGGCGGTGAAATCCGGGTGCGGAAGAGGGGGAGACAGATGGGTCATGGGGATATCCGGGGAGTGTGGACGAAAAACAGGGCGAGGAGGGACCGCCTTATCCCTTCAGCATCTCGGCATGGGTCAGCGGGCAGTTGCCGCAGTTGCCCAGCTCCGGCAGGCGGTTGCGCAGGCAGCAGACCGTGCGGATCCGCTGGTCTTCGACATAGGCGACCGGGCGGTACAGCGGGTTGGGATGATCAGGCGACAGGCGTTCCTGCGCGAACAGGTCCAGCGCCGGGCGTAGCCGGGCCGACAGGGCCGGGGCTTCCTTCGCCTGTTCGGTCAGGCCCCATTCCAGCACGTTGCCGACACTGTTCCACAGCACCCGCCGCGACAGGCGGGTGGCCCGGTGCAGGCTGTCCAGCAGGGGCGCAATCACTGTCTCGAAGGCGGCAAGGTCGGTGGGGACAGCCGGGGCGGCACAGGCGATGTCAAAGCGTTCCGGCAGACCGTCTGCCGACAGATGCATCCGCCACAGCGCCGGATCAGCGGCCGCCGGGGCATCGGCGGTCAGCACCGCAATCGCCAGCGGCGGCAGCAGGACGCCGAAGAAATACTGCGCCCAGATCGAGGCCAGACCCCGGCGGTCGGTCCCTTCCGTATGCGTGGCGGCGTAGCGGTCGATCAGGGCGTTGATGACATCGGGATCCAGCAGGTGATCGGCCGGGATGCAGGTGGCGGTCTGCTCCGGCAGGGCGGCGGGGGCGCAGAACCGCACGGTGCGGCAGCCGGACAGGTATCCGGTCATCCGCTGGTCCAGCATCAGGTTGAGGGTCTCGGGCTGGCTGGTGCAGGCAGGCTGCATGGCTGGCTACTCCCGGCTGATGAGAAGCAGGACCAACGGCGCCCCGATCAGGGTGGCGGTCAGCCCGGCAGGAATCTGGAACGGAAACACCGCCACCCGGCTGATCCAGTCGGCGGCCAGCATCAGCCCGGCCCCGGACAGGGCGGCCCCGGCCAGCTGGGTGCGGGCCGACAGCAGCCCCGGCAGCCGGGCCAGATGCGGGGCCATCAGGCCGATGAAGCTCAGCGGGCCGATCACCAGGGTGGCGGCGGCGGACAGGGCGGCGGTCAGCACCAGCAGGCGCAGACGCACCGCCTGAAGGTTCAGGCCAAGGCTGCGGGCCGCCTCCGGCCCCAGCGGCAGCAGATCCAGCCAGCGGATGCACAGCGGCGTCACGGCGGCCAGTGCCAGCGCAATTCCGCCGGTCAGCAGGGCATCGGGCATCTCCACCCGGTAGGTGGACCCCATGGTCCAGTTGAGCAGGGCAACGGCGCGGGGGTCGCCATCGGCGGTCAGGATCGAGGTCAGGGCATCAAACAGGGCCCCGACGGCAATGCCGGCCAGCAGGATACGGTCGGTGCTGCCGCCGTCGCGGCGGTTCAGCCACAGCAGGGCCAGCAGCACCCCCAGCGCCCCCAGCGCCGCAAAACCGGTCTGAAAGCCGCCGGTTGCTGCCGGAAAGGCATAGAGGCTGATCAGCATGCCCATGGCAGCCCCGGAGGTGACCCCCAGCACTTCCGGCCCGGCCAGCGGATTGCCGGTCAGGCGTTGCAGCATGGTCCCGGCCAGCGCCAGCATCAGCCCGGCAGCGGCGGCGGCCAGCACCCGGGGCAAGCGCCACGGCAGCAGGTCGGTAAAGTCCGGCCCCACCGCCAGAGCCCAGCCGTCCGGCCCCCGCCCGAGGCTGAGGGCGGTCAGCGCCAGCAGCAGTGTCAGCCCGCCAAGGGCCAGCAGCCAGCGGCCGGGGTGTCTGGTTGGCAGGCGGTGCCGGGTCTGGGGGGGCGGGGCGGTCAGGCGGGCCGGATCGGTCCGCAGGGTGCGGACCAGCATCAGGATCAACGGGGCCCCGAAGACGGCGGTGGCGGCACCGGTCGGCAGCAGGTCGGGGACAAAGCGTCCGGCGACGGCAACGCTCTGGTCGGTCAGGCCGAGCAGAGCGGTGGCCAGCAGGGGCGACCACAGCAGTGACTGGCGCAGGGTCCGTGCCCCGGACACAAAAGCCAGCGCCGGACCGGCCAGTCCGACGAACCCGAGGACCCCGGCCTTGGCGACCACGGCGGCGGACAGGGTGACGGCCAGCGTCAGGGCGGCAAGGCGGATCAGCGTCAGCGGCACTCCGAGGCTGCGGGCGGCCTCATCGCCCAGATCCAGCAGCGACAGCGGGCGTAGCAGCAGCCAGACCAGAACGGTGCAGACCACCACCAGCGGTGTCAGCGCCTGTGGCAGGGACCAGTCGGTCTGGACCAGCGACCCGCTGCCCCACAGGAACAGGCTGGCCAGATAGCCGTCGTTGACCAGAATCAGCGCCGCCGAGACGGCACCGGTATACAGGGTGACCACCAGCCCGGACAGCACCAGCGGCATCGGGTCCAGCCGCCGCCGCCAGCTGAGGGCCAGCACCGCCGCCACCGCCGCAGCGGATCCGGCAAAGGCGACGAAGAACCGTCCGCCGGTCAGCAGGCCGGGGGCAAACAGCAGGGTCAGGGCCAGGGCCAGCTGCGCGCCGCCTGCCGCCCCGACCGTATCGGGGGAGGCCAGCCGGTTGCGCAGGATGTGCTGGAACAGCGCCCCGGACAGCCCGAGGGCATAGCCGCAGACCAGCGCTGAGGCCAGACGCGGAACCGCCCCCTGCCACAGCAGCAGGGCACTTAAGGGGCGGGAGTCAGCCAGCAGCGGCTGAAGGGCCACAACACTCATACCGCCGGTGGCGGCAAACAGCAGCAGGCACAGCAGGGCCGGGCGGGGGAGGGCGGAGGGGAGCAGGGTCATCGGGGCACCAGTGCATCAGCCAGCAGGGTGGCAAACCGGGCCGAGGACGGCAGCATGCCGAACATCAGCACCGGAGGCAGAACAGTGACCCGCCCGGCCTGCACGAACGGCAGGGCCTGCCACAGCGGGCTTTGGGTCAGGCCGGTTTCGTAGTCCGGGGGCAGGGGGCGCAGGGTGACAAAGGTGCTGTCCCCGGCTTCGGCCAGCCGGTCAGCCCCGACTGCGGAAAATCCCCAGTCAGAAACCGGTTCGGTCCAGCCGTTGCGCAGACCCAGCCGCCCCAGCAGGTCGCCGTACAGGCTGCCCTGCCCGAACACCCACAGATGATGGGCATCGGCCACGGCAGACACCAGCACCGGCGGCGGCGGTGCCACCGCAAAGCGGGCGCGGCTGTCCGACAGGATGGTCTCGGTGCGGGTGATCAGGGCCTCGGCCTCGGCCTCCCGTCCGGTCAGCCGCCCGAGGGTGCGGGTTGCCTCCTGTGCGGCGGCATAGGGCTGGCCGACCCCCTGATGCACGCTCAGGGTCAGGGTCGGGGCGATCCGCCGCAGCAGGGGCTCCAGTCCGCTCTGGAACGGGATCAGGATGATCAGGTCCGGCTTCAGGCTGCGGATCAGTTCCAGATTGGGTTCAAAGCGCGACCCCAGATTGACCGTTCCGGCGGGCAGGGGCGGGTCAGCCACCCAGTCGGCATAACCCCTGATATCGGGCACCCCGGCCGGGGGCGCGCCAAGGGCGACCAGCGTTTCCGCCACCCCCCAGTCGAGGGTGACGATCCGGCGGGCCGGGGCGGGCAGGCCGTCTGCTCCGGCCGGGAGAGCCCAGCCGGAGCAGATCAGCACGCACAGAAGGGTCAGAAGGCGCCGCATCTTATTCGGCGGCAATCCGCAGGGCGGCAGTGTGGCCACTGGCCCATTCCACCATCGACGGCGGCAGGGTCAGGTCAAAGTGATTGCGTCCCAGCAGGGCGTTGACGATCTCCGCCGAGCGCCAGGCGGCAATCGACAGCTGCGGGTCAACGATGCCGTGGCTGTGGCGGCTGGCATTCAGGGCGAACAGGCGGTTGGCCGCCGGACCGTCCCAGTCCACTGAATAATCGCGGTTCAGGCAATACTGGCCGCTGTCGGTCAGGCGGATGCGCCGGGACAGGGGGGCAAGGCACTCCGGCATGGCGGTGTGGTAGCCGGTGGCAAGGATCACCACATCGGCGGTGAAGACATCGCTGCCCCCGTCAAAGGCATTGGTGGTGTGCAGCTGGTACTGACCGTTGCCGTGATCCATCGCGGTCAGGGTACGGTTGGGCAGCAGGCGCAGGCGGGCCGGGTTGCCGTCCAGATGTTTCAGCTCGTACAGGCGGCGGTAGATCGCCTTCAGCGTCGACAGTGACGCCCCGTCGCTGGCGAGTTTCTGCTGCTCCAGTTTCTCCCCTTTCCGGAAGGCGGGCAGGCCGTGGAACAGGTCGCTGTAGGTCGGCGAGAAATACTCGTTGGTGAAGGGGGAGGCGTCGATTGGCTCGAAGGTCGGGCGGCGGCTGATCCATACCACTTCGTCCTCGGCGGTCATGTCGCGGTTCAGCAGGGCCTGAAACACCTCGCAGCCCGACTGACCGCCGCCGATGATGGCGATGCGGCGGGCGGACAGGATCTCCGGTGTCACCGCAATCTGGCTGGCATGGACGCAGGTGGGGCCAAGGTGGCGGCGGGCGCAGTCCGGGGCCCACGGGGTGACACCGACGCCGACGGACAGGTTGCGGGACTGGCGGGTGATGTCGGTGCCGTCCGGGCCGGTCATGCGCAGGGTGAAGGCCCCGTCACTGAAGCTGACCTCCCGCACGTCATGGCCGAAGTTCAGCGACGGCAGCCCGTTGGCCACCCATTTGAAATATCCGGCGGTTTCCTTGCGGTAGACGGCGTCGAATTCGCAGTTCAGGAAAGCATAGAAACGCTTCTGGCTGACCAGATAGGACAGGAACGACCACGGGTTGGTCGGGTCGGCGGCGGAGACCAGATCCTTCAGGCAGGAGTTCTGGAGTTCGACGCCGGGCAGCATCATGCCGGGATGCCACGAGAAGGCCGGGCGGCGGTCGAAGAAGGCGGCGGACACCTCCGGCAGGCGGTCGAGATGGGCGGCGACACTCAGGGTGAACGGGCCGCAGCCGATACCCGCCAGATCAAGCAGGGAAGAGGCAGACATTGCGGAGATCCTTTTGAGACGGTGTCAGGAGAGAGACGAATGGCGGGGGCTGCGGTTCAGCCCCGTCGCCGTCAGGGGGGGCCTTAACGGCCTCTTGCGGCCAGTTCCGCCGCCACGGTGTCGAGGCAGCGGGCAAAGCGGCTGTGGAAGGCGGTCATGCCGACAATGTGCAGGTGGGTGGTGCCGTGCAGGATTTCGGCGGGCGGGGTCAGCGACGAATAGCGCCGCCAGTCGATCAGGTTCAGCCCCCGGTGCAGGGTGTCTCCGGCAGCGAAGGACCGGATCGGCACCTCGTGCGGGGTCAGCCGGTGGCTGCGGAAGATCAGGGCGTTGTCGATCAGCACCCAGAACATGTGTTCGGTGCTGCCGACCGCCGGGCCGTCCAGCGGCAGGTCGTAGGGGCTGTTGAGGACGAAGGACAGGAACTGGTCCCCCGTCAGCGGGTCCATCACCGCAAACAGCTGTTCCCATTCGGCCCGCATGGCGGTGCGGGTCAGCCATTCGCGGACCCGGGCCTCCACCGCGTCGCGCTGGCCGGGGGCGAAGGTCGGCACCGCGCCGATGGCGAAGTCGGTGTCCATGTCGCAGACGTCGATCATGCCGATCATCCGCACATCGACCTCGTCTTTCAGCTGGCAGGCGGCTTCGTAGGCCAGCAGTCCGCCCCACGACCAGCCGAGGAAGGTGACCGACTGCCCCCGGCTGTGCCGACGGATGTAGTCAGCATAGCGGGCGGTTATGTCCGCCACCGAAACGTTCTGTTTCTTGTCCTCCGCCAGCGTGTAGCAGATGAAACCGGTGGCGGGCTGATCGGGACCGAGATAGTCGATCAGCTTCTGGTATTCGCGGGTCGAGACCAGCAGGCCGGGGAAGCAGTACAGCATGGGCCGGGTGCCGCCGGAGCGCAGGATGATCACATCCTGATGGCGGTCAGAGGTGTCCGACGCCAGCAGCGCCGACAGGCCACGCACGGTCGGATGGTTGAACAGATCGACAATCGCCATGTCGCAGTTGGGCAGCTGGCGGCGGACCTGCGCCAGCACCTTCAGGGCCAGAATGGAACTGCCGCCGAGGCGGAAGAAGTTTTCGTCCAGACCGACCGCCTCCAGCGCCAGAACCCCGGCGAGAATGCTGCACAGGGTCTGCTGTAAAGGGGTTTCCGGCGGGGTCAGCACCCGTTCGGCCCGCTGCGGGGCGGGCAGGGCCTTGCGGTCCAGCTTGCTGTTGGCGGTCAGGGGCAGGGCAGCCAGGCTGACCACGGCGGCGGGCACCATGTAGTCCGGCAGGGTCCGGGTGACCGCCAGCCGGACCGCATCGGCATCAAGGCTCTGTCCGGCGGCGGGTACCACATAGGCGACCAGCATCGGGTCGCCAAGATCGTCCCGCAGGACGGTCACCGCCTCGCCGACCTCCGGCAGGGCCTTCAGAGCCGAGTCAATTTCGCCCAGCTCGATGCGGTAGCCGCGCAGCTTGATCTGCTGATCGGCCCGGCCGAGGAAATCAATCGCCCCGTCCTCGCGCCAGCGGGCGAGATCACCGGTACGGTACATCCGCTCCGTTTCCGGGTGCAGCAGATCGGGCAGGAAGCGGGCGGCGGTCTGCTCCGGCAGGCCGATGTAGCCCCGGGCGACGCCGTCACCGCCGATATACAGTTCCCCCGGCACCCCGACCGGCACCGGCAGGCCCTGCGGATCAAGGATATAGGCCCGGCGCAGGCCGACCGGGCGGCCGATCGGGGTGCACAGGCCCTCAAACGCGGTGCCGGCCGGCACTTTCCAGACCATCGGCGTCATCACCGTTTCGGTCGGGCCGTAGCCGTTGATCAGGGTTCTGGCCTTCAGGGCGCGGGTGATCAGCTGGAAGGTGGCCGGGGCCATCGCCTCGCCGCCGAAGGAATACAGCCGGGCGTCCGGGGCCTCGCCGGTCAGGTCGGCCCATTCCGCCAGCTGGTGGACATAGCTGGTCGGCAGGCTGGCATTGGTGACGCGGTGGCGGCGCATCAGCGCCAGCGCTTCCTCCGGTGCCAGCAGCGGGCGGTGCGGCAGGACGATGCTGCCCCCCAGCATCAGGGGCACCATCCAGCGTTCATGACCGCCGTCGGAGCTGAACGGCAGCACCGGCAGCTCGCGGCTGCTGCCGTCCATGTCATAGATGCGGGCGGTGCTGTCGAGGTGGCGGGCCAGCACTCCGTGCTCCACCGCCACCCCCTTGGGGGCGCCGGTGGAGCCGGAGGTGTACATCACATAGGCCAGCGAGGCCGGATCAACCGGCACCGGGTCCGGCTGATCCGTTTCGCTGTCGATATCATCCAGACACACCAGCGGCAGATCCATGCCTTCCGGCAGGCGGGACCGCCAGCGGTCTTCCGTCACCACGGCGGCAACACTGGCATCGCGCAGGATGTGGTGGTTGCGGCTGTCCGGGTGATCGGGATCCAGCGGAATATAGGCTCCGCCCGCCCGCAGGATGCCAAGGATGGCGGCAATGGCCTCCGGCGACCGCCGCAGCAGGATGGCGACGCAGCGCTCCGGCCCGACCTCCAGACGCCGCAGCCGGGCGGCAATGCGGGCGGTCAGCGTGTCCAGCTCTCCCCGGGTGACGGTGCGGTCATCAAACAGGATCGCGGTTTCCGCCGGATTGGCCCGGGCGTGGGCAAAGATCCGCTGATGCACCGGGGTATCATCCTGCGGGGCGGTGCCGTCGTAGGGGGCACCGAGGCGTTCCAGATCCGTAACGGTCAGCAGCGGCAGCAGGCCGGGTTGAAGGCTCTGGTCTCCGGTCAGGGCGTCCAGCAGCCGCAGGAGGTGATCCATCGACCGCTCCAGCAGGCGCGGGTCGTGGTCATCTTCGGCGGCGTTCAGGGTCAGGGACAGACTGCCATCGGGCAGGTCGATGCCGGTCAGCAGCAGGCTGGCATCGCTGCGCGGCAGGCTGACACGCCGGGCCATGGCGGCGGCGGGCAACGGCAGGTGTTCCACCAGCGTATGCAGCAGGGCGGAACCGTCCTCGCCATTCTCCTGCCACAGATCCTGCGCTAGCCGGTCAAAGGGGGCGGCATGGGTCAGGGCCTGCTGACGGGCGGCGGCAACGGTGGTCAGAACCTCGGCCGCCGTCTGCTGCGGGGTCAGGGGCAGGCACAGCGGAGTGATGGTTTCAGCATGGCACAGGGCCGGGTCGGCGGGGCCGCGCAGGCTGCCGATCAGGCCGACAGAAATTTGCCATCCGGCCCCGTAGCGGGCAATCAGCACGGCCATGGCGGCGGCCAGAATGCCTTCCGTCCCCAGTCCGGTTTCCTGCCCGCGCCGGTGCAGGCGGCCTGTGGCATCGGCGGGCAGAGTCCGGTGGTGCAGGCTGCGGGTCCCTTGCGGCGGGGAGACCGGAACCGGGCGCACCGGCAGGCGCAGGGCCGGGGGCTCGTCCGGGTTCAGGTACGGCCGCCAGTATTCCAGCGCCTCGGCATAGGGCAGGGCTGGCTGATCGCTGACCGGCACGGGACGGTCTCCGGCCAGAACCGTCAGGCTGTGTTGGTCGGCCAGCAGCGGATGGAGCACCAGCAGCAGGGCGGGCGGATGGTGCGGATGGGTGATCACCACAGCCCGGACCGGCGGTTGATCCGGCAGGCGGAAGGGGCGGGCGACCTGAGCGGCGACGGCGGCCTCGCGGTCATCGGCGGCGGTCAGCGACAGCGTGACCGGCTCCGGTGGCTGTTGACCGGGAAACAGATCCAGTTTTCCCCCGGCAGACACCTGAACCCGCGTTGCCAGCACCGGATGGCGGGCACACAGGTCCGCGATCCGCTCCGCTGCGGTTGCCGCACTTTCCAGCGGCAGCAGCAGGGCCGGAACCCCGGCAACGGCGTCCTGCCCGATCTGGCACAGGGCCCAGATCCGGCGCTGGGCGGCAGTGGGGGGCAGGGGGCCGGTCACGTCGGGGGCTGCCGACTGTGGATCGGCGGCGGTCTGATGAGTCATCGCGGGGGCCTCTGGACAAAACGTTTATCGCAATTGCGACTTAATCTCGATTTGTCGAACGTCTGGCAGAACCCGAAATTCAGGGAAAAAGAAAAGAAATTACGGGGACAGAATGTGCTGAACTGCGCCGACGGTTATTCGTCAGAGGGGGGCGTCAGCGTTGCGGCCGTACGGCGGCGGGGGATATTCCGGGCGGATGTCTGCTGTGCTTTGTCAACCGTGGCCGGGCTGCTGATCAATGCAACAGGCCCAGACGGGGAAGGACACTCTATATGTTCCCTCCCGATCCGCAGGAACAGCGGGCCATTGTTGAGGCCCGCCGGATCGGGCAGGGATCTTCCGCCCGGTTTTGGCCGGTGCCCTGATCTCAGCCGGTGTAGTGTATCAGCCCGCGTTGCTCCAGATGGGACAGGAAGGCAAGGGTGTCGGCCTCTACCTGTGGCAGGGGGGCCCCGTAGGCCTCGCTGAGGCTGTTACAGAGATCCCGGACAGTGACCGGAGTTGCAAGGCGGTGCCAGATGTCACGGCTTGTGGCCTGCAACCCGATATAAAGACTGCTGTCCATACTCATCAGGATGGTCTCACCGTTGATCTCCGCCGAGAGAGCCTGAGGACGTTGGGCAACGGTATCATCAAGGGTTGGGGGCATGCTCAAAGGTCCATACCTGATCGTCTGAAAGCGAAAGCAACGCGGATTATAAGGCCGGTCCGGCAAGGCTGCCCGGCCTCCGTCGGGGCGGGGCAGGGTTTGCGGTCACGGTCATCGCATTTGAAAGAAGCGAGTAGCGCTGAGCGCTAAAAAGGATTCTTTAGGGGGCTCCCTCAGCGAAGGCAGGAGCCCCCCTGATGT
>NZ_JACIIX010000024.1 GCF_014205675.1 Novispirillum itersonii
CGAAACACCACACCGCGGGGTGGAGCAGCCCGGTAGCTCGTCAGGCTCATAACCTGAAGGCCGCAGGTTCAAATCCTGCCCCCGCAACCACATACTGTGTCTTGTCGAAAGTTTCTCAGAGACTGATACAAGACACAGATTCGCTTGTCGAGCGAAAAATGGAGCGCGGACCGTCCCAAGATTAGGAGGCGGTGCTCTAACGTCCTGAAATCCAAAAAAGAAACCTCGCAGTTGGCGCTGCGAGGCTTCATGGAAAGTGCAGAACACTCCCCGGGTTATGTGGGATTATTCTGCGCTAACGCCCCCGGCTTGTCAAGTTGAATGGGGCGTCTGGACAGTAAAAGCCCTGTACAGATATGCAGGTTGAACAAATGACGGACCGGCCCCGCGCCGGTTTTGCCCATCGGGCACAAGCATTTGAGTCCCTTGTCAAAAATACTCGCTCCGCCCGTTGCAGGGATGTGACTACCGCCCGCGTGGTGTCGCTGGTGCTGTCGGGGGTGCGAATCGTCACCCCGGACTGTTGCAGGGATGTGACTACCGCCCGCGTGGTGTCGCTGGTGCTGTCGGGGGTGCGAATCGTCACCCCGGACTTGAGCCTTGGCGGTGCTTTTCTTCTGGCGAGATTGTGCGAATACGTCTTTGACGCTGCCCGCTGGGCTTCAGGGGATCTGATTGTGACCCCCGGAAACGCAACTTTGGCGGCGTCGCTGGGGGTTGCCCCGCGTCACGTGTCGCGTCTTTTGGGCGAACTGGAAGCCGCCGGATGGATCATTCGGCGGTACAATGGCCTCAATCGGCGGTCAATTTCCGGCGGCATTGATCTCCGTCCGGTAGCGGCACGGGTGGAACACTTGCGGCAGGCGGTTGCCGCCGTGAAGGCAGAACTCGCTTCTCGCTACGCCGAAGCCGAGGACTCCGCCGAGCCAGAAGAGGCTGACGCAGCAGGTTATCCACAGACCGATCTGTCAGGGAGGGATGACGGATCTGTCACCCTGAAATACCTTACAAAGAAATCCAAACAAGACTCTGTACAGGACATCGAGGGCGGCCAGCTCGTCGGGCTGATGGTGGCTGTCTCCCCCACTCTGCAACGGGTGCTGTCCCCCGCTGATCAGATTGCCCTGTCGTCCCCTGATACCGCGTCTGCGGCCCTCGGTGCTCTGACCCGTGCGGTGTCGTGGCTGGTGAGCAAGGATCTTGGTTTGCAGGGGGGCGTGTGGGCGTCAGCCCTGCGGAAACACGGCATCACCGCCCTTGCCGCCGCCGTTGTCGCCATTGAGCGCCATGGAGTGCGCAGCAGAGCGGCTTACCTGCGGGGAATGCTCGACCGGGAGGGATTGCGCCTCACCGTCAGGCACAGTCTGGGTGCCCTCAGTCTGTCCGCTGGGGAGGGCCAGGGCCATGGCTGAAAACTCCTCTATCGAATGGACAAATCACACCCTCAACCCTTGGGTTGGGTGCGCGAAAGTCTCCCCGGCCTGTGATCATTGCTATGCTGAAGGCTGGGCCAAGCGGGCCGGAACGCCTGAGCTGTGGCAGGGCCAGCGCCGTCGGACCAGTGCCGCGAATTGGCGGCAGCCGCTGAAATGGAACCGGGAGGCTCAGGCTGCCGGAAAACGGGTGCGGGTGTTCTGCGCCTCTCTGGCGGATGTGTTTGATAACCATCCGGCCATCACGGACGGGTGGCGGCAGGATCTTGGGGCGCTCATCCGGGCCACCCCAAACCTTGATTGGCTGTTGCTGTCCAAGCGGATCGGCAATGCCGGGCGCTATCTCCCCCTGATGTTTCCGGACGGTGTGCCGGAAACTGTCTGGCTGGGGGCTACGGTGTGCAATCAGGCTGAAGCAGTCCGGGACATTCCGAAGCTGTTGGCTGCTCCGGTCGGGGTGCGCTTTTTGTCGGCCGAACCCCTGTTGTCGTCACTGGATCTGCGGGAATGGCTGGCCCGGATTGATCTGCTGATCGTCGGCGGAGAGTCCGGTGGTCAGGCGCGGCCCATGCATCCGGATTGGGTGCGTGGTCTGCGGGATCAGTGCGCCATCAGCGGCACCGGGTTCTTCTTCAAGCAATGGGGCGCATGGGGCGAAGCGCAACCGACTGCCAGCCCTTACGGGAAGGCCAAGAGTTTTCAGTGGTCTGACGGTACGCGGTCTGTCCGTCTTGGCAAGGTTGCTGCCGGGCGGCTGCTGGATGGTGTGGAGCATAACGGGGAGGCTCTTCTGCGCTTGGAAGCCGAGAGGCAGGCCGAATGCAGCGGTCTAGAAAGATGAAAAGGAAGCCATGATGCAAAAGCGATCCAGAGGTATCTTCGCCGCTGCTACAATCCTAACGACTGTCTGGGGAGGAGCCTGTCAGGCTGAGGGGATCGTGTTTCAAAGCGATCTGATTTTTGCCATCCTTGAGAACGTTGAAGGGGGTAGCCTGACGCTGAAGACACTTCACAGTGTGCTTGGCCGAGGGGATGCCGCTCTGTTGGCGGGGAGTACGATTAAAGCAACGCTATCCCCCTTGTCGGATGGTGGAACCCGACATCCGGCCTGCGTTCAGGAGATTACTGCGCTCGGCTGGGATCAGGAACGGACGATCAGCGCCGGAAATGGCATTGATTGTCTTGCCTTCCTACACGATGCACGGGGAGCTGCCGGACTGGTGGCAGGCACGGTTGCCCCTGATCTGGTGGTGCGGGTGTTTCTCGCTTCAGATCTGGTGATTGATCGGGATAATGCTGAATGACTTTCGTTCTTACGGAGGATGACGCCATGAATGATGACTTTCCGATTGAGCAGGGTCTGAAGATGAACGTGCCATCAGCGGCTGAACGGCAGCTTCAGGCCGGTTATCCCGTTTACTATCACGATGATAAGTTCCCTGATCCCAACCTGCTTATCCGAGAAGATCCTGATGGAACCAAAACGCTTGTCCGGGTTCACCTTGGGGCTGCTGGTGGCCGCTTTGAAGATGTGCGGGTGCTCTGATGGCCCGCCTCTGGATTGTCGCCGGGCCAAATGGGGCCGGAAAATCTACGCTGGTTGAGGATTTCAATCGTGCAGGGCTCCCGGTTTCAAACCCGGATGAGCTGGCGAAGCAGATCAACCCGGGTAATCCTGAGAAAGCACAGATCGAGGCAGGAAGGCGGGCACTGACAGAGCGACGGGCTTTCCTTGTCGCCGGTCAGTCTTTTCTGATCGAGACAACCTTTTCAGGTCGGGGGTCTCTTCAGCAAATCGAAGAGGCAAAACAGGCAGGTTTCAAGACCTGTCTCGTCGTTGTCGGGATCAAGAGTGCTGTAACCTCTTTTGCGCGGGTGGCAACCCGTGTGATGCGCGGGGGGCACTCTGTGCCAGCGGCTGACATCGAAAGGCGCTATCAGCGGACCTTCGATAACGTCAATCAGGCACTGAAGCAGGTCGATCTGGCTTTTGTCATCGACAACTCCAAAAGACGGCCTTCCCTTGTTGCCAAGATCGAGCGGGGAAAGGTGATCCGCCTGTCTCCAAAGGCCCCGGCATGGATTCTGAAACAGATCCCTCTGCTGGCCCGTCACAGGGCCAAGGAGCGATCACAGGGGCTGTCTCTCTGATCGGATCAGGATCGGGATTGAACCGCTTTACCGCGTCGGCAAGGCGGTTCGTCAGTTCCGCCCGTTGGGAGTTGTTCAGGGCGTCGGGATGGGTCAGAAGCCAGTCCAGTTGCCGAAGCAGATCCGCATGAGCCTGTTTCGCCAGCCGCACAGGAGCGCCCCGGAGCCACGCCTGAAGCTGCTTCAGTTCCTCGGGTTGTAGGCTGGCCACGGTGCCGGGGGGCACGTCTTCCAGCACCGTGGCAGTGGTCGGAAAAGATCCGATCTGCTGCCGCTTCCCCTCTGTTGAGCGGTACAGTTTCACCCGGTTAGCGACAATTCGAAATTCCATGATGCACCTCTTTGTTAGGTACAAAGCAATTGAATATCTCGTGTACCCAAAATGAGGGCGCATATCAAGAATTGTGCTATGTACCTTTTTGATGGGTGCGCAAAGATCGGGCATGGTGATGGGGAAGAGTCTTCAAGCCCCTCCGGGGCCGTAGGGGCTTCGCCCCGGCCCCCACAAGGGGCAAGCGCGGCCTGAAGGCCGCTGTTGTCCGGCAGGTCTCCCCATAGTCGCCTTGCAGGCGACCACGCTTCGCGCCGCCCCGTGGGCGGTGGGTGATCCCCCTCCTGCCGGACAACCCCTTGTGGACGCCTCCCCTTTTCTGACGACAGGGCAAAGTTCGATCCACCCAGTCCGATGAAAGGGACCCACGCCATGACCGCAATCATGATTGATCTTCAGACCCTGCTGTCTCTGGCCGCTGCCGATGCTCAAGAAGCGGCTACTCATAAGCGGGAGGCTGCCAAGAGCGTGGCCGATGACAAAAAGCGGAACCCTTACATGCCCGCCTATTGCGACCCGAACAACGAGTTCCGGGGCACCAAGTACGACGCCACCCGCTACTTACCGCTGACCGAGGTTTGCAAGCTGATCCGGCAGGATATCAGGGATGCTATCGCCGGGGGGCTGCTGCCGAAGGTGAAGGTATCCGTGCGGAAGGAAGATGCGCGGGCGGTTACTCTGAGCGTTAAGGAGGTTCCTGAAGCGTTCCAGTTTTACAGCCCGAAATATCTGAAGTGGGCGCGGGAGTATCCGTTTGAAGACAAGCATGGGTGTGGCCGGAATTATCCGGGGTGGAGCGATCCGAGATCCGAACAGTATCGTCAGGTGATTGACGCCCTGACCGAGATTGTACAGGCCTATAACCGGGATAACAGTGATTCGATGGTCGATTACTTCGACGTCCGTTTCTACACGACCGTAGACTTCTGCGGGGACCTGATGGCAGGCCGCAAGGAAGAGGAAATGGCTGCCTTGCCAGCCTGACGGGGCAGATGCCCGGGGCCGGGGAACCGGCTCCGGGTTTCCCTGTTCCTCCCTCAATGCGTAAAGGCGGCACGGAAGAAATTTATCGCTATGAAAATACGTCAATGACGCAGTTTTTCCTTGATGGTTATGCGTCAATGACGTATATTTTTATTGTCGGAACGTCCCACGGAGATTAGGCTGATGCCCCTCTTCAGTACAGGTTTCGCGGTCAGCATATTAGAATTTCCGACTTTTTCAGGTGAAGCCGACAAGCTCCTTACCCGCGAGGAACTGGACGATCTGCGGTCTTTCCTCGCTTTTCATCCAGAAGCTGGGGACAGGATTCCGGGAACAGGAGGAATCAGGAAACTGCGGGTGGGGGTTGAAAAGAAGGGAAAGGGTAAAAGGGGTGGGGCACGGGTGATCTATTATTTTCATAGCCCGAAGATGCCGCTGGCGCTTCTGGCGCTCTATGCCAAGGGGGAGAAGGCCGACTTGTCGGAAGACGAGAAGAAAGAGCTTCGCAACCTGATTCATAGATACGTTGCCGCTTTCGGGGGATGATCCCCCGAAAGATCCTATCGCCTATCTGAAAATGAGGTGGACCATGTCTGGATCGAAGATCCTTGCCGGAATGCGTGAGGCTGTGGCTTTTGCCGAAGGTAAGCCCGTGGACGTGCGCGAAACTATCGTCAGGACCCCTGCCGAAGTCGATGTAAAGGCTATCCGGGAGCGTTTGGGCCTCAGTCAGCAGGCATTTGCAACCCAGTTCGGCTTTTCCCCGGGGACCGTCCGCAATTGGGAACAGGGGCACCGCCACCCGGAAGGCCCGGCGCGGGTGCTGCTGAAAGTCATCGAGAAGGATCCGAATGCCGTTCTGCGGGCGCTGTCGGCTTAACTTTTGTCCGTGCGGGACAGCTTCATGACGGCTGGAATGTCCCATTCCACCGTCGCTGTGTATCCGCCGGTTTCAGACAGGCTGAGCGCGACTTTCTCGATGCAGTGACGGAGCTTGATGTTCGGCTGGTAGTCCATGAAATTGGCCTTCAGCCGGTCTGCCAGCTTATGCACGGTTGACACAGCAGCCTTTGCCTGTCCGGTGGTCGGTGACAGGGCGCGAAGATCCCTGACCGCGACACTGCGTTGCATATGGTGGTGCCGTACCGCAGCTTCCTTTTCCGCCAAGAAAGACCTGATTTCCGCGACTTTTGCCCCGGTCCCGAGGATCGACAGCATTTCAGAGATTTCTTTCCGTGCCTGTGCCGTGTCGTCTTCTGCTTTGTTTATGCGGGCTTCAATGGCCTGCCGTTTTTCGTCGTAAATGGGGTCTGTGTAGTGGGCAAGGATCGGCTGCGGTGAAATCTCGTAAAGTGCGAGGGTTGCCGGTGCCAGGAATTCATCCATCGTTGCGCTGCAAACGGGGCAGTTAGGGGTGCGGCAGGAGTATTTGCCCTTCCGCAGGGCCGTCATCTTCTTGCCGCTCCATCCGCAGTGCAAGCGACCGGAGAAGAACAGCATGGCATTGGTCAGGGCCTTTTCCTGCCGCTCCCGCCATTGTCGGTGTATCTCCGCAACTTCGGCGGCATGACACTCTACCTTTGTCTGCTTTCGGATTCTGACCACATCATTGCGGGCGCGAGAGCGGGCTGCAATCTCGACCTGAACCGCGTCAAAGACCTCCTGACTGATGATTGCAAGATCCGGTGCGGGGGCTGTGATCCATTCGGCTTCGCTTCGCAGCATCGCCATCCGTTCCCCGGTTTCCGGGTGCGTCCGCCATTCCTGCCGGTTGAACACCACTTCGCCAACGTACAGCCGGTTCCGCAAAATCCCGGATTGGCGGGAGGCTGTGCCTATCAGGGTCGAGGGATACCACTTCTTTCCGCCGGGCGACGGGATTGCAAGGCCGTTCAGGACTTCGCAGATTCCGGACAGAGTTTCTCCGGCCAGATAGTCCTGATAGATCCGACGGATGACTTCGGCTTCCTCCGGGACGATCTCCCGGTGGCCGCGCTCCAGTTCGCCGTCTTCCCCGATCTTTCGGACAATCCGGTACCCGTAAGTCTGCCCGCCGGGGAGGCTGCCGCGCTGGACAGCAGCCTTCATGCCCCGCCGGGTCTTGTCTGCCAGATCTGTAAGGTAAAGGGCGTTCATGGTGCCCCGTAAACCCACATCCACCTGTGACACGGTCCCGTTCCCCACGGTTTCGATGGAGATACCAAGGTACTGCAACAGGTCGAAAGTGTCAGCCATCTGGCCGATTTTGCGGCTGACGCGAGACAGATCTTCGGTGACCAATACATCAAACACATTCTCTTGGGCTGACAGCAGCAGGCGCTGGATACCGGGGCGCTGGCGGATCCGTCCGGAAATGGCTTCATCAGTGTAGATTCCGGTGACGATATAGCCCCGGCTGGCACAGTACACCTGACACCGGGCGATCTGGTCAGTCGTAGAGGTGGCCTGTTTGTCGGTTGAGTGGCGGGCGTATATCCCGGCGCGTTTAACGGCCTGAGGTGTCTTCTGCACTTGGACGCATCACCCTGATCTGTCTGTTCCCTCCCTTGGATAATCAACGGTTGCGGCAGAAACAAGGCTGTTGTGGCGGGAGACCATACTTTATGGATGCAAAATCAAGCATTTGAAGAGATTTGAAGAGTATTGAAGAGATGGGAGGCGGATTTGAAGAGATTTGAAGAGATTAAGCCCTGAGTTGAAGAGATTTGAAGAGTGTGGAAGAGATTTGAAGAGATTTCGCAGCCCTCCTGTTTTTTGCCCATGTCGTCTAACTGGCTGGCAGGATAGGCGCGGTGGTACCACCGCGCTCCTGCCCTTATTCGCATACGCTCAACGGGGGGTAAAATGAGCTGCGCACCGGACATGACAAAGCCGCCCTCGGAGGCATCCGGGGCGGCTTTTTTGGTGTGGAGTCCCCCGCAGGCCGGGGGGTATTTTGAGTCTGTGGAATACGCAACCCTCGAATGGGTCGACTGGTTCAATAACCGCCTCTGCTCGAACCCATCGGAAATAGACCTCTGATCCAGGGCCTATTTCAGCAAGCGTTGGAGGTCATTACCGCCCATTTCGGGCATCACAGCGAGAAGGGACACAACTTCTGACCAGGATCAAACAGGGGAGCAGGTTAATCCCTTATATCGCAATCGATTTAATAGGTCCTGTGCCTAAGCGTCTTCTTGGCTTGGAGGTATTTATCATGCAATGGCAGGATTGTGCGCCTATGACGCAGCCGCGGTATCCTCTTGCTCAGCTATCGGCTGATCGTCGGCATCATCCTCGGTGATTACGCCCTCCAGGTACGCCTCATAGGTTTCCTGTAAATAGCGCAAGGATGCGCCACGATCTGCCGTGTGCTCCAACTTTTCCTTGAAAAACCGCAGTCGGGTTTTGTTCTCCTGAATGACCTGTGACCACGTTTTCGCGTGAATGGTCATCAACCCATCGTCAGATTTGTGGATGACACCCTCAGGCAAGTGCGCGGAACGCGCCCTGTTCTGGGCGTATCTGTCCAACGCATTCGAAATTATCCAGAATTCCCAGCGCGTTTTGATGCCGTGAAACCGGTCATCATCCGCGACCGAGAAGGCGTATTTTTCAATCTGTGTGATTTCGTCGGAACCGATGCTGACGCTAGGCGCCTTCAACTCCACCACCATATGTTCAAGCTCATCGGCGCGGTTGCGTTTGATGGATCGGGATAACATGAGGTCGATGATGCCCCGCTTTCCATCGATCCGTTTGACCGGTTCATCAATTTTCACCTCCTTCTTCGCCAGTTTTGCATGCTGGCGCAGAACCTCGGTGAGCGATTGGTCGTCAACGGTCAGATTAAACTCTTCACCGAAAACCCAAGTGTTTTCTGCAAGAATGCGATGAAGTTGTGAGCGTTCCTTGAGGCGCCCCTTGCTGTCCGGGTCGAACAGGATGGCTTCTAAGCCAGTGATGAATTTGAGCCTGTCCGCGACCATCTTGGACGCTCCGATTATCGCGGACAGAGATGATTCCTTGAGAAGCTTTGCCAACTCTTGCTGCTTGCGCTGAGGAAGATCGAGAACTTCCTTGAGAATGAGTTGGAGGTCTTCCGGGCTGTGTTCAATCGCCTGCCGCAGCATGCGCAGGTGAAAAGCCTTGTTTCTGGGCGTCGCGGATGAAAAGTCGGGAAGGTGCCTTGTGACGTTCACCGCCACGATGTCGAAGACCTTGCGTTCAGCATCTTCAAGCTGGTTCTCCGGCTCCCCCTGGAAGGGATAGACCTGCTCGGTCTTCCATTCCTCGACAAGGGACCGGGTGTCCTCGGCAGTACGTTCCTTGAAATGCTCCTTGATCTGCTGAATGGCCTGTTCGCAAGCGAATTGCAGCGGCGCGTTCATGTCCATCAGTTCAAGCGTACCCTCATCGTTCAGTTTGCTGACGTACTGGGACCGCAAATACGCTGAAAACTGGAACTCTCCGACATGGAAGCGGTTCTGGGTTCGCGCCAGGGGGAAACCGTTCGCGTCGCACAGGTAGAGTGCTTTCTGGGTGTTGACCCGCCATTCAATGAGGTCTAACTCAGCATCAAAGCACTGGCCGTCCGCCACGATCTCGGGCAACGACAATCGTTTCCGATTTTTGATCACCTGTGCCGGATCGAATTTCACACTGTGCAGCGCAATTGAAACATCAGGGTAATCCGTGAGGTAGAGGGCAAAAATCTCGGTAAGTTCCTGATGCGCGTTGTCACTTTCCAGCGACCGCCACTCGCGGGAGAGTTCGGTGATCCGCACCTCCACCCCGGTGGGCGCTTCAACGACTTCCTCATCGGACACATCGATATGCCGCAGCCGCTCTCCGAACATGCTTATGGTGTAGTGCCGCACCTTGCCATCGTCACCACGATAGGCCACGGACCAATCAACCACGCGCCCAAGGGCAAAGGCTTTGAACCTTCCCTTGCCTTCCTGCCCGTGCAGCATCCGGCTCTTGATCTTCGACCGGCTGCCGTTTCGCTTCCATGACCCGCCCAGATTACTGAACAGCAGCGGCGCATCGGCAAGGGGAAGGCCATGCCCGTTGTCCCGCACGATGACTGCCGTCATACCAAGTTCATTGCGCTCGATCTCGATCTCGACCTTGGTCGCGTCGGCATCGACGGCGTTCCACACCAGTTCGGCAATGGCTGAGACCGGACGCGCCTTCGACAGGCGTTCAAGGTAATCGCCCTGAACCTCGACATCATACCGTTGCATGAACAACTCCCGGCGCATTGGAGATCGCCGCTTTGGACGGCGAATCGAGGAACTCATTCAGCCGCGCGGCGATCAGTTTCCGGCGCTCGACCAGAAATGCCTTGTAGCTGTCAGTGTCCAGCAGCGCAGGGTCATTGGGAATCGCCTGCGACATCACCGAGTGGTGATTCTTCTCGATCAGCGGGGGCAGGTATTGGGCGGGTGCCTTGTCGCTGATGGCGCGGTTGGTCTTGCCGCCGATGAACGCCAGATTGGCGATGTCGTCGGCTTCGCGGGAGGTCAGTCCCGCCTTGGACAGCAGCGCCTTGGGGAAGATGTGATGGAATTGCAGGCGGTGCTGGGCGCCGGAATGATCCAAGGCGATGGCAAGGTTGGACGACCAGTCCTTGGCACCGGCGGCGCGGAACGCCATGAACATGGTTTTGAACAGGGCGCTACGCTGGTTACGCCCCTCCAATTCCTCGGGGGTGATGTCCAGGCGACCGACCTGCGAGCGCAGCCGGTCGAGCAGGTCTTGCACCGGCTTGTCGTTCTTCAGGGCTGAAAGGTCTTGGTCGAGGATCGTCTCGCTGGAGCCACGGGAAAACCGCCCCTTGGCGTTGGCGATCAACGTCCAGGTGCGCAGTTGGGCTTCTTCCTCGGCACTGATCTGATAGCCGCGCCGGTGACCGAAATAGGACAGGACGATCAGCAGGAAGGGCGACGACAGCAGCGCCGGGCTGTCGATGCCCACGTTGCTTTTCAGGAAGTTGATGGCGAAGCGCATGCCGTCGCCGGATTCCTTCCAGGCTTTCTGCAAGGCGGCAAGGTCGAGGGAGGTGACCGTCTTGAACCGCGACTGCCCGGTGGCGAACGCCATCAGGTTCTTGAGGTGAATACCAAGCTCCAGATCAAATCCCAGCTTGGTGCATTCCGCCTGGAATTCCAGGAATGTCTGGAGCGAGTGTTTCCATTTGGCGGTGATCTGCGCCAGGGCAAGGTCGGAACTGCGCAGCTTCGCCCCCAACGAATTCACCCGCACAAAGATTTCCGTCACCTCGTCATAGGACAGGCTGCGTTCCAGCACGTCCATGCGATAGACATATTTGCGGATGGCCCGCAATCGGGCGAGACGCTGGCTGTATTTTTCGTACTTGGGGTCATCGAAACCGCTGATCCCCGCCGCTTTCAGGAAGGGGGCATCGCTGTCCGTCTTGAACACCTCGGACACCTTCACCCATTGGGGCAATTGTTCCAGCTTGCGGGTGGCGACGACGAAGGTCATTTCGTTGAACCGCTTCAGCAGTTCATCTTCGGACGCATCCGCCTGATCCTCGACCAAATCCTCGTCGTCGTTGGACTCTTCGTTGACCTCGGTGACCGAAGTCAGGGTGTCCGGGTGCTCCAAATTGAACAGCAGGTCGATGGGGCGCTGTCGCCCCCGCACCTTCACCGGCTCGCCCCGAATCACCGCCGAAAGCGAGGTCAAACGCTGCTGACCGTCGAGAAGCAGCCGGGTGCTTTGATAGGGATTGTGCTGCTGGGTGACGGCGAATTCCTGCAACGGAACCGCTTCGTCAGTTTCCCACAACAGAATCGCCCCCGATGGATAGCCGCGATAAAGGGAATCGAGCAGATCGCGAACACGGGTGGAACGCCAGACGTACTGGCGCTGCATCTCGGGCAGGCGCAGTTCACCACGCTCGATCATCCCCACCAGTTCCTCAACGCTGGCTTCAGCCTTGGCCATATCCCCCCTCCGTCCAACTTAATCCGGCAGATCATCCGCCTGCGATGCGGGCAATTCTCCGGTTTCATCTAGATGCGCCAAGACATTCCAATGCTGGGCAAGCGGCAGGCAGCAAAGCCGCAGGATCATCCAGCAAAAATACCATGCATCGTGTGAATACATGTCACCCAGTTCGGCTTTTCCATGCGCAATGGTGTTGCGCAAATTGGGGCCAAAGCGGTCAACCAGGATGGATTGCAGGTCGAACAACAGGTCGGCGCCGAAAATTTTCTCCGTTTCAGCGCCGGTGGACCCGAACAGCATTTCGTTCAGATTCAAATCCTCCTGGGTCATGTCCTGCTTGACCTTCGAGGTGACAACACCGTGTTGCTTCAAAACGTGGCGGATCGCGTTTTCCACCTGGGGCAACAGCAGGTGAATCGCCTCCATCAGCTTGCCCTCGAACATGCGTTGGAAGGCAACGCAGAAAACGTGCTCCCGTCCTTCGGGAACAAAGGGAGAGTGGATGATCAGCGTTTCAAAACGGTGGGCCATGATCTGATGTTCAGCGGCAATCACCTGGATGGCTGGTTTCAGCGAACCGTGAGCGCAAATGTGGTGTCGCAGGTTCGCCAACTCGATCATTTTATGGCGTATGCCGCTTTGGGCATCGTCGGCATCTTCGTCCACGCCGGAAAAACGCGATACGGGTTTGCCATCCCGATCCAGAACCGTCCCGCTGAACATTTGCGATAACGGGAATTCTTGGGCGTTTTCCAGGACGCTTTGTCGCAATTCAGCGACCGATGGTGACCGTGCGCACGTGAGCAGTTGCCAAAGCGCATCGAAGAAATCTTTCCCAGACACCGCTTGTCGCGCAGCTTCGATCAATTCCCGGAGGTCGATGGGATGGGAATGGGAGGACATTTCGCCATTGATGGCATTTTGGAATTCCAGCAAGCGCCGGTGGCACCGTTCCCGCTGATCCTTGGTTCCGGCGACACGGCGGTAAATCTCGATGGCGCGTTCCATGAAATGCGCCGCCTGCAACGCTGAACCTGCCGCGACAGCCTCGGCAGCCCGTTCAAAAATCCCCGCCGCCCGCAGCTTCAGGGCATCGGCTTGCGCTTTTTCAGCTTTGTCATGGGTTGTCGCGGCGAACAGTGTCATTTCCACGGCGGCATGCCAATTGCGGTCGCCGTCGCATTTTTCTGCCGAAGCCAATGCCGCTTCGCGGATATCGACGCCCGACATCAGTTCCCAATCCTGGGCCAGCTTCAGCAGACGATGCAGCAATCCCGGCTTGTTCTGTTCGTGCGCCATGGTAACAGCGCGCCCGCATAACGAGGCGAGTTGCTCCGGGGTGCCGGATTTCAACAAAACCGCTAGCCGCGTCGTCCGCTCGAAGGCTTTCCAAAAGCCGTGAAGGCGACCAGCGACCAATTCCTGAGCCGCCAGTGCCAGAAAGGAATTCAGCGCCAATTCCCCTGAACGGCGCAGATGCGGGCGCAACGCCTTGCGCTTTTCCACCCAGACCATATCCGCCAAGCGCGCCCGCAGATCGAGCCGTCTGATCCGGTCGGCCAGTTCCAGAAACAAGGCAAGCTGTTGATCGGAAAAGTCCGCAGGAATGGCGGAACGCTGCTCCCCCATCACAAGCCAGGGGCCATAAGGTTCGGTCGCGTTGTCAGAGCGGAAGTGGAACGAGGTTATGGCGGCCAGCAAAACACAAAGATTGTGTTCGTCTCCACCCTCCGACGCAGCGGCGTGAGCGCCGAAATGGGACTGCAATGCATCCAAATCGTCGGCATTCCAGGTTTCGATCAACGCATCCACATCGAAGGCAGCGGCAAAGCCCGCGTCAACGGCAAGCTCGCACAAGGGTGGGCGTGGGGCTTGGTCGGGTTCGGTCATGGCACCGCTGCCCGCGCTGCCTGGATGCGTTTCAACAGCTTGGACGCCGGTTCGTCGTTGGGGTCTTGCGGAACCAGCTTGCCGCTGAAGGCTTGGTCAAAGGTGGCCGACAGCTGATCCTCGAGGTTGGGTTCGCCTCGGCCCATTGCGGCCGCCTTCTTGGTGATGTGGGCATTCAGCTCCTTTTCATGGGGAGTGCCGAATGCCACCGTTCCCATCCCAGCGGCCTTGGCACCACAGGCGTAGGCTACGGCCGTCGTCATTCCGCTTCCGACTAGCAGCGACAGGTGGTCCGACTGGAATAAGGCGGAAAGCCAGGGTTCGACCCTCTTACGGGTGTCCTTGCGCCAATTATCGCCGTCCGCGCCATTGGGGATGCCATCATCGGCAAATTCGAAATCCCCTGCGGAGAGGATATGTTGCTTTGCGAAGTCCACGAGAACTCCCGATTCAATCATTAATTTATACTAGATATTTTTGTATGAATTTATCAATGATTGCAAGGTGGGTGTGGTTCTAATTTTGATCGGGTTTTGTGTCCCCGTTGTCACAAATCCATCCCCTGTCCGCGTTGTTTGGCCTTTGTCCGCTCCTGCCGCATCGGCAGGGCGGCGGCGCTCAACGCCTGCCGCAGGGCCTTCTTCCGGCTGGTCGAGGGTGGGCTGAAGCCCTTCAGCTCCGGCATCTTCAGATCCTGTCCGGCCAGCAGACAGCGGCGGTTCTGTCCGCGTAGGTGGTCCGCAAGGGCTGTTGCATCAGCCGGAGTTCGCGCCAGCATCACGGTTGCCGTCGTCTCCCGGTGCAGGGCCACCGCTTCCGCCGGGGTGCGGACCACGATCACCGGGCCGGTGTCGCCCTTTTTGGCAAATCCGCCGACAACATGGGACAGCGGGGTCGGGGCCTTGTCCTGTCTGTCCTGTGGGGATGGGCCCTTGTGGTCCGTCAGCGTGTGAAGCACCTCGCCGTCCGCTGACACCGCCAATACCCCGGACAGCCGCTGATGCTCGTTGCGCAGGGGCAGGAGGATTGTTCCATCCTCGGTGATCCGTGCCCCGCGCCGGAAGGTGCCGACCTCCATAACCGGATGATCGGTGCGCTCCGGGGTCCGTCCGGAACGCCATTCCAGCCACACCGCGTCTTTCGTGACTTCGGCCAGCGTATCGCGCAGCGTCTCTGCTGCCTTCGGCTGGGTCAGGTCGGCATACGACATGCGCCGCCCGGACGGGCTGACCGGAGCCACCAGCGGCAGATCTGCCGCCTTGGCCTGATCCCGGTTGGCCGGGGTGTCATCCATCGCCACCACCACGGCAGAGGCGGGCCATTTGGTCTTCACCGCTTCGGCGGTGGCCTGCCATCCGCCCGGATCGGCCACCACCACCACCGGCAGGCGGGTTGCCCGGTGCAGGGCGGCCCCGGTCATGTAGGACTGCGCCAGCAGCACCGGCCCGCCGGATCCGAGCTGACGGGCGGGGTCGATCAGGCAGGCCAGAGGCTCCTGTTCGCCCTTCCGGCTGCGGATCTGCGTCTGGGTGCCGGTCGGGCTGATCTGGGCCACGCCTTCCAGCCGACCGGACAGGGTGCGCAGGGGCACCAGCAGGTTGCCCCCGGCGTCCTCACGGCAACCGAAGGACTGGACGCCCTGCGCCACCAGAACTGGACTGTCCCGCCCGGCAGGTTTGGCGGCATCCCACAGCGCCTGTGCCTCATCCCCCAGCGCCGCCGCCGACAGGGAACGCAGGTCCGACACTTTTGCATCATGCGGTATAATCAGGCGACCGGGCGGGGTGCTTTGGGTGTGCTCATGGGCAACCACAATAGGCTTGAGGCCTTGGGCCTTCAGGGCCTCGGCCACGGCATCCAGATCCTGCGCTGACCGGGCCACCGCCACCGGGTGACGGGTGGCCTGTGCCAGCGTCACCGCGCCTTGATAGTCGCTGACGATCAGCACCGGCACCGGGGGTGTGGTCCCGTCATGAGTGTTCCGGTCGGTCCGGGCACGCTCCACCATCCGCCGGGGGTCGATCAGGTGGAAACTGCTGCGGCTGACCGGGCCGATATCCAGTGCCCGGCCATCTTCGGCCACCAGACGGACCCCCTCCATCCGGCCCTGCGCATCGCGGAACGGCACAACCAGATTCCCCCTGTCGTCCACCTTGACGCCGCCCATCACGCCCTTTGCCTCGGCCCATGCGGGACGGGCTCCGACATCACGCCATGGGGCCGCTTCCCGCCACACCTGCACCGCTTTCAGGGAGGCCTCGGAGATCCGCACCCGAGGCAAGGGGCGGAAATCCAGCGCCTGATCGACGATGCCGCCGGGGCCGATCACGGCGTTCATGATTTCCTGCTGGGCCAGCAGGACCACCGCCGCCAGCGGATCCCGGTAGGCTTCGGCCAGAACATAGGTGAACCAGCTCCGCAAGGTCCGGTCCAAGATGCCATCCTTCCGGGCAGCCCGGCGGCGGCGCTGATAGCGGCCCCACAGGGCAGCGGTGCCGGTGGTGCGTCCCAGCGGGCGCGGGCGATAGCCTTTGCCGGGCGGTGGCGTCGGCTGTACGGACAGATCCGGAGCCGGGGGGCCGGTTTCGGCACTCAGGGCCGGGTCTTTCTGTTCCGGGGCCTGCCGGGGTGGCTCAAACGTCCCCAGCCGCTTTTCCAGCCCTCCCTTGCTGCATGACCGGTCAAAGGCGCTGGCCTTCATGGTCTGTTGGCCGTCTGCGGTGGCAAACACCATGCCCGCCCCCTGCGGTTTGATCTGTATCTGATGCCGGGCCAGTCCTTCATGCAGCTCCTGCCATGTTGCCGCCTTCTGGATTTCCGGCAACAGGCTGTCGCGGTTCTCCATCATCCAGCGCTGGAAGGACTGTTCCCACGTCCGGGCCTCGTGGTCCTTGGCGGCGGGCGACAGGCCGGGGGCCTGCGTCAGATCCCGGTCAGACATGCCGCGGTCAATCGCCAGACCGTATTTCTTTTCCATCTTCCGGGCGACCCGTTCCAGTGTCTTGAAGTCACGGCGGGGCGTCTTCACATGCAGGGTCTGCGGATGCACCTTGTTGATGCCAAGGTGCATGTGGAAATGGTTGGTGTTGATGTGGGTTCCGGCGACGTACTGGTGTCCCTCAAAGCCGAGGGCTTTGGTAAACTCGGCCGCAATGTCCTTCAGGACCGCATCGGTCAGCTTTTCGCGGTCACTGTCTCGGAACGACACCATCATGTGATAGGTCTTGTCTTCGATATCGGGCTTCTGCTGGCGGATGGCCTCAATCTCGGCCAGCGCCGCCGGAAGATCCTCAAGGGCTTCTCCGGCTCCACAGTTCGCAATCCAGAACCTGTCCAGCTTCTCGCCTTTCTCCGGCGCGGCGCTGATGTACTCCCCCAGCCGGGTGAAGTCGTCGGCAATTGCAGGATCTTTCAGGATTTTCTTCGGAATCATGTGTTGTCGTCGCCTCCGAGCCCGCCGCTTTTCCGGCGGGGTTGCAACTGACCGCGCAGGGTCACGGCGGTGTCCTTCAGCAGGGCCTGTGTCTCGGCAATCTCACCGCTCAGGGCGCGGATCTGCGTCAGCAGATCCGCCGGGACATCCACTTCGGCCAATGCCAGTTTCAGCAGGTTCCCCAGCCGCGCCTGATCGGCGTTGATCTTCATCAGGTCGGTGATGGCGTCCCAGCCTTCAAAGGTGCCCTTGCTTGGCAGCGGCAGATTGTGCAGCAGGCGCTTGAACACCTGCGACCGCGACAGCCGCGACTGGGCGCACAGCTCGTTAAGGCGGGCTTCGTCCTTCGGGTCCAGCAGGACCTTTGCAAAAGGCTTCCGTGACGGCATCGGTTTGCGTCTGTTCTGTATGGGGGGAGAGAAAAGGGGGGCCACCGCCAGTGCGAGAGAGGCGGCGGCCCCGAGGCGGGCGGCAGGCATGGCACAGCCTGCCACCGGGTAACGTGTCAGCTCACCGGCTTACCGGCTCAGGGCGTTGGTGGCACTCACCGCCACTTTCAGGGCGGCAGTCCGCAACAGGCCGCGATTGGCGCTTTGCTGTTGCTCTTTGCTCTGTTCCTGCTCCTTAGGTTTGATAACCCCAAGGTTTTCCAGAGCCTTGGCAACAGCGGCCTTGCCGTGGGCGGTGGCGTAATCGTTCCAGTCTGTCCGCCCCTGTTCTCGCTCAAATTGTGTGAACGGGGGCTGAATCATCTTGGCCCCGGTCAGGGTGGCTGCCTGTGTGGCGGCTTCCAGTCCGGGGTTAAAGCCTTGCTTCTCCTGCGTCTTGAAATCGTCATCCGCCGCGATCACCAGCGGCGTGGACGGATCCTGTCTGTGCAGGGCCTGTGCCACCTTCGGCATGTTTCCGGCGTTGAAGGCCACCACCACCGACAGGCCGGTGGCCTCGTGGATGCTGGCGGCGGTGGCGAAGCCCTCGGCAATCACGGTTGGGCCGCTGCGGTCCCCTTCAATCCGGTGCATCATGCCCTCCATCTTTCCGCCCTTCAGGAACCGCTTTTCCCCGTCGTCCTTGATGAACTGGATGTTCCAAAGCTCCCCGGCAGCATCCTTGCACGGCACCATGAGAGAGCCGTCTTCATGGTGCAGCAGGCCATGGGCCTGCACCTGCTTCCGGTTCAGATAGGGGTTCGGGCTGTCGGCGGTCATCGGCTTACCCTGTGACAGGATATGCGCCGCCACTTTGGCCCGGTCGGCCTGCTGGGCTTCCAGCTCCTGCCGCCGCTGCGCTTCGCGGGCGGCAGCCGTGGCCTTCATCTGTTCCAGTTCTGCGGGGCTCATCTGATGGCCGGTCATCACCCACTTTTCCGGCTCTGCCATGGTCTCATAGTTGCGGATCAGTCCGGCAGGCTTTCCGTCCAGATACGCCTTGTAGGCTCCCCCCAGCGATCCGGGTTTGTCGGTTTCCAGCGGCACGCGGTGCCACTTGCCGTCCATCACCGGCTGGCCGTCGATTTTTAGCCCGGCCTGCTGCGCTGCCTTGGCAAACTCCGCATAGGGATCCAGCGGCTCCGGCTGGCGGAGTTGCTGGCCGGTCAGTGCCCACTTCTGTAACAGCTCGGGATTGCCGTCCGGACCGACGTACCACGATTTCGCCCTGGGGTCCCATTTCGCCCCGGCAGCCTTGGCGGCGTCCTTTTCGGCATAAGGCACCGCCAGTAACACCCGTTCCGGCTTCTTCTGCGGATCTGCTGCCGCAGAAAAGGCCGGCTCTTTTTCCGGGGTGGTCTGGGTCGGGGTTTGTGCCGGCATAACCGGGGCGGCTGTGGTCTGTTCGTTCTGCTGGGTCATGCTCTGCCGGGCCTCAACCGATTTCCGCAGTTCCGGGCGACGCTCCGGCTGTGTGATCCACGTCTGGATGGTTTCCGCATCACGGGCGGCCTGAAACAACAGGTTGCGGTCGTCGTTCAGGGCTTTCAGCCAGCCGCCGGCATAGGCGGCGTGGCGCTCCGGGTTGTGACCGAGGCCAAGGGTGGTGTTGACCATGTAGGCGGCCATTTCCGCCCGCAGTTCTTCCTTGGCATAGTTTTCCGACCCGAAGCCGCCGCTCATGTCGCGGGCCAGACGGTTGGGGTGACCAGTCGCATGGGCCAGTTCGTGCAGGGCGGTGGCGTAGTATTCTTCCGCCCCATGGAACGCCTCACGCGGTGGCAGATGGATCCGGTCGGTGGACGGGCGGTAAAAGGCGCGGTCGTTCTGGTCGTGGCGGATTTCCACCCCGCCGCCAGCCAGCAGCTTTTCCGCCTCGGCCACCGGCTGGAAGGTCGGGTCCAGCGTCTTCGGGACATAGGGTTCCAGCCCCTCAATCTGTGAGGCATTGAACACCACGGCCCGGAACACGCGGGGCCGCTCCAGCACGTAGGTGGTCGTTTTAGGCTGTCCGTCCTCGTTCAGAACCGGTTTGCCCTGCTCGTCATTGATCGGTTTGGTCTCGTAGTATTGCCAATACTCAATCGGCCAGCCCTGTTCACCTTTACGGACCTGAGCGCCGATACCCTGCGCCTGTTTATAGGTCATCCACCGGGGATCGGCGTATCCGTTGAGTTCCAGCCAGAAGGCATTCATGCCGCGATAGGGCTTGCCGGTGGTGGGGTTCATCGGGCCTTCGCGGTATTCCCCGGCCTTCCACGGCTTCTGCCACGGGGCGGTTCCCGCCTCGATGTGACGGATCATTTCCGCCACCACCCTGTCGCGGAAGTTTTCCTTTTCCTTCGGCGGGGTGTCCTTTCTGCTCTTATTCATCGCCGTCTTCCCCCTCGGTTCCATGGGGGAAGAACAGGCTGTCGAGCGCGTCTTCCGGGCTGAGGGCGTCTTCCACGAACGCCCCCATTGCCTCGGCCACATCGGGATCCACCGCCACCGGGGCGGTATCGGCGTCGCGGTCAATGATGGCGACAGCGGCGGCGAGGTGTTCGCGCTCCCGTTCGGCGGCGATCAGGGCTTCAAGATCGGTCTGGTCAAAGAGAGTGTTGGTCATCGGAGAGGCTCCTTATCCGGCGTGAAAGATCGTGGACAGCTGGGGCATTGGGGCGGCGTGGTATCGCTGGGGATCTGTCACCCGCTCCCGTTCAAGGGTGGGAATGGCGAACGTCTGCCGTCGTTCAAACACCCAGCCTGTCTCTGGATCCGCGTCTTCCTCAGACGAGACACCGGAGGACACGTCGGAGGACATCGGTCCCTCTTGCCATGCCCTCATCCTCGGTTGCGTCTTCGCCGGAATTGATGCGGCATGGCAGGTGGGCACCCGGTCGGGCCAGCGTTGAAATCCCGACCACAGCATCATGTCGTCACTGACGGCATCGTGATCGGCATCAAGGACCGTGTAAGTCACCTGATGGGTGATCTGGAAGATTCCGACATTCCAATGACAGATCACCGTGAAAACCGGCAGGAACGCCGGGGTTTCGATGAACAGGCCGTTGCAGTTCCGGCGGGATGAACGCGGCGTGGCCACAACAATGCATTTGTTGGGGAATGGCGTTCTCGCCTTCACGGTCTCACCGAAGCCAGTCAGGTCCAGATTGATTTCCGGGATAATGATTCTGGCGATATCGACCGGAGCGGGTCGGGTTATGAAGAAGCTGGGCGTCAGATGGATCAGCATGGATCAGCCCTTCCGTTCTTTGCGCATCCGGGCAAGCCGGGCGAGCCGGGCAATGGATTTCATGGTGGGAGAGAGGGTCATGATCCGCCCTTTCTGGGCATGGCTGGGCGCTGGTGTGGGCGCTGGTGGAGGTCTTCCCACAGCGCCAGATGGCCGTTGATGAAGCGGAGGATGCTTTCGCGCTCCATCTCCGGGGTTTCCTGCATTTGCACCGCCAGCGTATGGACGAAGGCGGTAACAGAGCTCAGGTCCGGCGGGGGCGTCTCCGCCATCCGGTTGATGTGTTCGATTGCACGGATCTGGCCGCACAGGATGCCCCGGACTGCCGGAAGCCTGCTTTCGGGGGCGGTGCTGTCAGCGCCGGGTTTGGCCGACAGCATGAACATGGTCAGCCAGTCGATGGATTTAAGCGTCCATGGGTCCAGTCCGGTCGGGTTAAGGCCGCTCAGGCCTAAAACCCGCGTCGCCTGTTCCCGGTAAAGGGGGATGGTCATGATTGAGGCTCCCCCCGCCACAGGCTGGCGCACAGCCCGAGGATGGTCCGGCGGGGGCGGACCATCATCAGGATGACCGTCACAACGCCCCAGACGCAGACGGTCAGCAGCAGGATCTGTTGAAACGTCACCAGCAGATCCATCTTCCGCACCGGCAGCTCGCCGGTTTCGGTGTAGCCAAGGGCCACCCATTGCAGGGCCAGCACAAACGCGGCGGTGATGCAGATCAGGCGGAGGGCGGTTTCTGCCATCCAGCGCAGCAGGGCCAGCGCCGCCCGAAGTTTGGGATTATGCAGCGGCATTGGTGGCGTCCTTCTGTCTGGCCGCGTCTTCCGGGGTCGGGGCAGGAATCTTTGCCCGGCCCAGAAGGTCCGCGTCTTGGAAGTAGAGGTATTGGGTGCCCCGGATCGGGTTCTGTCCGGCAATGAAGGTCAGCACGTCGCCGGGAATGATCCTGTCGCCTTCCTCGCGGATGGCGGGCAGACGCATCGCCTCGTCCACCGTCAGCAGCGGGCGGGCGGTTTCCTGCACCCCATCCGACACCGACTTGTCAGACCGCGACCGCTTGGCCTGAATGACCGTGGTCTTGCCCGCCAGTTTCGACAGGTATTCCCCGGTTTCCGGGCGGTTTGGGGCAAAGGCCACGCGGACATGACAGTTGCCGGTGATGCCCTCGTCCTTGCCGTAAACCGAATACAGCTGAGCGATATCCTGCACGATTAGGTATACTTTGATGCCGTACCCGGCAACAAAGGCGATGGCCTTTTCCAGCACATCGACCTTGCCAATCGACGTGAACTCATCGAGGAGCATCAGCAGGCGATGGCGGTAGCCTTTGACCGAAGATCCATCGGCAAAGGCCATGCTCTCGGTCAGTCGGCCGACAATCTGCGTCACCATAATGCGCATCAGCGGACGCAGGCGCTCGATGTCAGACGGCGGCACCACCAGATACAGGGCGGCGGCTTTGGTGCCGTTCATCAGGTCGGCGACGGTCCAGTCACTGTCCCCGGTGTTGGCAGCTACAATCGGGTCCGCCCACAGACCCAGCCCGGTCACTGCCGAGGAATGAACCCCGGAGCGTTCGGACTGGGCTTTTTTCAGCATGTTGCCGATGCCGTCCTGCACCGCCTGATTGATCACCGGGTTCTGATGGTCGAAATTGAGCATTTCAACCAGCAGGCTTTCAAAGCTGGCGGCGAACATGGCGGTGTAGTCCGGGGCGTCCTCACCACTCCCGCCGGTTTCAACCGGTGGGGCCTTCGACATGAAGGCCCGCACATCGGCCAGACTGGCCTTGCGGTTCTCGGTCAGATGCACCCGGTAGACCACATGCAGAATAGCGGTGGACAGCCACGCCCAGCCTTCCTTCATCCAGAAATCTTTCAGGCCGGTGCCCTCGGGATCGACGATGATCCCGGCGATGTTCTGGCAGTCGGCGATTTCGCGCCCGGTGCCAAGGCGGATTTCCGCCAGCGGGTTATAGCGGGCACACCCGGTCTGCGAAGCGGGATCAAACTTCAGGATCCGGTGGCCGAGCTTGGCCCGCCATCCGGCGGTCAGGGCGTAGTTTTCCCCCTTGATATCCAGCACCAGCACACTGTCCGTCCATGACAGGAGCGTGGGCAGGATCAGCGATACCCCTTTCCCGGATCGGGTGGGGGCGAAGCACAGCACATGCTCCGGCCCGATGTGGCGGAGCTGGTGATGGGTCTTGCCCTGTATCCAGCCGCCGACCACCGCGCCAGTCTGGGCCTTCTTAGACAGCAGGCCGGATTTCTTGACGTCTTTGTGCGTTGCCCAGCGGGCGGTGCCGTGCAGCTCGTTAGATTTGAAGCCGCCGCTGACGGTGCGGTTGCGGGCCTGCCGCATCACCGCCATGGCGATGATCAGCAGCACCAGCCCCCCGGCAAGGCAGCCCCACGCCGCCCAGACCATCGGCTGGGGCAGGCCTGCCGGATGGTTCAGGCTGGCGATCAGCCACTTCCACCATTTGATATCGCTGGGATCAAAGCCGATCTGAGCCCACCACAGGCCCAGCAGAGCCGCCCACGATGACAGGATCACCGCGATGAAGACGGCCCGTTCCAGTATGCGGTCCATAATCATGACCATGCCTCCTTGCCGTCTTTCATGACGTGCCGGTCATTTCGGACTTCCCAGATGTCGCTGATCCGACGGATGCCGTCTTCCGACCGGCGGATCTGCACCACCACATCGACCAGATCGGCCAGAAATTCCGGGATGTCGGCCATGTCGCCGCCCGCCCAACTGATGTTCTGGACGAACTTGCGGTGGATCACCTGTTCAGGAGA
>NZ_JACIIX010000025.1 GCF_014205675.1 Novispirillum itersonii
GCCCGCCCAGACATCTCGGTGCGACGCAAGCGCAAACGATCTGGATGGTCCAACGAATTCGCCAGATCAATACTCGGCCAAATGCGATGACCGTGGGTTTGCGGTGCCGGGGCCTTGCTGTGCCCGTTGCGGTAGGATAGAACATTCCCATTACTTTAAAATAATGTAAATTAGATCTATGAAACAAGATTCTAGCAAAATGCTCTTTGGGTGGCGTGTCCGTTCCGCGCTGCCCTTGCCGGATCTTGCCGACTGGGTTGGCGTTGACGGTGGAGCCGCTGGTCTTCAGATTCTGATCGACCGGACTTTGGCGTCGCCGTCTGACCGGACCGGGGGCTGGTCCGCCCTTGGCCCGACCACGGAGCAGGGGCCGGGGGCGTATCTGGGGGCGGAGGGGCAGCTGTTCCTGCGGATTCCCGGTGTGGCATCGTATCTGGTTGAAGGCGGAAGCCGGATGACCGTCAATCCGGAATTGCCGGAGGATGCCCCGGAACTCCGGACCTTCCTGCTGGGATCCTGTCTGGCGGCCCTGTGCTTTCAGCGGGGTGTTGTTCCGTTGCATGCCAGCGGTGTGGAAATCGGTGGCGGGGCGGTGTTGATGGCTGGGGATTCCGGTCTGGGCAAGTCGTCTCTGGCGGCGGCCCTGATGCAGCAGGGGGCCCGGCTGCTGTCAGATGATCTGTGCGTGCTGGATCTGCGGGAGCCGGAAGGCCCCTTGATCCGTCCGGCATTCCCGAGGCTGCGGCTGTGTGATGACACGGCACGGGCACTTGGGATCAGGGGGGCGGAAGCCGTGCCGGGGCGGGGGCCGCAGGATAAGCATCATATACCGGTATCGGCGGAAGCGTTTACGGTGCAGCCTTTGCCCTTGCGGCTGCTGGCCGTTCTGGGGCGTTCCGCGTCGCCCGGCCCGGTTCGGGTTACCCGGTTGTCGGGCGTTTTGGCAATGCGGCAACGGCATGTGATTCACCGTCTGGAACTGGGTGAAGCAATGGGATGCGGCCCCCTTATTTTCAAAAGTCTTGCAGCGCTGGCGGCGACTGAAAAAATGGTGGAACTCATCCGTCCTGATGATCTGGAGGAGTTGCCCGCCCTGTTGAGGACCATCCGGTCTCTGGCCGGATAATCTTGGGCCCGGGGCAGGAGATCAGCGGTTGTTGCCATCCAGCCAGTGCAGAAACCGGCCCAGGTTGACGCCGCGCGCCAGCAGGGTTTCATAGTCAAGGCGCTGTTTTTCTGCGGCGGCCGCGTCGGCGGGCCAGTCTTCCACCAGCTTTTTCAGGCGGGGAAGATCAAGCAGTTCCGCAGCCAGAGGCACCCGCTGCAATGTTTCAAGATCAGCGGCAAAAGCCTCCCGCTGGGCGGTGAGCCGTTGAAACCATTCAGGGTTCTGCCGACCGATCCGGCGTTCTGCCGTCACCTGTTCAGGCAACCGGTCCGCCAGAACCCGGCGGGCAAGGCTGCGCGGCCGACCGCCGATAAGATACTGCTCCACAGGAATGGCCAGACAAAATTCCACCAAGGCCCGGTCTCCGAGGGGATCCAGAACGTCGAGGCCATAGGTCGCCCGGAAGGCGGCATAACCTTCCACATTCCGCGCATGGCCCGCAGACAGCATATAGGCCCGCAGGACCCGGCTGTCTGAGATGTCCGTCAGGCGTGCCGGTTGTCCCCACCGCGCCATCTCCTCTGGCAGGGCAAGGGTGGCGATGGCTTCGGGGCGCAGGGGGGAATGCCCAGCCAGAGAGGGTGTCCGGCCCCGCCAGCGTCGCCACAGGGCGCGCAGGGTGGGGAGGCTGGCCCCCGTCGCACCCCATATCAGGGGCCACAGCGGGCGGCGCAGAAACCGGGCGGCCGGGGGCAGGTGGCGGGCCAGAAGATCAATCCGTCCCCGCCGGATCAGATCCGGCAGACTGGGCAGGCCATCATAGCTCAGGGTGAAATTGCCGGAATTTCCAACCATGACATGGGTATGGCCGTCAGCGATCATCGCCTGATTGATCGGTTCAAACCACCCCATGTGCGGAGCCAGAATGGAAGCGCGGCCTGTCTTGAGGAACAGCGGGCGTGGGTCCCATTCGAACGGGGCGGGGCCGGTGGAGGCATGAAACTGCACCCGCAGGGTCGGGTGCAGGGCGGCAATGGCCTCGACGGCCGGGCGTTCCTCCGGCATATGGCGAGCAGGCACGGCCCATTCCGCCGATGGGGCCGGAACCGAGGTGTAGCAGTCGATTGGAACGCCGGGCCGCACCCGGGCCATGGTGGCGGCGATGGCAGGGCTGTCCAGCCCGCCGCTGAGCTGAACGGCAGGGGGGCGGGGCTGACGCAGCCGGACCCGGACCGCAGTGTCGAGCAGCTCCCGTGCTGCCTCAACATAGTCGCTGTCCCGCTTCATCCGGATCCGATGTCCCGGATCAGGCTGCCACAGCACGCTCTTCCGGGTTCCACGTGGTCCGGAGACCAGCAGGGTGCCGGGCGGCAGCAGCCCGACATCTTCGAAAATTGTTTGCGCCGGATCAAGAACCAGCGCGGAGACATATCCTGCCAGCCCGGTCATTGATGGGTGGCGTGGAACACCGGGGAAGCGGAACAACAGGGCCAGCGTGGAGGCGAACCACAGCCCATCCGGTCCCTGATGGTGGTACAGGGTATGGGTCGCCATCGGTGCCACGGCGAGAAGCAGGGTCTTTTCCTGCGGATCCCAGCGGGCGAGAGCGTAATCGCCGGGAAGCCGGTTGAGGGCGGTCTCGGGGGAGGCACCGGCATGCCGGTCAAGCCATGCCGCGGCCAGAACCGGATCCGGGGTGCCGGGCGGAAGACCGCAGGCATCGGCAATACGGTCCGGCTCAAACAGGATGCCGACAAGGCAAAGCCCGCGTCCGGCGCGGTCTGTCGCCGGGCCGGGACTGTAGGCCAATGCGGTTTGTCCGTCCTGCCGGTACGGGCTGTCGGGGACAACGGCGAGGGCTTCGCAGGCCGATGTTCCAGCCACTCCCCGCCGCAGGCGATGGGGGCTGGCGGTCCATAGGTGGGACGATGTGGTCAGATTGTGCAGGCGGTCAAGGTCGGTGCGGCTGGCGTCAGCCGGCCGTCGGTCGGCGCTGTAAAAACCCATCAGGGCCATCGGGAGTGCCCTGAATCAGGTCAGGAGGCACACCAGACGACGCCGGTCCCGGCTTCCGGGGGGGGCTGCCACGAAGGGCCGGTGATCCGGATGTTTTCTTCTGTCATGCAGGACAGGGGGGAGATCCAGACCATCGGAGAGGGGCCGGCCTTTTCCGCCAGGGCAGGGGAGAGTGATGCATCCGACCGGGCATCATAATCCGCGTCAGCTGTATTCAGGAATTCTGTCGGCATTTAGGAGGGGACCTCTGTTTAGAATGTTCCATCCGGAATAAGGGCAGCCAGCCTTTACAGTCCGGGGCATACGGCCTTGATTTTTGCGAATCTGGTTTATGCAGAAGCATTAATGTGCCGATTAATCAATTTATAAACAATGTTTTTTTAGGGGTAGGCAGAGGAGAGCAAGGCGTAGAGGGATGGCTGGGTCCGGAGTGGGGACTGAACTGCGGGGCCGGTCATTCGTCTGTTTGACAGATCCCCATCCTCAGATCAGGACCCATGTCACATGACTGCTGTTTTGCCCGCTGGTCTTTCCTCCATGGCCCCGTTGCCTGTCCTGCCCGCGCCGGGCGTCGTTTTCAGCAGCCTTGATTGCACCGGCGGTGGCGTCAGCGTTGTGACCGTCGCCCCGGCGGTGCTGGAGGTACAGCAGGATGGCAAGGTGCTGTGCCGGGTGACGGTGGAAAGCCTGTCGCCGGATGTCTGCCGCCTGACTCCGACACTGGCCGGGGACGTGCCGGGGGGCTATCCGCTGTGCCTTGCCCTGCTGGCGACGGTGGAGGTGGTGTCGTCGGCGACGCCGGGTCTGGATACCGTGCTGTTTCCGGTGACGCAGCCGGAGCTGCCGACCCTGCCGGAGGCGATCCGCTATGTTCTGGAAAGCGGGTGTGCCGTGCAGGACGGTGATACGGTTTCAATCGCGATTGAACTGTTCTGGCAGGTGTCCTCGCTGTGGACGGCCCCGCACATGCATCACCCGCACCAGATCCGCCGGGTGATGACCGGTAAGATCCGGCACCCGCTGCGCCGGGCCAAGGTGCCGGGGGAACAGTACCGCCGCTTCATTCCGTGGCTGGGGCAGTGCCTCAGCCTCAGCCTGATTGATCCGGCCACCGATCTTGAGACTTTCCATAGCTGGATGAATGACCCGCGCGTCAATGCCATCTGGGATGAGGCCGGGGACCGCGATAAACACGCGGCCTATGTGGCGGAGCGGCTGGCAGACCCGCATGTGATGCCGCTGATCGGCCGGATCGGCGACCGTCCGTTCGGCTACTTCGAGGTCTACTGGGCCAAGGAAAACCGCATTGCCCCTTATTATGACTGCGAGGACTTTGACCGTGGCTGGCATGTGCTGATCGGGGATGAGTCCTGCCGGGGCCGCGATTATGTCACCGCGTGGCTGCCATCGCTGATGCACTACATCTTCCTTGATGACCTGCGCACCCAGCGGATTGTCGGTGAACCGGCGGCCAGCCATGCCCAGCAGCTGAACAACCTGTCGCGCGGCGGCTTCGCCCTGCTGAAGGAATTCAACTTCCCGCACAAGCGGGCGATGCTGGTGATGCTGCTGCGGGAACGGTTCTTTGAGAACCGCAAGTGGTCGGCGCATCTGGCCGCCCCGGCAGCGCAGGCGGCGGAGTAATCCGATGGCCCGGCTTGCCCGCTTCGCGGAACCGGCTGATCTGGCCGATCCGCGCCTGAAACGCCTGATCCTGACCCTTGCCCTGCCATCAGTGGCCGGGCTGCTGATCAACGCGCTGTATCATGTGGTCAATGCGGCCTTCGTCGGGGGGCTTGGGACCCCGGCGGTGGCGGCGATCAGCCTGACCCTGCCGGTATTCTCGCTGGTGGCGGCGTTGGGGGAGGGCATCGGTGTCGGTGTTGCCGCCAATGTCGGGCGGCTGCTGGGGGAAGGGCGCAGCGGGCAGGCCGGGGCCATTGCCAGCACCGGACTGGTGCTGGCAACGGTGATCGGGCTGGTGATGACCGGGGCCCTGCTGCTGGCGCAGGGGCCGGTGATCACCCTGCTCGGCGGGGGTGGGGAAACGGAGCCGCTGGCCCGCATCTACATCAGCATTCTGGCCTTCACCTGTGTGCTGACCCTGATCCAGATTGTCTGTGATTTCATCGCCATTGCCGAAGGCAACAGCCGTTTCAGCATGTACACCCTGCTGGGGTCGTTTGCGGTGAACATCGCCCTCGACCCGCTGCTGATCTTTGTGCTCGACATGGGGATTGCCGGGGCGGCGTGGGCCACCGTTCTGGCCAAGGGGGTGGCGCTGGGGGCCTATGCCCTGTACTTCACCCGCCGCTGGGGGGTGGTGCAGGTGCATACCCGGCTGATCCGCTGGCGGCGGCGGGTGACGGGGCCGATCCTCGGCATCGGGATGCCGACCACGGCGGCCAGCATCCTGACGGCGGTCAGTTTCGCCATCCTCTATCACATGGCCGGGCGCTATGGTGGGGACAGTGCGGTGGCGGCGATCGGGATTGCGGCACGGGTGGTCCTGCTGGGGTATTTCCCGATCATCGGCTTCTGCCTTGGGGCACAGGCGGTGATCAGCTACAGCCACGGGGCCGGGGATTACCGCCGTCTGCGTGACGGGGTGCGGTTCATGCTGGTGGTGACCACGGTCTTCGCGGCGCTGTTCTCCGCCGTCATGCTGCTGTGGCCGCACTGGGTGGTCGGTCTGTTCAGCGATGATGCCGGGGTGCAGGCACAGGGGGCATCGGCGCTGGTGGCCTTCCATCTGTTCTTCCTGCTGGCCGGGCTGGAATGTGTGCTGCTGGTGCTGCTGCAATCCCTGGGCAAAGGCAAGCTGTCGGCGGTGGTGGCACTGGCGCAGCGCGGCTATCTGTTGCTGCCGCTGCTGCTGGCCCTGCCGCTGGTGTGGGGCATGCAGGGAGTGATCGCCGGTCCGGCGGTTGCCGCCGGTCTGGCCGGTCTGATCGTGGTGCCGATGTTCCTGTGGCAGATGCGGACGCTGAAAGCCCGCGCCTGAGAAACGCAGCCGTAGAAACGCAGCCGTTACGACGCCGGGGCCGCTCCGAAGGGGGCGGCCCCGGTTTTCCTTACGCGGGTTCAAACACGATGGTGGTGCCGAAGGCGGTGTCAGGGCTGATAACCAACCCGGCAGCGGTTTCGGTGAAGGGCACTCCGGCGTCCCGCAGCAGGGCGGCGGTAGCCTCCAGCGCCGGAACCCGCACGGTGAAGCCGGTCAGCAGCGGGGTGTCGTCCGCCCCGGTGGCAGAGGCGACGATCCGCCCGCCGCGCAGGGGAATGCTGACGGTGCCATCCGCCGCGATGTCTGCCGTTGACTGGCCGAAGGTGGCCAGAAAGGCGGCATGGGCCTGCGGCCGGGCGGCGGTCAGGGTGACGGCAGAAATATCTTCCCCGCCATTGGCATGGATCTGGAACGCCGGGTTCCAGAAATTCTCGGGGAAATGCTGCTGGCAGACGAAATAGCCTGCCTCCGGGGCCAGCGGATCGGCGGCAAAGGCCAGCGTAAAGGCAACATGGGTCGGGGTGCCATCGGGGCGGATGCCCTTGCGTTCAAAGAAGAATGGTTCGAACGCTCCGATCCCGGCGGCAGCAAAGGCGGCAGCGTCGCCCCTGGCATCGTCACTGTCGAGCACCAGCAGCGGGAAGCCTTCCCGGCGGACGAGGGAGTCCCGCACAAAGGCCCCGAAGCTGAACACGCCGTCCCCATGCGGTGGGATCAGGGCCGGGTCATCGCCGGTGGTGATCAGTTCAATGAATGAGGACCGGAACTGGACAATACGGTTTTCCGTCCCCCACGGGTGGCGGTTGCGGGCCCCGACCTGAAAGCCAAGGCGGCGGTAAAGGTCGGCGGCACCGTCAAGGTCCCGCACGGCCACAACAAGATGATCAATCCGGCGCATGAAAGCTGCTCCTTCCGGGGGCTGGTCTGCTATCCGGGGAGAACTGTAGCGCGATCAGGGATTTATACAATATCCACCGGAACGGCGCTCCACCGGAAGGCCGGGCTGGCCGGAGCGTCCTCAGGTGCCGAACAGCACCACCGGGGTGGCGTAATGCGGATGCGGGATGATGTGGGTGGTGACCCCGTAGACATCGTCCAGAATACCGCTGTCGAGCACCGCCTCCGGGGTATCGTCGATCTGTAGCCGCCCGCCTTTCAGCACCGCCAGCCGGTCGCAGTAACGCACTGCCAGATTGATGTCGTGCAGCACCATCACCACGCCGAGGTCAAGGCTGTGGGCCAGCTCCTGAATCAGGGCAAGGGTGTTGATCTGGTGGGCGATGTCCAAAGCGGAAATGGGCTCGTCCAGCAGCAGGTAACGGCTCTTCTGGGCCAGCAGCAGGGCCAGCCAGATCCGCTGGCGTTCGCCGCCGGACAGGGTGGCGACCATGCGGTCCGCCAGCGTATGGGTTCCGGTCAGGGTCAGGGCGTCCTCAACCGCTGCCGCATCCTCCTGCGCGAAACGGCCAAGCGCCCCATGCCACGGATAGCGCCCTAATTTGACCAGATCACGCCCGGACAGGCCGGGTGTTGTGGGCAGGGCCTGCGGCATATAGGCCAGCTGGCGGGCAAAGGCCCGGCTGTCCAGCCCGGTGGCGTCGTGACCGTCAATCCTCACCTGCCCGGCGGTCAGCGGCAGATGGCGGGCCATCAGCTTCAGGGCGGTCGATTTTCCCGATCCGTTGTGGCCGATCAGGCCGACGACGGTGCCGGGGGACACCGACAGGGACAGGGGGTGCAACAGGGTGGTGCGGTCATGAACCGCACTGATACCGTCAGCCTCAAACATCAGGGAAAGGTCTCCACCGGTCGGGAGTCGCGGGCGGCAGGGCAGCCCGATTCCAAGGAGTAACGAATGGGGAGCTGGAAAGTTCAGCGGAAAAATCAGCGCTCCGGCACACCGGGATGATTTTTCTGCGCGGCGACTGCAAAAAAAGTGCAGTCCGGGCGTCGGTCTTTCTGAGAAGTCTCTGATTTTCAATAATTCCCATTATATGAAATGAATTTTCTATATTGAGATTTGATCCGGCCGCAGGTAACGTCAGCCCATCGAATAAAAGACCCGGACGGGTCCCGCAGGTCCGCTCTCCGGGCCGGGCCGGGAGCCTTATCGGGCGGCTTCATGCATCTGACTCCGGCCCGTCCCATGCGGTGGCGGCCCCGGTTGACCTTGGGAGATCCCACAATGACCAGCCTGCGTCCGCGGCTGCTGGCGGCTGCCAGCCTGTCCGTCGCCCTGACCTTTGCCGGAACCCTGATGACAGGCACCGTTCTGGCTGCCCCGACCGGGGTGATGACCGTCGCCACCATCGGCGAGCCGCCGTCGCTGGACCCGATGAGCACCACGGCGGACCTTGTCGGCACCATCACCCAGCACGTGTTCGAAACACTGTATGCCTTTGATGCCAACTGGACCCTGAAGCCGCTGCTGGCCGCCGGGGAACCGGAAGTGTCCGGCGAAGGCAAGGTCTGGACCATTCCGCTGCGCAGCGGCGTGACGTTCCATGATGGATCGGCCATGACCGGTGATGATGTTCTGGCCTCGGTCAAGCGCTGGCTGGCGGTGTCGCCGCGCGGCAAGACTGTGGCGGCGGTGCTGGAAGAGGTGTCGGTCGTTGACGGCAAGGCCCTGCGCTTCACCCTGAAGAAGCCGTTTTCCCCGCTGGGCTCCCTGCTCGCCTTCAACAACGGTGCCGCCGTGATGATGCCGAAGGCGCAGGCCGAAGCCGAAGGACCGTTGAAGACCTTCATCGGCACCGGCCCGTTCCGGCTGATTGAGCACAAGCCTGACCAGTACATCCGTCTGGAAGCCTTTGCCGGTTATACCTCCCCGGCCGGAGAGGCCTCCGGTTATGCCGGAAAGCGTGAGGCCAAGGTGGCGGAGCTGCGCTTTGTGCCGACCCCCAATGCGGTGACCCGTCTGGAAGGGGCCTTGTCCGGTCAGTTCCTGTATGCCGATGCGCTGCCGACCGAAATGAAGAGCCGGATCACCGGCAAGCCGGGAGTCAAACCGGTGGTGGTCAAGCCGTTCGCCTGGCCGTTCATGATTATGAACAACAAGGAAGGCAGCCTCGCCAATGCCACCCTGCGCCGCGCCATCCAGAGTGCGCTGTCGCCGGAAGACATGCTGATGGCCGCTTTCGGTGATCCGGAATTCTTCGCCGTCACCGGGCCGTTCTATGGCAAGGGTGCGGCACTGGCCAGCACCAAGGGTGCGGAAAGCTTCGGCACCGCCGATGCCAACAAGGCCAAGGTTCTGGCCAAGGGGGCCGGCTACACGGGTGAGCCGATCCGCATCATGACCTCCACCCAGTACGATTTCCTGTACAAGATGAGTCTGGTCGCCCAGCAGCAGCTGGAGGAAGCCGGATTCAAGGTGGATCTCCAGGTGCTGGACTGGGCGACGCTGGTGCAGCGCCGCAACGATCCCAAGCAATGGGATGCCCTGTTCACCTACCACACCTTCGTGCCGGAACCGTCGCTGATCACCATCATGAATCCGGCCTATGCCGGGTGGTGGGACACCCCGGAAAAGACGGCGGCGCTGGATGCCTTTAACTCCGACGCCAACCCCTCCACCCGCTCGGTGCTGTGGGGCAATCTTCAGGATGTGTTCTTCAAGCAGGCCCCGACCCTGAAGATCGGCGAGTTCTACAGCCTTGCCGCCGCCAGCGACAAGGTTGACGGGCTGAACCCGGCACCGTGGCCGTACTTCTGGAACGTCAGCGTCAAATAAGGGTCCCCCCGGCCTTCCCTGTCCGCCGTCAGGTCCGGAACACCGGTTCCGGCCGGGCGGGCAGGGGGGCTGCCGCTGTACCGTCCCCTGTAAGAGAGAGTTGTCATGGCCGCTTATGTGGTCCGCCGCCTGTTGAGCATGCTGGTTGTCATGTGTCTGGTGGCCGTGGTTGTCTTTATCGTCGCCCGTGTGGTGCCGGGGGATCCGGCGGCGGTGATGCTGGGTACCTCGGCAACGCCGGAGGACGTGGCGGCCCTGCGCGCCCGTCTGGGCCTTGATCAGCCGCTGCTGACGCAGTTTGGCCTGTTCGCCCTTCAGATCGTCACCGGTGATCTGGGAGAGTCGATTTTCCTGAACAAGCCGGTGCTGGCGGCGATTGCCGAGCGGTCGGAACTGACCCTGCTGCTGGCGACGATGGCGGTGATGGTGTCGGTGGCGGTCGGGGTGCCGGTCGGGGTGATTTCCGCCGTGCGCCGGGGCACCGCCGTCGATCAGGCGGTGATTGCCGGGGCGATGCTGGCGGCCAGTCTGCCCAGTTTCTGGATCGGGCTGACCCTGATCCGCTGGTTTGCCGTCAATCTCGGCTGGTTTCCGGTCTCGGGGTATGGCGAGCCGGGGGCAGGCCTGCTGGAACGCATGCACCATCTGGTGCTGCCGGCGCTGGCGCTGGGGATCCCCAATTCGGCGATCATCACCCGCTTCACCCGGTCCAGCATGCTGGACGTGCTGACCGAGGATTATGTGCGCACCGCCCGCGCCAAGGGGCTGCCTGCCCATAAAGTGATCCTGAAGCATGGCCTGCGCAATGCGATGATTCCGATCCTGACCGTGGTCGGCCTGACGCTGGCGGTGCTGATCGGCGGTGCCATTGTCACCGAGACCGTGTTCGGCCTGCCCGGGGCCGGAAACCTGATCGTCTCCGCCGTGCTGCGCCGGGATTACCCGGTGATTCAGGGGGCGCTGCTGATCATCTCCGGCCTGTATGTTCTTATCAATCTGGTCATCGACCTGCTGTACGCGGTGGTTGACCCCCGGATCCGGTACTGATCATGACCGCCTCCACACCTTCTGTTTCCGCCGCCCGCCCGCAGACCTCGCCGCTGCGCCTGCTGCTGCGCCGCCTGTTCCGCCGCCGTCTGGTGCTGGTGTCGGCGGTGGTGCTGACCCTGATCGTGCTGGCGGTGCTGGCGGCGGACTGGCTGGCCCCGTTCGCCCCCAACAAAATGTCTCTGGCCAACCGCCTGAAAGGGCCGAACGGCACCTACTGGTTCGGCACCAACGAATACGGGCAGGATCTGCTGTCCCGCGTGCTGTACGGCGGGCAGGTGTCGCTGCTGGTCGGCGGGCTGGTCGCCGCCTTCGCCTGTGTCGCCGGGGCCATCGGTGGGCTTCTGGCCGGGTATATCCGTCCGCTGGACGGCCCGATCATGCGCCTGACCGATGCGATGATGGCCTTTCCCGACATTCTGCTGGCGATTGCGCTGATGGCCGGTCTCGGCCCGTCGCTGATGAACGTGGTGCTGGCGCTGGGCATCGTTTACACCCCGCGCGTTCTGCGCGTCGCCCGGGCGGCAACGCTGGTGATCCGCGAGATGCAGTACGTCGAGGCGGCCCGCGCCCTTGGCATCGCCCCGTGGCGGGTGATGCTGTCGGAAATCCTGCCCAATCTGTCGTCGCCGATCATCGTGCAGGGCACCTTTGTCTTCGCTTACGCCATCCTGACCGAAGCGGCGCTGTCGTTCCTCGGGGTCGGGACCCCGCCGACCACCCCGACCTGGGGCAATATGATCGCGTCCTCGCAGCAGTACATCGGGCAGGCTGACTGGCTGATGGCCTTCCCCGGGCTGGCGATTGTGCTGACCGTGCTGTCCCTTCAGATCGTCGGGGACGGGCTGCGCGACAGCCTTGATCCGCGCCTCCAGAAATCCTCGTAAGGAGAGAGACCCCGCCATGACGCCCCGTCTGGTTATCCGCCATGCCCGTATCATTGATGGCACCGGTGCACCGTGGTTCCGGGGCGATCTGGTGGCTGAAAACGGGGTGATCCGTGCCATCACCGCCCCCGGTCAGGCCCTTGCCGGGGCCGGGGATACGGTGATTGACGCCGTCGGGCGCTACCTTGCCCCCGGCTTCATCGATGCCCATACCCATGATGATCTGGTGGCCCTGCGTGCCCCGGCCCGGGGCGACAAGGCCACGCAGGGGGTGACCACCGTGGTCGGCGGCAACTGTTCGTTCTCGCTGTTTCCGGTGGTTGAGGCCTCCCGTCCGGCCCTGCGGGAGCATTACGGGGCGCTGCTGGGGGCGGTGGCGGAGGATGAGGTGTTCCCCGATTTCACCGCCTATGCCGATGCGCTGGATGCGGCGGGAATGAACACCCATTACGTCGGGCTGGTCGGCCATGCCGCCCTGCGGCTGGCGGTGGTGGGGTTCGAGCGCCGCCCGGCCACCCCGGCCGAACGCCAGACCCTGTGTGCCCTGCTGGACCGCCAGCTGGAGCAGGGGGCGGCCGGTCTCAGCCTCGGGCTGGTCTATCCGCCCAGTGCCTTTGCCGATGAGGACGAACTTCTGGCCCTTGCCGCCGTGGTGGCCCGGCGCGGGCGGCTGCTGGCGGCCCATGTCCGCAGCTATGAGGGCGGGCTGCTCGACAGTGTCGAGGAGTTCCTGCGGCTGTTGCGGGCGGCGAAAACAGCGGGTCTGCTGTCGCATCTTCAGGCAGCCGGAGCCCCCTACTGGGGGCAGGCCCGGCAGGCGGCGGCCCGGCTGGAGCAGGAACGCCAGAGCGGCACCGATGTTTCCTTTGATATGTATCCCTATCCGGCGGGCAGCAGCACCATCCTGCAACTGCTGCCGCCGTCTGCCCTTGATGGCGGCTATCCGGCCCTGTCGGCCCGTCTGCGCGATCCTGCCGGAAAGGCGGCCCTGCGCCGGGCGGTGGAGCAGGGCGAGGCCCCGGATGCGGGCTGGGAGTCTAAGGTCCGGCTGATCGGCTGGGGCAATGTGCGGATCAGCGGGGTTGCCAGTGACGTGCTGAAGCCGCTTCAGGGCCGTACCCTGCTGGCACTGGCCGGGGAACGCGGCGAAGATCCGTTCGAGACACTGGTTGATCTGATCCTGTCCGATAACGGCCAGACCACCATCATCATGTTCCAGCTGTCGGAGGAGGAGCTGGCCGATGTGCTGCGGCACCGCCTGCACATGCTGGGCTCCGACAGTCTGCCGCGTCAGGGCACCCTGCCGCATCCCCGCGCCTGCGGCACCTTTCCGCGCTTCATCGGTGTTTATGCGCTGGCCGGTGGCACGCTGCCGCTGGAAGAGGCGGTGCGCAAGATGACGTCGCTGCCTGCCCAGCGGTTCGGTCTGCACGACCGGGGGATCCTCCGGCCCGGGCTGGTGGCGGATCTGGTGTTGTTCGGCGAGGATGTGCGGGACTGCGCCACCTTTGATAACCCGACCCTGCCGCCGCTGGGCCTTGATCATGTCTGGGTGGCGGGTGTGCCGGTGGTGGACCATGGCCGGGCGGTTCCCCTGTCGCCGGGGCAGGCTCCGGGCCGGGTGTTCCGGGCCGGGTTTTGTGGGCCTGCTCGCTGAACCCTTCATTCCAAGGAGTAAACCATGCGTAAGAATATTGTCGTCAACAACGGCCCCAATGCCGCCGGGCATTTCTCCCACGCCGTGGTGGCCAACGGGCTGGTGTTTGTCTCCGGCCAGATCGGCATGGTTCCTGGCACCACCACCATTCCGGATAATTTCGCCGAGCAGGTGCGCCAGTGCATCCGCAACATGGAAAACATCCTGAAGCAGGCAGGCTGCGACCTGTCGGACATCATCAAGGTCAATACCTATCTGTCTGACGCCACCCGCTTCAATGAATACAACGAGGTGTACAAGGAATTCTTCTCCGCCAACGCCCCGGCCCGCACCACCTGTGCCGCCGGTCTGATCGGCGTGTGGATCGAGATGGATTGCATTGCCCTGCTGCCGGAAACTGCGGCTTAATCCTTTTTCTTGTTTCTGGTTGTACGCAGGAGGCCGCCGATGGACGAAGACCGGACTGAAAGCCCGCTGATTCCCGACAGCGCCAAGGACAGTGGCAGTCAGGTGCTGTGGCGGTCTCTGGCGGTGCTGGAGGCGGTGTCTGCCGGGGCCGATGACCTGAAGACGGTCACCGAGGCGGTGGGGATCAACCGCAGCACCACCCACCGCCTGCTGTCGACGCTGGTGAAGGCCGGGCTGCTGCGCCGCCTGAACGGCAAGGGCTACCAGCTGGGGCCGAAGCTGATTGAACTCGGCTTCCGCGCCCACGAACAGGTGCATCTGCCGACCATCGCCCGCCCGCATCTGGAAGACCTGTCGGCCGTTACCAACGATACCGTGCACCTCGGGGTGCTGGAAGGCGACGAGGTGATCTACCTCGACAAGGTCTCCGGGCGGCGGTCGCTTGAGATGCGGTCCCGCATCGGGCAGCGGATGCCGGCCCAGTGCACCAGCCTTGGCAAGGCCCTGCTGTCGGACAAGCCGCTGTCCCTGCAACGGTCCTGCTTTACCCCGGACGGGGTCCGGACTCCGGCGTCGTGCCAGACGGTTGAGGCCTTTGTCGGGGATATTCAGGCTGTCCGCCGCGACGGCGTTGCCTTCGACATGGAAGAAAATGAACCCGGCATCCGCTGCATTGCCGCGCCGATCCGTGATGCGCGGGGGGCGGTGATCGCGGCTGTCAGTATTTCCAGTTCCCTCGCCCATATGGGTGAAGACCGTTTGCAGGCCCTGCGGACGGTGATCCGGTCCGCCGCTGATGCCATTTCCCGCGATCTTGGCTGGCGCCCCCTTTCTGCGGAGTTGTCCGATGCTTCTTGACGATCTCGAAACCCCGACCCCGGTGATCGACCCCGACCGCGTCGATCATAACTTCCGGGTGATGCAGGACTACTGCGATGCCCATGGTATTGCCCTGCGCCCGCATATCAAGACCCACAAGATTCCGCTGCTGGCGCAGAAGCAGGTGGCTCTCGGCGCGGTCGGCATCACCTGCCAGAAGCTGGGCGAGGCCGAGGTGATGGCCGAGGCCGGGATCACCGACATCCTGATTTCCTACCCCCTGATCGGGGCGGCCAAGCAGGCCCGTCTGGTGGCGCTGGCCCGGCGCGGCTGTACCCTGACCGTCGCCGCCGACAGCGTTGCGGCGGTGGACACTGTGCTGGCCGCCGCCAGAGAAGCGGAAACCCCGATCGGGATCTATGTCGAATTTGATTCCGGCGGCATGCGCACCGGGGTGCGGACGCCGGAAGAAGCTGCCGCGCTGGTGGCGCATATTCAGGCTGCCGGTGGCCCGGGGTTCTACAAAGGGGTGATGACCTATCCGATCACCGACCGCACCGGGCCGTTCCTGACCGCCTTCAGGGCGCTGGCGGACCAGAACGGCTTTGCCGTCGGTGTGGTGTCCGGCGGCGGTACTCCGGAATACCGGGGGGCTCATCTGGTGCCGGGGCTGACCGAATACCGGGTCGGTACCTATACCTATCATGACCGCGCCACTGTGGCCGCCGGAGCGGCAACGCTGGATGACGTGGCGATGGTGGTTCTGGCGACCGTGGTCAGCCGCCCGGAAGACGGGCTGGCGGTACTGGACTGCGGATCGAAGACCCTGTCGTCCGACCGGGTCAGTCCGGCGGCGGGCGAGGGGCACGGTGTGATCCTCGACTATCCGGATGCGGTGATCATCCGCCTGAATGAGGAACACGGTATCGTTGACCTGTCCCGCTGCGACCGTAAGCCGCAGATCGGCGAGCGGGTGCGGATTGTGCCCAACCACGTCTGTGTGGTCACCAACCTGCATGATTCTATCCTGGTGGTCCGCAACGGGGCGGTGGTGGACACCTGGCAGATTGCCGCCCGGGGCTGCACGCGATGACTGCGCCGCTGCCCGATGATGTGATGCTGGCCGTGCGCGGGCTGGAAGTCCGCTTCCACGGCGAAGAAGGGGTGGCCCATGCCGTCAACGGTGTGGACCTGACCATCCGGCGCGGCGAGACGCTGGCGCTGGTCGGGGAGTCCGGCTCCGGGAAGTCGGTGATGAGTCTGGCCACCATGGGCCTGATCCCGACACCGCCGGGGCGCCTGACCGCCGGGGAAATTCTGGTGCGCCGCCGCGACGGCAGCGTGGTTGACATGCGCACCGCGCCGGAGCGGGTCAAGCGCACCATCCGTGGCAACGAAATCGGCATGATCTTTCAGGAGCCGATGACCAGCCTGAACCCGGTTTATCCGGTCGGTGACCAGATTGCCGAAACCGTGATGCAGCATAAGGGCGTCAGCAAGGCGGCGGCATGGAAACGGGCCGAGGAGATGCTGGAGGTTGTCGGTATTCCCGACCCGCACCGGCGGGTGCAGGAGTATCCGCACCAGATGTCCGGCGGGATGCGCCAGCGGGTGATGATCGCCATGGCGTTGGCCTGTGATCCGTCGCTGGTGATTGCCGATGAGCCGACGACGGCACTGGACGTGACCATTCAGGCCCAGATCCTTGACCTGATGCGCCGTTTGCAACGCGAATTCGGGATGAGCATTCTGTTCATCACCCACAATCTGGGGGTGGTGTGCGATGTGGCGGACCGGGTGGCGGTGATGTACGGCGGGCGGATTGTTGAAACCGCTGAGACCCGCACCCTGTTCAAGTCCCCCGGCCATCCCTACACGCGCGGCCTGCTGGCCAGCGTCCCGCGTCTGGAAGACGGGGAGAGCGGCCACGGTAAGCGGCTGTATGCCATTCCCGGCACGGTGCCGAGCCCGCTGATCCGCCAGACAGGCTGCACCTTCGCCAGCCGCTGTGACCGGGTGATCGAGGCCTGCCGGACGGCGGTCCCGCCACTGGAAGAGATTTCGTCCGCCGGTGCCGTTACCCATAGTCTCCGTTGTATCCGCTGGAGGGACGCCGATGTCGCCGCAGCCGTCCGTTAACACTGCTGCCGTGGCCGCTGACTCTGGCGCTCTGGTGCAGATCAGCGGTCTTCAGAAGCATTTTCCCATCGTCCGGGGCTTGATGGGCCGCGAAGTCGGCCGGGTGCGGGCGGTGGAAGATCTGACCTTTTCCCTGAAAGCCGGGGAAGTGCTGGGGTTGGTTGGAGAATCCGGGTCGGGCAAGACCACAGCCGGGCGATCCCTGCTGCGGCTGGTGGAACCGACCGGTGGCAGCATCCGCTTTGACGGGACCGAGGTGACCGCTCTCGACACCGGGGCGATGCGCCGGTTCCGCCGCCATATGCAGATGATCTTTCAGGATCCCTATGCCAGCCTGAACCCGCGCAAGCGGGTGCGGTCGATCCTTGGCACCGCCATCGACCTGCATCTTCCGTGCAGCCGGTCGGAACGGGATGACCGCATCGCCGCTATTCTGGAAAAGGTCGGCCTGCCGGCCGATGCGATGAACCGGTTCCCCCATGAGTTTTCCGGCGGTCAGCGCCAGCGCATCGGCATCGCCCGGGCGCTGTCGGTGGAGCCCCGGTTCGTGGTGGCGGATGAGCCGGTCTCGGCGCTGGATGTGTCGGTACAGGCGCAGGTGATCAACCTGTTGCAGGACCTGCGGCGGGACATGAACCTCGCCATGCTGTTCATCAGCCATGACCTGTCGGTGGTGCGTTATCTGTCTGACCGGGTGATGGTGATGTATCTGGGCCGGGTGATGGAAATCCTGCCGGTGGCCAGCCTGACCCGCCCGCGTCACCCCTATACCCGGGCCCTGCTGTCCGCCTCGCCGGAGCCGGATCCTGACCACAAACGCGACCGGATCCTGCTGAAGTCGGATCTGCCCAGCCCGGCCAATCCGCCGTCGGGCTGTGTGTTCCGCACCCGCTGCCTGCATGCCACCGCCGCCTGCGCGGCGGCGATCCCTGTGCTGACCGAAGTGGCGCCGGGGCATCTGGCCGCCTGTGACCGCCTGACCGAACTGGCCTGAGATCATGACCGCAGCCTTCCTCTCTCCCCGGTCTGGCGACAGCCCGGACGCCCTGGATATCGTCGCCATCGGTGAGGCGATGGTGGAGTTCAACCAGCAGCCCGGCAATCTGTCGGCCTCTTCCGCCTACGTGCAGGGGTTTGGCGGCGATACCTCCAACATGGTGATCGCGGCCTCCCGGCAGGGGGCCCGGACGGCCTATGTCACCCGGATCGGCGATGATGCCTTCGGGGGCCTGTTGCAGGATCTGTGGCGGCAGGAAGGGGTGGAGACGTCAGCGGTCCGGGTGGTGCCGGGGGGGCGGACCGGGGCCTATTTTGTTACCCATGGGCCGCAAGGGCACGCCTTCAGCTATGCCCGCAGCCATTCTGCCGCCACCGGTCTGACAGCGGCGGATATTCCCGATAGTCTTCTGGCGCGGACGCGGATGCTGCATGCCTCCGGGATCAGTCTCGCCATTTCCTCGTCCGCAGCCAACGCCACCCTGTCGGCGATGGAGCGGGCAACGGACGTTGGGGTCACGGTCTGCTTTGACCCCAACGTCCGCCCGACACTGTGGCCGATGCCGATGGCCCGGGCCTTGGTGGGGGCGGCGGCGCGCCTGTGCGATGTCTTTTTGCCGGGCGTCGATGATCTCCGGCTTCTGGCCGGGGTTTCGACACCGCAGGAGGGACTTGACTGGTGCCGGGCGCAAGGGGTGAGGACCACGGTCCTGAAAGACGGACCGCGACAGGTCTGGATCGACCATCAGGGCGAAACCACGACGGTTCCGGCCTTTGCCGTGCAGGTGGTGGATGCCAGCGGGGCAGGGGATTGTTTTGACGGGGCGCTGGAATCCCGCCTTGCTGTCGGAGATTCCCTGAAACAGGCGGTGCGCTATGCCGCCGCCGCCGCCGCCCTGTCGGCGACGGGGCTGGGGGCGGTGGCACCGGTACCCCCCGAGGCGGCGGTCCGGGCTTTTCTTTCTGAGCGGGGAATGGCCTGACCCAGGGGTCAGGCCGGTTCCGCCGATCGTTCCTGACGGGGGGTGGAGGAGGAGTCCTCTTCCTGTGCCCGTTCCAGAAGGTCAGCCAGAATGCGCTGTCCCTGCGCCCAGTCGCCAAGGCCGGAGTCTGAATTGATATGGCCGACCGCCCCGGCACTGACGAAATCAGCGCCCCAGTGGCGGGCCATACCCCGGGCCACATCCAGATCGCAGTACGGATCGTTGGTGCTGCCGACCAGCACCGACGGGATCGGGATCGGGGTGGTCGGGACCGGCAGGAAGCCGACAATCTCTTTGGGCGCGTTCGGGCGGGTCAGGTCCGGCGGGGCCACCAGCATGGCGCCGATCACGCCGTCGGTGGAGTGCTTTTCAAACCAGTGGGCAACCGTCAGGCAGCCAAGGCTATGGGCAACCAGCACAATCGGGTTACCGCGGCTCTGGCCAAGGGAACGGATGGTCTGGTCCAGTGTGGTCACCCATTGGTCACCGACCGGATTGTTCCAGTCGGACTGTTCCACCCGGTACCAGTTGCGGGATTTTTGCTGCCACAGGCTCTGCCAGTGCTGCGGGCCGGAGTTCTGCCAGCCGGGGACGACAAGAAAGGTGCTCATGATTTTATGTCCGGCGATAGGTAATCGTCTGATAGGATCAATACCGATGCTATCGCAGCGGAGGACACTGTCAACAGTGAATGTAAAATTAAATTTAATAACATATTTCTCACGTTAAATTGACGGTTTCAGGCTGTTGCCATAACCGGACTGCCCCTGAGCGGCAGCGTGTTTTCAGTAAACCGAAAACCCGGACGAGATGGCTGAAAATCCTTTACCCCTTGAAAGGTCGAGAATTTTCCAGATCGGCGGTTTCCGTTCATCGGAAGCCGCTCAGGCGATCAGGATAGGGCTGGAGGGAAAAGAAATGCCAGATGGCCTGTAAGCCGGGTTCTGTCCACGCCCCGAAAGGCGTTGGGTGATCATTCATCTGGGGTGCCCGTTACCGGAACACCTCGGTGCGACCGACCCGGACGGCGGCCCGAAATCCTGCCTGCTGCTCCTGCCGCCCGATGTCACCGCGTGCCCGAAGGCGGTGCGGGGATCCTCGCGACGGTTAACAGCTGCCGTCCCTACTTGGTCTTGCTCCCGGTGGGGTTTACCATGCCGCCGCTGTTACCAGCCGCGCGGTGCGCTCTTACCGCACCCTTTCACCCTTACCCGGACCGCAGTCCGGGCGGTTTGCTCTCTGTGGCACTTTCCCTGGGGTCGCCCCCGCCGGACGTTATCCGGCACCGTCATTCCGTGGAGCCCGGACTTTCCTCCCCTCCAGCAGCCGAAGCCGCCGGACTGGGGCGATCACCCGGCCATCTGACAGTTGCACCATAGACGGTTCGCTCCGGGAATCAAGGCGAGTCTGCATCGGGCCGGGAGAACTCCGGCCCGATACCAGGGACAGGGATGCGTTCCAGAGGGGGACGCTGTCAGACCGTTTATCCGGCCCGGATTTCTGCGATGAAGGAGTCAACCTCTGCCAGCAGGATTTCCGACTGACGGCTGACATCGGCCGCGGCCTGATACACCTGAGTGGCAGAATGCTCAGTCTCTGACGCCGCCTGAGTCACGCCCTGAATATGGGTGGAAACTTCCGTGGTGCCGGTTGCGGCCTGCTGGGTGTTTCCGGCGATTTCCCGGGTGGCGGCATTCTGCTGTTCCACCGCGCTGGCGATGGTCGCGGCGATCTCGCTCATGCTGGTGACGGCTTCAACAATCGTTTCAATCATCTGCACCGACTGTGTGGTCTGTGTCTGCACTCCCTCGATCTGCCGCGAAATTTCTTCCGTCGCACGGGCCGTCTGGTTGGCCAGAGATTTCACTTCATTGGCGACAACGGCAAATCCCTTACCGGCCTCTCCGGCACGGGCGGCCTCGATGGTGGCGTTCAGGGCCAGCAGGTTGGTCTGCCCGGCAATGGCGCTGATCAGGGTCAGCACTTCCCCGATCCGTTGAGAGGACTCTGCAAGACTACCGATCATTTCCCGGGCACTGTCTGCTTTTTCCGTCGCGTTGCGGGCTGCTTCGGTCGAAAACTCCACCTGACGGGCAATTTCGGCAATTGAGGCCGAGAGTTCTTCGGCTCCGGCGGCAACCGTCTGCACGCTGGCCGAGGCTTCTTCCGTGGCGGCAGCAACCGCTGTGGCCTGTTGCTGGGTCTGGTAGGCCATGGCATTCAGCGCGTCCGCCTGCGAATGCAGCTCCGTTGCGGCGCTGGAGACATTGTTGACCACGCCGCGCACTTTGTTTTCAAAGGAATCCGCCAGATTCAACATCTCTGCCCGGCGCTGCTCGGCAGCCCGCTTCTTATTGGCTTCTTCTTCCAGTTTCAGGCGATCAATCTCTGACATGTTATCGCGGAAGATCCGCATGGCCTGCGCCATGGCGCCAATTTCATCCTGCCGGTCACTGGCGGGGATCGGGATGCTGAGATCGCCTTCCGAAAGCCCTTTCATCGCGGTGGTCATCTCGCTTAAGGGGCGGGTTATCGTTCTGGAGAACAGAATACTGGCAAGCAGGGCGCAGGCGGCAATGATGAAGCCGACGGCAAGCAGGCTGTTCCGGGCATCACGGACCGGCTGTAGGATTTCATCCGTCTTGATCTGGGCCACCAGAGCGTAGGTCACGCCCTTAAAACTGAAGGGGGCATAAGCGGTCAGGACATCGGTACCATCAGGCAGGGTTTCGGGCGTTGCGCCATCACGCCCCGCAAGGGCGGTATGGATTGCCCCAAAGTCCCGCTTTTCCTTCAGGATGGTGTTGTCTTTGATGAAGCGGGCCTGATTCCGCATCAGCAGATCTTTGCCGATCAGCATGATCTCACCGGTCTGACCCAATCCCTTTTCCGATTGCAGGAGCGTGTTCATCCGATCAATCGGCATCTGGTAGATCAGCGCGCCCCGGAAGGCCCCCGTGCTGTCAAGGATCGGCGTGCCAATAAAGCTGGCCGGGACGTTGTCGGACGGGGCATAGGGCGCAAAATCAGCAAACTGCACTGCTCCCTTTTGCGGAGAGGCCGCGATCTTGCGGAAGACAGTCCCAAGATCACTGTCCTTCCACTTCCCGGTCAGAACGTTACTGGCAAAATCAGGCTCCTTGAAGACGGTATAGACGACATCCCCGGTCGGCGAGACCAGAAAAATATCGTAATATCCTTGTCCTTCCTGCACGGAGCGCAGCCACGGGTGCCAGCGCGAATGAGTCGCGGAGTAGGGGGAGCCATCCTTTGCGCCGTCCAGTTTCTGGCGCTCTCCGGACTTATAGGGATTGTTGGTGATGTAGGCCGCCTGAAGGGCCGAAGGGGCCCCGGCGCCAAGATCGGCGTAGGATTGTCCCAGTTCCTGCAAGGCCTCCAACGCATTGGGGGACGATGCAAGCAGGGTCAGGTCTGTCTCAACCGTCTGTAGATACGCCGTCAACATGGAGCCGCGGCTGTCATGCAGGGTATCCAGTTTCTGTAAGGCATCTTCTTCCAGCTGGCGGGCCTCAAGGTAGTAGGCAACGGAGCCAGTGACGGAGATCGCCAGCAGAACGATAGCGCTGATCAGCAGCGGCAGTTTGCTGGAGATGCGTAAGGTGCTTATTTTCATTCTATTTCCCCCTACGGGCGGTGGGCGGAAAAGACGTTCCCTGACAGGCTGACACGGCGTCAGCATGGGCAGGTTGATCCTGCTCCGTATGAAAGGTTTGTCCCGCCCGCGCCCGCTGATCGGCTTTTGCCGTTATTTAGTGGTCTCTGAGTCGACCGCGCGGGCCTTATCGCCAACCTGCTGCGGTCTATCAACCGTAACATTCGTCAACAATTGGGGATATGATACCAAACTGTAGTGACGTTGACTCACGGAGGGGATTCCCAAAATCGGCGGAATATGAGTCACTCTGGTAAACAGCCGGAGGCTTACCATGG
>NZ_JACIIX010000026.1 GCF_014205675.1 Novispirillum itersonii
TCCGACCCTCGCCGCTGGGAGAGGGCTGCTACCCTCTCCCAGCTGTTCCTTTGTCGCCTATCGGCACGGAAATTCATAAGACAAGCGTTTTCAGCTGAGATGAGGATTGCCCCGACTCTGTACCGAGACGGGGAACGATGAGACCAACCGGCTTTCCGATCTCGGGGAGCCGGTTGTTTTATGGCGGAGTGATCTCTTGCGGCGGGTGCTGTTGGGGGTGATTTGTTTCGGTATTCCCGTTTACTAGGAATTGCAGCAGTAAATATGCCGGGTCGCAAAATTATTTTCCCGTAATATGGGATCGATATCTTTTCTGGCCGTTGGTGTGCGGATTAAAGTCGTATCTCGACAGACGCCGCCAGCCAGAGGGAGAGACCATGCCTGCACCGTCCTGCCCGATGCCGGAACGGGCGTTCCTGATCCTGCAACAGATTGCCGCAGCGCCAACCGCCCTGACGGTGCGGGGGCTGGCCGCGACACTGGATATGCCGCTGTCCAGCACCTACCGCCACATTGCGGTGCTGATGCGCTGGGGGCTGGTGGTGGAGTTGGGGCAGACCGGGCGCTATACCGCCGGGCCCCTGTGCCTACAGTTGTCGATGCAGTTTCAGGACCGGAATGCGCTGGTGTTGCAGGCGCGTCCGGAGATGGTCCGGCTGGCGGAAAGCAGTGGCGAGACGGTGGCGCTGATGGTGGCAACCCACTATCAGGCAATCTGTATTGATATGATTGAAAGCCGCCAGACCCTGCGCTGTGCCTTTGCGCCGGGGAAAGGTCAGCCCCTGTCAAAAGGGGCAACGGCCATGACCCTGCTGGCTTTTATGCCCGAAAGCCAGCGGCAGGTGGCGCTGGAGGCGTATCCTCATCCGGATGGGGAGGCGGCCCTGCTGGAACAGGTGCGTCAGCAGGGCTATGCCGAAAGTGACAGCATGCTGGATCCCGGGGTGTGGGGTGTCTGTGCCCCGCTGCTGGCCGGGGCCGGGCGTCTGGCCGGGGCCCTGACCCTGATGGCTCCTTCCGGTCGGGGCCATCAGGACCGTGACCGCCTGATCAGCCTGACCCTGCGGGCGGCAAACCGGATCAGCGCGGCGCTGACCGTCGACTGACATTTTTGCTTGAAGGACTGAAACGGAATGCATGTGGCGCCGGACATGGGCCGCTGGAGCGGACGTATTGACTCTGAAGGGGATCTGGCCCGGCGCTGGCATCAGGTGGTTGGCCCGTGGACGGAGCGGTCCGCCCCCGGGGTGACGCTTCTGGGGCTGGCCAGTGATGAAGGCGTGCGCCGCAATCAGGGCCGTCCCGGTGCGGCGGACGGGCCTGCGGCGTTGCGCCGGGCGCTGGCCGGGGTGCCGGTCCATGGGACCCGTCCGCTGTGGGATGCCGGGGACGTGCTGTGCCATGACGGTCAGCTTGAGGTGGCCCAGCAGGCCGCCGCCCGGCAGGTGGCCCGTCTTCTGGAGAATGGCCAGTTTCCTGTCGTCGTTGGCGGCGGGCACGAGGTGGCCTATGCCACCTTCTGCGGTCTGGAGCAGTTTCTGGGGACCCCGGCGGAGGCCCCCCGCATCGGGATCATCAATTTCGATGCGCATTTTGATCTGCGGCAGGCCGGGGAAAGCACCTCGGGCACGCCGTTTGCCCAGATTGCCGACCGCTGCGCCGCCCGGGGCTGGCCATTCCGGTATCTGTGTCTGGGGGTGGCGGAAACCGGAAACACCGGCGCGCTGTATGCCACGGCCCGCCGTCTGGGGGTGCAGTGGATCAGTGACGGGGTCCTGACCGGCTGGCGTCTGCCGGAAGCGGAGCAGGCCGTAGACGCGTTTATGGCCGACTGTGACCACCTGTACCTGAGCATTGATCTGGATGTGTTTCCGGCCGGACAGGCCCCCGGGGTCAGTGCCCCGGCGGCCTGCGGGGTGGCGGTGCCGGTGGTGGAGGCCCTGATCGGGCGGATCCGGGCCAGCGGGCGGCTGCGGCTGGCGGATATCGCGGAACTGAATCCCCGCTTTGATCAGGATGGCCATACCGCCCGTCTGGCGGCCCGGCTGGTGCATGACCTGTACCGGTAAAAGGCCCGCACAGGGGAAGAATGAGATGATAACAGGAGGGATCGTATCATGATTGAGATCAGCCTTGATGCCGTGCAGACCACGGCGCTGGCCGTTCTGCTGTTGCTGCTGGGGCAGGTGATTAAACGGCGGGTCGGTTTTCTGGAGAGGTTCTGCATTCCGGCTCCGGTGATCGGTGGTTTTGGAATGGCGCTGCTGATGCTGGTGTTCCGGGAAACCGGACTGGTGAAGATCATGTTCAATACAGCGTTGCAGACCCCGTTTATGGTGGCCTTTTTCACCACGGTCGGGATCGGCGGCAGCATCGCGCTGCTGCGGACCGGCGGGGTGATTCTGTTCGTCTATCTCGGCGTCTGCTGGACGGTGGCGCTGTTTCAGAACACCTTCGGTCCGCTGGTTGCCTCTTTGGTCGGTCTTGATCCGGTGCAGGGGGTGATGGCCGGGGCGGTCTCGCTGCTGGGCGGGCACGGCGGGGCTGCGGCCTTCGGCCCGATGGCGGAGCAAATGGGGCATCCCGGATCAACCACCGTGGCCATTACGGCCGCCACCTTCGGTCTGGTGTCGGGCAGCCTGCTCGGCGGGCCGCTGGGGGCGTGGCTGGTCCGGCGGCATCGTGTGGAAATCGCCGCCGTTGACGTGAAATCCGCCGCTCCGGCATTCCATGACCATGACGAGGATGTCAGTGTCACCAGCCAGTCCCTGATCGGTATGACCGGTCTTGTGCTGGTGCTGATGGTGATCGGGGCGTTGCTGTCCGGCTGGGTGCAGCAGGCGACCGCCTTTGTGCTTCCGGCCTATGTCGGGGCGATGGTGGCGGCGATTCTGGCCCGTAATCTCAACGATGGTCTGGGCCTGATCCGTCTGAACACCAAGGCGCTGGATGCCCTGTCCGACCTGACGCTGGGGGTGTTCCTGACCATGGCGATGATGACGCTGAAAATCTGGGAACTCTATGATCTGGCGCTGCCGCTGATGGTGGTTCTGGCGGCACAGGTTCTGGCCCTGCTTCTGCTGGCGGCCTTTGTGGTGTTCCGTCTGCTGGGGCGGAACTACGATGCGGCGGTGATGTGCGCCGGTCTGATCGGGCATGGTCTGGGGGCCACCCCCAATGCCATCGCCAATATGAGTGCCATGGCCCAGCGGTTTGGTCTGGCCTCGCCCCGGGCACTGATGATCGTGCCGCTGTGTGGTGCGGTGCTGGTTGATATCGTCGCCATTCCGTTCCATGCCTATATGATTAATATCCTCAGCTAAGGCTGATCCGGCTCCGCCGCCGTGGCTCCCGCCCGGCGGCGGAACTGTATGATGGTGGATGGTGCTAGCCCATGGACACCGGGGGCGTTTTCCGCGACCATCAAGGGTCTGTGATCTGCCGCCGGAGGACACGGTGATGCGTTTGCTGTGGATCGTACTCGGCTGGGGGTTTATGGCGCTGGCCGTGCTGGGGGTGATCCTACCCGGCCTGCCGACCACGCCGTTTCTGCTGCTGGCGGCCTGGGCCTTTCACAAAGGCAGCCGCCGCTGGGCCCTGTGGCTGGAGCAGCACCGCCTGTTCGGCCCCCTGCTGCGCAACTGGCAGCGTCACCGGGTGATCCCCCGGCATGCGAAAGTTGCCGCCATCGGCATGATGGCGGTGTCCCTGACCTACCTGACGGTATGGTCATCGGTGCCGGGGCTGGCGGTGGCGGCGATTGCGGCGGTGATGCTGGGCAGTGCCTCGTGGATGCTGTGGTGCCCCAGTGCCCGGCCAGAACCGGTGGCGGAAGAGGCCGGGGATCAGCCCGACGGGCGGTGATCAAACCTTGTGGTTGCAGGCGGCCTTCCGTATCTTCGGTCCCCGGCGGGTGATCCGTCTGCCCGGCAGGGAGGGCCACGCCATGGGAAGAGTTTCTGACGCGGGATGGATCCGGTGCCGCGCCGCATGACCGAAGCCGAAGTCCGGCGTTATGCCGCCCGCGCCCTGTCAGAGCTGTTCGACAGCCTTTATGAGGGGGCCTTTGCCGTCGATACCGGTGGCCGGGTTACCTGGATGAACCACAAGTTCAAGGCCCTGATCGGCTGGAACGGTACCGAGGCCATTGAAGGCCAGCCGATTGACGAGGTGTTGCCGCACAGCCAGATGAGCCGGGTGCTGGAAACCGGCCGGGCCGATCTGCTGGATATCATTCCCCTTGGCCGCCGCCAGCTGACGGTTTCGCGCCTGCCGCTGTTGCAGGAGGATGGCCGCCTGATCGGGGCAATGGGGGTCATTCTCTATGACCGTCTCAATTCCCTGCGGCCACTGGTGGACCGCTTCCAGACCCTGCAAAGTGATCTCGACACCGCCCGCAGGGAACTGGCCCGCAGCCGGGCTGCCAAGTACAGTCTGGCCATGTATGCCGGGGCATCGGAGGCGGTGCGGACCCTGAAGCTGAAAGCCCGGCGGGCTGCCGAACGGGATGCCCCGGTGCTGATCACCGGGGAAACCGGGGTCGGCAAGGAACTGCTGGCGCATGGCATCCACGCCGCCTCCGCCCGGGCAGGGAAACCGATGGTGCGCATCAATGTCTCGGCGATCCCGGAAGGACTGCTGGAGGCTGAACTGTTCGGGGCGGCCCCCGGGGCCTATACCGGGGCCGACCGCAAGGGGCGGGAAGGCAAGGTCCGGCTGGCCGACGGTGGGACCCTGTTTCTGGATGAAATCGGCGACATGCCGGTGCCGTTGCAGACCAAGCTGCTGCGGGTGCTTCAGGAACAGGAGATCGAGCCGCTGGGGGCCAATACGGTGATCCCGGTTGATGTGCGGGTGATCAGCGCCACCAGCCGGGACCTGAAGGCAATGGTGGAGGCCGGGCAGTTCCGGGCCGACCTGTATTACCGCCTGAATGTGCTGCCGCTGCATGCCCCGCCGCTGCGGGACCGGCGGGAAGACCTGCCCTTGCTGTGCGATACCCTGCTGGAAGACATTGCCACCCGGTCCGGTGGTCCGCCACGCACGGTGTCGGTGGCCGGGCTGGAGCGTCTGGCGGCGCATGGCTGGCCGGGCAATGTGCGGGAGCTGCGCAACGTGCTGGAGCAGGCGGTGGCCGGCAGTGATGCCGAAGTGCTGGATCTGGCCGATTTCACCGGCCTGCTGCCGGAGAGACCACCGGCGGCCGTTCCATCGGCGCCGCTCCGGCCCGCGACGGAGGCGGTGAGCGGGGTTGGCGCGGTTCGGCCGCTGCGTGATGTGCTGGCGGCAGCGGAGCAGGAGGCGATCCGTGCTGCCCTGACGGCGGCGGGTGGGGTGCGCAGTCAGGCGGCGCGGCTGCTCGGCATTTCCCGCGCTCAGTTCTATGAAAAGCTGGCGGCACACGGCCTGTCCGACTGACCCCGGCGGGGCAGGGAGCGGCAGGATTTCTGCGGGTTTTACCGGCTCTGGCGCTGTTGCCTGAAATCGGGTAGGGGAGAGGCTGTTTTTCTGTTTTTCCCTTCAGGGACTGCTGACGATGATCAAAGTTGTCCGGGCCAAACTGCATGGCCTGTGGGTCACCAATGCCGAGCTGCATTATCATGGCTCGATCACCCTTGACCCGGAAATCTGCCTGCGGGCCGGGATCTATCCGCTGGAATTCGTCGAGATCTGGAACAAGGCCAGCGGGGCCCGCATCTCCACCTATGTGATTTTCGGGGAACCGGGATCCCGCTGCTGCATCCTTAACGGGGCGGCGGCCCGCACCTGTCAGGCCGGGGATGAGGTGATCATTGCCGCCTCCAGCTATGTGCAGCCGCAGGAGCTGTATGGCCTGCGCCCGAAGGTGCTGACCTTCCACCGCGATAACAGCATCGCCGAGGAACTGTCCTATTCTGTGACGGAGACCCCGGCCAACCCGTTCCACTTCGAGATCCATGAAGAGGCGGTCTATCCCGGCAGCGATCCGGCCCAGCGGGCGCACAGCCAGCGGCGGGAGGAGATGAAGCGGGATATGATGGCGGCGGGCCTGACCGAACATCAGGCGCTGGATCTGCTGTCCAAGCATTTCTCCGAAGCTGATCCGGTGGTGTAACGTCAGGGGCCCCAGACCCAGAGGGCTCAACAGGGGAAACCGTCCCGATGCTGCCCTTTCTGACCGATCTTGCCGTTTTCCTGCTGCTGCCGCTGCTGGTGTGGCGGCTGGTGCGGCCGGTGGTGCCGCTGGCGGTGGTGCCGGTGCTGATCGGTCTGGCGGTGGCGGCTCTGGCGGTGCTGAGCGGTCAGCGCGGGCCGGAGTTCCTGCCACCGACGGAGGCCGGGGATGCCCTTGGCATGCTGGGGGTGATCCTACTGGCGTTTTCCGCCGGTCTGGAAGGCCGCGATCCCGGCCACCTGACGCCGGGGGCGATCGTGGTGTCCGCGCTGTCGCCGGGCCGGATCCTGCACTCCGCCGCCGTGGCGCTGGCCCTGCCGTTTGGGGCAGGCACCCTGCTGGCGTGGGGTCTGCTGTCCGTGGCGGAGGGCTGGTTGCCTGCCGGTCTGTCGCCGGGGCTGGCTGCGGCGGCCATCGGCCTGTGTCTGGCGGTCAGTGCCCTGCCGGTGCTGGTGGCTCTGCTGCGGGAACTGCCTGCCGGTCTGCGTCCGCTGGGGGCGGTGGCGGTACGGGTGGCGGCCCTGGATGACATGGCGTTGTGGCTGGGCCTTGGTCTGCTGATGGCGCTGGGGCGGTCGCAGGCCGTGACCGGCGGGTTCGGCTCCGCCGATCTGGTGGCGGTCGGCGTGCTGGCCCTGCTGGCGCTGCTTGGGCAGGCCCGCCGCCTGACCGGCCGGGTCGCCGATCCGGCCCGGCCACTGATGGTGTGGGGGGCGGCGGCGGCAGTGCTGGCGGTCTCGTCTCTGGCCACGGCGCAGCTGGGCCTGCATGCGGTGCTGGGCGCTTATTATGCCGGTATGATCCTGCCTGCTCCTTGGGCGGCGCGCCTGCCGGAACAGACCATCGGGCGGGTCGCTCTGCTGGGGTTCGCCCCGCTGTTCTTCGGGCATCGGGGGCTGGAGATTGATCCGCGCCTGCTGACGCCGGATGTGCTGGGCTGGGTGGTCCTGCTGCTGGCGGTGTCGATGGTCAGCAAGATTGCCGCGATTCAGATGGTGCCGCCGCTGCCCGGGCTGTCCCGTCACCGTCGCCTGACTCTGGGCGTGTTCCTCCAGTGCAAGGGGCTGATGGAGATTGTTGCCGCCACCCTGCTGCTGAAAAGCGGCCTGCTGACCGCCACCGCCTATGCGGCGCTGGTGATGCTGGCGCTGGTCTCCACCACGCTGACCGCGCCGTTGGTCCGGATGTTGATGCCCGGCTGCCTGCGGCCCGCACCGGGCGATGTTCCGGGCGATGTGTCCGCTTTTCCGGACGGGTCGGCAGTGTCCGGAAAAGCGGACACTGTCTGAATAATATTTAAAAACAAAAGATTAGATTTGAATGAGCCTTAAGTGTCCGGAATTCAGGACAGGTCCGGGTGGCGATCTGTCCGGTTTTACAGGGCAGGGAACCGCACAACTCCTTGGTTTTCTGTTCCGGTCCTCTCTGGCATGGCCTTTGCGTAGGGCCGGGGTAAGACCCGGCTATCGGGCTTGGCCTGCCCCTGCGGGGGTAAGGCCGGAACCATGGGAGGACATTCCGGATGCTTAAGACCCGCCTGACGGGGGTGATGCCCCATGCCGTGCGCCTGACACTGGCCGCCGCGCTGCTGGCCGCTGGCAGTGTTGCCGCCAGCGCTGCCGATACCCTGAAAATCGCCCATGTCTATGACAAGACCGGCCCGCTGGAAGCCTATGCCAAGCAGTCTTCCACCGGCCTGATGCTGGGGCTGGAATATCTGACCGGCGGCACTCTGGAAGTGGCCGGAAAGAAACTTCAGGTGATCGAAAAAGATACGCAGGGCAAGCCCGACGTCGGCAAGGCGATGCTGGCCGAAGCCTTTGGCGATGATGATGCCGATATCGCCGTTGGCCCGGTGTCCAGCGGGGTGGCGCTGGCGATGCTGCCGGTGGCGCAGGAATTCGGCAAGGTGCTGGTGGTGGAACCGGCGGTGGCCGACAGCATCACCGGGGCCAACTGGAACCGCTTTGTGTTCCGCACCGGCCGCAATTCTTCGCAGGATGCCATTGCCAATGCGGTGGCGCTGGGCAAGCCGGGGGTGAAGATCGCCACGCTGGCGCAGGATTATGCCTTTGGCCGGGACGGTGTCGCCGCCTTCCGCGATGCCCTGAAAAGCACCGGGGCTGAGATCGTGCACGAAGAATACGTGCCGACCGACACCAAGGATTTCACCGCCTCCGGTCAGCGGGTGTTTGATGCCCTGAAGGATCAGAAAGGCGACCGGATCGTGTTCGTCATCTGGGCCGGTGGCAACAACCCGATCGGCAAGCTGAAGGCGATGGCTCCGGAACGGCTGGACATCAAGCTGGCCAGCGGCGGCAACATCCTGCCGGCGATGGCGGCCTATAAGGATATTCCGGGGATGGAAGGGGCGACGTATTACTACTACGAAATCCCGAAGAACCCGATGAACGACTGGCTGATCACCGAGCATCAGAAGCGCTTCAACAGCCCGCCGGACTTCTTCACCGCCGGGGGCTTTGCGGCGGCCAGTGCCATTGTCACCGCCCTGAAGGCCAGCAAGGGCAAGGCCGATGGCGAAACCCTGATCAAGACCATGGAAGGGATGTCTTTCGACACCCCAAAGGGAACCATGCAGTTCCGCAAGGAAGACCATCAGGCCCTTCAGGAAATGTACCATTTCCGCATCCGGGCCAAGGATGATGTCGCCTGGGGCATCCCCGATCTGGTGCGGGTGCTGAAGGTGGAGGATATGGCGGTTCCGGTGCTGAACAAGCGCTGATGCCGCTCCGCCGCCGGGGTGGGGGCGTCTCACCCCGGTGGCGGCTTCCTCCGTGTTCTGACAGCACCGGAAAGGCGCGATCCATGACCCATGCCGAACATCCTGTTCTGGCGACAGAGGGGCTGACCATCCGCTTTGGCGGGCATGTGGCGGTCAACGATGTCACCTGTGCCTTTCACCGGGGCACCCTGACGGCCATTGTCGGCCCGAACGGAGCGGGAAAAACCACCTATTTCAACCTGATTTCCGGGCAGCTGAAGGCCACCGGCGGCCGTGTCTTCGTCAATGGCGAGGACGTCACCCGCTTTCCCGCCCCGCGCCGGACCGAGCGCGGCATTGGCCGGGCCTTTCAGCTGACCAACCTGTTCCCCAACCTGAGTGTGCTGGAGAATGTCCGGCTGGCGGTGCAGGCACGCAGCGCCCACGGGTTCAGCCTGTTTTCCATGGCCAGCCGTCATGTGGAGCTGATCGAGCAGGCGGAACATGTGCTGGCCCGGGTCGGTCTGCTCGACCGCGCCGGGGCGGTGGCCGCCACCCTGTCACATGGCAACAAGCGCAAGCTGGAAGTCGGGATGATGCTGGCGCTGGAGCGCGACATCCTGATGTTTGATGAACCCACCGCCGGGATGAGCGTTGACGAGGCCCCGGTGATCCTTGACCTGATCCGCCAGATCAAGGCCGACACCAGCAAGACCATCCTGCTGGTGGAACACAAGATGGATGTGATCCGGTCGCTGGCGGACCGCATCATCGTGCTGCACAACGGGTATCTGGTCGCCGACGGCGCGCCGGAAGAGGTGATGTCCTCCCCCATCGTGCAGGAAGCCTATCTGGGCACGGGAGTGGCTGACCATGTCTGACGGGAACAGCCCGATGCAGCGCCCGCCGCTGCTGTCGCTGTCCGGGGTGCATACCCATATCGGGCAGTACCATATCCTTCAGGGGGTGGATCTGGACATCCCCGAAGGCCAGCTGACCATGCTGCTGGGGCGCAACGGGGCAGGCAAGACCACCACCATGCGCACCATCATGGGGCTGTGGCAGGCCTCGCGCGGTGAGATCCGTTTTGGCGGGGAGCCGCTGAACGGGGTTGCCACCCCGGATATCGCCCGGCGCGGCATTTCCTACGTGCCGGAAAACATGGGAATTTTCGGGGCGCTGACGGTGCAGGAAAACATGCATCTCGCCGCCCGCAGCGGCCCGATGGACACCGCCCGGCTGGACTGGCTGTTCGAGGTGTTTCCGGCCCTGAAGAAGTTCTGGAAAAGCCCGGCCGGGTCGCTGTCCGGCGGCCAGAAGCAGATGCTGGCCATTGCCCGGGCGGTGATTGAGCCGTCGCGTCTGCTGTTGATTGACGAACCGACCAAGGGGCTGGCCCCGGCGATTGTGTCGGCCCTGACCAGCGCCATCCTGCAACTGAAAAGCTTCGGGGCCACCATCCTGATGGTGGAACAGAATTTTGCCATGGCGCGGGCGGTGGGGGACACGGTGGCGGTGATGGATGACGGGCGGATCGTCCATCGCGGCCTGATGGCCGATCTGGCGGCGGACAAGGCCTTGCAGGAGCGACTCCTCGGCCTCAGCATGGATATGCACCAATGAGTGGATCTCTTCAGACTGTGCTGGCCCGCCTGCGCGGCGGGGATGGGGCGCGGCGCTCCGGCCTGCTGCTGATTGCCGCGCTGATGCTGCTGGCACTGGCCGGGGTCGGATCGGTGCCGACCTGGATCACCCTGACGCTGGCCGGGCTGGCAATGGGGATGATGGTGTTCATCATGGCCTCCGGCCTGACGCTGGTATTCGGGCTGATGGACGTGCTGAACTTCGGGCACGGGGCCTTCATCTCGCTGGGGGCCTTCGTCGGCGTCAGCGTGATGGCGGCGCTGGGGCCGTGGATGGAGTCGGCTTCGCTGGCGGTCAATCTGGCGGCGGTGCTGGCCGGGGCGATCATCGGCATGGTGGTCACCGGGCTGTTCGGCTACGTGTTTGAACGGCTGGTGGTGATGCCGGTCTATGGCAACCACCTGAAACAGATCCTGATCACCATGGGGGGGCTGATCGTGGTGGAGCAGCTGATCTATGTGGTGTGGGGGCCGGATGCGATTCCGATTCCCCGCCCGGAAACCCTGAAAGGGGCGCTGACCTTCGGCGATGTGGTGCTGGAAAAGTACCGCCTGCTGGCGGTGGCGGTCGGGCTGACGATTTTTGCGGTGATGACCGGGGTGCTGACCCGCACCAAGATCGGCCTGCTGGTGCGGGCCGGGGTGGAAAACAGCGAGATGGTGGAATCCCTCGGCTACCCGATTACCCGGCTGTTTATCGCCGTGTTCATCGCCGGGTCGGCGCTGGCCGGTCTGGGTGGGGTGATGTGGGGCCTGTATGAGGAGGTCATCACCGCCCACATGGGCATGAGCGTGATGGTGATGGTGTTCATTGTCGTCATCATCGGCGGTCTGGGGTCGGTGGAAGGCTGCTTCCTCGGGGCGCTGCTGGTGGGCCTGATGAACAACTACGTTGCCTATCTGGCCCCGAAAATGGCGCTGGGATCGTCGATCCTGCTGATGGTGGCGATCCTGATGTGGCGTCCGGAAGGGCTGCTGCCGGTCGCCAAAGGCCGGTGAGGGGGGGACGACGACATGCTCAACACTCTGTTTTCCGGGGATTTTCCCCGCTCCCGTTGGCTGACCGGCCTGCTGCTGGTGATTGCGGTGGCCCTGCTGCTGGCACCGTTCCTGTTCCCGGGATCGCGGCCGCTGGATACGGCGGCGAAGATCTGCGTCTTCATCGTGCTGGTGGCCAGCTATGACCTGCTGCTTGGCTATACCGGGGTGGTGTCCTTTGCCCATACGGTGTTCTTCGGCATGGGGGCCTACGGGGCGGCGATTGCGCTGGCCAAGGTCGGCCCCGGCTGGGGGGCACTGCTGACCGGCGGGGCGCTGGGGGTGGTGTCGGCGATGGTGCTGGCGCTGCTGATTGCCCTGTTCAGTCTGCGGGTGCGGGCGATCTTCTTTGCCATGGTGACGCTGGCGGTGGCCTCGGCCTTTGCCATTCTGGTCAGCCAGCTGTTCCATATCACCGGCGGTGAGGACGGGCTGAGTTACAGCCTGCCGCGCGAACTGACCCCGGCCTTCCGGCTGGTGCAGGACAAGGTGTTTGATGTCCGCATCGATGGGCGGCTGCTGACCTACTATCTGGTGCTGACGGTCAGTGTGGTGCTCTTTCTCGGGCTGCTGCGGCTGGTCAATTCTCCGTTCGGTCGGGTGCTTCAGGCGATCCGCGAGAATGAATTCCGGGCCGAGGCGCTGGGATACAAAACGGTGCTGTACCGCACGCTGGCCTCCTGCATCGCCGCCGGGGTGGCGGCGCTGGCCGGGGTGATGATGGCGGTCTGGGCCCGTTACACCGGGCCGGAAACCACGCTGTCGATGGATATCATGGTCAATATCCTGCTGATGGTGGTGATCGGCGGTATGGGCACCCTGTATGGCGCGGTGGTGGGGGCGACCCTGTTTGTGCTGGCACAGAACTATCTCCAGACCCTGATGGCGGGCCTGAGTTCGGCCCTGTCCGGGGTGCCGGTGCTGCCCAATCTGTTTGCCCCGGACCGCTGGCTGCTGTGGCTGGGCGTGCTGTTTATCCTGAGTGTGTATTTCTTCCCGACCGGACTGGTGGGCCGCCTGCGCGGCACCGGGGCCGGGCGCTGACCCGATGATGGAGGATCCGATGACCCATATGGGCCCCAACACCCGCCCGCCCCGGTCCCGTTACGCCTTCTGCCGGGGCTATGAGATCCATGTCACCGAGTGGGGCGATCCGGCCCACGAAACCATCGTCATGTGGCATGGTCTGGCCCGCACCGGGCGTGATTTTGACACGCTGGCCCGGGCCCTGTCCGACACCTACCACATCATCGCCCCCGATACCCTCGGGCGTGGCCTGTCGGCGTGGTCGAAAAAGCCGGATGAGGAATACTGTCTGGGCTTTTACGCCGCCATTGCCACCGATCTGCTGGATCACTTCGATCTGCACCGGGTGCGCTGGGTGGGGACCTCGATGGGCGGGGCGCTGGGGATCCGGCTGGCCGGGGGCACCCTGCGCGACCGCATCAGCCATCTGGTGATCAACGACATCGCCCCGCAGCTGGCGGCTCCGGCGATTGAACGGATTCTGACCTATGCCGGAAATCCGCCGCAGTTTGATACGCTGACCGAGCTGGAACAGTTCCTGCGCACGGTGTACCGCCCCTATGGCTGGCTGAGTGACAGCGAATGGCGGTCGATGGCGGAAACCTCGGCCCGCCGCACCGACGGTGGCCGGGTGACGGTGCATTATGACCCGAAGATGGTCCGGCAGTTTGTTTCCCATCCCACCGATTATGACCAGTGGCCGCTGTATGACGCCATCACCGCCCATACCCTGCTGCTGCGGGGCAAGGAGTCTGACCTGATCCTGCCGGACTGGGCGCAGGAGATGGGCCGCCGCGGGCCACAGGCTGCGGTGGTGGAGATCGACGGCGTCGGCCATGCCCCGGCCCTGAATGTGCCGGACCAGATCACCCTGATCCGGGACTTTCTGGCATCCTGATCCTGTGGTGACAAAAGCAGAGCCCCCCGGCTTCAGGACCGGGGGGCTTTTTTTGCTGGCGCGGTCCGGTTGTGTTTACTCTTCCGAGACCGTGCAGGCCCGGCCATCCTTGCCGAGCTGGCCGCACAGGGTCTTGGCGGCATCTTCGGTGGTCAGGCCGGAGACCCGCAGGCGGAACCACGTCATCCGGTCCTTCAGCGTCCCGTCCTTCTCGCCGACCACCTGACCGAGCTGCTGCGGATAGGCGGTCAGGCCGTCGGCGGCATTGCCGAGCTGGGCCTTCAGGTCACGCCACGCCGCATCGACCCCGGCGCGGTCAAACACCGCCGCCAGCGTTACGGACCAGCCACGCGGGCTGGCGTCTTCGGTCCAGTTGATCGCCTTGGTCTCCTGCGCCGCCGGGGCGGAGGCCAGTACCACGCCGCTCTGTTTGGTGTCGGGCAGGGGCGGGCGTTTGCCGCTGCCGGGCAGGGGCAGGTCATCGCCGGTGCCGCCGCCGAGGGACAGGAACAGGCTGACGGTTGACTGCACCCGGTCCAGACGGTCGCGGTGGAACGAGTCCTGATCGCTGCGGAAGGTGCGTTCGGTGTCCAGCATGGTCTGATAGTCGGTGGCCCCGACCCGGTAGCTTTCGCGGCTGAAGTCCCACGCCGCCTTCGAGGCCTCCAGCGCTTCGGTCTGGGCCTTCAGGCGCAGGGCATTGAAGTGGACCCCGGCCAGCGCATCCTCGACATCGCGCACCGCCTGATAGATGGCACGGACATAGCTTTCCACCAGTTCCTGATGGCGGGCGCGGGCGTAATCAATCTGCCGCTGGCGTTTGCCATAGTCGAAAATGGTGGCGGTCAGGCTGGCCAGCCCGTTCCACATCAGGCTGTAGGGCTGGAACAGTTCGGAGATGCGGTTGGCACCGGTGCCAGCCCCGGCGGACAGGTCCAGCGATGGCAGGATCCGGGCCCGGGCTTCGTCAATATTGGCATCGGCCAGCAGCAGGGCGGATTCCGCTGAACGCACATCCGGGCGGCGCAGCAGCAGGGAAGACGGCACCCCCGGCACCACGCCGGGCACCGTCACCGAGTCCAGACCGGAGTCGGACAGGGTCAGTTCGCTCGGGGTCATCCCGACCAGCACCGCCAGCCGGTGCCGGGTTTCCGCCCGCTGGAGGTCCAGCGTCGGCAGGGTGGCGCGGGAGGAACGGACTGCCGCCCGCTGCTGCTGCATTTCGATGCCGGTGGCTTCCCCTTCGGTGTAGCGCTGCTCAACCGATCCCAGCATGTCGGTCTGGGAGGTTTCGGTTTCCTGCGCCACCCGGTAACGGTCGTTCAGGGACAGATACTGGAAATAGGCGGTGACCACCTGCCCGACCACCAGACGGCGGACGTTGTCGCGGTCGTAAGTGGCCTGCCACAGGGCCTGCCGGGCGGCATCGGCGGCGGCGGCGCGTTCCCCCCACAGGTCAACGCGCCAGTCGGTGCGCAGGCCGAGCCGGAACGAGCGTTCAGACACCACGTCTCCGCCCTTGGAGACGGAGCCGAGGCCGTTGGGCGGTGCATCGACGGCGGCAGAAACCGGCGCGGTCAGGGTCGGCAGTTCATCGGCGGCGGCCTGCTTGAAGCGGGCCTGCGCCTGTTCCACCCGCAGGGTGGACATCTGAAGATCGTGGTTGCGGCGCAGGGCGCGGTCGATCAATACATCAAGCTCGCTGGATCCGAACAGCCGCCACCACTGCGGCAGCACCTCGGCCAGCGGGGTCTGCGGGGTTTCGGCAGTCACCGGCGGGGTGGTCGGATCCGGATTGACCGGGCTGGCCTTGTCCGCCGTTCCGGCGGCGGCTGCGGCATCGGTCGCCCCTGCGGTGCCGTCAGACCCGGCGGTGGGGCCCTGATTCAGGCCCTGATTCAGGAACGTTTCCGGCAACGGCACCGGCGGTACATCATAGTTATCCCGTTTCAGGGCGCAGCCCGCCACCGATGTGGCCAGCACTGCACAGGTCAGCCGGGCCAGCGGCCCGATCTGGCGGGAAAATGTTTTTGCCGTCACCGTTGTAACTCCCCTCGCGTATGCCCTTCCGCCTGTGGCGAGAGGGTAGCGGTCCGCTCTGAAAACTCAATAGGATAAATTTGATGTTTTCTGCCGGAGCATGTTGATCCGGTCCACACCTTTACCCCCGTTCTGTCGCTCCCTACACTAAGGGGGAAATCTAAACGGTTGGATAAGGACCGTCCCCGATGACTGAAAAGACCCTCGATGCTCAGACCCGGCTGGAACTGGAGGCCGCCGCCTTCCGGGGGCTGGTGGCCCATCTTCAGAAGCGCACCGACGTGCAGAATATCGACCTGATGACCCTTGCCGGGTTCTGCCGCAACTGCCTGTCCAAATGGTACCGGGCCGCCGCGACGGAGCGCGGGGTCGAGATGACCGATGCCGAAGCCCGGCAGGCGATCTATGGCATGCCGTTTGAGGACTGGAAGCGCCAGTATCAGACCGAAGCCTCGGCGGAGCAGAAACAGGCTTTCGAGGACACCAAACCGCTGCATGCCGAGATCAGCGGCCACCGCTGACCGCCGGGTGCTGTTAACGCTGTTTCGGAATCTTTAACGGTTTGGCGAAAAGTCCTGTTGTCGTCACGGGTTGGCCCGCAGCAAGAAAACGGCTTGTTGCGGGCCCTGTTTTTTGTGGAAACTGAGAGGGTTCCGCGATGGTCCGCCGACAGGGACATCCCGATCCGGCTGCTGACCGTTGTTGATGATTTTTTGATGTGATCGTCTCCCCGTCTTCCTCTGTCAAAAAGGCAGTCCCTGACATGACCCAGATCGGCCATCTGATTCCCGGCTTTGTCCCCCCCGCCGGTGCCCCGGTGACCCCCGTCTATAACCCGGCGACCGGGGAGCAGAGCGGCGCGGTCCTGTCCGGCGGTAAGGCGGAAGTCGATGCGGCGGTTGCCGCCGCCGCCGCTGCCTTTCCGGCGTGGTCGGCCCTGACCCCGCTGAAGCGGGCGCGGGTGATGTTCCGCTACAAGGATCTGCTGGAAAAGAACGCCGATGCCATCGCCCGCGCCATCAGCGCTGAACATGGCAAGACCCACCCCGATGCCTTGGGCGAGGTGCAGCGCGGGCTGGAAGTGGTGGAATTTGCCTGTGGCATCCCGCAGATGCTGAAGGGCGAGTTCAGCCGCGATGTCGGCCCGGATATCGACAGCTTCTCCACCCGCGAGGCGCTGGGGGTGGTGGCGGGGATCACCCCGTTCAACTTCCCGGCGATGGTGCCGCTGTGGATGTTCCCGATGGCGCTGGCCTGCGGCAACACCTTCGTGCTGAAGCCGTCGGAACGCGATCCGTCCGCCACCAACCTGATCGTGCAGCTGGCGCATGAGGCCGGAGTGCCGGACGGGGCACTGGTGGTGGTGCACGGCGGCAAGCCTGCGGTTGATGCGCTGCTGACCCACCCGGATGTGATGGCGGTCAGCTTTGTCGGTTCCACCCCGATCGCCGAATACGTCTATGCCACCGGCACGGCACACGGCAAGCGGGTGCAGGCGCTGGGCGGGGCGAAGAACCACATGCTGGTAATGCCGGACGCCGATATCGATCAGGCCGCCGACGCCCTGATGGGCGCCGGATATGGCTCCGCCGGGGAACGCTGCATGGCGGTGTCGGTGGCGGTGCCGGTCGGTGAAAAGACCGCCGATGCCCTGATCGAGGCCCTGACCCCGCGCGTCCGGGCCCTGAAGATCGGTCCGTCGACCGATCCGGCGGCGGACATGGGGCCGCTGGTCACCGCCCAGCATCTGGCCAAAGTGTCCGGCTACATTGATGCCGGGGTCCGTGAAGGGGCGGAGCTGGTGGTTGATGGCCGGGGCCTGAAACTGCAAGGCTATGAGAACGGCTACTTCCTTGGCGGATCGCTGTTTGACCGGGTGACCCCGGACATGAGCATCTACCGCGAGGAAATCTTCGGGCCGGTGCTGTCGGTGGTGCGGGCTGCCAGCTTTGATGAAGCGGTCGGGCTGATCCGCCGCCATGAATACGGCAACGGCACCGCCATCTTCACCCGCGACGGCGACAGCGCCCGGGCCTTTGTCAATCAGGTCAACGTTGGGATGATCGGCGTCAACGTGCCGATTCCGGTGCCGGTGGCTTACCACAGCTTCGGCGGTTGGAAGCGGTCCAGCTTTGGCAGCCATGGCATCTATGGGCCGGAAGGCGTGCATTTTTACACCCGCCTGAAGACCGTCACCAGCCGCTGGCCGACCGGAATCCGCGCCGGAGCGAGCTTTGCTTTCCCGACCTGACCGGCCTGTTCTGTCCTGTTCTGAGCATTTCCGGCCCGGGGAGAGATCCCCGGGCCGGTGCTTTTCCGGTCGCCCGCATTGATCCGTTGCCGGGCAGACACCGTACCGGACCATGAGGCCGGTTTTGGGCCGGAACGGAAACGGAGGGCGGATGATGCGCAGTCTGTGCAGGGGGCTGGCGGTGGTTGTGGCCGTGATGGCGCCGGTGGCGGACGCGGTGGCTGCCGGACCGGACCGCAGTGTCGCGTTTACGGTGTTCCGCGACGGACTACCGATCGGCCATCACCGGGTCAGCGTCCGCCCCGACGGTGACCGCACCGAGGTGCAGGTGGACATCGCGCTGGATGTCTCGTTCGCGTTTCTGACGCTTTACACCTACCGCCACCGGTCAACCGAAATCTGGCAGGGTGACCGCCTGATCAGTCTCGACAGCCGGACCGACGACAATGGCACGGCGATGCAGGCCACCGTTCAGGCGACGCCGGACGGCCTGCGTGGCACCGGCAGTGCCGGACCGCTGCGTCTGCCCGCCGATGCAGTGCCGACCAGTTACTGGACTTCGGCGCTGGTCAGCGGACGCCCGCTGTTTGACAGTCAGGACGGCCATGCGCTGGATGTTACGGTCCGCCCCGAGGGCGGCGGCTGGTGGGCGATGGAGGGTGAGGTGCGCCTGAAGCTGTCCTATTCGCCGCAGGGGGTGTGGTCGGGGATGCGCTTCAGCCTGAAGGGATCGGACTTTGAATATCTGCCCCGCACCGGAATGCAGGCCGGGTCATAGGGCCTTTTCCTATTATTTTTTGAGCTATTTAGAGCGCCGAGCCTGAAACCCGAATCAAAGTGATTCCCATGTGGCCTGTTTTGTGATTCACCTTTCTTGGAGGTGGATCATGGGCAAGAGCTA
>NZ_JACIIX010000027.1 GCF_014205675.1 Novispirillum itersonii
ACCCTCGCCGCTGGGAGAGGGCTGCTACCCTCTCCCAGCTGTTCCTTTGTCGCCTATCGGCACGGAAATTCATAAGACAAGCGTTTTCAGCAAAAAGGGACACCCCTTTTGCCGCTGAAAACGCTCTATTCCTTTAAAACAGAGGACATTTTCCTCGATGCACCGGTTTCTGCTGAAGCGGAAAATACTCTGGCAGCGTCACAGAACAAAGACAGAAGCCCTGTTTTCCACAGGTCAGCCTCCGGTCACCCCTCGCGACAGCATCAGAACAGGGTTTCCTGCCGGGTGTCGCCCGCCTTGCGCGGCGGGGTCCGGCGCGGGGTTTCCGATCCGGTCACCATCGCCGTCGCGGTCCCGTCACGGAATTGCAGGGTCACCGCCTCGCCGCCCTTCAGCGGGGCGCGGCTGTCAATCACCTGCCCGGTTTCATCGCGGACCACCACATAGCCCCGGTCGAGAATCCCCTGATAAGAATTGGCCTCCAGCCGCTCCGCCGCCGCCTTCAGGCGGGTATCCGCTTCCGGCAGACTCCGCCCCGCCGCCGCACCAAGGCGGAACCACAGGGCGGTGACATCGCGCTGATGCCGGGCAACATCGCGGGCCACCGCATCGGGCCGCAGCCGCCCGGAAACCGCCGCCAGCCGGGCGTCGCGGTCCTTCAGGGTGTAACGGACCACCGCCCCCAGCCCCTGCGCCGCCTGCGCCAGCTGGCCCTGTTTGGCGGCAATCTGCTCCGCCGGGCTGCGCAACCGCGCCCCCAGCTGGCCGACCGCAGCGGCGCGGCGGTCCACCGTCACCCGGGCGGCGGTGCCCAGCCGTTCCCAGCGGTCATCCAGCCGCTGGGCGTAATCCTCGATCATCCGGTCCACCGGCGGCAGCCCGCGTGACAGGCCTTCCAGCCGCATCGCCCGGTCTTCCAGCAGGCGGCGGGTCGCCCCTTGCAGGCGCTGGCCGTCGTCGCGCACCTGCGCCAGCAGATCAAGCCGCACCGGCACCGCCATTTCCGCCGCCCCGGTCGGGGTCGGGGCGCGCAGATCGGCGGCAAAGTCGCACAGGGTGGTGTCGGTTTCATGCCCGACCGCCGAAATCACCGGAATCCGCGACGCCGCCACCGCCCGGACAGTGATTTCCTCGTTAAAGGCCATCAGGTCTTCCAGCGATCCGCCGCCCCGGGCGACGATCAGCAGATCCGGGCGCGGCACCGGCCCGCCCGGCGACAGGGCGTTGAACCCGGCAATCGCATTGGCCACCTGCTGGGCGGCCCCCTCCCCCTGCACCAGCACCGGCCATACCAGTACCGGCAGCGGGAAACGGTCGCGCAGGCGATGCAGGATATCGCGGATCACCGCCCCGGTCGGGCTGGTGACCACACCGATGCAGCGCGGCAGGAACGGCAGGCGCTTCTTGCGGGCCGGGTCAAACAGCCCCTCGGCGGCCAGACGGCGCTTACGCTCTTCCAGCAGTTTCAGCAGGGCACCCTCGCCCGCCAGTTCCAGCGAGTCGATAACGATCTGGTAGCTCGACCGCCCGGGATAGGTGGTCAGCCGCCCGGTGGCGATCACCTCCAGCCCTTCCTCCGGGCGGATGGTCAGCTTCTGGTAACTGCCCTTCCAGATGATGCCGTCGATGACGGCGGTATCATCCTTCAGCCGCAGATAGCAGTGGCCGGACCCCGCCAGCTTCGGCTGGCTGATCTCGCCGCGCACGCGGACACGGGCATAGGTCTCCTCCACCGTCCGCTTAAGGTCGGCGGACAGCTCCGAAACGCTGCGTTCGGGGAGATTGTGGGCGGATCTGGCTTCGGGACTCGTCATGGCATCCATTTATGCTACAAGAAGGCCGGATTTGGAAACTCCCGCTTTTGCGGGCGCCCTGTAAGACTGAAAGGCTGCGCGATGAACGTTTTGGTCGTTGGCTCCGGTGGCCGTGAACACGCCCTGTGCTGGGCCCTGAAGAAGTCGCCCCGCTGCACCCGCCTGTACTGTGCCCCCGGCAATGCCGGGATTGCCGACGTGGCGACGCTGGTGCCGATCAACGCCGAAGCGGTGGAAGAGATCACCTCGTGGGCGGTGGCCAACGCCATTGATTTCGTGGTGGTCGGGCCGGAAGGGCCGCTGGTGCTGGGTCTGGCCGACCGCCTGCGCGAAGCCGGAATCCCGGTGTTCGGCCCGTCGGAACAGGCGGCGGCGCTGGAAGGCTCCAAGGGGTTCATGAAGGACGTGCTGCGCGAGGCCGGGGTGCCGACCGCGTGGTATTCCCGCTTCACCGACATCGACGCCGCCAAGGCCTATGTCCGCGAAAAGGGCGCACCGATCGTCATCAAGACCGATGGCCTTGCCGCCGGGAAGGGTGTGATCCTGTGCCAGAGCATCGACGAAGCCCTGAGCGCGCTGGACGATATGATGGGCGCCCGGATCTTCGGCGATGCCGGGAACGAGGTGGTGATCGAGCAGTTTCTGGTCGGGGAGGAAGTCAGCTTCTTCGCCATCGCTGACGGCGAAACCGCGGTTCCGCTGATTGCGGCGCAGGACCACAAGGCGGTCGGCGACGGCGACACCGGCCCGAACACCGGCGGCATGGGGGCCTATTCTCCGGCCCCGGTGTTCACCCCGGCCCTACAGGAAGAGGTGATGCGCACCGCCATCCTGCCGACCGTGCAGCGGATGAAGGACCGGGGCACCCCGTTCTGCGGCGTGCTGTTCTGCGGCCTGATGATCACCGCCGACGGCCCGAAGGTGCTGGAATACAACGTCCGCTTCGGCGACCCGGAATGTCAGGTGCTGATGAGCCGCCTTGACAGCGACCTGCTGGAAGCCCTGCTGGCCGCCGCCGAAGGCCGCCTGTCCGACGTCAACATGCGCTGGAAGGATGAAACGGCGCTGGTGGTGGTGATGGCCGCCAACGGCTATCCGGGGACCTATGAAAAGGGCACCGTCATCGGCGGTCTGGCCGAGGCCGGGGCCTGCGACGGCGTCACCGTGTTCCACGCCGGAACCAAACAGCAGGACGGTCAGGTGGTTGCCACCGGTGGCCGCGTGCTGGGCGTCACCGCCACCGGCCGCACCGTGCGCGAGGCGCAGGCCAAGGCCTATGCCGGGGTCGATGCCCTGAACTGGCCGGGTGGTTTCTGCCGCCGCGATATCGGCTGGCGGGCCGTGGCGCGGGAATCGTAACCCCCAGCCACGCGGCCCTGCCCCATACAGGCCTGAACCATACAGCCCCGGCGGGTCTTCCTGCCGGGGCTGTTGTCTGTGCTCAGTCCGCCGCCGGAGCCGCCATTTTCCCCCGGTTGGCCAGAAAAGCCCCGGCGGTAACCAGAGCAGCGCCCCCCAGCACGTTGACCGTCGGGGCCACCCCTTCAAACGCCAGCGACAACGCCACCCCGACCACGGGGAACAGCGTGACCATGTTGGAACAGCGGGCCGGGCCGATGGTCTTGACCAGATGCATGTACATCAGCCACGCCACGGTGGAACAGGCCAGCACCAGCCACGCCATCGCCAGCGCAAAATGCAGGGACGGATCCCACACCGGCTGCTGGCCCTGCACCAGCGCCACCGCAATCAGGAACAGCACGCCGTAGGTGGTGCCCCAGAAGGTCAGGGTCAGCGGGTCGCCCCCGGCGCGGATCAGGCGGGTGGAAGCGACATCCCCGAACGAGGTGATCACCGCCCCGCCCAGCGTCAGCAGAAAGCCCATCCACGCATCGCCGCGCAGATCGCCCCCGGCCAGCTGCGGCCAGAACATCAGCACCACCCCGCCGATGCCGATGGCCCCGCCGATCCAGATCGCCTGCGGGATCCGTTCCCGCAGGAACAGCCCCAGCAGCAGGGGCGTCACCACCACCTTGATGGCAAACAGGGTGATGGCATGGGCGGACGGAATCATCGTCACCGCCGCATACATCATGGCGTAGGACAGGCCGAAATTGCCCATTCCGAACAGCACCAGCCACAGGTGGGTGCGCCCGGACAGGCCGGTCAGACGGCGGCGCAGCAGCGGATGCAGCAGGGCAAACAGAACCGCCACAATCAGCAGCCGGTAAATCACCGACAGGCTGGGCGGCACCGGCCCCTTCAGGAACGTCACCGCGAAGTAGGTCGATCCCCACGCCAGCACACAGAACGCATAGTAGAAGGCATCACGCATCAAAACCACCGCAGGGATAAGCGCCAAAGCCGGATATCTTATCCCTGTGCCCTGAAAAAGATACGCCTATCCGCTGTACAATCAGACGAACCACGCCAGCCCCAGCGCCACCACGGTCATGATCCCCACCAGCATCCAGCCGCGCCGGTGATTGGTCTGGTCGGAAGAATCCCCGGCCCGGTACCGTGACAGGGTATTGATCGCCAGCTCCGCCGCCACGATCAGAATCCCCACCTTCAGCAGGATCACCCAGACACTCATGGCCGCCGCTCCACCCTGTGCGATTTCACCCTGTGCAGATCCACGCCGAGCAGGGCGACGGCCACTGTAAAACCCTTTCCGCAAAAAGGACCATCGGTTTTCCGGACTCTTCCGGGGTCAGGCCGCCTCAAGGGCCAGCGCAATCCCCTGCCCGCCGCCGATGCACAGGGTCACCACCCCGCGCCGTTGCCCGCTGCGCCGCAGCCCGTGCAGCAGGCGCGTCACCAGCACCGCCCCGGTGGCACCGATCGGATGGCCGTGCGCCACCGCCCCGCCCTCCGGATTGATCACCTCCAGCGGCAGCGACAGCTCCCGCGCCACCGCCAGCGGCACGGCGGCAAAGGCTTCGTTGATCTCGAAGCGGTCGACATCGCTCAGACTCCATCCGGCCCGGGCCAGAGCCTGCCGCACCGCCGGAACCGGGCCAAGGCCGAACAGTCCCGGCTCCACCGCCGCCACCCCGTACCCGGCCAGACGGCCCAGCGGTTCCAGACCGGCCGCCGCAGCGGCATCGCGGCGGGCCACCACCATCGCCGCCGCCCCGCTGTTCAGGCCCGGCGCATTGCCCGCCGTGATGGTCCCATCCGGTCGGAACGCCGGTTTCAGGCGTGACAGCGTGGCTTCCGTCGTCTCCGGGCGCGGGGCTTCGTCCACGGCGAACAGCTCCGTCCCCTTCCGGGTTGCCACCTCGACGGCGCTGATCTCCGCCGCAAACAGCCCGGCATCCCGGGCGGCGGTAAAGCGCTGCTGCGACCGGGCGGCAAAGGCATCCTGCTCCGGCCGCGACAGGTCGAGCATCGCCACCAGATCCTCGGTATGCCAGCCGGAATGCTGGCCGGAGAAGGCATCGTTCAGGCCATCGGTCAGCACACTGTCCAGAAGCTGGGCCGGGCCCATCCGCAGGCCCCAGCGCCCCCCTTCCATCAGGTAGGGGGCGCGGTCCATGTTCTCCATGCCCCCGGCAATGGCAAACTCCACATCCCCGGCCCGCACCTCATGGGCGGCGGTCAGGATCGCCTGCGCCCCGGATCCACACACCCGGTTAACGGTGTACGCCGGAACCGACACCGGCAGCCCGCCGCCGACAGCAGCCTGCCGGGCCGGGTTCATCCGGTTTCCGGCCTGTATCACATTGCCCATCACCACACTGCCGACCCGGGCCGGATCCAGACCGCTGCGGCGCAGGGTCTCGCGGATCACCGTCGCGCCAAGGCTGGTGGCGGGCACCCCTTTCAGGCTGCCGTTGAAGGTGCCGATGGCGGTGCGCACCGGGGCACAAAGCAGGATATCGGAGGCAGAAGCGGTCATGAGAAATCTCCGGTCAGAGAGGGTCATCAGGCAGGAACCGCCGCCCCCCGGCGGCGGACGACGATCAGCACGGCGGCGGCCAGCACACACAGCACCCCGGCCAGAAAGAAAGCCGGTAAATAGGTCTGATAGGCGGTGCGGCTGAACCCGGCCCCCCAGGCGGCAAAGGCCGCCCCGGCCTGATGCCCGGCAAACACCCAGCCGAACACCAGATTGGCACGGTCGCCGAAGCGTTCCGCCGTCAGCTTGACGGTCGGCGGCACCGTTGCCACCCAGTCGAGGCCATAGAACACCGCAAACACCGACAACGCAGGCAGGCTGAAATCGCTGAACGGCAGATACAGCAGCGACAGGCCGCGCAGGCCGTAATACCAGACCAGCAGCAGGCGGCTGTCGTAGCGGTCCGACAGCCAGCCGGACCCGATGGTGCCGAGGAAGTCGAACACCCCGATCAGCGCCAGCATTCCCGCCGCTGCCACCGGCACGATGCCAAAATCGCCGCACAGGCTGACGAAATGGGTCTGCACCAGCCCGTTGGTGCTGGCCCCGCAGACGAAAAAGGTGCCGAACAGCAGCCAGAACATCCCGGTGCGGGAAGCATCGCGCAGCGCCAGCAACGGCGACAGCAGCATGGTGCCGAAACTCAGCCGCGCCGGGGCCGGGGTGATCTCCGTCGCCCCATAGGCAGGCAGGCCGACATCCGCCGGATGGTTCCGCATCAGCAGCAGGACCGCCACCGCTGCCACCAGCAGCACGGCAAGGATCAGCGCCAGCGCACTGCGCCAGCCCAACCGCTCCGTCAGCTCCGCCAGCAGCGGCAGAAACACCAGCTGCCCGGTGGCGGTGCTGGCGGTCAGCATCCCCATCACCAGCCCTCGCCGCTGCGCGAACCAGCGCGACGCCACCGTCGCCCCCAGCACCATCGCCGTCAGCCCGGTGCCCAGACCGACCACCACCCCCCACAGCAGCACCAGATGCCAGATCTGCGTCATCACGAACGATCCGGCCACTCCGGCGGCGATGAAGGACAAGGCCACCACCGCCACCCGGCGCAGACCGAAGTGATTCATGAAGGCCGCCGCAAACGGCCCCATCACCCCGAACAGCACCAGCCGCAGGGCCAGCCCGGCGGAGATATCAGCGGTCTGCCAGCCGAATTCCGCCTCCAGCGGCCCCAGCAAAACCCCCGGAGCCCCCACCGCCCCGGCGGTGACCAGCATGGTCAGGAAGGTGACCGCCGCCACCACCCAGCCATAGTGAATCCCCCGGCGGGCCAGCAGCCCGGCAAGGCCGGAGGGAGGACGGGACAAGACAGGCTGCGGCATTGTGATCCTCCGAATACGGGTATCTACCCGCTTTATTGAAAAAACAGACGGGCCGATCCCCGCGATGGCACACTTTACTCTCACAGCATGGTCAGGATATCGGCGATGGCGGCGATCCGCTCCGGCCCCAGCCTGGCTTCAATCCGGGCCTGACAGGCATCCCATAAGGGCGCCCCCTGCGTCAGGGCCTCGCGCCCGGCATCGGTCAGCGTGACCACGGTCTCCCGCTGGTCCTTGCCCTTCCCCTGCGCCAGCAGGCCCATTTTCTCCAGCAGGCGGACATTGCGGCCGATGGTGGAGCGGTCATGCTCGGTCACCCGCCCCAGCTCGGTCAGGCTGACCGGTTCCAGACGCTTGACCCGCCGCAGCAGGGAGAACTGGGCAATGGTAATGCCCAAGGGTTCCAGCGCCGCATCATAGACGGCACTGACCTTGCGGGCGGCGTTGCGCAGATTCATGCAGTGACAGGGCAGAACAATCATAAGCGGGTATATACACCAAATTTGGAGCCCTTACAACCGGCATAGAAAAACGGGGCCTCCGCAGACGGAGACCCCGTATAATACCGTCCAGAATCAGACAGCCTCAGGCCGTGGCCATCCGCATATCCGGGTCGGAATCCAGCGCATATCCGGCAGCGCGGACGGTGCGAATCACGTCCATTTCGCTGTCGTTGTTCAGCGCCTTGCGCAGGCGGCGGATATGCACGTCAACCGTTCGCGGTTCGACGTAAATATCCGGCCCCCACACCGCGTTCAGCAGTTCCTCGCGGGAGAACACGCAGCCCGGATGCTCCATCAGGAACTGGAGCAGACGGAATTCGGTCGGGCCGAGATGGATGTAGCGGCCCCCCCGGGTCACCCGGTGCGCGGTCAGGTCCATCAGGATATCCTGAAACGTCAGGTTGCCCTTGCTCTGGGCGGGCTGGGCCCGGCGCAGCAGGGCCTTCACCCGCGCCATCAGTTCCGGCATGGAAAACGGCTTGGTGATGTAGTCATCCGCCCCGGTGTTCAGGCCACGGATCTTGTCCGATTCCTCGCCACGGGCGGTGATCATGATGATCGGCACATCCCGGGTCACCGGCTTGCGCCGCAGCTGGCGGCACACTTCGATCCCCGACATCACCGGCAGCATCCAGTCCAGCAGGACCAGATCCGGCTTCACTTCATCGGCCAGCGTCACCGCTTCCTCGCCGTTTCCGGCTTCAGAAACGCGGTAGCCTTCCTTCTCCAGGTTATAACGCAACATGGTGGCGAGGGCGGCTTCGTCCTCGACAATCATAACCTGCGGCTTCATCCTGCGTGCGTCCTCTCACAAACCGGCAATGCTGCCGTCCCCGGTCCTCAGTCAACAACCGGGGGATTCAGGTCAGTCTCGGCCTTGCCCTTCGGGCGGCGCAGCGGCAGGGCCTTCCCGGTGACAAGGAAATGGATGGTCTCGGCGATGTTGGTGGCGTGGTCACCGATGCGCTCGATGTTTTTCGCCATGAACATCAGATGGGTGCAGGCAGTGATGTTGCGCGGGTCTTCCATCATATAGGTGATGACCTCGCGGAACAGGCTGGTGTGCAGGTCATCAACCTCCTCATCCCGCCGCCACACCTGAAGGGCCTTCTCAACGTCCTTCTCGATATAGGCATCGAGGATGTCGTTGATGATTTCCTGCACCATCCGCGCCATCGACGGCAGCCCGGACACCGCCGGAACCGGCGGCAGCTGATTCAGGACCAGCGCCCGCTTGGCAACGTTGGCGGCATAGTCGCCGATCCGTTCCAGATCGGCGGAAATCTTCAGCGCACCGACGATGGCGCGCAGGTCGTCGGCCATCGGCTGACGCAGCGCCAGCAGACGGACGGTGAAGGCGTGCACTTCCTGCTCCATCTCGTCGATGCGGGCATCGGCGACGACGACGCGGGTCGCCAGCTCGGAATCGCGGCGCAGAACCGCCTGCACCGCCGATGCCAGCTGCGCCTCGGCCTGACCGCCCATGCGCATCACCACATTGGCGAGGTGATTCAGTTCTTCTTCGTAAGACCGGACGGTGTGGGCGGTGTCACGCCCCTGAAGGGTGGTCATCGGGGTATCCCCTTAAAGTCCGCACTGCGGGGTCCGGCGCGCCGTCAGCGGGCGCGCCGGAAGACAATACATCAGCCGAAGCGGCCGGTGATGTAGCCCTGGGTCAGCTTGTGGATCGGATTGGTGAACACCTGCTCGGTGTCGCTGCATTCGATCAGGGTGCCCAGATGGAAGAACGCCGTGCGCTGCGACACACGGGCCGCCTGCTGCATGGAGTGGGTGACGATGACGATGGTGAAGTTTTCACGCAGTTCGTCGATCAGCTCCTCGATCTTGGCAGTGGCGATCGGATCCAGCGCCGAACACGGTTCGTCCATCAGGATGACTTCCGGATTGACGGCGATGGCGCGGGCGATGCACAGGCGCTGCTGCTGACCGCCGGACAGGCCGGTGCCCGGCTGATCCAGACGGTCCTTCACCTCGTTCAGCAGACCGGCGCGTTCCAGACTGCCCATCACCACTTCGTCCAGCTCGTCCTTATGACGGCACAGACCGTGAATGCGCGGACCGTAGGCGACGTTCTCGTAGATCGACTTCGGGAACGGGTTCGGCTTCTGGAACACCATCCCGACCCGGGCCCGCAGCTGCACCACGTCGATGGAGCGGTCGTAGACGTTGCCGCTGTCGAGCGCGATGGTGCCGGTAACGCGGCAGATGTCGATGGTGTCGTTCATGCGGTTGATCGACCGCAGGAAGGTGGACTTACCGCAGCCCGACGGACCGATGAAGGCGGTCACTTCGTTCTGCTTGATATCCAGATTGACGCCTTTGATCGCGTGCTTGTCACCGTAGAACACGTTGACGTCGCGGGCGGCGATCTTCACCGCGCTGGCGTCGGACAGCAGCGGGGTACCGGCGGTGACTTGGGATTCCATGGCTTCGGGCATCTTACCAGCGCCTTTCAAACTTTTTACGCAGCAGCACCGCCGCCGCATTCATGAGGATCAGGAAGCCCAGCAGCACGATAATGGCGGCCGAGGTCCGTTCAACAAAGGCCCGTTCCGGGCTGTCGGCCCACAGGTAGATCTGCACCGGCAGCACCGTGGACGGATCCAGCGGGGTATGCGGAATGTCGACGATGAAGGCGACCATGCCGATCATCAGCAGCGGCGCGGTTTCGCCCAGCGCATGCGCCATGCCGATGATGGTACCGGTCAGCATGCCCGGCATCGCCAGCGGCAGCACATGGTGGAAGATCATTTGCAGTTTGGAGGCCCCAAGGCCCAGTGCCGCTTCACGGATCGAGGGCGGCACCGACTTCAGGGCGGCACGGCTGGCGATGATGATGATCGGCAGGTTCATCAGCATCAGCACCAGACCGCCGACCACCGGGGCCGAGCGTGGCAGACCGAAGAACTGGAGGAACACCGCCAGACCCAGCAGACCGAACACGATGGACGGAACGGCGGCGAGGTTGTTGATGTTGACCTCGATAATGTCCGTCCACTTGTTCTTCGGGGCGAACTCTTCCAGATAGATCGCGGCGGCCACCCCGATCGGGAACGACAGGGTCAGCGTCACCACCAGCGTGTAGAACGAGCCGACGATGGCCCCCCACAGGCCCGCCAGTTCCGGCTGACGGGAGTCACCCGACGACATCAGCGTGGTGTTGAAACCCATGGAGATCATCCCCTTGGATTTCAGGGTATCAAACCAGCCGATCTGCTTATCGCTGATCTTGCGTTCGGCTTCCGGCACATCGCGGGAAATATACCCCTTCGACAGCATGTCGAATTCCGACGCCACCGGCACCTCGACCCGCACCGTCTTGCCGATCAGGTCCGGGTTCTCCAGCACCTTGCGCTGCAACTCGTATCCGGCCCCGTTGGAGAACAGCTCCATCAGGTCCTTGCGGTCCTTGCGGGCGGTGACCTCGGGGAACATCGCCAGCACAGCATCGCGCACCGCGCCCTGATAGTCGCCGGCGACCAGATCCTCGCGCTTGCGGGTGCCCTGCGGGTCGATCCGCTCGGCGGAGGCCACCACATCCATCGTCACCCGGGTCTGCACGAAGGCGGTCAGACCGTTGCCGAGGATGGTGGTGAACAGCACCACCAGCATGATCATGCTGATGGCAATGGCGGCGACACCGTAGAAACGGAAGCGGCGTTCGGCGGCATAGCGGCGCTTCAGGCCGGCATTGACGACATCGGCAATCTTGCGCTTGCGGATCTCGGCGGCGGAGGCGGTTTTAGAGTCCATCTGATTTTCCGCAGTGCTCATTATTCGTACTGCTCCCGGTACTTGCGCACAACGTGGAGGGCCACGATGTTCAGCGCCAGCGTCACCACAAACAGCACCAGACCCAGCGCGAAGGCGGCCAGCGTCTTCGGGCTGTCAAATTCCTGATCGCCGACCAGCAGGGTCACGACCTGCACCGTCACCGTCGTCACCGCTTCAAACGGGTTGGCCGACAGCTTGGCCGACAGACCGGCAGCCATCACCACGATCATGGTTTCCCCGATCGCGCGCGACACCGCCAGCAGCACCCCGCCGACGATCCCCGGCAGCGCCGCCGGGAACACCACACGACGGATGGTCTCCGACTTGGTGGCCCCAAGGCCGTAGGAACCTTCCCGCATGGCATTGGGCACCGCCGTCACCACGTCATCGGTGATGGAGGAGACATAGGGGATGATCATGATGCCCATCACCACCCCGGCGGCCAGCGCACTTTCCGAGGAGATGTTCAGGCCAAACAGCTGGCCGCTGTCACGGAAGAACGGCGCCACGGTCAGCGCGGCGAAGAAGCCGTACACCACGGTCGGGATCCCGGCCAGAATTTCCAGCAGCGGCTTGACGATGGCGCGCACCTTGCGCGGCGCATATTCCGACATGTAAATCGCCGCCAGCAGGCCGACCGGCACCGCCACCACCATGGCGATGAAGGAGATCAGCAGCGTCCCGGCGAACAGCGGCACCGCCCCGAAGGCCCCGGACGAGCCGACCTGATCGGCGCGCATCGCCATCTGCGGGCTCCATTCCAGACCGAACAGGAATTCGGTCAGCGGAACGCGGGCGAAGAAGCGGTAGCTTTCAAACAGCAGCGACAGGATGATGCCGACCGTGGTCAGGATCGCCATCAGCGAACACAGCACCATGAAGGTCTTGATCACCTTTTCCACGCTGTTGCGGGCGCGGAAATCGGCATGGACCCAGCGCAGCGCCATCACCGCCCCGCCCAGCGCCAGCGCCAGCGCCACCACCGTCATGGCGGCGAAGCTGACCTGCCGGTACGAGGCTAGCTGAAGACCGGCTTCCTTCACCAGCGGATTGGCGGTGGAGGCCACGGTGCCGGAGGCAATGTTCCGGAGATCGTTGACCAGAAGGTTCAGGTGGGCCTGAGAGATCGGGCCGCCGCTGGGATCCAGCAGAAGCTGCGGCGACACCGCCGACAGGATCAGCCGGGTCAGCACCGGGCCTTCCAGCGACAGCCATGCCACCACCAGCAGCAGGGCGGGTATGCCGCACCACAGCGCGACATACAGACCGTAATAGCCCGGAAGGCTGTGCAGACGGGCCACATCACCGCCCACCAGCTTCACGGAACGGCCCCTGCCGAGCCGGAAGCCGATGACGGTCAGCACCGCCAGTACCAGAAATAGGATCAGAACCTGCATGGAACGCGTATCCCCGTGTCTGGGCAAAGGGAGGGAAGTAGGAAACCTGCTGATACACTGCCCGCCGCCGGGTGTCGGGGGGAAAACAACCGGCTGCACACAGTGACCGGCCCCGGATACGCAGACGGGAAGGCAGCCGAAACTGCCTTCCCTTCCGCGTTACCGCAAGCCTGACTTAGAGATCGCCGGCCGACAGGGTCTTCATCTCGGCGACAGCCTTGGCGAACTTGGCGCGTTCTTCCTTCGGCATCGGGATCAGACCCTTGTTGGTCAGGTAACCATCGTCACCCCAGGCCTTCTCGGAGGAGAATTCCTTCATGAAGCCGTCGATGCCCGGAATGGTGCCGACGTGGGCCTTCTTGACATAAACGAACAGCGGACGGGACACCACGTAGGCGGAAGACGCGATGTTCTCGAAGGTCGGCTCCTTGCCATCAACCTTGGAGCCCTGCACCTTCTCGGCGTTTTCTTCCATGAAGGAATAGCCGAAGATGCCGAAAGAGTTCTTGTTGGCATCCAGCTTCTGAACGATCAGGTTGTCGTTCTCACCGGCTTCGATATAGGCACCGTCTTCACGGATGGACTGGCACTTGGCCTTCAGGTCCTTGTCCTTGCCGGCATCCTTCAGGGCCTTGGCTTCCGGCAGCTTTTCGCAGGCGGTGTCCATCACCAGCTCGACGAAGGCATCGCGGGTGCCGGAGGTCGGCGGCGGGCCGAGCACTTCGATTTCCTGCGCCGGCAGGGAGGCGTCGATATCCGACCACTTCTTATACGGGTTGGCGACCCACTGGCCGTTGACCGGAACTTCCTTGGCCAGCGCGCGGAACAGCTGCTCGCGGGTCACCGACATCTGCTTGGAGGCCTTGGAGTTGGCAACGACGATCCCGTCGTAGCCGACCTTCACTTCGACCACGTCCTTGACGCCGTTCTTTTCGCAGGTTTCCAGCTCGGACTTCTTGATCCGGCGGGAGGCGTTAGACAGATCCGGATGCTCCGGGCCGACACCGGCGCAGAACAGCTTGAAGCCGCCGCCGGTCCCGGTGGACTCGATCACCGGGGCCTTGTTGCCGGTGGACTTGGCGAAGTTTTCGGCCACGACGGTGGAGAACGGATACACGGTGGACGACCCGACAGCGCGGATCTGGTCACGGGCTTCGGCGGTGCCGGCGATGGCGACAGTGGCCAGGGCGGTCAGAGCAAGGGTCTTCTTCAGCACGAGTGCCTCCAGTTAGTCCAGCGAGCCTGCGTTGGGCAAGTCAGCTCGGGGAAAATCCGTGTCAGTGGCCCGGGTATCGGCCCGTCTGACAGGGCGCACTCTAGTGACGAACGGCGTCTCCTTTGTGACACAAATGTTAAGGTAATGTGACAATCTGTTTTCTTTTATTTTCAATATGTTAATCGGAAAATCAGGGGCTCTTCCGGCCCTTTTCCGGTGTCGGAAATGTTACAGCCGTCATTTTCGCCGCCGGACCGTCATATTTCCGCGCTTAGACGAGTCCGGCGCTTGTCTGGCCTTACCCCGCTTTCCCGCAGCCTGCCCTGATCCAAACCCTGAACACCGGACGTATAGAAGGAGAGCCTGATAAAATAGCCTCCGCGCCGTTGGAGACAGAACGGCAGGGCAGGACGCGGACCTGCATCATTGGTTTTATAAGAAAAATAGATAACATTCACCGACAGCATCACGGTAACGCCATAATTTTGTCCGTGCTATAGACTCCACACGGCAGACATAAGGAAAAGGCAGGCATCCATGCTGGGCGTGACCTGCCTCGTCTTTTTCATCCAGCCGAAGGTAGAGTCCTGAGAAAAGTTACGCCGTCTGGCGCGGTCTGAGCAATGGGGGCAGGTTTGG
>NZ_JACIIX010000028.1 GCF_014205675.1 Novispirillum itersonii
GATTTTCCAATACCCAGATCTTCTGCAATTGCGGCAACAGATCGCCCACTCGTCTCGACAAGACGTACCGCCTCAGCACGGAACTCCGGCGTCACACCAGCATGGCGGCCACGGCCACCTAATGTTTTCTTTGCGTCCTTCATGGATCAAACTCCTAACAAATTTTAGAAGTCCGCTCTCCACTTTTTCCGGGCAAGTCCAGACCGCCGACATCGCCCTGCCCGTAGAGCACCGAGGCCGGACCACGCAGGACCTCAATCCGTTCCGCGCCATAGGGTTCCTGCCGCCACGAGGCATAACCGGTGGAGCGCAGTTGCAGCCCGTCGCGGAACAGGCCGGTTTCCGCCTGTGAGAAGCCACGGATCAGGGTCCAGTCATAGCGGGTGTCGATGCCGAAGGATTCCCCGACCACGCCGGGGGTGTAGCGCAGGGCTTCCACCACGCTGTCGGCCTTCTGGGCGTCAATCTGGTCGCGGGTCACCACGGAAACAGACTGCGGCGTGCGGATCAGGGGGGCATCGGTCTTGGAAGCGGTGGCGACCCGGCGGGCGGTATAACCCTCTGTCGGTTCCCACGGGGAGCTGTCCCCCGGCACCGTGACAGTCCCGGCCACCGACAGCGGGGCCAGCACCGCCGCCCCGGCCGGGGCGGCGGGCAGGGGCAGCAGGGTGACGGTGCCGTCGGTGGCGGTGGCGGCGGTCAGGCCGGTGCCCTGCAACAGCCGGGTCAGGGCGGCCTCGGCGGTCAGGGTGCCGCTGACGGCGGCGGAGGTCCGGCCGGTGGCGTCTTCCGCCCGCAGGCTGACCTGTACCCCGGACTGGCGGCCATAGGCGGCAATCGCCGCCGCCAGCGGCTGGGCCGGAATATCGAAGGGGCGGGCTGCCGGGGCCTGCTGGGCTGCGGCGGGGACGGGGGCGGTGATCAGGACCGGCAGGCCGGAGAGCAGGGCGGCGCTGGCGAGGAGGGCGGTCCGGAGGGACAGGGCGGAGCGGGTCATCGGTGCGGGCAGATCCGGTCTGGAGGGCAGAAAACGCAAATCATTTGCAGTCGCGTTATTCCACTGACGCAGCCAGGGCCGCCTTTTTTCACGGGACCGTGAATTTTTTTCAGATGTATGCGTCAGGCCTGCCGGGGGCGGGATCTTACCGGGGTTTGGCCGGGCCAGCCTCCGGTCCGGAAATCAGGGTGGCCAGCGGGCCAAGTGCCTGAACCTGCCCCCTGAACGGAGCCACCACCGCCCGCAGGGCAGCCTGTGGGGTGTGCAGGCTGTAAACGCCGGTCACCCGCTGCTGCCCCAGTGCGGAGTCTGTCAGGATCACCAGTCCCGGCAGATAGGGGCGCAGATCGTCAATCACCTCGGCGACCGGGCGGTTTTCCACTGCCAGAATCCCGGACCGCCATGGGGCGATCGCATCCACCGGCAGGGTGTACGGCGTCAGGGCGTTGGCGGGGTCCTCCAGCCGCACGGCCTGTCCGGCGGTCAGGGGAACCGGGGTGTCCGGGCGGTTGCTCAGGCTGGCCAGAACCCGGCCTTCCTCCACCTGCACGCTGACGGCGGACCCCCGGCGGCTGACGGCAAAGCGGGTTCCGGTGACGGTGACGGTCAGCGGCCCGGCAATCACCCGGAACGGGCGGGCGGGGTCAGGGCTGACGGTGAAAAAGGCGTCGCCATGGTCCAGTGTGACCCGACGGCTGTCGCCCTTCAGGTCAGACGACAGGGCCGTCTGTGGGGCCAGAAGAATGTGGCTGCCGTCGGTCAGGTCGGCCTGTGACCATTCGGCGGTGCCGGTGCGGGGGCCGCCGGTCAGGCCCGGTCCCCACACGCTTCCGGCCAGAACGAGCAGGGCGACACAGGCCGCCGCCAGCCATGGCCGCCTGCCGGTCCGGCGTGCCGGACGCACCGGGTGGCGGATTGGGGCAGGAGCCTGACTGCTCTGTGCCGCCGGAAGATGGCGACAGAGATCCCAGACCCGGCGGGCCCGGTCGAAGGCGGCCTGATGGGCCGGGTCGGCAGCGCACCAGACGGTACAGTCGGCGGCAACGGCCGGATCGGCAGCCTGTTCAAGCCGCAGCAGCCAGTCAGCGGCCTGATCATCAAGGCTGAGGGCCGGGGGGAATGAAAGAAGATCGTTGCTCATGGCCGGGTCTCCTGCCCGGGGCCGGGCTCCGGCGGGTCCAGTTCCTGCATCAGGGCGCTGAGGGCGGTGCGGACCATGCGGTGGGCGGTGGCGACGGAGACCCCTTCGCGGTCGGCAATGTCCTGAAGGCTGTCACCGTTCAGGCGGTGGGCTTCAAAAGCCCGGCGAACCGGGGGCGGCAGGGCAGACAGGGCCTGAGTCAGCCGGGCGATCTGCTGGCGGTCGATGGCGGTCTGCTCCGGCGTGGCGTCGCGGGCGGCCAGTGTATCACAGCAGTCCTCAAGGGGGGCCGCAGAATCATGGCTGGCCCGGCGCAGGGTATCAACCGCCAGATTGCGGACGATCCGGTACAGGTACTGGACCGGCCGCAGCAGGGCGGGCCCGTCCGGGCTGAAGCGCAGATAAGCATCCTGCACCAGATCTTCGGCCCGGGACCGGCATTTGACCAAGGCTGCCGCATAGTCGACCAGATCGGCCCGGTGGGCCAGATACAGGTCCACCTTATCCTTGTCTGTTGCCACCGCTGTGCCCTGTTGCCAAGAGACTCTGATTTATGCGAACGATTATCAATATCGCTTGTGTAAATCAATCCTGTTTGTCAGCAGGGGGCAGGGTCAGCGGGCGCGGTCGTTCAGGGGCAGAGGGATTGAGGAGCGCGACAGCACTTCTTCCATCACCACATAGGTGTGGGTTTCCTTCACCCCGGGCAGGGTCATGATGATTTCGCCCAAAAAGCCCCGGTATTGCGACATATCCGGCAGGCGGACCTTCAACATATAGTCAAAACCACCGGCCACCATGTGGCATTCCTGAATCTCCGGGCGGCTGATCACGGCCTCGCGGAAGTGGTCGAACACGTCCGGGGTGGTGCGGTCCAGCGCCACTTCGATGAAACAGACCACCGGACAGCCGAGCTTATGGGGGTCCAGCCGGGCTTCGTAAGACAGGATGTAGCCGTCCCGTTCCAGTCGGCGGACCCGTTCCAGACACGGAGTCGCCGACAGATTGACGCGGCGGGACAGCTCGGCGTTGGAGATCCTGCCGTCCTTTTGCAGCTCGGCCAGGATCTTCATGTCGATTTGGTCGATTGTTTTGCTCATGACCACTTTCTCAGAACAAAGTATGGCTTGATGTGTCTATGTAGGATTCTTATCACGTTTTTCTCATCAAATAAAGACGAACGTTCTCTGCCGTTTTCTGGTATTCCTTTTTAGCAGAACAACCCCGCCCTGACGGCATGGCTCCGGCAGGGAACGGAAACAGGCACTCCCCAGTCTCCCCAGACCCAACTCCTGAGGACGTCATGAGCAACGACACCCCGATGCTGTTTACCTCCGCTGATCCGGCGTTCCCGGAGTGGCGCGATATGCTGGCCTCCGGTTACCGCCGGGATGAGGATGCCGTCGTTGCTGAGCTGATGGAAGAAGCGGCGCTGCCTGATGCGGTGAAGGCCCGGGTCACCGCACGTGCCCGTGATCTGGTGGCGCTGGTGCGCTCCAACCGCTCCCGCAAGGGCGGTGTTGACGCCTTCATGAATGAATATGACCTGTCGACGCAGGAAGGCCTGACCCTGATGTGTCTGGCGGAAGCCCTGCTGCGGATTCCCGACGGCGAAACCGCCGACCGGCTGATCCGCGACAAGCTGACCGGTACCGACTGGGAAAAGCATCTGGGCAATTCCCGCTCGATCTTCGTCAATGCCTCCACCATCGGCCTGATGCTGACCGGGCGGATCCTAGGCCCCAATGACCTGCCGGAGGATGCCCCGGAAGGGGTGGTGCGCCGTCTGGTGTCGCGTCTGGGCGAGCCGGTGATCCGGCAGGCCCTGAAGCAGGCGATGAAGATCATGGGCCGCCAGTTTGTGCTGGGCCGCACCATCACCGAAGCGATGGACCGGGCCGCCGAACAGGAAAAGCGCGGCTACCGTTATTCCTACGACATGCTGGGCGAAGCCGCCCGCACCGATGAAGACGCCACCAAGTACTATATCTCCTACGAGAAGGCGATCCATGCCATCGGCAAGGCGTCCAACGGGCGGGGTGTGCTGGCCGGTCCGGGCATTTCGGTGAAGCTGTCGGCGCTGCATCCGCGCTATGAGTTCGCCAAGCGGGCGGAAATCCTTGATGTTCTGGCCGCCCGGACGCTGGAACTGGCGAAACTGGCCAAGCAGTATGATATCGGCTTCTGCATTGATGCTGAAGAGGCCGACCGGCTGGAACTGTCGCTGGAACTGATCGACAAGGTTTACAGCGATCCGTCGCTGGGCAACTGGACCGGCTTCGGGCTGGCGGTGCAGGCGTATCAGAAGCGGACCCGGCAGGTGATCGACACACTGGCGGGCATGGTCCGCCGGGTTGGCCGCCGGATGAACGTCCGGCTCGTCAAGGGCGCGTACTGGGATGCTGAAGTGAAGCGGGCGCAGGAAGCCGGGATGACCGATTATCCGGTCTATACCCGCAAGGTGGCGACCGATGTGTCCTATCTCGCCTGTGCCAGGCGGCTGTTCACCTACGGTGAGCTGTTCTTCCCGCAGTTTGCCACCCACAACGCTCACACCGCCGCCTGCATTCTTGAGCTGGCGGAGGGTCGCCCGTTTGAGTTCCAGCGCCTGCATGGCATGGGCGAGGAACTGCATGATGAGATCGTTCCGGCCAACAAGCTGAACGTGCCGTGCCGCATTTATGCGCCGGTCGGCGGTCATGCCGAGCTGCTGTCCTATCTGGTGCGCCGCCTGCTGGAAAACGGGGCCAACACCTCCTTCGTCAACCGGCTGGTCGATGACCGCACCCCGATTGACGCGATCATTGCCGACCCGGTGGAGCGTCTGGCGGCCCTGCCGAAAAAGCGCCATCCGCATATTCCGCTGCCGCTGGATCTGTATGGCGCCGGGCGCCGCAATTCCAAAGGGCTGGACCTGACCGACAGCACCGTTGCCCAGCCGCTGGCGGCGGCGATGGCGGCCTCCGCCGCCCGGGTCCGCCAGTCCGGCCCGATTGTCAGCGGTGAGCTGCGGGTGCGGACGGAACAGCCGGTATGCAATCCGGCGGATACCCGCCATGTGGTCGGCACCGTCAGCGAGGCGACGGCTGAGGATATCGCCGATGCCCTGACCCGTGCCGTGACGGCACAGTCGCAGTGGGCGGCCCGTCCGGCCTCCGAGCGGGCGGCGGTGCTGCGCAAGGCGGCGGACCTGATGGAAGACCGGATGGTCGACCTGATGACCGTCTGCCAGATTGAAGCCGGGAAGACGCTGGGCGATACCATCGCCGAAGTGCGGGAAGCCGTTGACTTCCTGCGTTATTACGCCGGAGAAGCCGAACGCGTCTGCGGTGGCGCGGTGGAAATGCCGGATGCGGCGGGCCGTCCGTCGCGGGTGGTGATGCAGGGGCGGGGGGTGTTCCTGTGCATCAGCCCGTGGAACTTCCCGCTGGCGATTTTCGCCGGTCAGGTGGCGGCGGCGCTGGCGGCGGGCAATGCCGTGATTGCCAAACCGGCGGAACAGACCCCGCTGATTGCCGCTGAAGCGGTGCGGATTCTGCTGGATGCCGGGGTTCCGGCTGATGCCCTGCATCTGCTGCCGGGCCGGGGGGAAACCGTCGGTGCGGCGCTGGTCAACGATGCGCGTATTGCCGGGGTGGCCTTCACCGGGTCGGAGCAGGTGGCAAAGATCATCAGCCGCAGCCTTGCCGCCCGCAAGGCCGCCGATGCCCCGCTGATCGCCGAAACCGGCGGCATGAATGCGATGATCATGGACTCCTCGGCCCTGCCGGAACAGGTGATCCGCGATGCGGTGCTGTCGGCCTTCGGGTCCGCCGGACAGCGCTGTTCCGCCCTGCGGGTGCTGTTTGTGCAGGAAGACGTGGCGGATCACCTGATCGGCATGCTGAAAGGGGCGATGGAACGCCTGCGCATTGACCTGCCGAACCTGCTGACCACCGATGTCGGGCCGGTGATCGACGAGGACGCCCGCAGCGTGTTGCAGGCCCACGCTGACCGCATGGACCGCGAGGCAAAGCTGATTTACCGCTGCGACGTGGCGGGGGCCTGTGACCATGGCACCTTCTTCGCGCCGCGCGCCTATGAAATCCCGGGTCTGCATGTGCTGAAGCGCGAGGTGTTCGGCCCGGTGCTGCATGTGGTGCGTTATAAGAGCAGCGATCTGGATGCGGTGATCGATGCCATCCGCAACACCGGTTATGGCCTGACCATGGGCATTCATACCCGGATCGACTCCAAGGCCCGCTATATTCACAGCCGGTCCCGCGTCGGCAATACCTACGTCAACCGCAACATGATCGGTGCGGTGGTCGGGGTGCAGCCCTTCGGCGGGGAAGGCCTGTCGGGGACCGGCCCGAAGGCCGGTGGCCCGAACTATCTGGGCCGCTTCACTGTACCGGTGGCTGAGCCGCTGCTGGAAGATGATCTGGCCGCTGCCCGCCGGGCGGTTGAGCTGGATGCCGGGAAGCTGATGAACGCCGACCTGCCTGCCGGGGCGAGGGCTCCGGCCTCCGCCGGGGATGTGGCGGCGGTGCTGAGCCGCCTGCGGGCGGAAGCGCCGGACTTTGACGCCCGCGATGGCGGTCAGCGGGCCGACCTGCTGCTGGATCTGGCCCGAACCCTGAATGTCGAGGGGCCGTTGCTGACGGCGGTGCTGGGCCGGGATACCGGCCGGGCGCTGGCGACGGCTGCCGGAGAGGTGCGGGCCGCCCATGATCAGGTGATTCTGCTGGCCCGTCAGGTCCGGCATGAGCTGTCTGCCCCGCTGGCCTTGCCCGGCCCGACCGGGGAGCGCAATGAACTGCGCCATCATGGCCGGGGTGTGGCGCTGGTGCTGGCGGATGCGTCGGCGTCTCTGTCGCAGGTGCTAGGCCATGTGGCGGCGGCGCTGGGCGGCGGCAATGCCGTGGCGGTGGTGGCGGATGCTGCCCTGTCCGGGGCGGTGATGGCGGCGCTGTCGGGCCTGAACGGGCTGGTGCCGGTGCTGACCGTTCCGGGCGACCGTCAGGCTGATCTTCTGGCCGCTCCGGGGATTGAGACGGTGGCGGTGTCCGGGGCTGCGGCTCTGGCGGAACAGGCGGCGGCGGTGCTGGCAGCGCGGGAGGGGGCGATTGTTCATCTCGTCACCGACTCGGTCAGCCCGTATCTGCTGTCCCGGTTCTGTGCCGAACGGACCCTGACCGTCGATATGACCGCAGCGGGGGGCAATGCCTCGCTGATGACCCTGAACGAGGATGCGGCGGCGGAATAATCTGCACCCGGTTTCTTGCCGGGAGAGTGTAGATTTTATCCAAAATCAGAGAGGGCAGCCCGGAACCGCGTGTTTCGGGCTGTTCCTTTTCTAAGGTGTGACGTAATACTGTTCGGCCGGTCAGGATTCTCCCCCTATGGTTGAGAGCCGTGTTTCCGGCCAAAATACTCCGCGAAACCGGGACTCTGACCGGACTCGCCCGCCAACAAGACCTGTGGAGGTTTCCGGTGTCCCGCCTGCAAGCCCATGCCCTGCTCCTGATTGCCGCCATCATCTGGGGCTCGACCTTTGTCGTGCAGAAACTGGCGGTGGCGCCGGATACGTCCGGCGGCGAAAGCATCGGGGCGCTGGCCTTCACCGGCACCCGCTTCCTGATGGGGGCGCTGGTGGTGCTGCCGCTGGCCCTGCGGGAAGCCCGCGCCGCCGTCCACCGCCTCAGCCGTACCGACTGGCTGGGCTTCCTTGGCTGCGGGATCTCGCTGTTTGCCGGGGCGTGGCTCCAGCAGGTCGGTCTGGGGATGACCACGGTGACCAATGCCGGGTTCATCACCGGTCTGTACGTGCCGATGGTGCCGGTGATTGCCCTGCTGCTGTTCCGCCGCACCCCGCACTGGGCGGTGTGGCCGGGGGCAGCAGGCTGTGCTGCCGGGATTTTCCTGCTGGGCGGCGGGCATATTGATGCCTTCAACACCGGGGATCTATGGGTGTTGATCGGCGCGGTGTTCTGGGCGATTCAGGTGACGTTTGTCGGTATTTTTGCCTCGCGCAGTGGCCGCCCGCTGGCGCTGGCGGTCAGCCAGTTCGTGATTGCCGGGGTTCTGGGGTCGATTGCCGCCGGAATTCTGGAGACGCCGCGGCTGGAACTGTTTGAGAAGGCGGCGTTTGAACTGGCGTGGGCCGGGTTCCTGTCGGTCGGGGTGGCGTTTACCCTACAGGTGATCGGCCAGCGCTATACCCATCCGGCGACGGCAGCGATTCTGCTCAGTTCCGAGATGGCTTTTGCCGCGCTGGCCGGGGCGGTGGCGCTGGGCGAAACCATGGGGCCGATTCAGGCGGTTGGCGGGGCGCTGATTCTGGGCAGCATCATTCTGGTGGAGGTGATGCCGACCCTGCAACGTCGGTCCCTGAAACCGGCAGAGTGATTGCCGCAACATGAGTAATGCGCACTAATTGCGCCTGCGGCAGAGGGTGCTATACTTCAGGAGGAATGTCGGGATTGTCCGCCATCCATCGGGAGGCCGCATCATGCATGACCTGACCACTGCCCGCTTTCTGGTCGGCCGCCGCGGCGGCCGTCCGTTGACCCGAATCGCTGAACCCTGGGAAGGGGGCGGGGTGCCGCTGGTTCCGCCCCGTCAGGATACCCTGTTGCAGGACCTGTGGCGGGTGCTCCGTTCGGCGCTGTCGTGACATCCGGCGGCAGATGCGCTACCGATAGCCGATCGCGGCGATGCGGGGTGGATCATGGCAGACATCATTAATCTGCGGCAGGCGCGCAAACAGAAAGCGCGGACGGAGAAAGAGGCGGTGGCGGCAGCCAACCGTGCCGCCTTTGGCCGTACCAAAGCTGAAAAACAGCTGACGCAGGCCCGGAAGACTCAGGCCGAGCGCCGTCTTGATGGTCACCAGCGCGACCCGGAGACCGCTGACCCGACCGATTCCACATGATTTCCTGCATCTGACTGCAACATTCTTCTATGCGTCGCGCCTTTGGCATGGTTGCATAGCGGACCGTTTGCCGTGCCTGCGTCCGTCGGCCAGACTCCCCCGGCCGGGGCGCCGCACAGTTGTCACACCACACCGTCTTCAAAGGTAATAAAATGTCCGTGCAGACTGCTACCCTTGACTTCGAGATCATGCCGACCAGCACGCCGACTCCGGAAGCCGACCGTCTGAAGGCCTTTGAGAATCTCGGTTTCGGTACCCTGTTCACCGACCACATGGCGGTGATCAAGTGGAACGTGGACAAGGGATGGCACTCGGCGCAGGTAACCGCACGGACCCCCTTCCAGATTGATCCGGCCAGCAGCGTGCTGCACTACGCGCAGGAAATCTTTGAAGGAATGAAGGCCTACCGCACCGCCGATGGCCGTGCCGTGCTGTTCCGCCCGGAAGAGAATGCCCGCCGTTTCAACGAGTCGGCCCACCGTATGGCGATGCCGGAACTGCCGGAAGGTGACTTCATCGCGGCGGTCGAAAAGCTGGTGCAGCTGGATGCCCGCTGGATTCCGGAAGGGGACAGCAGCCTGTATCTGCGCCCCTTCATGTTCGCCAGCGAAGTGTTCCTCGGGGTTCGCAAGGCCACCGACTTCATCTTCTGTGTGATCGCCTCGCCGGTCGGCCCGTATTTCAAGGGCGGCATGAAGCCGGTCACCATCTGGGTGTCGCAGAACTATACCCGCGCTGCCGTCGGTGGCACCGGGGCCGCCAAATGTGGCGGCAACTATGCCAGCAGTCTGGCGGCGCAGGCGGAAGCGGCGGCGCAGGGCTGTGATCAGGTGGTGTTCCTCGATGCGGTCGAACACCGCTGGGTCGAGGAACTGGGTGGCATGAACGTCTTCTTCGTGATGGACGACAACACCCTTGTCACCCCGCCGGTGGCGGGGACCATCCTGCCGGGGATCACCCGCAAGTCGCTGATCGAGCTGGCCCGCGACAACGGCCTGACCGTTGAGGAACGCCCGTATTCCTATGATGACTGGAAGGCGGATGCGGCCAGCGGTAAGCTGAAGGAAGCTTTCGCCTGTGGGACCGCCGCCGTGGTGGCGGGCATCGGCACCGTGAAGCATCAGGGTGGCGAGTTCAAGATCGGCGACGGCCAGACCGGCCCGGTCACCACCAAGCTGCGTTCGGCGCTGGTGGATATTCAGCGGTGTTCGGCACCGGATACCCATGGCTGGGTCCATGTGCTGAGGGGCGTGTAACGTCAGCCCTTCGGTCTTTGGGACTGATACAGAAAGCCCCGGTGCGGAGTGTCTGCACCGGGGCTTTTTTGCAGCGGAGCGCGTTCGGACGGGCTTTGGATCAGTCCCAGAAAACCCGGCGGCGGCTGAAGGCCTTCCAGCTCTGGCGGGCGATGTCCAGCACCTCATCCCGCCGGGCCGCATGCCAGCCGCCGACCAGACCGGCGGGCAGGGCGCAGGCCGGGACCTGTTCTGACAGGGTCTGGAGCAGCCCGAGGGCGACGGCTCCGTCATTCAGGTGCCCCAGATGATCTTGCAGGGCGGCAAGGGCCTCCGCGAAGGCGGCTGTCCGCTTTCCGGGGAACAGCGATCCGAAGAAATCGACGCTGTACCGCAGTTTCTTCACCTCAATCCGCACCTGATGGCGGGCAGCGACAGACAGGCTGGCAAAGCGATGCCCGCGCTTGAGGACTTTGCGGTAACGGGCGGCAAGAATCGTGGTCGCAAAGTCGGCAACCCGCTGGCTGCGGGGGGCGGCGGTGTCATCCTCCAGCGTCAGCCACGCCCCGGTTTCAATCCATTCGGCCAGATCAAGGCAGGCCAGCGTGAAGGCCGGAGAGGCGGCGGTGGATATCGCCCGTTCGTAGGCGGCGGTCCGTCGGGCCATCAGTTCCTGCCGCAGAGCGGTAAAGACGGCAGCCGGGACCTCGGCGGCGGTCAGGGCATCCTCGGCGGTGCTCAGGCCCTCGCTGAGGAACACATCCAGATCCCGGGCCTCTCCCAGTGTATCGGCAATCCAGCGGGCGTGTTCGCGGATTGCCGCCAGCTGGGGATCCTGTGCTGACAGGGCCGGGCGGAACACCGTCAGGGCGGAGCGGAAGCGCCGCATCGCCACCCGCATCTGGTGCACCGACTCGGGGGAACGCTGCTTTTGCAAGGCATCCTGATTGGCCAGAAGATGCGACAGGCAGGTGCGGCCAATCACCTGTAATGCCTGTGCGGCGGTCATCTCCGGGGTCAGGGCCGGTGCCTTGGCCCGCTTGACGCCGGGGACTTCCCCGGTCAGCAGGCGATAACCGCGTTCTGATTTAGCAACCGTGCCGATCCGCAGGGGGAGGGTGCTGGCCAGTTCCCGCGCAAAGGTGAACAGGGCCTGCGGCGTTCCGCGTTTCAGCTCCAGCTCCAGCTCACAGAAGGGTTGCGTCTGCTGGCCGGTTTCGACTCCCCCATGGTCGATGCTCAGTTCCACTTCCGCATCCTCGGTGGCGAGAACATAGCTGCTGCGCCGGAAGTGGGTGGCAAACTGCGGTGCCAGTGACAGGTCTGTCAGGGGGGTGGTCAGCGCCTGCGGCAGAGCGGTTTCGTTCAGGGCGACCAAAGCCGGAGAATCGTCGAAAACATCATGCTCCCATTCCAGACGGTTGAAATGGGCCCCGCTTTCGGCGGGCCGTCGCATCTTCACGTTCTGGATCCGCCGCTTGCCGACATGCCGGATGCGGACGGTGGCCCCGATCTGGCGCAGGGCATGGTCGCTGGTGTCGAAATACACACTGCGCAGATCCTGACTGACCGCTTTTCCCTGTCGCAGGCGGCGGATCAGCCCGTGACGGCGGACCTTGTCGATCAGGGCCGGGTCAAGATCAAGCTTCAGTTCCAGTTCCGTCGCCATCGCAGCAGTCCAGATCTATGCGCCGGGGAGGGCGCGGTGAAGGCCGGAGGCAGGCCTGACTGCCTTGCATGATATGCAAAAACGGAGCAGACCTAAAATGAAACTCCTGTCAGGCAGGGCTGCTATGCCGATGATGCGGGATAGACGGGGTGAAGATGTCTGATCAGGTGCTTTTTCTTGTCAAGACAGGGAGATCGGTGACACTGTACCGGCAGGATTTCCATGCTGGGTTCGGGGGTGAGAAACACAACCGGGCCCGGTGTGCCGGGTGCATGGAATAGACAGGGAATTTCAGCGGTGACGCAGCGTCGTTTCATCAGAATGGGACTCGGGCTGGCGGCGGTGTGCGCGGCGGGCCTGCTAACGGCCTGCGGGCCGGTGTATGACCCCAAGGGATTTAACCGGGTCATGACCTCGCCCTCCAGCTCCCGTGTTGATACGGCGCTGGCAGCGATGTCGCGGGGCGAATACGGTGTGGCAGAGCAAAGCCTGTCTGCGGCACTGGATGCAGACCCGAAAGATCCCTATGCCCTGCTGGCCATGGGGATGCTGTATCAGAACACCAACCGTCCCCAGAAGGCTGAGGCGCTGTACCAGCAAATTCTTCTGCTCAATCCAACGGCGACGATTTCCTCCGGCCCGTGGGGGGATATGCGCCAGCGCTCGGTCCGGGATGTGGCGGAAGAGAATCTCCAGGCCCTTGGTGGCGGCAGCCGCCCCGGTGCGCTCAGTTACCCTAATCTGAAGAAGAACGATCCGCCAGCCGGGGCGGCCCTGCCGCCGAACGGTCTTGGGGCTGCCGGGCAGCGGTTTGCCGTCTTCAAGTCGCTGGTTGATGAAAATCTGGCGACTCCGGAAGAATGGATGGCGCGCCGGGGGCAGAATATCGGGGCCCTGCTGCCCCTGACGCATGGGGCGCCGGGGACCGGGCTGGACCGTCCGTCTCCGGATGCGAAGGCGGTGGGGAACCGCCTGAAGGCACTGGCGGCGGCCTTCGAGGGCCGTGGCATCAGTGCCAGCCAGCACGCGATGGAACGACAGGCGATTCTGGATGGCGTTCTGCCGGAGCAGCCCAAGGTGCGGGCCTCTGCACCGCCGGTGCCGCGTGGTGTGATGGAAGCGGCTGATGCGATCGGCCGTCTCGACCGCCTGCGGGCCAATAACGTGATTAGTCCGGGGGAGTATGAGGACGAGCGGGCTGCGATTGAACGCGCTCTGCGGGGCGGGACCCCGCGCCCGAAGCCGACTGCTCCGGCCCCGAAACCGGTGGAGGCTCCGCCCGCCGCAGCGGCTCAGGCTCCGCAGCAGCTGATGCCGCAGGCTCCGGCTCCGGGGACTCCGGCCAATGCCCAGCCCGGCGCCAGTATTAATAACCCGGCGGCGGTCTTGCAGACGGGCCGGATGGCCAATCAGACTGTTCCCGATCCTGCGGATTTCAGCAACCCGGACGCCGATAGTCCGATCGGGGCTGGCGGTATCGTTGCCGTCCATCTGGCATCCTTTAAGAATCAGGAGCTGGCGGACAAGGGATGGAAGGAAATGATCGGGCGTTATCCCGATCTGGCCGCGATCACCCCTCGGGTGACACAGGTGACGCTGCCGGATCAGGGGACGGTTTTCCGCCTTAACGCGGGTCCGTTTGCTGACCGTGCCAAAGCTCAGGAATTCTGCACCAAGCTGAAGGGGCAGTATTGCGAGGTCGTGTTCCTGGGGGGCTGAGGAGAGTCCAAAGGACTATGGCAGCGGATGATGAATCCCCTTGCCAGCCTCGGTCGAACTGGCTAATGATGGTTTCTCCGGCGCAGATCAGCGCGCTGGTCATCTGATTTCTTCTCTCACTCTGTAGAAGGCCATCGTCAAGCTTGCTTGGTCAGCATTCTGCGCTCCGTTTTCCCGATATCGGGGAGGCAAAGAGGTTGAGAAAATAGTTGAAAAAAGATGTTGACGAGTTTGGCGGGATTGAGTAAAAACCGCCTCCCGACGACGCGGGCCGCAGCGAAGAGCTGGTGGGGAGCGTCGTTGGAAGTCACCTTGGTGGCGCCGCTGTTAGACAAGTGAAGAGAGGG
>NZ_JACIIX010000029.1 GCF_014205675.1 Novispirillum itersonii
GCTTGGAACAAGCTTATCGATCAGCCATGGAAAATCATGTCCATCGGACTCCGCCAGTGGGCGCATAAGTTTTAATCACCGCAGGTTGGTATGAGATGGACACTGGCCTGCGGATGACTGGAAGATTGCCCCAATGGTACTCCACGAACTAATCAACGGGGACTGGTTTGAGGCCTATACCCGCCGGATACTGGTGCCGGATTTGCGCCGAGACGATATTGTCATCATGGAGAATCTATCCAGCCACAAGCGCCCCATCGTTCGCAACGTGATTGAGGCCGCCGGGACAACGGTTCTGTTTCTCCCGCCCTAATGCTCTAGTTTGGCAGGGCTTTTGCCACTCGGAGAGTTCGGCGAACGAAGCTGTCCAACTGGGTTTTATCGATCTGGTCCGCCGTTGGTACGGCTGCCAAATCGGCATGATGGAACGGAGCGGTGAACTCGTTGATCACATCAAGCTCCTCGTAGATGTGATGAGCGGGGTGCTGGTCCCCACCGTCCCTGGTCTTGCGCATGATCTCGCCGAGCGTGTCTTGATCGCCGAAGTATCCATAGTAAACCCGGCGGCAATGGTCTTCCAATACTGGACGCATCTTCTTGGCGATGTCGAGCGGCTTGCCTTCGTTGTTCGTGAGATAGGCTTGTAGGTCGGTTATTTCAGCGATGATGCGCCCTGCGCATGCACTCTCGATTGCCCAAGGCACAAGTTTACAGCCCTGGGTTCGGGCATTATCGATCATCAGGGCTGTCCGTTCAGCAGGCTGCACCTTCGCCCAGACGTCCTTCAAAAATCCTGCGTCGTGCGAGAGCACAATAACCTGTGCACATTTCTTGCCCATGCGTCGAATTTCCTGGATGGTCTGGACGCGCCTGAAGGCGTCCTGGCTGTTAAAGGGATCATCCAGCACCACGATCTTATTCCCGTGGCCCTTATCCCGCTCTAGGTGGGCAAGGAAAAATGCCAAAGCAAGAGTACTCCGATCCCCCGAACTCAGCGTGTTTTTGAAACTTGGCTTGGTTGCCGGTGTATTCCCATCGCCGAGATCAACAGCCGTCGCATTGATCACGATCTGATAGCTGGATGTTGCCACCCCGCCCACATAGGAGTGCTTGGTTTCGGCGATGGTGAAATCTGCCGCAAAGGCGTCCAGAAGCTCGTTGATGCGCTTCTCGTAGGGCTTCACCGCACTATTCGTATACTCATCGAGCTTCTTGCGAACCTCGGCCTTTTCGTTGTCGATGACGTCCTTCTCTGTGGACAGCCGAATGTGGTCATCGCAATGCTGGACCAATGGCTGCTCATGGCGTTTCTTGAATGCTTGGAGCCGCTGTAGCTCGTTTTCCGCCACCCGCACATCGGCAACGCCGGTTTCCGCCTTTTTGGCGTTGAATACATCCTTGGCGGCAAAGATTGCCATGTTGGCAGCGTTGACCGCCTCTTTGAGGGCTTGGAAGGCGGCCACGGCCTCCTGGTACTCTTTGCTGAGGGGAACCGCCTCCAACGGGGAGCGAGCCTTTCGGTCCAGCAGTTCCAGAGCCGCTACGCCTAGGTCCCGAATGGTATCCAGGAGGTTCTCAGGCATGGCCAGCATGGTTGGATCAATGGGGCAATACTGATGCCAAAAATCCGCTGCCGCCTTGTTTTTCTCAATTTGGGCGGCGAGCCAGCCGATTTTCCCCTCTCCGAACTCCTCCTGAATTATTCCCAGGTAGGTCTTGATATCAGCGACCAGCCCCTTGTAGGCATCGCTGAATACTGAGCGGTAAGCGGTGATCAACGGCAGCCCGTTGATGTTCTGGCCGCAGAATGGACAGACCCCATGTTCGATATGAGGCATGCCAGCGGCCACCCAGCTTTCGCCATTGGCAGCCATTCCATGGGCCGCAATGTGGTCAGAAAGTTGCCGTTCAGCGCCTTCGGCGATCTCGTCGATGGTCTTTTCCAACAGGGATGCGAACGCAGGGATGATTGGAAGGGTGATCTCGCTCGGAAGCGGACGGTTTTGAATCTGGGCGGCTTGCCGGATGGCCTCCAGATTCCGCGTCTGGTCAGCGATCCGGACGTCGATGCCGGGATTAGCGGGGACCTTGAGAAACTGCTCCAGGGTCATGCCTGGGGGAACGTGAGGTTGGATCAGCTTAGCGACCGCAGAAATTTCTCTGGTCTTAGCCCTGCTATCCGCCGCCAACTGGCTATCCCGCTCTGCCAGATGGACGCCCTCGGCACCGATGATGACACGGTACAGGTTGCGCTTATGGTCCGTATCGACTACCTCGCCCGAGTGGATGTTCTCCGAAACGTAGGCGCTGTCGAAAACGGCGAGGTCGGGGGCCGTCTTATCCCAAGCTGCGCCATCAAAGCGAACTCCACTGCCGTCGAATAATAGATCGACAGAGGACGCGGCTGTTGCTCCAAGCGTCTTCCGACCAATCAGCGGATCAGCGTTGCCGGTCTGGGCTGAACGCAGGACCGCGCAGATAGTCGTTTTGCCGTGGCCGTTAGCGCCGAAAACGAAGCTGTATTTTGTTAGCTCGGTGTTGCCCTTGCCATTCGAGTTTGTAAAGCGCCCGATGTTCTTGATGCCAATGCGCTTGAGCATGTCAGTCCCCCCGAACTGATAAAAAATATAGGCTAAGCCGGAAGGCCAAATTTGGCCTCAGTCCCTGGGATCATGATGTAGCTGAAAGCGCTGGCTGCCGCCATTTCCCCGGCGGCTTTCGCCTTGGCCCGCACGATCACGTCGTCGATCATGTTGTCGCCCTTCACTTCAACCAGGATATAGCCGCCGTCCTTCCTGCGCACCAGGAAGTCTGGATAGTAGTGGCGAACCCTGTGGGTTTCTGGATCAACATAGCTGATGTAAAACTCCGACTGGCCGTGCGTCAGCATGCCGGTGAAGAAAATCTCCTCGATATCTTCCTTGGCCACCACCGTGTCGAAGAATGCCTTCTCGGGCTTTGAATCGAAGATGTAGTGGTTCAAGTGGAAGCTGCGGTCCTTGAACTGCGCATAGGCCACATCATCAACGGATGCCACTTTCTGAGGATCGCCCAGGAAGGTCTTTTCAAAGCCGCCGCCCGAACCGCCGGACTTGACGAGTTCGACCTCGATCTCCTCGTGGTGGGTGTAGTCAGAGATGTCGTAGAGGTGCCGGAACAACGAGGGGATGATGTGGTCGTAAAGGACCTCATTGTGCCTGTTGACCATCGCCAGGATGGCGTCCAGCCCATCAGCCGAAGACAGCAGGGTGTCCTCGATCTGAAGGCAGGAAATTTCCTCGGTGTTGAAGTAGCGTCCGATCTCGGCGACCAGGGTGAAAGCGCTGTAGCGCCGCTGCTTGCGGGCCGTTGAAATGTCTTCGGTGGTAGTATGCGCGCTCTGGTTCAGGCCGTCTCGGACGGTCTTCACCGCCGTGTAGGGCAGGGTGTCGAATTCCGCGAGTTTGAAGTCCAGCCCATCAGACGGAGCCTTCTTGGTCGTCTTGTAGAGCTTACGGACGCGCTTAATCTTCACCTTCCGAGGCGGCGGAACATCGCGGACGACATAGCGCAGCTTGTCAGATTTTCCGGCGTCCTCCAGATCGGCTCTGGTTACGCGGAAGTTTTTTTGAAGTTCGTCATCCAAGATGGCCAAGTTGTCGTTTGACAGGTAAATGTGCCCGGTTTCTTGGATATCACCGATGTTGCGGAGGCAGCGCATCGAAGCCTGAAGCACGAATATCTTGGATTTCGGCTCCCGGTGAAGCGCCACGCCAAAGAGAGAGCGGCAATTCCAGCCTTCCTTGCCCTTGTTAACAAGCAGGATGAACTGTTTGTTTGAACCAGGGGTATCCAGCCGATTGAATTCGCGGATATCCTCGCTGGTTGTTAGCTTTTCGTCGCCGACGTTGACCAGAATGCGGTCGATGGGGATGTCCAGTTCGCGGAGCGCTGCTTCCAATGCGGGGCGAATTTCGGTACGGACTTCGTCGATGGTTCCGGCGAAGATGGCCAGCTTGGGCAGCATGCCTTCGCGTCGCTTTTCACCCTCACTCCGCCAGAACGAGGCCACCGCGTCCCGCAGAAAGTCCTCGGTTCGGGTGTTGGCGTAACCGCTGATCTGCGGACGCTTCAAGAAATTGTTTTTGATGGCGTCCTTCAGGCCGTAGGCGTACACCACCTCCGGCATGATCTGTTCCCCGACGTAGGGCGTTCCCGTGTAATTGTAGCAGGCGACCACCCGGCTCCCCGCAACGTGCTTCAATTCAGCGGCAAGGCGATTGATCGTCTCGCGCAGGCGGCTGGGCTTTGCCATGTCGAAATCCTTGGCAAGGGCGGTGCCAAGGGCGTGATGGGCCTCGTCCACATAGATGCCCAATTGAGGCAGCCGCCCAAGGCGCTGAAAACGGGCATTGATGACCAGTTCCTTGTCGTCTTCGGGCTGCCAGCCGTAGAGGTCCGCGATCTGGTCGTAGACGGACGGGGTTGCCGTAGCTTTAGCAAGCTCGTCCAAGCGGCTCCAGGTGCCCTTAGCCTTCTCTCGGTGCTTGATGATGATCTTCTGGGCGTTGGAGATCACGATGTTGAAGCGCGACCCGTCCTGGGTGCCAAGGCCCATTCCTGCGTCATCGAGGAAATGGAAACGCAAGTGGGTGGTCAGGAAGGCGACGTATTCCGGGGGGACGACCTTGGCCAGATCGAAGGTCTCGATTTCCTTCAGGGCCTGGAGGACAGTTTTGTCAGGGGCAAAAACCAAGGCGTTGTGGCAGAACCGCTCGTCCTTGGGGAATTTGTTGGCCAGGAGGAATTCATAGAAAATGCAGGTGGCCATGAGGATGGTTTTGCCGGTCCCCATGGTTAGCGCAAAAATGTAATTCGGGTAGTGGGCCGAATTCTTTTTTAGATGATTAAAAACGGTTTTGTAGGCTTTGGGGTCAGAAAGGTCGATTTCCCGGAAGAAATCAATCTGGCCTGCATCAGCTAAGCTTTGGGTGACGGTCTTATCTGCCTCGAACACCCCTGTTTTGCGATACCAGTCCTCAAACAGTGCATGAATGGAGGCATTGTTCCCGAATTCCTTCAGGAACACGTACATCTCAAGCGCCTCAAACTGAGGCGTGCGGAGGAACCCGCTGCCCTTGGAGGGGTCGTTAAAGTCCAGATAAACCTTGGTCAGTTGCTTATAGCGCTGGCGGATTCGGCCCTTGTTGCCCTGGTAGAACCGGCACAAAACGTCGAAAAATGGGAAATCCACCTGGGTGGCTTTCGTCGGCTTCCTGGCCATGGTCCCCTCACTCTTCAGCGCTAACGGTCAATTCGAGGGATTCCGAAAGCAGGTCGGTTATCTTCACCCGAACCGTCCCTGCATCCATCGGGACATCGTAAGCGCCGGACACCAGAGACTCGCCTTCAGGCATGTCAATGAGTGCCGGTTCCAAAACCGCGCCGTCATAATTCCAGTCAATTTTGATGCTATCGACCAATTGACGCCAATCTTCCACGTTATCTTCCTGATAGCTAAGTTTTTGCATCAGGTTCAGTGGATAGAATTTTTCAATCACGAGCTTGCCGTCACGAATGACGACCTTTGCCTCAGCCGACCGCTTGAACAGGATGTCGTCGCGATCGCGCAGGATATCGACGACCTTGACCTCAATTAGGAACGGCTTTGCTTCTTGAATGAGAGCGGCGGCAAGGTTCGGTTCATGGCCCATGCACACTAGCAGGAACTTCTCGACCGCCCTTCCGGGACTTTCATCGCGGCGCTTCTCGTACTGCTTGAAGTCCATACCAGCTATTATGTCGTTTAGGTCGGCGCGCGTGGCAATTCGGTTGACGGGCATAATCTTCACGGAAAAACCGTCCTTTACCCCGTCAAAAACGGAACTTGATGAAAGGGGTTGAATCTCTAGGGCTTCTTTCAGAATTTCCTTTGCTTCAGCAGGGTTCCTGAAAATGTCATAATTATTGACGTTAAAAACATCAACTCCGGTATAGAGAGGATGTTGGCTCACAGGTAGCTGACCGGCAGTAAGAGCCTGCCGAATGCCGTTTAATCGGCTGATCGTTGTTTCAACTGCGCCAAGGTTGATGTCGGCACCAATGAATCGACGTCCAAGCTTCATAGCTACAGCTTGGGTCGTTCCTGATCCCATGAAACAATCAAATACAATATCACCCGGCCTGCTCCCGATCCTTATCACCTTTTCGAGAATTGATTCTGGTTTTTGCGTCGGGTATCCATTTTTCTCCTTTCTAGGAAGCTGTTTCGCGTCAAGCCAAATCGTGCCGATGCGTACACCTTCACTGTCTTTAAGGTATTTTCTGTACTCGGGAACGCCCCCTTCGCTGATCTGGATCAGCCCCTTTGCATCCATGTCATCAAGGGTCTCCGGCCCGAAACGCCAATGGCTACCGGCTAGGGGTGGAATGCCCTTCCAGGGTTTGCCAGTCGCTCCATTGCGGATACCGGGGGCGTGCAACGGAAGTAGGCGATACCGTTCGCCATTCTCGTCGTAATGGCGGTAGTTTGAATCAATGTAGTCTTGAGATAAATCGTCGAAAAGTTCCTGAAAATAATAATCCTTGGTTTTTGTGTACATGAATATAGTGTCGTGGATATTGCTCAGTGATTTGCTCGTGAAGTTTTTTGTGTTGCACTTCTGCCAAATTATCTCGTTTATGAACGTCGATGGTCCAAAAATTTCATCCATTAACATCCGCAGGTAATGGCTCTGATGGTAATCACAGTGAAGAAATATGCATCCGCTATCAGACAGTAGCTCGCGTATCAAAATTAGGCGATCATGCATAAATTGTAGGTAGTTGTCTTCCGCCCACATGTCTGCGTATTGAGTTTCCTCAAAGGCACTCAAGTCCGATGATGCGTGCTTACCCTTAATTGATATGAGTTTCTTATAGTCGGCTTTGGAGTCAAAGGGTGGATCAATGTATGCAAGATTAACCTTTCCTCTAAAATGCTTCAGAAGATGGCTCATTACTTGGAGATTGTCTCCCCAATATATCTTATTCATCCAGTTGTTGGTCGGAGTCCCGTATGTTTCTTGCTTCTGTGCGGGGTAAAATCGAGTGGATGTGAATGGGCGTTTGCCTGTCCATCGAAGCTCCGGGAAGCCTTTGATTGGCGGCAAGTTGTCAAAACGAAATTCCTCCACGGTTTCAACTTTGTTGAGTTCAGTTCCCGCGAGAGTAAGTTGTTCAGACATTGGGTCCCCGATCACGAAAGATCATCAACTGGATGTGGCGGGCCTCCGAGAGCCAGCCGCATTGGTTTAAGCGATTTCAGGTGCTGACGCCAGCCCACCCCTAAGCATCTACCTGGACCCTATGCCAGAAATCTGAATGCTTGGTGTTGGCTACCGGGATAGCGCCAAACCGCCGAGCGAACCGCTCCAGCAGCTTTCCTTCCTCAGCCTTGTGATCCGCTGTTGTGGAATAGGAAAATTGCGCCCCAAAAGCCCCAGCGTACTCGTAAATTGGCCAGTAGACGTCGTAGCCAATCCGGGCATTGGCCGCTGTCGCTGTGCTATGCACAAGATGCTGGGCCAGCCGCACAGACAGACTTTCGGCCTCCCCGATATAGAACACAGCCCCCGCTCGGCGCGGATAGGTGAACTCGTGGTTAGGGGCGACCAGGACATAGACCCCAGGCTCGTCGGGAACCCCGGCAAGCGTATCGAGAGAGCGTCTGCGACTGAACGTGGTGTGAATGTCAGGAAAGGAGCGGCCTGCCGGGCAAGTGAACGCCCCCAAAAAGGAGTTCCAATCCATCAGCACTTCCTCGCCACGAAGTTCATGTCGCAATAGGATCGCAAGTCACATTCCGGGCATGCCTTCGCCGGTCGGGCCGCCATAGAAAAATCTTTGCCTTCAATGCGCTTCACTACCGCGTCCACAGCGGCGATGGTGTCGTTCACCGCATGTTTGTTATTCGGGAAGCTGATGTACGGGTTCCCGGACTCCTCGCTGGTGTAATAGAGGTGCATCCGGCTAACGGTCTGGCCAAGCTGCTCCTCGACCAAATGCGCGTAAATCTGAAGCTGGCGGCGGTAGCGATCCAGCTTTTCGCGGTCGCCAACGAGGTCGGGTTTGCGCTCTGATTTGAAGTCAATGATCTCGACTGTTTCGTTTTCCCCTCGCACAAGGTCGATTTGGCCCTTCAGGATGTAGGCGTCTTTGAGCAGGGAGATTTCGACTTCCGCGTCCTGGAGCCGGTGCCAGTTGTGCCTCTCACGCTGGACGTACCGGCGAACGTGGGCGAGGGCGATTTCCTGGGCGACGGGCGTCAGGTAGACCCGTTCGCGCTTGGTCAGGTGGTGGTAGTTGGTGCGGAACCAGACTTGAACCTGTTCGTCAGTGACCCTGCCTTCCTCGCCCCGGAGCACCGTCTTATGGACGTCTTCGATGGTCTGGTGAACCAACGTGCCGAACAGGATGGCGTTCTTTCTGACCGGAGCGAACTCCAACTCCTTGAAGAAGCGGTATTGCTGAGGGCAGCCCTCATAGACCAGGACGTGCGAGGTGAAGGAATACTCGTTCTTTAGGTTCACGGGCTTGATGGATGCCAACTCGATTTCCGCCGGCTCGAAATAAAGCGACCGCCACTCTTCCAGCCCTCCATAGGTCGTGGAGAGATAGCGGGATGGGACGTTCCTTTGCCCTTTGCCGCTGGGGACATTCTCCTGGCAGGTCAGCACCAGCATGTTCTGCGCACGGGAGAAGGCCGTGTAGAACAGCCGCCAGAAGTCGAATGTCTTGGTCCGCTCCATCGGCTCGAAGGGTGGTCGGTGGTAGAACCGCTCCTGCAACAGGACGTCGAGATCGTCGTACTGTTTCCGGGGCACGGCGTCCATGGAGCCAACCAGCACCAAGGGGAACTCCAGCCCTTTGGATTGATGGATAGTCATGAACGACACGCAGCCGCTGGGGGCGTAGGCCGTCTCGTCCTCGTACTCCTCGATGCCGCCTTCCTTGAGGAAACGGAGGTAGCGGTTGAAAAGGTCGCTGAGGTTTTTGTCGAGAAAATTAGGTGTCAGCACCGAGACGTGGTGCAGGTACTCGAACTTCCCGAGGAGGCGGGAAAACATGGCCAAATTTCGGGCCGCCCGGCTATCGCGGACATCGGTCTCGTCCACATCCCGCAACCACTGGCTAAACAAGGGGAATTGGAGCAGTTCGTAAAGCAGACCGGCAAACGCATGGTTGGCATTGCTGGCCAAGGCCGCATGCTCACCCGCAGTCCGCCGACACCAGTCGAACAGCAGCTTGTTCTCGGGCTTGCGAAGCTCAACGGCGAACTCCATGAGGCAGGGATCGTAATAGTCCTCCCAAATCGCCAGACGCCCGCCGTTGGGCAACACCTGAAGGCGTTTCATCTGGGGGAACAGGAAGAGAAGTGCGCCGACCATCAGCCGAACCTCAGTTCGGTCAAAATACATGGCCGAACGGGGGGCGTAGATGGGGATGCCCGCCGCCTCAAGCTCCTCCGCAAGCCGGACAACGCGCTCGTTCTTTACCGACCGGAACAGGAAGGCCGCTTGGTTCCAATCCTTGAGGATGCCCTTGCTGCGGAGATGGCGCAGAAAGGCAATTACCTCATCGCCCCAATCGTCCGCGTGATCATGGCCAGACACCCTGAATACCGTGGGATATGGGGCTGGCGTGGGGTTCTGGGCTTCAACGGCCTTATCGAAGCGGAACCTTTGTCCGTCGCCACCTTCCCAATCGGTTTGAGCCATCCAGGCGTTGTACAATTCGACGATGCGGGCATCCGAACGATAATTCGTCGTCAGGTAAATCTGCTTGCACTCTCCGGCACCGAATTTGGCCGGAAACTCCAGGATGTTTCGAACCGTAGCGCCACGAAATCGGTACAGGCCCTGATCGTCATCGCCCACGACGCAGATGTTGTGGTGGGCTGCGGCAAGCTTCATGACGATGATTTCCTGGACCGTGTTGGTGTCCTGGTATTCATCGACCATGATGTACTGGTATTTGGACTGAATGGCCTCCAGCACCGAAGGGTGCTCGCTAAGCAGCCTCAGCGCCTCGGACTGGATCGTCGAGAAATCAAGGGCGT
>NZ_JACIIX010000030.1 GCF_014205675.1 Novispirillum itersonii
CCATGGTAAGCCTCCGGCTGTTTACCAGAGTGACTCATATTCCGCCGATTTTGGGAATCCCCTCCGTGAGTCAACGTCACTACAGTTTGGTATCACATCCCCCGCCCCAGCACCGTGCCCCGGCCCTGCCGCATCGGCAGGGTGAGGGCGGTCAGGGCCTTGCGCAGGGCGGCTTTCTGCTTGGCGTCCGGGGCGTCAAAGCCCTTGGTCTGGGGTATCGCCAGATCCTTCCCGGCCAGCAGCACGGGGCGGCCCCGGTCGTGCAGGGCTTTCGCCAGATCCTCCGGCCTGCCGGTGGTCAGTATCACGGTGGCGGTGGTTTCGCGGTGCAGGGTCACGGCTTCGGCCAGAGACCGCGCCACGACCACCGGGCCGGTGGAGCCTTTCTTTTCCCAGCCGCCGACAACATGGGTCAGCGGCTGCGGGGCCGGAGCGGCTCCCTTGCCCGCCTTCTCCGGGGTAGGCTGGCCGGTGACGGTGTGAAGGGGCTCACCATCGGCAGACACCACCAGCACCCCGGACAGGCGCTGATGCCCGTTGCGCAGGGGCACAAGGATCTTTCCATCGTCGCTGATCCGCACCCCGCGCCGCAGGGTGCCCACCGCCATCACCGGGTGATCGGTGCGGTCCGGGGCATGGCCGGAACGCCATGCCTGCCATACCGCGTCCTTGGTGGCGTCGGCCAGCGTATCGCGCAGCACCTCGGCGGTCTTGGGCTGGGTCAGGTCGGCATAGGACACCCGCCGCCCGGAGGGCGTTACCGGGGCCACCAGCGGCAGCCCCGCCGCTTGGGCCTGTTCGCGGTTGCTGCGGGTGTCATCCATGGCGATGACAAGGGAGGCATTGGGCCACTTGGACTTCACTGCTTCAGCGGTGGCCTGCCAGTCGGCAGGATCCTGCACCGCCAGCACCGGCAGGCGGGTGGCCCGGTGCAGGGCGGCGGCGGTCGGGTAGTCCTGCGCCAGCAGCACCGGCCTGTCTGTGCCGAGTTCCCGCAGCGGATCAATCATCGCCACCAGTGGTCCCCGTGCCAGGTTCACGGTCTGGGAGGGAGCTTCCCCCGGTCGGAGCATGGCCACGCCTTCCAGTCTCCCGGACAGGGTGCGCAGCGGCACCAGCAGGCTGCCCGTGTCGTCTTCGCGGCAGCCGTAGGACTGGACGCCCTGCGCCGCCAGAACCGGATTATCCCGCCCGGCGGGGCGTTGGCTGCTGTCCCACAGCAGCATCGCCTTGTCTTCCACCGCCCGGGCGCAGCGGCTGCGCAGCTCCGCCGGGGCGAGGGTGGACGGCAGGGCAAGGCCGGTGCCCTGTTTCCGCGTGATCACGGTGGCTTTGGCGTGATAGCGGGCCGACAGCGCCGCCGCCACAGCAGACAGATCCGCCTCACAGCGGGCAACCGCCACCGCTGCCCCGGTGGCCTGTGCCAGCGCCACCGCTGAAGGATAGTCAGCGGTCACCAGCACCGGGGCCTTGGGTGCGGCCCGCTGGCTGCTGGACCGCTCCTGAAGGGTACGTCCGGGGTCGATCAGGTGCAGGCTGTCGCGGCTGACCGGGCCGATGGTCAGGGTACTGCCATCCTTGGCCACCAGCAGCACCCCTTCAATCCGTCCCTGTGCCCGCCCCTGTGAGCTGCGGAACGGCACGATCAGATTGCCCAGATCATCGACCTTCACCCCGGCGCTGCCCAGCCGGGATTTCTCCGCCCACGCGGGCCGGGCAGTGGTCTGTTGCCACGGCGTGGCATTGCGCCAGACCCGGAGCGCTGCCAAGGAGGCCTCACTGATCCGGGCCGGGCGGTGAAAGGGATCCGACGACGGCAGCAGAATGGTCAGGGCCTCGCGGTGCGCCAGCAGCACCACGGCGGCCAGCGGGTCACTGTAGGCTTCCACCAGAATGAAGCTGGCCCATGTCCGCAGGGCGCGGTCGAGGCCGCCGGACCTGCGGACGGCCCGCTGGCGCTGCCGGTAGTGCCGCCACAGCCGGGGGGTGCCGGTGGTGCGGTCGAGCGGACGCGGGCGGTAGCCCTTGCCGGGCGGTGGTGTCGGCTGGGCAGACAGGCCGGGGGGCGGGAGGACGGTTTCGGTGTTCAGGGCCGGACCTTTCGGGGCCAGCTCCTGCCGGGGCTGATAGGCTCCCAGCCGCTTTTCCAGCGCCGCCTTGCTGCACGAGCGGTCAAAGGCGCTGGCCTTCATGGTCTGACCATCGTCAGAGGCAAACACCATGCCCGCGCCCTGGGGTTTGATCTGCACCCGGTGCCGGGCCAGCGTCTCGTGTAGGTCCTGCCATGTTCCCGCCTGCTGGATTTCCGGCAACAGGGTTGCGCGGTTGTCGGTCAGCCAGCGCTGGAACGAGACTTCCCATGTGCGGGCCTCGTGATCCTTGGCAGCAGGCGACAGGCCGGGGGCCTGCGTCAGGTCACGGTCAGACATGCCGCGGTCCACCGCCAGCCCATATTTGCGTTCCATCTCCCGGCTCACCCGTTCCAGAATCTTGAAGTCGCGGAACGGAGTGAGAACCCGATGGGTCTGCGGATGCACCTTGTTGATGCCAACATGCATGTGGAAGTTATCGGTGTTGATGTGGGTGCCTGCCACGTACTGATGACCCTCAAAGCCAAGGGCGGTGACAAAGCTGTTGGCAATATCCTTCAGGGCGGCGTCGGTCAGCTTGTCGCGGTCGGAATCACGGAAGGACACCACCAGATGATAGGTCTTGTCCTTCACCTTGGGCTTCTTCTGCCGCACCGCCTCAATCTCGGCCAATGCCGCCGGAAGGTCGTCGAGGGTTTCCCCGGCGTTGCAGTTGCCGATCCAGAACCTGTCCAGCTTCTCGCCTGCCTCCGGCGCGGCGCTGATGTAGGTGCCCAGACGGGTGAAGCTGTCGGCCACATCGGCCTTTTTAGCGATCTTCTTGGCGATCATTGGGCCAGCCCTCAGGCAGACGGTGTGCGGCGTGGCTGAAGGGTGTCGCGCAGGACCACCGCCAGATCCTTCAGCTCTGCCTGCCGGGTGCTGAGGTCGGCAATCAGCGCATGCAGCGCCGCTGTCAGGTCCGGGGCGTCGGTTTCGGCCAGCGCCATCCGTTGCAGGTTGCCGAGACGGGCCAGATCGGCGTTGACCTTCATCATCTCGGTGATGGCGTCCCAGCCCTGAAAGGTCTGCTGCGACGGCAGCGGCAGATTGTGCAAGAGCCGCCGGAAGACTTCCGAGCGGGACAGGCGGGACTGTTCACACAGTTCGTTCAGGCGGGCCTCGTCATCGGCATCGAGGAGGACTTTGGCGAAGGGCTTTGCTGACGGCATGGGTCGGGTCCGTTGATGGGGGAAAAAGGGGACCGCCACCGGTTTACGAGAGGGCAGCGGTCCCAAGGGGGGCGGCAGGCATGGCACACAGCCCGCCGCCGGGGTTCGACATGACTTACAGGCCGAGGGACAGACCGATGCCGGAGCGCCGGGCCGGTTGCTGTGTGCGGTTCTGGCTCTGGTCCTGCTTCAGGGTTTTGTCCTGCTGCGCCCCAAGGCCGAGGGCCTGCCGCAGGGCCGGGGTGACGGCTTCCTTGCCACGCACGGCGGCGAAGTCGTTCCAGTCGGTCAGGCCCTGTTGCCGTTCCGCCTGCGTGAACGGCGGGACCGCCACCTTGGCCCCGGTCAGGGTGGCGGCCTTCTGTGCCGCCTCAAGGCCGGGGTTCTTTCCATATTTCAGGGCGGTTCCGGCGTCGTCATCGGCGGCGATCACCAGCCGGAGGCCGGGGTCCTGCTTTTGCAGGGCTTCCGCCACCTTTGGCAGGTTGCCGCTGTTGTAGGCCACCACCACCGGCAGGCCGGTGGCCTCGTGGAGGGTGGCGGCGGTGGCGTAGCCTTCGGCGATCACCGTCGGCCCGCCCCGGTTGCCCTCTATCCGGTGCATCAGGCCATCCATTTTCCCGTCCTTGAGGAAGCGCTTTTCCCCGTCGTCCTTGATGAACTGGATGTTCCACACCTCGCCGTTGGCATCCCGGCACGGCACCATCAGTGATCCGTCCTCATGCCGCTTCAGGCCGTGGGCCTGTACCTGTTTGCGCTCCAGATAGGGGTGACTGCCCTCAAGGGGTTTGCCGCGCATCAGCAGATCCGCCGCCAGCCGGGCCTTTCCGGCCTGCCGGGCGTCCAGCTCCTGCTTCTCCCGGGCCTCCCGGGCGCGGGAGTCGGCCTTCAGCTGCTCCAGCTCCGCCGGATCAAGGCGGTGGCCGGTGGCGATCCACTTTTCCGGTTCTCCCATCGTTTTGTAATTGCGGATCAGCCCGGAGGGTCTGCCGTCGAGATGGGCCTTGTAGGCTCCGTTCAGATCCTTGCCCCTGTCGTCATGCAACGGCACCCGGTGCCATTGGCCGTCCATCTGCGGCAGGCCGTCGATCTTCAGGCCATGGGCAGCGGCGGCGGCGGCAAACTCCGCCATCGGATCGATGCCGTCCGGCTGCCGCCGGGGCTGGTCGGCCTTGGGCAGCCACTGGGCCAGACCCTCCGGATTGATGCCGGGCGGGGCATACCATGCCTTCGCCTTGGCATCCCAGCGGGCACCGGCCTTCTTGGCCATGTCCTTTTCCTTGAACGGCACCGCCAGCCAGATCCGCTGTCCCGGTTCGGTCTGGACGACGGGAGAAAGAGCCGGCTCTTTTTGCAGCTCCGCCGCCCGCTCCCGAAGATAGGCTTCCAGCACCGTGCCGCCGACACCGTAGAGGGTGAAATCACGGGGCCGCATCTGCCGCTGGATATCGGAAACCGGGGTGTCCTTGGTGACATCGGCGGCCCCGAACAGGCCGTTGCGATCCGTATAGATGACCTCCGTACCTGCCGGAACCACCGGATCAAAGGCGGCTGTCAGGGTCTTGGAGGAACCCTGTTCCGGGGTCTGGGTCAGTCCGGTTTCCTGTTTCTGGTTCTGGTCCATGCTGATACGGGCCTCCACGGCTTGCCGCAGTTCGGGGCGCAGGTCGGGCTGGGTAATCCACGTCTGGATGGTTTCGGCGTCACGGGCGGCCTGAAACAGCAGGTTCCTGTCATCCTTCAGGGCCGATAACCAACTGCCGACATAGGCGGCATGGCGCTCCGGATTGTGGCCGAGGCCGAGGCTGGTATTGACCATGTAGGCGGCCATTTCCGCCCGCAGCTCCTCACGGGCGTAGTTTTCCGAGCCGAAGCCGCCGCTCATGTCGCGGGCCAGACGGCTGGGGTGGCCGGTGGCATGGGCCAGCTCATGCAGGGCGGTGGCGTAGTACTCTTCCGCGCCCCGGAACGTCTCACGCGGCGGCAGGTGAATGCGGTCGGAACCGGGACGGTAAAAGGCGCGGTCGTGCTGGTCGTGGCGGATCTCCACGCCCCCGGCGGCCAGCAGCTTTTCGGCCTCGGCCAGCGGCTGGAACGCCGGATCCATGGTTTTCGGTCGATGCGGCTCCAGCCCCTCAATCTGGGAGCCGTTGAAGACGGTGGCCCGGAACACGCGGGGCCGTTCCAGCTCGTAGCTGGTGGTTTTCGGTCTGCCGTCCTCAGCCAGAACCGGCTTGCCGGAGGCATCAAGGAGCGGCTTGGTTTCGGAGCGCTGCCAGTATTCGATCTGACAGCCGCGTTCGCCTTTGCGCACCTGTGCGCCGACGGACTGGGCCTGTTTATAGGTCATCCAGCGCGGATCAGCGTAGCCATGGGTTTCCAGCCACACCGCGTTCATGCCGCGATAGGGCTTGCCGGTGGTGGGGTTCATCGGCTGTTCGCGGTATTCGCCCGGTTTCCACGGCTTTTGCCATGGCGCGGTGCCCGCTTCGATGTGGCGGAGCATCTCCGCCACCACCCGGTCGCGGAACGGGATCTTCTCGGGGGTGTCAGCCATGGCTGCCGTCCTCCCCGTCGTTATCCCCATAGGGATTGAAGCAGGCGTCCAGCGCGTCTTCGGGGCTGAGGGCGTCGTCCTCGAACGCTCCCATCGCCTCGGCAATGTCGGGATCCACCGCCACCGGGGCGGTGTCGGCGGCGCGGTCGATGATGCGGGCGGCAACCGCCATCGCCTCCCGCTCCCGGTCGGCGGCGATCAGGGCTTCAAGGTCGGTCTGAGTGTCAAAGAGAGGGTTGGTCATGGATCAGTTCTTTCGTTCGGTGTGCATCCGGACACGCCGGGCAAGCCGGGCAAGGGCCGGAACGTGCTGGATCAGGTCGATGAAAACCGCGCCGATGGCGGCAGTCAGGCGGGGCATGAAAATCACGCGCCCGGTCAGCGCCGAGAAAACCCCTGACCACAACAGCCAGATGCCGGTCCCTGCGACGGCACACCGCCAGAGCAGGGAAACCGGTTCGGTCGGGCCGAGAACTGTTGTGCCGGAGGTGTCGGTGATCTGGACGATGAGCGGGATGTCATTGGCTTGCAGGCCTATCAGTGTCAGCAGGACACCCAGACCGGCCCCTGTGATGAGGATGCTTATCGTGTCCAGCAGGCCGTTCCAGCTGATGGCCGCAGTGTGTCGGGCGATGGATTTCAGGGTGGGAGACAGTGGTTTCATGATCCTGCCTTTCTGATGGTCCGTGGCGGGTGCGGGTGATCTGCGGCGAGGGCCAGCAGGGTGAGATGGCCGACGATGACGCGCAGGGTGGTGTCGCGGGTCACGTCCGGGGCTTCCTGCATGGCGATGGCCTGCTGATGGACGTAGAGGGCGACGGGATGGGCCGGATCAGCCGGGGCGGCGGCCAGCCGGTTGATGTGGGCGGCCACCCGGATCAGCCCGCCGGACAACAGGGCCCGGACCCCGGTCACCGTCGCCGCCGGGTCGGTCGGGGCCGCCGCTTCCGCCGGATGCGGGCCGGGGGGCAGCGTCTGCGACAGCATCAGGGCGGCCAGCCAGTCGATGGCCTGCCGGTTGACCGGGCCGAGGTCCGCCGGGGCGAGGCCCTGTAGGCCGAGCAGACGGGCGGCCTCGGTGTGGTAACGGTCGATCAGGGCTGTGGGCATGGGGCTCTTCCTTCGGCAGGGCCAGCGGCTTGAACGGCGGGGCGGCGGGGGCAGGCATCTGCGCCCGCTCCAGCAGCGTTTTGTCTTGGAAGTACAGGTATTGGGTGCCCCGGATCGGGGGGCGTCCGGTCAGGAGGGTCAGCACCTCGCCGGGGGTGACGGTGCCGTCGTCGTTTTCCTGAATGGCCCGCAGGCGTCCGGCCTCGTCAGGGGTCAGCAGGGCACGGCCAGTTTCCTGAAGGCTGTCGGACATCCGCCCGCCCTTGCCGTCAGAGGCCGAGCGGCGGCTTTGCACGATGGTGGTCTTACCGACCAGCTTGGAGACCATTTCCGCATCAGAGTCAGCACCTTCATTCGGGGCAAAGGCGATGCGGACGTTACAGTTCGCCATGAAGCCGTTGTTCTTGCCGTAGACGGCTTCCAACTGGCCGGTGTTCTGAATGATCAGAAAGAGCTTCAGCCCATATCCGGCAACAAAGGTGATGCCCTTTTGCAGCACGTCGATTTTGCCGATGGCCGGGAACTCATCGAGCATCAGCAGCAGGCGGTGGCGGTAGCTTTTGACCGATTTGCCGCCCTTAAACTCCATCTTCTCGGTCTGCCGCCCGATGATCTGGGTCAGCACGATCCGCATCAGCGGACGGGTGCGGGCAATGTCAGAGGGCGGCACCATCAGATAGAGGGCGGCGGGGTCGTCGCCGTTCATCAGGTCCTCCACCGTCCAGTCACTGGCCCCGGTGTTGGCGGCGATGATCGGATCCGCCCACAGGCCCAGACCGTTGACCGCCGAGGAGTGGACGCCGGAGCGTTCGGTGTGGACCTTCTTCAGCATGCCGCCGATGCCGGTGCGCACCGCATCGTCAATCACCGGATCGCCGTGTTTGAAGGTGGCCATCTCCTTCAGCAGTTTTTCAAAGTCGGCCGAGAACAGGGCGGCCAGATCCTCCTCCCCGGTGTTGACCGGCAGCGGCGGCACCTTGCTCAGAAACCGCCGCACATCGGCCAGATTGGCACGGCGTTTGTCGGTGAGGTGAACCCGGTAGACGACGTGCAGGATGGAGGTGGTCAGCCAGCTCCAGCCTTCCTTCATCCAGTGGTCGGACAGGCCCTTGCCGTCGGGGTCAACGATGATGGAGGCGATGTTCTGGCAGTCGGCAATGTCCCGCCCGCTGCCGATGCGGATTTCCGCCAGCGGGTTGTACCGCGAGCAGCCCTCGGTGGAGGTGGGATCAAACTTCAGGATCCGGTGGCCGAGGCTGGCCCGCCACCCGGCGGTCAGGGCGTGGTTTTCGCCCTTGATGTCCAGCACGATCACGCTGTCCTGCCATGACAGCAGGGTCGGCAGGATCAGCGACACCCCCTTACCGCTGCGGGTGGGGGCGAAGCACATCACATGCTCCGGTCCGATGTGGCGGAGCTGGTGATGGGTCTTGCCCTGTTTCCAGCCGCCGACCACCGCGCCGGTCTGTGCCTTCTTCGACAGCAGGCGGGAGTGTTTGACATCCTTGAACGTCGCCCAGCGGGCGGAGCCGTGCAGGTCCTTGGACCCGAACGCTCCGTGCAGGGTGCGGTTGCGGGCCTGCCGCATGATCAGGGCAATAGCCAGCAGCAGCACCAGCCCGCCGATCAGGCAGCCCTGCGCCGCCCACACCATCGGCTGAGGCAGGCCCGCCGGATGCAGCAGGCTGGCGATCAGCCATTTCCACCACTGCACATCGCGGGGGTCGAACCCGATCTGCCACCACCACAGCCCCCACAGGCAGCCGAGGGCCAGCAGGGCGGCCCCGGCCAGCAGCAGCCGTTCCAGCAGGCGTTCAGAGAGGGCCATCATGGCAGATCCTCCCCGGGATCGGCAGGCGTCAGGGCCGAGGCGAGGGCCTGAAGGTCGTGGTCAATCCGGCGGCGGCGGATCCAGAAATGCCAGAGCCGCCGCAGGCCGGTGTCCAGACTTTCAAGGGACGATGCGGTCACGGCGTACTGGAGAACACCATCCGAGCAGAAACGGGCCTCAAGGCTCCAGTACCGGTGCGTCCGGTCTGACAGGTACAGGGCATGGAGGATGGTCTGTACCTCCCATGCCTCTGCCTCGGTGCTGCGGAACAGGACATAGGGGGTAGACAGCCGGGTGGCATGACCGGCGCAGGAGGCGACGGTTGTGATGCCCCGGCGTCTGAGGCTGTCAACCAGTGGCCGGATCTGCGGTTCAATGGGGGCCTTTTTCCAGTCATCGCGTCCGCAGGCGGGAGAGGTCTGTGTCATGGCAGGTCCTCCCGGCCATGCCGCATCACATAGCGGTTGGCGCGGACTTCCCAGATGTCCGTAATGCGACGCATGCCGTCTTCCGACCGGCGGATCTGCACCACCACATCCACCAGATCGGCCAGAAATTCCGGGATGTCGGCCATGTCGCCGCCCGCCCAACTGATGTTCTGGACGAACTTGCGGTGGATCACCTGTTCAGGAGA
>NZ_JACIIX010000031.1 GCF_014205675.1 Novispirillum itersonii
TGCTGGTCGAACTGATCCATGAGCGTGAAGTTGCGCTTCAGGCGCGTAAACTCACGGTGGTCCTCCAGGATGCGCAGGAAGATCGAGTGAAGGGTACCTACCTCCAGCGCGTTAGGATTGACCTTCGAGCCGATGCTGTGTAGGCGGTTCGAGATTCGCGTCAGAAGCTCCTGCGCCGCCTTCTCGGTGAAGGTCGATACCAGGATGGCTTCGGGGGAAACTCCGTGATTCACAATCAGATTGGTGACGCGCTCAACGAGCGTGAATGTCTTGCCCGAGCCGGGACCCGCAATGATCAGACCGGCCCATGGATGGCGTTGATCGCTTGTGTCTGCTGTGGGTTCGCCTGAGGCAGCTTCACCAGTGACGCCATTTGGGGGATTAACCTTCGCTTTGCAAGGAGCAGAGCTTACATCGGCGGTTGCGGAGTGGCAATCAGATCTGACTTACTTTGGATTAAATAATCTATACTTCTTCTATCTCTCATTGCAGTCCATGTTGACCAGAGAGATGGTAAGCTATGCCCTTGCCTTCACCACAAACTGAGCCCCTGCCGTCAGGGACTCCACCCCCGACAAAGCCGCCCCGGATCCCTCCGAGGGCGGCTTTGTCATGTCCGGTGCGCAGCTCATTTTACCCCCCGTTGAGCGTATGCGAATAAGGGCAGGAGCGCGGTGGTACCACCGCGCCTATCCTGCCAGCGTGACGACAGGGAAAGGAACAGGGGAGCGCGCCTAAAGTATGAGATTCTCTGAGACACTCCGGGATTCTCTGAGATTCTTTGAGACACACTGAGATTCTCTGAGACTCTTTGAGATTCCACGCGGATTTTCATTCACGAAATCTGCGCCGCCCCCGTTTTCGGGCTTGCAGTCCGGCACAACCCGCGATTATCCCTGTTCATGATTCCGTTACCGAACTGGCACAGTGATACGCATGACCCAACCCTCTGGCCGGGCGGCAATCTATGCCCGCCATTCGACTGACAAACAGGCCCTCTCCACATCCGACCAGATTGACCGCTGCCGGGCCTACTGCGAGGCGCGGGGCTATCTGGTCACCGGCGTCTACAAGGACGAGGCCGTTTCCGGCAAGATCCGCGACCGCCCCGGGCTGGATGCCCTGATGGCCGATGCCAGAGAAGCCCACTTCCAGATGGTGGTGACAGAAGACCTGTCCCGTCTCAGCCGGAAGATCGGGCACATCTCCGACACCTACGACATTCTTTCGTTCCTCGGCATCACCATTGAAACAGTGAGTAACGGTAGCGTCTCCCAGATTGATGTCGGTCTACGTGGGACGATGAACGCCCTGTACCTGAGTGATCTGGCGGACAAGACCCGCAGGGGGATGAAGGCGGCCATTCAGAGGGGCAGCGCCCCCGGTGGCCGCACCTATGGCTATCGCCCGCTGCTTCGGTTCGACGACAGGGGCGAACCGATCCGGGGCCTGCGGGAAATCATCCCGGAAGAGGCTGAGGTCATCCGTGGGATCTTTACCGACTACCTGCGCGGCCACTCACTGGCCCGGATCTGCGAAGGGCTGAACACCCGGGGCATCCCCAGCCCCGGCGGAGGCAAGTGGTATTCCTCCACGCTGATCGGCACTGCCTCCCGGGGCACCGGCATTCTGCGCAATCAGGTCTATAAGGGCGTCATCCAGTTCAACAAGGCGGAATGGAAATCCCATCCGCTGACCGGGGAGCGGCTGGCCGTCACCCGGTCAGAAGATGAATGGATCACCGTCGATGCGCCGCACCTCGCCATCATCCCGATCGATCTCTTCGACCGGGTGCAGCGGGAAATGATCAGCCGGTCCAGCGTGCGGAAAGCCGTTGTGGAAGAACGGCTGCGCCTGTCGGATGAAAAGCGTCAGGCCGAGGAAAACGCACGCATTCAGCGGTGGCGGTCACGGCAGGTTACCCGGCTGACCAATGCCATGCTGTTCTTCAGCGGGAAGCTGCACTGCGGGTGGAGCGGCAAGAAGCTGACCGCCCTGCGGAAAGGGATGTACTCCTGCAAGGAACCAAACTGCCCGATCTGCACCGTCTACACCGATGACATTCAGCCCCGTGCCCTTAAGGCACTGCGAACGCTCTCCCCGCAGGACATTCTAACCGGATACCAGAGCCCGGAGCTGGAAGCCAAACGGGAGAGCCTGAGAGCCCGCATTGCCGCCGCCGATGCCGACACCACAAAACGGCGGAAGGAGATTGCGGCGGTGCTGGATACCCTGTCTGATCAGACCCGGCGGGTTGAAATCAAGACCTATCTGGAGAACAAGGAAACCGAGCTGCGGCAAATCGCCATGCGGCGCTCCGTCGCCGTGCGGGACCTGCGCTTCTACAGCCCGAATGAAGCCATCGCCATCAAGGCGGTGGCCAAGGCCATGGGCTACATCAAGGCCCTTGAACAGGACCCGATGGACCACAAACCCAACAAGCTGCTGCGGGGCTGCATAAAGACAGTAACAGTCAACAAAACATCCCTCTCCGTCGAGTGGATCCCGACCGAGCTGGTCAAGCTGCTGAAAGAGCCATAACCCCACTGGCCCGCAGACCTTCACCGCCGCCTTTGTATCGTACGGTACAAACCGGCCTGACGGTGGGGGCGTAAAAACAGTATCGTATTGAGATACGTTTTTAGGTTGCTTAATGTATCGCGATACGATACTGTCCTTGAAACAGCACCGGGGTCCCCATGATTTTCAGCGTGAAATCGAAACTGACGGAAGAGGTCCTGCAAGGGAAAGCGCCGAAGGGGTTTCCGTCTGATCTGGTCCGCCCGGCACAGCGCAAACTGGCGATGCTGGCAGCGGCTGTGTCTCTCAACGCCCTGCGCCAGCCGCCGGGCAACCGTCTGGAAGCCCTGAAAGGGAACCGGGAGGGACAGCACAGCATCCGGATCAATGACCAGTGGCGGATCTGCTTCCGCTGGGTTGAGGGCCACGCCGAAGACGTGGAAATCGTGGACTATCACTAAGGCAAGGAGACACCCCATGTTTGCCCCGACCCCGCCGGTCCACCCCGGTGAAATCCTCCGCGAAGAATTCATGCAGCCCCTCGGCCTGACCGCCTATGCGGTGGCGAAGGCCTGTCATGTGCCGCGCACCCGGATTGAACGCCTGTCCCGTCTGGAAGCACCGGTTACGGCAGACACCGCCCTGCGGCTGGGCCGGGCCTTTGGCACCGGGCCGGAATTCTGGATGAATCTTCAGGCGCTCTACGATCTTGGCAGCACCATGCCGGACGATCTGGATCAGGTCCGCCCCTTGGTGGCGGCAGAATAAGCGGTGATCGGCCCGCTGAATGGATCAGGCCCCCCATAGCGGACACTACCGCATCTCTTTTCCGGTCAGCTTCAAAGCTGCTGCCCTGACCACCATTGCCGTAAACTGCGCAATGGTCAGCGTCCCCCGCCCAAGGGCATAACCGGCACGCAGGGCGACTTCCTGCACCTCCGAGGGGGCCAGAGTGCGCAACAGGCGATAGGCTTCTTCTGTGTCGCCTGTCCGGGTCACGGCATTCAGAGCCCGCGCAAGCCCGGCGCTGTCACGCTGGGGCGTCTGACTTTGGGGCGCTGATTGGGGAAGCGTGTCAAACAAGGTGCCTGTCATCGTTCAGCCCTCCATCGGATTGGAGGAGCTGACCCGCTGAACCAGATGCTTCGGGACCGCGACAGTCTCAAAAGCGCCTTTGAAGCTCAGACTCTTTGCATTCACGCGGGCCACCCGCTGCCAACCATAGACCGACAGGAACCAGTCTCCTTTTCTTGCCTGAACGCGGGCAGCCGCTTCGGCCTGCGCCTTGGCTGCATCACCCTTCTGACGCAGAGGCTTGCGAAGATAGGCGGCCTGCTTCCGCAAGGCTTCCGCAGCAACCTGTTTCTCCAACGTCGCAACAAGGCGGAACTGGGCTTTCCGGCGGCTGGAATTACCCGGTTGTGTCCAGAAGGCCCGATCTTTGGGTAAAGCGGCGTTCGTAGCGGCAACCTGCCGCTCCAACAGCGCGGCCTTGGCTTCCAGACGGTCGGCACGGATCCGGCGCTTCTCGTCGCGAATAGTCTCGATTGCGGTCATGGCGTGGGTCCCTTTCATCGAATTTGGCTTCCGTCTGCGGATTGAGGAATGAACAGGGCAGCCCGGAGCCGGTTCCCCGGCCCCGGACGTCTGCCCCGTCAGGCTGGCAAGGCAGCCATTTCCTCTTCCTTGCGGTCTGCCGTCAGCTCCCGGCAGAAGTCTACGGTCGTGTAGAAACGGACGTCGAAGTAATCGACCATCGAATCACTGTTATCCCGGTTATAGGCCTGTACAATCTCGGTCAGGGCGTCAATCACCTGACGATACTGTTCGGATCTCGGATCGCTCCACCCCGGATAATTCCGGCCACACCCATGCTTGTCTTCAAACGGATACTCTCGCGCCCACTTCAGATATTTCGGGCTGTAAAACTGGAACGCTTCAGGAACCTCCTTAACGATCAGAGTAACCGCCCGCGCATCTTCCTTCCGCACGGATACCTTCACCTTCGGCAGCAGCCCCCCGGCGATGGCATCCCTGATATCCTGCCGGATCAGCTTGCAAACCTCGGTCAGCGGTAAGTAGCGGGTGGCGTCGTACTTGGTGCCCCGGAACTCGTTGTTCGGGTCGCAATAGGCGGGCATGTAAGGGTTCCGCTTTTTGTCATCGGTCCCGCTCTTGGCAGCCTCCCGCTTATGAGTAGCCTCTTCTTGAGCATCGGCAGCGGCCAGAGACAGCAGGGTCTGAAGATCAATCATGATTGCGGTCATGGGTGGGTCCCTTTCATCGGACTGGGTGGATCGAACTTTGCCCTGTCGTCAGAAACTAGGAGGCGTCCACAAGGGGTTGTCCGGCAGGAGGGGGATCACCCACCGCCCGGCGGGCGGCGCGAAGCGTGGTCGCCTGCAAGGCGACTATGGGGAGACCTGCCGGACAACAGCGGCCTTCAGGCCGCGCCCGCCCCTTGTGGAGGCCGGGGCGAAGCCCCTACGGCCCCGGAGGGGCTTGAAGGCTTTTCCCTCATCACCGTGCCCGACTTTAAAACACCCATATGAAAGGTACATAACGCAATTATTGATATGCGCCCTCATTTTGGGTACACGAGATATTCAACTACCTTGTACCTATGAGAGAGGTGCATCATGGAATTTCGGATCGTTGCCAACCGGGTGAAACTGTACCGCTCAACAGAGGGGCGGAGGCAACAGATCGGATCCTTCCCCGCGTCCGCCACCGCGCTGGAAGACGTGCCCCCCGGCACGGTGGCCAGCCTACAACCCGAGGAACTGAAGCAGCTTCAGGCGTGGCTGAAGGGTGCCCCGGTGCGACTGGCGAAACAGGCCCATGCGGATCTACTCCGGCAACTGGATTGGCTGCTGGCCCACCCCGACGCGCTGAACAGCTCCCAGCGGTCAGAACTGGCAAACCGCCTTGCCGAGGCGGCAAAGCGGTTCAGCCTCCAGCTCTGAGTTTGTAAAGTACGATACAAACCTTGCCTTACCCTTCAGCAAACACGCCCCCACACAGGCCACAGGTCAAGGCCAGCCCTTTGCGGCCCCAGATCTTCAAAGGCTCGGTGTCATCGCTGCACTGGTGGGAATAGCTGGTCTTTGCTTTGGCCTCGTGCTTCACCACCGGCAGGGAGACGGCTGCCGCCATCACCGAGGACGACAGGGCAAAGCCCACACCGGCCTCAGCGGCCAAGGCCACCACCAGCCGGTCATACCAAGGGATCATCACCCCTTCGGCGTTCAGACGCTGATACAGGGCCGCAAGCGGACCGCCCTCAATCAGGTAATCGGCCATCGACTGCCCGGTTTTCTTCCCGTCCGGCTCTCCGGTCGAAGAGGGCATCAGGCCGATGCCCTCCATCTTCCCGGCCCACTCCGCATTGTGATAGCCGCTGCGCGACGGCTTGCCGTGGTGTTCCTGCCACTGATGGACCATTTCATGGGCCATGGTCTGCACCAGTTCCCGGAAGCCGTGGGTGGCGAAATACTTGGGGTTGATGGCGATTTCGTCGGCAATCTCCCCCTTGGCACTGACGAACCGCCCCCGGCGGTAATAGCCGAACCCCTTCGGTGACTGATCGAGCGCGAACATCGGCACCGGCAGGGGAGGATCGAACAGTTCGTTGATCTCAACGAACAGCCGCTGGAACAGGCTGTAAAGCTCGGTCGAAGGGGAGAAGGTCATGTCATGACCTCCCCGTTATACTCCACACCATCCAGCAGCCGCCCGGCAGCAACCTTGCCGACACGGCACATCAGTTCGGCATGATCGTCACGTTGTATTTTTCGTCCGGGCTCATGCAGCCGTCCATCCCAGAGTATCCAGCGGGGTTTCGGCATCCTCTTGACCGGGAAAGACACCGCATTGTGTTCAATCCATTCGCCCCATTGCTTGAAGAAGAACCCGGTGCCGCTGGTGGCGCACTGATCCCGCAGACCACGCACCCAATCCGGATGCATGGGCCGCGCCTGACCACCGGACTCTCCGCCGACGATCAGCAGATCAATCCGGGCCAGCCATTCCCGCAGATCCAGTGACGACAACAGGGGTTCGGCCGACAAAAAGCGCACTCCGACCGGAGCGGCCAACAGCTTCGGAATGTCCCGGACTGCTTCAGCCTGATTGCACACCGTGGCCCCCAACCAGACAGTTTCCGGCACACCGTCCGGAAACATCAGCGGTAGATAGCGCCCGGTATTGCCGATCCGCTTGGAGAGCAACAGCCAATCAAGGTTTGGGGTGGCTCGGATGAGCGCCCCAAGATCCTGCCGCCACCCGTCCGTGATGGCCGGATGGTTATCAAACACATCCGCCAGAGAGGCGCAGAACACCCGCGCCCGTTTCCCGGCTGCCTGAGCCGCCCGGTCCCACTTCAGCGGTAGCCGCCAGTTCGCGGCACTGGTCCGGCGGCGCTGGCCCTGCCACAGCTCAGGCGTCCCAGCCCGCTTGGCCCACCCCTCGGCATAACAATGATCGCAGGCCGGGGAGACTTTCGCGCACCCAACCCAAGGGTTGAGGGTGTGGTTGGTCCATTCGATGGAAGAGTTCTCAGCCATGACACCGGCCCTCCCCAGCGGACAGACTGAGGGCACCCAGACTGTGCCTGACCGTGAGGCGCAATCCCTCCCGGTCGAGCATCCCCCGGAGATAGGCAGCCCTGCTGCGCACTCCATGGCGCTCAATGGCGACAACGGCAGCGGCAAGGGCGGTGATGCCGTGTTTTCGCAGGGCTGACGCCCACACGGACCCCTGCAAAGCCAATTCCTGACGAACCAGCCACGACACCGCCCGTGTCAGGGCACCGAGGGCCGCAGACGCGGTATCAGGGGACGACAGGGCAATCTGATCAGCCGGAGACAGCACCCGTTGCAGAGTGGGGGAGACAGCCACCATCAGCCCGACGAGCTGGCCACCCTCGATGTCCTGTACAGAGTCTTGTTTGGATTTCTTTGTAAGGTATTTCAGGGTGACAGATCCGTCATCCCTCCCTGACAGATCGGTCTGTGG
>NZ_JACIIX010000032.1 GCF_014205675.1 Novispirillum itersonii
ACCAGATCGGCCAGAAATTCCGGGATGTCGGCCATGTCGCCGCCCGCCCAACTGATGTTCTGGACGAACTTGCGGTGGATCACCTGTTCAGGAGATTCCGCGTGAATGGTGCACATGAAGCCGGTGACACCGCTGTTGAGGGCAGCGAGGGCGGCAAAGGCGTTCTGGGTGCTGATTTCCCCGAACAGGATGTTGTCCGGCGTGATGCGCATCATGTGATCGTAGAGTTCCCGCCACGTCACCATGCCGGAGCCGGTGCCCTCCTCACGGGCCGCTAACAACCCCACTCCATCCCAGAACCGCCTGATGTGCAGTTCCGGGGTGTCCTCGCAGGCCACCACCCGCCGATGATCGGGGATTTCGGCCAGCATCAGGTTGAGCAGGGTCGTCTTGCCGGTGTTGGTGGCCCCGGAGACGATCAGGTTTGCCCCCTCCGTTATCTTGCCCAGCAGGTAATCACGCAGGGCATCCGAGACGCCCAACTGTTGCCACGTCGGGGTGAACGGGTGCTTACAGCGGATCGCCAGTGACAGATCGGTCTGCACCGAGGTCCCGACCAGCAGTTCAAAGCGGTGCCCCTCCGGCAGGACGCAGGACAGCTTGACGTTTTTCACCCCGTCGAAGCTCACCCCGGCGCGGTTGCCGAGCACGCTGGCCATCTTTTCGAGCAGGCCCCGGTTCAGCGCCGGATCCTCAATCAGGTGTTTTTTCTCACCCCGCCGGTCGATCACCACCGCGCCCGGGCGGGACATGCGGATCTCGACCGTGGCCGGGTCGGAGTAATAGCGGGACAGCGGGGCCAGCAGCGGCGTCAGACGGAGGTTTCCGGGCCGGTGCAGCAGGGCCGGAGCCTGCCCGGCATGTGCCGGGCAGGCTCCTCCTTCCTGTGATTGGATTGTGTGGAGTGCGTTCATGACGATCTGCCCCCCTTACCAGCCGGTTTCAGGCGGGGTGGTCAGCTGGACCGTGGAGGCGCGGGACGTCAGCACATCCGGGGTGCCATTCGGGTACTGCGGCAGCCAGTCCCAGACGTGGATGGTTATGTTGGCATCGGAGTACACCGTCGCATTGCCGCTATATGCCGGATCGCGCTGATAGGACGCCTGCAAGACCACCTGCGGATAGGTGACCGGCGAGCTGGTCCATTCAAAGACCTGACTGACATCCTGATAGTTTTCGCGGTTGCGATAGACAAACCGCCCGGCATCCCGGCGGATCAGCTGGTGGGACATGATCCATTCATCGTGCGTGTATTCCCCATTGTTGCTGGTGTACGTGGAGGTCGTCCCATAGCGCCACGCACCCACCACAAAGTTGCGGGTGGCCATCAGCACCTTGTCACAGACATTGCCGCCGTTTTCCGGTGCCCCGGCCCCGATCGGCAGGTTGTAAATGGTGCTGTCCGGGCGGCGGTACTGGTCGGTCTTGGCGGTCAGACGCCACGCCGTGCAGCCTTCATAGGTGCTCTGGCCGGTGCGGCTGGTGGTCTGGGTGACGTACTCGTAGGGAATGGCGGTGGTGCCGGGCAGGATGGTCGAGGTGTTGATCACGTACTGCCCGGTCGGGGCGTTGATGAACACCCGGCTCTTCTGGATGCTGGTGCGGTTGCCGTCGTTCATTTCCCAGCCTGCCGCCGTGATCTGGTGCGGATAGGTCTGGCTGCCGGTGTGGCAGGAGTTGATGTATTCACGCCGACCGGACCGCATGTAGTAGTCGCGGACACTGGCATAGGAGACGCCTGCGCTCAGGTCATGCACCCAGGTTGACGGGGATTCACACCCCTCCTGTGTGGTGTAGAGATCGAGCGCCGTGGTGTCGGGGGTGCATTCGGTGATGTACCGGGGCTGACCGCCGACGATGATCTGGGTGCGGTACTGGCGGTAAACCTTGCGGTTGTCCTGCCGGATGATGGCATTGCAGATTGAGCCGCCCGCCGCGTCGTCATAGACGTTGCTGTGCGGATAGGTCGCTTCGGTGTCGCTGCACAGCACAGCGTCATAGATCACCTTGTTCAGGGTGTACTTATAGCCGCCCTGCTGGGTGGATTTCCCTGCCGCGAAATCGTGGCGGATGGTGCAGCCATCCGTGGTGGCGACCAGCGGCACCGGGTTGACGGTCTTGCTGTCCATGCAATCCCGCACCTGCACCTTGGCATTGAGGTGATTGGTATAGGTCAGGGTGGCCTGCGGAATGGCCTTCAGCGCGTCAAAGTCAAGTTTGATCGGGCAGGCCGCCACGTCTTCCGTGATCGGGAAGACCTTTTCGTTGTCATTGGCGCAGTCGGTGGCCTGCACCGAATCCCCGTTCTTGTTGACGTAGTAGAACCGGCTCCGCGCGGTGGCGGTCATCTCGGTCAGGTCAACGCGATAGGTGCAGTTGAGGTAACTGCTCAGCAGCGGGAACGAGGTTTCACTGTCTTCACAGGCGGTTTCGCTCTTCTGGTTCCCGGCAATGATGGTGGTGACGGTTTTGGTCTGCTGGATGGCCTTCAGCTTGCCGGTGTCGATCCGCACCGGGCAGCCCTGTTCGGTGATCTCGCGGGTTTCGGTGGTGGTGCAGCCCTGCACCTCAACGTCCGTGTTGAGGTGATTGCGGTACTGCAATTTCGATTGCAGGGTGGTCAGCCCGCCGGACACCAGTACCGGGCATGACTGTTCGGTGATGCGGTAGACCTTTTCCGGATCCGGCGAGCAGTCCGGGGCCACGGCAACGGTGCTGCCGTTCGGCCCGGTGTAGGACATGCTGAACTGGGCGGTGGCGGTACGGGCTCCGACATTCACCACATAGGGGCAGGTTTGATAAGACTTTGCAATCGGATAGCGGGTGCCGCCATCCTCGCACGGGGTTTCGCTCTTCTGGTTATTCTCGACCGTAACGATTTTGGTCTGCTGGATGGCGACCAGATTGGCGGCGTCAATGCGGATCGGGCAGCCCGACGCGGTGACTTCGCGGGTGCCTTTGACGGCGCAGGGCTGGACCTCAACATCGGTGTTGAGGTGGTTGCGGTACATCAGCCGGGCGCGGGTCACGGTGACGGAGCCGTTGACCTGATCCCCGCACGACTGTTCGACGATCTGGAAGACCTTTTCCGGGTCCTCGGTGCAGCCGCCGCCGACCGGCACCGTGCCGTCGGGGCCGGTGTAGGACTGGCTGTAGCGGGCGGTGGCGGTCTTCCCGACCAGATCGACCGCGTAGGTGCAGCCCTGATAGGTCTTGCTGATCTGGTAGCGGGTGCCGCCGTCCTCGCACGGGCTTTCGCTGCGGCTGTCACCGGAGACGGTGACGGTGCGGTTCTGCTGGATGGCGACGCCTTGCCCAACGTCCACGCGGATCGGGCAGCCGTCTTCCACCACCTCGACCGAGGTGGTGGTTTCTTTCTGCGTCAGGGTGCCCGGCTGCGGCGTGGTGTAGCCTGCCGCGTCCGGGTTGGCGGAGGACCGGCTGCCCATGCCGTTGGCGTTGGAGGTGGTGCTGGACTTTTCGGAGGTTTCCTTTTCCTCCTTCTTTTTCTTCTCCACCTCCTCAACCTTTTGCAGGCGCTTGAGGGCTTCGATCAGCTGCACCTTGTCGCCTTCAATGACGACGGGTTCATCGGTGGAGAGGGTTGTTGCCTTCAGCGGGAACTGAGCGGCGAACTTGCTGGTGTCGAGCGCCTCGATGCGGCCGTCTTTGCTGACACCGGCCAGCACCATCTGACCGACCAGCTTGTTATCGACGCTGACGTAGCGGGCGAAGGCATTGCCGGTGACGCCTTCCAGCAGCGGCTTGGGCACTTCGGGCACGTTGACCAAAGACAGATCAAGCTGCACCGGCTGGTTTTCCGGCAGCGGCGTCACCGTCTTAGGGCGGCTCTGGATCTTCACGATGGCGTTCAGCTCGTCCATCGTGCCGGGAGGTGTTGCGCCCGGCTGGCCGGGCTGGGCCGGGGGTGTGGTCTGCGTCTGGCCGGTGGCCGGGGTGGCCGGGGCCACGGCTTTGGCCCCGGCGGCGGTCTGGGCCGTGGCCGCTGGGGGCACCGTCGCCCCGGCCAGCAGCAGGGACACGGCAAACAACGCGGCAGAGAGAGATTTCTGCATCGGATGCCTCATTCAGAGAGAGACGAAGAGAAGGGCTAAATCACGGGCTGGAAGACCGTTTGACCGCCGTTGGTCACTAGTGACGATCAGGATCCGTCGGGGCCGAGGGATGAACGGTGTGAGCATCGGGATCTGGTTGATTGGCTTGAAGTCCATGGTCGGGGCCGGGGTCGGAGCCTCGGGTTCCCGGTCGGCGGTCTTGTCGGGGGGCGCACTGCCCTGCGGTGTGGTCATGACGCCTCCGGAAATGCGATGTACCAGTCCTTGTCCGGGCGGATGTGGATACGGGTGCCCTGCGGAACGGTGATGATCGGCTTCAGGTCCATGGTCTGTTCGAGGACCTTGGCGCTGATCTCGCCCAGCCGGGTGGACAGCTCCTGTGCCCCGGCATCGCGTGACTGCGTGGCGGCACTGGCGTTCTGCTTATCGGTGGTCTGGGTGACGGTGGTGGCGTAGCGGACGGCGGTGCTGATGCCGGTCAGGGCGAAGGCGGTGCCGTAGCGCTCCCAGAAACGGTTATCGACCTCGCCGGAGGTTCCGGCGCGGCCCTGCTGGTCGATCAGCAGGGAGTCCAGCCCCCGGATTTCGGCGCGGTGTCCGGCAATCAGGGCACGCTTGCAGGCCAGTGCGATACGGGAGGACCCGATATCCTCGGGAGCCTGATAATCACAGATCAGGCGGGTGCCCTTGGGCAGCAGCAGCTTGCGCCCGTGATAGCCGAACACGTCCCGTGCGGTCTGGATCACCACCGTACCGGTCTGGTCCCCGCCGATCTGGCTGTTGATCGACGTTTCGATGATCCCGGCAATGTAGCGGTCGGCGGTGATGATCCGGGTGTTATCGACCGGCTGGCTCGATACGCTGCGCTCTGACTGGTACTCCGCCGGTTTGCGCGGGGTCAGCGGGCCGAGATCGGCCCCCGGATCAGGGGTCAGGCCGCCTGCCGGAACCGACATCGGGCCGAGCAGGCCCCCGGCGGGCAGGCTGGCCGGAGCACTGGCAAGCTGCATCGCATCCGATCCCTGACGCGACCAGATTGCCTTGATGGCCTCCGCCACCGGATCCGGGGCGGGCGGCGGTGGCGGTGGCGGAGCCGGAGGGGGTTCGGGCTGTGGGGCCGGAGCCGGGGGCGACACGGGGGCCGCCTCCCGGATCACCACCGGAGGGAAGACCGGCGGTGCGGGTGGAGGAGCCGGAGGAACCACCGGCAGCGCCCATGCCTTGGGGTCATCCTGCGGCATGGCTTCCGGGGGCACCGGCGGTGTGGCCTCAACGCAGTGCCCCGCGATGGTCAGCCCGACCGCCAGCGCAATGTCGCAGACGAGGCTCATTCCGCCTCCTTCGGCACCAGATGCGCCTCAAGTCTCCACACCCAGCCTTTCGGCGGTGTCGGGAGTAACATCACAGGCCACTCATCCCGTAGCAGCGGTGGCGGTGGTGGGAAAACCGGCGGTGGAGGTGGCGCTGGCAGATTCCATGCGGGTGCGGGGACTGGCGGCGGCGGGTCTGGCGGCACCGGTGCCGCTTCCCGGATGATGATCGGCGGGAACTCCCGAACCGGGGCCTCGGTTGCCTCGGCCATCCCGCAGTGCCCGGCGAGGGTGGTTCCCAGCATTAGGGCGATGTCGCAGACGAGGCTCATCAGGCATCACTCCCCTTGTAGGTGATGCACAGGTAGCTTTCGCCGGACTTGAGGGTGATCTTCGGGCGAGTGCTTTCGATGACGAAGACGTCACCCATCACGCGGGTGTTCACCAGCTCGTCGATGCCGTCCACTACGACGTAGGCGGTTGGCAGTTCGGTGCTGGTCCACTTCCGTTCGCCGTATTTGATGTAGGTGAAGCGGTCATCGCGGAACACGGTGTCGGGTTCCATCGTGTCGTCATTGCCGGACAGCCGGTATTGGCCCCAGCCCCGCAACTTGCTCGGATCGAACGGCGCATCCTGCACAAAGTCCTGCACCGGGGAGGCTTGCGGATCGGCCCCGGCGAAGGCCTGCGCCAGACCGGACGCCGCCGCCTGTTTGGCATTGACCGGGGTATTGCCAGCCTTGCCCTTGTCGTCAGAAATCTCCGGAACCGCCATGTCGGCGACATCCTCGGGCATCGAAACGGTGCCCTGAATGCGCACCACGAAGTCGGTGATTTCGACGGCGTTGAAGCCAATCGCCCGGAGATACACCGGGTAAATCGCGCCGCTCTTGCCGTAGATCAGCAAGTTAGTGTCGTAGCCGTGGCCCACAGGGCGCACCGCCAGTCTGCCCTTACCGCGCTGGCTGACCTGAAAGCCCCGCTGGTCCCCGAGATCGACGCTCTCGATCACCTCGCCGCGCGGCAGTTCGATGGTGGTGACCATCCATTCGCGGACCTGCACCTTGTAGGAGCAGTCGGCGCAGGCATCCACCGTGTAGATCCCGGCCTTCTGGCTGGCATCGTCCCAGATCTGCTGGATCTGACCGGCAGAGCGCGGGCGTTCCAGATAGCCGTAAACGCCTTCCTGCTGATTGTTGGCCTGCATGATCACCGAGGCCGGGGGCGGCATCCCGGCAGACGGCGCGGCCATCATCGCCGGAGTGGACGGGCTGGCAGCCATGGCGGGCTGCTGGTTCGGCGGCACCGGGGCCGGGCCAGCACTGCGGGCGGTCTGGGCGAAGGCCGACGAGGTGGCCACGGTCAGCGCAAGGGCGCTGACGGCGGCAATCAGGATCTTTTTCATGGGAGAGGTCCGTGTCATGCCGGGCGCTCCTTGAGGACGAGTTCAAGGACGGTGACGCCGAGCGGATTGGTGTATCTGTCCTCGGCCCGCACCGACTGCGGGCGGGTTTCCATCGCCAAGAACGCCTGTTTGCGCTTGGTGCTGATGGTCCGGCCCTTCAGGGTGTCGGTTTCAGTGAAATCGACGACCAGTTTCCGGTCGGCGGTCATGCCGGGAACCGTGGTGACGGTTTCGATTTTCACCGTGCGGATCAGGCCGCTTTCCAGCGTTTCGGCCATTTCCTTGGTGTTGAGGAAATCCTTTCGGAACCGCTTCCACCAGCGGCCATCACTCATCAGCGCCGCTTCCTTGTGGCGCTGTTCCTGCGTCACCGCGTCGATTTCCAGCACCAGCCGGACATATTGCCGCGCCATGCTTTCGAGGTAGAGCTGGAAGCCCTCGGTGTCCTCGGTGATCGGCTCGACCTTGTAGAGCTTGTCATCCGGGCCGTAGGTGCGGACCAGCGCCACTTCCGTGGTCTTCAGCGGGGACATCGCCCCGATGGCGTTGGCCAACACCACAACGGTGGCCAAGAGGCCAACGTTGGTGATGGTGGACAGCCGCAGCAGCCACGCCTGCCGGGCGTAGGCCGTCGCGAAGGCGTAGGGGTCGGCGTTCACCACGCTTTCGTGACGGTGGGGCGAAGCCGGGGGGGCGGACGGTGCGGC
>NZ_JACIIX010000033.1 GCF_014205675.1 Novispirillum itersonii
TTTACCCCCCGTTGAGCGTATGCGAATAAGGGCAGGAGCGCGGTGGTACCACCGCGCCTATCCTGCCAGCGTGACGACAGGGAAAGGAACAGGGGGGCGCGCCCAAACTCTGAGAAACATTGATAAACTCTGATAAACTCTGAGAAATTGCCCCCGAAGATTGAGAAACTCTGAGAATCTATGATAAAGTGTGAGAAACTCTGAGAAATTACACCTCTGGCTGATTTCTCTCTTGTCTGCACTGCCGCCCGTTGATTATGGCTCTTGGTGGAAATCCCTTCCCCTTGGCAGACATGACACCCTCAGGCACCCCAAAACGGGCGGCGCTCTATGCACGCCACTCCACCGACAAACAGGCCACATCCACCGCCGACCAGATTGCCCGGTGCCAAGCCCATTGCCTGAGCCGGGGCTATCAGATCTCCGGCATCTTCACCGATGAGGCCGTCTCGGGGAAAGTCCGTCAGCGCCCCGGACTGGAAAGCCTGCTGGCTGCTGCCCGCCGTGGGGATGTGGATGTCATCGTGACCGAAGACCTGTCGCGCCTCAGCCGCCGGATCGGGCACATCTCCGACACCTACGATATCCTGTCTTTCCTCGGTATCAGCATCGAGACGCTGGGCAATGGCACCATCTCCCAGATTGATGTCGGTCTGCGCGGGACAATGAACGCCCTCTACCTAACGGATCTCGCCGACAAGACCCGCAGGGACATGAAGGCCGCCGCCAAACGCGGCAGCGTCCCCGGTGGCCGGACCTACGGCTATCGGGCAACCCCACGGATTGATGAGAACGGGGAAGCAGTCCGGGGCCTGCGGGAAATCGTGCCGGAAGAAGCGGCCATCGTCCGTCAGATTTTCGAGGATTACCTTGCCGGACAGAGCCTGAAGCGCATCACCGAAGATCTGAACGCCCGGGCCATCCCCAGCCCCGGCGGCGGCCTGTGGCACGGCTCTACACTGGTCGGCACCGCCTCCCGTGGCTCCGGGATCCTGCGGAACCAGTTGTACCGGGGCCGCATCATCTTCAACCGGTCTGAATGGAAATCACACCCGGAAACCGGCCTGCGGCTGGCGGTGATCCGCTCCGAAGACGAATGGGTGACGGCGGACGTGCCGGAGCTGGCCATTCTGCCGGGGCAGCTTTTTGACGACGTGCAGGAGGAGCTTGACCGCCGATCCAGTGTGCGCCGGGACGTGAAAGAGGAACGGCGGCGGCTGGGTGAGGAGCGCAAGGCGCAGGAGGCCGCAGAGCGGCAACGCCTCCTGCGCCTGCGGCAGGAACGCACCCTGACCAATGCCATGCTGTTCTTCAGCGGTAAGCTCTATTGCGGCACCAGCGGACAGAAAATGGGGTCACTGCGCAAGGGCCTCTATGGCTGCAAGACGGAATCCTGCCCGCACTGCCCCCGCACATTGGACAGCTTCTTTGACATCGCCATAGACGCCCTGACCCGGCTGGACCCCGCCGAGGTGCTGGCGGCCCACGCCAGTGGCGATATTCAGGCCCGGCGGGACGGATACAAAGCGTCCATCATCAAGCTGGAACAGCAGGAGGCCGACGCCCGCAAAGAGATTGCGGCGGTGCTGGATATCCTCGGCGGCTCTCCCCGGCGGGAAGAGGTCCGTACTTTCCTGTCTGCCGGGGAAGACAAGATCCGCGGCCTGATCATGAAGCGGTCAACCGCCATCCGCGAATTGCGCCTGCTGTCCCCGACCGAAAAGACGGCCCTGAAGGCGGTGGGAGTGATACGCACCTATGCCGGGCGTCTTCAGGCCGATCTGATGGACTACCAGCCCAACAAGCGCCTGCGCGACTGTCTCAACCGGGTCACGCTCTATCCGGGGCGTGTTGTGATCGACTGGAACCTTCTGGCCGTCATGCACCTGCTGCGGATTGACCCCTGACAGGGCGGTCAGGGCGGTTTTGTATCGTACGGTACAAACCTGCCTGCCCGATCATTCAGCGTCTTGATCAGCGGGCCTGCCCACGCAACGCCGCAAGGGCAGCATCGGCCAGCCATGCACTGCGGTTGGTCGTCACATCGTCAATTGCCGCCAGCAAGGTGCTGTCGATGGTAATGTTGATCCGCTGGGTTTTGCCGGTCACCGGGACGCGGATCAGGGCAATATGGGCAACGTGAACGTCATCATCCACGGTGATCTGGTCCAGTGGCGTGGGATCAGGCAAGGGGTCACCGTCCTCAATCATCCCGGCCAAATGCAGGGCCAAAGCACCGTGTGCATCCTCAAAGCAGGCGGCGACGGTATCCCCGGCGGCGGCGCAGCCCGGTAGATCAGGGAAGAAGGCCGAGCATCCCGCCTCGGAGTCAGGCCCGGTTTCAATGACGGCCGCATAAGTTTTAAACATCACGGGTTCCTCTCAAAGCTAACAGTCAAAGGGAAGGATGCCCGGCTCAGGAGAGCCGGACCCCTGATTGTTTCTCGATACTCCGCAAGGTTCCAATCCTGATTTCCATCTTTGGGTGAGGCACCGTAACCTTTCCGGGTCGGGTTGGATGTTTAAGTTGAATATGGCTGCCTGTCTGGCCCACCTTGTACCATCCCGCCTGAAGGAGGCGCTTCAGTATCTCGCGGCTGTTCATCTCTCCCCCATTCCTATCAATTAATTATACACACGATAGAGCATTTTTCAAGAAGATGGGTAATCGTGTGTATAAATAGTTTTCGCCGATATTCCCCGCATGAGTCTCCATGCAGGAGCCAGTTCCCCGGCCCCGGACGTCTGCCCCGTCAGGCTGGCAAGGCAGCCATTTCCTCTTCCTTGCGGCCTGCCGTCAGCTCCCGGCAGAAGTCTACGGTCGTGTAGAAACGGACGTCGAAGTAATCGACCATCGAATCACTGTTATCCCGGTTATAGGCTTGGACAATCTCGGTCAGGGCGTCAATCACCTGACGATACTGTTCGGATCTCGGATCGCTCCACCCCGGATAATTCCGGCCACACCCATGCTTGTCTTCAAACGGATACTCCCGCGCCCACTTCAGATATTTCGGGCTGTAAAACTGGAACGCTTCGGGCACCTCCTTAACGATCAGAGTAACCGCCCGCGCATCTTCCTTCCGCACGGATACCTTCACCTTCGGCAGCAGCCCCCCGGCGATGGCATCCCTGATATCCTGCCGGATCCGCTTGCAAACCTCGGTCAACGGCAGGTCGCGGGTGGCGTCGTACTTGCTGCCCCGGAACTCGTTGTCAGGGTCGCAATAGGCGGGCATGTAAGGGTTCCGCTTTTTGTCATCGGCCCCGCTCTTGGCAGCCTCCCGCTTATGAGTAGCCGCTTCTTGGGCATCGGCAGCGGCCAGAGACAGCAGGGTCTGAAGATCAATCACGATTGCGGTCATGGCGTGGGTCCCTTTTCTTCGGACTGGGTGGATCGAACTTTGCCCTGTCGTCAGAAACTAGGAGGCGTCCACAAGGGGTTGTCCGGCAGGAGGGGGATCACCCACCGCCCACCGGGCGGCGCGAAGGGTGGTCGCCTGCAAGGCGACTATGGGGAGACCTGCCGGACAACAGCGGCCTTCAGGCCGCGCTTGCCCCTTGTGGAGGCCGGGGCGAAGCCCCTACGGCTCCGAAGGAGCTTGAAGACTTTTCCCTCACCACCGCGCCCGGTTTTTGCGCACCCATCAAAAAGGTACATAGCACAATTCTTGATATGCGCCCTCATTTTGGGTACACGAGATATTCAATTGTCTTGTACCTATGAGAGAGGTGCATCATGGAATTTCGGATTGTTGCCAACCGGGTGAAACTGTACCGCTCAACAGAGGGACGGAGGCAACAGATCGGATCCTTCCCCGCGTCCGCCACCGCGCTGGAAGACGTGCCCCCCGGCACCGTGGCCAGCCTACAACCCGAGGAACTGAAGCAGCTTCAGGCGTGGCTGAAGGGTGCCCCGGTGCGGCTGGCGAAACAGGCCCATGCGGACCTGCTCCGGCAACTGGATTGGCTGCTGGCCCACCCCGACGCGCTGAACAGCTCCCAGCGGGCCGAACTGGCGAACCGCCTCGCCGACGCGGCAAAGCGGTTCAGCTTCCAGCTCTGAGTTTGTAAAGTACGATACAAACCTTGCCTTACCCTTCAGCGAACACGCCACCGCACAGGCCACAGGTCAGGGCCAGCCCTTTGCGGCCCCAGACCTTCAAAGGCTCGGTGTCATCGCTGCACTGGTGGGAATAGCTGGTCTTCGCCTTGGCCTCGGGCTTCACCACCGGCAGGGAGACGGCTGCCGCCGTCACCGAGGACGACAGGGCAATGCCCACACCGGCCTCAGCGGCCAAGGCCACCACCAGCCGGTCATACCAAGGAATCATCACCCCTTCGGCATTCAGGCGCTGATACAGGGCCTCAAGAGGACCTCCTTCAATCAGATAATCGGCCATCAACTGCCCGGTTTTCTTCCCGTCCGGCTCTCCCGTCGAAGAGGGCATCAGGCCGATGCTCTCCATCTTCCCGGCCCACTCCGCATTGTGATAGCCGCTGCGCGACGGCTTGCCGTGGTGTTCCTGCCACTGATGGACCATTTCATGGGCCATGGTCTGCACCAGTTCCCGGAAGCCGTGGGTGGCGAAATACTTGGGGTTGATGGCGATTTCGTCGGCAATCTCCCCCCTGGCACTGACGAACCGCCCCCGGCGGTAATAGCCGAAGCCCTTGGGTGACTGATCGAGCGCGAACATCGGCACCGGCAGGGGAGGATCGAACAGGGCGTTGATCTCGGTGAACAGCCGCTGGAACAGGCTGTAAAGCTCGGTAGAAGGGGAGTGGGTCATTCTGCCGCCTCCGACCGGAGAGAGGCGACACCTGCTGTCCGCACAGCCATGATCCGACGACCCAGCCATCCCATAACCGGAACAGGCATGCTGTTGCCAAGGGCCGCATAACGGGGCCTGTCTGCCGCAGCATTGGTCTGCCACCTCCCATCTTTCCGGCGCAGAACGGCTCCCTGTCTTGCCAGCCAGTCGGCCTCATCGTCGTCAATCGAGCGCCAGCGCCGGGTCGGGATCAGCGTATAACTGTCGGGAAAGCCCTGAAGGCGTTCAAACTCGCGGGGCGTCAGGTGTCGGACACCGGAAGGCTCAACAATGTATGTTTCTCGGTCATCGAGAGAACCCGCACCCCGTGCCGTAAGACAAACCGACACGACCGCCGCCGGTCGCGGTCCAGTACGCCGGACAAAGCAACCGGACTCAAAAAGTACCTGCGCGGCGGCGTCTCCTCCTCCAGTACATCCGACAAGGAGGAGACGGCGGCGTTGCTGGGCCAGTCCGAAAAACTGAGCGTCCAGAATTCTGTAAGCGAGGCCATACCCGAGTTCCGCCAGCCCCCCGAGGATGGCAGAAAATGCCCGTCCCCCGTCCACTGACAGGACACCGGGGACATTTTCCCAGACAATCCAACCGGGACGCAGCCGGTCAGCCAGGCGAACAAATTCGAGGGTGAGGTTGCCCCTGTAACCTCCGAAACCATGGCGGGGTCCGCCGATGCTGAAGTCCTGACAGGGGGTTCCTCCAACGAGAAGGTCAACTGCCTCATAATCACCGGCCTGAATGGTCGTGAAATCACCGTGCAGGGGCACGGACGGATAATGATGCTGCAACACCGCACGGGGGAATGCTGCGACTTCGGAGAAAAAGGCCGGCCGCCACCCCAGCGGATGCCACGCCACTGTTGCGGCCTCAATGCCACTGCACACGGAGCCGTAGATCATTGTGCCCGCTCCCCAGCAGACAGACTGAGGGCACCTAGACTGTGGCGGACGGTGAGGCGCAATCCCTCCCGGCCCAACATCCCCCGCAGGTAGGCCGCCCGGTTGCGCACTCCATGGCGCTCAATAGCGACAACGGCAGCGGCAAGGGCTGTGATGCCGTGTTTCCGCAGGGCTGACGCCCACACGGACCCCTGCAAAGCCAATTCCTGACGAACCAGCCACGACACCGCACGGGTCAGGGCACCAAGGGCCACAGACGCGGTATCCGGGGACGACAGGGCAATCTGATCCGTCGGAGACAGCACCCGTTGCAGAGTGGGGGAGGCCAATACCATCAGCCCGACGAGCTGACTGTCATCAGCACCGGGCAGGGTCTGCACCCCCCGGAAAGCCTGTACAGAATCTTGTTTGGATTTCTTTGTAAGGTATTTCAGGGTGACAGATCCGTCATCCCTCCCTGACAGATCGGTCTGTGGATAACCTGCTGCGTCAGCCTC
>NZ_JACIIX010000034.1 GCF_014205675.1 Novispirillum itersonii
TTGCCGCCGCCGATGCCGACACCACAAAACGGCGGAAGGAGATTGCGGCGGTGCTGGATACCCTGTCTGATCAGACCCGGCGGGTTGAAATCAAGCCCTCTCTGGAGAACAAGGCAACCGAGCTGCGGCAGATCACCATGCGCCGCTCCGTCACCGTGCGGAACCTGCTCTTCTACAGCCCATGGCCCTTGAGCAGGACCCCATGGACCACAGGCCGAACAATCTGGTCCGCCCTGCGCCAGCCGCCGGGCAACCGTCTGGAAGCCCTGAAAGGAAACCGGGAGAGACACAGCACAGAATCCGGATCAATGACCCGTGGCGGATCTGCTTCCGCTGGGGTGAGGGCCACGCCGAAAACGTGGAAATCGTGGACGATCACGAAGGCAAGGAGACACCCGATGTTGGCCCCGACCCCGCCGGTCCACCCCGGTGAAATCCTCCGCGAAGAGTTCATGCAGCCCCTCGGCCTGACCGCCTATGCGGTGGCGCAGGCCTGCCATGTGCCACGCACCCGGATTGAACGCCTGTTCCGTCTGGAAACGCCGGTTACGGCAGACACCACCCTGCGGCTGGGCCGGGCCTTTGGCACCGGGCCGGAATTCTGGATGAATCTTCAGGCGCTCTACGACCTTGGCAGCACCATGCCGGACGATCTGGATCAGGTCCGCCCCTTGGTAGCGGCAAAATAAGCGTCTGCCGTTGGTGCCCGGGTTCGCAACAGGCGACGGGTTCTTCGTCGAAGAACGTTATGGCCGGGCTGAAGGCCAAGGACGTCCCCACCAAGGAAGCGGAGGCGCGGACCGAGGAGGCAGTGCTGATGAGCGACGGCAGCCTGATCTTCTCCTCCAACCCCGGACGGGTGGCGGCGGAGATCCGCGTCGAGCGGTCGCGCCGTGAAGGACGGCCTCGTGCAGGGCAGGCGGACGTCACCGCAAAACCCGACACCGTCGCCAGACCCAGGAAGTCCGTCATCAATCCTGGCCGTTACCCCCGCCGATCGGTGCCAGCAGGAAGGCGACATCGTCGGCGGTCAGCGTGTCGGTCCCGGCGCCATCCTGCCCGTAGATGGCCTCGCCCAGCCAGCGCTTGCGCTTCTGGAGCTCCAGCATGCGTTCCTCCACCGTCCCGGCGGCCACCAGCCTGTAGACGAAGACCGGCCTGTCCTGCCCGATGCGGTGGGCGCGGTCAGTCGCCTGATCCTCGACCGCCGGGTTCCACCAAGGATCGTAATGGATCACCGTATCGGCCGCCGTCAGGTTCAGCCCGGTGCCGCCTGCCTTCAGGCTGATCAGGAACAGCGGCACCTCACCCGCCTGAAAGCGGCGCACCGGCGTCTCGCGGTCCTTCGTGTCCCCGGTCAACTCGACGAAGGCGATGCCGAGCGTGTCCAACTCCGGCTTGACCAGATCCAGCATTGAGGTGAACTGCGAGAACAGCAGGATACGCCGCCCGTCCGCCAGCAGCCCGGGCAGCATCTCCAGCAGCCGGGCCAGCTTGGCCGAGGGGGCTCCTTTCGCCGTCCGCCGGCGCGCCACCTCCAGCTTCACCAGCCGCGGGTCGCAGCAGACCTGCCGCAGCTTAAGGAGCGCGTCCAGGATGGTGATGCGGCTGCGGGCCAGCCCCTTGCACGCAATCTCCGCCCGCACCCGCTCGTCCATCGCCAGCCGGATCGTCTCGTAGAGGTCCCGCTGGCCGCCATCCGGCTCAACGGTTTCCAGAATCTCGGTCTTCGGCGGCAGGTCGCCAGCCACCTCCTCCTTGGTCCGGCGCAGCAGGAAGGGGCGCAGCCGACGGGCCAGCAGCCGACGACGCCCGGCATCGCCATGCTTTTCGATCGGGGTGCGGAACTGTCGGCGGAAGCCGGTGCGCTCGCCGAGCAGCGTCGGCACCGCGACGGCAAACAGCGACCACAGTTCGTCCAGACTGTTCTCAACCGGCGTTCCGGTCAAACACAGCCGCTGCCGTACCTCCAGCGCCAGCGCCGCCTTGGCCGCCTGGGAGGCCGGGTTCTTCAGATACTGGGCCTCGTCGAAGATCGCCAGATGCCAGGGCTGCGCCGCCAGCGCCGCAAGATCGCGCGGCAGCAGGGCGTAGGAGGTCACCACCAGATCGTAACCGCCCAGTCCCGCGAGATCGGCCTTACGCTGCGGCCCGTGCAGGACCAGCGTCCGCAGGCCGGGCGCGAAGCGCGCCGCCTCGGCCCGCCAGTTGCCCAGCACGCTGGTCGGCGCCACCAGCAGGCTGGGGCGGTCGAGCCGCCCTGCCTCCCGCTCGGCCAGCAGATGGGCCAGCGCCTGCACTGTCTTGCCCAGCCCCATGTCGTCGGCGAGGATGCCGCCGAAGCCATGCGCGCCGAGGAATTGCAGCCAGTCCAACCCGGCCTGTTGATAGGGGCGCAGCACCCCCCGCAAACCGGCGGGAGGCGCAACGGCGGGAACACCACCGGTTTCGGCCAGCGCCCGCGCCATGCGGCGGATCGTATCGGCGCCGAGCAGCGGGATGCAGGCGGCCGACGCGGCCTCCTCCAGCGCAGCGAGGTCGCCGAGATGGGCCCGCCCGATGCGCAGCCCCTCCCCGCCCGGCTGTAGGCCGAACAGTTCCACCAGCACACTGATCATCGGCTTCAGCCTGTCCACGGCGAGTGACAGGAAGCGGTTGCCGCCGACCGACATATACAGCGTGCCCTCCGGTGCCATGGCCTCCAGCGCCGCGTCAAGACGGCGCGACTCCTCCTCCACGATGTCCCCACCCGATGGGTCGCCGCCCAAACAGGCCTCGTCCAGCGCGGCGATCAGAGTGCGCAGCGCCGGCAGCAGATCGATCCGTTCGCCGCCAACCTCGACACCGAGCGAGAGGCCGAACCAGTCGATGCCGCTCCCCTCGCCGAGCTCAAACGCCCAGCCCTCCGGGGCCTCCATCACCTGATAGGGGAAGTCCGGATCGATCAGGATGATCCAGCCCTCGGCCCGCAGTGTCGGCACGACCGTGTCGCAGAAGCCCAGCCAGCCGATGGACACATCGAACGCGTCGCCGGGAATGGTGAACACCCGGCGCCGGGCGGCCTCCCCGGCGACCGTCAGCGGACTATCGCCAAGAGCCAGGCCGACGGCGCGGAGACGGGTGGCCGCCTTGACCTCCTCCTTCGCAGCCCGCGGAACCGTAATCAGAACGCCCGTTTCCATCCACTGGAACGGTGCCGATGGCACGTCCGCGGCAACGCGTCGGCCGTCGTAATCAAAGCCAAGCTCCGCAACGGGAACCACCCAATCGTCGGAGCAATCGACACCATAAGACGAAAAATGACCATCGGCTGGCGGTGCCACCCTCCGGCCACGCCGCAGGCGGAGCACCGGTCGCGGCACGATCCGGCGGGTCTCCGTCCCGGCGGGCGGTTCGGGCAGGACTGGAAGCAGGGCACCAAAACGGGTGGCACCCTGGCGGAAGGCCGGAATGTCGGCGGGGGCGAGCGGCGGGGCCGACAGCAGCGCGGCGGCCAGATGCGGCGGCACTCTGGTGGTCACCGCACCGCACTCCCACCGGTCGGGATCGACATAGAGCGGCGGAACGGTGGGCAGCAGATGCACGGTGTCGATATCAAGAGCGATAGCGAAGCGCTGGCGGCCATCGGCATCGGCGGTCCAGCGGGCCTCGCCGGTCCTCACCGGCCCCGACCGCAGGGGCGGGTTGGCGCGGATGTCCTCCCAATGGAGACGGCCGGTGCGGAGCATCCGCTCGATCAGCCAGACCGCCCGCTCGCCTTGCAAAGGGGTGCCGTGCCACGACGACCGACCATAGCCTCGCTGCTCAAGCACCGCCGACAGGATGGTACGGTCGGTCGGGGTAATGTATTGAGCGACCGAAGCAGCCCGGATGCTCTCGGGGGTGTAGGGCTTCTGGGCACCAAACTGGCCGTCCTTGCGCAGGGAGACGGAGAGGAAGCGAACGACCGCCTCGCGACCGCCCGGCTGTTCATCCAGCCGCAGCGCGTAGACCAGACGCGTGTGCACCGTGTCCGGATAGGCGTCGTCGGCATCAAGCGCGGCCGCCGCCTCCAGCCGGGACAGCAGATGACGGACCGCTGCCGCCGACTCCGGTAAGGCCGGTTGCACCGAAGTGGGCGGTTGCACCGGAACGGTCAGAAGCGGCCTGTCCGCCCAGGCGAGCAATACAGCTGCGACGTGTTTGCAGTTCAGGCCAACCGGACAGCCGCAGACACCGCTGACGGAGGTCAGGGCACCATTGCGCAGGAACAGGCGGATGTCCTGACGGTAGGGCGACGGCAACGAGCCGCGGACGCGGGCCACCACCCGGATCGCGCCCTCGGCGTCGGCTTCGCTGTGGAGTGCGGAAACCCGCCCCTGTCGATGGTAGCGCTCTCCCCGCTCAAAGGTACCAGCATCGAAATGGCGGCGGAGCATGGAGCGGGTGATCATGCCGATGTTTTCCGGCCGCGAATTCCAGAACCAGGCGCATTGATCGAACCGGACATCCTTCACACGTCCCTCACCGTTTCACTTCCGGCCCGCCACCGGGAGACCAGGATAAACCCGTCGGGACAAGGACTCTACGTGCAAGGTGCGTGTTTGTCCCAGCCTTCCAGCTTTGCCGTGAAACCGGTCACAGGCCACATTCAGCAACAGGAGTAGAACATCTGCTGTGTGCCCATGCCCGCGACACATGAAAAAGCCCCTGGCTTTTCAGTCAAGGACTTGATTTCATTTGATAATCTTGGTTGCGGGGGCAGGATTTGAACCTGCGGCCTTCAGGTTATGAGCCTGACGAGCTACCGGGCTGCTCCACCCCGCGGTGTGGTGTTTCGGTGT
>NZ_JACIIX010000035.1 GCF_014205675.1 Novispirillum itersonii
TGATGTCTGATATGGCGGCTTGCAAGGCGCGTGTAGCCTCCGGCAGGCTTCCAAGGGCGTAGATTGCGCCGTTCCGTGCCCCTGTTTCGGCCTGTTGGCTGATTCTTGTGGGGTCCAGTCTCCGGGCTGCATCCGCAGCAGCTTTTGCATTGACTGCCGCCGACCGGAGTTCTGTGAGGATTGGGTCTTCACTCATACCTCGCTCTCCAAGCTCCAGCCTTCGAAGGCTGAGCGGTCTTTCTCCGGCAGGCTGGAAATCCACTGTTCGACCCGTTGCCTGATGCCCGGGGTTTTCCTTGCCTCAGCCAATAAAACGCCGCCGAGGATAACCTTGCGGCGTGTGTCGCGTTTGCGGTCTTCACTACGGGCCTTTGCCTTCAGCTTTTGCACTCGCGCCTTGGCCTGTTCAAATTGGCGTTGAGCCTTCTCTAATTCGTTCATCAGCCTGTCTCTGATTTGCTCATCCTTGTCGTAAATTATCACCCAGAAAGCAGCCTTGCGAGACGGAGGAAATACCACCAGAATAAAAACACTGAGAAACCAGAAGGGCGCACTTATGCAAACTTCGTTTGCGTGCGTCAGGGAAATCCTGAACCTCTTCTCCGGGCTTCGCCCTCCGCGCAGCTTCGCATTTGACGACAGGGAAAAGCGTCTTGGCAATCTATCATCTCAGCATCAAGACCGTGAGCCGGAGCAGCGGGCGTTCCGCTGTCGCCGCTGCCGCCTATCGGTCTGGCGAGATGCTGGCCGATGAGCGCACCGGCGAGTTGTCCGACTATCGCCGTAAGCGGGGCGTCGAACACATTGAGATCGTGGCCCCCGCTGATGCCCCGGCATGGGTCCACGACCGGGCGGCGCTGTGGAACGCCGCCGAGGCAGCCGAGCGACGGAAGAACAGCGTCACGGCACGGGAGTACGAGATTGCCTTGCCTGCCGAGTTGACGGCCGAGCAGCGCCAGCAAGCAGCACGGGCCTTCGGGGTCTGGTTGACCGAACGGTTTGGCGTTGTGGCCGACATCGCCATCCACGCCCCCGGTGGGGAGGGGGACCAGAGGAACCACCATGCCCACATACTGACCACCACGCGGGTGGTCAGGGCGGAGGGGCTGGTGGAGAAAACCCGCGTCCTGGACGACCGGCAGAGCGGGGCGGTAGAAGAAGTCCGTGCGAAGTGGGCGGAAATCGCCAACGCAGCCTTAGAGCGGGCCATGGTGGCCGAGCGAGTGGACCACCGAAGCCATGAGCGGCGTGGGGTTGAGGTTGCGCCAACTGTCCACTTGGGACCAGCAGCCGCAGCGATGGAACGGCGAGGGGGCCAGACAGAGAGAGGGGGAATCAACCGTCTTGTGGCAGTAGCTAATCTGGCACTGTCTCAGGCACGTCAGGTGCTAGAGCGAGCCGCAGCAGTGGCCAAGGAAGCCGCTAACGGACTTAACCGGCTGCGCGCCGCAGGAGCTGCCTTGGCTCAGGAGCGGTCCCAAACTGACCGGCTCCGGGAAGCCGCTGAAAAACTACAGCGAGAACGCCAGCAGGAAAAGGTTCGGACGCAGGGGCTAAAAAAAATCCCCGGGCCGGGGTTCGGTCGGGGACTTTAAGCGAAGCCATGGAGCAGGGCTAAGGCCGGGCTGGTTCACGGCGACTAATCTAGATGCCCAAAGGCTTTACCAAGCTTGTCGCACTTCACGAGCAAGATAATTATTCAATGCAACACTATTGAAAAACCAAGAAAAACGCCAATGAATAGACCAATTGTTTGTGGTCCAATCATCCAAAAGAGCTTTGTCTTTAATAATTCAAAAAAACCACCGGTCGTGAATACGGCGTCAGGAATTACAAATCGTCTCAGCATGTCACCTATAAGAGCGCCAAATGCTCCGCATGGGACAGCAACGATAAATCCTAATACTTTCCATAAAAAACCAGCCTGTGCGATTGGACCGGTTTTGGAAAAAACAAGTACTAGAATAGCCAATACAACCGAAGCAATTCCCCACAAAATTGTAATTGGACTAACTGAAGCCTGAACCTGCGAATTTTCCATTATCGGTTACCCTGTCCGGATTTCCTATTTTTGAGCGACCTATCCGGTCATTATCAGCCGCAGGATATATCGACCTCAGACTAACTCAAGCGATAATCTCAAGTAACCTTTCGCTTGTCGGAAAGATTGCTTGATTGAATCATTCGATCAATTGTCTTCAGTCCTGTGCTTTGCAGGGAGTTGCGAAAGAGTCTTGAGTTGGATGGATTAAGCGAAGCCAAGGAACAGGGCTAAGGCTCGGTTCACGGCTACCATGCTCTCATCATCCAGATGTCCAAAGGGTTCACCGAGCTTGTCGCGCTTCACAGTCATGATTTTGTCGATCATGACCTGTGATGTCTTACGTAAGCTATTGATTGAGTTCGGTTCAATGTTCAGCCGGACCAATGGCGCATCAACAAGAGTGCTGGACAGCAAAAGCACGGATACCGTTGCGGTATCTGCAAACTGATCGGACTGAATCACCAAGGCAGGCCGTGGCTTTCCGAAGTCTCCCGGCAAAGCAACCGTCACCAGATCACCACGCCTCATGTCTCATCATCCAGATCGAGAAGGGCGGCATCCAGAAAGTCCATCATCTCACGATCATGGCTATCGGCTTGAGCCACTGTTTGAGCCTGACGGCGGCACTCATCGGCAAAGCCGGGGCGGCGAGTGTCAGGAACCCAAATCTGGATAGGCCGCAGCCCGGCAGCCCGCAAAGCGGCCCGGCGCTTTTGAACACGTTCGGCAACTGGTGTTGGCATGATGTTTCTCCCTAATTGTTACATGTAACAGTTCTTCAGGAAGATTAGAAGTCCTCAATGTTCAGTTGGACGAGGGTTTCAGTAGTACCTGCTCTGCGGGCTTTCCGCCCCACTTTTGGGCGGTTTAACTCTCTCGCAGCAGCCATTACGCCCTCCTCGTCTTTCTGCCAAAAGCCGAGGGTTACGGCGGTAACAGCACGTCCTTTTCTTTGTTCTTGAAAGGTCATGGAAAAATGAGAAAGTTGATTTATTTCATTCATAGCAATATTAAGAACAAACCGTTTTAAATCTGTCCAGTCTCTGTATTTTGCGTCCTCTACGCCGAGTTTCCGACGGAGGTCTGCGACTGTGAAAGTTTGTGTTGGATCTCTCCGACCGGAGAGCAGGCAACCCAATTCGTATAGGGTGACAGTGTATTTCGACCGGAAGGCCAACAGTGCGGCCCGGTTCAAGGTGGCGTAAACGTCGGATGCTCCCAGTAGCCGCCTCACGTCATCATAGAAATCAAACTCAATCCATGAGGTGTCATCTTCGCTGGTTTCTTCGATGATCCGGACTAGAGCGCCTCGGATGCGGGCCGGATGGCCTCTGCTGCTGATCCCTTCCAGAGTCAGACGGATACCGGCGACCTCATCCAGGATTTGCTCAATGCGTTCATTCCCTTTGTGTGCCTGCCGGATATCTCTCTTCGTGATCCTGTGGGTTTGCTTTTGCCAGCCATCACCAGCGGCAGCCCCCATCATCAGAGCAAGAACCCGACGGGCTGTAAGGCTTGGAGAAACGCCTTTAGGGAAATGTGCCTGTATCAGCTCACCAGCTTTGACGACTTGACCAGCATCATCCTTCGCGGCTTTGTGGGCGGCCCGCATGGTCCGGCCTATTTTCGGCAAGGGCTTGTCTTCTGGCATTTGTACGCACCTGTCGTGGGAGTTACATACGATAAACCGAGCCGAGCTTACTATCAAGCTCGGCTCGGGATGCCCCCAAGAACTCGGGATAGAGCCCCCAAAAAGTCAGGGTCGAGCCCCCAAGAACTCGGGATAGAGCCCCCAAGAACTCGGGATCAGAAGCCTATTCAGTATGTTTTTTAAGGGGTTAAAAGCCCTGAATCCTAGAATCCTAAAACAAAAGAATCCCCGGCGCGAGTTATCCACAGGGAGGATGGCAGATACGTCATCCTGAAATACCAATACAAAAACAAACATATATAAAACCTAGGAAACGCGCGTAGGCCGCGCGTTTGAAGATACAGACCCGGCGTACCGCGCCTAAAGGCGCTGCCGGGAAGGCCGGCATGCAGCCGGCCTCATTGGCTTGGCAGGGATCGAGCGTCTGAAACCGACTACGCTTCACTTGAACCAGATGGAGCAGTAGGATTTTCCGCTCTGCTCTCCAATCAGCCCATTCTGTTCCGTGCAGTCTGTGTGGGTTAAAACCTTCGGTGGAACGACAAGGGTAACAAGGGCGGGATAAGTACGGGAAAGTATCCCCGCCATTGAAATACCTCCTGTAAAGGCCGCCAGAAGGCTCAGGAGAGCCGCTATGGCTATTGCTGCCACCTTCCATCGTCCAAGAGCCTTGCGCGCATCTAGCCCCCCTTCAGCGGCGTTTTTTATAGTACCCGTTGCCGCCTTGATGTCTGATATGGCGGCTTGCAAGGCGCGTGTAGCCTCCGGCAGGCTTCCAAGGGCGTAGATTGCGCCGTTCCGTGCCCCTGTTTCGGCCTGT
>NZ_JACIIX010000036.1 GCF_014205675.1 Novispirillum itersonii
TAGGCTATATGAGCCCCATCCAGTTCGAGAGCACCGCTCTTAAGCTGGCCGCATAAAGCCCGGTTCCCTCTCCACTTTTTCCGGGCAAGTCCAGGCGGCATCGAGGAGTACGAGGACGAGACGGCCTACGCCCCCAGCGGCTGTGTCTCGTTCATGACCATCCATCAATCCAAGGGACTGGAGTTCCCCTTGGTGCTGGTTGGCTCCATGGGCGCCGTGCCCCGCAAGCAATACGACGACCTCGATGTCCTGTTGCAGGAGCGGTTCTACCACCGGCCTCCCTTCGAGCCGATGGAGCGGACCAAGACCGTCGACTTCTGGCGACTGTTCTACACGGCGTTCTCCCGAGCGCAGAACATGCTGGTGCTGACGTGCCAGGAGAACGTCGCCAACGGCAGGGGCCAGAAGAATGTGCCTTCCTGTTATCTGTCCACAACCTACGGGCGGCTGGCCGATTGGCGATCACTTGATTTCAACCCGGCGGAAATCGAGTTGGCATCCATCAAGCCCGTGAACCTAAAGAACGAGTATTCCTTCACCTCGCACGTCCTGGTCTATGAGGGCTGCCCTCAGCAATACCGCTTCTTCAAGGAGTTGGAGTTCGCTCCGGTCAGAAAGAACGCCATCCTGTTCGGCACGTTGGTTCACCAGACCATCGAAGACGTCCATAAGACGGTGCTCCGGGGCGAGGAAGGCAGGGTCACTGACGAACAGGTTCAAGTCTGGTTCCGCACCAACTACCACCACCTGACCAAGCGGGAACGGGTCTACCTGACGCCGGTGGCCCAGGAAATCGCCCTCGCCCACGTTCGCCGGTACGTTCAGCGTGAGAGGCACAACTGGAATCGCCTCCAAGACGCCGAGGTCGAAATTTCCCTGCTGAAGGACGCCTACATCCTGAAAGGCCAAATCGACCTTGTGCGAGGGGAAAACGGATCAGTCGAGATCATCGACTTCAAATCAGAGCGCAAACCCGACCTCGTTGGCGACCGCGAGAAGCTGGATCGCTACCGCCGCCAGCTTCAGATTTACGCGCATTTGGTCGAGGAGCAGCTTGGCCAGACCGTTAGCCGGATGCACCTCTATTACACGAGCGAAGAGGCCGGGAATCCGTACGTCAGCTTCCCGAATAACAAACATGCGGTGAACGACACCATCGCCGCTGTGGACGCGGTAGTGAAGCGCATTGAAGGCAAAGATTTTTCTATGGCGGCCCGACCGGCGAAGGCATGCCCAGAATGTGACTTGCGGTCCTATTGCGACATGAACTTTGTGGCGAGGAAATGCTGATGGATTGGAATTCCTTTCTGAGGGCGTTCACTTGCCCGGCAGGCCGCTCATTTCCCGACATTCGCACCACATTCAGTCGCCGACGCCCCCTTGATACGCTTAGTGGGGTTCCCGACGAGCCTGGGGTCTATGTCCTGATAGCCCCTAACCACGAGTTCACATATCCGCGCCGAGCGGGGGCGGTGTTCTACATCGGGGAAGCCGAAAGCCTGTCTGTGCGGTTGACCCAACATAACGTACATAGCGCAGCGACAGCGGCCAATGCCCGAATTGGCTACGACGTCTACTGGCCAATTTACGAGTACGCAGGGGCCTTCGGGGCGCAATTTTCCTATTCCACTACGCCAGATCACAAAGCTGAGGAAGGGAAACTGCTGGAGCGGTTCGCTCGGCGGTTTGGCGCTATCCCGGTAGCCAACACCAAGCATTCAGATTTCTGGCATAGGGTCCAGGTAGATGCTTAGGG
>NZ_JACIIX010000037.1 GCF_014205675.1 Novispirillum itersonii
TCCAGCAGACAGACCACGGGTGCTAAGGTCCGTGGTCAAGAGGGAAACAGCCCAGACCGCCAGCTAAGGTCCCCAAGTCATGGCTAAGTGGGAAAGGATGTGGGACGGCCAAAACAACCAGGAGGTTGGCTTAGAAGCAGCCATCCTTTAAAGAAAGCGTAACAGCTCACTGGTCTAATTAAGCTGTCCTGCGCCGAAGATGTACCGGGGCTAAAGCCATGCACCGAAGCTGCGGATGCACTCCTTAGGAGTGCGTGGTAGCGGAGCGTTCTGTAGGCCTGTGAAGGTGTGCCGTGAGGCATGCTGGAGGTATCAGAAGTGAGAATGCTGACATGAGTAGCGACAAACAGTGTGAGAAACACTGTCGCCGAAAGTCCAAGGGTTCCTGCGCAAGGCTAATCCGCGCAGGGTAAGCCGGCCCCTAAGGCGAGGCCGAAAGGCGTAGTCGATGGGAACCACGTTAATATTCGTGGGCCAGGTGGAGGTGACGCCCTCTGTAAGTTGTCCATCCTTATCGGATTGGTATGGGCAGCGAAAGAGGGCCAGGAAATAACCCCACCATGAGACCGTACCCGAAACCGACACAGGTGGACTGGTAGAGTATACCAAGGCGCTTGAGAGAACGATGTTGAAGGAACTAGGCAAATTACCCTCGTAACTTCGGGAGAAGAGGGCCTCATCCTTGGGCAACCAGGGGTGAGGGGCACAGACCAGGGGGTGGCGACTGTTTACTAAAAACACAGGGCTCTGCGAAGTCGCAAGACGACGTATAGGGTCTGACGCCTGCCCGGTGCCGGAAGGTTAAGAGGAGGGGTGCAAGCTCTGAATCGAAGCCCCGGTAAACGGCGGCCGTAACTATAACGGTCCTAAGGTAGCGAAATTCCTTGTCGGGTAAGTTCCGACCTGCACGAATGGCGTAACGACTTCCCCACTGTCTCCAACATCGACTCAGCGAAATTGAACTCTCCGTGAAGATGCGGAGTTCCCGCGGTCAGACGGAAAGACCCCGTGCACCTTTACTACAGCTTCGCAGTGGCATCAGGCATTAGATGTGTAGGATAGGCGGGAGGCTATGAACCCCGGGCGCCAGCTCGGGTGGAGCCACCCTTGAAATACCGCCCTTCCGATGTTTGCTGTCTAACCGCGTCCCGTCATCCGGGACCGGGACCCTGCGTGGCGGGTAGTTTGACTGGGGCGGTCGCCTCCCAAAGAGTAACGGAGGCGCGCGATGGTTGGCTCAGAGCGGTCGGAAATCGCTCGACGAGTGCAAGAGCAAAAGCCAGCCTGACTGCGACACTGACAAGTGGAGCAGAGACGAAAGTCGGTTCTAGTGATCCGGTGGTCCCACGTGGACGGGCCATCGCTCAACGGATAAAAGGTACGCCGGGGATAACAGGCTGATACTTCCCAAGAGTCCACATCGACGGAAGTGTTTGGCACCTCGATGTCGGCTCATCTCATCCTGGGGCTGGAGCAGGTCCCAAGGGTATGGCTGTTCGCCATTTAAAGAGGTACGTGAGCTGGGTTTAGAACGTCGTGAGACAGTTCGGTCCCTATCTGCCGTGGGTGTAGGATACTTGAGAGGAGCTGTCCTTAGTACGAGAGGACCGGGATGGACGTACCTCTGGTGTACCAGTTGTTCCGCCAGGAGCACCGCTGGGTAGCTATGTACGGA
>NZ_JACIIX010000038.1 GCF_014205675.1 Novispirillum itersonii
CATCAGGGGGGCTCCTGCCTTCGCTGAGGGAGCCCCCTAAAGAATCCTTTTTAGCGCTCAGCGCTACTCGCTTCTTTCAAATGCGATGACCGTGGTTTTCTCGATCCGACCCTCGCCGCTGGGAGAGGGCTGCTACCCTCTCCCAGCTGTTCCTTTATCGCCTATCGGCACGGAAATTCATAAGACAAGCATTTTTAAAATGACCGGAATCTGTGGGGGATTCCCATCTGCGTGTGTTCGTGATTCACTGCCTCCTGATTTTACGAATGCGCAGGTGACGCGATGGGCTGGCGGCAGGGACAAAGTTACTCTTCTGATTTACGGGTGCGGGTTCTGGCAGCAGTTGACAGTGGAATGCCCGCCAGACAGGCAGCCCTGCTGTTTCAGGTCAGTGTTTCCTACATCTACAAGGCGCAGATCCGCCGCAGAAAGACTGGTGAAAGCGAGGCCAGCACAGTGCGTGGACATCGCCCCCGCAAACTGACGCCAGAACAGGAGCAGGCAATCGGGGCCTACATCCAAGCGCAGAGCGACACCACGATTGCTGCAATCCAGCGCTGGCTTGAGAGCGAATACGGCGTCAGGATCAGCAGCGGGGCACTCTGGCTGGCCATTGACCGGCTGGGGCTGACGTTCAAAAAAAACACTGCGCGCCAGCGAGCAAGAAAGGCCGGACGTTGCAAACCGGAGGCGGATCTGGAAAGCCGCACAGCCCTATCTTGATCCCGAAAAGCTTGTTTTCCTCGATGAGACCGGCATCAGCACCAAGATGACCCGGCTCTACGGAAGAGCCCGAAAAGGGCAAAGATGTCTGTCCAGCGTGCCGTTTGGGCACTGGAAAACCACCACGTTTGTTGCAGGGCTTCGGCTTTCAGGGATCTCTGCGCCCCTTGTCCTTGATGGCCCCATGAATGGGGAGGCATTCCTTGCCTACGTCCGCCAGATCCTTGGCCCCTCTCTGCGGAAGGGGGATATCGTTGTCATGGACAATCTCCCGGCACACAAAACGCAGGATGTTCAGGCGGCCATAAAAGCAACGGGCGCACAGTGCTTTTATCTGCCGCCATATTCCCCCGACATGAACCCCATTGAGATGGCCTTTTCGAAACTCAAAGCCCTGCTGCGGCAGTAACCACAGCGCACCATTGATGCGCTGTGGGATCAGGTCGGAAAGCTTGTCGAGCGCTTCTCTCCACAACAGTGTGTAAATTTCTTCAAAGCTGCGGGTTACGCACACTCAATATGAAAATTCTCTAGGTGGCCGTGGCCGCCATGCTGGCGTGACGCCGGAGTTCCGTGCTGAGGCGGTACGTCTTGTCGAGACGAGTGGGCGATCTGTTGCCGCAATTGCAGAAGATCTGGGTATTGGAAAATC
>NZ_JACIIX010000040.1 GCF_014205675.1 Novispirillum itersonii
TGACCTGCCTCGTCTTTTTCATCCAGCCGAAGGTAGAGTCCTGAGAAAAGTTACGCCGTCTGGCGCGGTCTGAGCAATGGGGGCAGGTTTGGAGCCCGAAACGGGCGGAAAGCCTGCCCCCATTGCTTTGAGTTTAGCGGCGTGAGCCGCCGGGGTCTGGTAGCCCAAGGCCGAATGGGGCCGGGCTGTGTTGTAGTCTGCCGTCCAGGCCGCGATAACCGCGCGGACCTGAAGCAGGCTGGTGAAGACCGTTTCGTTCAGAAGCTCGTCGCGCATGCGGCCATTGAAACTCTCGACATAGCCGTTCTGCATCGGCTTGCCAGGAGCGATGTAATGCCAAGCGATCCGCTGATCCTGGGCCCATTTCAGCACGGCGTTGGAGGTCAGTTCGGTTCCGTTGTCGGAAACGATCATCTCTGGCTTGCCGCGCCGGGCAATGACACCCGCCAGTTCACGCACGACACGGAGGCCCGAGATCGAGGTGTCCGGCACGGCCGCCAGGCATTCCCGGGTCACGTCATCGACGATGTTCAGCACGCGGAAGCGGCGGCCATTCTCCAACTGGTCATGGACAAAATCCAACGACCAGCGGGCATTGGGTCGCGCCTCGACCAGGATCGGCGCTCGTGTGCCAATCGCCTTTCTGCGGTTCCGGCGCTTACGCACCATCAGCCCTTCCTCGCGATAAAGCCGGTAGATGCGGCTGATCCCGGAGGCTTCGCCGTCGCGCCGCAACAAGATGAACAGCCGCCGATAGCCAAACCGACGACGCTCTTGCGCCAGTTCGCGCAAACGCCTTCGCAAGGCGCTGTCGTCAGGCCGAACCGAACGATAACGGATCACCGTGCGATCCACCGCGATCACGGCGCAGGCCCGTCGCTCGCTCATCCCAAAACGGCTTTGCAGATGAGCGACAGCCTCCCGCTTGGCGGCGGGCCTCACCATTTTTTTCCTAAAAGCTCGCGAAGGGCGGACTCGTTCAGCATCGATTCCGCCAACAGCTTCTTCAGCCGGGCGTTTTCATCCTCAAGCGCCTTCAGCCGCTTGGCCTCCGACGCCTCCATCCCGCCGTATTTGGCCTTCCATTTGTAGAAGGTCGCGCTGGAAACTCCATGGCGGCGGCACAAATCCGCCGTCGCCGCACCAGCTTCCTGCTCTTTTAGGATGCCGATGATCTGTTCCTCTGAAAATCTGCTGCGCTTCATATCGTCCGTCCTCTCGATGGGCGGACTCTACTTTAAACTGGAGGAGTTTTCTCGAGGCAGGTCA
>NZ_JACIIX010000041.1 GCF_014205675.1 Novispirillum itersonii
TGAGATACCGTGTTGACCGTCAAGACGGATGAAACGGTTTTCTTGTTTTCATGATGCCATAGGCGATGACGAGCAGTTTTCTGGCAACGGCGACGAGAACGGCTTTCGGTGGTTTACCGGCGTCTTTGAGGCGGTCGGCAAAGGTTTTCAGGGTTGGGTTGTGCCGTCTGGCTGACAGGGCACACATGTACAGAATTGCGCGGATCCGTGGATTGCCGACTTTGCTGATATGGGTCCTGCCACGGACAGAACTGCCGGATTGTCGTTCCTGCGGGTTGAGGCCGACAAAGGCGGTGATCTGTTTGTTGTGGCGGAACAGCCGGAAGTCGGGGATTTCCGCCAGAAGCACGGCGGCGGACTGCGGCCCGATGCCGGGAATGGAGATCAGGAGATCATGGTTTTCTTTGAGGACCGCATCGCCGCCAATCAACCGCTCAACGTCGGCACTGACCCCGGCGATTTCAGCATCGAGAAAAGCGATGTGGCGGTTGATGGAGGCGACGGCCGCGGGAGATGTGGCTTCCTGCGCCCGGCGCTGAAGCTCAGCCGCCCGCGCTTCTTTCAGTGCCGCGCACCTGCGGACCAAGGCCCGCAGATCGCGGGTTTGGGGCGAAGGAGGCTGCCAGGGGGCAGGCAACTGACTGCGGCAGAAGCGGGCAATAACCCCCGCATCGACTTTGTCGGTTTTGGTGCGGACCATCTCACATTGCCCGAAGGCCTTGATCTGCAAGGGGTTGATGATACTGATGGTGATGCCCTGCTGATGCAGGAACAGGGCAAGATCATCCCCGTATCCTCCGGTTGCCTCCATGCAGGCCCGCAGGTCTGCCGTGGTGGCTCCCAGCCACGTCAGCAGGGCGTCAAACCCGGTTTGGTCGTTGTCAAACACGTGATGACGTTGTCTGTCTTCAGTCAGAAGAACCGCATCAAAACTGTGCTTGGCAATATCGAGACCCAGAAAAGCAGGCATTGGCGGCTCCCTTGTCTGGCGGTGGACCGTACGGCTGACCATCCTTGTACATACAGGCTCTCTGCCGGGAGGCAGGCCTTCGATACCGTTCGGTACGGCGTACGGTGTAGCGAACGGGGGCCTGATCTCAAGCACGTTCTTCAGGGAAGAAGGGACCAGCAGGCTCACCCGTTCACCGACCCCACACAGGCGTACGCCTGTGTGGGGGAAACATACAAG
>NZ_JACIIX010000042.1 GCF_014205675.1 Novispirillum itersonii
CTCATACCAACCTGCGGTGATTAAAACTTATGCGCCCACTGGCGGAGTCCGATGGACATGATTTTCCATGGCTGATCGATAAGCTTGTTCCAAGCATGGCAGCAGAGGGCGATGATCTGGTCGTAGGACTCGAATACTCGGTTGGATAGCCAGTTGTCGCGGACGAACTGCCAGATGTTCTCCACCGGGTTGAGTTCCGGGGACCGGGGTGGCAGAGGCAGGATGGTGATATTGGCAGGCACAGCCAGTTTGTCGGTGATGTGCCATCCGGCCTGATCCATCATGAGGACGGCGTGCGCGCCGGGAGCCACTTGGGAGGCGATCTCGTCCAGATGCCACTGCATGGCCTGGGTGTCGCAGCGGGGGAGGACAAGGGCGGCGCCGATACCGCGTTCGGGGCAGATGGCGCCAAAGATGTAAGCGGACTTGGTGCGCTGGTCTTTGGGTGCCACGGGGCGGGTCCCGCGCTTGGCCCAGCGTCGCGTGATCTTGTTTTTCTGACCGACCCGGGCCTCATCCTGCCACCACAGCTCTATGTCGGTTCCCGGCGGTAAGGCGGCCCGGATCGTCGCCAGTTCGGCGGGGAAGCTTTTTTAAAATCCTCAATGGCCTCACCGTTCTGGGCGTAGTGGCGAGGACGGGCCGACAGCTTGCGGAATCCCATCGCCTTCAATTCGCGCCCCACTGTCGTCTCGTCCAGCGAGATACCGAATTCCTCGAAGATCCAGTGCACCAGATCCTTCAGCCGCCAGCGCACGACGCCGTCGACCGCCGCGATCGGCCCCTGCTCCACCTTTTCGGCCAGCGCCCGACGCTGGGCGGCATTCAGCTTCGGCGCATTCCCCGGTGCCTTTCGGTCAATCAGTCCGTCCGGCCCCTGTGCGTTGAAGCGCAAAACCCAGTCACGAACGATTTGCAGACCGACCCCGCCCAATGTGGCCGCCGATCTCCGGCTGCCACCATCGTAGATCGACGCCAGCGCCAGCAACCGCCGCGTCTGGTCGGCGTTCCTCGAGTGTCGGGCAAGAGAGCGAAGGCTGGGACCATCATAATCGGGGCGAAGGGGGATCGGCGCTGCCATGGTAAGCCTCCGGCTGTTTACCAGAGTGACTCATATTCCGCCGATTTTGGGAATCCCCTCCGTGAGTCAACGTCACTACAGTTTGGTATCA
>NZ_JACIIX010000043.1 GCF_014205675.1 Novispirillum itersonii
GTGACGCCGGAGTTCCGTGCTGAGGCGGTACGTCTTGTCGAGACGAGTGGGCGATCTGTTGCCGCAATTGCAGAAGATCTGGGTATTGGAAAATCCACGCTGACACGTTGGTTGACGCAGCATCGGGAGGCCGATCTTTTGTCGGGGCCACACTCAGACGCCAGCAAGGAGTTGGCGCGGCTTCGCAAAGAGAATGAGATTTTGCGCCAGGAGCGCGACCTTCTAAAAAAAGCAGCCGCCTTCTTCGCGCGGGAGACCACGAAATGATGTTTCGGGTCATCGATGCGGAGAAGGCCACCGTCTCCGTCCGCCGCAGTTGTGCGCTGTTTGGCGTCAGCATGAGCGGCTTTTACGCCTGGAAGAGCCGTGCGCCCAGCCGACGGCAGAAGGATGATCTGGTGCTGTTGGCGCATATCCGCTCGCAGTTCGCCACGTCGCACGAAACCTATGGCAGCCCGCGTATGACGGTCGAATTGCAGGAAGGCGGCGTCGAGGTCGGACGCCATCGTGTCGCCCGCCTGATGCGCGACAACGGTCTGAAGGCTTTGCAGAAAAGGCGCTACAAGAAGACGACTGACAGCCATCACGGTGGGCCGGTGGCGCCCAATATTCTGGACCAGGACTTTGAAGCGTCAACGCCTGACCAGAAATGGGGTGTCGATATCTCCTATATATGGACCGCCGAGGGCTGGCTTTACCTGGCGATCGTGCTCGATCTTTATTCCCGCCGGATTATCGGCTGGTCGGTCAGCGACCGGTTGAAGAAGGATCTTGCCCTCAATGCCCTGCAACGCGCCATCGCCATGCGCAGACCGCCGCGTGGCGTTATTCACCACTCCGACCGCGGCAGCCAATATTGTTCCGAGGCCTACCAGAAGCTCTTGACGGGCCGAGGCTTTGTCCTGTCCATGTCGGGCAAGGGTAACTGTTACGATAATGCGATGGTCGAAACCGTATTCAAGACCATCAAATCCGAACTGATCTGGCGGACCGCTTATAAGACACGCCAGCAGGCACAAGCCGAGATATCCCAGTATATCGACGGCTTCTACAACCCACGCCGACGGCATTCCGCCTTAGGCTATATGAGCCCCATCCAGTTCGAGAGCACCGCTCTTAAGCTGGCCGCATAAAGCCCGGTTCCCTCTCCACTTTTTCCGGGCAAGTCCA
>NZ_JACIIX010000044.1 GCF_014205675.1 Novispirillum itersonii
TCGAGAAAACGCTGGCCGTTTGATGGGCCGAGTTAGAGTCTGATCGCCCTCGTCTTTTCCATTGGCCTGAACGGATACCAGGGGTTTTGCCCCGGATGACAAGCAGAGGCGCGGAAAAGATGACTGAGACTACCATTGGCATCGACGTATCGAAAGATTTCCTCGATGCCCATCGCCATCCGGATGGCGATGGGCATCGGTTCGCCAACGACAAGGCTGGCTTCAAGGCCCTGATTGGCTGGATCGGCACGGGTGCAAGCCGGGTCGTCTTCGAGCCGACCGGCCCTTACCACGGCGCCCTTGAACGTGCCCTGGCCAAGGCGGGATTGCCGGTTGCGAAAGTCAATCCCCGGCAGGCCCGGCGCTTTGCCGAAGCCACCGGAAAATTGGCCAAGACCGACCGCCTGGATGCGGCCCTACTGGCCCGGATGGGGGCGCTTCTCCAGTTGGAGGTTCGCCCCGCGCACACCGCAATCATTGCCGAGTTGAAGCAGTTGCACCTTGCTCGCCAGGCACTGGTCAAGGATCGCACGGCGGCAAAGAACCGCAGCAAGGCCGCCAGCCTGACTGTGCTCAAGCGTCAGAGCGCCGAGCGCCTGAGGCATATCGAACGGCAGATGACCGCCATCGAGGCCGAGATCAAAAGCCGCATCCAGGGCGATGCCGAACTTGCCCGCCGCTTCGACATCTTGGTCAGCATTCCGGGTGTCGCTCGCCTGACCGCTTTTGTCCTGCTGATCGAGATGCCCGAACTCGGTGCCATGGAAGCCGGACAGGCCGCCAGTCTTTCCGGCCTGGCGCCGGTCGCAAGACAATCAGGGCGCTGGACCGGGAAGGCTTTCATCCGGGGCGGACGCGCCAACGTCCGCCAGGCACTTTACATGCCGGCCTTGGTCGCCATGCGTTTCAATCCCGATCTCAAGGCCAAATACGACCAACTCGTCGGCGCTGGAAAACCAGCAAAAGTCGCCATCACCGCCATCATGCGAAAGCTCATCGTCATGGCAAACGCCCTGCTCAAGGCAGG
>NZ_JACIIX010000045.1 GCF_014205675.1 Novispirillum itersonii
GGCCACGGCCACCTAATGTTTTCTTTGCGTCCTTCATGGATCAAACTCCTAACAAATTTTAGAAGTCCGCTCTCCACTTTTTCCGGGCAAGTCCACCCTTCAATTCGCGGGGGTTTGACTGGTCATGAACGACACCAAACCCACCCTCATTCTGCCGTTGAAAACGGTCAGGAACGTTCTGGAAACCGGCCCGATTGTCTGCGGCCTGATGATCCTGCTGATCTCCGGCCCTGACGCGGCTCTGGTGATGACTGCGGGCCTGCTGACGGTCGGGGTTTTCAGCAGACCGGAAACCACGGATCGGGTCACAGGCCGCCTGCTTCAGGACCATGAAATCCTGTTTGCAACCACCCTGATTTTCTTCTCGGCCTTGATCTGGATCCCCTTCGTTGCTGGCACAAACGTGGGAATGCCGGACTGGCTCGCCAGTCGTGGGGCTTTCTTCTTTCAATTTTTCGGAGGGCTGCTTTCCGGGCACTGCCTCAAGCTGTCTGAAGGACTGCACTCACAGGAACAACTTCCAGAAAGCGTAGACCCCGAAGGCAACCGAAGCGACGAGCATCGCAAGGCGGATCTGCCAGATCCCGCCATAGACGTATTCCCCAAGGAGGCCAAGAGCCACCATGACGCAGGCGAAAAGCCAAAAGTCCCCGGTCAGATCGAACCATCTGTCACTAATTTCAAAAAATCCCGGCTCATCCGTGTTGCGCATTTCCCGTCACGCCTCCTGTCGTTCTTCAAATCGCTGAACCGCACCAGCCGCCTGATGGTGGTCATCTGCCTCTATACCACACTTTATACGGGTTACATGTACTTCGGGGGGCTGTCATGACCTCCCTGAAAGACACCCTGACGGCCCTGCTGGAGCGTGCCCGTGAGGCCCGCCAGAAAAAGGCCGGCATCACTGCCGCACCGTCCGCCCCCCCGGCTTCGCCCCACCGTCACGAAAGCGTGGTGAACGCCGACCCCTACGCCTTCGCGACGGCCTACGCCCGGCAGGC